>CAYRNF010000003.1:0-284058 GCA_964425695.1 uncultured Pseudoxanthomonas sp.
ACGCTTCGCCGGCCTGGTCGGGCGAGTCGAAGATCCACTTCTCCATGCGCAGGAAGTCTTCCACCGCCTTCCTGTCGTCCAGGATGTCCACCAGCCCGACGTATTTCTGCAGGTTCAGCCGGAACGGCTTCAGCGTGAGGTAGCACAGGTTCATCAGGTCCGCCGGCACGTTGCCCAGCGTGTCCACGAACAGGTCCACGTCCAGCTCGCGGGTCCAGTTGGACAGCATGTTGTCGCCGGTGTGGAAGTCCACCGGCGTCACCATGGTGATCAGGTTGGCGATCCGGTCCGGATGCAGCGAGGCGTAGCACAGCGAGAACGCGCCGCCCTGGCAGATACCCAGCAGGTTGATCGCGTCCAGCCCCGAGCGTTCGCGCAGCGCGTCCACGGCGCCGCCCAGGAAGCGTTCGATGTAGTCCTCCAGGTCCAGGAACCTGTCGGACCGGTCCGGATAGCCCCAGTCGATGACGTACACGTCCTCGCCGCGTTCCAGCAGGCCCTTCACGATGGAGCGGTCTGACTGCAGGTCGACCATATAGGGCCGGTTGACCAGCGCGTAGCAGATCAGCAGCGGCACCTTGGCGGTGGGCGGGCGCTCGCCGACGAAGCGGTACAGCACCACCTTGCCGTCGCGCCACACCTCCTCTCGCGCGGTGGCGCCGTAGTGCACATCTTCGACCTGGCGCAGCGTCTCCAGGCCCGCGGCCAGCTTGGCCTGGAGTTGCATGGACTCGCCGGCCAGCGCGTCGGCGGTGAACTTCAGTGGGCCGTTCATGCGGACTTGCCTCCCTTCGCCTTGGCCTTGGCGGTAGTCTTGGCCTTGGCCGATGGCGCGACCGGTGCGGCGATGCCGGACAGCAGCGAAGCCGGGGCCGCCTTGCGTGCCGCGCGGCTCGCCGCGCGCGCCGCACGCGGTGCGGACTTGCGGGCGCCGGATTTCGAAGCTGCCGTAGCTTTCGCAGCTTCCTCCGTCCCGCGCGCGGGCCCGGCCTTGGAAGGCGCGGCGTCGCGCGGCTTGTCGACCGGCGGCGCGGCCTTTTGCGGTTTCGCCACCGCCTTTTTCGCCGCACCCGGCCTGGGCTCCGGCGCAGCCGCTGCCTTGCTGGGCCCGGTGGCGGGCTGGGCCGCAGTGCGCGGGGCCTGCGCCGCGCCGCGCAGGCGCCGCAGCTGGCGTTCCAGCTCGGCGACCTTGCGGTGCGCCGCGTCCATCTCGCTGCGCGTGGGCATGCCCAGCAGGCCGCTGGCCAGTTCCACTTCCTTCTGCACGCCGCTGCGCAGCCGCATCTGCGCGTTCACCAGCGCGCCGTAGGTGTGGCGGAACTCAGGCGACAGCGCGATCTCGCCGTAGCTTTCCTCGGCCGCGTCGATCCACAGGTCGAACAGCGCGCGCGCGGAGGTGAGCTGGCGCCCGGGTTCCTCGCGTTCGGCCAGCTTCGACTCGAACAGTTCGAAGGCGCGCTCGCCGGCCTTGGCCATCAGCGCGTTGTAGGCGGCGGTCTGTTCCTGGTATTCGACCTGCGCGCGGGCCAGCGCCTGCAGGCGCTCCTGGTGCTCGCGGCCCAGCCCGAAGGCCGGCAGCGACAGCCACCCCATGCCTTCGCGGCGGAACGCATCAAGGTATGGCGACGCCGCTTCGATCCACTGGTCGAGGCCCTGCGCGCCCTGCCCGCGCATCGCCTTGAAGATCTCCGGGAACGGGTTGTCGCCGGCGGCGCCCAGCGCCTGCTTCCACGCGCGCGTGATGTCGGCGGCGCCGTGGTCCTGGCCGGCGAACTGCGCGGCCACCTGCTGCATCTGGCCGAACCAGTGGCGGGCCTGGGCGTTGAAGCGCTCGACCAGGTCGTTGGCTTCACTGCGCCCGCCGTGCGCCAGCTTGCTCCACCACTCGACCGCGTCGTGCCAGCCGGGCACGCCCTGCGGCACCGCGGGCTGCCCGCCGGCCGCGCGCAGGCTCTCGCCCCATGCGGCCCAGTACTGGCGCGTCAGCGCCTCGAAGTTGCGCTGCCAGTCGGCGGGATTGGCGGAGGCGGTGTCCGCCATGCCGGGGCCGAATGCGCCGAAAGGGTTGTGTGCCATGAGTCCTCCGCGTTCGGTTCGAGTGTAGCAACGGTGCATGACCGCACGCGGTGCAAGGCGCAGGGCGCGGCTGCGCATCGCACGGCACTGCGATGGCGCCGCATGCGCGATGCGCGCCACCCTGGAAAACCACCCGACCGGGAGTGTGCACGGCACACGCGTGATGCGAACCCGCCGCTGCGCATGGATCCGCACCCCGTGCCACGCGCGGTCTCCAGAACGGGCCGGGACGGGCCTACGGTTTGGGGATGCGCAGGGTCTTGCTAATCATCAGCGAGCCGGACAGCGCATACACCAGCACCAGCGGATGCAGCTGCCACGGTCCCAGCTGCACCATGCCCAGCCACAGGTTCTCGCCGATGCTGCCGGTCCACGCCGCGGCTGCGAGCAGGCCGACGATGGCCACGCTGGTCGGGATCGGCGTGCCTTCGAAGTACTTCACCTTGCCTTCGTCTCCGGACAGCATTTCGGCGGTCACGTTGTAGCGCGCCAGGCGGCTCACGCCGCAACCCACGAAATAGCTCAGCACCACCCAGTCCCAGCCGCCCTGCAGGCCGCAGGCGTAGCCCAGCGCGGCAGGCGCCACGCCAAAGGAAATCACGTCGGCCAGCGAATCGAGTTCGCGCCCCAGCGTGGAGGCGACCTTGCGCCAGCGCGCGATGCGTCCATCGAGCGCGTCGAACACGAAAGCCAGCGGAATCAGCGCCATGCCGATCAGCAAGTCGCGGACGTTCCCTTCGGAAGCCGCCCCTTCCTGCAGGAACCGCATCGCCGCGAAGATCGCGCCCGTGCCGCAGAAGGCATTGGCCAAGGTGAACCAGTCGGCGAGATGGAAATCCCGCAGCATGGAGAAGTGGCGTTGCGGCATGGGGCGGACCGTTGGCGGGAACGCGCGCAGCATGCCAAAGCGCCCGTGAAGCCGCGGCCGTGCCAGCAGGGCGGCTTGCGCCCGCAGCGCCATCGCAGCGGCAGCGGCACGCGGGCGCTGCATTGCGTTGCGTCGACGTCGACCACGCAGGCTGGGTGCCGGGACCAGGATCGCCGCGCGTGCCGGCTGCTCTGGAACATTCACTCCGTGCACGCACGCTAGGCTCCGGGCGCATGAAGCCCACCTCCACCCGGCGTGCCGCGAACCCGGTCGCCGCACGCACTCCATCGGCAAAGCCGCGCAACGCCGCCGACCTGCGCGGCGCGGGGCGGCTGGCCATCGACGCCGTCACCGGCGTGGTGGATCTGGTCGAAGCCGTGCACGCCAACCTCGTGGGCCTGCCCGGGATCTTCGGTGCGTCGGCGGGCGGCGGCACCGGCCTGGTGTCGGGATGGGTGTATCGCAGCATCCGCGGTGCCACCCGGCTGGTCGGCGGCGGCATCGATGCGGCCCTGGCCGCGCTGGCGCCGCTGCTGGACCGCGGCATGACGCTGCCGCAGCGCGACGCCGTGGTCGCCGCGCTCAACGGCGTGCTGGGCGATCATCTGGCCGCCACCGGCAATCCGCTGGCCATCGCGATGCGGCTGCGGCACGAAGGCGAACCCCTGTCACTGGGCCGGCGCGCCCTGCAGCGCCAGCTGCCGCATGCATCCGGGCGCGTGCTGGTCCTGGCGCACGGCCTGTGCATGAACGACCGCCAGTGGCGCTACGGCGGACACGACCACGGCGCGGCGCTGGCGCGCGACCTGGGCTACACGCCGCTGTACCTGCACTACAACACCGGCCGCCGCATCTCCGACAACGGGCGACAGCTCTCGGCGCGGCTGGAGCAGCTGGTCGCGGCCTGGCCGGTGCCCATCTACGAACTGGTGATCGTCGGCCACAGCATGGGCGGGCTGGTGGCCCGCGCGGCCTGCGTCGTGGCCGAAGAACACATGGACGAAGGTCGCGACGTGCGCTGGCTGCCGCAGCTGCGCGAGCTGGTGTTCCTGGGCACGCCGCACCACGGCGCGCCGCTGGAGCGCGCGGGCAGCTGGGTGGATCTGCTGCTCGGCGCAAGCCCGTATACCGCGCCGTTCGCGCGCCTGGGGCGGATCCGCAGCGCCGGCATCCGCGACCTGCGCCACGGCAACGTGCGCGCCAGCGACTGGCGTGGCCGCGGCGGCGATGCGCGCGAAGACCGCCGCAGCCCCACGCCGCTGCCCGCGCACGTGGCGGGTTACGCCATCGCGGCCACGGCGCAGGCGCCGCGCGAAGACCTGGCGCACAACACCCTGCGCGGCGACGGCCTGGTGCAGGTCGCCAGCGCCTTCGGCCAGCATCCGCAGCGGCGCTTCACGCTGCGCATTCCCGCCACGCGGCGCGCGCTGGTCCATCGCACCAACCATTTGGAGCTGCTGGGCAGCGACGAGGCGTACGCGCACCTGCGGCGCTGGCTGAGGTAGGCACGGCGACACATCGCAAGCGTCGTGGCGATCCGCCGCGAAGCGGGCATGGCGCGACACTTCGGCCGCGTCCGTAGCCCCTAGCGCGGGATCGCCAGGTGCGTCGCATCTAGCGGCTTGCCCGCCCCGCGCGGCGTGGTGGCGATCTGCGCATCGGCTGGCAGCGGTGCGCCTGTGTCCAGATGCGCCCAGGCGCGATCCAGCGCGGCGTACACGTACGGCAGCAGGGGCACGTACTGCGTGGCGTAAACCGGCAGGCCCAGGAAGGCGTCGAAATGCTGCGCATTGCGCACCTGCCAGAAGCGCACATGCTCGCGCCCCGCAGCGCGTGCGGCGGCGACATAGGGCGTGCTGGTGAACGCCATCGGCACCAGGCCGTCGTCGGCGCCGTGCACTACCAGCACCGGCAGGCCTGCACGCGGCGGCGTGGCGCGCAGCTCGGCCACGCCCTTGCGTACCCGGTCGGCATCGGCGCCCTGCCCGTCCCACAGCGCGCGCAGGCATCGCAGCCCGGCGAACGCCGGATCGCCGGATGCGCTGCCAGCAGACGCCTTCGCGTCCACCAGCCCCACGCCCGCGCCCGGCGGGATGCCGCTGGCATCGGCCCACCACGCGGCGCGCTCGGTATCGCTTGCGGGGCGCGACAGCCCGGCCTGGTCCTGCGCGGACCAGCGGTAGCCGCACGGATGCGCGTCCACGCCGTAGCGCCCGTATGCCGCGGCGTAGCCGCTACCCACCGCGCGCCACAGGTCGAAGGCGACGCTGATCGCGCCGGCGCGCAGCGCCGCGTCGCTCCAGCCGTTGGCGCGCAGTCGGTCCAGCGCGGAGCGTTGCCGGGTTGCCAGGTCCGCGCCTTCCACCAGTCCCGCGTCGCGCAACGCTGCACAGCGCGCGGCGGCGTACGGCACGGGCGGCAGGCCCAGCGCGGGCAGCGCGCAAGGCATCAGCAACGCGGCTTCGGTGGTGACGTCGTACAGCGGGCGCGCGCCGGCCACGGTGAGGTTGGGTTCGCCGGCGACCACGGCGTCGAGCCAGTCGCTGTCGCCTTCGGCCGCGCGCAGCACCGCGCCGCCGCCGTTGGAGATGCCCACCGCGATCACGCGGGTGTTGGCAAAGTCGAAGCGCCGCCCCGGATGCGCCTGGGCGAGCACGTGCAGCGCGTACTGCGCCGCCTGCTTCACGTGGCGGCCCCAGTCGGCTTCCGGGTTGTCCTGCGAATGCGCGTGCTTGAAGGCCACGCCGGATGCGCCGACCGGCGCGTCGGGCACGAAGGCCAGGTCCGCGGCCTCGCCCAGCGCGCCGACGGTGCCATCCGCACGCACGCCGCGCTGCGCGTCCAGGTCGAACCAGTCGGTGCCGGCGGCCTTGTCGGTGTACGCCACGGCGCAGCCCTTGGGCAGGCCCCAGGCACCGGCCACGGCGATGGCGCCGTAGATCCCGCGCGAACCGGAGGACGCGCTCACCACGATGCACGGCTTGTGCACATCGAACGCATCCGGCAACTGCACCATCACCCGGTGCGGATGGGTCGCGCCGGGCACGGTGGCGTACGCGTGGAACTCGCGCCCCGGCACCGCCGCGACGCTGCCGTACAGCGTGCCGTAGCCGCCACCGGGCGCCAGGTCCGCAATGCCGCGCCAGTTGCTCCACAGCGCGCGCCAACGCAGCTCGGCCGGGGTGGGCGCCGCCGGATCGGCGAATGCCGGCGGCGCCAGCGCCTGCAGTCCCGCCAGGCCCAGGCCGGCGGTGAGCAGGTCGTCGGTACCGCGATGCTCGCTGCTGCGGGCGTGGCTGAACATGGAGGGCGAACCTTCGTGACGCGCACCGCCGCTGGCGCAGGCGGCCAGCAGCAGCGCCGATGCGGCGGGCAGCCAGGACAGGGGGAACTTGGTCATGCCGGCACGGTAGCAACCACGCCGGGCGCGGGCATCGTACGTTCGTCCGGGTTGTGGGCGCATGCCCGCCGGGGAATGCTGCCGCCGCTGCCGTTGACGCAAGCCGGGGCCCGGCGCAGGTGCACGCCGCGCGCTCGCCTCGGTGCGCGTCGGCCGCACGCCCGGCCACGCCGCAGTGCGGCGCCATTCGCGGCCCGGTCCGCTCCCACGTACGCTTGCGGCCATGCCCACCCTGCTCATCGCCGACGACCATCCGCTGTTTCGCGCCGCGCTCAGGCAGGCGGCGGCCGACGCCGTGGCCGACCTGTCGGTGCACGAAGCCGACTCGCTGGATGCCGTGCTGGCCACGCTGGAAGCGCAGCCCGACATCGACCTGGTGCTGCTGGACCTGCACATGCCCGGCAACCACGGGCTCGCCGGGCTGGCCGCGGTGCGCGCGCAGTACCCGGGCGTCGCCGTGGTGGTGGTATCGGCCAACGACGACCCGCGCGTGATCCGCCGCGCCCTGGACCACGGCGCGGCCGGCTATCTGCCCAAGAGCGCGGGGCTGGAAGAGCTGCGCGACGCCATCCGCAGCGTGCTGGCCTGCGAGCAGTGGCTGCCCGCGTCCCTGCGCGGCGCGGTGCAGCGCGCGCAGAGCGCCCCCCACGACAGCGCCCTGGCCGCGCGCCTGGCCAGCCTGTCGCCGCAGCAGTTCCGGGTGCTGGCGCTGGTGGCAGAAGGCCTGCTCAACAAGCAGATCGCCGACCGGCTGGACGTGCAGGAACGCACCGTGAAGGCGCACCTGTCCGCGATCTTCGACCGCCTGGGCGTGCGCAACCGCACCCAGGCCGGCGTGGTGCTGCGGGAGCTGGAACTAGTGGATCCGGCACGGCGCGTGGAGTAGCGCGGGCGAGCCGCAGGCGCCTCTGCCGCCATCGAACTGCCGTGGACGACCCGCGGCACCCTGAAAGCCCCGTCTCGCCCCGAGCGTGCGTCCGGCACCGTTCCCGTCGACACGGCAGCGCAGCTGCGCGCGCGCCGGCAGGCAGCCGCCATGCCTTATGACCGGAATCCACGCATGCACGACCGCGACGCACTCGTTCATGACCGGAATCCGCACGTGCATGACCGGAAAACACTCGTCGATGACTGAATTCCACTGGCGCATGACTGAATTCCACTCGCGCATCAGTGAAATCCATTCGGCGATGAATGAAATCCACTCGCCGATGATTGGAATCCGATCGCACACGTCTGCCACGCACTCGCCGCCCACCGGAAACCGCTCGCCAGCGAACTGGCGGCACTCGTGGCCAACCGCGCCGCACTCGCGCGCGGCCTGAAAACACCCGGCGATGACCACCCGGCCCTCAATGACGTCCGGAGACCCTCCCCGGCGCGCCGCCTCCCGGGGGGGGGGCGGTGCGGCCCAACCCGGACGCCGGTGGCACGATGCAAACCCAGCCACCCACGCGCCCCCGCCATGCCGCAGCCACTGTCCATCGTCGAATTCAGCGACGCCCTGGCCCACCACTTCCACGACATCAACGCGGAATGGATCACCGCGATGTTCCGCCTGGAAGACACCGACCGCGATGTGCTGGAGAACCCGCGTGAGCGGATCGTGGACCCCGGCGGCGCCATCCTGTTCGTGGAAGCCGCGGGGCTGGGCATCGTGGGCACCTGCGCGCTGCAGAAGACCGGCGCCACCAGCTACGAGCTGACCAAGATGGGCGTGCGCGAATCCGCGCGCGGCAGGAAGGCCGGCGAGTTCCTGCTCCATGCGGCCATCGAACGCGCGAAGGCGCTGGGCGCCGACCCGCTGTACCTGCTGACCAACGCGAAGTGCGCCGCGGCGATCCACCTGTACGCAAAGCTCGGCTTCCGGCACGACGCGCAGATCATGGCCCGCTACGGCGCGCGTTATGAGCGATGCGACGTGGCGATGCGCCACGTGCCGTAGGACGACGGCCGCATCGCACGCCGTCGACATGCGCGACGCGCGTGCACAGCGGGCGACGGCGATAGCGCATTGCGGCCAGATCAGCGTGGGACTTGGGCCTTACCCCCTGATCGTGAGCCGAGTGCGGGTGCCTCTGGGGTCGAGCCCCTCGAATCGCAACGACCACTGCATGTGCTCACACAGTCGGGCGATGAGCGGCAGCCCGATCCCGTCACCCGCGCCACCGCCCTGACGTGCCGCCTGAGCGAATCGCGCGCTGATTTCCGAAGCGGTCATGCCCTCCCCCGGATCGTCGATGACGATGTCGCCGCCGGCCTCGATCCGCACGACAAGCGTGCCGCGCCCGCTGTGTTCGATGGCGTTGCGCAGCAGGTTGCCGAACACCGTGCGAAACACGGGCTCCGGGACCGTACGCGGTGCGGAGGACGGCAGCAGCGTTTCGATGGCGAGCGCGCGCCCCGCCAGCAGATGCCGATGATCGTCGACGATGCTGTCCAGTTCGGCTACCAGGTCGACCTCGCATGCGCCATCCACGATGCGTGCCGGGTCTCGGGCCAGCAACAACAGCAGTCCGATCAGGCGTTCCATGTGCGCGCTGGTCGCCGCAATGCGATCGAGCTGGTGGCGGTCGGGCGGTGCAAGCGAATCCGACGCCAGCGCGAGCTCGGCTGCCTGTGCGACGACCGAGACCGGTGTGCG
This sequence comes from uncultured Pseudoxanthomonas sp., assembly GCA_964425695.1. Classification (GTDB taxonomy): domain Bacteria; phylum Pseudomonadota; class Gammaproteobacteria; order Xanthomonadales; family Xanthomonadaceae; genus JAKPBU01. The sequence continues at coordinate 8,989 of CAYRNF010000003.1, forward strand.
CAGCTCATGGCTGGCGAGATGGACGAAGTCGCGCTCGCGTTCCATGAAACGGGCCTGTCGCTCGAGGTAGCCATTGAACGCATCGGCGATCACCTGAAGCTCGCGCGTTGCGCCGGCAGGCGCCTGCAGCCGCGAGGCGGGCACATCCGGATTCAGGCGCTCGATCTCGGACGCCAGCGTGTCCAGCGGACGCAACATCCGGCGGGTGCCCCATGCCAGCACCAGCGCGAACAGTGCCACCAGCGCCAGTGAGGACAACGCCACTTCGCGGGCCAGGCGCACTTCTTCGCGCTCGAACTCACCGATCTCCAGCGCCAGTACCAGGCGCCTGCCCAGCGCATCGCGCACGAGCGCGACGGTATCCTGACCGTCGACCACGATGTCGTCGTGAAGTCCGGGACCGAGCCCCTGCAGGCCACGCGGGAGCGGCGCGGTGGCGCCGTCGTAGAGCCGCATCCTGCCGGTATGCGCGGCTGGCGCGGCCTCACGCCCCTGCAGCCGTTGCACGGCCTGATCCATCTCCACGCTCAACAGGCTGCGCAACACGACGCGCTCCGCTGCCTCGTTGATGAACTGGCCGTACACCACCATGGCGATCGACAGCACGGCCAGCGCCGCCAGCATGCCGGCGATCAGGCGCGCCTGCAGGCTGCTCTGGCTCATCGCGCGGAGCCTGCGACCGCCAGCCGATAGCCGACCCTTGGCAACGTATGGATCAGGCGCGGCTCGTCGTCCGCGTCCACGACGCGGCGCAGCTCGTGCATATGCGAGCGCAACAGGTCGCCTTCCGGCGGATCGTCTCCCCACAATGCGTACTCGAGCTGTCGCCTGGGAACGACCGACGGACTTGCGCGCATGAGCACCTCCAGCAGCTTGCGGCCTGCCGGATACGGATGCAGCGCACGCTGGCCGCGCGTCACCTCCAGCGTGCGCAGGTCATAGCGCAGGTCGGCCACCACCAGCACGTCGCGCCGGTGTGCGCCGCGCGAGCGCCCCACCACCGCATCGATCCGCACTTCAAGTTCCGCCAGGGCGAACGGCTTGGTGAGGTAGTCGTCGGCACCTGCGCGGAAGCCGGACACCTTGTCGGGAATCTCGTCTCGCGCCGTCAGCATCACCACGGGCACGTCGCGCGCGTCGGACGCGCGGAGGTGGCGCAGCAGTTCGGGACCGTCCATGCGCGGCAGCATCCAGTCCAGCAGGATCACGTCGTAATGCTGGGTCAGGGCCAGGTTGAGGCCAGTCACGCCGTCGGGCGCGGCATCGAGCACGTGACCGCGCGGTTCGAAGTACGCAAACAGGCTAGCCACCAGCGGCGCTTGGTCTTCGACCACCAGGATGCGCATGAAAGAGGAGCCCGTGCCGAAGACAGGGCGACGTTACCCGATCGCGCTGCGGTTAACGAAAAGCCAAGGGCGTTCCGACCGCTTTCCGACAGGTTCCAGCGGAAGCTGAAGACCTCGCACCGGAACCGGCCTCTCTATGCCTGCAACCTTTCTCGTGGCCCTTGGCGACCCCGCCGCTCTCCATCGAACAGATCGGTCTGCGCGCTTCCAGCGGCTGCATCTGTGGGTTCCGCTAGGCGGTGCGTTGCTGCTCATCGCGTTGCTGCAGGCCGGGGGCGACCGGACGCTAGCCGACGCGCTGGTACGACTGGAAGGCGGCGCGTGGACGTGGCGCCACGCGCCTTGGCTGGAGCTGGGAGTGCACCGCGCGGGCCGGGCCACAAGCATCGGCGCGTGGCTGGCGCTTGCGGTGGGCTTCGCGGCCACGATCCGGCGCGAGGCGTGTCACCGGTGGCACGCGCCCACGGGCTATGTGCTGGTCAGCGTGCTGCTGGCCACGCTTGCCGTGTCCACGCTCAAGGCGGTCACGAACGTCGATTGCCCCTGGGATCTCGTGCGTTACGGCGGCGACCACCGCTGGATCGGGCTGTTCGATGCGCGACCTGGCGAATGGTCACGCGCACGCTGCTTTCCCGCGGGCCACGCCAGCGCGGGATACGCCTGGCTCTCGCTGTACTTCGCCGCTCTGCAGTCTGCGCCACGCCTGCGGTGGGTGGCACTGGGCACTGCGCTTGCCGCCGGGCTGGTGTTCGGTCTCGGGCAGCAGCTGCGTGGCGCGCACTTCGCTTCGCATGACGTGGCCAGCGCACTGGTCTGCTGGCTGGTTGCGTTAGGGCTGTGGCGCGCATGGCCGTGGTCGCCCGGCGCCCCGCTGCCGGAGCAGCAAGCGTGAGCGCCACGCTGCAGCGCTCCGTGTGGCCGCGGCTGCGGACTTGGTCCCTGACTACGACGCAGCTGGCGTGCCTGGCCGGTGTGTTCTTCAGCGTCACCGCCAGCGCCGCCTTCTGGCGCGGCACGTGGGCCACCGGTGAGCTGCAGGGATGGTCGGGTACATGGACCGCGTTTGCGCTGGCGCTCGCGATCGTGGCCAGTAACGTGCTGGTCATGTCGCTGGTGCTGGTGGGTCGCATCGCCAGGCCCCTGCTGGGCGTCCTGCTGGGCGTGGCAGCGGCGGTAGCGTACTTCTCGTGGCATTTCACCGTGTATTTCGACGACGACATGCTGCGCAACGTCCTGCATACGGACGTGGCCGAGTCGCGCGAACTGCTTGCGCCCGGGCTCTGGGTGCATCTGACCCTGTTTGCCGGGCTGCCCATCGCCCTGCTGACGCGTGTGCGTATCCGCAGCCTGCCGCTGCGCGACGCGGCACGCGGCCGCGCGCTGCAGCTGGCGGCCAGTCTGGCGATGCTGCTGGCGAGCCTGGCGCTGGCCTACCAACCGATTTCAGGGCTGATGCACGCGCATCGGGAACTGCGGCATCTGGTGGCGCCCGCCAATGTGCTGGTGTCGTCCGCACGGCTACTCCTGAACGCGCAGAAGCCGCACGGTCCGCGCCGGATCGTCGGCGCCGACGCCCGCGTCGCTTCGCCGCTGGCCGTCCGCCAGCCGCGGGTGCTGGTGCTGGTGGTCGGTGAAACCGTGCGCGCGCAGAACTGGGGCCTCAACGGGTATCGCCGCCAGACCACGCCTGAGCTGGCGGCACTCGCCCCGGTGAACTTCCCCGATGTCACCGCCTGCGGGTCGGCCACGGAAGTCTCGCTGCCGTGCATGTTCGCGCCCATCGGCCGCCGGGACTACGACCGCGAGCGCATCGAAGGCTCCGAATCGCTGCTGCACGTGCTGCAACGCGCCGGCGTGGCCACGCTCTGGCGCGACAACCAGACCGGCTGCAAGGGGGTTTGCGACGGCCTGCCTTTCGACTCGTTCCGCCACGCTACCGCCATGTGTAAAGACGAGTGCTTCGACGAGATCCTGCTGGAGGGGCTCGATGGCATCCTCGATGCCAACAAGGGCGACCAGGTAGTGGTGCTGCACATGCTGGGCAACCATGGGCCCAGCTACTTCAGGCGTTATCCGGCGCGCAGCGAGCGCTTCCGCCCCGCCTGCCGCGCGGACGAGCTGGCCGACTGCAGCGTCGCGCAGATCGTCAACGCGTACGACAACGCGGTGCTGCATACCGACGCCGTGCTCGCGCGCCTGGTCCGGCAGCTCGCGGCGCGCAGGGACCTGGACACCGCGATGCTGTACGTGTCCGACCACGGCGAGTCGTTGGGCGAGAAGGGCCTCTTCCTGCACGGGATTCCCTATGCGATCGCGCCGCGCGAGCAGGTCAAGGTGCCGATGGTGCTGTGGCTCTCGCACGGCTTCGCGGCGTCGCGCGGCGTGGATATGGCCTGCCTGCGCAACCAGGCCCGCAAGCCCGCCAGCCACGACAACCTGTTCCACACCGTGCTCGGGCTGATGGACGTGGCAACACGGGATCAGGTGGCCACGCTGGATCTGCTCCACGCATGTAGACGCCCGGCGCTCACTCGCGCGTCGCCACGCGCAGGCGGTCCAGCACCGACTTGAGCGCCAGCGCCTTGACCGGCTTGGGCAGCAACGGCAGTCCGGCTTCCAGCACCGCGCGGCGCACGGCGTCGCCGTGGTCGGCGCTGAGCAGCAGCGCGGGACGCGGGCCGAAGCGTTCGGCGAGGCGCCCGTGCAGGGCCACGCCGGTGTCGCCGTGGTCCAGGTGGTAGTCGAGCAGCCACAGATCCGCAGGCGCCTGCTGCAGCGCGAGTTCGGCCGCCTCGCCGCCGGCGCAGGCCAGCACGGTGCAGCCCCAGCCTTCCAGCATCTGGCGCAGCGCCTGCAGCACGGTGGGCACGTTGTCCACCACCAGCACGCGCAGGCCGGCGTAGGTGCGCGGCGCGGCGCCGGTGGCCGGCGTGGCCGGCGCGGACACGCATGGCACCTGCAGGTGGAAGGTGGTGCCGCGCCCGGGCGTGCTGCGCAGGCCGATGGGCGCGTCCAGCAGGCGCGCGATGCGGTCGGCGATGGACAGCCCCAGCCCCAGGCCCTGCCCGGGCGCGTGTTCGCCACGGCGGAACTCCTCGAAGATCAGCGCCTGCTGCCCGGGGGGGATGCCGGGGCCGGTGTCGTGCACCTCGATGCGCAGCGCGGCACCTGCACGGCGCACGCCCAGGAGGATCGCGCCCGCTGGTCTGCCGCACGCGGCCGCACCCGGTGACGCGTGCGCGTGTCCGGCAGCCGCGGCGGTCTGCGGCGCGGCCGCCGGGCTTGCGTCGATTGAAGAGGACGCGATCGCGGCTGAAGCCGCTGCTGCGGGCGGCGCATGGCGGTGCGCCGTGTAGCGCACCGCGTTGGCCAGGAAGTTCTGCAGGATGCGGCGCAGCAGCTGCGGATCGGCGTGCGTCCACGCGCCGCTGCGCACATGGCGGAAGCGCAGGCCGCTGTCCGCCGCCATGGCCGCGAACTCCGACGCCAGCGGCTCGAGCACTTCCGACAGCGGGAACGCGCGCGGCGCGGGCACCAGTCCGCCGGCATCCAGACGCGACATGTCCAGCAGCCCGGTCAGCAGGTCGGCGGTGGACGCCAGCGCGCCGCGGATCTGGGCCAGCTTGGCCTGCGCCAGTTCGGCCTGGGCCAGCGTGCCGACCGGGTGGTCCTGCACCTGCCGTTGCAGCGCGTCGGTGAACAGGTGCGCGGCGTGCAGCGGCTGCAGCAGGTCGTGGCCCACCGCGGTGAGGAAGCGGCTCTTGGCGTCGTTGGCGCGCTCGGCCTCGTCGCGCGCGGCTTGCAGCAGCGCGGTGCGTTCGTCCACGCGCTGTTCGAGCGTTTCGTTGCTGCGCCGCAGGTCGTCCTGGGCGCGGCGGAAGGCGGTCACGTCGGTGAAGGTGGCCACGAAGCCGCCGCCGGGCAGCGGATTGCCGCGGATCTCGATCACCGCCTCTGCGGGGGCGGCATCGGCGGCACCGCCTGCGCCTGCGACGGGCAGGCGGCGCTCCGACAGGTGCGGGGTGCCGGCGCGCATGTGCGCCAGGCGCCGCTGCAGCGCGGCTTCCACGTCCACACCGCCCTGCACGTGGCGCAGCGCCCAGCGGCTGAGTTCCGCGATCGGCGTGCCCACCTGCAGCAGGGCGTCAGGGAAGCCGAACAGTTCGGCGTAGCGCCGGTTCCACGCGACCAGCCGCAGGTCGGCGTCCACCACGCTGATGCCCTGGGTCATGTTCTGCAGCGCGCCTTCGAGCACGCGCTGGTTGAAGCGCAGGTCCTGCGAGGCCTCGCCGACGATGGCCGCGACGGTTTCGAAATCGCGCCCGGCCTCGCGCCGTGCGGCGTCCAGCAGCAGGCGCGCCGAGGCCGAGCCAAGCACGCTGGCCAGTTCGCGTTCCAGCTGCGATTCGCTGGCCGCGCCGCTGCGCGGCGCGTCGTGCAGCGCCAGCTCCACGCGCTCGCGCGGCAGGAAGCGCAGGCCCACTTCGCGCAGGGTGTCGGCGTCCAGTCCGCGCGACGCCGCGCGGCGCGGGGCACCCTGCGTCCATGCCGCCCACAGCCAGGGCACCGCCAGTGCGCACAGCAGGCTCACGCCCACCGCGCGGCCCAGGCGGCTCCAGCCGGTCAGCCCCAGGAACGCATCCGGCGCCAGCCACGCGAGCCCCCACGGCCCCTGCCCCAGCCAGTCGGCACCGGGGCCGCGCGCTTCCACCAGCACCGGGACCAGCAGCAGCCACGTCCAGGTGAGCACCGCGGCGGCGATGCCGGCCACCACCGCGCGCGGCGGCGTCTGCGGCCGCCACAGGGCGAAGCCCACGGCGGGCGCCAGCGTGGCCAGTGCCGAGAACGACAGCGCACCCACGTCCGCCAGCGCGTCGTTGCCCGCGACCAAGCGGCTGTACACCCATGCCAGCAGCACGATCGCCAGGATTACCACGCGCCGCTGCATCAGCACCGCGCCACGCAGGTCGCGTCCGCGCGTGGCCCACGGGCCATGCAGCAGCAGCGGCGTGAGCAGGTGGTTGCCGATCATCAGGCTCAGCGCCAGGGTGCTCACGATCACCATGCCGGTGCCGGCGCTCAGCCCACCCAGGAACGCGAACAGCGCCAGGCCTTCGTGCCCGTGCGCCAGCGGCAGCGCCAGCACGTACAGGTCGGAGGCCACGCCGCTGCCCAGCCAGTCCTTGCCGGCACGCGCCAGCGGCAGCAGCGGCAGCGCGATCAGCAGCATGTACAGCGGGAACAGCCAGCGCGCGCGGCGCACGTGGCGTTCGTCGCGGCACTCCACCGCGCCCACGTGGAACTGGTGCGGCAGCGTGAACATCGCCAGCACGCCCAGGATCACCAGCGGCGCGAAGCCGGACCAGGTCGGCGGCGTCGGCGGCGCGACTGCCGTCGCGCCCGCCGGCGCCTCGGGCAGAGCCAGCACGAACGCACCCAGCGCCAGCATCGCGGCGAGCTTGAGCAGCGCCTCGAACGCCATCGCCAGCACCAGCCCGCGGTTGTGTTCGGCCGCGCTGGCGCTGCGGGTGCCGAACAGCATGGCGAACGCGGCCATGGACAGCGCCACGTACAGCCCGCCGTCCTGCCAGGCGGGCAGCTGCGCGGCGGGCGCCTGCGCCGCGCCGCCGCGCACCAGCAGCGCGTAGCTCATGGCCACGGCTTTGAGCTGCAGCGCGATGTACGGGACGATGCCGCCCACCGCCACCAGCGTGACCGTGGCCGCCAGCCAGCTGTCCTTGCCCAGGCGCGTGGCGATGTAGTCGGCCAGCGAGGTCACCCCGGCCTCGCGCACCTGGCGCACCAGCGTCACCAGCACCCCGGCACCGAGCACGTACAGCGCGATGGTGCCCACGAAGGTGGGCGGCACCGGCCAGTCGTAGCGCGCCGCCTGCGTGACCGTGCCGAAGAACGTCCACGACGTGCAGTACACCGCCAGCGACAGCGCATACACCGTGGGCCAGCGCGCCGCGAACGCGGCGGGCCGCCGTTCGCCGTACACCGCGATGCCGAACAGCAGGCCCAGCCACAGCAGTGCTGCGGCCACGACGACCGCCGGCGTCAGCATGCCGTCGCCTGCCGTGCCGATGGGCGCGGCTGCGCGGGTGCGTGTGGCGGGCGGCGGCGTGGCATGCGCCGAGGATAGCGGGCCGCTCGCGCAGCGGCAGGCCCGGCATCGGCCACCGCCCCGACCGGCGCACCGCGTGCAGCCGCAGGCGGCGCGCTCAGGCCATCGCCAGTGCGATGTGTCCCAGGCCGCTGGTCAGCAGCAGTTCCTCGATCTCCACGCACAGCCCGGCCGCCGCAGCGGTCAGGCGCGAAACCGCCACGCGCAGTTTTCCGCTGGGGGTCAGCGGAATGTCGTCCTGGTACACGAAGCGCAGCTGCAGGGCCTCGCCGTAGGTCTCGCGCATGCGTTCGCGGATGCGGTCGGCCGAGACCGGATCGAACTGATCGCCGCGCACGATCCGCACCTCGATCTCGTCCAGCCGCGACTGCACCGCCTGGAAGCGGCGGATGCCGGGCGTGGTGAAGACCAGGTGCTCGAGGTATTCGCCGACGTAGTGGCCATCCGGCGAGCGCAGCGCATCCATGCTGCGTCCGTCCACGTGCGCCAGCATCGGCAGGCCCCGGCCGCAGGGGCACTGACCCTGGCGCGGGGTGGCGAGGTCGCCGTTGGCGTAACGCACCAGCGGCATGCCGTAGTTGTGCAGGTCGGTGACGATCACCTCCTGCCGGGTGCGCACGGCGGATGCCGCGCCCACCGGCGCCAGCCCGGCGTGCGAGCGGCCCAGTTCCACGCGCAGGTGGTCCGCGTTGGCGTGCAGCCCGCCGTAGCCGCATTCGGACGCCACCAGCATCACTTCGCGGCAGCCGTAGGTGTTGAAGACCGGGCAGCCGAACGCACGGCCGATCAGGTCGCGCTGGAAGTCGTGCAGCGGTTCGGCCGCGCACAGCACGGTCTGCGGCGCATGCACGCGCCGCCCGTGGTCCAGCAGCCAGCGCGACAGGCGCACGATCGAGGACACGTACGCCACCACCACCTGCGGCTTGTATGCGTCGATCTGGTCGGCGTATTCGCCCATGTTGCGGTCGCTCATGGGGAACACGTCCAGCATCCGGCGGTTGAAGGCCGCATGGTGCAGGCGCTGGCGCAGGGCGTTGCCCGGCACGCCCCACAGGTACAGCGCGCGCGTGCCCAGCGGCGCGCCGCCCCAGCCATAGCCGCGGAACATGGCGGCCATGCGCCGCTCGTAGCTCTCGCGCGTGTAGCCGATGGTCAGCGGCTCGCCGGTGGAGCCGCCGGTGGTCTTGTACAGCAGCCGGTCGCGCAGCGATGTCGCCTTCAGGGCCTCGAAGTGCTCGCGCACGTCCTGCTTGTGCAGGATGGGCAGGCAGGCGAAGTCCTGCGGCCCGCGGATGTCTTCGATCGCGCGCACCCCCGCCGCCGACCACGACTGGCGATAGAACGGCACCTCGTCCCAGCAATGGCGCAGCAGCGCCTGCAGCTTGCGCCACTGCAGTGCCTCGAGTTCCGCGGCGGGCAGCCACTGGCTGCGCTCGTATTCCTCCAGGTACCGCAACGTCCCCCGCCGCCGGATCCCGGTTTCGTAGAGCGGAAATAGGATCTGGCGGAACAGCGGTGCGTACATGGCTTCTCCCCTGCGATCGGTCCAACGCGGAACGGGGTCGAAACCAGCCACGCATTGCGCGCAGGCGCCGCGCGCCGCACCGGGCCGGGGTCGGGCAGGCCCGGGCGACTATCGCTGCCGGCCTGCATCGCCCGGACGCGGGCCGGGCGTCGCGAGGGGAGACGGGGGTGGCGCTGCCCCGGGCCGTTCCGGGGCAGCGGATGCGGACGCTAGAAGTCGTAGCGCGCGGTCAGGCTGTACTGCCGCGACGGGCCGTAGAAGCCGGTGTACACGCCCAGCGCCTGGGCCAGGTTGTAGCCCGTGGTCAGGTATTCCTTGTCGGACAGGTTGCTGCCCTGCAGCGAGAAGCTCCAGGCATCGTCGAGCTTCCAGATCACGCCGGCGCTGACCAGGCCATAGCCGTCCTGCGAGATCGGCGGCTGGCCGAACGGCGCGGCCGGCGGCTGGTTGACGCGGATGATCTCGGTGGTGGCCACCACCTCGCTCTGGTAGCTGTATCCCACGCGCGCGGACAGGTTGCCGCCGTTGGCCAGGTCGGTGCGCCACTCCAGGTTGATCGCACCGGAGAACTCGGGAGCGTTGGTGAATTCCTGTTCGTCGGCGATGTCCACCCCGGCGAAGAGGAACTCGTCGTACTTCGCGTCCAGCCACGCCAGGTTGCCGCTGATGAGCCAGTTGCGGCTGGGCAGCCACTGGTACTCGACCTCCACGCCGTTGACGGTGCCTTCGCCGGCGTTGGTGAAGTCGCCGAAGAAACCGCCGGCCGGGTTGGCGGTGAACACCGACAGCTGGATGTCCTTGTAGGTGTTGTGGAAGGCGGCGAGGTTCAGGAACAGGGTCTGGTCGAGCAGCGCCATCTTGCTGCCGATCTCGAAGCTGTCCACCACCTCGTCGTCGAACGGCTCGGCCGAGCGCGGCACCGTGGTCGCCTGCGCGCGGATGTTGTAGCCGCCGGACTTGAAGCCGCGCGACGCAAGGCCATAGACCATGATGTCCGGGGTGATCTGGTAGTCCAGCGACACCTTGGGCGAGACGTTCTTGAAGTTGATGGTCTTGTCGAAGCGCGCGGCCGCCGTGTCGTCGTTGGGATTGGCCGGCGTGCAGTCGCGGACCGTCTGGAACGTCGCGCTGGTGTAGCAGCGGTTGAGCACCTTTGCGCGCTTGTCCTCATCGGTGTAACGCGCGCCCACGTCCAGCTTGAGCCGGTCGGTGAGGTCGATGGTCCAGTCGGCGTACAGCGCCACGCTTTCGGTCAGGACCTTGCCCTGGGTATCGCCGAAGCTGAGGTTGAAGAAGTTGTTGAGCACCTGTCCGCCGGCCTCGCCGGTGAACCCGTACAGGCCCACCACGCCGCGCACGCGGCCGCCGCCGTCGTAGTTCACCTGCAGCTCGTTGCTGACCTGCTCGTCCTCGTAGAAGGCCACCACGTCGGCGATGCGGTCCGGCGTGGTGTCGAAGTCGATGTTGGTTTCGGTGTCGGATTCGCGCTTGGCGATGACGTACTTCAGCGCCCAGTCCTCGCTGGGCCGCCAGTTGATGGTCGCCGAGGCGCCCGCCATCGAGGTGTCGTTGACGTTGGGCATGCCGTTGCGCACGTCGTAGCGGCTGTCCATGGGCAGGAACGGCCCGGTGGTGGGCGTCAGCGCCGCATCGAAACGATTGGGCAGCAGCATGCGCGCACCGCGCACGCCGGACTGGTCGTCCATCCAGTCGATCGCGAACTGGATGTCCAGGTCGTCGCCCGCGTACGCGCCCAGGTTGAGGCGCAACGCATTGACTTCCTTGTCGCTCACCGGCTGGTCGGTGATCGTGTTCTCGCCGAAGCCGTCGCGGTTGAGGCTGGCCACCGCCACGCGCCCGCGCAGGCCGCTGTCCTCGCCTCCGATGGGGCCACCCAGCGCCGCCTTGACGTCCAGCTGGTCGTAGTTGCCCACGGTGATCGCGCCGAAGCCCTCGAACGTCTTCGGCAGCCCGCGCGAGATGTACTTGATCGCGCCACCGATGGTGTTCTTGCCGTACAGCGTGCCCTGCGGCCCGCGCAGCACTTCCACGCGGCCCACGTCGAAGACATCGAGCAGCGCGCCCTGCGGGCGGGCGATGTACACATCGTCCAGGTACAGGCCCACGCCGGGATCCACGCCCCACAGCGGATCGGACTGGCCCACGCCGCGGATGTAGGCGGTGATGGTGCTGCTGGAGCCGCGCGCGGCGTAGATCGTCAGGTTGGGCACCTGCGCGTCCAGGTCGCCTAGGTCGCGCACCCCCAGCTTGTCGAGCGTTTCGGGGGTGAAGGCGGTGACCGCGACGGGCACGTCCTGCAGGGTTTCCTCGCGCTTGCGCGCGGTGACGGTGACCGCGTCCAGCGTGGCCGGTTCGTCGGCGCCGCTGGCCGGCGCCTGGTCCTGCATGGCTTGTCCGTCGAGCGCCTGCGGCGCGGGCGCATCCTGCGCATGGGCGAGCGGTGCGGCGAAGCCCACGGTAAGGCCCATCGCCACGGCCAGGCTCAAGCTGCTGCGTTTCATCGCGTTGTGTCCCCGAGGTATGCGGATGCGGCGGACAGGCGCCGCGCGCTGCACAGGCTAGGCAGTGCGACCTGCGCGGGCACTTGTACCTTCGGACAATGGGAGCGGTTGCGCGCGCTGGGGAGACTGCGGCGACACCGACCCGTGCCGCGCGCCGCCTTGCCCGCGCAGGCGGAGACCCAAGGACGCCGTCTGGACGTCGTTGCCTGCACGCGGCGGCGACCCGGACACCAACGCCACCGGGTTTCCGCGGCGCGGGAACGACGGGCCACCTCAAAGACCTCTCCATGTCCTTCCTGATCGTCCTCGCCGCGCTGGTCTTCCTGATGCTGGTCGCCTACCGCGGCTACAGCGTGATCCTGTTCGCGCCGGTCGCGGCGCTGGGCGCGGTGCTGCTCACCGATCCTTCGCTGGTGGCGCCGATGTTCACGGGCCTGTTCATGGACAAGATGGTCGGCTTCCTGAAGCTGTACTTCCCGGTGTTCCTGCTGGGTGCGGTGTTCGGCAAGCTGGTAGAGGTCAGCGGCTTCTCCAAGTCCATCGTGGCGGCCACGATCCGGGTGGTGGGCGCGCAGCGGGCGATGCTCGCGATCGTGCTGGTGTGCGCGCTGCTGACCTATGGCGGGGTGTCGCTGTTCGTGGTGGTGTTCGCGGTGTATCCGTTCGCGGCCGAACTGTTCCGCCAGGGCGACATCCCCAAGCGGCTGATCCCCGGCACGATCGCGCTGGGCGCGTTCACCTTCACCATGGACGCGCTGCCGGGCACGCCGCAGATCCAGAACATCATCCCCACCGCGTTCTTCAAGACCGATGCGTGGGCGGCGCCGTGGCTGGGGCTGATCGGCGGGCTGTTCATCCTGGCGGTGGGCATGGCCTACCTGGAATCGCGGCGGCGCAAGGCGCTGGCGGCCGGCGAAGGCTACGGCGATGCGGCCACGCTGGTGAACGAACCGGCGCCATTCGCGGGCGGCACGCTGGCCAACCCGCTCATCGCGCTGTTGCCGCTGGTGCTGGTGGGCGTGAGCAACAAGGTGTTCACCGTGCTGATCCCGCGCGTCTACGGCGCCAGCCACGAATTCGTGCCGGCGGTGATCGGCGCACCCGCGCCGGTCGTGCAGGAAGTTTCGAAGGTGGCGGCGATCTGGGCCGTGCAGGGGGCGCTGCTGGTGGGGATCCTGGCGGTGCTGGCCTTCGCATGGAAGCCGGTCATCGCCAGCTTCGCCGAGGGCACCAAGGCGGCGATCGGCGGCGCGCTGCTGGCGTCGATGAACACGGCGAGCGAATACGGGTTCGGCGCGGTCATCGCCGCCCTGCCGGGCTTCCTGGTGGTGGCCAACGCGCTGGGCGCGATCCCCGATCCGCTGGTCAACGAAGCCGTCACCGTCACCGCGCTGGCCGGCATCACCGGATCGGCCTCGGGGGGCATGAGCATCGCGCTGGCGGCGATGGCCGACACCTTCATCGCCAACGCCAAAGCCGCGGGCATCCCGATGGAGGTGCTGCATCGCGTCGCGTCGATGGCCTCCGGCGGCATGGACACCCTGCCCCACAACGGCGCGGTCATTACCCTGCTGGCAGTGACCGGCCTGACCCATCGCCAGGCGTATCGCGACATCTTCGCGATCACGCTGATCAAGACCGCGGCGGTGTTCGTGGTGATCGGCGTGTTCTACGCGTTCGGCATCGTGTAGGCGCGGCGTCGGCCACGACCGGCTGCTGCGCGCCCTTCCATCCCTGTAGAGGCGGCTTCAACCGCGAGGTGGAGCGTCCGGAACCGAACGGAGGCCAGGGCTCCGGCCGAAGCCGCGGCTACGGGCTGGCCGGATCAGCCCGCCTGCTGCGCATGCCACGCCTTCAGCGCCGCGGTTTCCTGTTCGCGGGTGATCCCGGCGTTCAACTTGGCCTGGCGCTCGGCCGGCAGGCCGCGGAACCACGCCATCAGGTCCGTCACGGTTTCCGGCAGCGGGCGGTAGGTCAGGCCCGCGGCCACGGCGCGCGCATTGCTGACCTGCCCGTAGCCGGCATACGGCCCGGCCTGCCGTGGCACCCAGATCGGCAATGCGAGCTGCCGCGCTTCGACGAATTCCGGCGTGACGTGCGTGTAGGTGGGTTTGGCGTCGAGTGCCGTCGCGATGCCCGTGAGCATGTCGTCCATCGTCGTGGATGCACGCGGGCCGACGGCGTTGAAGGTGCCGGTGGTGCCGTTTTCGGCCAAGCGGATCATCCATTCGCCCAGGTCGCGGCCATCGATGTACTGCACCGGATCGCGCCCATCGCCCGGCACCAGCATCTCGCCGCCCTGCGCCACGCGGTGCGGCCAGTAGGTGAAGCGGTCGGTCTCGTCGCGCGGGCCCACGATGTAGCCGGGACGCACGATGGTGCTGCGCGCGCCGAAGTGCTTGCGCACCTCCGCTTCGCTGAGCGCCTTCAGCGGGCCATACAGGTTGCCCATGTCGGCCATCAGCGTTTCGCGCGTTTCGGCCATGGCGTCCTTGCCCTTGTAGGCCGCCAGCGGGGCGTCTTCGGTGATGCCCGGCTGCGAGCCGTCGGCGTACACCGAGATCGTGGAAATGAAGAGGTAGTGCCCCACGTTGCCCTTGAGCACAGCGGCCGCGTCGCGCACCCACGACGGCAGGCTGGTGGGGTTGTCGATGGCCACGTCCCACTTGCGGCCCTGCAGCGCCTTGTAGTCGTTGATGCTGCGGTCGCCGTGCAGCTGTTCGACGTCGCCCGGCCATTCGGGCGACGGCCGCTTGCCGCGGTTGAACAGCGTGACTTTGTGGCCGCGCGCCAGCGCGTAGTTCACCTGGAACGGGCCGGTGAAGCCCGTGCCGCCCAGGATGAGGATGTCGAGCGGTCGGCTGGCGCGCCGGATCGCGCCGAGCGCGGTCGATGGCATCGCCGCCGCCATGGCAGCCAGGCCTCCCAGGAGGATCACGTCGCGGCGTGTGGTACGCATGTCGCAGCTCCGGTGTGCGGTGGTGGCCGGCAATGTGCACCCGTGCGCTATGCCCCGCCCCTGCCGGAAGTCGGGGCGCCACCGCGTCGTGCGCCCCGCCGCTTGCCGCGCGCAATCCGCTCCGAAGCGACGCCGCATCGCACCGCGCAGACCGCTGGTGGCAACCGTGGTGGTACCGGAATACCGCGACGGGCGCCGCGGCGCGTCGGCGTCAGGGGCGCGCAGTCCCCGCGGAGGGCACGAGCCGGTTGTCCACGCCGGTCACGCCCCGCATGGCGACCAGGCGCAGGGTCAGGTCCTCGATTTCCTCGATGGACGCATGCCCGCGCAGCACCACGTAGCCCTGCTGCACGTCCACATTGACCTGCCCCGGGTGCTCGATCACGTGGCCCAGGCGCGAGCGGATGCGGTCGCGCAGCACGTCGTCCGGGGGCGTGCCACCCTCCAGCGCGGCGCGCGCCTGCGCGAACGCGCCGCGGGCGCGATCGGCGGCATGGCGCGACTTGCCGCGCAGCAGGCGGCCGGCATCGTGCCCGGCTGCGGCGCCGCGCTCGCGCACCAGCGCGCGACGGCGACGCCCCGACTGCGGATCCAGGTAGTACATGAGCGCCGCGCCGGCGGCGAGCGCGGCAGCGATGCGGGTCAGGGTCTTCATGGCGGTGTCGTCGCTCCGGAGGGCCGCGCGCCGCGCAGGCCGATGGGCACAGCATGACCGGCATGCCGATAAGCGCGCGCGAAGACGCGGCGCTGCGCTGCGCCCAGCGCACGTGGCGGCGCGATCAGCGCACCTGGAACAGCCAGCGCACCGCGCGCGGGAACGCGGCCTTCCACGCCGCCTCGTCATGACCGGCCTGCGGTTCCACATGCAGCAACACCGATTCCGCGCCGCCCGGCCGCGCATGCAGGATCGCGGCCATGCGCGCAACGTTGGCCACGGCCTCGTCGCCTTCGGTGCCGCCCATGTACAGGTAGACGCGGCTATCCGGCGGCAGCGGCGTGCCGCGCGCGCGCGCGAACGCCTCGTCCGAAACCCAGTACGACGGCGAGAACACCCCGGCCTTGCCGAATACCTGCGGGTAGCGGTGCATCGCGTAGTCGGCCGCCAATCCGCCCAGCGAACTGCCGGCGATGGCGGTGTGCGCGCGGTCCGGCAGGGTGCGGTAGTTCGCGTCCACGAACGGCTTCAGCACCTGCACCACGTCGGCCACGAATCCGGCGCCCGCGTTGGGCAGGAAACGCACGTTCCAGTACGGAACCAGTTCGTGGATGCGCAGCGCGTTGCCGTGGTCGATCCCGACCACGATCGCCTCGAACCGGGCATCGCGCGCCAGCGTGTCCAAGGCCTCGTCCACGCCCCACTCGCGCACGTAGCTGGTGGCGTCGTCGAACAGGTTCTGCCCGTCGAACATGTAGAGCACCGGGTAGCGCGCATCGCCTCGTTCATACCCGGGCGGCACGTAGATCCGCACGGTGCGCGCGAACCCGAAGCCGGGCATGCGCAGCGGCGGGGTGAACACGCGCACCGTCGGCCCGGCCGTGGCCGGACGCGGCGCCTGCGCCCGCGCGGGCCACCACGCCAGCGACACGGCGACGATCGCCGCGCACGCGAACCACCGCAGCGTGCGCGGCGCAGCCCGGGCGGGGCGCCGCGGCATGGCGTTACCTGCCCAGTTCGTACAGGTAATCCACGTAGGACATCACCGCCCCGTCGAAGCCGCGCACCTTGTCGTGGCTGGGTTCGATCAGGAAGTACTCGTCCGGTGCGTGCGCGCCACCGCCGTGGCCCAGCCCGAAGTGGCCGGCCGCCAGCGACAGCGGCGGCTGGGTGAACACGTAGCCGGGATACGAGCCCGCCAGCCGCGGCCACAACTGCGCGTCCACGCCCGCGCGGCGGTACACGGCCAGCTGCGCCTGGATCAGCGGCGCGTCCGCGCGCGTGGTCGTGCTGTCGTAACCGCCGGTCACGTTCACTTCGATATCGCCATAGCCGCGCGCGGCCAGGTGCGACTTCAGCGCGGCCACCGCCGCGTCGCGGGTGATGCCGGGCACCAGCCGCAGGTCGAGCTTGGCCGCCGCGCGGTGCGGCAGGATGGTCTTTCCGCCCGGCCCGGTGTAACCGCCGACCAGGCCCTGGATGTTGATCGTGGGCTGCGATACCAGCCGTTCGTTGGCCTGCTGCCAGGGCAGGTCGTCGATCCAGCGCTGCACGCCCAGTTGCTGCTTCGTCCTGGCCTCGTCGCGTGCGGCCACCGCGCGGGCGATCAGCGCGCGGTCCTGCTCGCTCAGCGGTTCGGGCCGCGGATAGCCGTCGATCGCGATGGTGTTGCCGTCTTCGCTCACCAGCGTGTCCAGCGCCTTGACCAGCCGCCACGCCGGGCTGTCCACCATGGCCTTGAGCGAGGAATGCACGTCCTGCTTCGGGCCGCGGCCCCACTTCTCGCCGCTGGCGACCAGTTCCATCTCCACCACGCCCTTCGCGCCCAGGTTGACGCCGACGTTGCCGCTGCTGTCCTGGGTGGCGAAGGGCATGAACACGCCGATGGTCTGCTGCAACGCCGCGCGCACGTCGGGACGCAGCGCCAGCCTGGCGATGTTGGGCGAACCGATTTCCTCCTCGCCCTCGGCCACCAGCACCAGGTTCACCGGCATCGGCTGGCCGGCGTCGCGGATCGCACGCAGGGCCGCCAGCAGCGCGGCCTGCGGCCCCTTCTGGTTCACCGCGCCGCGGCCCACCATCACCTTGCCCAGCCCCGGCCTGTCCACCAGCCGCGCTTCCAGCGGCGGCGAGCTCCATTCGGCCGGGTCGTACTGCTTCACGTCGAGCATGAAGTACAGGCCCACCGTCCTGGCCGCGCCGGCGTCCAGCGTGGCGAACACGCCGGGCTTGCCGCCGGTGTCGACGACTTCCACCTTCTGGAACCCGGCTTCGCGCGCCAGCTTGGCCATGTGGTCGGCGCCTTCGCGCGCCTTGAGGTCTTCGGCGGCGATGGACGGCAACGCGATCCAGTCGCGCAGGCCCTGCACCGACGCATCGTGCTGCGCGGCCACCACGCGTTCGATGGCGGCGCGGTCCGCGCCTGCGGCGGGCCAGGCCATCACGGCCGCGAGCAGGCAGGTGGCGAGCGCGCCGCGGCGACGCGTGGCAGGGGAACGGGTCATGCAGGCACTCCGTGGCGCGAACGAGTCGTCCCGATCCTAGCGCGTCCCATCGCACGCGGTGCGACGCGGCGCGCCAACGAGCGCGACGCACGCGTGCCGGCGTGCCGCAGCCTGCCCTGGACCACGCTTGCTCCGCGGATCGCATGGCGCAGGCGCGTGCGCGCCCCACCTGTCCTGCGCGGCGCGGTTATCTGAGGGTGCAGCGTCAGGACCTGCGCGGATGCATCGTGCCGACGAACGCCGCAGCGTCGATGACTTCCCCGGAACGATCGCGTGTCGCGAAAACGCGGACGACCGGGCGAACATCCGCGCCCGGCAAGGCGTCAGCCTGCCGCTTCTGCGCTGCGTGCCCCGATGCCCGGGCCGCGGCATCGCAGGACCGCCTCGCCCAGCGGCATGGGGCGCCCCAGCAGGTAGCCCTGCGCCTTGCGGAAGCCCAGGTCGCGCAGCGTGGCCAGTTCGGTGGCGGTCTCCACGCCTTCGGCCACGATCCTGCAGCCGGTCTCCTGCGCGAACCGGCACAGCGCGGCCGCCAGCGCGCGCCGCGAGCGGTCCACGTCGATGCCGCGGGTGATGCTGACGTCCAGCTTGATCATGTGGGGGGCCAGGTTGAGGATGTGGCGGAAGCTTGCGTAGCCCGCGCCCGCGTCGTCGATGGCGATGCGCAGCCCGCGCTCCTGCAGCGGACGCACCGCCGCGACCAGCTCGTCGTACTGCTCCACCGCCTCGTGCTCGGTGACTTCCACCAGCACGCGGCGCAGCGGCACGCCGCGCAGCGCCTCGGCCAGGTGCCCGCCCACGATCGTGCCCGGGGAGGCGTTCACCGCCACGTACACGTCTTCCGGCAGGCGCTCCAGGCCCTGCACCGCAAGGCGGATGGCCATCACTTCCAGCTCCACCGAACGGCCCGCGCGCGCGGCGTCGGCGAACCACTGCTCGGGCGTGCGCGGGGTGACCTGCGGGAACCGCGACAGCGCCTCGAACCCGACCACGCGGTCGCCTTCCAGGTCCACGATCGGCTGGTACGCGATGTCCAGCGCACCGCTGCGCAGGAATTCGTCCACGCGCGCGGCGCCGTCGTGGGCCTCGCGGCGCTTGGCCGCCCCACTCTCCACCAGCCGTGCCGCGACATCCGCGAACACGCGCATCATGTCCAGGTCGCGCTGGTCCAGGTGGTAGCCGGGCCGCGCACTGTAGGCGCACAGGCTTCCGAACACGCTTCCATCGCCCAGCGTCACCGGCACGCTGATGTGCGCACCGATGGCCAGGCGTCGTGACACGGGAAGCCCCTGCGCGGCCGGTTCGAGGCTGGCGTCGGGCATGAACTGCGGCAGTTCGCCCTGGGCCACGCGGCCGCAGTAGCTCTCGTGCAGGGGGTCCCAGTCGCCTGCCTTGAACGGGGCCAGCCGGCCGTCGGCGTCCACGCAGCGGAAGTACCTGCGCCCGTTGCGGAACTCGGACACGAACGCCACGTCCATGCCCAGGTGCCGGCGGATCGCGCCCAGCGCATGCCCCAGCAGTCGCAGGTCGGCCGTGTTGAGCGCCTCCGCTTTGCCGCGGGGCGGGGTGTGGGAATCGCCGGGTTTGCCAGGGGTCCGTTCCACGTTGCCAGCGGCGTTGCGAAGTTCCGGGATGTAAGAGCGCGCCCCATCGCCGCAGCGTGAAGGCGACCTAAGGGCGCGCTGCGTCCGGCTTCTGACTAACGCAGCCGCGCGCCGGTTCCGGCCGCGGCCACGGCCCTCAGCCGTTGTGGGCGCGCAGCGCGAAGTCGAGCGCGGCGCGCACCGCTGCGGCCTGCGCGTCGTTGCACTGCTGCGGCGTGGCCCGCGGGCTGTCGGGATAGACCTCGGTGGTGGTGGTGAAGCGCGCGCCGGTGATGCCCGCGCACAGGCCCAGCGGGCCATAGTCGTATGCGATCACCCCCGGCGAGACGACCTTGGCGCCGATGATCTCGCCGTTGGCGTCGGCCGGCGCGATGTGGGTGACCTGCGCGACCCGCTCGATGATGGCCTGCTGGAAGGCGGGCTGCGGATTGGCGCTGTCGTCCACCAGGTAGAAGCCGTCCGGGATGGCGCCCGGTTCGAACGGCTTGCCGTCGCGGGCCGCCAGCGCCGGGCGGAACTCGGTCTCGTCGCTGTCCGTGGTTTCGTGCAGGTCGATGTGCACGGCGAAGCGCCCGCGCAGCGGTGCCACCAGGCGCAGCAGTGCGGCGGATTCCCCGGCCGGGCTGTCAGCGCGGAACGAGCGGTTGGGATCGATGGCGTCGGCATTCCAGCGCTGGATACGCTCGTAGGCCCAGGGGCTGACGCACGGCGCCACCAGCAGGTCGATGCGGCCGGCATAGTCCTGCGCTTCCTGTTCCAGGAACTGCAGCGCCCCGTGCACCCCGCTGGTCTCGTAGCCGTGCACCCCGCCGGTGACCAGCGCCGCAGGCCGCTGCCCGTCCCAGCCACGGCTGCGGAGCGCGTACAGCGGGAAGACGCCATCGTCGCCGTAGTCGAGCGATCCGTACTCGATGACGTCGAAGCGCTCGCGCAGGCGCGAGATCCGGGCGGCGACCTCGTCGGCATAGCTGCGGCGCGGGTACTGCGCGGCGCGCCAACGCGCCTTCTCGGCCGGGCCCCAGGGCTGCCCGGGCGTGCCGATGGCGGCGGGATCGAACTGCGGCGCTGTGGTTGGCATGGCGTGCGTACCGTCTTGTGGACCGCTGCGACTTTAACCGAGCGTGCCCACGCGCCCGCAGCGGACCCATGGCGTGTACCATCGGACCGCGGGCCCTGCCCGCTCCGCGCGCCGCGCGCGACCTCCCTGTCGCACGTTTCGCTTTCCTCCATGCGTCAACGCCCCGAGCGGGGCGGCGCCCTCCGGGAAGCGATTTGTCCGGACCCTGCCCACCACCCTTCACCGCCATCGTGCGCACGCACGCAGCGCGCACGTCCGCTGGCGCGCCTGCCGCATCGCACCGGAGCGCGCCTTGAGCGCCGTGAGCGCCGTAGCGCTGGGCTGCCAGACCTGCGACGCGGTGTGCTGCCGGCAAACGGTGGTGCTGCAGGGCGAGGACCGGATTCCCGCGCACCTGACCGCGCGCACGGCGGACGGACGCCACGTCATGGCGCGCGACGAGGAAGGCTGGTGCGTGGCGGTGGCGGCTTCCAGCATGCGCTGCTCGATCTACCCCACGCGCCCGCAGGTGTGCCGGAGCTTCGCCATGGACGGCCCGTGCTGCCGCGCGCTGCGTCACGACCACGCCGAGCGCCTCGCGCGCGGCATCCCGCTGGCCATGCACTGACAGGAAACCGCACCATGCCGCCCCCCAGGAAGCCCGCCTCCGGCACGCCCACCGGCCCCTCCAAGACCAGCCACCTGTTCGGATCGCGCAAACCGGGCGAGCGCGCCGCAGGCGTGACCAGCGCCAGCATCTCCGCCGATCTCGACGCGTTCCAGGACAAGGGCGGCCGGATCGAAGTGCTGGGCACCACCCGCACGCTCAGCCGCATCGACCTGCCCACACCCGATGCGCCGGCTGCGACCGCCGTGCCCGCACCTACCCGCCCCGCGCGCGGCCGGCGCTGACGCCCCTGGCGCCTGCGCCCCTCTGAAACTGAATACGGCTTCCAGGTGGCTTGGCAGAGGTTTGCCGTATTTTCAGCCGGGTTTTTTTGCAATCGCCCGCCGCGACGCGTAAAATTTCCTTACATTTCAGCAACGTAAGGAGTCGCATGGCACGCAAGCCTACGAAACCCACCGCTGAGGCCCAGTCGCTGGATCATCAGACCATCGCCTCCGACCTCGCCGCCTTCCGCAAGCGCGGCGGCCGCATCGAGGTACTGGGCAACACGCCACTGCGCAGCCAGGCCAGCACCACGTTCCGGTCCAAGGCCGAGGAACGCAAGCCGCCGACTCCGGTCAAGCGCCGCGCGGCGGGTTGAACGAACGTCCGGGGTGCCACGCATCGGCCGCATCCCGCCACCGTAAAACGCAAGACGCAAAACGCAAGCCGAAGGAGCCCGCGAACAGCGGGCTCTTTTTTTCCGGGCGAAAGAGAGCCAGGCGGCTGGGCTACAGGTGCCGCGTTACGGGACGTTCGTCCGGGCTGGCAGGCCACTGCCTGCGGCACGCCTACCGAGCGCGCGGCCGCGCTTCCGGGCCGAACAGGCGGCGCGCGTTGCCGACGCGGATCAGATGCTTTTCCTCATCGGTCAGGTCCAGCTTCTCGAACGCGTCCAGCGTGCGTTGCAGCGAGATCTGCGGGTAGTCCGACCCCAGCAGCACGCGCTCGATACCCACGTTGCGCAGGGTCCACACGAATTCCTCCTCCAGCGGGGTATCGCCCGCCAGCAGCACCGTGGCCGAGATGTCGAAGTAGAGGTTTTCGAAGCCGAACCCGCCCGCCGTACGCGCCAACGCCAGGATGTTCCAGTAGCGGAAGTGGGTGCCGCCGATGTGCGCCAGCACCAGCTTCGTATCCGGCGCCTGCGCCGCCAGGTTGAACAGCTTTTCGTGGTCGCCCGGCAGGATGCCGGCGTTGTCCATCAGCACCGCCACGCCCAGTTCGCCGGCCCTGCGCACCAGCGCCAGCACGCGTGGATCGGCCACGTCGAACTGCTGGGTATGGGCGTGGATCTTCAGCACTTTCACGCCCCGGGCCGCGATGCGCGCCAGCTCGTCCAGCGCCGCCTGCCCGTCGTACGGATGCACGGTGCCGATCGCCAGCACGTGCGGATGCCGTAAGGCCAGGTCGATCAGCGCATCGTTGCGCGCCCGGATCTCGGCAGGCTTGCCGGCGCGCGCCTGGAACGGCCCGCCGAACCACATCGCCCCCGCGCCTGCCAGGGTGATGCCGTCGCTCTGGTTGGCCCGTTCGTACTCGCGCAACGAGGTCTCGCCGTCGCGCAGGTGCACGTGCATGTCGAAAACCGGCTGCTGCGCCCACGCCGCCGGACAGCACAGCAGCCACGCCGCCAATACGCGCTTGGTTGGCAGGATCGTCGACCGCACATCCATTCCCAGGCCCCTTGCCCATGTCACCGGCCCGCCGCGGCCGGGCGCCCATGGTAAGGCGCAGTGTCGGCAGGCGGCTTGTGCAGGCACGCCGGACGAGGCATCGCACGATCGACACGTGCGGAGCCGCACACCTCGCGTGCGCGACAGGCCGCAAGGTTTGACAACGCGTAACACGCCTCGGAGCATGACCGGCCTCCCATCGAATCCTTCCCATGCGCCGCGTCCTTGCCGTCGCCCTGTCCGTGGGCGCGCTGATCGCCCTGCTCGTGCTCATGCGCCCGGCGGCCCTGTTCGGCGACGCCGTCGAAACACCACAGGCCACGTTGGCACCGTTGCCGTCGCCACCGCCGTGGCTGGACGCGATGGATGCGCTGTACGACGCACGCATCCGCGTCGCCGGACTGGAAGACCGCGCCTTCGCGCCGGAGCAGTGGTGGGACGTGGCCACGCCGCTGCTGGCGCCGGCGCGCGGCTTCACCGTGGAGCAGATCGGGCGCAGCGCGGAGAACCGCCCGCTGCGCCACGTGCGCTGGGGAAGCGGCCCCAGGCGCGTATTGCTGTGGTCGCAGATGCATGGCGACGAGAGCACCGCCTCGATGGCGCTGGCCGACCTGTTCCGTTTCCTGGGCGAGCACCCCGAGCATGCGCTGGTGCGGCGCCTGCGGCAGGGCACCACGCTGCATGTCTTCCCGCTGGTGAATCCCGACGGCGCTGCCCGGTTCCAGCGCCGCAATGCGCAGGGCATCGACATCAACCGCGACGCGCGCGCGCTGGCGTCCCCGGAGGCGCGCGCGCTGCACGCCCTGCGCGAACGCGTGCGCCCCGAATTCGGCTTCAACCTGCACGACCAGCAGGTGGGCTACCGCGCAGGCGATTCGGATCGCGCGGTGGCCATCGCCCTGCTCGCGCCGCCATTCAACGAAGCGCGCGACGTGGACGGGACCCGGGTTCGCGCGATCGAAGTGGCGGTGGCGGTGCGCGCGGTGCTGGAACCGTACGTGGGTGGCCACATCGCCAAGTGGGACGACACGTTCAACCCGCGCGCCTTCGGCGACCTCACCGCGAAGGCAGGCGTGTCGACGGTGTTGATCGAAGCCGGCGGGATCGCAGGCGATACCCAGAAGCAGCGGCTGCGCAAGCTCAATTTCCTGGCGCTGCTCGGGGCGCTGGACGCCATCGCCACTGGCGCGCATGCCGGCATGCCGCGCGCGCGTTACGACGAGCTGCCGCAGAACGGCAAGGTGTGGCCGGATTTGCGCATCGCCGGCGGCACGCTGGCCCTGCCCGGCCAGCCGCCGGCCAAGGTCGACGTGCTGGTGGATTTCGAGCAGCCGCTGCTGGAGCGCGGCGGCACCATCCAGGACATCGGCGACGTGGACCAGCTGCCCGCGCGCCGCACCATCGACGCCAGCGGCCTTTACCTGATTCCGTTTTCCGCGCGCACGCCTGACACGCCGCGGAAGACGTTCTCGCCGGGCATGTCCGCGCACTTCCATCTCAGCCGCGATCCGGAAGGACGCGATGTGGTGTGGACGCTGGCGGGGAACGTGGACCCGGCGCGACCTGCACCGGCGCGCTGACGTTATCGGGGAAACCCTGGCAGCGCCTCCAGCGCCGCGACCAGTTCGTCCGGCAGGAACGGCTTGTCGAGGCGCGGCAGCGCCGCGGCTTCCTGATCGTCCAAATCGGCGTAGCCGGTGATCAACAGGATCGGCAGCACGGGCCAGCGCTCGCGGACGCGCCGCGCCAGCTCGGCCCCGGATACGCCCGGCATGGCGTAGTCGGTCACCAGCGCGTGCACGCCGGGCGTGTCCTCCAGGGTACGCAGGGCTTCGATGCCGCCGCCGGCCTCCAGCACCCGCAGGCCGGCCAGCCGCAAGGACGCGGCCGCACCAGCGCGCACCAGCGGGTCGTCGTCCACCAGCAGTACGCAACGATCGTCGATGTCGCCGCGCCTGGGCCGGGCGCCCTCCACGACCGCACGCGGCGGCGCATCGCTGCCGGCGGCCGGTACAGCCGCCGGCAGCCAGAGCGTTGCGGTGGTCCCGCACCCGGGCGCACTGCGCAGGTGGAATCCGCCGCCGGACTGCATTGCCAGCCCCTGCACCGACGACAGGCCCAGTCCGGTGCCACGTCCGGCTTCCTTGGTGGTGAAGAACGGTTCGACGGCGCGTTGCAGGGTGGATTCGTCCATGCCCTGCCCGTCGTCGGTCACGTCGATGCGTACGTAACGCCCGGGTGGCACCGTGTCGCCCGCGTCGTTCACCACCACGTTGCCCGCGCGGATCGTCACCCGTCCCGCGCCGGCGATGGCATCGCGCGCGTTCACGGCCAGGTTCAGCACCGCCAGCGCCAGCTGGTCGGGGTCAACGTGCGCCAGCAGCGGTTCCGGCGACACGTCGAGCGTCAGTTCGATGCCCGGCTTGAGCGAGCGCAGCGCCATGTCGGCCATGCTCTCCACCAGGTGCGCCACGTCCACGTCGCGCGGCTGCAGGTGCTGGCGTCGCGAGAACGCCAGCAGGCGCTGCACCAGCACGCGCGCGCGGTCGGCGGCCTTCAGGCCCACCCACACCAGCGAGCGCGCCTCGGGGTGGTCGCGCAGTTCCAGCCGCGCGTAGTCCAGCGCCGCCATCACCGGCGTCAGCAGGTTGTTGAAGTCGTGGGCGACGCCGCCGGTGAGCTGGCCCAGGGTCTCGATCTTCTGCGCCTGGCGCAGCTGGTCCTCGGTCTCGGCCAGGCGGCGCTGCTCCTGCATGCGCTCGGTCACGTCGTACACGATCTGGTAGGCGCCGATGCGCCTGCCGTCGGCGTCGCGCAGGGGCCTGAACCGCATTTCGTAATAGCGACGCGCGCGGCCGGGATCGCCGAAGGCCTGGGTGTCGATGTAGGCCTCGCCCTGCAGCGCGCGCTCCCACACCGCCCGCACGGCGGCGCGGTGTTCCGGCATGTGGTCTAGGGCATCGAGCATGCTGCTGCCCACGCGCGGCCGTACGCCGAAGATGCGCTCGAACTCCGACGCGGCGGCGCGGTTGATCGCCAGCCAGCGGTAATCCAGCGCCGCGGCCTGCACGAAGGCGTCGGTGCCTTCCACGATATCCGCCAGCAGCTTGCGTTCGGCCAGCGCCGAGGCCACGCGCTCCTCCAGCCGCTCGTTGAGTTCCTGCAACCCGGACGCGGTGCGCACCTGCTCGGTGGTCTCGGTGCAGATGACCAGCACGCCGCCCACGCCGTCGGGCGCGGTGTCGTCGTCGATGGGGCCGTAGCTGTAGGTCCAGTACACCTCGTCCAGGCGTCCGTGCCGGTAGCTCGGAACCATGTGGTTCTCGTGCCACGTCGCCCCGCCGCCGCGCATCACCAGGTCGATCTGCGGCGCGATGATGTCCCACAGCTCGCCGAACGAGGCGCGCCCGGGCGCACCCAGGATGGCCGGATGCTTCTCCGGCCCGAGCGACGGGCGATACCCGTCGTTGTAGAAGCAGAGGCTGTCCGGCCCCCAGAAGATGAAGATCGGGTGCCGCGTGGTCAGCGCGGTGCGCAGCGAGGTCTTCAGGCCCTGCGGCCAGTCTTCGGGCGGCCCCAGCGGCGATGCCGCCCAGTCGCGCGCGCGGATCAGCGCGCCCATTTCACCGCCGCCGGCAAGGAATGCCAGTGGATCCATCCGATCTCCCCCGCGCCGCGCCTGTCGCGGCCCACCCAACCCGATGATGCGCGGGTACCGGACAGTACACCTGCGCGCCGCGATCCGCCACGGCGGCAATGCGCGGCGGCATCGCGATTCATATCCGACGGGTCAGGTACCTGTCTGCATGCCTGCGCTTGGCTCCATTCGGGCGGCGATTGCGTGGCAAGAAATCAACCTGACGCATCTCGACCAAGCGAAAAGAGGTCGCTCGACTCCTTGTGGCTCGATCCATGCCCGCGCCCAGGGATCTGCACGGCAGCTCAGCGGCAGCTCTCGATCGCGGACACCAGTGGTCGCTGCGCCGCCGCGCAGCATTGCAGTTCTGCGATCGAGCTACAGCGCCCGCAGCCGCTCGATCGCCGCGTCCAGCGTGTCCTCGTTCTTGGCGAAGCACAGCCGCGCCAGACGCTGGCCCGCGGGCGGGGCCTGGTAGAACGGCGACAGC
The DNA here is from genome assembly GCA_964425695.1 of uncultured Pseudoxanthomonas sp. Lineage (GTDB taxonomy): Bacteria > Pseudomonadota > Gammaproteobacteria > Xanthomonadales > Xanthomonadaceae > JAKPBU01. The sequence continues at coordinate 35,758 of CAYRNF010000003.1, forward strand.
GGGATCGCGGTGACGCCGTGCTCGATGGTGAGCCAGCGGCAGAAGGCGTCGTCGTCCAGGTCGCTGACCTGCGAGTAGTCCACCAGCTGGAAATACCCGCCGGGCACCGGCAGCGGCAGCAACCTGGTGCCCAGCAGCTGTTCGCGGAAGCGGTCGCGCTTGGCCTGGTAGAACGCGCCGAGCTGCTCGTAATGCTCGGGTTCCGCGTCCAGCATCGCAGCGAACGCATGCTGGGCCGGCGCGAAGGTGCAGAACACGTTGTACTGGTGGACCTTGCGGAACTCCGCGCTCAGCGCCGGCGGCGCGATGCAGTAGCCGATCTTCCAGCCGGTGCAGTGGTAGGTCTTGCCGAAGCTGGAGACCACGAACGCGCGCTCGCGCAGTTCGGGATAGCGCAAGGCCGATTCGTGGCGCGCCCCGTCGAAGACGATGTGCTCGTACACCTCGTCGGAAAGCAGCACGATGTCGGTGCCGCGCAGCAGGTCCGCCACCGCCTGCATGTCCGCGGCGGTCAGCATGGCGCCGGACGGGTTGTGCGGGCTGTTGATCATGAGCATCCGCGTGCGCGGGGTGATCGCGGCGCGCACCGCGTCCCAGTCTGGCGCGAACGTCGCCGGGTCCAGGGCCACGTGCACGGCCGTCGCGCCGGCCAGGTCGATCGCCGGCTCGTAGCAGTCGTAGCACGGGTCCAGCACGACAACCTCGTCGCCGGGGCGGACCACGGCGGCGATCGCGTCGAAGATCGCCTCGGTGGCGCCGCTGGTCACCGTGACCTCGGCGTCGGGGTCGCATGGCGTGCCGTACACGCGCGCCGTCTTGCGCGCGATCGCCTGCCGCAGCGCGGGCACGCCGGTCATCATCGCGTACTGGTTGTGGCCCGCACGCATCGCCTTGTCCAGCTCATCCACCAGGCGCGGCGGCACCGGGAAATCCGGGAAGCCCTGCCCCAGGTTCACCGCGCCGTGCTCGGCGGCGAGCTGCGACATCACCGTGAAGATCGTGGTGCCGACCTTCGGCAGCTTGGTGTCGATCCGGAGCGTTCCGGCGGACGAGTGTTGCGCCATCGCATGCATTCCCGTTTGCGTTTCGTCAAGAGTTTACGGTGCGCCGCCGCTTCCACGAACATGGGGCATGCACGTACTGCCCCCGGAACGCATCGCCAGCCTCATGGATGCCTATCTGCTGGCCCATTACCGCTGGGAAACCGACGGCGAATGGCGCTGGCTGCGCGTGGGCGAGCTGTCGCCGGAGCTGGAAGCCGCGTTTCCGCAAGCGCAGCGTTTCGCGCTGGTGTCGGCCTGGGATCCGCACTCGGTCGTGCGCGACAAGGCGGTGAACCGGCGCGAGGACGCGGAACTGCACCGCCTGCTGGTGCAGGGCGCCTGGAACGTGCGCCCGGCGTTTTCCTCCGCCCCGGACCGCAGCTGGCGCGAACCGAGCTGGCTGGTGATGGACATCGACAACGAAAGCCTGGATGCGCTGGGCCGGCGCTTCGGCCAGCTCGCCACGCTGTCGTGGGAACGCGGGCGCGTGGTGCGCCTGCGCATGGACGCCGCCGCACCGCCCAACCACGAGGCCTTTCCCTGCGTGGACTGGCTAAGATAGCCGCACCGCCGCACCGCGGCGCGCCCACTGTCCCGACGTTTTCCATGCCGGCTGCCCCTCCCTCCCCGGCGCCGCTGCTCAGCGCGAGCGGCCTGGCGTTCGCGCGCAACGAGTCGCCGGTGTTCGGTCCACTGGACTTCGCGGTGGACGCGGGCGAGGCGCTGCTGGTGCGCGGCGGCAACGGCGCGGGCAAGACCACGCTGCTGCGGGTGCTGGCCGGACTGCTGCGCGCCGACGCCGGCGCCGTCCGGATCGAGGGTGCGCCGGCCACGCCCGGCGGGCGCGCGCACCTGGCCGCCTACCTGGGCCACCTGCCCGCGCTGAAGGCGGACCTGACCGCGCTGGAGAACCTGCGGTTCCTGTGCGGCCTGCATGGCCGGCGCGAAGGGCGCACCCTGGAAGACGGGCTGCAGGCGGTGGGCCTGGGCGGCTTCGACGATGCCCTGGCGCGCACGCTCTCGGCAGGCCAGAAGAAGCGGCTGTCGCTGGCCCGGCTGTGGCTGTCGCCGGCGCGCCTGTGGCTGCTCGACGAGCCCTACGCCAATCTCGACCTGGACGGCATCGAGCTGGTGAACCGCATGGTGCACGCACACCTGTCCGAAGGCGGCGCGGCGCTGGTGACCACGCATGGCGCCTACGCGGCGCCGCCGGTGCGCACGCGGGAGCTGGTGCTGTGAGGCTTCCGGCACGCCCGGCGTCGAACCTCCGGCGCGCAGCCTCCGCGTCCCGAGCCACGAGCGCCGGATCGGCGTGTCTTCCATGAGTCCCGGCCTGCTGCCGGCGGCCCGCGCCCTGGTCGCACGCGACCTGCGCCTGCTGTGGCGCCGCCGGGGCGACGCGCTGCAGCCGGTGCTGTTCGCGGTGCTGGTGGTGGTGCTGTTCGCGCTGGCGCTGGGTGCGCGGCGCGAGGTGCTGGCGGCCAATGCCGCGGCGGTGCTCTGGGTGGCGGTGCTGCTGGCCGGGCTGCTGTCGCTGGACACGCTGTTCCGAGGCGACGCCGAAGACGGTTCCCTGGAGCAGTGGCTGCTGGCGCCGGTGCCGCTGGCGTGGCTGGTGGCGGTGCGCACCCTGACCCACTGGGGCGCCACCACCGCGCCGCTGCTGCTGGCCACCCCGTTGCTGGGCGAGCTGCTGTACCTGCCGCGCCCGCAGCTGGGGGTGCTGCTGGCCTCGCTGCTGCTGGGCACGCCGCTGCTGGCGCTGCTGGGCGCCGTGGTGGCCGCGCTGACCGTGGGCATGCGCCGCTCCGGCATAATTGTCGCCCTGCTGGCGCTGCCCCTGTACGTGCCGGTGCTGGTGTTCGGCGCGGGCAGCGTCTCCGCTGCCGCCCAGGGAATGGACTTCGCCGGCGCCTTGTTGCTGCTCGGCGCCGGCCTGGCGCTGGCGCTGGTGCTGGCGCCCCTGGCCGCCGCCGCCGCGATCCGCATCGCGCTGGAGTGATGCGTGCGCGACCCGACGTGCCTTCGATGAATCCCCCGCCGTGAATCCACTGCTCCGCTGGTTCCACCAACTCGGTTCGCCCCCCACCTTCGACCGCTTCGCCGCGCGCTGGGCGCCGTGGGCGTATGGCCTGGGCGGCGCGGTCATGCTGGTGGGCCTGTACCTGGCGCTGTTCTCGGTGCCGCCGGACTACCAGCAGGGCGACAGCTTCCGGATCCTGTATATCCACGTGCCCAGCGCGTGGATGAGCATGGCGGTGTTCGCGCTGATGGCGCTGTACGCGGCGATCGCACTGATTTGGCGGATCAAGCTGTGCGAGATCCTGGCCATGGCCTGCGCGCCCAGCGGTGCGGCGTTCACGCTGGTCACCCTGCTCACCGGCGCGATCTGGGGCAAGCCGATGTGGGGCACGTGGTGGAGCTGGGATCCGCGCCTGACCACGGAACTGATCCTGCTGTTCCTGTACCTGGGCGTGATGGGCCTGTACGGCGCCATCGACGACCGCCGCAACGCCGCGCGCGCGGCCGGCCTGCTGGCCATCGTCGGCGTGGTGCTGCTGCCGGTGATCCGCTACTCGGTGGTGTGGTGGAACTCGCTGCACCAGGGCCAGACGATCCGCGTGTTCGGCGAGTCCAGCATGGATCCGAGCATGATCGCGCCCCTGCTGTGGATGGTGGTGGGCACGAAGCTGTGGTTCGTCGGTGCGCTGCTGGCGCGCGCGCGCGCCGACAACCTGCGCCGCGAGGCCGGCAAGGACTGGGTGGCGAAGCTTGCGGAAGGCCGCGCATGAGCTACCTGGAATACGTGGTCGCCGCCTACGCCGTGTTCTTTGTCGTGATGCTGTGGGACTTCGTCGCCCCGAAGCTGCAGGTACGCGCGCAGCTGCGCGCGGCGCGGCTGCGGGCCAAACGCAAGGCGAACCCATCCGGCACGCCATGAAACCGTTGTTCCAGCCCGTTCCGGGACCCATCTGGACCTGACCCTCCGCATCACGCGCGTCGATGCCCCTGCCGGCTCCGGCGCGCACGAAAGAGAGCTCCATGCACCCCACCCGCAAACGCCGCCTGCTGCTGATCCTGGCCCTGCTGGCCGCCGCCGCGATCGCCGCGGTGCTGGTGGCGATGGCGCTGCAGCGCAACGTCGCCTATCTGTACACGCCCAACGAAGTGCTGGGCGGCGCGGCGGGCGAGGCGGTGCGCTCCGGGCAGGCGCGCTTCCGCCTGGGCGGCATGGTGGAAGCCGGGTCGTTCGAGCGTGCGCCGGGCTCCATGGAAGCGCGCTTCCGCGTGGACGATGGCGACGCCACGCTGCCGGTGGTCTACACCGGGATCCTGCCCGACCTGTTTCGCGAGAAGCAGGCGGTGGTGGCCACCGGGCGCATGCGCGGCGACACCTTCGTGGCCGAGGAAGTCCTGGCCAAGCACGACGAGGCCTACATGCCCAAGGAAGTCGCCGACAAGATGGGCAAGGCGCACCGCAAGCACGACGTGGACGCGCCGGACGCGGCCGCAGGGTCCATGCCATGACGCGATGCCGTGTCCCCCGGACCGTCCACGCGGAAGGCGCACACCGCGGCAGGCGCGCATCCCCGGCGCGCCTGACGGAGCGGACCGATGCTGCCTGAACTGGGCCAGGTCGCACTGCTGCTGGCGCTGCTGGTGTGCGTGCTGCAGGCGGCATTGCCGCTGGCCGGCGCGCATCGCGGCATCGACGCGTGGATGGCGGTGGCGCGTCCGGCCGCGTATGCGCAGCTGGCGCTCAACCTGCTTGCCTACGCGATCCTGACCTGGGGCTTCGTGTCCCAGGACTTCTCGCAGCGCTACGTCGCGGAGAATTCCAATTCGCTGTTGCCCATGGTCTATCGCTACACGGCGGTGTGGGGCGCGCACGAGGGCTCGCTGCTGCTGTGGACGCTGATCCTGGCGGCGTGGACTGCGGCTGTGGCGCGGTTCTCGCGCGCGCTGCCGGCGCACGTGGTGGCACGCGTGCTGGGCGTGATGGGCGTGGTGAGCATCGGTTTCCTGGCGTTCCTGGTGTTCACCAGCAACCCGTTCGAGCGCCTGCTGCCGGCCGCAGCGGAAGGCCGCGACCTCAATCCCCTGCTGCAGGACCCGGGGATGATCATCCATCCGCCGATGCTGTACCTGGGCTACGTGGGTTTCGCGGTGCCGTTCGCGTTCGCGATCGCGGCGCTGCTGGGCAGCAGGGCGCAGGCCGACACGCCCGAGGCGCAGCGCGACTTGCGCGACTGGCTGCGCTGGACGCGACCGTGGACCAACGTGGCGTGGGCGTTCCTCACCCTGGGCATCGCGCTGGGTTCGTGGTGGGCGTACTACGAGCTGGGTTGGGGCGGCTGGTGGTTCTGGGATCCGGTCGAAAACGCCAGCTTCATGCCGTGGCTGGCCGGCACCGCGCTGCTGCACTCGCAGGCGGTCACCGAGAAGCGCGGCAGCTTTGCGGGCTGGACGTTGCTGCTGGCGATCGCCGCGTTCTCGCTGTCGCTGCTGGGCACGTTCCTGGTGCGTTCGGGGGTGATCACCAGCGTCCACGCGTTCGCGTCGGATCCCACGCGCGGCCTGTTCGTGCTGGTCTTCCTGGGCATCGTGATCGGCGGATCGCTGCTGCTGTACGCGCTGCGCGCGCCGGGCGACGGCGGCAAGCCCTTCGCCGCCACCTCGCGCGAGACGCTGCTGCTGCTCAACAACCTGCTGCTGAGCGCGGCCTGCGCGATGGTGCTGCTCGGCACGCTGTACCCGCTGCTGGCCGACGCGCTGGAGCTGGGCAAGATCTCGGTGGGCCCGCCCTACTTCTCGCTGCTGTTCACCGTGCTGATGGCGCCGATGGTGCTGCTGCTGCCGTTCGGGCCGCTGGCGCGCTGGCAGCGCCAGGACGCATCCAGCCTGCTGCGCATGTTGGCGCCGTGGCTGGCGCTGGCGCTGGGTCTGGGCATCGCCGCGTTCTTTCTGGCGCCGCAGGGCCGCTGGAAGGTGGCCGCCGGCATCTTCGGCGCGGCGTGGGTGGCGGCCGGCACCGTGCGCTTTGTCTGGTCGCGCGTGCGCGGCACCGCGGGCACGCGCTTCACCGCCGAGATGCTGGGCATGACCCTGGCGCACCTGGGCGTGTCGGTGTTCCTGGCCGGCGCGCTGCTGGTGGAAGGCCTGAACAACCAGCGCGAGCTGGCGCTGTCGCCGGGGCAATCGATTGCGCTGGGCGGATACGACTTCCGGTTCGAAGGCGTGGCGCGCCGCGAGGGCCCCAACTTCTCGGCCGACCGCGGTACGGTCGCGGTCAGCCGCGACGGTACGGCGATCGCCACTCTGCATCCGGAAAAGCGCACCTACGCCAGCGGCGGCCAGGTCATGACCGAGGCGGCCCTGCTGCCGGGCGTCACGCGCGACCTGTACGTCGCGCTGGGCGAGCCGCTGGGCGGCGGCGCGTGGGCGGTGCGCGTGCACGTGAAGCCCTACGTGCGCTGGATCTGGCTCGGTGCGGTGCTGATGGCGCTGGGCGGGTTCGTGACGGCGCTGGACCGGCGTTTCCGGCGCAAGGCGGCCGCAGGCGCCGCCGATCCCGCGCAGGCCGCAGGCCCTTTCGACATTGCCGCCTCGGTGACGAGCAACGCGGACTTCGCTCCCGGCCTGCGCCGGGATGGCGAACGTTCCCTCCCGGGCAGGACCACGCAGTGACCACCCCATGAAGACGTCCCGCTGGCTTCCCCTGGCCGTGTTCGCCCTGCTCGCCGCCGTGCTGGCCGCGGGCGTGTGGATGAGCCGCAAGCCCAACCGCGAGGCGCTGCCCTCGCCGCTGGTCGGCAAGCCCGCGCCCGCGTTCACCCTGCCGTCCCTGCACGAACCCGAGCGCATGGTGTCGCTGTCCGACCTGCGCGGCGCGCCGTTCCTGATGAACGTGTGGGGCAGCTGGTGCGCGGCCTGCCGCGAGGAGCACCCGGTCCTGACCCGCTTCGCCGAAACCAAGCGGGTACGCGTGGTCGGCTACAACTACAAGGACGCGCGCGCCGACGCGCTGCGCTGGCTCGAGCAGTTCGGCAACCCGTTCTGGCTGGTGGTGGCCGATCGGGAAGGCCGGACCGCGATCGACTGGGGCGTGTACGGCGCGCCGGAAACCTTCCTGGTGGATGCCGACGGCGTGATCCGCTGGAAGCACGTCGGGCCGATCACCGACGCCACCGTGCGCGACGAGATCCTGCCGGCGCTGCAGAAGATCGAGGGCGGCCCGTGACCGCGTTGCACGCCCCGGCAGGAAACACGCTCATCCCCGCGCAGCCGGGCACCCATGGACATCGCGCCTGGCTCCGGATCGCCATGGCGACCGGGCTCGCGGCGCTGGTGCTGCTCGTTGCCGCAGCGCCCGCCTTCGCCCAGGTCTCCACCAACCCCGCCCCGCTCGAATTCCGCGACAGCGCCGAAGAACGGCGCTTCCACGCACTGGCCGCGGAGCTGCGCTGCGTGATGTGCCAGAACCAGTCGCTGGCCGACTCCAACGCGCAGATCGCGCACGACCTGCGGGTGGAGGTGCTGGCGCTGATGCGCCAGGGCCGCAGCGACGCGGAGGTGAAGCAGTTCCTGGTGCAGCGCTACGGCGAGTTCGTGCTCTACCGCCCGCAGGTGGAAGCCGGCACCTGGCTGCTGTGGTTCGGGCCGCTGCTGCTGCTGCTGGCCGGCGGCGCGCTCATCTGGCGCATCGTGCGCGCCCGCGCGGCCCAGGCGCCCGCGAACGCGCCGCGCAACGATACGCCGCAACGCCCGGACCCGCAGGACCAGGAATGGTGAACGCGATCTTCCTCGCCTGCGCGGCGCTGCTGGTGGTCGGCACGCTGGGCTGGGTGCTCGGCCCGCTGTGGCGCACGCATCGCGCGGTGCTGCTGGCTGCCGTGGCCTGCTTGGGCGCGGCCACCGGCCTGCTCTACGCCGTGGTCGGCACGCCAGCCGCGCTGGATCCCGCGCAGCGTGCGCTGCCCGCGACGCTGGACGACGCGGTGGCTCGACTGGAAGCGGAACTGCAGCGCGATCCCAACCAGGTCGATGGCCTGCGCCTGCTGGGCCGCGCCTACCTGCAGCAACAGCAGGCCGCCAAGGCGCGCGAGGCCTACCTGCGCGCCCTGCGCCTGGCCCCGGACGATGCCGACCTGCTGGCCGAATCCGCCGAAGCCCGCGCCCAGGCCGACCCGCAGCGCCGCTTCGACGACGAAGCCGTGGCGCAGCTGCAGGCCGCGCTCAAGGTGCAGCCCATGCACCAGCGCGCGCGCTGGTTCCTGGGCATCGCCCTGCGCCAGCGCGGCCAGCACGCCGCAGCCGCCCGCACCTGGGAACCGCTGCTCGCCGTGGTGGACGCAAGCACCGCCGCCGCCCTGCGTCCGCAGGTGGACGCGGCGCGCAGCGATGCCGGCCTGCCGCCATTGCCGGCGGCCGCACCCGCGAGCGGCGCGCAGCCCGCCAACGCCCCGCTGCAGGTGCGCGTGGCGGTGGATCCGCAGCTCGCCCAGCGCATGCCGGACGCCAGCGTTTTCGTCATCGCCCGCATCCCCGGCGGCCCGCCCATGCCCGTGGCGGTGGAAAAGCATCCGCTGGGCGCGTTGCCGCAGGCCATCGCGCTGGACGATGCCGACAGCCCCATGCCCACGCAGAAGCTGTCCGCGCTGCGGGAAGTGGAAGTGTTCGCGCGTCTGTCGCAAAGCGGCGACGCCGCGCGCCAGGTGGGCGACGTGGAATCGCAGCCGGTGCGCGTGGTGCTGCCGGCCACCGGACCGGTGCAGCTGCGCCTGCCCTGAAACCGCCCACCTCGCCGCGGCAGGCGGTGCCGCCCTGCCCGCAGCCGCCCGCGACGGGAGAACCCGCCGGCGCGGCGCCGCGGTGCACCGCACCCCCTAAACTTCGCGCATGACCGAATTCATCCCGCCCGGCACGCGCTGGATCGCGCTGCCCACGCCGTTTCCCATGAAGCGCGGCGGCGCGCTGCACGACGCACGCATGGCGTACGAAACCTGGGGCACGCTGAACGCGGCGCGCGACAACGCGATCCTGATCGTCACCGGGCTGTCGCCGGACGCGCATGCCGCCGCCAACGCAGCCAACCCGGAGCCGGGCTGGTGGGACGCCATGCTCGGCCCGGGCAAGCCCATCGACACCAACCGCTGGTTCGTGGTCTGCGTCAATTCGCTGGGCAGCTGCAAGGGCTCCACCGGTCCGGCTTCGGCCAACCCCGCCACGGGCGAACCCTATCGCCTGGATTTCCCGGAACTGTCGGTGGAAGACGGCGCCGATGCCGCCCACCACGTGGTGCAGGCGCTGGGCATCACCCGGCTGGCCTGCCTGGTGGGCAACTCGATGGGCGGCATGACCGCGCTGGCCTACCTGGCGCGCCACCCCGGGTCAGCGCGCGCCCACCTCAACATCTCCGGCGCGGCGCGCGCGCTGCCGTTCTCGATCGCCATCCGCTCGCTGCAGCGCGAGGCGATCCGCCTGGATCCGCACTGGGACGAAGGCCGCTATACCGACGCGTCGTATCCCGAAGCCGGCATGCGCATGGCGCGCAAGCTCGGGGTGATCACCTACCGCTCCGCGCTGGAGTGGGACGGGCGCTTCGGCCGGGTACGCCTGGACTCGGACCGGCGCGCGGGCGAAGACCCGTTCGGCCTGGAATTCGAGGTGGAGAGCTATCTCGAAGGCCACGCCCGCCGCTTCGTGCGCCGCTTCGATCCCAACTGCTACCTCTACCTCAGCCGGTCGATGGACTGGTTCGAGCTGGGCGACGATCAGCGCGAACGCGGCACCGCGCAGGCGCTGGCGCTGCTCGGCGCACCCGGCAACGGCCTGCAGCGCGCTCTGGCCATCGGCGTGCACACCGACATCCTGTTCCCGTTCCAGCAGCAGCAGGAGATCGCCGACGGCCTGCGCGCCGGCGGCTGCCACGCCGCCGCGCTGCCGCTGGAATCCCCGCAGGGCCACGACGCGTTCCTGGTGGACTTCGAGCGCTTCGGCCCTGCCGTGCGCGATTTCCTGGCGACGCTGTAGGGCCTGCCCCGGATTCGATCCGGAGGCGCGCTCCGGCCGACCCTGCGTATCGCGGCTCCCCGCACCGCACTTTCAGCCGGGCGCAACCGCCGGGGCGCTGGATGAAGACGCTTCGCGCGATCCGCGCCCGCATGGGCGCGCCCCAGGCGTCCGGAAATCGCACCGCAGCACGGGCGGTAGAATGCGCCGCATGAACACGGATCTCCCCTGCCCTGGCGTCGACTTCCCCGGCCGCGACAAGCTGGTTGCCGCGGTGGACGCGGCGGTCGCCGCGGGCGACGAGCACGTGGTGACCGCGCAACTGCGCAACACGCTGTGCCGGATGATCCGCGACAAGGACGTGCAGCTGCCGGCCTGCGTGTACGAACCCATCGCCGACCACTACGCGCGGCGCGAGCTGTACCGCAGCCCCGAACACGGCTACAGCGTGGTGGTCATGACCTGGGGGCCCGGCCAGGGCACGCCCGTGCACGACCACTCCGGCCTGTGGTGCGTGGAAGGCGTATGGGACGGCGAACTGGAGATCGTGCAGTACGAGCGGCTCGAAGACGATGGCCAGCGCTTCCGCTTCCGCCGCGCCGGCGGCATGCACGCCGGCCCCGGCAGCGCCGGCAGCCTGATTCCCCCGCACGAGTACCACACCATCGCCAACGCCAGCACCGACCGCGTGGCGATCTCGCTGCACATCTACAAGGCGCCGATGCAGTGCTGCGCCAAGTTCGTCCCGCTGCGCGCCGATGCCACCGGCGAGTGGTTCGTGCGCGAGGACGCCACGCTGGCCACCGACGAGGCCGCCTGACCTCCCCGGCGCACGTCGCACCGGCGACGCGGCCGTACCAGGACCGGAACGATGCTCAAGGACTTCCTGCTCGCCAGCCTGCACCACCTGCTCGCCTTCGGTTTGGTCGCGATGCTGGTTACCCAGTCCGTGCTGCTCAGCCGCAACATCGACTCCGCCGCACTGCGCCGCCTGTCCGGTGTGGACCGCGGCCTGGGCCTGGTGGCCACCGCGCTGCTGGTGGCGGGGCTGGTTCGCGTCTTCCACGGCATCAAGGGCGCGGAGTTCTACCTGCACAACCCCTGGTTCCACGCCAAGGTCGGTGCCTTCGTGCTGGCCGCCGGCCTGTCGCTGCTGCCCACCGTGCGCTTCGTCCGCTGGCGCCGCGCGCAGAAAGCGGACGCGGCGTGGCTGCCGGCGCCCACCGACGTGGCCGCCATGCGTCGCATCGTGCGCATCGAACTGGTGCTGATCGCGCTGATCCTGGTCGCCGCCGCGGGCATGGCCCGGCATGGCGGGCTTTCGTTCTAGATCGGCCTGAGGCTCGTCATCCCCGCGGAAGCCGGGATCCAGTGTCGTTCGCCTGGGCCTTTCGACTAGCGGAATCTCCCGACCCGATCCCGGGCCGCCCCGCTATACTCCACACCCGCGCCGGAGTGGCGGAATCGGTAGACGCAGCGGACTCAAAATCCGCCGCCCTTAAAAGCGTGTGGGTTCGAGTCCCACCTCCGGCACCAGCCCGTGCAATGCGGGCCGAAACCCGCCCAAGTGGCGGGTTTATTGCAGGGCGACCTCAATCTGTACTGACCCTGTGAACCAGTAGGCTAGATTGATCTGGTCAATTCAGCGCCGCTCTAGCCCAGTTCGCTGGCTTGATAAGCCGCACCCATCTCACGGCGCTTCTTGATCTCTCGAATTGCTTCGCATTTTCCGTATAGGAGGCTTGCGTGAACGAGCTTGTATCGGCGCGGTGCGCAGAATCATTGGAGCAGAGCCAAAAACTTCATTCACTTCTTGCCAGAAGCGCTGCGAAGAATCGGCGACACCAATTTGCCCGATGCGCGATTGATCTTGCCTGCGAACATCACTACGCCCACGCGCACCTAATCGGCATTGGTGCCCATGGAAGTGCAGCAGCGCTACTTCGTCCGCTCCTCGAGGCATCCACTGCCGCGGCCTGGCTCTTGTACAAGGCGAGTTGCGATTTCATTATGGAACTGCCTACTAACGCGGATATTGAGAATTCCCCCAACGACTTACCGCAACTCCGCCAAATGGCACACGATCTGACGCCGGTGTTTCCCGCCATCGAAACACTTCTCCTCGCATTAAAGCCCGGGGGCGCTGCTAAGTGGCTGCACAAGTACACACACGGTGGCACCCCTCAATTAGTACGCCGCACGACGAACCATGCTTGGTCTGAACCAGAGATCATGCTTGGCCTCCTTCGTGCCGACCTGTTATGCGTCATCGCTGGAGCCGCAGAAACCGCAATAGAAGAAAACAAATCTCTCGCAGCCTACGTGTTCTCACGTCGAGACAACTTGGGCAGAGAGCTATCGGCGCGCTTCGGTGTGCCGGCGCTGCCTCCTCAGCCGAAGATGTGGCCGGCCCCGGATACGGCGCACTGCGGCGATCCGTTCTGAGATCGCGACTCGTAGGGCGGATTGGCTTCTACAACCCGCCCTTACGCACATCAACGCGTCACGGCCGTGACGCACATCCAGCCTGCGGCTATCGCCAGCTCGTAGGCTGGGTTGCCCCCCAACCCAGCCCATGAAACCTCAAGGCGCTGGGTTGATCAGGCCAACCCAGCCTACGTCTCGGACGCAGCGCGGTGTCGCACGCGGGGCCGGTCGTTCGAGCCGTTCGCTACCATCGTCCGCGATGCCCCCCGACTCCGCCCCGCCACGCAAGATCGTGCACGTGGACATGGACGCGTTCTACGCGTCGGTGGAGCAGCGCGACGATCCGTCGCTGCGCGGACGGCCGGTGGTGGTGGCCTGGCGCGGGAATCGTTCCGTGGTGTGCGCGGCCAGCTATGAGGCGCGCAGGTTCGGCGTGCGCTCGGCCATGCCGGCGCTGCGCGCGGAGCGGCTGTGCCCGGATGCGGTGTTCGTGCCGCCGGACTTCGTGCGCTACAAGGCGGTATCGCGGCAGGTGCGCGAGATCTTCGCGCGGCACACGGACTTGATCGAGCCGCTGTCGCTGGACGAGGCCTACCTGGACGTGACCACCACGCTCAGCGGCCTGCCCAGCGCCACCGCCACGGCCACCGCGATCCGCGACGAGATCCGCGACACCACGCAGCTCACCGCGTCGGCGGGGATCGCGCCCAACAAGTTCCTGGCCAAGATCGCCAGCGACTGGAACAAGCCCGACGGCCAGTACGTGATCCGTCCGCAGCAGGTGGATGCGTTCGTGGCGGCGCTGCCGGTGGGCAAGATCCCCGGCGTGGGCCAGGTGATGCAGCGCAAGCTGGCCGAGCTGGGCGTGCAGACCTGTGCCGACCTGCGCGCGCAGGGCGCCGAGGCGCTGGAGCGCCGCTTCGGCCGCTGGGGGCGGCGCCTGCACGAACTGGCGCACGGCATCGACCGGCGTGCGGTCGTTAGCGAGCGCCCCACCCTGCAGGTCTCGAGCGAAGACACCTTCGCCAGCGACCTGCCGCTGCAGGCCACGGGCGGCGAGATCGAACGCCTGGCGGCGAAGACCTGGCAGGCCTACACGCGCGAGCGCGAGCGCCACCCGGAGCGGTTCGCACGCACCGTGGTGCTGAAGCTGAAGACCGCCGACTTCCGCATCCTGACCCGCAGCCTGACCCTGGACCGCCCGCCGGCCGATGCCGGGCAGCTGGCCGGCATCGCCTGCGCCCTGCGCGAGCGCGTGGACCTGCCCGCCCACACCCGCTACCGGCTGGTGGGCGTGGGGCTGGCCGGCTTCATCGAGGCCGACGACGCGCGCGGACAGCACGACCTGTTCGGCTGAACCCACCGGCGCGGGACCGAAGCGCTACCTGTGTCGCATCCATGGCGCCCCGGGCGGGCTATGCTCGCGCCCCGGGGGGACCGGCCATACCACGCATGCGAGGGGGCCAAGACCATGGCAGGCGATCGTTTGGGGCAATTCCAGGCCGGGGCGCTGCGCAAGGCGTTCCGCCAGCGCTATCCGCTGTCCGCGCAGGCGCGTTACCAGCCCATGCCGACCGAAGGCAAACTGCCTCCCGTGGCGCCGCCGGCGCCCGGCCCGGAGCACACGCCACGCCGTCCGTTCACCCTGCCCCGCCCGCCGTTCGCGGTGCGCGCGCTCAACAACCTCAGCTACGGCGTCACCGCCGCATCGCTGGCGGAGTTCCAGGCGCTGGGCGGCAGCGACGTGGCGCGGATGACGGCGTACGTGGACAGCCAGCTCGATCCGGCCGCCATCGACGACAGCGCGCTGGAACAGCGCCTGTCGGCCGCGGGCTACACCACGCTGGGCAAGGGCCTGCAGCAGCTGTGGGCGGACCACGTGGCCGCCGATCCCGCGTACGACGTGCGCATGCGCCCCGCGTTCGAGGTGCAGCGCGCCGCATTCGTGCGCGCGGCGTTCTCGCGGCGCCAGCTGTTCGAAGTGATGGTCAATTTCTGGCACGACCACTTCAACGTCACCGCCAGCGATTTCTCGGCCGGCCCGGTGTTCCCGCACTACGACCGCGAAGTGATGCGGCGCCATGCGTTCGGCAATTTCCGGCAGATGCTGGAGGCGATGGCGCAGAGCACGTCGATGATGTACTACCTGGACAACCTGTCCAACACGCGCTCCGGCCCGAACGAGAACTTCGCCCGCGAGCTGCTGGAACTGCACACCCTGGGTGCGGAGAACTACCTGGGATTCGTGGATCCGTTCGCGGTGCCTCCGTGCCCGGAGGATCCCGCCTATCCGATCGGCTACACCGACATGGACGTGTACGAAACCGCGTCCGCCTTCACCGGCTGGACGGTGGCCAACGGCCACTGGCAGTACCCGGGCGAGAACGACGGTACGTTCGTGTACCGCGCGTCCTGGCACGACGCGGGCCCGAAGTTCGTGCTGGGCAGGTTCCTGAGCCCGGAACAGCCGGCGCTGAAGGACGGCCGCGACATCCTGGACCGGTTGGCGAGCCACCCGCGCGTGGCGCGCTTCATCTGCCGCAAGATCATCCGCAGGTTCTTCGCGGACGACCCGCCGCAGGCGCTGGTGGAAAGTTCGGCTGCCGTGTTCCGCGAGCACTGGCAACAGCCGGACCAGATCGCACGCACGCTCCGACACATCCTGCTGTCGGAGGCCGCGTACGGCGCCTGGGGCAACAAGATGCGGCGGCCCTTCGAGGCCGCGGTGGCGGCCATCCGCTGCCTTGGCGTCGATTTCACCGTGCGCGTGGGCGACAGCAAGAGCGACGAGGTGATGTGGCGCATGGCCGCCACCGGACACAGCCCGCACGAGTGGCCTGCGCCCAACGGGTATCCGGACCGCAGCGCGGCGTGGTCCGGTACCAGCAGCATGGCGATGACCTGGAAGATGCTGAACTGGCTCACCGAAACGACCCATGCCAGCGCGCCACTGGCACCGGTCCTGGCCACGACCCGGAGCGCGCTGCCGCCGGACCAGTGGACGGCACGCAGGCTGGTGGATTTCTGGTGCCAACGCGCGCTGGGCTACCTGCCCACGGCCTCGCGGCGGCAGACGCTGGTGGCCTTCATGGCCCAGAACGGCGATCCGGACAGCTACGTGATCACCGACACCGATGCCTGGGCCGCCAGCGATCCGAAACGGCACTACAACCAGCAACGCCTGCGCAGCATGGTGTCGCTGGTGCTGATGTCGCCCGAATTCCTTGCCCGCTGAGGACGCCGCCATGACCCGAATCGAGATGAACCGTCGCGCGTTCCTCAAGGGCTGCTGCGCCACCGCTGCGGTGGGCGCGGTAGGCCCCACCCTGCTGTTCTCGGGCGTTGCGCACGCCGACGCCAACAGCTACGACACCTTCGTGCTGGTGTTCCTGCGCGGCGGAATCGACGGCCTGAACCTGGTGGTGCCCACCTCCGGCAACGACCGCATCCACTACGAACAGGCCCGCCCCAATCTGGCGATCCCGGCCACCGGTACGTACGGCGCGCTGCCGCTCACCCTGGCGGGAGGCACCGCCACCGCGTTCGGGCTGCATCCGTCGGCGACCGGCCTGCGCGATATCTGGGATGCCGGGCGCATGGCGATCGTGCACGGCTGCGGCATGCAGACCACCGTCACGCGCAGCCATTTCGACGCGCAGCTGTTCCTGGACCTGGGAACGCCCGGGCAGCAGTCCACCGGCAGCGGCTGGCTCGCACGCGCGTGGCGCAACCAGTCGACTTCGGCCGGCAGCCCGGTCATGCCGGCCCTGGCGGTGAACAGCCGCATGCCGGCCAACCTGCTGGGCGCACCCGATGCGATGGCCATGGGCAGCCCCACGGATTTCGCGTTGAACGCCGGCGCCTGGCAATGGCAGATGTACCGCAGCGGCCTGCCCGCCGGCACCCGCGGCGTCAACGAGACGCTGGCCAACCTGTGGCATGGCGGCACCCGGCTGGAAACGTCCGGCCGCCGCGCCGATGCATCGCTGCGCGTGGTGGCCCAGCAGCCGTTTACCGGGACCCTGCCCGCCGGCTGGCCGACCAGCACCTTCGCCCGCCAGCTGTGGACCGTGGCGCAGGCGATCCGCTTCAACCTGGGCCTGCGCTACGCAACCGTGGACCTGGGCGGCTGGGACACGCACGACGGCCAGGGCACCGCCGGCAGCGGTTACCACTACTACCAGAACAAGATCGCGGAGCTGTCGCAGGCGCTTGCCGCCTTCCATGCCGAACTCAGCAATGGCGGCGAGATGTCGCGCGTGACGGTGGCGGTGCAGTCCGAGTTCGGCCGCCGCGTGCGCGAGAACGGCAGCCGCGGCACGGACCACGGTTACGGCAATCCCATGCTGGTGCTGGGCGGTGCGGTCAACGGCCGGAACTTCTACGGCAACTGGCTGGGACTGGCGCCGGAAACCCTGTCGCCCACCTTCGGCGACGTGCCGGTCACCACCGACTTCCGGCGCGTCTTCTCCGAGATGCTGATCAGGCGCATGGGCAACACGCGGATCAGCGACATCTTCCCCGGCTATGCCGGCTACGCCCCGCTGGGCCTGTTCCAGGGCAGCGATGCACCGACCACGGCACAGCCCTCCGTCATGGACGAAACCGCCGCGCATACGCGGGCAGCACCGGCGCCGGTCGCCGCGTACGCGCCGGGACCGGCGCCGTTCGATGGCGGCATCACCCTGCGGACTTGGCGCACGCTGCTGGACAAGGCCGCGATGCGGCTGAGGTAAGCCCTGCCCGGCACCTGCTGGCGTGCCGGGGAGGCACGACGCGCACGGCTGCAGGCCTGGGCTGGCCGGATCGTGGCGATCCCGGCCAGCCCTTTCCCACGGCGGCGCCAGGAGGCCCCGAATGCCCGGATCGCAATCCCTGCTGTCCACCCGTCGCGGCGAATTCCGCCAGCTTTATCGCGCGCTGCGGCGCCGGCCGGCGGCATTCGACGCGACGCCCATCGTGTTCTGCGAAGGCGACTCGTGGTTTTCCACGCCGCTGTCGATGAACCTGCTGGACTGGCTGGTCTGGCCCGAGCCCGACACCGAGGCGCGCGGCGTGCCGCTGTTCGGCGCCGGCGGGCTGTTCTTCCGTGCCGAGGAAAGCGGCGATCGGGCGCTGGACATGTTCGCGTCGCGCGGCGTCCGCGACCTGGCCGACTGGTACGGCGGCTTCGAGTTCGACCTGGTGCTGCTCAGCGCCGGCGGCAACGATTTCGTCGACGGTTTCCTGCGCGACACCTTCCGCGGCGCGGGGCGCATGGACGTGGAATCGGCCTGGCGGCGCGTGGCGGAAACGGGCCGCTACGAGCAGGTGCGCGATGCCTACCGCGACCTCGTCGCGCGCTTCCAGGCGCTGCGCCCGCACACCCCCATCCTGGCCCACACCTACGACTATCCGCGGCGCATGGGCCAGGCCGCAAGGTTCACGCTGGGCAACATCGGCGCGGCCGCGCTGCTCGCGCAGGGCACCGGCCCGTGGATCGGCAATCGCATGGCGCACGTGCTGCCCGCCGCTGCGGACCAGCGGCGCTTCGCGCAGCGCCTGATCGACGGCTTCGTGGAGCGCGTGCTCGTGCCGCTGCGCGACGATCCGCGCACCGGCCGCGTGTTCGACTTCGTGGACCTGCGCGGCACGCTGGCGCGCGATGCGCTGTGGTTCGACGAGATGCATCCCACCAGCGCAGGCTTCGCCCAGCTGGCGGAACGCTTCCGCCGCGGCATGCGCGCCAAGCTGGAACTGCGCCTGGGCTGACACGTCCGCCGCGAGCCGGCCGCAGCGCCCCGCGAAGGGTAGACGCCGCTCCGCACGCAAGCCGCCACGCGCGCCCCTCCATGCGTGCGTCAGCGCCCGCCGCATGCGCGCCCGATCGCGCCCGGGCCACAAAGAAAAAGCGGGCCGAAGCCCGCTCTTTCCGGAATCGATGACGGCGCGCGGCGATTACTCCGCCGAAACGCCCTCGCCTTCTTCCACGGCCTTCATCGACAGGCGGATGCGGCCCTGCTTGTCGACTTCCAGCACCTTGACCTTGACCACGTCGCCTTCCTTGAGCTTGTCGGAGACCTTCTCGACGCGCTCGTTGGAGATCTGCGACACGTGCACCAGTCCGTCCTTGCCGGGCGAGATGGTGACGAAGGCGCCGAAGTCCATCAGCTTGACCACCTTGCCCTCGTAGATGCGGCCCGGCTCCACGTCGCTGGTGATCTGCTCGATGCGCGACTTGGCGGCCTGTCCGGCGGCGGCGTTCACCGATGCGATGGTGATGGTGCCGTCGTCCTGGATGTCGATCTGCGTGCCGGTTTCCTTGGTGATCGCCTGGATCACCGAACCGCCCTTGCCGATCACTTCGCGGATCTTGTCGGGGTGGATCTTGATGGTGATCAGGCGCGGCGCGAACTCGGACAGCTCCTCGCGCGGCGTGGTCAGCGCGCTGGCCATCTCGCCGAGGATGTGCAGGCGGCCCTGCTTGGCCTGCGCCAGCGCCACCTTCATGATCTCCTCGGTGATGCCCTGGATCTTGATGTCCATCTGCAGCGCGGTGACGCCTTCGGCGGTACCGGCGACCTTGAAGTCCATGTCGCCCAGGTGGTCTTCGTCGCCCAGGATGTCCGACAGCACCACGTAGTCGTCGCCTTCCTTCACCAGGCCCATCGCGATGCCCGCGACCGGCGCCTTGATCGGCACGCCCGCGTCCATCAGCGCCAGCGAGGAACCGCACACCGAGGCCATCGAGGACGAGCCGTTCGACTCGGTGATCTCAGATACCACGCGGATCGTGTACGGGAAGGATTCCATGGACGGCATCACCGCCAGAACGCCGCGCTTGGCCAGGCGGCCGTGGCCGATCTCGCGGCGCTTCGGGCCCATCATGCGGCCGGCTTCACCGACCGAGTAGGGCGGGAAGTTGTAGTGGAACAGGAAGTGTTCCTTGTACTCGCCACCGACGGCATCGATGATCTGGCCGTCGCGCGCGGTGCCCAGCGTAACCGCGACGATCGCCTGCGTCTCCCCGCGGGTGAACAGCGACGAGCCGTGCACGCGCGGCAGCACGCCCACCTTGGAGGTGATCGGGCGCACCGTATCCAGCGCGCGGCCGTCGATGCGGACCTTGGTCTTGAGCACCGCGTCGCGCATGGTGCGGTATTCGAACTCGCCGAATTCCTTCGACAGCTCGGCGGTGGTCCAGCCGTTGGCCTCGATGCCGGGCTGCAGCTCGCCCAGGACTTCCTTCTTCGCGGTGCCGATGCTGGTGCGGCGCTCGCCCTTGTCGCTGATCGAGAACGCCTTGGCCAGGCGGTCGCCGATCGCGTTGCGCAGCGACTCGATCATGCCTTCGTTCTTCGGCGGTGCCTGCCAGTCCCACTTCTCGCGGCCGGCTTCGGCGACCAGTTCGTTGATCGCGGCGATCGCCACCTGCATCTGCTGGTGGCCGAACACCACCGCGCCGAGCATCACTTCCTCGGACAGCTCCTGCGCCTCGGATTCGACCATGAGCACCGCGCTCGCCGTACCGGCGACCACCAGCTCAAGCTGCGATTCCTTCAGCTCCGACACGGTCGGGTTGAGCAGGTACTGGCCGTCCTTGTAACCGACCTTGGCCGCGCCGATCGGGCCCTGGAACGGCGCACCGGTCAGCGCCAGCGCGGCGGACGAGCCGATCAGGGCGAGCACGTCGCCGTCGATCTCCGGGTTCAGCGACATCACCGTGGCGATGATCTGGACCTCGTTGCGGAACTCTTCCGGAAACAGGGGGCGGATCGGGCGATCGATCAGGCGCGAGGTCAGCGTTTCCTTCTCCGTCGCGCGGCCTTCGCGCTTGAAGAACCCACCGGGGATGCGGCCGCCGGCGTAGAACTTCTCCTGGTAGTCCACCGTCAGCGGGAAGAAGTCCTGGCCTTCGCGCTGGGTCTTGGCCGCAACCGCGGTGCACAGCACCATCGTGCCTTCGCACGAGATCATGACCGCGCCGCCGGCCTGGCGCGCGATCTCTCCGGTTTCCAGCGTGACCTGGTGCTTGCCGTACTGGAAGGATTTGGTGATTTTCGCCACGTGAGGGAGTTTCCTGTCTTTGTCTTGCGATGAACCGCTAGGGCCCTTGCCGGAAGCGGGTGCCGGCGCCATCGCCGGCGTGGGTATGCGTGCCCTGTGCGTGCGCGGATCGGAGTCCGCCCGGATCGGGCCAATCCGGCCTGCAAAAACGAACCGCGGCGCATCTCTGCGCCGCGGCCGGGTGGATCAGCGACGCAGGCCGAGCTTCTCGATGAGGCTCTTGTAGCGTTCGAAATCCTTCTTGTGCAGGTAGTCGAGCAGGCTGCGACGGCGGTTGACCATCTTCAGCAGGCCGCGCCGGCTGTGGTGGTCCTGCTTGTGGGTCTTGAAGTGCTCGGTGAGCTGGACGATGCGCGCCGTGAGTAGGGCGACCTGCACTTCCGGGGAGCCGGTGTCGGCGGCGCCGCGCTTGTGTTCGTTGATGATGCTGCCGGTGTCGATGGACATGCCTAAGGACCTCTAGGTGGATGCGGAACCCGCAGGAACGCGTCCCGGGATCCGGGACAGGCACCGCGCGGTTCGCCGCTGGCTGGATGGGACGCCGGGAAAACCGGTGTCTGCAAAAAGAAACGCCGGCTGGAAAACCGGCGCGCGAATTGTAGCGGCGAAAGCCTTTGCGGACAAGGCGTTAGCGCGGCCCCGTAGAAGCCGGGGCGGTGCCGGAAGCCGGCTGCGAGACGGCCCAGGCGAACATGCGCCGCGGATGCAGCTGGCCCTGCGGATCCACTTCGGCCAGACCCAGCACGCGGCCAGCCGGCCCGAACACCGCCACCTCGCCCGCCGGCCGGAAACCGCCCTGCAAGGCGCGCCCGTACGCCAGGTGCCGGGCCTGGGCGTGGTCCACGACCACTTCGGGCCAGGCCGCCATGCCGCTCTCGATCGGCAGCAGGCAGGCGTCCAGGCTGGCTTCGCCGCGCCGGGCCAGCTCCTCCAGCGCATCGATGGTCCACATGCGCGGATCCCGGAACGGGTCCACCCACAGCCGCCGCAGCTCCACCACGTGCGCGCCGCAGCCCAGCGCCTCGCCCAGGTCGCGCACCAGGCTGCGCACATAGGTTCCCGACCCGCACTCCACGTGCAGGCGCAGCAGCGGCTCGCCGCCGTCGAGCAGGTCGGCCGCGGACTGCAGTTCGAACGCGTGCACATCCACCTCGCGCGCGTCCACCTCGATCGCCTCGCCGCGGCGCGCCTTGGCGTACAGCGGCTCGCCGCCGCGCTTGAGCGCCGAATAGATCGGGGGACGCTGCGCGATGCGGCCGATGAGCGGCTGCAGCGCGGCGTCCAGGTCGTCGATGGTCAGCGCGGGTACCGGCGCTTCGCGAAGCACCTGGCCGTCGGCGTCGTCGGTATCGGTGACCACGCCCAGTCGCGCGACGGTGTCGTAGGCCTTGCGCGCGCCGAGCAGCCCGCCTGCGATCTTGGTGGCTTCGCCGAAGCACACCGGCAGCAGCCCGGTCGCCAGCGGATCCAGGCTGCCGGTGTGGCCCGCCTTCTCCGCGCGGAACAGGTGGCGCACGCGTTGCAGCGCCTGGTTGGAACTCAGGCCGCGCGGCTTGTCGAGCAGCAGGATGCCGTCGAGCTTGCGGAACTTGCGGCGCGGCTTGCTCATGTCGGGCGATTGTAGGGTGGGCCCAGGCCCGCCATCACGCCAGGCGCGAAGCCGGCCGACGGCGCGCCTCGGCACGCCTTACGGCGTCTCGTCGCCCGGACTGGCGTCGCCGATCTCGCGCAGCAGGTTGTCGATGCGCTCGCCGCGATCCACCGAATCGTCGTAGTGGAAGTGCAGCTCGGGGACGTGGCGCAGCTTCACCGCGCGCGCCAGGCGGAAGCGGATCTCGCCGGCGGCCGCCTTCAGGCCTTGCATCGCATCCTTGGCCCGCTCCGGTTGCAGCGCGGTGACGAACACCTTGGCGTGCGCCATGTCGCGGCTGACCTCCACGTCGGACACGCTGACCGAGGGAAGCCCATGCTCGGCCACGGCGTCGCGCACGAGCGCGCCCAGGGCGCGGCGCAGCTCGGCTTCGATGCGGTCGGTGCGGTGGAAGGATTTCTGGGGCATGGTTCGGGGGCCTGTTCGGGGCTCGGGACCCGGAGTTCGTGGTTCGGGAGCCGAAGTTCAAGAGCGGCGTGCCGGATGGCGTTGCGTTCTTGTCTTCCGGATCCCGGGTCCCGGCTCTCCTACAGCGTCCGCTGCACCTCGACGCGCTCGAAGCACTCGATCTTGTCGCCCGGCTGGACGTCGTCGTAGGCCTTCACGCCGATGCCGCACTCGGTGTTCATGCGCACTTCGTCCACGTTCTCCTTGAAGCGGCGCAGCGATTCGAGTTCGCCTTCGTAGATGACCGTGTCGTCGCGCAGCACGCGGATCGGCTTGCTGCGCTTGACCACGCCTTCCACCACCATGCAGCCGGCGACAGCGCCGAACTTGGAGCTGCGGAACACGTCGCGCACTTCCGCCACGCCGATGATCTCCTCGCGGATCTCCACGCCCAGGATGCCGGACGCGACCTGCTTCACCTGGTCGATCACGTCGTAGATGATCGAGAAGTAGCGCAGGTCCACGCCGTTGCTTTCGATCACGCGGCGCGCGGACGCGTCGGCACGCACGTTGAAGCCGATGATGGTGGCCTTGGAGGTGACCGCGGAATTGGCGTCGGATTCGGTGATGCCGCCCACGCCCGAGCCGATCACGTTGATCCGGATCTGCTCGTTGGACAGCGCGGTCAGCGCCTCGCGCAGCGCCTGCACCGAGCCCTGCACGTCGGCCTTCACGATCAGCGGCAGGCTGAGCTGGCCTTCGGCCTGGCCCATCTGCGCCATGATGTCTTCCATGCGGTTGCCGGCCGCCGCGACCAGGCGGGTCTCGCGACGCTTGGTCTCGCGCTGCTGGGCCACTTCCTTGGCCAGGCGCTCGTCGGCGACCACCACGAAATCGTCGCCCGCATCCGGCACGCCGGACAGCCCGAGCACCTGCACCGGGATGGACGGGCCGGCGCTGTCGACCTGCTTGCCGACTTCGTTGAACAGCGCACGCACGCGACCGTACTGCACGCCGCACACCACGTAGTCGCCCTTGGCGAGCCGGCCCTGCTGCACCAGCACGGTCGCCACCGGGCCGCGGCCCTTGTCCAGCGACGATTCGATCACCACGCCCGAGGCGCGGCCATCCTGTGTGGCCTGCAGCTCGAGCACCTCGGCCTGCAGGGTGATCGCGTCCAGCAGCGCGTCCACGCCCTGCCCGGTCTTGGCCGACAGCTCGACCATCTGCGTGTCGCCGCCGAAGTCCTCGGCCACCACTTCCTGCGCCAGCAGCTCGTTCTTGACCCGCATCGGGTCCGCGTCGGACTTGTCGATCTTGTTGATCGCCACGATCAGCGGCACCTTGGCCGCCTTGGCGTGCTGCACCGCCTCGATGGTCTGCGGCATCACGCCGTCGTCGGCGGCCACCACCAGCACCACGATGTCCGTGAGCTTCGCGCCGCGCGCGCGCATCGAGGTGAAGGCGGCGTGGCCGGGCGTGTCCAGGAAGCTGATGACGCCGTTGGCGGTTTCGACGTGGTACGCGCCGATGTGCTGGGTGATGCCGCCGGCCTCGCCCGAGGCCACCTTGGTGCTGCGGATGTAATCCAGCAGCGAGGTCTTGCCGTGGTCCACGTGGCCCATGATGGTGACCACCGGGGGACGCGGCGCCCTCTCGCCCTGCGTGCCCTCGACATGGGCGAGCAGTTCCGACTCGGCGTCGTCGCTGGCGGCGGCCACGGCCTTGTGGCCCAGTTCCTCGGTGACCAGTACCGCGGTGTCGTGGTCGATGGTCTGGGTGATGGTGGCCATCACGCCCATCTTGAACAGCGCCTTGACCACGTCGCCGCCCTTGACCGCGAGCTTGGCGGCCAGGTCGGCGACGGTGATCGCCTCGCCGATCGCGACTTCGCGCACGACCGGTGCGGTGGGGCGCTCGAAGCCCTTGCCGGTCCGCGACTGTTCGACCGCGCGGCGCGGCTTGGTGCGGCCGCGCGACGACGCGCCGCGGCGTGCGCGTTCGCTGGCGCTCAGGTGCAGCTGCCCGGCGAAACGCGCCGCGTTGTCGTCGTCTTCCACGCCGGCCACCATCACGTGGGAGCCGCGGTTGCCCTTGTGCTTCGGGCCCAGGCTGCGCTCGGCGTCGCGCGCAGGCGCGGTGCTGGGCTTGTGGTGTCCGTGGCCGTGCGCCTTCTTGGGCGCCTCCTCGTCGGTGCCGGTCGCCACGGCGGCCGCGGCCAGCTCGGCCTCGGCGCGCAGGCGCGCGGCCTCTTCCTCGGCCTTGCGCTTCTGCTCGGCGGCCCGGTCCGCGCGCTGGCGGTCGGCTTCGGCCAGCTGCTTCTGCTCGGCCAGGTTGCGCTGGCGCGATTCCTCGAGCTTGCGCAGGATCTCGGCGTGCTCGTCGTCCTGCGCCACGGGTGTCCCCTCGGTCGGCTTGACCAAGGTGACCTTCTTGCGCACGACCACGTCGACCGTGCTCTTGTTCTTGCCGCCGCCGACGGTGATTTCCTGCTTGCGGCTACGGCTGAGCGTGATCTTGCGCGGCGCGGCCACTTCCTCCGCGGCGCCTTCCGACTTGCCGTGCGAACGCTTCAGGAAGCCGAGCAGCTTCAGCTTCTCGGCGCTGGTCACGACCTGGTCGGGGCCGCTGAAGGACATGCCCGCCTCGGACAGCTGCTCCAGCAGTTTCTCGACCGGCGTGTTGACCAGTTCGGCGAGCTTGCGGATGGTGGTTTGCTGCGACATTCGGTTCCCGTTTCTTTGCCCGCGGCTGCGCCACGGGCCGAATTGGTGGATTGTAGGGCGGGCCCGGGCCCGCCGCATTCACGCTGCGGGCAGCGCCCGCACCGCCTTTACCCTTCCCGCTCGAGGCGTGCGATCTCCTCGGCGCGCGCGGCCAGGATCAGGGCCGCGGCCCGCTCCTCGTCGAGCCCGTCGATGCCGAACTCGGCCACCTCGTCGGCGCCCAGGTCGGACAGGTCTTCCGCGGTGCGCACGCCGTTGGACGCCAGCGCGTAGGCGGTCTCGTCGTCCATGCCTTCCAGCGACAGCAGGTCCTGCGCGGGGGCGTTCTCGTCCAGCTCCTCCTCGACCGCCAGCGCATCGTTGAGCAGCGCGTCGCGGGCGCGGGAGCGCAGCTCCTCCACGATGTCCTCGTCGAAGCCTTCCACCGCCAGCAGCTCGCCCACCGGCACGTAGGCGATTTCCTCGACGGTGTTGAAGCCTTCGCTGACCAGGATGCCCGCGATCTCCTCGTCGACCTCGAGCTTCTCGACGAACAGCTCGCGCGCCTTCTGCTGCTCGGCCTCGGACTTGGCCTGCACCTGGTCGGCGGTCATCACGTTGAGCTGCCACCCGGTGAGGCGGCTGGCCAGGCGCACGTTCTGGCCGCCCTTGCCGATGGCCTGCGCCAGGCGCTCCTCGGCCACCGCCAGGTCCATCGAATGCTTCTCTTCATCCACGATGATCGACTGCACTTCAGCCGGCGCCATCGCGTTGATCACGAACTGCGCCGGGTTGTCGCTCCACAGGATGATGTCCACGCGCTCGCCGTTGAGCTCGTTGCTCACCGCCTGCACGCGCGAACCGCGCATGCCGATGCAGGCGCCGATCGGATCGGTGCGGTTGTCGTGCGCCAGCACCGCGATCTTGGCGCGGTCGCCGGGGTCGCGCGCGCAGCCCATGATCGACACCAGGCCCTGGCCGACTTCCGGCACCTCGAGCTTGAACAGCTCCATCATGAATTCCGGAGCGGCGCGGCTGACGAACAGCTGCGGGCCGCGCGGCTCGCTGCGCACGTCGTACAGGTAGCCGCGCACGCGGTCGCCGGTGCGCAGGACGTCGCGCGGGATGCCCTTGTCCTTCGGGATGAACCCTTCCGCGTTGCCGCCGAGGTCGATGTAGACGTTGCCGCGCTCCACGCGCTTGACGATGCCGTTGATCAGCTCGCCCACGCGGTCCTTCCACGCATCCACCACCTGCTGGCGTTCGGCCTCGCGCACGCGCTGCACGATCACCTGCTTGGCCGCCTGCGCGGCGATGCGGCCGAAGTCGGGATTCTCGATCTGCTCCTCGATGAAATCGCCGACCTCCACGTCGTCGCTCTCGTCCAGCGCGTCCATCAGGCGCACCTGGCGGTCGGGCGACTCCATCACCACGTCGTCGGCCACCACTTCCCAGCGGCGGAACGTCTCGTAGCTGCCGGTCTTGGGATCGATCTGCACGCGCGTCAGCACGTCCTCGTCGGCGTAGCGCTTCTTGGCGGCGGTGGCCAGGGCAGCCTCGATCGCTTCGAGGATCACCGATTCCGGCACGCCCTTTTCGCTGGCGACCGCATCGACGACGAGGAGGAGTTCTTTGCTCATGGGTGCGTCACTTTGCGTTTGTGAGTGCGCGGCACGCGCCGCGGTGGGGTTGTCGGTTGGAACGGCGGGAATGCAGCGGCGGCACGCGGGGGTCGGCGGCGGCGGACGCCGGAAGCCGGCGCGCCGCGGCGACCTAGTCCCGCTTCGCCTTCGCTGGCTTCCCGCTTGCCGCCTTCTTGCCGGGTTTTTCCTTGGCCAGTCCCAGCGCCGCCCAGTCCGGCACCAGCCTGGCTTTCTCGATGTTGTCCAGAGCCACGTCCATTTCCGCGCCGTCCACTTCGAAGCGCACCACGTCGCCTTCCACCGACGCGATGCGTCCGGTCAGGCGCCGGCGCCCGTCCTGCGGCAGCCGCAGCGTCGCCTTGGCCTGCTGCCCGGCGAACCGCGCGAACTGCGCCGCGTCGAACAGCGGGCGATCAACGCCCGGGGAAGACACTTCCAGCGTGTAGTTGCCGCTGATCGGATCTTCCACGTCGAGCTGAGCGGACACCTCGCGGCTCACCGCCTCGCAATCCTCGATGCCGACCATGCGCACCTCGGCTTCTGCCGCCGGAACGTCGATGTACAGGCGCAGCGTCGCACCGCCGGGTGCCGGCAGGTATTCGATGCCAAGCAGCTCCAAACCGAGCGATTGCACGGTCGGTGCGAGCAGTGCGGCGATGTCGCGAGCCTTGTCCATGAATGCGGATCCGGAAAACAACAAGGGGCCCGATGGGCCCCTTGTCCGATGTTGCTGGATACGGCGTCGAAACGTCTGGAGCCGTTTCGACTGGCCCGAGCCCCGCCATCAAAAAAAGCCTCCGAAAGAGGCTTTCCGTGATGCGCGAAAAGCTTGGTAGCGGGGGCAGGATATGGGCGCCATCTGCGCCGACCGCTGCGGATCCCGTTAGGGCGCGCATGATAGGCCGCGCCGTGCGGCGGCGCAACCTGAACCGGTCAGGGCCACCCGGCGCCATGCCGAATCCGCCCCCTGACCCACCGCTCCACCATCCGCACGGAGTGCGCTTGCGCGAGCCCGGGCACCAGCCGATTCACCCGCCAGCCCTGCAGCTGCACCCGCCCGTCCGGGTGGACGTAGGCCACGCACTTGTAGTGGTAGTGCAGGTAGCTGAACCCGTCCGAGGCGTGGATCCAGCGGTACTGGTCGGGGAGCATGGCGGCAGCCTACGGCCGGCGGTCGCATTCGGCGCGACGGCGGCGTCCTACCCTGCGGGCATGAACCGACCCAACTACCCGACGAAGGCCGCATGGGCGGCCGCGCAGGCTCGGGACCTGTATGAGAAGGCCGCGGCGCTACCCCTGGTGCCGGCTAGCAACTGGCGCGGCGTGCGGCGGCGTGCGGCTGGCATGGACCACATGCGCCGCGAGGCCCGCCGGTTCGAGCAGCTCGCAGAGCGCCTAGCTGCTCAGGGCCGATAGCTCGGCGGTATGCTCGCTCCATGAAGAGCCGAGCCGAGCTGGATTTCGCCCTTGAGGCCCTTGCGGCCAAGCTGGACGCGCTGTTCGCGGACACTGAGCCGGAGGACTGGATGGAGGCGTTCGCCGGCGAGGCCGAGCCGATCCGCGACGCCGCGGGCCCCAGCGACCTCGCGCACGTAGACGCGAGGCTGCAGTGCATGCGGCGCGACGCCGGCCTGATCCCGGGCGACGGCCAGCGCTGCAGCGGGTAGCGGTCATGTGCTACTCCGCCATCGCCTGGCAGTCCTACAAGAAGTTCCTGCGCGAGATGGAGCTGTCCATCGGAATCAGGGAGTACATCGACACCTTCTGGGACTGGGACCAGGGCAGCCCGTACAAGTTTCCGAAGGCGATGCTGGACATGCTCAGCGACCCGGCCACCCCGGGCGCCGAGAAGATCGCGCCGATCATCGAGCGCTGGCGCACCGCCGAGGCAACGAAGCTCGAACAGGAGCTGTTCAAGCAGTCCAAGCGCCGCAACGACGCCGCGCGGGCTCTGGCCGCGAAGGTAACCAAGAAGGCCGAGAACGACCTGCGGGTTTCGACCAACAAGGTCGAGCAGCTCAAGGGCAAGCTGAGCGACCTGCGCCGGTCAGAGCCGAAGGCACGGGACGAGCGGATCTTCCCCGGCGTGATGTCGTCGGTGGTCATCGCCCGCGACGGCAAGCGCGTCCTAGTGCCGATGCGCTACCAGTGCCGGCCAGCGGGGAAGCCGGCCTTCTACGACGCTAAGTACCCGGGCACGTACAACGCCAGGCGCGACAACCTGGAGGGCTTCTGGAAAGGCCAGTTCGGCCAAACCCATGCCCTCATGATCGTGGACCGCTTCTACGAGAACGTGGAAGGGCCGGATGGCAAGAACCGGGTGCTGGAGTTCGTGCCGCGCGACGGTGCCCCCATGTACGTGGCGTGCCTGTACTCGCACTGGACCGACCCGCGGGGCGAGCTGCCGGACCTCTGGTCCTTTGCCGCCATCACGGACGAGCCGGAACCCGAGGTCGCCGCGGCCGGCCACGACCGCACCATCATCAACATCAAGCCCGAACACGCCGACGCCTGGCTCAATCCGCAGGGCGACCTGGAGCGCATGTACGCGATCTTTGACGACAAGCGGCACCCGTACTACGAGCACCGCGAGGCGGCCTAGTGCGCGCGGGGCATCGACTCGATCAGTCGCACCACCCACGCTGCTTCATGGTCGCCAAGCGCCGCCAGCCTGCGGGCCACCCATAAGAACAACTCCCTGTCCATGTCGCCTCCTTGCGTGATGGGGGAAGGCTAGCGCGGGCTGTGGGCTGGGGGTATCGGAAAAGTCTGATTCTGCGTCACCAGCCGAACACGCGCCTCTCGTTGGGGGCCCAGCCGGTCTGCTCTGCCGGCGAGGCCAGCGTCGTCCAGGTCACGCCGTCGTTCGAGCCATCGATCGTGAACGCGCGCGGTGCGCGGCCTACACCTACTGGGTGGTTCTGCGCGCGAATCGACACGCTGCGCGCCGGCACCTGTCCCACGAAGTGGAATCCGCAGAACCCGGCCGTTCCGTTGCGAATGTAAGCCGAATCTGCGCCGAGCGCATCGTCGAAAAGCGAAGCTGGCGTGTTGTAGTCGGAACCGGCTCCGCCGGAGAAGGCCGTGCCCTGTGCCCACGTCGGGTTGGTGTTGCACAGGTCCGCGCCGGTACCGTCGACGGCCTGCAGCACTTCCATCTCGCCGATGCTGGTGTAGCTGCCGTCGCCATTGTTTGACGTCCAGTTGATCCGGTAGCGGTCGAAATAGCTGCCCGTGTTTTCCCGCTCATAGATGCCGATGCTGTCGTACCACGCACCTGCGCTGGCGCCTGAGTCGGTATAGACACCAATCCACGTGCCGTAGTTTGTGAAGGGGAACAGGCCGACGATCACGCCGCCGATCCAGAGCAGGCACTTCGTCGCGCTCACCATCTCCACTTTGATGTCCAGGAACGTGAGCGTTGGCAGCGCACTCGCCCCGTAACTGGGGCCAAACCCTGCATCCCAGCTGCTGGTCGCGCCGATGCCCGAGGGCAGCTCGCGGTTGTCGAGGCGCAACGTGTTGCTGTTACCGCCGCTCGCACCTGCAAACTTCAGGTTGGCCAGCTGTGCCCCAGAGCCGGACTGCAGACGCACACGTGCCCGCAGCTCGCGGCCCGCCATACTGACCCCGGTATCGATGCGAGCCGCATCGCCTGGATCGACCGCGCTCAGGCTGGGCAGCGGAATGCCTTGCGCCGCATCAATCGAACAGCCGTTGTTGGTCCAGCCGTCCAGCGTGCTGCCATCGTAGAACCACAGCGCAGCGCCACCGCCGCCGCCAGCGGCCGGGATCATCAGCAGCCCGTGGTGGCCACGGATCCCGCTCACGCCGCGAAGCCCTTGGCCAGGGTGGCCAGCCAGGTGGCCCCGCCGTCGTGCGTGGTGAGCGCCAGCAGATCGACCGCGCCTGCAGCCGTCGAGATCGCACCTTCGGTGCCGCCCGCCCAGCGGAAGGACGCTGGCCACGTCACGGCGCGCGGTGTCGCGTCTTGCGTGAATCGCACCATGATCGAACAGCCATGCGGCACGTTCTGCAGCAGCCAGCTGTCGACGTCGTCGTCCGGCGTCAGGGTGAAGTAGTCGCCCAGGGCGCAGTTGATCGAGACCTCGCCGGCCACCACCGCCAACGCGGTCACGGTGCTGCGATCGATGCCGGGCGCCGGCGCGGGTTGCTGCAGGGTCAGCTCCAGCACGTCGTTGTCTGCGAACGTGCCGGCGCTGGCCTGCAGCGACACGCCGACCTTCGTGTAACCCACCGCTTCCACCACGCTGGTCACCTGCCACTTCTGCAGGTTGTCGCGTGCGGCGCTGGTGGCGGCACCCTGTAGGTACAGGAACCCGCCAATCTGGAGCGTGGCCAGCAACGCCGCAAGATCGCCGGCGTCGTCGTCTAGGTCATCGACGTAGAGCACCGTCGCGGCTTCCGGATCCGCATTGTTCCACCGGATCGCGCCTGCGCCAGGATCGGCGTCCGCGGTGGCGGCAAGGTCCGCGGTCATGGGCGCGCGCAGCGTGAGCACGGCACCGCCGAAGGCCGGGTTGTTGAGCAGAATGGGCAGGCCGACGCTGCCGTCGGTGCCGCCGCCTTGCAGCGCGGGTAGCAGCTCCAGGCCGGTCAGCGGGCCGGGCCGCGGCATTTCGGAAAGGCGGGGCATCGTCGTTACTCCATCAGGATCGGTTGATCGTCTTCGGTGGTGATCAGAGCGCCGTCTTCCGCAAGCAACGGCGCGCCAATCACCAGCTCGCGCACGTGCATCTGCCAGCTGGTCAGGCCATCGCGCACGGACTCCAGCTCGATGCGCCACAGGCCGGCGCCGGCGGGCGTGTAGGTGGTCGTAGTACCGGCGATACCTGCCTGCGTGCCCTGCAGCACGCCGCCCAGGAAGTAGCGCGCCGTGCAGGTGGTGCCAGGCTCCGGCCCGATGCTGGCCATGCTGTCGTCGACCAGCTGGTCGGCCTGCAGCACGCGGTCGCGGTGTGCCCAGGTGAGCACCAGGTCACCGATTGCGGTTGCTGGCTCAGCCTCTCCGTTGATCTGCAGGCCTGCCGGTGGGTAGGGCCGCGCAGCGCGCTGATCCAGAGTCACTGGCATCGCCGTCGCTAGCAGGGGGGATAGCTGCGCGCTGCCGGTGTTGGACAGGAGCTTGACGTCGACGGTCTCGCCGTCGGTGTATTCGGTGCTGTCAAACGCTGCGAAGGCGTCGTAGAACCAGATCCTGCTGCCCGCCACGTGCGGCTGCGGCACCGTGTCACCGCACCCGCGCCCCAGCGTCACCGTGAGCAGGTCCGGATCCGTTGCGTCCACGCGCACAAGCTCGTCGCCCCACCAGGCCCCCGAGCCCACCTGCACCTGGTCGAGCTGATAGGCGGTGGCAAGCTCGACGACGAGGGGACCTGGTTCCCGGCCGGCCGCGGCGGCAGTCGTGGCCGTCGGGCACCAGTATCCGGTCCCGGCCTGGTCAAACTCGCCACCTTCTGGGGCCACGACCATCGTGAAATCCCGGCCCGCGGTCGGGTCCGACGCCGTGCCCATCACGAACCCGACGTCCGGCGGCAGCGCGGCGAACTCGGCGCGCGGCAAGCGCGCGGCCAGCTCGACGTACGGCACCTCGTCGGCGCGCTGCGGTGCGATGGGTTCGGGGCGCCGGACGGGGTTGGGGTCAACGCCCGGCTCAATCTCGACGTAGCTGGCGTCTGGCAGGCCGTAGATGTCCTGCGTGGCCACCAGGTTGATGGCGCCGCTCTTAAGCGTGCCGCGTTCTTTCTGCCCCAGTATGCAGACCATGTCGGCGATGCCCCGCTTCACCGACTGCAGCCGGAAGCGCTGCCCGCGGCGCCAGGCGTAGGTTTCGGGCGTGGTGACCAGCCGGAAGCCTCGCGTTGGCGTCACGCGCGCGCGCAACTCGCGTTCCGCCACCCGCAGTGCCAGCGAGCCCACCGGGAT
The DNA here is from genome assembly GCA_964425695.1 of uncultured Pseudoxanthomonas sp. Lineage (GTDB taxonomy): Bacteria > Pseudomonadota > Gammaproteobacteria > Xanthomonadales > Xanthomonadaceae > JAKPBU01. The sequence continues at coordinate 68,618 of CAYRNF010000003.1, forward strand.
CTCCGGAAAATCGAGCGTCTCGTGGATCTCGCCGAACTGCCGCACCAGCCCAAGGGCGCGCACGGCCGGCGTCACCACGGACTCTTTGCGCTGCACGTCGAAGTACCGGACGCTCAGGCTGTTGACTGCCCGGTCAAGCGTTGTCGGCTGTTCGCGGAAGTCGAGGATGTCGTCATCTGTCAGGATCGGGAGTTCGTCGAGCTCGTAGTCCTGCCTCGCCAAGTCGAGGTACCACCGCCCGTCCAGGACGCTGCGCTCGAAGCTCGCACCGATCACGCGGCAGATCCGGCCCTCGAACTCCTCCACGCTCTCATTGGCTGGGTCGTACATCGTGCAGATGCCGAAGCCTTCGCCGAAGAGCGTGTCTGCTGCGAGCGTGAGGCTCGCCTCGTTGATTCCTTCGAACGGCTCCCTGCCCCGTTCGCTGTCCGTGCGCGAATACACCAGCGCGTGCGCCGGGTTCATACCGAAGAGGCCGCCCAGCTGGCTGGTGATCTTGAACGCCGCGTACGTTCTGATGCCTTCGTCTTCGGCCTTGAGCACGATCACATTGTCGCCCGGGAGCAACACCTCCTGTGGAATCGAGATCGGGTGCCGGAACGCGGCATCGCTCGGCTCGAGCGTACTGCCCACGCGAGGCAGCACCAGGTTGCCGTTGACCCAGACCGTCGCATAGTTGTCGACGAATATCTCCAGCGCGAAGCTGAAGGGATTCGGGATATTGAAGCGGCGCCTTACCCAGATCGTGCTCCCGATTGGCCAGACGGTGCCCACCTCGTCGGGATACCCGCCTTGCGAAACGTAGGGATGACCGGTCGCGCTTGCGAACGGGGCACTTCCGATATCCCAGTCGCTGTCGTCGTAGGCTGGGTCGATGTAGTCGTCGCTGCCGGGACCAATGCGGTACCGCCAACCTGGCGAATCCGGGCCCAGCGACAGCACCTCACCCAGCGCCATCGGGATCGCCGCGCGCTCCTCGTACCAGCACTCGCCACTGTCCCAGCCTTGCTTGATCTTGGTGACCTTGGAGCTGTTGGTCTGCGCGTACGGGTTGTTGGCCCCGTAGCGCCCACCCTTGAAGACCATGGTGGCCAAGCCACGCCAAGCAGGCTGCTGCGGGCCGAAGGTGCTGGCCAGGTAGCTGTTGGGCTCCTGATCCGCCTCGCCGAACATCAGCTCCAGGGCGCCTTCCACGCCACCCTGGTCCTTCGGGCCACCGAACAGGAAGGGCGCGGCGATGGTGATCTGCCCGCTGGCGGTGAGCTCGCCGCTCCACGCGGTCTTGTCGGCGACCCGCCACTCCAAGTACGCGTCGATCGGACCGCGGCAAAGGCCTTGGTGGAAGGCCGGCCGGTAGTGGTACCCGGTGACGACCGAACTGCTCTTACCCATGGCCCTGCTCCTGTGCGGCGCACCTGCGCGCCCAGTCCACGACCGCGAGCGCCAAGCCGTCGCCCGTCGCCTCGAGCTGCGCCGCATCGATACCGTTGTGGACGAAGTCCTGCCAGTCGATGCCGTGCCGGCGTGCCCACTCCCTGGACTGCCCGCGGCAGAAGCCTGGCCGCTTGCTGAAGCCAGGAATCGTGAAGAGGTGGCGCGTGGTGACAACCATGGCCATCACTTCCCGCCCTTCGATCGGATCGGATCGCGCCCGACGATCTTCCACGCCAGCAGGAAGCTCTCATCGTGGTCGATCCACACGGTGCCGAAGACATCCTTCACTGGCGTGCCGTCCTGCGTGCTCGGCGACTCGATTTGCTGGGGCTTCGCGTTCTCCGGCTTGGGCCGCATCGCGTAGGAGATCAGCGCGGAGATGATCAGGATGATCAGGTAGATGATCCAGTCAGCTATCGCGTGCGCCGGCGCGCCTTGAGCTGGCTCAGTGACGGCGGCGAGCATCCACACGACGTCAGCGACGCACACCAGCAGCGCAACGATGAAGCAAGCGAAACGGAAGCGCTGCCCGGGCTCGGTGTCTAGGTACCAGTAGCGAAGGCGCCACCGCAGCACGTACGCGCGCCGCCGCAGGAAAGCGATCAGCCCCATGACATCGACACCGAGCCGACCGGGTCCTTCACCGGCTTGTAGATGGCGCCGCCGTAGTGAACGGTGTTGCCACGCGCATCGCATGCTGCCCAGTTCTGTGCGCAACCTGGCAGCGCGGTGACGGCGGTCCCGGTCTCGAGCTCGTGCCCGCCGTACAGGATCTGCACCTGGTCGCCGGCGTGCGCCATGATGGCGCGCTCTTCGACGATACCGTTGGCGCGCTCCCAGTACAGGGTCCCGCCCGCGAGCGGGAAATCGGAGTCCGCGAAGGCCGGTGAGTTCAGCGTCAGGCCGTCAACGTCGCTCAGGTCGCCGGCCACGGTCAGAGGCACCGGGTCCAGGTTGCAGCCACGGATGCCCGTGGAGAAGACGGCTTTCCAGCAGCCGCGCTGCCACTTCGCGCCTTGGTTGCGGGATTCGCCCGCAGGCGCGTTGCTGTCGCACGTGAGAACGAGCTGTGTGTCTTCGAACTCGGGCTGCACGGCCCAGCCCATCCACTCCACCACGGGCGGCTCATCCAGGCCACGATGCGTGGCGAGGCAGATCACGCGCACAGGATCCGATGGGATGTACGGCCGCCACCATGCACCCAAGGCTTGCGTAGCCGGGTATCCCTCCGCTGGCGGGTCTGGATCCAGGAAGTGCGCCACGGTGATTCGCAACGCATCCTTGGCGCGTTCCACCGTCTGCCGGATCTCGCTGCGCGCGATCTGCGCCGCCACGTAGGTGAAGCCGCCCACCACCATGTCGCGCTCCGCGTTGGCGAAGCGCAACACCGTGCCCTGCCGAATGAACTGGAACAGGTGGACCGGTTTTCCCAGCCACCGGCTGCGCTCGAGGTCGTCAAAGGCCATGGTTGCAGCCCTGGAAGGACAACTGGGATTGCACGACCCCGTGCGACCAGACGCGCAGCACGTTCACGTCGCTGCCCTGGCGACACAGCGCCATGAAGCTCACCGATACGATGTCAGCTGCCACCAGCGCGTCCGGCAGTGCCGCGTCGAGCGCCAGGCGCTCGGTGTCTTCGTCAACCTCGGCCGCGGCCAAGATCCTCCGGTACAGGTCCGGCTGACCACGTCGCACGATGCGGATATCGCACCGGTTGGCCTGGAGCGGTCCTTGCGAGAAACCGCTCCACTCCACGTCCAGCAGCGTCGTGGACGCGACGGACTGCACGCGGAAATCGTGCGCGAAGGACGGCACCCAGATCGGGTGGTTACGGCCGGCCAGGGCGTACAGCAGGCTGCGGTGCGCGGCAATCTCTCCGGCGCTGACCATGGTCGCTTCGAACGAAATGTCGGGCAGCGGAATGCCCGCGGCGTCCAGCACGCGCACCGGGCCGATCTGGTCTTCCACCCTGCGCAAGGCACGGGCCGGTGTGTAGATCGGGTCCTGCGTCCAGAACACCGGCACACTAAGCACCGGCAGGCCCCGATAGCTGACCGCGCCGAAGCTTGCTGGCCAGGGCTGCGGATGCGCCAGGCGAAACGCGACGGAGTACGGCGCATCGTCGCCCGTGAAGCGCGAGAGCTGCGGCGGGCTGTCGAGGTATGCGCCAGCCGTCGGGACCAGCATGCTGCCCGCAGGCCAGGCGCGGGCAAGGCCGCCGACAAGCGTCAAGCCGTCGCCGGCGACGCTGCTGATCTCCACCACCTGGGAGAGGCGCGGGTCATCGGGATGGCTCAGCAGCGCATTGCCGCCCACCAGGAAACGGCGTTGCGCGGTGTCGACCTGCAGCTCGGTGCCGCCTGCATTTGCAGGTCCAGTGAGCGCCGTGGCATCCGCCAGGAGTGGGGCATGCCACAACCCCGCACCGTGCCTGGAAACGAGGTTTTCCATCCAGCGCCGGGTGGTGGCGCTTTCCAGCCCGTCGAATTCCAGCACCACCATGGGCGTGTCGCGCAGCTGGCGCGTCGCTTCCATGCCTCGCACCGGATCCATGCCGTCGGTGAGCCACTGCAGCCGCTCCGAGACGGCGCCTCCAGCGGCGAACGGCCAAGCCACAGCGTTACCGGGCAGCACCGTTCAGCCTCGTCCAGTTCTGCTCCACGATGCCGACGATCACTTCCTGCACGCCGGCCGCACTCGACAGCGCGTCCGCGAAAGCGCGGTCTCCCAGCGCCAAGATCGGCTGCTTCACGATGACCTGACCTTGCCCTCCGCCGCCGTTGTTGCGGTGCCGTGGGTCTTCGCGCGTCAGTACTTCTTCGCCCCGCTGCAGGATCGCAGGCACCTCGTCGGGAGCGAGACCCGCGATGCCGCCCGCGTGGTAACGAGGCGCGTTGCCGAACAGGAGCGGGCTGACATTGCGCCGCACGCCGCCATCGCCAGCTAGGCCGCCGCTGTGGCGAGTGCCGACGCTCATACCTGCGGCGGTTGCCTTACCCAGTCCCGGGTAGATGGCATCCAGCAATTGCAGGACGAGATAGGTGGCCAGCGCACGCGCCGCGATCTGGAGCATGGCCAGTGCGAAGCCGCGCACGAAGTCGCGCAGCGCAGCGCCAGCGCTCTTGGTGCCAGATGCCAAGTCCATGAACAGCGTCGTGACGCTGTCGATCGCGGCGTCAGCAGCCTGCTGACGAAGCCGCTGCATCGATGACGTAACGCCGGCGATGTTGCCGTTGAGCTGCTGCAGGAAGTTGATGACCTGCTGCGCTTCCGGGCTGTTGGCGCGGAGCGTCGCCAGGAACTCAATGGCGCGCTGTCGCAGTTCGATCAGCTGTTCGATGGAGCCGCGGCGCTCGTCCTTCAGGCGGCGCTCGCTGTCGATGACGCCCAGGAGACCGGCCTGCTGCTGCGCTGAGACCGAGGACTCTGTCGCCTGCAGGGTGCTCAGCACGCGCGCCATCTCTGCTTCGAACTGGTCGAGCTGGCCCTTGGCAGCCTCGACATTGATCAGCTTGTTGACCAGCGCCAAGCCAGTCTCGTCGCCCTCGGCCAGCAGCCGACGCTTCAGTTCGAGGAACTCGCCTTCCAGCTGCGCGCGGCGCGCCCGGCCAATCTGACCTTCGTTCTCGAGCAGGCGGATCTGGACCTCGCCGAGGTCCTTGGCCAGTGCCTCCTCCGCGTCCTTCTGCGCCTGCGCACCCGCAACTCCGAGCCGCGCGCGCTCGCGCTGTAGCTTCGCAATCTCGGTCAAGGCCTTGGACTGCTGCTCGCTGGTAGTGGCAGTCTTCGCCTCGGCCTGCTGCTGGCGCAGCTGCGCATCGATGTCCGCCTGCTGCAGCGCGAGCTTCTGGCGGTAGTACTCCGCGATGCTGATCCCACTGCGGGCGTACAGGTCCTCGAGCGCTTCCAGCAGACCGGCGACCTCGTCGCGCGCCAATGCAGCTTGGTCGACCACACCCCGCACGGCCTTGGCCGCTTTTTCGGCACCGCCGGTCGCCGCCGCAGTGGCACCAACCGCCGCGCCGCTGCCGGCGATCTCGGTCTGCTGGATCTCCAGCTGCAGGCCGATGAGGCGCTTGGTCCAGTCGTCCAGCTGCTTCTGGGACTGCTCCACCTTCGCCTGCTGCTGGACCAGCGCGTTGGTCGATGCGAATGCTGCGGCATCACCGCGGTCGCCGCCGCGCGCCGTGCGGCTGGTGTTCTGTTCGGCGAAGCGCGCCCGGCGCTCTTCCAGGATCGCCTGTGCGGCCTTGAGCGTCTCGATAGCCTGGGCGCGCTTGGCGCGCGCCTCTTCGTAGGCGGCCTGGGCGCTCTGCTTCGCCAACTGCGAGTTCTCGGCGAGTGCCGCTGTGTGCGCCTCTGCGGCCTGCGTCGCTTCGTCGGTGCGCTTGTAGAGCAGGAAGAGTGCGGCTGCCAGTCCTGCGATGACGATGCCCACGGGTCCGCCCAACGCCAGCAGCGCGACGCGAAGCGTGACCGTCGCGCCCTGTGCCGCCTTGATAATCGCTACCAGCCGCGCGAACCCAGCTACGGCTGCCGCGACGGCACCGCCGGCCAGGCGCACGCCGAGGTACACGATCAGCACGTCCAGGTTCTTAATCAGCAGCGTGACCGCCTGAAGCAGCGGGTCTAGGTATCGCGGCAGGTCGCGCGCGATCGACTGCAGGGTCTGGGCGAACCGTCGACTGGCGCCCGTCGCCTCGTCTTGGTCCCCTATGTAGTCCAGGAGAGAGTTGCGGATCTGGGTCAGTGCGGCCCCGATCGTGATCGGAACAGCGCCGTATTCCTTCTCCAGCGCTCCCGCTTGAGAGATCAGCGCCTTCGTGACCACTTCAGTGGTCAACTTGCCATTGGCACCGAGTTCCACTAGCGAACCGACGGCGACCTTCATGCCGTCGGCAATCGCCTGCGCCAGGCGCGGCGCGTTCTCGCGCAGGCTCTTAAGTTCATCGCCCGCGAGCTTGCCGGAGCCCAGTGCTTGACCGAGCTGCAGGATGGCAGCCTCTCCGGACGCGGTACCCGAGTAGGATAGCTGGATGGCTTGGTTAACCGCCTTCGTGAGCGTGAGCAGATCGCCTTGGTTCTTGATCTGTCCGCGCGTGCTGCGCTCCACGCGCGCGTACAAGTCCACCGTGGCGGACAGGCCGCTCCGGGTCTCCTGAGCGACTGCCAGAATCGCCTCGTAATCGCCCTTCGCCTGACGCACGCGTCCGCGCAGCAGTGCGGCCTCGTCGGCCATGCCCGTGAGCACCTTCGCGCCGGCCATCGACAGATACGTTGCCGCCAGCCCGGCCACCTCGGCGCGCAGGCGGCGCACGCCCGCGATAGCTGCGTTGCCGCCCAGGTTGGGCATCGCGGCAGCGGCCTGCTTCTTCACCGACGCAAGTTCACCCCGCAGCAAGCCGAGGCCCTGCTTGATGTCGGCCAAGTCGGCCGAAATCCGGACACGCAGATTCGTCTGGGGGTTAGCCATCGAGCTTCTTCATGAAGGCCTTGAAGTCAGGCGGTTTGTACTGCGAAGCCGCGCGCATGCCGACGACCTGGTCGCGGTACTCACGGCGGTACCGGCGGTCCGCCGCCTGCGAGAAGAGGCGGACCTGGGCGAGCGTGTAGTGCTTGATGTCGCTGAAGCTGTGCCCGTGCGCGATCAGGAAGTCGAGGCTGTCTTCCCAGCCCCAGTACTCGGACTTTCCGCGCTTCCCCGCACCCGGGCCAGCAGAGGTGCGAGGTGGTCCCTGAAAAAATCCCGGTTCACCTCGAACACGGACTTCGCGAGCACAACGAATTGGCCGATGTTGAGCTTCTTGACTTCGCTCGCCTCTCGTCCGATCAGCAGTGCGATGCTCTCGAACACCGCGTCGCCGTGCTGCTCGATCATGTCGAGCGCAAGATCGACCATCGCGCCGTCGTTCCCGTCCTCCGGCAAGTTCTCCAGGTCGAGGATCGATGCGATCACCGGACGAGCCTTGCGGATGACCGCAGGAATCTGCCCGACCTCGATCGGCAGGACGTCAATCGTCCCGGCATGAAAAGGGACCGGCATGGCGGCCGGTCCCAGAGCGTCGACGTTTTCCATCAGTCGACCATCTTCACGTGGAAGTACTTGGAGATGCCGGCGCCCTGCTTGGTGCCATCCATCAGCACCTTGCTGGTCACCTCGCCGGCGCCGTAGTCCTCGCCGATCAGCGACATGGTCTGCAGCAGGCCGCCGTTGAACTTGTGCACATGCACGATCACGGGCTTGCCGCTGCGCGCCTCGTTGAGACCGACGAAGATGCCTTCGTACTGCTTGGACGAGGTGACCATGGCCTCGACGCGCGTCTGCGCGGCGTAGGTGTAGGCGACCTCGATGTTCGGCGCACCGGCGATCGGCGCCGGGATTGCCGAGCCGTCGGGGATGAGGATGCCTTCCGGCGAGAGCTCGTAGTCTTCGCCCTCCTCATACGGCGTGCCACCGCCCACGGGCTCCACCGAGGTGATCGCCAGGGGAATCTTGGTCAGCGGCGTCGATCCGCCCTCGTAGGCGACCACGGCCTCGGCGGCCACGTTGCCCGCCACCTCCTTGGTGGCGATGCCGCGCAGCGCACGCGCGAAGTTCTCGGGCGAGTAGTCGTGGAAGGTGTAGGCGATCTCCACGCCGGTCACCCGCTCCACCGAGTTCTGCGTGCCGCCACCGGGCTCGGTGTAGTTCGGCAGCGACTTCTCTTCGGTTTGGGGTGCGAGGTCGAGCTTCGAGCAGTTGCCCACTTCGACGAAGGGCGCGGCGGACCCGTACTCGCGGATCTTGAACTTGCCGGCGCCCAGATAGCTGTAGTCTTCGGCCATGGTGGCGGTCTCCGTTGTTGCCGCGGGGCGGCTGTGTTGGTCAGGGGTTGCGACGCGGCGCGGGCACGTGCGCCTCGTAGCGGAGAAGTGCGCCGATCCAGCCCATGCCCTTCTCGGCGGGGATCGGCAGGGTTTCCAGCCATCGCGGATGGCTGATGCCTTGGGGGTACTGCGTCTGGCGGTTATCGAGCGCGCGCTCCACGTCCTCAATGGCGAGGTCGAGCGTGGCCTGCGCTTGGTCCTGGTCGTGCGGCAGCTTCACCACCACCGCGACCGTCGTCAGACGGTGGGTCCTCTGCACTGCAGGGTCGGTCGGGCGGCTTTGCCTCTCGAAGACCACCGCGACCACGCCCGGCGCCTCGTCTTCCACCTGGCCCGGCTCCGTGGTAACCCATGCGCCCGCGTTCGTGTTGTAGCCGGGCGTGGAGATGCTTTGCAGGCACACCGCCATCGCCTCGACAAGCTGCATGCGTGCGCTCATGCCACTACCACCCAGCGCGCGCTCGATTCGTCGTGGGTGACCTCGGCGTCCAACTTGAAGATCTCGGCTCCGACCGTGACAGTCGCCCCGCGCTCGGGCGTGACCTGTGCGAAGAACAGCGTGACCACCGTGTGCACCGTGGCCACCTCGGCCTCGTCGTCGCCGTAGAGCCGCACGTCGCGATCGATGTAGGCATCGCACGGCGTTCCCGGAAGCGCCTGCGAAATACCCTTTGCTCGGAACACGGGCGTGTCGGCCAGGCCAGCTCGTCTGAGCGGGCCCAGAATCGCGGCGTCCATCCGCCGCAGTGCATCGGCCTGGCTCATGCCTTCCCTCGGAATTTCGAAGTGCTGACCGCCTTCTCCAGCTCCCGCTCGAAGTGGAAGGGGAAGAGGCGTCCGTAGGTGCGTTCGGCCAAGCCGAAAATGTCGTAGCGCTCTCGGTAGTTGGCCCGGCTGACGAAGGCGAAGACGCTGCGAACCGCCGTGCCGAAGCCGGTCTTGATGCGCTCGTAGACACCGGGGCTGAGCTTCCCTCGACGCCGGCTGAGAGCGAAGTACTCTCCTCCGCGCGCCTTGCGCCGCGCACGCCTGCGACGCGTGCTGTCCTCGCTTACGTTCTGGTACTTGTCCTGCTGTGCGCTCAGGCCGGACAGAACAGCTGTCACCACGCCGCGTGGAATGTTCCCAGACGAATCCAGCTGCACGCCTCGGCCGGGAACGGCGAACATCCCAGCCGGCAGATGGCCAGCCGCTTGCAGCCGCTTCTCGAAGCCCTTCAGCGCGCGCGTGCCGCCTGAGACCTGCGCCTGCAGGTAGCGCGACGGCGGTACGCCCTTGAACGCCTCGTCACGGATGAAGACCTCCGCCGCCAGCGTCCCGCGCGTCGCCTTCTTGTAGAGCACGGCGTTCAGCGTGAGCGCCGTGGGCCGATCGAACACGCGCGGCATGACGCGCTTCCATTCCTCGCGCGTGGCAAACGCTGTGGCGTTGACGGCCTGCAGCGTTGCGAACGGCAGGTTCTTCCGTTCGAGCTCGGTGAAGTCCCGAGAAAGGACGTTCCCGGGATCCACTTCGGTCTTGATCATGGCTAGGCAGCGGGGGCCGGCGTACCGGCCCCCTTCGCTCAGTTGGTGGTGAGCTTGACCACCGCACCCGGGCGGGTGTTGAGGTTCAGCGGGTTGGACTGCGACTCGAGCTTGACGCCCTTGTTGAACTCCATCGCTTCCGTCTTGCTGTAGTACGGCAGACCACGCGTGTTGACGGTCTCGATGTAGTCCGCCGGGGCGAACCGGGTGATGAACATGCCCGGGATGCCGATGGGGAACAGATAGCCCTCGTTCGGGTCGATCAGCGGCGTGCCGCCATTGCTGCCCTCGTACTCTTCGAAGACGACGCCGCCGAACTCGAACCCGGTCCGGTTGTCGCTGCGGAGCTTGGCACCTTCCTGCCAGCGCTCGTACGCCTTGATCACGTTCGGGTGATCGACGAGCTTGTCCATGAACGCACTGCCGACGAAGGCGTGGTAGCCGTTCGCCCGCAGGCCGCCCAGCGCGGTCTCGATCTTCCGCTTGCCCGCCATGAGGTTGGTGCGGACCTTGGTGGCGTCGGTGCCCAGCGCCATCGCCTGCGTGGGCTGCACCACACCGAACTCGTCGTAGAGGTCGAACAGCTCGCTGCCGTCGGCATCGAGGATGCTGCCCTTGATGGCACCGAGGCGGTGGTACTCGATGGTGTAGTCCAGGTCGCGGCGGTGGATGACGTTGAGTGCGGTGATGCGCTTGGCAGCGGCGTCCGCCTCGCCTTCGCCGTTGGTGCCGAACGAACGCGCACCCTGCAGGCTGTCGGCCATGACGGTCGAGCGCTGCGGCAGGTGCGGCACCATGAACGCCTTCGCGTTCTTGGGCGTGACGGCCTTCGGCTGGCTGGGCGCGCCGCGCGGCACGGCCGGCACGAGGGTCAGCTTGTCGCCGTTGATGCCGACCAGCGCTACGGTGGTCTCGATGCCCTGCTCTTCGAACAGGTTCATCGCGCCGATGCGCGTGGGCGTGAACGGCAGGCTGTTGATGTCGGCGGTCAGACTTTCGATGCTGAGCGCGCCCAGGGCAAGCAGTGTTGCGAGGTCCATTTGGGGTCTCCCGATTGTGGACATGAGAAACCCCGCACTAGGCGGGGCTCAGGGTGGCGAACGAAACTGCGGGTTGCGTTGGCGATCAACCGTCGCTGAGCGGCTCGTCGTTGAGCAGGCCGACCGGGCGCTGGGTCCAGCGCACGATGATTCCCTTGTTTTCCAGGGCATCGGCGACGGCGAGCTTGTTGGCGTCGGTGAAGCCGGCGGGCCATGCCAGCAGTTCACCGTGCACTTCCGCGTCCTTGGCGATGACGGCCGCCTTCTGCGCGGCATCGGTCGCGTCGACGGCGCCGTACAGCACACCGACCGCCGTGGCGACATCCGCGGCCAGTAGCAGCGGCGCACCATCGGCTTTCAGGATCGTGCCGGCGATGAGCGAGCCTGACGCGGCCGGGATCTCGAACAGGGAACGACTGCGCTCGCCATTGGCCTCGGCGAGCAGGAATTCGGCGTTTCGGACGCCGGGAAGGGTCACATCCATCTCAGTTACCTCTCTTTGCGTAGATGGCTTGAGGGTCCAGGCCGGCGGCCTGGTTCGACTTCGCAGCCGTGTCGGCAGGAAGGGTGGTCTGCAGGGTCACGTTGTCGCTCTCGTCGGCTTTCGCCTCGACGAGCGCAGAGCGCACCTGCTCGATGGGGGTCTTGGTCTTCACGAACGCCGCGGCGCGCGTAGCGGCGTTGGCGGTCTTGCACAGGTCCACGACCTGGCTGGCGTACGCGATGCGCTCGGAGACGTCATCGACCGCTTCGAGCGTGGCGCACACCGCCATCGAGACGTCCGCGGGGAGCGCGGACTCCATGACGGTTGCGAGTGCCTGGCCACGCGCCAGCTGCTGGGCCTGCTGGGGATCCAGTTCGACCTTCAGGTCGGCGACGACAGCACCCGCTTCGGGCAGCGCCTGCGGCGCACTCGCTTCCGCGCCGTCCTCCGCGCCGTCGCCGGGCAGCTCCGAGCCGTCTGCCTCCGGCGCGCCCAGCTTTGCCATGAGGTCGTGCCAGGTGCCCAGGTGCGTGGCGAAGCCGACGGCAATGCCGGCTTGGCCTTCGAACAGGCCGGCCTCGGTCGCGCGCACCGTATCCGGCTCCATCCCGCGGTACTTGGCCACGGCCTCCACGAAGCTGTCGCGCGCCGCGTCGACGCTTGCCTGCAGCCAGGACTGGGCACCTTCCTGCAGAGGAAAGTCTGTGCTGAAGTCGATCTTGCGCTCGCCCGCGAAGACCGCGGTGACCTTGCGGCCCACCTTCGCGTTCCAGCCGCTGAATTCCTCATGGAAGGCGCAGGCGCCCACGCTCCCCACGCCACCGGTGCGACTCACCCAGACCTCGTCGCAGGCCGCGGCGATCGCGTAGGCCGCGGAGTAGGCGTAGTCGTCGACCAGCGCATACAGCGGCTTGCGTCCGCGCGACTCGAAGATGTAGTCGCTGAGGTCGAAGCAGCCAGACACCATCCCGCCCGGCGACTCGATGCGGAGCACGATCGACGACACGCTGTCGTCGTCGAGCATGTCGTCCAGGTGAGCGCGGATCCCCGCGTAACTGGCCGGCCCCGGGCCGCTCGCGCCGGGCATCGGGCGGTTGACCAGCGCGCCGGAGATGTTGATCACGCCGATGCGGCGCACTTCCGCCGTTGCAGGCTGCGAGATGTCGTCGTGGTCGCTGGGAATCGCCGCGACCCGCCCGGTGCCGGCGCTGAACTGCATGCGCTCAGCAGCCAGCACCGTATCTGCGCTCGTAACCGCGCCGGTGAGATATCCGGCGATGATGGATTCCGCCATCGCCGGGTACGCGAGCAGCGGCCGGTTGAGCGCCGCGACCGCCAAGCTCGAGACGACAGGATGCTTGCTGCGTCCCGTGAGGCGGGACAGCAGGCTCGGCGACTTCGCCATGATCAATCTCCTTCGGAGGTTTCAGGTTCGGGGTCGGCCTGCGCCTTGCCCGAGGAATCGGTGCGACGTGCGTCGCTGGTGAAGACCAGCCCGCTCGCGTCGGCGCGTTGGTTGTCGGCGACGATCTCGGCCTCGACCTGGTCGGGGTCCTCGCCGCGGGACAGCACAGTGCTGCTCCGCGACTGCAGGCCAGCGCGGACGGCCTTGATGTCGGCATCCACGTCCTGCACCGGATGGCTGTACGGCCAGCCCTGCGGAACCCAGAGCGTTTCGGCCACGTCCTCGCGGATCTCGCTGTAGCCGGGGATGTCGAGTGCGCCGGCGAGTACTGCTGCATCCAGGTAGCGCTGCCGCAGCGGCTGCAGGAAGCGCGGGATGAAGGTCAGCCACTGCCACATCTCGGTGAGGCGCCGGAACTCATTGAGGATCAGGCGCAGCGCGCGGTCTGACACGTTGCGCAGGTCGCCTGTCAGCACCTCGTACGGCACGCCCATCGTCGCGGCGATGGCCATGAGGCCGTTGCGCATGAAATCGCTGTAGTTCGAGCCGGCGTCGGGCGGATCGCTGAACTTGACGTTCACTCCGCGCGGCAGCTGCTGCATCGTGCCCGGCTCGAGGCCGATCACCTCGGCGCCATCCATGGCCGGCTCACCTTGGCCCGGGGCGGCGCTGGCCAGGTCAGCCGGGTCATCGCCAAACTCTGGCGCGCCCTCGACGTAGAAGCCTGCGAACAGGTTGGCGATGGCCTGCCGCTCGAGCACGTTGTCGCTGAAACGGTCGAGGTGGAACATCCTCAGCAGCGCGGGCGTCACGTCCGGCACGCCGCGAATCTGGCCTGCGCGCTTCGGCTGGTAGACGTGCTCCACCTGGTCCGCCGGAACACGCACCAGCTCGTTGCCGCCAAGGCTGAGGGTCTGGTCGCCGGGGTGCTCGCGATACATCCAGTACGCCACCCGGCGCCCGATCGCGTCGAACTCGATGCCGGCGCGCACGGCGTTTCCGTTGCTGGCCAGCGTGTACAGGTCGGCCGGGCATTGCTCCGCCTCGATGATCTGAACCTGCAGCGGCACCGGCAGGCCATCGGCGGCGCGGCGCGCGCGGAAGCGCACGAAGCATTCGCCCGCTTCCTTCCACTCGCGCCACGCCAGCGCCTGCAGCGCGTACCCATCACAGACCCAGTCCGCGTCGCAGACCGCCATCCAGCGCTTCCACAACCGCGCCTCGATCTCGCGGTACTCGGCAGTGCCGTAAAGCCCCTTCGCCTGGATGCCCGTGGCGATGCCGTTGGCAGCCAGCTTGTCCTGCGCGGCAGCCCCCCAAGGGTTGTTGCGCACCTGGTCGCGCGCGCGGGCCCGGATCGTGGACAGACCCGCCAGATTCAGCGTGTTCGGCCCGCCGGTGGAGGCGCGCCACATGCGCGTGCGCCGGCTCTCCACCGACGCTTGGGCATGCGCCGGCAGCGTGTTGCCTTCGAACATGGGCCTATCCCCTGCCCTGCTGGAACAATCGGAAGATCCGGCTGCGGCGCGGCGCGGCGGGCGCGCCCTCGATCTCGGCCTTGATCACGTTACGAGCCGCGATCATGTCCTTCACCGACTGGTACTCCACCGTGCGATCGCGGTACTGCACACGGCGCACGCCGGCCTTGAGCGCCTCGTCCAGAGCCGTCAGATCGTCTGCAGTGAATGCCATATCAGCGTCCCAAATACTTGCTTCGAATGACGCGCGGCCGGCGGCTCACGCGCGGCTGTGGCGCATCGGGCTCGTCGTCCGCTCGCACGTCCGGGTTGAGGTCCCACGGTGCCGCCCAGCTCGGCGGCGTGTTCCAGTTGATCGCGCCGACACGCAGCTTCACGCCCAGCGCCTCGTTGTAGCTGGCCAAGTCGAATTGCTCATTCCGGCGCCCGCCCTGTCGCACCCACCCGCTCGCCGTGCGGTTCTCCGCCGTCAGCTCGCGCAGGAAGCTGTCGGGCAACCAGCCTGGCAGGTGGTAGTAGCCCGGCCCCGGCTCTTCTCGCGCCAGGTTCGCCGCCACCATGTCCTTGAAGCGGTCCGTGTTGAGGAAGAGCATCGGCACGTCCCCGACCGCGCCCGAGTGCCTGTCCGAACGCTTGCGCGCGTCCGGGAAGCCCTCGCGCAGCAGCGGCGCGTTCTTGTTGGCCTCGCCCTTCAGCAGTCGAACGTTGTTGGCCAAGCCCGCGGCGCGCAGCCCGCGCCAGTAGTCCAGCGCGCGCGGCGCCGTACCGTCCTGACCCTGTGAGTCGATCGCGACGAACTTGATGGGCATCGTGCGGCCGCTGCCATCCGCAAGCGGGTAGCGGCGCTGCACCACGTGCTCCGTGATCCGAGACCAGTCCTCCAAGTACGCGGCGGGTTCCAGCGGCAGGAAGTTCCCGGCGCCGTCGCTGCGGCGCGAGGTCTTGAGCGCGTAGCCGTCGACGAACCACCGCTCCGCGCCCACACCGTCTGCCGACGGTCCCCAGCCCATGACCTGCACCACGAACCGGTTCCCTTGTACGTCCACGGTGGCCGACAGGAAGCGGACTCCCTCTGGCACCACGTCCGGCATCGTGTCCCGCTCCTTGCGCTGCTGCAGGTCCGAAACCTCCCGCGCCGACCGCGCGCCCATCGGCAGAAACGGCAGCGCCTGGTCGACGTTAACGGTGGTCCGCAACGGCTTCTGCTCACCCGTCAGCGCGTACGTCTTCAGCGCCTGCAGGTACCGCTCGAGAAGCGACTCCCAGCTCTGGTACGCCGCCGCCACGCCGCCGAGGTAGAAACTCGCGATCCGCGACACGGGCAGCTCACCTGTGAGGGATCCGTCCCGCTCGACCGCCTGGAGCTCCCCGGCCCAGGTGCCACGCCCGTTCATCTCGCGCTTCCACCGATGCTCCAGCGAGACGCCGCACGCCGGACACGTCACCTGCGCCAGCAGCTGCGCCATCCGGTACAGGTCGTCCACCTTGACTCGCTCCACCAGCTCGTCGTGTGGCGGTAGCGCGAAGAGCTCCACACCAGGCTTGGCCTGGAAGTAGTCGCCGCACTCCATGCAGGGCCAGTACCAACGGCGCCGGTCGCCGCGGTTGTACAGCGCCACGATCCCCGGCGCTGGCGGCGCCTCGTGCCGCGTGCTCGGCTTCCAGCTGGCATCCGCGTAGTCGCGCGCCGGACTGGATTCGGCCACGCACACGCCGGACGACATGAACGTCTGCACGCGCTTCAGCGCCAAGCCGAAGGCCTCGTCGATGCTGAGGTCGCCGGTGAAGTTGTCCACGTCGGTCATCAGGACGCGCTTCACGTCCTTGCCCGACAGCACCGCGATCGACGGCCAACCCATGCGCAGCGCCATGCCGGTGCGGAAGAACTTCATGAGCACGTTGTCGTCGTGCGCACGAGGGCTGAGCCGCGCCTTCAGCTCGGGGCTGAACCGGATGGTCCGATTGATCCGGGTCTTGCTGAAGTCCTCCGCCTGGTCCTTGTTGGTCTGGATGATCAGCGTGTCCGCCGGATCGTCCGCGATCGTGTAGCTGAGCACGCCATCGACCAGCGCGATCGTCTTTCCAGAGCGCGCCGGGCCGACGAAGACCACTGCTTCGTGCAACCGGCTCGACGTGAGGTTGGTGGGCTGCACCATGTAGGGCGTCAGCGTCGGATCCCAGTCCTTCGCCGTGCCGTCGCTGCCCACGACCTTCATCGCGCGGCGGATCGAGTCACAGACCTGCATGCGCCGCGGCGGCCGCACCATCTCCGCGACCTCCCGCGTGATCTCACGCGCAGAGGCGTGCATCTTCGTCCTCTGCCGTCAGCCCTTCGAACAGCTCCAAGCGCCGCGCGTCGAGGATTTCCTGCAG
The DNA here is from genome assembly GCA_964425695.1 of uncultured Pseudoxanthomonas sp. Classification (GTDB taxonomy): domain Bacteria; phylum Pseudomonadota; class Gammaproteobacteria; order Xanthomonadales; family Xanthomonadaceae; genus JAKPBU01. Next base: position 85,225 of record CAYRNF010000003.1, read on the forward strand.
GCGCTGCACCTGGTGCGGCTCCAGCGCCTCGTCGCGCTCCAAGATGTCGGGCAGCGTTTCGAAGGTCTGGACCACCGCACCCAATACCCGCGCCACGTCGCGCTCGTGCTCCAGCGCCGGCACCAGTTTCCCGGCCTTCGCCTCCAGGTTCATCCGCTCGTGCTCGGACTGGAACCACGCGCGGCGCTTCTCGGGCGGCAGCCGATCCGGGTCGGTGTTGCCCTCTGGGTCGACCGCCGCGCCGTCTACCAGCACAGAAGCCACGTCGCGAAGGCGGTAGACCGGGTATCCGCCATCCTCACCGTGGGGCTTGATCCCCGCGTCGCGAATCCGCCGCGCCACGGTGTCCCTGGACAACCCGAACTCCTCAGCCAGCCTTCGCATCGACGCGGTCATCGGACCGCGAAGCGCTGTCACCTTCCCTGCCACGTCATTTCCTCGGTTCGGCCACCCGGAATCGCGGATTCAGGGGCCTAAGTGCGCAGATTCGCCCGGTGGTGGCCGCCTAGGAGGCCGAAAAACGGTCGAGAACCGGGGTCCGAATTACCCCCGGTCCGGACCTGAACCGTCAGGGGCCCCCGCCGTTTCCTGAATGGGCACCATTTCGTTCAGTTTCGCCTCGGTCGGCTGCCCCGTGGCGCGCTCTGCCGCTGCGCGCGTGTCGGCCAAGGCCGCAGCGATGGCCACTGCAAGGACGCGAACACGAATCACGAGCCGCAGCCCTCGGCCGGCGGGTTCGCCTTGCACTGCTGACGCACCCAGTCCTGCAGGCTCACGAGCTGCTGCGAGGTCTGCTGGCAGGTCGAGTAGTTGCCGGTGACGGTGGCGGCAGCTTCTTGAGCGGGGACGGGCGCTGCATCAGGGATGTCGGCGGGGTCGGGAACGGGTTCACCACCGGCTGCCGCGTCGTGGAGCAGCCTGAACCCGCCAGGCAGATCGCAGCTGCCAGCAGGCACGAACACCGGTACCTTACGCACGATCGCATCGCCCTTCTCCCGAATGGTCTTGATCCGGTCCACATAGACCTTCTCGGTACGCACCGTGACCTGGCTGGCCGCGGCGCGCAGTTCTTCCAGCCGCGTGCGGCCGCGCTCTACGGCCTTGTCCCACTTGCCCTGCACCTGGGCCTGGCCGGCCTCGTAGCGCGCCTCGCCGTAGGCGTGGATCCGGACACCGGCCAGCACCAGCAGGCACACCAGCACGATGCCGGCGACGATCTGCAGGGGCGACAGCCGGATCACGGCGCACGCTCCTGGAGGGGCTGCATGCACAGCCGGTACTCGGCCTGACGGCGGTTCACCAGGCCTTTCACCCGCTTGCCGCCGGCGTACACCCAGCGCATCAGCTGGCCACAGGCCTGGGCGATCTCGCCGCGGTTGGCGTGGCGCTGCAGGGTGGAGCCGCACACGCCGCTCGGGCCCACGTTGAACACGAAGCTGGTGAGGGCTGCCGCCGTCTCCGGCTTCAGGGGATGGCGAATGCAGCGCTGCACGTGGGCGTAGGCGTGGGCCAAGTCGCCGGCCAGCAGGCGGTCGCATTGCTCGCGGGTGCGGCGGGGCTGGCCCATCACCACGTCCCGCCCGGTGTGGCCGAAGCAGACCGTGGGCACGCCCACGATGTCCCGGTACACGTCGGGGCGGTTGCCCTCCCAGAGGGCCACGGTTCCGGCGGCCAGCGTCAGCACGGCGGCTGCGACACCACCGGCGGCGGTGCGCTGCTTCGTCTTGTCCTGCATCAGGCGGCCTCTTTCACCTTGGTGACCACGCCGAACCAGTGGGTGGCCGGTCCGATTCGAATGTCGCGGGGGTACGGCTCCAAGCGGACGTGGCCCACGAACCGCGAGCCGTCGCCGCGGATGAAGGTCACCGTGTCCTCGAAGGGACGGTGCTCCCGCGCGGCGCGCTCCCACTTCGCGATGTACGGCCCCTCGTCCTCAGGTGCGATGCGGTTCTTGTAGCCGTAGCCCAGCAGCTCGTCCTCGCCGACGCGCAGTTCTTTGGCGTATGCGCTGTTCACCAGCTCGTTGCGACCATCGCTGGTGCACACGAAGCGCATCTGCGGGTCCAGCGCCATCTGGCCCCACTGCATGGCCTTGATCTGCGCCAGCGCCACGTCCTGCTTGTCCAGGCGCTCATTCAGCGCCGCGAACTCCCGGGTGATCCGGCCCCGCTCCACCCCGGCGTCCTTGAACTGTGCGCCCAGGTCATCCAGCGACTTCTGCACCGTGGGCCACGTCTGGAACATCGCCTCGCGGCTTGCTGCGATGGCCTGTCGCTTGCGCCGCCACTCCGCGATGCGACGCGTGCGCAGCGTCCATTGCGTGACCAGGATGCCGCTCAACGCGACACCGATGGCCGCGAGCAACTCCTTCCAGAGCGCGTCCATCAGTCGCATTGGTGGTCTCTACAGAGTTCCTGCGACGGGACGCCCGGCGCGAGGCCGCTTACCCCGCATATCCCCCTAGGGGCGCGCAGGAAGGTGCGTCAGTCGGCCTTGGTGAAGTCGACGTAGTACTTCTGGCCGGCCTCGAATTGACCGTGCAGGGCCGGATTGGCGACGTGGATCTCGCACGAAGCCGACGGGCTGAACTTGGCGAAGGTGTTGTCTTCGTCGCTGCCGTCTTCCGGGTAGCCGCCGGATCTGGCGACCGCGCGGAATGTGAGCTTCTCGACCGTGTCGCCGATCTTCTCGACGCCGGCGACTTCGAACTTGGCGCGCATGGTGGACATGGCTATCTCCTGACAATGGTCGCCCGCCCGCAGCCCATGGCCGGGAGCTGCGGTCCTGAGTGAGGCTGCGGGAGGGCGAGGTGGTAGCGGGCGGACGATTTGAACGTCCAACCTCCTGGTTATGAGCCAGGCGATCTGCCGGGTTGATCTAGCCCGCTGGAACGAAAACGGCCCGCCTGTGAGGGCGAGCCGTTGAAAGTGACAATTTCGTCACCGTGCCGGAAATTTAAGCCTGGAGGTTGAACCTGTCAACAGGTCACGCGGCTTGGACTTCCAGCACCAGCCGCCTACCGACCGCATGAAGGGCTTGGGCGATGGTGTCGATCTTGGTCGCATGACCTAGATCGACGATTCGGTTGACGGCCTGCGGGCTTGTTTCCAAGCGGCGGGCAAGTTCGGATGGAGTGACCTCTTGGCGGATCATCTCGTTCAGCAGCAGCACTTTCGCTGCCACGCTTGAGGGGAGGTCGATCAGCACCTCCCCACGCTTTGCCTCGGACGCTTCCGGAACTTCCCTTCGATCTTCGAAGTAGAACTCCATGGCCTCAGCCAAAGCATCAACGGCGTTCTCTATTGCTTCTTCCTTTGTCGAGCCTTGCGTGATTGCCTCAGGGATATCGCGGAACGTCACCACAAACCCAGAATCGTCCGCTCGAACTCTGGCTGGATAAGGCCTCATGGTCATTCCTCATCATCATCTATGAAGCCGTGCCGCTTGCCGGCGGCTGGCTTAGGGGAGCTTTCTGGCTCTCCGCGAGCTATTGCCGCCCTCACTTTGAGGGCGGCTTACCGAGTCCTAATTGCTTGCAGATGGCCTTAGCGGTTCCATCGGATATCTCGTTATGACGCGGGAGGGTTGATTGCTTTCCGTTGCAGTAGATCCGCTTGTGTTTGCCGCCTTCCCTGAATGTGGCCCCTTGGGCCGCCAACCACCGCTCAAACTTCTTTCTGTTCATGCCCTCCCGGACTTCCTTCCGACGTTCTGGATAGTTTACACGTTTTTGTGTATGTGTCAACTGCATTGAACAGAAATGTTTATGCTGCTGCCCGGGCCATTCCTACCAATTCGCCACGCACCTGCGCTACCCCGACCTCCACCATCGTCAGGTAGCGATTGACGTTCGGGAGGGCAGGCGACTTCGCCCCGGCCTCAGCGTTCGCTATTAGCAGCAAAGCGGTTTCGTAGCGCTCCACTTTGCGCCTTCCGTTTCCGCAGAAATAGGCTCGCAGTACACACCCGAGTCGACGCTGCTCCCGGGCAATGTCGGAGATGATGAATTCGACCTGCAGCGCTTCCCGATCCACGTCCAGCGGCTTGAAGCCCTGTACCCGCCCGGGCATCTCGCCTTTGTGTTCGATCAGTACCTGCAGCATGTTCTTGGACTGGTGCCCGAGGTACTCGCAGTCACGGTCCAGCGCGAACACGCGGCCCCAGTGATCCAGCCTGCGGCGCACGTACAGCCCGAATGTATCGACTTCGCCCACTGCGCCCCCTATGCCGCGTCCTGGAACTGCTGAAGCACCGTGGGATCGAATTCGAATCCCACGCCTTTGCCGTCGCGCTCGCACTGCGGGTGCTGGCGGTTGTCGCCGACGCGGCAGATGGCGCGGCCCCAGAACAGCGTGGACCGGTCGCGGTGCTGGCACGCGATGCAGGTGCCGCGCTTGCGGATCTCGGCCTTGTACCGCTTGGCCTGGCGGATCTGCGCGGCGCGCTCGGGGCGCGTGAGGGTGTCGCTCATGCCTTCGGGACCCACAGTGCGACAGGCGGATGAACCGTGCCGAAGATCGACAGATAAACGGGCTGCCCGGCCTGCAGCAGCGCCATTTCATCAGGCGTGGGAAACCACGCCGACACCATCTGCGGCCCACCCTGCTCTGGCGATATGTCCACGATGGCCAGCGCACTGCAGTCCTGGTCTGGATTCGTCTCGTCCCATTTCGCCGGCTTGCCCAGCACGCGCGTTGCGCCTCTGATGCGTCCCATGATCATGCCGCGCGCGCTCCCTGCATCTGCGTGTTCTCGTGCCACAGCGCCAGCAACAGCGCGTCTGCGCGGCCGTTGTCCTTCTTGCGGCGCAGCTGCGGCTCAGCGGTCGGGAAGCGCCGGATCGCCAGCAGGCGCGCTGCATCCTTTTCCGTGCCTATCAGGCCCATGCTGCGCTTCCAGACCGCAGGGATCGCACGGCTGTACGGGATGCCCAGCGATTCCAGCGCGCCCTTGATTTTCCCCGCCGTCTCGCCGAAGCGGAATGCGCTGGTGCCGCCGTCCGCCGGGCGCGCGCCGACCTTCTCCACGCATGCGCTCACGTAGGCGCCCGGGTGTGCGCCACGCACTTCGCGCAGGAAAAACGCCAGCTGCTGCGCGTCCACCTCTCCCCAGTCGCCGACCTTGCGCGTCGGCATGTCGATGATGTGCCCGGGCTCGCCGTCCATCAGCGTGGCAATGGCGCCGGTGAGGCCAGGGTCGATTCCGAATGTCAGGCGCAGGGCGCTCATGCGCGCTCCGGATACATCGCAACGTATTCGCGCCAGGGCACCTTCTTTCCGTTGACCAGAAAGCCCCAATCGCCCATGTAGTCCCAGCAGATGAACATGGTCCACGCGCCGTGACTTTGCACGTAGCTGATGTGGTGGTATTCGCCGAACAGGACTGGTGCCGTGTGCCCGACCCGGCGCACGTGCTCCACATTTCCGCGGCGCTCTACGTAGTGCCGACGCAGGATGATCGTCCGGGCATTCCATGGGTGGTCGTGCGGGTGCGCTGCGTTGTCAGGCCTCAGGATCTGGTGGATGCGGATCGAAGGGAGCCGGGGAAAGCGCTTGGGCACCTTGTCCGGAAAACCTACCTCGCTGTAGCGATTGAACAGCCACCATCGATTCATGTACCCAGGAAGATGGAAGTACGGCGTCTCCGTTGCGCGCCCGATCAGGTAGTCCGCAAGCAGTCGCCGCGAGACGATGTACGCGAACAGACGCCACGCGATTTCCTTCATGCTGCTTTCCCCTTCATCAGATTCAGAGTTTCGTCCTGCCAGCGCTGCCAGCCCTCGGTGCCGCGCGGGTATCCGGGCAGCACATCCGCAGTCCAGGCGCGGAAGTCGCGCGCGTGATGCTTGAAGCTGGGGCCGAACAGCGCGCGCATCGCGTCGCGGCTCATCCCGGGCAGCTGGTCGCCGTCGTGGTGCCACGCTCCCATCGCAACCACCGAGTCGTGACCCAGCTGCTTCTGCCCGTGCAGGTCGCCCAGGTTGCGGTGGTGGATCTGCGTCACGCCGCACTGGCGATCCGCAGGCTGCATGCCGCGCGCGATGCGGTACCGGCAGACCACGCACCCGAGCGCGCGCGCTGCGTCGTGGTAGCCCTGCTGGGCCTTGGTTGGATTTCCGATGGCTCGCTTCACGTGGAACTGTCTCCGTTGACCATCAGCCGGAACTCGGCGCGCACGTCGTCCAGAAGCACGTGCGCGTACTTGTCCTCGATGTGCTGGGTGATGCCCTTGAACAGGCGCTCGAAGTCGCTCTCGTCCATCTCGTCGAAGGCCAGCGACTGCGGCACGTTGACCGGGACCTTGCCCAGCTGACCGAGATCGATCTCCATCGGCTCGCAGCAGACGCCCGACTCGCGCTGCAGGCGCTTGATCGCCTCGTGGCTGTCCAGGTCGCGGAAGTCCTCGACGTTGTCGACCATCAGCCCGCCGATTGCGTGCAGCAGGCGGTGGAACGCCGGATTGCGCGGGCGCTTGATCTCGATGCGCAGCTCGTCGCCTACGCGGTAGCCGCGCTCCTTCATCAGCCGTCGGTCGATGGGGTGCGCGGCGAGGATGGCCAGCCGCTCTTCGCCGGTCTCCAGATCCGCCACGCGGCGCACCGTGGCGTAGACCGGCCGGCGTGCGCGCTTTGCCTTCTTTCGTTCGGCGAGGGTGCTCATCGGTCACTCCCCACAGCGGCTGCCTTTCCGCCCAGCGGAAGCTCGTCATCGTCAAAGCCGTCGCGGCTCGCTGTAGCCTTCTGCTTGCCATAACGGGGCGGCGCGCCGTGGTAGTCGCTGAAGTAGCTGCACTCCAAGTGATGGCGCAGGTAGACGGTGCCGGTAGGCCCGTTTCTCTGCTTGCCGATGATCATTTCCGCAATGCCAGGCGCGCTGCAGGCGTCCTTCGTGTAGTAGTCGTCGCGGTAGATCATCACCACCACGTCGGCGTCCTGCTCGATAGCGCCCGACTCGCGAAGGTCCGACATGACGGGGCGCTTGTCTGGCCGCGTCTCGACGCTTCGATTCAGCTGCGATAGCGCGATGACCGGGGCGTGCAGTTCCTTGGCCAGCAGCTTCAGCCCACGGCTGATCTTGGTGATCTCTTCGTAGCGCTTACCGTCACTGCCACTGCCGCTCATCAACTGGAGATAATCCACGACGATCAGGCCCAGACCACCGGGCACCTTGGCGTGCATGCGGCACGCGCGGGCGCGCAGTGCCTCCATCGTCAGCGTGCCAGCGTCGTCGATTGCCAACGGCAGTTCGTAGAGCTCGCGCTGCGCCGCAGTGATCGCTGACCAGTCGGCGTCGGTAAGTGCACCGCGCTCTCTCATCCTGGCCATGTCCACTCGCGCGCGGCGCGCCGTCAGGCGAAGAGTCAGCTGCTTCGAGCTCATCTCCATCGAGAAGACGGCGACGTTGCGACCCAGACTCGCTGCGTGGTCAGCCCACTCCATCCCGGCAACGGTCTTACCCATGCTCGGCCGCGCGGCCAACACCATGAAGTCTTCGTTTTCCAGACCCGGCAGCTTTCGGCGCAGGTTCCCCCACGGCGGCGTGAGGCCTACATCGACGGTCCCCGCATCACGCGCCACGATCTCGTCGAAGCATGCCCTGATCGAACTACGGACCATCCGCAGGCCGCCATCCATGGCGGTGCGATGAGCGATCTTCGACACCGCCGCGGTCGCATCAGCGAGGATCTCGGTGCTCTCGCGCCCCTCCGGCTGAAACCCGTCATTGACGATGCCGGTGCCGACCTCGATCAGCTCACGCAACACCGCCTTGTCCCGGACGATGTCCGCATAGGCCTTGATGTTCGCGGCCGACGGTGTGGTGGTGGCGAGCATCACAAGGTATGACCCGCCAGCCACCTGCTCTCCCAAGCCCTGCGACTCGAACCATTCGGCCAAGGTCACCGCGTCGTAGGGTTTCTCCTTCGCGGCAAGCTCCCCGATGGCGCGGTAGATCAGCTGGTGGTCTCGCCGGTAGAAGTCTTCGGCGACCAGCAGATCTGCGACTTGCACCAGCGAGTCGGGCGCGAGCATCAGCCCGCCCAGCACCGCCTGTTCGGCCTCGATGGATTGAGGTGGGACGCGCAGCTGCTCGATCCTGCTGTCCTGACGAGCGGCGTGGTAGGCGCCGTCCATCACGCTGCAGCCTCTTCGCTGGGCGGCCCGGGACGACGTGCCGCGGAGGCTTCCTGCTCACGCTTCAGGCCGACGCCGACCGTGGTCAGCGCTGCTTCCTCGCCTTCCTGCGGGAAGTACCAAGCCTTCGCCCAGTTGCCCCGCACCGCGTCCCGGAAGTGCGCGCGCCAGCCAACGATCCCGGCCTGTTGCTTCCGCCCATCGCGGTGTTTCGCGGAGAACCATCGCCAAGCCAGCGCGATGAACTCCAGCGGGATCTTCGCGTCCTCGGCGAACGTGAAGATCGGGTCGCCAGCCGGTATCGGCTTCTGTCCCTGGTCCCGGCAGGCGGTGACGAAGGTGGCGAACGTGATCCGTTCAGACTTCTTCCGAGGGGGTCGCCCTGCGTCAGCAGGGGGACTACAGGGGGTTTCTCTTTCCCTTCCCTTCCCTTCCCTTCCTCCCTGCGCGTGGGGCACGCGTGCCGACGCGTCAGCGACGCGTGGTTGACGCGTGGCCGACGCGTGGGGTTCTGGCAGAGTTGAGGCAGCCTCTCGGGGGTTAAGGTGCTGATGGGTGCCGAACTTCGGGATGTACGCCAACCCGTCGCCGTACAGCACGACGAGCCCTTGATCGATCAGTTCCTGCGACAACGCATCGGCGTCGCACTCGTCCGCTGGCAGGTAGCGGAGCTTGAAGGTCTTAGGCTTCCACAGCAGCCTCCCCTCTCGATCTGCCTCGCACCACAGTGCGATGTAGAGCAGCCGGGCCAGCGCGGACAGGCCCACGATGTCCTCGCTGGTGAAGAATTCCGGCTTGATGGTACGGATCCGGGCCACTACTGCCGGCCTCCGCTAAGATTCCTGCCCACCCGTGGACCAGGATCAGCCATGACTAGCAAAACGCTCTCGCGCATCACTGAAGTCGCCGAGACCATCTCCAGCGAAGAGGTGAACGACTGGCTCAAGGAAGGGGCTGTCCTGCTGGCGGTGGCAAGCGTGCCGATCCATGAAGGCGCCGACAGCTTCGTTCGGACGAAGTACGTGGTGGGGTATCCCGGCAGGGATCCGCTCGACGATTGATTCATGCGGCCTCCGGCAGCACGCGCTGCTGCTGGGCCTGCCGGCGCTTGTCGGCCTCGTACATCTCCCAGGCGCGCTGCTCGTCGTAAGCGACCTGCTCGGCAGGCGTAAGGCGGCCCTGCGCGAACATGGCGCGCTCGCGCTCCAGGATGTGCTGGCGCTCACCGCGGTTCATGCGCGCCCCGCTTCCGCCATCAGGCGGTTCAACTGGTCGACCAGGCTGGGGAGCGCAGCCAGAGCCTGCTGCTGGCGCGTGGTGGCGTCCTGCAGGTGACGGGCCGCCCAGTACAGCGCCGGCGTGGTGTCGCCGAACTCGCGCATGTAGCGCTCGATCAGGCCGGAGTCCAAGTTGCGTTCGCCGGACAGCATGGCCGACAGGTTTGAGGGCGCGACGTCCAGTGCGGCGGCTACCCGTCCCAGCCCACGCGCATAGACGCACGACGCGAAGCACTCGCGCTGGTCGCGGAAACGCTGGGCCAGGCCGGGTTCGAAGGTGAGGGAAAGCTGGTTCATGAGAACGCTTGATCCGGATCGTTATCAGCCGTTATCAGCGGCGGACGAAAAGATGGCCGCGACCCCAGAAGGAGGCGCAGCCCGTGGATTCAGTGCAAGAAGGAGCCGGCCCAGGCGTAGGCTTGGGGGTGCGACTCACCCTCCCCTACACAGGAAACCGGCATGAAGTTCTGGAAGAAGCTGACGGCCGAAGAGCGATCGGAGATCGCGGCAGTGATGAAGACCACCCAGCGAGTGCTGGGCTCGCACGAAGCACTTCGGATCGCGGTGCACGCGCTCATCGAGAGCCATCCGGATCCGGCGCGCCTACGATTGGAGCTGTACCCGACCCTTGTGACTGGACTGGCGGCTGGCAAGGCCCACGGCCTGCAGCAGGAAGGCTTTCATGCGGAGGCGCAAGCGCTCGAAGCGACTCTTCAACGCGCGGCCAAGTCGCGAACAACGTCTCCCGCTCCAGGCGCAACAGACGCCTCTCCCTGAGCCACGCGAACGGGTTCCAGCCCACCTCAGGCCGCCTCTGCCTGGGGCTCGGAGTCGTTGGCAGGCGCGCGGTCGTGAGCCAGTTGGATCAGCGCGCGGCCTGTCTCCCAGTTCGGGACCATGTCGCCGCGCTTGATCTTGTTGATGGTCGACTGGCGCGTGCCGACGGCGTCGCCGATGGCGGCCTCGGTCATGCCACCAGCGAGCAGCTGGGCGATTGCTTCGGACGGAGTCATGGGCGTCATTATTCCCATAGGCATCCATTCGTCAATGCCTATGGGAATTGGACCCGATGAACGGTCGCCGCGACCCTTGGGCCATGGACTTCCTCGTAAAGAACATGCGCTTCCTGAATGCGCATCCTGAGTTCCGCGGACAGGTCGCGGCCGGCGAAGCAGCGGGCGTCGGGCAACCCGCCATCAGCAAGATCATTCAGGGCCAGACGAAGGAGCCCGGATACCGCACCGTCATGGGGCTCGCGCGCCACTACGGCGTATCGATCGACGATTTGCTGAATCGTGACCTTGAGCAGCACGGCGTGTCGGCCCCGTCGCAGCCAGTGGGATTAGACGACGCAACCATGGCGCAGGCGGTGGAACTGCTTTACCTGATGGCCGACGCGCGGCCCGAGGACTGGAGATTCCGCCGCCTCTCCTGGCCGATGATTCAGGTCGCTGCGAAAGCCATCAGCCGTGCTGAAGGTGACGCGCGCAAGGCGATGGCCGGGCTACTTTCTGACCTGCCGAAGGAAGTCACCCATGGCGCTTGATCCTGCGTCTTTGAAGACGCTGGCCCTTGAAATTGCCGCATCAATGCCCCCTCCACCACCGCCACCTGCGCAGCACGCGACAGACGTATCGCCACGTGGCATCAAGATCGCCAGAATCGAGCGCATCGCGCGTCGTTACGAATGGCCTGATGCTATTCCGCACTTTCTGCAGACGCGTGGCGTGCCCTACATCACCGACCTGACAGAACCGCAGCTAGACGATCTCCTTTCGCGCATGGAAGGCTACGTCGATGCCGCCGAAACCGGCTGCAGTCTTGACGACTGCCTGCCAGCCACTTAACCCAACGTTTTAAGGGACTAGGAAGATGAGGAAGCTGATTGCGGTTGGGTGTCTTGCTACGCTGACGGCGTGCGCAGCGCAGCCTTCGCTCGTAAAGCAGACGAATTCTGGTTTGCCTGAGGCGCGCTTCGTCGGCGCAAGTGCTCAATCCGTCAGGGACAAACTAGCGCTTGCATGTGCTTCCGCGGGCTCCGCAGTTGCATCTTCAGACTATGCGGTGACATGCACGCGGAGGGACAGCTCCGGGCGCGGCACGATGGCGCAGTTGATGCTCGGGAATGCGTGTTCGGACACGCCTTACGAGAAGATCGAGTTCACCACGGTGCAAACAGGCGAGGATGTGTTCGTGACGGCTCGAGGCTGGATGGAGATCAAGAAGTGCTTCGGCGATGTCCAGCGAGTTGAGTACGACCGCAACAACCACTTCCGCAACGACATCCAAAACGGCCTAGATCGCGCTGTGGCCGCCCATGACGCATCTCGCGGTCAAGGAGCCGGCGGGGCAGCACCACCCACGACGACCTCGGCACCTGCAATGCAACCTCCGGTCACGCTGGAACGCGACCCCTCCAAGCGCTGTGACTCATGCAGCCGGATCGGTAAGCCATGACCGCGTGTGCCTACCGTTCGTCGGTTGGCTAGGCTATGTATTCCTTTAGGCATTGACAGCTAAATTCCCATAGGCATACTTCATCCGTCGCCCAGTTCCCGGGCAAGCCCGAAGGGCGAGACGGATGCAGAACCCTCAGCGCCAGATCCACGACCGCCAGGTACCGCATAGCGCGGCAGTCCTGCGCACGCCTCCCCATGAGCGGCCTCTGAGCCCCGCGGCGGCGCGCTTCGTGCCGGCCGAGCCCGATCCCTACGACCGCTATGTCGAGCCCAGCGAGGCCGTGCGGGCTGCCTGTGCCCGGGCTCGGGCGCGTGGTGGTGACGCGTGAGCAGCCTGGCAGCCATCGACGCCGCGATCGCGCAACTGTCCGGCTGGCCAGGACACGCGATGCAGCGGGCGGCCAACGGACTCAACGAAGCCCGAGCCGTCATCGCCGAACTGATCGATGCGTGCACAGAGCACAACGCCGCCCTGCGCGAACACGGCGCAGCCTTCGCCCAAGGCCACCATGGCGAGATCGGTTGGCAGCGTCGAGTGCAAGACCGTTTGAACGATGCAACGGTGCGCATGGCCGCCGCCCTCCGCGCAGTCGGTCCTCAGCCATGAGCGCCCACGACATAACGCCCAATCCTCGCGGCGCGCATCCGGTGTTCGAAGCCCTGTTCGAAGGCATGCGCGCGCACGGGCTGCTGCCTAACCGCCAGGCAGACGCGGACGAGCAGCACGACGACGACACCACCGAGGCCCGCCCATGACCGCCTTCGCGCTGTGGTCCGCGGCCAACCCTGGCCCGGCCGTCGCCCTCGCCTATCTCGCCGCCTGCGTCCTGTTCTCGGGCGGCTTCCTCTGCGGTGCGCTGGCGGGCAGGTCTGCGCCGGAACGCCGCCGCTATCGCCAAGGAGCCTCGTCGTGATCGTGACCGACCTTCGCACCTACCGTTCCGCCATCGAGCAGGGCCAGCGCATCGGCGTCAGCCAGAAGCAGGCGGTGCATGCCGTCGCCCTGGAGCGCCGCCGCGGTGAAAGCGGCCGAGGGACCGTGCAGCTGTTCCAGCGCGCCGCGATGCGCGGTGGAAACGAGCCCTCGCCGCCGGCAGCTGCGTGATGGAAACGCAATCGAACTCAGCCAGTCCGGCCAAGGTGCTGGAGACCGTGCTCAAGGCGATTCCATGCGCGCATCTGGTCGAGGAGATAGACCTGCAGGCCGAGCCCTCGGTCGTGCGTTTCACGTGGCGTGGGACGCGCTATCGCGTGGACGATGCACTTCGATGCGATGAGGTCGGCGATGGCGTCCTGATCGGCAGCGACCAAGCAATCCTGCTGGAGCGAGTGCTTCGCCTCACGCAAGCCGCCATCCGTTTGCACGGCTCGGTGCTGCCCGCATGAACGCTGTCGTCCGCATGCGCACGCGGTTCACGCCGCCATTCGCGAATCCCGATCCGGAGCGCATCCAGCCGAAGCGCCTGGTGCTGCAGCCGATCCAGTGGGGCAAGCGCGACCCGACGCTGGCGCGCGGCGTGTGCCGTGCGATCCGCGAAGCCATGCCCGAGATCGTCATCCCTTTCCACCCGAAGCACGACCGCAAGCTGCGCACCTACCTGCGCGAGCACGGCATCCACCACTGAGGACCGACTGCATGTTCCAGCTCAACGCCCACGAGGCCAGCATCAGCAACGTCAACCAGCGCATCGAGCGTCACGGCGATGAGCGCGCCCTGGCGGTGGACATCAAGTTCCACCTGTCCACGGCTAACACCGTGCTTGACGCTTTCGACAAGGGCCTGCGCGAAGCGCTGTTCCGCAAGCCCGGCAAGGGCGAGCAACAGGATCTGCCGATCAACGACAACCCGCTCACCGCCGTGAAGTTCCCGGCGCTCGAAGCGCAGCGCCTGGCTCACGAGTTCACCGGGTACGAGCTGCAGATCGACGGCCTGCTCGACATCGGCGACCCGATCATCCTGATGGATGTGAAGCTCAGGAAGTTCGTTGCCGATCCGAAGGAAGGCGGCAGCGTGGAACTCAGCTTCACCGCGTCTGCCAACGTCGACGCGTCCGAGCTGACCGAGATCGGCGAAGCGCTGATCCGCGAGGACGTGCGCCTGACGGTCACGCCGCCGAGCAAGCAGGCAGACGAACTGCCGAAGGCGGCATAGCGAACGCATGCCGAAGGGGCGAGCCGGCCTTGCGCCGGTAGGGCGAGCCATGTGGACCGGGTGGTACCTGCGCAGGGGAACCGGTCTGTTTCACCACCGCCTGCGTGCCCTGCCCCACACCGATGCGCCACGAGGCGCTGACAGCCGGGAAAGACCGGCACCCGAATCTCCAGGCGACTGCGGCGCCCCGGCCCTCCCCAGCCGGCAGCCTCGACGCCCGCGACCGCAGCGCGGGCAGGTTCATCACCCAACCGAGGATCAATCCATGCCGGTCATCCAGATGATCGCGGTCAAGTCGTCCCAGATCCATGCGATCGGTCACGACCCGGACACGCAAACGCTTGCCATCCAGTTCCACAAAGGCTGGGGCCGCGACCAGCGCCCGGGCTCGATCTACCACTACGAAAACTTCGACGCTGCTGCATTCGAAGCATTTCGCAACGCCGAGTCGAAGGGCAAGCACTTCGGCCAGCACATCAAGCCGTTCGCCGATCGCTACCCCTACACCAAGATCGCCGCCTGACGCGCGGCCCGACGCAACTGCACGGGAGCACCATGAATCAGCTCGCACGCAATCCCCAGCGCGAAGGTGCGCTGGTTACCGCGGAACAGGCCGAAGCCATCCGCACCGCACTCAAGACCAGCCTGTACCCGGGCGCGAGCGACGGGTCCGTCGATATGGTCCTGGCGTACTGCCAAGCCGGCGGCCTCGACCCGATGACGAAGCCGGTGCACATCGTGCCGATGTGGATCCCGGAAAAGAAGGAAGGCAACCGCGTCGTGCGACCGGGGCAGATGCAGGACGTGATCATGCCGGGCATCGAGCTGTACCGGACGAAGGCGCACCGCACAAGCGAATACGCCGGCCAGGATGAAGCGGAGTTCGGGCCGACGGTTACGGAGAAGCTGGGCGGCGTGGACGTGCGCTATCCCGAATGGTGCAAGGTCACGGTGTACCGCATCACCGCTGCCGGTGTGCGCCCCTACTCAGCGAAGGCCTACTGGCTCGAGTCCTACGCCACCGCGAAGCGCGACAGCGACGCGCCGAACGCGATGTGGAAGAAGCGCCCTTTCGGGCAGCTGGAGAAATGCGCCGAGGCGCTGGCGCTGCGCAAGGCGTTCCCGGAAGCCGTCGGCGCGCAACCGACTGCCGAAGAAATGGAGGGCAAGTCGCTGGTGATCGAAGGCCAGGCGGTGCCTGCGCCTGCGCCTGCGCCCGCGCGCGCTGAGCCTGCCCAACTCCCTCACTACAGCGATGCGGAGTTCGCCGAGAAGCTACCCGCGTGGCGCCAGATCATCGCGGACGGCAAGAAGACGCCGGACGCTTTGATCGCGGTCCTGCAGACGAAGGCGCGCTTCACCGAAGACCAGCTGCAGCAAATTCGCCAGCCGGCTGCGAAGCCTGCACCCAATCCCGACTTTCCTTTGGCTGACGAAGAGCAGCAGGCAGAGGGTTGAGCGCATGGCACGGGAGCACCACGGACTGACCGACACGCCGGAGTACCGCGTCTGGAGCAACATGAAGACGCGTTGCTACAACCCACGGAGCATCGGGTTCAAGGACTACGGTGCGCGCGGAATCCGCGTTTGCGATGCGTGGGTTAGGTCGTTCACCGCATTCCTGCGTGACATGGGAAACCGACCAACGGATCAGCACTCGATTGAGCGGCTCGACACGAACGCTGACTACTCGCCAAGCAACTGCGTGTGGGCGACGCCAAGGCAGCAGGCCAACAACAAGCGGACCACGGTTAGGCTCGGTAAAGACCCGATCGCAGAGGTTGCCCGCGCCACCGGCGTCAAGCGAAGAACGCTGTACTACCGCGTCAAGAGGGCGAAGCGAGGCCACGACCCGCTTGGTCCTCAGCTTCTCACGCTTGCGCACGCAGGAATCGAAGACACCGTCGCCGGCTGGTCCAAAAGGACGGGCATCAAGGCTTCCACGATCACGATGCGTGTCAAGAAGTATGGCTGGCCCGTGTCGAGAGCACTCACGAAAGGAGCTTCCAAATGCGCACCATCTCGTTGATCCAGGGGACAGAACAGTGGCTGGCCCACCGCCGCACCACGCGCAACGCCAGCGAGGCACCGGCGCTCATGGGCGCGTCGCCCTACATGACGCGCGCCGAGCTGATCCGCCAGCACGCCACCGGCATCGAGCGCGAGATCGACGAAGCAACGCAGGCGCGCTTCGACCGCGGGCACCAGGTGGAGCCGGCGCTGCGCGCGCTGGCGGAACGGATCCTCGGCGAGGACCTGTACCCGGTAACCGGCGTCAGCGACGACGGCTATCTGGGCGCCAGCTTCGACGGCGTCACGCTCACGGAAGACGTTTTCATCGAGGCGAAGCAGCCGAACGCGGAGAAGATGGCGCAGGTGCGCGCCGGCATGCTTCCTCCGGTTGACGAGTGGCAGGTCGCGCAGCAGTTCGCCGTGTGCGAGACGGCCGACCGCTGCCTCTACCTCTGCGGCGATGGCACCGAGGACGGCACCGCCGTGCTCACTGTGGCCCGCGCCGAGGTCGAAGCCACCGGCGCCATCGAGAAGCTGCGCGCCGCCTGGGCGCAGTTCGATGCCGACGTAGCCGCGTACATGCCGACTCCTGCAGCTGCGCCAGCCGCCGCCGGCCGCGCGCCCGACCAGCTGCCCGCCCTGCGCATCGAGCTGACCGGCATGGTCACCGAGAGCAACCTGCGCGAGTTCCGGGACCACGCGATTGCGGTGTTCCGCGGCATCAGCACGGACCTGCAAACCGATCAGGATTTCGCCGACGCCGAGCAGACGGTGAAGTGGTGCAAGGACATCGAGGACCGGCTGAAGGGCGCAAAGGACCACGCGCTGAGCCAGACCGCCAGCATCGACGACCTGTTCCGGAGCATCGACGCCATTGCCGCGGAAGCGCGCGCGAAGCGGCTGGAGCTGGAGAAGCTGGTGACGCGCGAGAAGGAGTCGCGCCGCGCTGAGATCGTGGCCAAGGCGCGGGCATCGGTGCAGGCGCACTACGACGCGATCAACGCCACGCTGGGCCAGCACGCGCTGGTGGTGCCGGCAACGCTGCCGGCGCTGCTGGGCGCGGCCATCAAGGGAAAGCGCACGCTGTCCAGCATCCAGGACGCGGCCGATGCCGCTGCCGCGCAGGCCAAGATCGACGCCAGCCAGGTCGCGGAGCGCACGCGCGCCTGCATCGCGGTGCTGGGCGAGTTCGAAGAGCATGCCGGGCTGTTTGCCGACCGCGTGCAGCTGTGCGCATCGAAGCAGCCCGACGACCTGCGCAACCTGGCGCGCGCCCGTGTGGCGGAGCATCAGCAGCGCGAGGCCGAGAGGCTGGAGCGCGAACGCGAGCGTATCCGGCAGGAAGAGGCCGACAAGCTGGCACGCGAGCAGACACAGAACACCCCGAGGGCCGTTGAAGCCGAGCAGGCGTTGCCCGCTGCCGGCGGAGGCATGGGCAACTCAACCGGGGAGCTTCGGGCGGCTGGAGAACCGGGGATTGGTATAGCGAAACCGCCCGCCTCTACCGCGGCGTTCAAGCTGGGCGACCTAAACGGCTGGATCGCGCCGCTGTCGATCAGCGCCGACGGCTTGGCCTCGCTGGGCATCAAGCCGGTGCGCAAGCAGGGCGCCGCGCAGCTGTACGCCGCCAACGATCTGCCGCGCATTTGCGCGCAGCTGACCCAGGTCATCGCCGGTGCGCCCGCGCGCGCCGCCGATAAGCAGGCCGCGTGATGGCAGACGGATCGATCGTCACCGCGCCCAGCGGCTGGGGATACCGGCCCGGCGTGATCCTGGGCGGCGATGTTGCGGCCGCCCTGCCCGAGCTCCCGCTGCTCGCGCGCGTCGATGCGCGGCAGCGAGTGCGCACCGTCGGCGAGGCCGTGGCGTCCGTGCCCGGGCTGCTGGAGCGCGTGCGACCCCGCGACCTGCAGGCCAAGTACGGGCTTCCGCAGGGCACGGCCAGCGCCCTGATCGCGCAGCTGAAGGCCGGCGGCGACGCAGCTGCAGCAGTAGACGATGACGCCGGCACGGTGGCGAGCCGCATCCTGCGCCTGCTCGCCGCCGGGGACGCCACTACCGGCGAGATCGCAGCCGAACTGAACCTGCGTTCGAAGCTGGCCGGCTCGCACCTGGCATGCATGCATAAGCGTGGACGCATCAAGCGGGAGCCCTACCCCGGCGACCCGACGCGCGGCATTCGCCGCGGCTGGCTGTGGAGCCTGATCAATGGCTGACGGCGGCGCACAGCGCGGATTCCATTTCCCCATCAAGGACCAGGTCTGCCACCTGCGCCCGGGCGAGATCGTCATCGACTTCTTCGCCGGCGGCGGCGGCGCGAGCGAGGCGCTGGAACAGGCGCTCGGGCGACCTGTCGACCTCGCCGTGAATCACGACGAGTTCGCCATCGCCATGCACGCGGCGAATCACCCCTACACGCGGCACCTGCGTGAGGACGTGTGGCACGTCGACCCACGGCGCGAGGTTGGCACCGCGCCCGTGGGCTGGTTCCATGCCTCGCCGGACTGCACGCACTTCTCCCAGGCGCGCGGCGGTCAGCCGCGATCGCGCAAGACCCGGGCGCTGTCCTGGGTGGTGGTGAAGTGGGTCGGCGCGCTGCGCCGAACCGGCAACGCCCCGCGGCTGCTGTCGCTGGAGAACGTCGAGCAGATCCTCAAGTGGGGGCCGCTGGTCGCCAAGCGCTGCAAGGCCACCGGCCGCGTGGTGAAGATGGACGGCACCGTGGCGGCGCGCGGCGAGCGCGTGCCCGTGGAGCACCAGCAGCTCGTGCCGGACAAGCGGCGAGAGGGGCAGACCTGGCGGCAGTTCGTGGCCATCCTGCGCGCGCACGGCTACGCGGTGGACTGGCGCAAGCTGGTCGCCAGCGACTACGGCGCCGGCACCAGCCGGAAGCGGCTGTTCCTCATCGCCCGCAACGACGGCGAGGCGATTCAGTGGCCGGAGCCGACGCACGGCCCGGGCAAGTTGCCCGTGGTGACCGCGGGCGACTGCATCGACTGGGCCATCCCCTGCCCTTCGATCTTCACCCGCGCCAAGCCCCTGGCCGATGCCACCTTGCGCCGCATCGCGCGCGGCATCCAGCGCTACGTGCTGGACGCGGCGGAGCCCTTCATCGTCCACAGCGCGAACGCGAGTGCCAGCGGCGTGCACGCCGGCACTGATCCACTGCCGACCATCACCGGTTGGCCCAAGGGCGGCTCGCACGCGGTCGTGGCGCCGATCCTGGCGGGCGTCGGCGGCCGGGCGGGCGACACGGAGCCGCGGAGCGCCGGACAGCCCTGCTACACGATCACGGGCAAGGCCGATTGCGCCATCGCAGCCGCCACCCTCGTCCAGACCGGCTACGGCGAGCGCGAGGGCCAGGCGCCGCGCGTGCCCGGACTCGACAAGCCGCTCGGGACGTTGGTGGACGGGCAGAAGCACGCCGCGGTTGCCGCGCACCTGGTCAAGTTCCGCGGGGAAAGCAGCGGCAGCGCCGCCGGCGAGCCGCTGCCGACGATCACCTCCGGCGCCGGCGCGGCGCGGCCTGCAGGCGCCGCGCATGCGCTCGGCGTGGTCACCGCCTTCATGGAGCAGGCGAACACCGGCGCGCCGTCGCATGCGGCCAGCGATCCGGTCAGCACCATCGTGGGCAAGGGGTGCACCCAGCGGCTCTGCGCGGCGAACCTCGCCACCCTCCGCGGCACGAACACCGGCGCCGCCGCAGATGTGCCGCTGCGCACGCTGAGCGCGGGCGGCGAGCATCACGCCGTAGTGGAAGCGACCCTGTCGCCGGAGCAGGAGGCGGGCGCGCTGCGCGTCGCCGCGTTCCTGATGCGCTACCACGGCACCGGCGGGCAGGACGCTTCCCTGGCCGATCCGCTGACGACCGTCACCACGAAGGACCGCCTGGCGCTGGTCACGGTCATGGTGCGCGGCACGCCCTACGTCATCGTGGACATCGGCCTGCGCATGCTGCAGCGGCACGAACTGTTCAAGGCCCAGGGCTTCCCGGACAGCTACATCATTGACCGCACCGCGGACGGGCGTCGCCTGACCGTCAGCCAGTCGGTGCGCATGGTCGGCAACAGCGTCAGCCCGCCGCCGCTGGTCGCGGCCATCCGCGCAAACCTTCCGCAGGGCGCAGCGTTGAGGGAAGCAGCATGACGCTCAACTGTTCGCCCTGCGGAAGCACCGACCTAGCCTTCTACTTTCTGGGTATCGCGGTTCCAGATGAACGCGCCGCTCGCGACGTCTGCCACCAGGCGAGCACCGTGCACGCAGTCGCGTTTGTCCTTGTAGCCCTCACCGCTATCTGCGATCAGCTTCGAGTTCGCAGCGTACAGCTGCCAGCGCCATTCGCCCTTGGAATCGGTGTAGATCACGAACTGTTTTGGGTGGCCAGTCATCACATTCCTCCTCGCGGGGGATCCGCGAGTCTGGAGGCTAAACCCACCTACTGTGGGGACGCGACGGAACAAGCTGTGGATAAGTCCGCGTTTCGGGATGCCTCCGCATGATCGACCTGGACGCCTACGAACGCTTCCTGCGCGCCAAGGTGGCTGTAGCACCGCGCGTCGGGCAGTCCGTCGCAGCAGGCGCGGTCAGTGGCGTGCTGAAGGACCATCAGGCCGCTGCGGTCCGCTGGATGCTCGATGGCGGCCGGCGCGCATGCTTCGCCGCTTTCGGCCTCGGCAAGAGCGTCATCCAGCTGGAAGCGGTCCGCCTGGCCAAGCAAGCCGCCGGCGGCCGCGGTCTCATCATCCTGCCGCTTGGCGTGCGGCAGGAATTCGTGCGCGACGCCGCGATGCTGGGCGTGCCCGTGCAGTTCGTGCGCCGCATCGAGGACGCGCGCAGCGCCGAGCCGATCTACCTCACGAACTACGAGACCGTGCGGGACGGCAAGCTGGACCCGCGCGAGTTCGCCGCGGTGTCGCTCGACGAAGCAGCCGTGCTGCGCGGCTTTGGTGGCACGAAGACCTTCCGCCAGTTCATGGCCACCATCGCTGGCGACGACCGCGCCGCGGGCGTGCGTACCGACGGCATCCCCTACCGATTCGTGGCCACCGCAACGCCCAGCCCGAACGAATACATCGAGCTGCTGGCTTACGCGGCTTTCCTGGGCGTGATGGACGTGGGCCAGGCGAAGACCCGGTTCTTTAAGCGCAACAGCGAGAAGGCCGACCAGCTGACGCTGCACCCACACAAGGAGCGCGAGTTCTGGCTGTGGGTCGCGTCGTGGGCGCTCTTCGTCCAGAAGCCTTCGGACCTAGACCCCAGCTTCTCGGACGAAGGCTACGAGCTGCCGCCGCTGGACGTGCGCTGGCACGAGATCAAGAGCGACCACGCCACCGCCGGCGCGGAGAAGGATGGCCAGGGCCGACTGTTCCGGAACACCGCGATCGGCGTGCAGGACGCAGCGCGGGAGAAGCGCGACAGCCTGCATGCACGCGTGGCCAAGGTGCTCGAACTGCGCGCCGAGGATCCAGATTCACACCGGGTGATCTGGCACGACCTTGAGGACGAGCGGCGCGCGCTGGAGGCTGCATGCGCGGGGCTGGTCAGCGTGTACGGCTCGCAGGATCTCGAAGATCGCGAGGCGTCGGTTATCGCCTTCTCCGAGGGCCGAATTCAAGAGTTGGCCGGCAAGCCCGTGATGCTCGGCGCCGGCTGCAACTTCCAGCGTCACTGCGCCTGGGCGATCTACCTGGGCATCGGCTTCAAGTTCGCCGACTGGATCCAGAGCGTCCACCGGCTCTATCGGTTCCTGCAGACGCGCACGGTGCGCATCGACCTGATCTACACGGAGGCCGAGCGCGACGTGCGCCGGACCCTCGAACGCAAGTGGCGCCAGCACGAGGAGATGGTGCAGAAGATGACCGAAATCATCCGGACGTATGGGCTCGCGCACGCAGCGCTGGACGGCATGCTGGAGCGATCACTCGGTGTGGAGCGCGTCCAGGCCTCGGGCGACGGCTACACCGTGGTCAACAACGACTGCGTGCTCGAAGCGAACGCGATGGAACCGAATAGCGTCGATCTGATCGTGACCTCGATCCCATTCGCGACGCAGTACGAGTACACGCCCAGCTACAACGACTTCGGCCACACCGACGACAACGTGCACTTCTGGGAGCAGATGGACTTCCTGATCCCGAGCCTGCTTCGGGTACTGAAGCCCGGCCGCGTTGCCGCGATTCACGTCAAGGACCGGATCACGCCGGGCGGCGTGAACGGGCTGAGCTTTCAGACGGTGACGCCATTCAGCGATGAGTGCGTCGCGCGCTTCACGAAGCACGGCTTCGCGTTCCTGTCGCGGGTGACGGTGGTCACCGACGTGGTGCGCGAGAACAACCAGACCTACCGCCTCGGCTGGACCGAGCAGTGCAAGGACGGTTCACGCATGGGCAACGGCATGCCTGAGTACGTGCTCAAGTTCCGGAAGCCGCCGACGGACACGACCAATGGCTACGCCGACGTTCCGGTGGTGAAGGACAAGGCCACGTACACCCGCCCGCGCTGGCAGTACGACGCTCACGGATTCCACCGCAGCAGTGGCGACCGGCCGCTCCAACCGGAGGACCTGGACGGACTGGACCAGTCCGCCATCTTCAAGCTCTTCCGCCGGCACTCCCTGCATGACGTGTACGACTTCCGCCACGACGTGCGAATCGCCGAGCACGTGGACCGCTCTGGCTGGCTGCCGACCACCTTCATGCTGCTGCAGCCGCAGTCCTGGCACCCCGAGGTGTGGACCGACATCACGCGCATGCGCACGCTCAACAGCACGCAGGCTGCGAAGGGCAAAGAGCAGCACCTGTGCCCGCTGCAGTTCGACATCGTCGACCGGTGCATCGAGCAGCACAGCATGCCGGGCGAGCTAGTGTTCGACCCGTTCGGAGGGCTGGGCACAGTCCCGTACTGCGCTCTCAAGCTGAAGCGCCGTGGATACGCGTGCGAGCTCAACCCAGCCTACTTCCTCGACATGGCGGCCTACTGCGCCGCGGCCGCGCGGGAGCGATCGATGCCCGGCCTGTTCGACGCGCTGGCAGCCAATCAGATGGACGAAGCCGCATGAAGCTATCCGACGAACAGCTGCAGCAGCTCGAGGCCGACGCCCGCGCGCAGGCCGCGCCGCTCGGGACGCCGGTGCGCGTGATGCCTGGCCAGCTGATCGAACTGTGCCGCCTTGCGCGGCTCGGCCAGCAACTGGAAACGCCGCCAGCGCGCGGCCTCCACGTGGACGATGGCGCATGAAGACCTCGCACCTGATTCGCCGCGCGCCGCGCAGGCACACCGGCTTCAGCTGGGGCCGCTTCCCGATGGGCGACACCGGCGTGATTTCGTATCGCCTGTTCCGGCGCGACCACACCGGCGCGCTGCACCTGGCGCTGCTGGACTTCCGCGGGACCGACCGCGCGGCGATGGCGCGCGACATCCGCCGGCAGTGCCACCAGCTGCGGGACAAGGTGGACGAAATCGATCTGCAGGCGCTGTACGCGCGGGAGCAAGCAGCATGAAAGAGCGCCCAATCCTGTTCAGCGCGCCGATGGTGCGCGCCATCCTCGACGGGCGAAAGACGCAGACCCGGCGCGTGATCAAGAACGTGCCCTCATGGGAACACTTCGGCCGCGACATCATGGACTGGGACCTGTCCGGAATTCACCAAGAGCACGAGCAGGCCGACTCTGATCGCTGGTGCCTTGACGTGCAGTGCGACGTCGACGACCACAGCCGAGAGATGATCCGTTGCCCTTATGGCGCACCCGGCGACCGCCTTTGGGTGCGCGAAACGTGGGGAGTGCTGTTCCCAGATTTCGTACACGACGAGCACGAGCCTACGTGGTATCGCGCGACGGACGAGGAGCCGGGGCCGGGTCGCTGGCGTCCGTCGATCCACATGCCGCGTGCGCGCTCGCGCATCGACCTGGAAGTGACCGGCGTGCGCGTGGAGCGGCTGCACCAAATAAGCGACGACGACGCGTTGAGGGAAGGCATCGACACCGAAGGGGAAGTCTACGAGGGAGGCGAATCTCTGCAGTCCGCAGGCTCGCCCCATTCCCCTGAGCGGTATACGTTCGCGACGCTGTGGCGGTCGATCAACGGCGATGCTTCGTGGGAGTCCAATCCGTGGGTCTGGGTAGTCGAGTTCAAGCGGGTGCGACCATGACGGACATCATCAGCCGCAGCGCAGAGCTGTCGCCGTGCGGGCGCTACCGCTACCTGCTGACGCGCACCCAGCTGATGGGAAGCGGCACGTGCCTGTTCGTGATGCTCAACCCATCCACCGCGGACCACACGGTCGATGATCAGACGATTCGGCAGTGCATCGGCTTCAGCGCCGCCTGGGGCTACCAGCGCCTGGAGGTGGTGAACCTCTTCGCCTGGCGCGCCACCTTGCCGCGCGACATGTACGCCGCAATCGATCCCATCGGACCGGCAGGTGATGACTGGATCCTGCGCGCGGCGCGAGGCGCCGACCGGATCGTATGCGCCTGGGGCGAGCATGGCCGGCATCGCGGCCGCGGCGAGGCCGTGCGCGGTCTGCTGCAGGGGCACGGCCACACCCTCCATCACCTCGGGCTGACCAAGGGCCACGCCCAGCCCCGACACCCCCTTTACCTGGCGCGCGACACCGCGCCGCAGGAGTGGACACCGTGAACCGACCCGACCAGCGCTACCCGCTGACCTGGCCTGCCGGATGGCCGCGCACCCCCAACTGGAAGCGGGCCCACAGCCCGTTCAAGGTCGAATCGACCGACCGCGCAATGCGCGAGCTGATGGACGAGTTGGGGCGCCTCGGCGCGACCCGCATCATCGTCAGCAGCAACCTGAAGCTGCGGCAGGACGGAATGCCCTACAGCCAGCAACCGCGCACCGAAGACGAGGGCATCGCCGTGTACTTCGTTCGCAAGGGCGTGGAAATGGTGCTGGCGTGCGACAAGTTCCTGAAGCGCGAAGCCAACATCCGGGCGATCACCAAGACGATCGACGCGATCCGAGGCATCGAGCGCTGGGGCAGTTCCGACATGATGGAGCGCGCGTTCACCGGCTTCACCGCTCTGCCTGCGGGATCCGAGTCATGGTGGGTTGCACTCGGTGTTGAACCCACGGCCAGGCGAATCGAAATCGATGCGGCCTACCGCCGGCGTCGCAGCGAGACGCACCCAGACCGAAGTGGCGATGCGGCGGAATTCGATGCCGTTCAGCGCGCCTATGAACAAGCTTGCAGGAGCGTCGGATGACTGACACGACGAAGGCTCTGGCAGATATTCCTGTACCCCTGCGCGAGTCCGTGCAACTGCTCCGCGAGCGGCTAGCAAACGATGGGCCTGGCTGGCGCGCCCTTTGCGAAGTCATGCAGCATCTCGCCGCATCCGCGCCCGAGCAGGCGGTGGAATTGCCCACGCCATATCACTTCGCCGACAACGGAAAAGGAGAGCCGCTGTTCACTAAGAACCAACTGCTTGCTTTCATCGCCACCCACCGCCCAGCCGATGCGGCGGACAGCCAGCCCGCAGGGGAGGCGAGGGTGGAGGGTGACGGTGCGCTTACCTACGCCGAGCAGCGCAAAGCGGTCGAACACATGACGACCGAACTGCGTAGCGCAATCGGCATCCTGCAATCTGCCTTGCAGCGAGCAGAGGCTATCGACTGCCAGCCGATCACCCAGCAGCACCGGGGCGATGCGGTGGACCGCACCATACGAGAACTTCAGTCCTCCCTGCCTTGGACAATTCGCTACAGCCGCGACTTCCGAGCTTCCCCGCAAACCCACAAGGACATGGCGCACGCCTTGCACCACGTTAGCAAGGCAGCAGGAAAGCTACATGGGCTGGTTGACGATATGGACCATGACCGAGAAGTGGCGAACGACCCAACGCTGCGCGAACGGTACGGAAAATACGTGGCCGACCTTGTTGTATGCGCGATAAGAATTTCCAACACGTTCCCCGGTGGCGTTGTCGATCTGCAACGCGCAGTGCAGGACCGCATCGCCAAGAAGAACGCCCTCACCGCCAACCAGGAGACGAGGTGATGGGCGAGGTCAGCAAGCAATACGCCGAGCGCGACGTGATGGCGCTGGACCGTGCAGGCGGCTACTACAGCCGCCACGTGAGAGCGATGACCGCCGAGGGTCTGCAATCCAAGTCGGACATTGCCGCCGAACTTGCATGGCGCGATGCCGAGATCGAGCGCCTTCGGAGCGAGGCCAGCGACCGCGCAGCGCAAGGGGGTGTCTGCGAAGGAACCGAAGCGTTCGGTGACTACTGCGCACGCCTGTGGTCCCAAGCTGTCGAGCAATCAGCATCCGAAGGCAGTTGTGCAGAGGTGATCTACGCGCGCCTGATCCTGTCGAACACCCGCGACCATGTTGGTCCCAGCGAAATGGTCATCGCAGCGCAAGGGGGTGGGGAGCAGTTTCTGCAAGAGGTGTGCGACGAACTCGCCGCCCTTGATTGCGGCGCATGTGTTGGGAGCATGGCTCCGTTCGAAGACTTGCATGGGCGTATCCGCGCGTACCTCGCCACCCGCCCCGCCGCCGAGGCCGTGGGGGTGCCGGATGGGTGGCGCGTGATGTGGTTCACCGGCTCATTCCGATCACGCGGTGAGCGCTGGGAAATCTACGGTCCCGATGGCAGCGGTGGGGCCGTGAGCGCAGGCGACGTTGTGGACGAGTCCGTCTCGCACCTGCTGGACGCAATGGCCGCCGCCGCCCCGTCGCAGCCCGAGGGGCGGTCGTGAGCATGCTTCGCCCTGACCAGCTCCCGGCGGCTTGGCGCCGCATGGCAGCCGGCGACGGATTGCCCAAGCTGCATCGGCAAGGATTGCGGCAGGCCGCGGACGACCTGGCGGCTGCATTTGCAGCCGAGGCCGAGGGCGTCATGCCCTACTGCTGGGCCTGCGAAGGCGACTTGATCATGGACCGCGACGAGGCGGAAGAATCGGCCGACGCCGGCGGCGAAGTGGTCACGCTGTGGACCAGACCCACGCCTACCGCCGCGGCGCTGATCGCCCTTGCCGCGCGTGTGGAAGCGCTGCAGGTCTCAGGCATCGACCCAGGCGGCGCACAGCGACGCGCTGCTATCGTGCGCGACCTACTCGCCTTGGCGGCGGGACTCGGCAATGGCTGACGCGCTTGCCCGGCTGATCGAGGCCTTGGCGCTCCAGGACGCCGAGGATTATCTGCGCGAGCGAGCCGAGTCCGGCGCGGCTGCGAACGATGCGCAGGAAAATCCCGCCTTGCCCGCTTCGGACAAGGCCGCGTAGGGTCGTGCCGTGAGAGTCGCCGCTTACGCCCGCTACAGCTCAGACCAGCAGCGTGACGCCTCGCTGGATGACCAACTGCGCAACTGCCGCGCCTACTGCGCACGCGAGGGCTGGCCGGAGCCGGTCGCCTACACCGATGCCGCGGTGAGCGGTGCGCGCACCGATCGCCCCGGATACCAGCGGCTCGTGGCCGACGCGTTGCGCTTCGACGTGATCCTGGTGGACGACCTTGCGCGCCTGTCCCGGGACAGCATCGAGGCACAGCGCCAGGTCCGCCGCTGGCATTTCCACGGGATACGCGTCATCGGCCTGAGCGACGGCATCGACACCGCGCGCCGCGACGCTAAGGCGAGCGCAGCGCTGCGCGGCCTGATGGGTGAGCTGTACCTCGACACCCTCCGCGAGAACACGCACCGCGGGCTGATGGGGCGTGCGCTGCAGGGCGCCAGCGGCGGCGGGTTGCCGTACGGCTACCAGGTGACCAGCACCGGTCACCGCGCGATCCGGGAGGACCAGGCCGAGGTGGTACGCCGGATCTTCGGCGAGTACCTGGCCGGCAGCAGCGCCCGGGACATCGTGGCCGCGCTGAACCGCGAGGGCGTGCCGTCGCCACGGGGCGGCGTGTGGTCGGCCAACGCCGTGCACGGCGACGTGCGCCGCGGCATCGGCATCCTGGCCAACCCGATCTACGTGGGCCGGCAGACCTGGAACCGGAGCCGCTGGGTCAAGCACCCCGACACCGGCCGCCGCATCCGCCAGGAGCGCCCGCCTGGCGAATGGGTGACCACGGAGCACCCCGAGCTGGCCATCGTCGACGCCGGCACCTGGGCGGCCACAGAGCGCCGTCTGCGCCTGCAGAGCCGCGCCTCGGGGACGGCTGGTCGCCCGGCCAAGCACGTCCTCTCGGGCGTCCTGCGCTGTGGCTTGTGCGGCGGGCCCATGGTCACCGTCGATCGCTACAAGTACGGCTGCGCCAACGCCAAGCAGCGCGGCACCTGCGCCGGGATCCGGGTCGGCCGCGATGTCGCCGAGCAGGCCGTGCTGGCAGGCGTGCGTGACGCGCTACTGACCGATGAGGCGTTCCGCGAGTACCAGCGCGCCATGCAGGCCCACGTGCGCGCCGCCAGCGGCAATTCGACGAAGCGCCTGGCCGAGGCCGAGCGCTGGCACGGCCACATCATGCAGGCCATCCGCGCCGGCATCATCACGCCCAGCACCAAGGCTGACCTCGAGGCCGCGGAGCGCGCCGTCGCCGAAGCCAAGGCGGCCACGAAGGCCGAGCCCTCGCGCATGCTCCCGCGCCTGCGTGAACGCTGGGAGCGCATCGTGCGCGACCTGGGCGATTACGCGCGCAACAGCACCGTCGCCCGCGCAGCGCTCGTCGAGCTCATAGGCCAGAACATCACCGTCAGAAACGAAAACGGCGACCTCGTTGCCGAGATCGCCGATTCGCAGCTTGCGTTGGTAGCGGGGGCAGGATTTGAACCTGCGACCTTCGGGTTATGAGCCCGACGAGCTGCCAGACTGCTCCACCCCGCAGCAGAGGCGGAATTATGATGACGCCTGTCCGACTTTGCAACCCCTGTTCAGGCGCTGCGCGTCGGCGACGTCAGGCGAACGCGGCCTGGCACCAGGCCATGATCGGGTTCCACGCCAGTCCCAGCGCGAGCAGCGCCAGTGCGTTCACGCCGAAGGCCAGGCGCAGGGGTCGGTCGTCCATCGGCGCGTGCTGCCGGCCTTCGTGTTCGTCGAAATACATGGCCTTGATGACGCGCAGGTAGTAGAACGCGCCGATCACCGCGAACACGATGCCCACGATCGCCAGCCACAGCATCCCGCCTTCCAGCGCAGCGCGCAGCACCACGAGCTTGGCCCAGAATCCCAGGAACGGCGGCACGCCCGCCAGCGACGCCATCACGCACAGCACCAGGCCGGCCATCCACGGGCTGCGTGCGTTCAGGCCCTTGAAGTCGGCAATCTCGTCGGCTTCGAAACCGCGGTTGGACAGCGCCACGATCGCACCGAACGACGCGGTGGCCATGATCGCGTAGCTGATGGCGTAGAACATCGCTGCCGCATACCCCTGGGGACCGCCGCCGGCGATGCCCAGGAACAGGAAGCCGACATGCGAGATGGTCGAGTACGCCAGCATCCGCTTGAGGTTGGTCTGCGCCAGCGCCAGCAGGTTGCCGATCGCCAGCGACAGCGTCGCCAGTACCGCCAGCATCTGACGCCACTGATCGTCCAGCGGGCCCAGGCCGGCTTCGAGCAGGCGGTAGGCCATGGCGAACGACGCCAGCTTCGGCGCGGCGCCGATGAACAGCGTGATCGCGGTGGGCGCGCCCTGATAGGTGTCCGGCAGCCACATGTGGAACGGCGCGGCGCCGAACTTGAAGGCGATACCGGCCACCAGGAACACCACGCCGGTGACCAGCATCATGCCCTGCGTGGTGGTGGCCGCGGCGGCATTGATCTGCGCCAGGTCCAGGGTACCGGTGGCGCCGTAGACCAGCGACATGCCGTACAGCAGCAGGCCAGAGGCCAGCGAGCCGAGCACGAAGTACTTCATCGCCGCTTCCGAGCTGCGGGCGTCGTCGCGATCCAGCGCGACCAGCGCGTAGGAACACAGCGCCAGCATCTCCAGCCCCAGGTACACCATCACCAGGCTGCCCGCGGAGATCAGCAGCAGCATGCCGATGCTGGCGAACAGCATCAGCACCGGCACTTCGCCCTTGTACAGGCCGCGCGCGCGCAGGGAGGGCCACGCGTACACCAGCGACAGCGCGCTGACGATGCACACCACCACGTTCAGCACGTCGGCCATGGTGTCGCGCACGAACATGCCGCCCAGCACCGTGCCCTGCCCGCCCACGCCGGCCGCGATCAGCGCACCGGCGGCGAGCAGCGCGGCGATGGACAGGGCGTGGGTCAACACGCGGCGGCGCTCGTCCAGGAACAGGTCCACGATCAGCAGCACGAAGGCGGCGCCGGCCAGCACCAGCACCGGCAGCAAAGGCTGCAGGTCTGCCAGCGTCGCGGCGGACGCGAGGGGCATGGTCGAAGTGGCGGTCTGCATCATGTCACGGGCCCGTCAGTTTGCTGGCGGCCAGCTGCTGGGCCAGTTGCGCGATGGAAGGCTCCATCAGGTCGGTGAGCGGTTTCGGCCAAACGCCGATCAGCAGCGTGCCGGCGGCGAACGTGCCCAGCACGAGCCACTCGCGCTTGTCCAGGTCCTTCAGTTCCGCCACGTGCGCATTGCCCACTTCGCCGAACACCACGCGCTTGACCATCCACAGCGTGTAGGCGGCGCCCAGGATCAGGGTGACGGCGGCCGCGAACGCGATCAGCGGATGCTTCTGGAACGCAGCCAGGATCACCATGAACTCGCCGACGAAGCCGGATGTGCCCGGCAGGCCGGCGTTGGCCATGCCGAAGAACACCGCGAACATCGCGAACCACGGCATCACGTTGGCCACGCCGCCGTAGTCGCGGATCATGCGGCTGTGCATGCGGTCGTAGAGCACGCCCACGCACGAGAACATCGCGCCAGAGATGAAGCCGTGCGAGATCATCTGCACCATCGCGCCCTGCAGGCCCAGGCGCGCGGCGTCCACGTTGCCGGCCTCGCGCACCAGCGCAAACGCGATGAACGTGCCCAGCGTGACGAAGCCCATGTGCGATATCGACGAATAGGCGATCAGCTTCTTCATGTCGTCCTGCACCAGCGCCACCAGGCCGATGTAGATCACCGCGATCAGGCTCAGCGCGATCACCAGCCACGCCCACTCGTGTCCGGCATCGGGCACGATCGGCAGGGTGAAGCGCAGGAAGCCGTAGCCGCCGATCTTCAGCATGATCGCCGCCAGCACCACCGAGCCGCCGGTGGGCGCTTCCACGTGCGCATCCGGCAGCCAGGTGTGCACCGGGAACATCGGGACCTTCACCGCGAACGCGATCAGGAACGCGAAGAACAGCCACATCTGCTCGGTCATCGACAGCGGCAGCGCCGCCATGTCGGACAGCTGCCAGCTGCCGCCCTTCAGGTAGAGGTAGATCAGCCCGACCAGCATGAACACCGAGCCGAGGAACGTGTACAGGAAGAACTTCACCGACGCGTACACGCGGCGCGGGCCGCCCCACACGCCGATGATGATGAACATCGGGATCAGCATGCCTTCGAAGAAGACATAGAACAGCATCGCGTCCAGCGCCGCGAACACGCCGACCATCAGGCCTTCCAGCGCCAGGAACGCCGCGACGTACTGGTTGACGCGCTTGTCGATCGATCCCCACGCCCCGATCAGCACCAGCACGGTGACCAGCGTGGTCAGGCCGATCAGCGCCACCGAGATGCCATCCGCGCCCAGCCGGTACTGGATGTCGTAGGCCGGGATCCAGGCGTGCTGCTCCACGAACTGCATGCCTGGGTTGGCGTAGTCGAAGCCGGTGAACAACGGAATGCTCAGCGCAAGGCACAGCAGCGCCACGCCCAGCGCCAGCCAGCGTGCGGCCTGCGGACGCGAGTTGCCCAGCATCAGGCACAGCGCCCCGCCCAGGATCGGCAGCCAGACCAGCAGGCTCAGTAGTGGAAGATTGCTCACGCTTGTCGGTTCCCTTGTGCCCTGCCCTGCATTACCGCCCCCACCACCACACCAGCGCGCCCAGCAGGCCGATCAGCCCCAGGATCATTGCGAACGCGTAGTGGTACAGGTAACCCGACTGGGTCTTGCGCAGCACGCCCGAGAACAGGTCCACCAGGCGCGCGCTGCCGTTGACGGCCACCCCGTCGATCACCCGCGCGTCGAACATCCGCGACAGCTTGCCCAGAGCGACGCCACCGCCGGCGAACCCGCCGATCCACAGGTCGTCGAACCCGTACTTGTTCTCCAGGATCCGCTTGGGCAGCGCAAAGATGCGTGCGGCTTTCGCCGGCAGTTCCGGCTTCCACCAGTACATGACGGTGGCCAGCACGAAGCCGGCGACCACCAGCCAGAACGCGGGCGCCACGAATCCGTGCAGTGCAAACGCCACCGGCTCGTGCCACAGCTCGGCGCCGAGCTTGGCGATGGTGTCGCGCGCGGGATCCAGGTCGATCGCGCCCAGGAAGAACGGCAGCTGCTTGTGGTGGCCGCCCACGTCGGTGCCGAACAGCATCGGCCCGGCGGTGAAGTAGCCCACCAGGATCGACGGGATCGCCAGCAGGACGAGCGGCAGGGTCACCACCCACGGCGACTCGTGCGGCTCGTGCGGGCCGCAGTGCCCGTGGTCGTCGTGATGGCTCGACACGTCGGGTTCATGGTGCGTTTCGTGCGCGTCCGCGGCGTGGTGGGCGCCGTGCGCGTGTGCCGCATCGCGGAAGCGCTCGGGGCCAAAGAACGTCATGTACAGCAGGCGGAAGCTGTAGAAACTGGTCACGAACGCGCCCAGCAGCACGGACCAGTAGCCGTAGGTGGCCACCCACGAGGGCGCTTCTCCCGCGTGCAGCTTGGCCGCCTCGATGATGGTGTCCTTCGAGTAGAAGCCGCTGAAGAACGGCGTGCCCACCAACGCCAGCGTGCCGATGACGCTGGTCCAGAAGGTGATGGGCATGTACTTGCGCAGGCCGCCCATGCGGCGCATGTCCTGCTCATGGTGCATGCCGATGATCACCGACCCGGCGGCCAGGAACAGCAGCGCCTTGAAGAAGGCATGGGTCATCAGGTGGTAGACGGCCGCCGAGTACGCGGACACGCCCAGCGCCACGGTCATGTAGCCCAGCTGGGACAGCGTGGAATACGCCACCACGCGCTTGATGTCGTTCTGCACCATGCCGATCAGGCCGGTGAAGAACGCCGTCGTGGCGCCGATGAACAGCACGAAGTTCAGAGCGGTCTGGCTCAGCTCGAACAGCGGCGACATGCGCGCCACCATGAAGATGCCGGCGGTCACCATGGTCGCGGCGTGGATCAGCGCCGAGATGGGCGTGGGGCCCTCCATCGAGTCGGGCAGCCAGACGTGCAGCGGTACCTGCGCCGACTTACCCATGGCGCCGATGAACAGGCAGATGCAGATCAGCGTGGCCACAGACCACGCATGGCCCGCGAAGATCTGCACTTGCTGCCCTTCGAGCAACCGCGCGTTGGCGAACACGGTGGCGTAGTCCAGCGTGTCGAACCAGTACAGCACCCCGGCGATGCCCAGCAGGAAGCCGAAGTCGCCGACGCGGTTGACCAGGAACGCCTTGAGATTGGCGAAGATGGCCGACGGTTTCTTGTACCAGAAGCCGATCAGCAGGTAGGACACCAGGCCCACCGCCTCCCAGCCGAAGAACAGCTGCAGGAAGTTGTTGCTCATCACCAGCATCAGCATGCTGAAGGTGAACAGCGAGATGTAGCTGAAGAAGCGCTGGTAGCCCGGGTCTTCGGCCATGTAGCCGATGGTGTACACGTGCACCAGCAGCGAGACGAAGGTGACCACCACCATCATCATCGCGGTGAGCTTGTCCACCATGAAGCCCACGTGCGCGTCGTACGCGCCGACCTGGAAGAACGTGTACACGTTCTGGTTGAACGGCGCGGCGCCCTGCCCGACCAGCTGCCACAGCACGTACATCGACAGCGCGCAGCTGACCGCCACGCCCAGGATGGTGATGCCGTGCGCGCCTGCGCGGCCGACCTGGCGGCCGAACAGGCCGGCGACGATGGCGCCGAGCAGCGGCGCCAGCACCACGGCCAGCAGGATCGATTGCGAGATCGCGTTGTTGGACAGCGGGATTTCGGTGACCGGCATCGGCTCAGCCCTTGAGTGTGTCGATGTCGGCGACGTCGATCGTGCGCCGGTTGCGGAACAGCGTCACCAGGATCGCCAGGCCGATCGCGGCCTCGGCCGCCGCCACGGTGAGGATGAAGAACACGAAGATCTGGCCGGCCGCGTCGCCGAACTCGCGCGAGAACGCGACGAAGTTGATGTTCACCGCCAGCAGCATCAGTTCGATGCACATCAACAGGATTATGACGTTCTTCCGGTTGATGAAGAGGCCGGCCACGCTGATGCAGAACAGCACGGCGCCCAGCGCCAGGTAGTGGCCCAGCGACAGCGCGCTGGCGATCCCGGTGGCAGCGTCCATCAGTTCGCCTCCCCTGCTTCGCCGGCCGGCGGCAGCGGCTTCTCCGCGTCCATGCGCACCAGGCGCACCCGGTCCGCGGCGCGCACGTTGCCCTGCTCCAGCGGGTTCTGGTGCTTGGCACCCGGCCTGCGGCGCAGGGTCAGCATGACCGCCGCGACCACCGCCACGGTCAGGATCACCGCGGCCACCTCGAACGGCAGCAGGAACTCGGTGAACAGCGAACGCGCCAGCCAGTGGGTGTTCGGCTCGCCAGCCGCGGCCGCCGGATCCACGCCGAAAGGCGTGCCCGTCTTCGCCAGCACGCCGATCAGCACGAAGATCTCCACCAGCATCGCCACCGCCACCAGCAGGCCGATGGGCAGGTAGCGCACGAAGCCCTCGCGCATCGGGGTGGTGTCCACGTCGATCATCATCACCACGAACAGGAACAGCACCATCACCGCGCCCACGTACACCAGCACCAGGGCGATGCCCAGGAACTCGGCGCCGGCCAGGATCCAGCCGCAGGCCACGGAAAAGAACGTCAGCACCAGGAACAGCGCCGCATGCACGGGGTTCTTGACGCTGATCACCGCGCCGGCGGACATGACCGCGGCGACGGCGAAGGCGAAGAAGGCGAACAGGACGAAATCCATGGGCTTACCTGAAGGCGGCGTCGGCGGCGCGGCGTTCCGCGATCTCGGCCTCGAGCCGGTCGCCGATGGCCAGCAGCTGCGGCTTGGTCACGATGTTCTCGCCGCGGTTCTCGAAGTGGTACTCGAGCACGTGCGTTTCCACGATGGAATCCACCGGGCACGACTCCTCGCAGAACCCGCAGTAGATGCACTTGAACAGGTCGATGTCGTAGCGCGTGGTGCGCCGCGTGCCGTCGGCGCGCTGCTCGGAGTCGATGGTGATCGCCAGCGCCGGACACACCGCCTCGCACAGCTTGCACGCGATGCAGCGCTCCTCGCCGTTGGGGTAACGGCGCAGCGCATGCAGCCCGCGGAAGCGCGGCGACTGCGGCGTCTTCTCCATCGGGTACATCAGCGTGTACTTGGGGCGGAACAGGTATTTCAGCGTCAGCCACAGCCCCTGCATCAGCTCGAGCAGGAGCAGGCCGCGGAACCACGAAACGATGCGGTTCATGCGCCCGCCTCCAGGACCCCGAAGAACGACAGCAGGCTGGTCACCGCGATCCAGGCGATGGAGATGGGAATGAACACCTTCCAGCCCAAGCGCATGATCTGGTCGTAGCGGTAGCGCGGGAACGACGCGCGGAACCAGATGAAGCAGCTGGCGAAGAAGAACACCTTCGCGAAGAGCCACCACCACCCGTCCACCGACAGCAGCGGGATGCCCAGGCCCTGGAACGGGCTGAGCCAGCCGCCCAGGAAGAAGATCGCGGTCAGGAAGCTGATCAGGATCATGTTCGCGTATTCGGCCAGGAAGAACAGCGCGAACTGCGAGCCGGAGTACTCCACCATGTGGCCGGCGACGATCTCCGACTCGCCTTCGACCACGTCGAACGGCGCGCGGTTGGTTTCGGCCACGCCGGAGACGAAA
This sequence comes from uncultured Pseudoxanthomonas sp., assembly GCA_964425695.1. Lineage (GTDB taxonomy): Bacteria > Pseudomonadota > Gammaproteobacteria > Xanthomonadales > Xanthomonadaceae > JAKPBU01. The sequence continues at coordinate 121,157 of CAYRNF010000003.1, forward strand.
TAGATCACGAACAGCGGCAGCAGTGGCCACGCGAACCACTCCAGCGCGCCGGCGTTGCCGGCCTGCGCCATCACGATCTCGCTCATGTTCAGGCTGCCGGCGGCGATCATCACGCCGACCAAGGCGAAGCCCATGGCGATCTCGTAGCTGATCATCTGCGCCGAGGCGCGCATGGCGCCCAGGAACGCGTACTTCGAGTTGGACGCCCAGCCCGCCAGGATGATTCCGTAGATGCCTAGCGAGGTCATCATGAGCAGGTACAGCAGCCCTGCATTGGCGTTGGACAGCACCAGGCGCGTATCGAACGGGACCACCGCCCATGCGGCGAACGCCGGCGCCAGCGTCACCAGCGGCGCGAGCACGAACAGCACCTTGTGCGCGGCCGTGGGCCGGATCACTTCCTTGAACAGCAGCTTGAAGACGTCCGCGAAGGCCTGGAGGATGCCGAAGCCGACATACATCGGCCCATGGCGCACGTGCATCCAGCCGATGAGCTTGCGCTCCCACACCACGTAGAACGCGACGGCCAGGATCACGGGCACGGCGATGGCCAGGATCTTGAGCACGATCCACAGCACCACGCCCAGCGCGCCGAGCGACATCAGCGCGTCGTGCAGCGGGTCGGTCAGGTTGGAGAGCAGGTCGGCAGTGTTCACGCGGCACCGCCTTCGACGGTGCTGCCGCCGACGGAACGGATCTCGACATGGCTGCCCGCGGCCAGAGGCGCGGTGGCGCCGTAGCCCGATTCGATCCAGGCGCAACCGGGGGCGGCGCGGTCGTCCACCACCACCTGCAGCGTGGCCGTGCCTTGCGCGTTGCCCACCTTGGCCATCGCACGGTCCGACACGCCCACCTGCGCAGCCTGATCCGGATGCAGCACGATACGCGGCCCGGTACTCAGCGGGTGCGCCTGCAACGCGGCCGCGCGGCGGACGACCGCATCGGTACGGTAGATGGCCTGCGACACCACCACTTCCACGCTGCCGTGCGGGCGTGCCGGCTGGGCCGGCGCCGCGCCGCTACGGACGTGATCCGCTGCGGACGCGCGCGGGCCCGCGGGGCCGATGCCCGCACGCAGACCGGCCAGGTCCGTGAACTCGAAACCGGGTACCTGCAGCTGCGCTCCCAGGGCGCGGAGCACGCGCCAGCCGGCGCGCGCGTCGCCCGGCAGCTTGCCGCCAGCGACAGCGCGCTGGTCGCGTCCGTCCAGGTTGGTGAGCGTGGCATCCACTTCAGGCAGCGCGCCGATCGGCAGGATCACGTCGGCAACCGCGCGCGTGGACTGGCAGGCGAAATGGCTGAAAGCCACGACCTGCGCACCCTTCAGCGCCTTGAGCGCCAGCGCCTGGTCGGCGAAATCGAGGCCCGGCTCGATCCCGTACATCACGTACGCCGCGCGTGGAGCTTGCAGCATCGCCTGCGCATCGCGCGAAGCGGGAAGCACGCCGTGGCGCGCGAGTCCTACTGCGTTGGCGCCCTGCGGGATGCGGCAGAGCGCCGCGCCGTTGGCCTTGGCGAAGGCGGCGGCGGCTGCGCGGATCGCGGCCGCGTGCGGGCCGTTCTCGGCGAGCGCACCGACGATGACGACCGCGCCCTGCGCGCCGCCGAGGTCGACCTCGCCCAGCGCGCCGGCCAGCGCGGAAGGCGGCACGATGCGTTTGCTGGCCGCGTCGAACGCGAAGTCGAAATCGACCGGATTGACCACGTGCACCTTGGCGCCGCGCCGGAACGCCTGGCGGACGCGCTGGTGCAGCAGGGGCAGCTCGTGGCGCAGGTGCGAGCCGACGATGACGATCGCGGCCGCGCGCTCGATGTCGGCGACCGGCATGCCGAATGCCTCGGCCGCGGCGCCGTCGGACAGATCGAGCTGCGCGATCCTGTGGTCGAGGTTGCCGGTGCCGAGCGCTTCGGCCAGGCGTGCCAGCAGCGCACCTTCTTCGTTCGACGTCGCCGGGTGCACCAGGATGCCCAGGTCGTCGGCCGCGTTGTCGCGCAGGATCTGCGCGGCCCTGGCCAGCGCTTCGTCCCAGCCGGCTTCCCGGAAACCCTCGCCGTCGCGGATCAGCGGCACGGTCGCGCGGTCTTCCGCGTACAGGCCCTGGTGCGAATAGCGGTCGCGATCGGACAGCCAGCACTCATTGACCGCCTCGTTGTCGCGCGGCACGGTGCGCAGCACTTCGCCGCGGCGCACGTGCAGGAACAGGTTGCTGCCCAGCGCATCGTGGTAGCCCAGCGACTCCTTCGCCGTCAGTTCCCACGGGCGCGCCTTGAAGCGGAACACCTTGTTGGTGAGCGCGCCCACCGGGCACACGTCGATGACGTTGCCGGACAGTTCGGTCGTGAGCGGCTTGCCGTCGTACGTGCCGATCTGCAGGTTCTCGCCGCGCTGCATGCCGCCAAGCTCGTAGGTCCCCGCGATCTCGCCGGTGAAGCGGATGCAGCGCGTGCACTGGATGCAGCGCGTCATGTCGCTGGCGACCAGCGGACCGAAGTCCTCGTCGGCGACCACACGCTTGCGCTCGGCGTAGCGGCTGACCGAGCGGCCGTAGCCCATGGACAGGTCCTGCAGCTCGCATTCGCCGCCCTGGTCGCAGATCGGGCAGTCCAGCGGATGGTTGACCAGCAGGAACTCCATCACGTTGCGCTGCGCATTCAGCGCCTTCTCGCTGCGGGTGACGACCTTCATGCCGTCCATCACCGGCGTGGCGCAGGCCGGCGCAGGCTTGGGCATCTTCTCGACTTCCACCAGGCACATGCGGCAGTTGGCCGCGATGGCGAGCTTGTCGTGGTAGCAGAAGCGCGGGATCGGGATGCCGGCCCGGTCCGCGGCATCGATGATCATCGAACCCTTGGGCGCGGCCAGTTCCACGCCGTCGATGAAGACGGTGACCTGGTCCGGCGGCAGGTTCGGGTTCACGGCGGAAGGAGGCGCGCTCATGCGGCGACCGCCTTCGGCACCACGGTGCCGGCCCGCTCGTCGTCCACCAGGAAGCGCCTGTTGACGATCGCGTATTCGAACTCGTCCCAGAAGTGGCGCAGGAAGCCCTGCACCGGCCACGCCGCGGCCTCGCCGAAGGCGCAGATCGTGTGGCCTTCGATCTGGCCCGCGGCCGCGCGCAGCATGTGCAGGTCGTCGAGGGTCGCTTCCATGTTCACGATGCGGGTCAGCACGCGGTACATCCAGCCGGTGCCCTCGCGGCAGGGCGTGCACTGGCCGCAGGATTCGGCGTAGTAGAAGCGCGCGATCCGCTGGCAGGCGCGGACCATGCAGGTGGTGTCGTCCATCACGATCACCGCGCCCGAACCCAGGCCGGACCCGGCCTTCTGGATCGCGTCGTAATCCATGGTCAGGCCCATCATCACGTCGCCCGGCAGCACCGGCATGGAGGAACCGCCGGGGATCACGCCCTTGATCCGGCGGCCGTTGCGCATGCCGCCGCACAGGTCCAGCAGTTCCGCGAACGGCGTGCCCAGCCGGATCTCGTGGTTGCCCGGGTTGGCCACGTGCCCGGACACGGAGAAGATCTTGCAGCCGCCGTTGTTGGGCTTGCCCAGGTTCATGAACCACTCGGGACCGTTGCGCACGATCGCCGGCACCGACGCGTAGGTCTCGGTGTTGTTGATGGTGGTGGGCTTGCCGTACAGGCCGAAGTTGGCCGGAAACGGCGGCTTGTAGCGCGGCTGGCCCTTCTTGCCTTCCAGCGACTCCATCAGCGCGGTTTCCTCGCCGCAGATGTAGGCACCGGCGCCCAGCGCGTTGTACATGTCGATGTCCACGCCGGAGCCCAGGATGTCTTTGCCCAGCCAGCCGTGCTTGTAGGCTTCGGCCGTGGCCTCCTCCAGGTGTTCGAATGGCTCGTGGTGGAACTCGCCGCGCAGGTAGTTGTAGGCCACCGTGCTCCCGGTGGCGTAGCAGGCGATCGCCATGCCCTCGATCACCGAATGCGGGTTGTAGCGCAGGATGTCGCGGTCCTTGGCGGTACCCGGCTCGGACTCGTCCGAGTTGCACAGGATGTACTTCTGCCCCGGACCCTTCGGCATGAAGCTCCATTTCAGGCCCGTGGGGAAGCCTGCGCCGCCACGGCCGCGCAGGCCGGACTGCTTGACCATCTCCACCACGGCCGCCGGTTCGATCTTTTCTTTCAGGATCCTGCGCAAGGCGCTGTAGCCACCGGTCTTCAGGTAGTTCTCGTACGACCACGGCTTGTCGAAGTGCAGCGTGGTGTAGACGGCCTGGTGCTCCTTCGGCGCGGGGCCGACAGGACCATAACCTTCCGAATAGTGCGAGTGGCCGCCCATTACTTCAGTCCGTCCAGCAGCTCGTCGACCTTCGCGGCGTCGAGCTTCTCGTGGTAATGCCCGTTGATGACCACCACCGGCGCGCCGCAGCACGCGGCCACGCACTCTTCCTCACGCTTGAGGTAGACGCGGCCGTCCGCCGTGGATTCGCCCAGTTTGCAGCCCAGCTTCCTCTCGGCGTGCGCGACCAGGTCTTCGGCGCCGTTGAGCCAGCAGCTGATGTTGGTGCAGAACGCCACGTTGTTGCGGCCGACCTGTTTGGTTTCGAACATCGAATAGAAGGTCGCGACCTCGTAGGCCCACACCGGCGGCAGGTCCAGGTACTTCGCGACGCCGGCGATGAGCTCATCGGTCAGCCAGCCGCCGTTCTGTTCCTGGGCGGCATGCAGCCCGGACAACACGGCCGAGCGTTTGCGATCGGGCGGAAACTTGGTCAGCCAGTGGTCGATGTGCGCGCGCGTCTCATCCGACAGCACCACCATCGGATCGACATTCCGCGCATTCTCGAAGTTGCCTGTGGCTTTCATCGATCCTGCCCTTAACGGTCAATTTCGCCAAACACGATGTCGTAGGTGCCGATCATCGCCACCACGTCTGCCAGCATGTGGCCCTTCACGATCTCGTCCATGGACGACAGATGGGCGAAACCGGGCGCGCGCAGGTGGCAGCGGAACGGCTTGTTCGCGCCATCGGACACCAGGTAGCAGCCGAACTCGCCCTTGGGCGCTTCCACCGCGGCGTAGGTCTCGCCGGCGGGCACGCAATAGCCTTCCGAGAACAGCTTGAAGTGGTGGATCAGCGCTTCCATGTCGTCCTTCATCTCCTCGCGGGAGGGCGGCGACACCTTGTAGTTGTCCAGCATGACCGGGCCGGGGTTGGCCTTCAGCCACTTCACGCACTGCTCGATGATCCGCGTGGACTGGCGCATCTCGGCGATGCGCACCAGATAGCGGTCGTAGCAGTCGCCGTTGACGCCCACGGGGATGTCGAAATCCACTTCCGCGTACTTGGCGTAGGGCTGCTTCTTGCGCAGGTCCCAGGCCACGCCGGAACCGCGGAGCATCGGGCCGGTCATGCCCCAGGCCAGCGCCTGTTCCGGCGGGATCACGCCGATGCCGACCGTGCGCTGCTTCCAGATACGGTTGTCGGTGAGCAGCGTTTCGTACTCGTCGACGCGCTTGGGGAAGTCCTGGCAGAAGTGCTCCAGGTAATCCAGCAGCGATCCTTCGCGCCAGCTGTTGAAGCGCTTGAGCTTGTCGCCCTTGCGCCACGGCGATTCGCGGTAACGCGGCATGCGGTCCGGCAGGTCGCGGTACACGCCGCCCGGGCGGTAATACGTCGCGTGCATGCGCGCGCCGCTGACCGCCTCGTAGCAGTCCATCAGCTCCTCGCGTTCGCGGAACGCGTAGAGGAACACCGCCATGGCACCCAGGTCGAGCGCGTTCGACCCCACCCACATCAGGTGGTTCAGGATGCGCGTGATCTCGTCGAACATGGTGCGGATGTACTGCGCACGTTCCGGCGCCTCCACGCCCATCAGCGTCTCGATGGCGCGCACGTAGGCGTGCTCGTTGCACATCATCGACACGTAGTCCAGGCGATCCATGTAGCCGATCGACTGGTTGAACGGCTTGGACTCGGCGAGCTTCTCGGTACCGCGGTGCAGCAGGCCGATATGCGGGTCTGCGCGCTGCACCACCTCGCCGTCCATCTCCAGGATCAGGCGCAGCACGCCGTGCGCGGCCGGGTGCTGCGGGCCGAAGTTCAGCGTGTAGTTGCGGATTTCCTGCCGCGACTCGGCAGGATTGCTGGCCAGGCCGGCGGAGGCCTGCCTTGCCTGGATCGACGGTGCGGTCACGACGCGCCCCCCGCCTTGCGGCTCATCTGTTCGCCCACGGCGGTGTCGTAGCGTGCGTCGTCGCGGATCACGCGCGGCACATTGACGCGCGGCTCGACGCTGGTCACCGGTTCGTACACCACGCGCCTGCGCTCGGCGTCATAGCGCACTTCCACGTTGCCGATGAGCGGGAAGTCCTTGCGGAACGGATGGCCGACGAATCCGTAGTCGGTGAGGATGCGGCGCAGGTCGGGGTGGCCCTGGAACACGATGCCCAGCAGGTCGAACGCCTCGCGTTCGAACCAGTTGGCCACCGGCCACAGTCCCACCACCGACGGCACCACCGGCAGGTCGTCGTCCGGTGCGAACACCCGCACCCGCACGCGCCGGTTGTGCTGGACCGACAGCAACTGCAGCACGGCGGCGAAACGCCGGCGCGGCACCGGGATGCCGGCTTCGCCCTGCGGCTCGGCCACCTGCCGGCTCGGCGATTCTCCGAAGCCGAAGCGTCCCACGTTGCGCCCTTCCACGCCCCGGCTGAAGCCTTCGGAGGACACGTCGGTGTCCCACTCGTCGCTGCCGTAGCCGAGGTAATCCACTCCGGCGACGTCGATCAGCTGTTCGAAGCCGAATTCGTCGCGCAGCAGGCGGCAACCTTCCAGGAAGTCGCCGGCGTCGAAGACCAGGCCCACCTCGCCGCGCGGCTGCGCGATCTCGACGGCGGCGCCGGGAAAACGCGCGCGCAGGCGCTCGGCGAACGCGGCGGCCGGCTCACGAGCGACATGCTCACGCATCGCGCAGCCCCGTCCGGTGTTCGCCGAAATTGGTGGCGCGACGGATCTTCTTCTGCAGCTGCAGGATCCCGTACACCAGCGCTTCGGCGGTGGGCGGGCAGCCCGGCACGTAGATGTCCACCGGGACGATGCGGTCGCAACCGCGCACCACTGCGTAGCTGTAGTGGTAGTAGCCGCCGCCGTTGGCGCAGCTGCCCATCGAGATCACCCACTTGGGGTCGGGCATCTGGTCGTAGACCTTGCGCAGGGCCGGGGCCATCTTGTTGACCAGGGTGCCGGCCACGATCATCACGTCGGACTGGCGCGGCGACGGGCGGAACACCACGCCGTAGCGATCCAGGTCCAGGCGCGACGCGCCCGCGTGCATCATCTCCACCGCGCAGCAGGCCAGGCCGAAGGTCATCGGCCACATCGAGCCGGTGCGCGCCCAGTTGAGCAGGATGTCCGAGCTGGTGGTGACGAATCCGCGCTCGAGCAGCGGGTTTTCCCCCGCCGGGCGCAGGATGTCGTCCACGCGCCCTTCGGGCAGCGGGTTGTTGGCCTTGTCCATCAACCCCTGGACGGTGCCGAGCACGCTCATGCGATCACTCCCATTCCAGGGCGCCCTTCTTCCAGACGTAGACGAAGCCGAGGAACAGCATCCCGACGAACAGGCCCATCGTCACCAGCCCGCGCGGGCCGAGTTCGTGGAACACCAGGGTCCACGGCACGATGAAGATGATTTCCAAGTCGAAAATGATGAACTGGATCGCGATCAGGTAGTAGCGCACGTCGAACTGCATGCGCGCGTCTTCGAACGCGGCGAATCCGCACTCGTAAGGCGAGAGCTTCTCGACGGTCGGCCGCTTCGGGCCGATGACGTTGCCGATGACGATCAGCGCGATGCCGATGCCCGTGGCGACGATCAGGAACAGCAGGGTCGGCAGGTATTCGGCCAGCACTCGTGTTCTCTTTCGCTACTTGCCGCAGCGCGGCCGTTGCTCGGGGGAGGTCGGACCGGGAGCGGACCACCGGCCCGCTCCCGTCCTGTTTTTGGTGCCCAAGGGGGGACTCGAACCCCCACGACCGAAGCCGCTACCACCTCAAGGTAGTGCGTCTACCAATTCCGCCACCTGGGCAATGGTGTTGCGCTGCGCGCCGCCTGCGCGCAGCGGCATAGTGTAATCGTTAACAGCCGCTCGCGATCAATTCTGCGGCGTTGCCGGAGCAGGTTGCGGCTGGGTCTGCGACGGTTGCGGCTGCGCGGGCGCGGCAGGACGCGGCGCGGCAGGAACGCTCGCACCCGAGGCCGGCGGAGCCGAGGCGGGCGCGGCGGGTACCGCGTTGTTGCCGGCCGGTGCCGCCGGCACGGCGCCCGAAGCGGGCGCCTGCGGTTGCGCGCCCGAAGCCGGCTGCTGCGCCATGACGCCCAGGTCGGTCACCGCCGCACCGCCGTTCGCGCTGTGGGTGGCATACCAGGCCATGAACAGGCTGATGCCGAAGAACACGATGGCCAGCCACTTGGTGCTCTTGGACAGGAAGTTGGAAGCGCCGCGCGAACCGAACACGGTGGACGAGGCGCCGCCGCCGAAGCCGGAGCCCGCCTGCGCGCCGGCGCCGCGCTGCATCAGGATCATCGCGATCATGGCCACGGCCAGCAGCACGTAGACCACGTTGAGGATCGTCATCAACATCTGGAAGGAATTCCTGGTGAGGCCCGGGACAGGCCGGCGTAACGTCAGTTCGAAGCGGCCATCGCCCGGGCGATGGCCAGGAAATCGGCAGCCACCAGCGAGGCGCCCCCGATCAGCCCGCCGTCGACGTCGGGCTGGGCGAACAGCGCGGCGGCATTGTCGGGCTTGCAGCTTCCGCCGTACAGGATCGGAAGCGAGCCGGCGATTTTAGCATCGCGTGCCGCCACCTGCCCACGGATGAAGGCATGGACCGCCTGGGCCTGCTCCGGCGTGGCCGTTCGGCCCGTACCGATGGCCCAGACCGGCTCGTAGGCCACCACCACCCGGGCCAGCGCCTCGGGGGCGACAGCATCCAGCACCGGCGCCAGCTGCGCCGCGATGACCGCCTCGGCCCGGCCCGATTCGCGCTCTTCCAGCTGTTCGCCCACGCAGACGATCGGCGTCAGGCCCGTCTGCAGGGCCGCGACTGCCTTCGCCGCCACCGCCGCATCGGTCTCGCCGTGGTACTGGCGCCGCTCCGAATGCCCGCACAGCGCGTACCGCGCGCCCGCTTCCACGAGCATCGCCGCCGACACCTCGCCGGTATAGGCCCCTTTGTCGTGGGCACTGACGTCCTGGGCGCCGAAGGCGATCCCGGCGGCGCCGAAGTCCCCCACCAGCTGGCCCAGGTAAGGCAGCGGCGGCAGCAGCACCAGCTCCACGCCCTCCACCGGCAGGCCGGCGGCCACGCCGCCCACCAGCTCGGCCGCGAAGGCGCGGCTGCCGTGCAGCTTCCAGTTGCCGGCGACGATCCTGCGGCGCATGCGTACCTCACGAGTGCGGAAAACGCGCAGTTTAGCGGACGCACGCGCACGGCCAGCCGCCTGGCGACGTTGCGCCTAGAATCCGGCGACCTCCTGCACAAGGCCCGCGATGCCACAGTTTCCCCTCGACGGCGCGAACCCATCACAAGCCGGATACGCCCTGGTCACCGGGGCCTCCAGCGGGATTGGCGAGGCCATCGCCCGCGAGTACGCGCGACGAGGCAAGCCGCTGCTGCTGGTGGCCCGCAGGGCGGAGCGGCTGGCCGCGCTCGCGCGCGAGTTGGGCGAACAGGTGCCCTGCCAGGTCCTGGCCGCCGACCTGTCGGTGCGCGGCGCGCCGCAGGCGATCTTCGCCGAGACGCAATCGCGCGCCCTGCACGTGGACACGCTGGTGAACAACGCGGGCTACGGGGTGCCCGGGCGCTTCCTGTCCTCGGCGTGGACCACCCATGCCGACTTCCTGCAGGTCATGGTCACGGCCGTGGCCGAACTCACCCACCATTTCCTGCCGGCGATGGAAGCGCGCGGCCATGGGCGGGTACTGAACGTCGCCTCCACCGCAGCCCTGGTGCCGGCCTCGGCCGGACACACGCTGTACGGGGCGTCGAAGGCGTTCGTGATCGCCTTTTCCGAATCGCTGGCGCTCGAATCTAGGCCGCGCGGCGTGCACGTCACCGCCCTGTGCCCGGGCATGACCTACAGCGAATTCCACGACGTCAACGGCATGCGTGCGCGCGTGTCGCGCCTGCCGAAGGCGATGTGGCTGGACGCGCCTACCGTGGCGCGGCTGGGCGTCGACGCCGTGGAGCGCGGCGACCTGCGCTGCGTCACCGGCGGCATGAACCGCCTGGTCGTGGGGCTGTCGAAGTACCTGCCCGATCCGCTGGCGCGTGCGCTGATCGAGCGCCGGGCGAAGGACTTCCGCAACGCGGATTGAGGGCGGCGGACGCAGGCGCAGCCCCTGCCGTGCGTGGACGCAGCGCGCGCATTCGGCGTCGGGCTCGGGGCTGGAGCCGCGGGACGGCGGCCGCGCTACTTCAGCTTGATTTCCCGCAGGCGCTCTTCCAGGTAGCCCTGCGCGGTGATCGGCTCGGGATAGCGGCTGGGATTGTCGGGCGTCACCGTGGACGGCAGCACATCGATCAGGAAATCCGGATTCGGGTGCAGGAAGAACGGCGTGGAGTAGCGCGGCTGGCGCGCCTGCTCGCCGGGAGGATTGACCACGCGGTGGGTGGTGGACGGATACACGTGGTTGGTCAGGCGCTGCAGCATGTCGCCGATGTTGACCACGATGGTGTCGGCGTCCGAAGTGAACGGCACCCACTCGCCCTGCTTGGACTTCACTTCCAGCCCGGCGGCGCTGGCGCCCACCAGCAGCGTGATCAGGTTGATGTCCTCGTGCGCACCGGCCCGCTCGTTGGGGATGTCGTCGGCGGTGATCGGCGGGTAGTGGATCGGGCGCAGGATCGAGTTCCCGCTATCGGTCTTGTCCACGAAATAGTCTTCCGGCAGGCCGATGTGCAGGGCGAGCGCGGACAGCACCTGGGCGCCGAGCTGGTCCAGCGCCTGGTACAGCGCATAGCCGTGCTCGCGGAAGCCCTCGACTTCCTCCGGCCAAAGGTTGGGCGGCATGACGTCGCGGTACGGCGAATCGTCCGGGATCTCGCGCCCGATGTGCCAGAACTCCTTCAGGTCGAAGTGCTTGGCGCCTTTCGCGGTCTCCACGCCGAACGGCGTGTAGCCGCGGGCGCCACCGCCGCCGGCGACGTGGTAGCGCTTCTTGGTCTCTTCCGGCAGCGCGAAGAAGCGCTGGAACACGTCGTAGCTGCCGTCGATCAGCGACTGCGGGATGCCATGGTTGCGGATGCCGGCGAATCCCCACTCGCGGTAGGCGGCACCGAGCTCGTCGACGAAGGCCTGGCGGTCCGCGGGGCTTGCCGGGTGGGTGAAGCGACGGATGTCCAGGGTGGGGATGCGTGCGGCCATGTCAGGCACCTGAGCGGAGCGTAAGGCGCAGATTCTATCGCTCGCCGCGACGGCGAGGGCCGCGAGGCCACCGACGTGGCGTGCGCGAAACGGGCGGCGCTGCATCGCGCCCTCGGACGCAACGCGATGCGGGAACGCTCCGCTCCGAGGCGCGCGGCGCGCAAGCGGGCACGAACGCAAGGGGAGCGCACCGAAGCCGGCACGCCCTGCCGGCTACAGCGCGGCGCGCACCGCGTCGGCTAGGCGTTCCAGCGTGGACTGCATGAGCGCCGCGTCGTCGGCTTCCACGGTCACCCGCACCACCGGCTCGGTGCCGGACGGGCGCAGGAACGCGCGGCCCCTGCCCTGCACCGCTTGCTCGGCTTCGGCCAGGGCCGCGCGGACGCTGTCGGCCTCGGTGGGCCGGCTGCCAGCGGCGTAGCGCACGTTGATGGTCTTCTGCGGGTACGTCCGCAACCCGTGCAGGGCCTCGCGCAGGCTCACCCCGCGCCGCTGCAGCACCTCCAGCACCTGCAGCGCGCTAATGATGCCGTCGCCGGTGCTGGCGCGGTCCAGGCACAGCAGGTGCCCCGACGCCTCGCCACCGAGCCGGCCGCCATGCTCGAGCAGGGCCTGGTGCACGTAGCGGTCGCCGACCTTGGTACGCACGAATCCGATGCCGCGCTCCGCCAGCGCCTGTTCGAAACCGTAGTTCGTCATCAGCGTGCCGACCACGGGGCCGCGCAGGCGCCCGCTGGCCTGCCAGTCGGTCGCCAGGATGTAGAGCAGGCCATCGCCGTCCACGACGCTGCCGTCGCCGTCCACGAACAGCACGCGGTCGCCGTCGCCATCGAAGGCGATGCCCAGCGCCGCGCCGGTGCTGCGCACGCGTTCGGCCAGGTGCTCGGGATGCGTCGAGCCCACGCCGTCGTTGATGTTCAGGCCGTTGGGGTCCACGCCGATCGCGTCTACGCGCGCGCCCAGTTCGCGCAGGACCAGCGGCCCGATCTGGTAGGTGGCGCCGTTGGCGCAGTCCACGGCGATGCGCATGCCCTGCAGGTCGAAGCGCCGCGGCACCGATGTCTTGCACGCCTCGACGTAGCGGCCCACGGCATCGCGCGTGCGAACCGCGCGGCCGAGCTGTTCGGACGGCACGGTCGTGAACGGGCGCTCGAGCGCGGCTTCGATCGCCAGTTCGGTGGCGTCGTCCAGTTTCTCGCCTTCGGCCGAGAAGAACTTGATGCCGTTGTCGTGGTGCGGGTTGTGCGAGGCGCTGATGACGATGCCGCCGTCGGCCAGCATCGAGCGGGTCAGGTGCGCCACGGCCGGCGTGGGCATCGGGCCCATCAGCTGCACGTCCACGCCCGCCGCCACCAGTCCGGCTTCCAGCGCGGCTTCGAACATGTAGTTCGAGATGCGCGTGTCCTTGCCGATGATCACCATCGGCTTGCGCCACACCCCTTCCACCGCGGCCTCGCGCAGGGCATGGCCGTAGGCGTTGCCCAGGCGCAGGACGAAGTCGGCCGAGATCGCGCCCTCGCCGACGCGGCCGCGGATGCCGTCGGTGCCGAAATACTTCCTGGCGCTCACGTGGCCGGCTCCGCGTCCGGCTGCGGCTGCGGCTGTTTCATCAGCAACGCGAACAGGTGCGCCAGGCGCTCGCGCAGTGCGCGGCGGTCGCAGATCTGGTCCACGGCGCCGTGCTCGAGCAGGAACTCGCTGCGCTGGAAGCCTTCCGGCAGGGTTTCGCGCACGGTCTGTTCGATCACGCGCGGGCCGGCGAAGCCGATCAGCGCTTCGGGCTCGGCGATGTTGATGTCGCCCAGCATGGCCAGCGACGCCGACACGCCGCCGGTGGTGGGATGGGTCATGACCGAGATGTAGGGCAGGCCCGCTTCGCGCAGCTTGCCCAGCGCGGCGGAGGTCTTGGCCATCTGCATCAGCGAGAACAGGCTCTCCTGCATGCGCGCGCCGCCGGTGGCGGAGAAGCACACCAGCGGCGCCTTGAGCTCCAGCGCCTTGTCCACCGCGCGGGCGAAGCGCTCGCCCACGACCGAGCCCATCGAACCGCCCATGTAGGCGAAGTCGAACGCGCAGGCCACCAGCGGCCGGCCCTTGAGCCTGCCGTGCATGGCGATCAGCGCATCGCGCTCGCCGGTGGCCTTCTGAGCGGCCTTGATCCGGTCGGCGTACTTCTTCTGGTCCTTGAACTTCAGGATGTCGGTGGGGCCCAGCCGCGCGGCGATCTCGCTGCCGGTGCCACCATCGAACAGCGCCTTGAGCCGCGCGCGCGCGCGGATCGGCATGTGGAAGCTGCACTTCGGGCAGACCTCCAGGTTCTCTTCCAGCTCCGGCCGGTACAGCACGGCGCTGCAGCGCTCGCACTTTTCCCACAGGCCCTCGGGCACGCTGCGCTTGCGCCGCTCGCCCGCGTCGGTGCGGATGCGGGCGGGCATGAGTTTCTTCAGCCAGGACATGGGTTGGGACGTTGCCCCTGTGGTGTCGAAGGCGGGAAGTGTACTGCGCGCGGACCCGCGGCCCTGAAGGCGCCGGGCCCCGTTGGAGCCCGGCGCGGCATGCCGTCAGCCGTCCAGGGCCGCGCGCAAGGGCTGCAGGAAGTCGCGTGCGGCCGCAGCCGGGTCCGCGGCCTGCGCCAGGGCCGCCACCAGCGCGCTGCCGACCACCACGCCGTCCGCGTCCTGCGCCATCGCCGCGGCGCTGGCGGCATCGCGGATGCCGAAGCCGGCCACGACCGGCGCACCGCTGCGTGCGCGGATCGCGCGCAGGCGCGCATTGGCCGACTGCGTATCCAGCCGGTCGGATGCGCCGGTGACCCCGGCGAAGCTGACGTAGTAGAGATACCCGCGCGCCGCGGCGCACAGCTCGTCCAGGCGCGCCTGGGTGGTGGTGGGCGAGGCCAGCAGGATCAGCGCGATGCCTTCGCGCGCGAACGCGTCGCGGAAGTCGCCGGCTTCTTCCGGCGGCAGGTCCACCAGCAGCACGCCGTCCACGCCGGCGGCCGCGGCATCGCGCGCGAAGCTGTCAGCGCCGCGGATCTCGACCGGGTTCAGGTACCCCATCAGCACCACGGGGGTGGCGTCGTCGCGCTCGCGGAAACTGCCCACCGCGTCCAGCACGAAGCGCATCCCCGCCCCGCGCGCCAGCGCGCGCTCGGAGCTGCGCTGGATGGTCGGGCCGTCGGCCATGGGATCGGAGAACGGCACGCCCAGTTCGATCACGTCCGCGCCGGCTTCGACCAGCGCGTGCATCACCGGCACGGCCGACTCCAGCGACGGGTCGCCTGCGGTGACGAACGGGATCAGCGCCTTGCGCCCTGCGGACTTCAGGGCCTGGAACCTGGCATCGATGCGGTTCACAGCGCCATCCCCTCGCGCGCCGCAATGGTGTGCACGTCCTTGTCGCCGCGCCCGGACAGGTTGCACAGGACCAGGCCGTCCTGGGGCAGTTCGCGCGCCAGCTTGATCGCCTGCGCGATGGCGTGGCTGGATTCCAGGGCGGGCAGGATGCCCTCGGTCCTGGCCAGCAGGTGGAAGGCGGCCAGCGCCTCGTCGTCGGTGACGCCCACGTACTGGGCGCGCCCGGTGTCGGCCAGGTAGGCGTGTTCCGGCCCCACGCCCGGATAGTCCAGGCCTGCGGATACCGAATGGGTTTCGGTGATCTGGCCGTCGTCGTCGCAGATCACGTAGGTGCGGTTGCCGTGCAGCACGCCCGGTCGCCCGGCGGCGATGGACGCCGCGTGCCGGCCGGTGGCGATGCCCTCGCCCGCCGCCTCCGCGCCCACGATGCGCACGCCGCGGTCGTTGAGGAACGCATGGAAGATGCCGATGGCGTTGCTCCCGCCGCCGACGCAGGCGGTGACCGCATCGGGCAGGCGCCCGTACTGCGCCAGCATCTGCGCGCGCGCCTCGCGCCCCACCACCGCGTTGAAGTCGCGGACCATGCGCGGGTACGGATCGGGACCGGCCACGGTGCCGATGATGTAGAAGGTGTCGGCGACGTTGGTGACCCAGTCGCGCATCGCTTCGTTCAGCGCATCCTTGAGCGTGGCCGATCCGCTGGTCACCGGCACCACCGTCGCGCCGAGCAGCTGCATGCGGTAGACGTTGATCCTCTGGCGCTCGATGTCGGTGGCGCCCATGTAGACCACGCATTCCAGGCCCAGCCGCGCGGCCACGGTGGCGCTGGCCACGCCGTGCTGCCCCGCGCCGGTCTCGGCGATGATCCGGGTCTTGCCCATCCGGCTGGCCAGCAGCGCCTGGCCGATGGTGTTGTTGATCTTGTGCGCGCCGGTGTGGTTCAGGTCCTCGCGCTTGAGCAGGATGCGCGCCCCGCCGGCGTGGCGGGTCAGGCGCTCGGCGAAATAGATCGGGCTGGGGCGGCCCACGTAATGGGCCAGATCCTGGTCGAACGCCTGCACGAAGCCCGGATCGACGCGCGCCGCGTCGTAGGCGGCGGCCAGTTCCTCCAGCGGACCGATCAGCGTTTCGGCGACGAAGCGGCCTCCGAAACGGCCGAAGTGGCCGCTGGCATCGGGAGTCAGGGAATAGTCGATGGGCGCGCCAGGCGCGGCATCGCGGGAAGTCGACGACATGGGTGTTCTCCGGAACCGGATGCAGCCGTGCGGCTGCGGAAAAGGCGGATCGGTGCGGAGTGCGGCGTCACCAGACCATGGCGGCCGGCACGCGGCGCCAGCGGCGCAGCGAACGGCCAAACGGTGCAGGTGTGCGGCGGGAACGGGTCATCGTGGCGTAGCGTACACAATCGCGCGGCGCGAGCGCAGCGGCAGGGCCGGATTCGGCGTCGGAGTCGGCGGCGCGGTCAGCGCCCGCACGCCATGCACGACGCGACGTCGCCCGCCTCCGACAGTTCCACGCAATCCGCACTGCGCACGGCCTCGACGAACTTGCGCATGAGGTCGCCGTCCTTGATTCCCGGCGATAGCTCGATGCCGCTGGACACGTCCACGCCCCAGGGCAGGGTCTGCGAGATCGCGGTGGCGACGTTGCCGTGGTGCAGGCCGCCGGCGACCACGAACGGCTTGCCGAGCCCGGTGGGCAGGCGGGACCAGTCGAACGTTTCGCCGGTGCCGCCGGGCCCGCCCACGATGTGGGCATCGAACAGGAACGCGGCCGCGCCCGGGTACTGCAGCTGCAGGTCGCGCGCATCCGCCCGGGTTCCGTCGGCGCCCATGGCGATCGCCTTGACGTATGGCAGCCCGAAGCCGCGGCAAAAGGCGTCGTCCTCGTCGCCGTGGAACTGCAGCAGGCTCGGGCGCACGTGGCGGACCACGTCGCGGATCTCGTCGATGCCGTTGTTGCTGAACAGCGCCACCGCGTCCACCAGCGGCGCCAGCGCCTGGCGCAGCGCCCTCGCCTCCTGCGCCTGGATGCGCCGCGGGCTGGCATCGGCGAATACGAAGCCCACCGCATCCGCGCCCAGCTCGCCGGCCAGGCGCACGTCGCCGGCACGGGTCAGGCCGCAGAACTTGATGCGGGTTCGGAACAGGGGGCGGGTCATGGCGGCGGGTTCTTGGCAGTGTGTGGGCGTGGCGGCTCGGTCCGCGTGGCGGCATCCGGCCGCGCCACGGGGTGGGAAGCGTCGCAGCGCGTGACCTCGGCAGGCAGTCCCCACTGCGGCGCGTACAACGGCCCGACGAAGCACAGCCCGGCAGCCGGCGCGGTGGGTCCCGCCACCGTACGGTCGCGCGCGGCGAGCACCTCGGCGATCCATCCCGCGCCGCGGGCGCCCGTGCCGACTTCGAGCAGCGAGCCGACGATGTTGCGGACCATATGATGCAGGAAAGCGTTGGCCTGCACATCGACCCGGACCTCGTCGCCGTGGCGGGTCACCGAGATGGCCTGCAGGTCGCGACGGGCGTGCGGCGCCTGGCAATGCACCGTGCGGAACGAGGAGAAGTCCTGCTCGCCGAGCAACGCCTGCGCGGCATCGTGCATGGCGCCCGCATCCAGCGGCCTGCGCACCCACGACAGGTACTGGCGCTGCAGCGCGGGGCGCACCGGACGGTTGAGGATCCGGTAGCGGTAGCGCCGGGCCACGGCGGAGAACCGGGCATTGAAGTCCTGGGCCACCGGCACGCACCACAGCACGCTCATGGCGTGCGGCAGGCGCGAGGTGGTGCCCAGCACCCAGCCGCGGGGGTCGCGCCCGGCTTCGGTATCGAAATGGACCACGTTGCAGCGCGCATGCACGCCGGCATCGGTGCGTCCGGAGCAGACCGTGGCCACCGGGGCATCGGCCACCGAGCCCAGCGCGGCTTCGAGCGCCGCCTGCAGGGTCGGCTCCCCACCCTGCTCGCCCGGGCGGGTCAGCCGCTGCCAGCCGGAAAACGCGGTTCCGTCGTACTCGACGCCCAGCGCCAGCCGCATCAGCCCAGGGTTTGCAGCATGCGCGCGGCGGCATCGCGCGCGGCGGCATCGCCGCTGTCCACCACTTCCTGCAGCAGGCTGCGCGCGGTGTTCCTGTCGCCCAGTTCGGCATAGGCGCGCGCCAGTTCCAGGCGTTCGCTGCCGCCCGGCGCCTGGTTGAGCGGCGCGATCGCGTCGGCACCGGCACCCCCGGACATCCAGGTGGGCGTGCTGGCGGCGGCCGGGGCGGTGGGCTTCGCCGGGGCCGCAGCCGGCGCGGATCGGGCGCGGCTGGCCCAGACCGGGGCCGGAGCCTCGGGCGCAGGCGCTGCGGGCGCGCTGGGCGGTGCCGCATCCACGGCCGGACCAGCGAGGGCCGGCCCCGCTACGACCGGTTCCGGCGACGCGGCGAAGCTGTCCGAAATGCGGCTGGCGGAGGCCGGCGCGGCGTCGGCACTCGGCGCGGCCCTCCCTCGCCGCGCGAACCACCACGCAACCGCGCCCAGCAACAGCGCGACCGGCAGCAGCCACCACCACGCCGCGACAGGCGACTGCTGCGCACTGGGCTCCGCTCCCGACCCGCTGGCCGGATCGGGCTGCGCCGCGGTGGACGCCGCCATGCGCTGCTGCGCGGCGGCCAGCGAACTGTCCTTCATCGTGATGAGGCGCTGCTGCTCCTGCTGCAGCTGCTCGAGCTCGGCCACGCGCGCCTGCAGCTCGCGCACTTCCGCGTCGCGCGCGGCAAGGGTTTCCCTGGTCTGTTGCAGTTCCTGTCGCAGCATGTCGCCCTCGCCACCGGCGCTGGCGCCGGACTGTGTGCCTGCCCGCGTGCCGGCGGTTGCCTGCGGCGGTGCGATTTCGAGCCGCGCATCGGCCGCGCGACGCGGTGCGGCACGCGCCGGACCGGCCGGTGCGCGCGGCGCTTCGGCGCGGGCGCCGGGCTCGGCGGCGACGGCTGCCGGTTGCGCCTGCGCACGGCGCGACTGGCGCCAGTTGGCGGTCTGCTCGCGCACGATCGCCGCCGCCTGCGAGGCGTCGTACCGGGCGAGCTCGTCGCTGCCCGGCACGCGCAGCACGGCGCCGGCGCGCAGGCGGTTGATGTCTTCCCCGATGAACGCATCCGGATTGGCGCGCAGCAGCGCCAGCATGGTCTGGTCAAGGCTGTAGCCGTCGGTGCCCTGCAGTCCGCTGGCGATCTGCGCCAGGGTCTGGCCACGCTGCACCGGTCCGATCTGCGCAGCTTCGGCTGCGGGTGCGGCGGGCCTTTGGGCAGGTGCGGGTGGCGGCGCGGCGGGCGCCTGCGTGGTCGCGACTGGTGCTGGTGCCGGTGCGGCTGCGGGCGCGGGCGTGGGTGCCGAGGCCGGCGCGGGCGCGGCGGGGCGTTCGATGACGCCCGCGGGCGCCGCCACCGGCGCCACCACCGCAGGCGCCACCGGCGCGGCCACGGTGCGCGGCGCGTCCACCAGCGCGGAATACTCGCGGACCAGCCGGCCCTGCCCCCAGTCGACTTCCAGCAGGAAGGTCAGTCCGGCCTGCTGCACGGGCACCCGGCTGGTGACGCGGATCACCGGTTGCCCGCTGTCGTCCACCGCCGGCGTGAACTGCAGGTCCGACACGATGCCCTGCGGCGGCTCCAGGCCGACGCGGCGGAACGTTTCAGGCGAAGCCAGCCGCGCCTGCAGGCCCTGCAGCTCGGACGGGTCGCTGCTGACGATGGGGATCTCCGCCAGCAGCGGCTGGCCGGGTTGCGACTTCACCCGGATCTGGCCGAGCCCCAGGGCGAAGGCGGGCGCCGCGAGCATGGCCAGCACCCACCCCAGCAGGGCGTGGCGCCAGGCGCGCGGTCGAGGAAGATCCCCTGCATTCATGCGCGGCACTCTATCCGCGCGCGGCGATGCTCCGCAACGCCGCGTCCCGCAACGGCGTCATCGCGGCGCCGCTGCATTCCGCGTCGCGGTCCCCTGCACGCGGGCCCCGAGCGCCCTGGCGATCCGTCCCGGGCGCCGCGGTCCGCGCGGACGCAGCGCGGCGGCCAGCATCGCGCCCAGCGCCAGCGATGCCGCCAGCCAAGGCCACATGCCCGCCACCTGCGGCCGCTGCGCCGCGAGCTGGCGGTCCTTCAACAGCAGCAGGCGCGCCTGCGCCTGCTGTGCCTGCTCCAGATCGGCGATGCGCTGCTGCATTTGCTGGAATTCGGTGTAGCGGGCGGCGACCAGGTCGGCCGCCGCACGCTCGCGATCGACCGGATCCCCGAAGCGACCGGGCGCGCCGGCGGCTCCAGGACCCGCGCCGTCCGGTTGCACGGATGCGATCTCGAGGCGCGCGCCTGTCGCTGCCGGGGCGCGAAGTGCCGCTGGCGAAGCCGGCTGCACCAGCGGGGCGAGCATGGCCGGAACGGCCTGCGCACCGGCGCCGACGCGCCATTGCTCGGTCTGCAGGCGCACCACCGCCTCCGCGCTGGCCGCGTCGAAGCGGACCAGCTCGTCCGGCGAAGGCGCGCGCAGCACCGCGCCGTGTTGGAGGCGGTGGATGTTGCCTCCTGCGAACGCCTGCGGATTGGTACGCAGCACCGCCAGCATGGCCTGGTGCAGGGAGGCGCCCTCGATGCGCATGTCCTGGACGACGCCGGTCAGGGTGTCGCCACGACCCACCGCAACCTGGCGCTCGCCCTGCACCCGGGCGGCCGGCTCGCGCCCGCTCCGCGCAGGTGCGCGTGGCGGCTGCGGCGCCGCGCGGGGCAACGGAGTCGCAACGGCACGCGCGGCGGGCGTGTGGTGGGCCGGGGCGGGATCGCCGTGCAGGGCGATCGGGTCGGCCTGCGGCCTGCGCGGTGCGCGTCCGATCACCGGGATCGGCGCGGCGCCGGGCGTGGCCGCGACCGCCCCGGCTTCGCCTTGCGTCGCTGGCAGGGCCGGAAACGGCCGTGCGTCCGCAGGGTCACCGGGGCGTGCGATGGTGTCGCTCGGGGCCGCCGTGGGTGCCTGCAGCGCCGGCGACAGCGGCGCCTGCAGGGACGGCGCCGCACCCAGCGCCAACGAGTACTCGCGCACCAGCCGGCCCTGCGGCGCATCGACCTGCATCAGGAAGGTCAGGAACTCTTCCTGCACCGGCTCGGCACTGGTGACCCGGATCAGCGGACGCGGCCCGCGGACCACCTCGAAGCGCAGACCGGCGACCAGGCCCTGCGGACGCGGCAGGCCGATCCGGGCGAACGTCGTAGGGGAAGCCAGTTGCGCCTGGACCTGTGCCAGGTCGGCCGCGCTCGCGCCGGTCAGCGGGATCTCCGCGAGCAGCGGTTCGCCCAGCCGCGAGTGGATTTCGATGCGGTCCACGTCGACCGCACCCGCCTGGGACATCGCCAGCGACAGCGCCAGCCCCAGACACAGCTTCCCTGCACCGCGCATCCCGCGCCTCCGCTCCGTGGAACCGGGCGCGATGGTGCCGCCTGCGGCGCAAGCGGGCAAGCATCCGACCGCGCAGGCTCAGCCCTCGCGCGCCACCAGTTCGGCGATCTGCACGGCGTTGAGCGCCGCGCCCTTGCGGATGTTGTCGGCCACGATCCACAGGTTCAGGCCGCGCTCGTGCGACAGGTCGTCGCGGATCCGCCCCACGTACACCGGGTCGTTGCCCGAGGCATGCGTCACCGGCGTGGGATAGCCGCCGCCCCTGGCCTCGTCCACCACTTCCACGCCCGGCGCCTGCTCCAGCAGCGCACGCGCGTCGGCAGCGGACAGTTTCGTCTTCGTCTCGATGTTCACCGCTTCGGAATGCCCGTAGAACACCGGCACGCGCACCACGGTGGCGTTCACGCGGATGCTGTCGTCGCCCAGGATCTTGCGGGTTTCCCAGACCAGCTTCATCTCTTCGGTGGTGTAGCCGTTGTCGGTGAAATCGCCGCCGTGCGGGATCACGTTGAAGGCGATCTGCACCGGATACACCTCGGGCTGGGCGCCCTGGAAGCTGAGCAGCGACGCGGTCTGCCGGCCCAGTTCCTCCAGCGCCTGGCGCCCGGTGCCCGACACCGACTGGTAGGTGGCGATGTTGAGCCGCTCGATGCCGGCGGCGTCGAAGATGGGCTTGAGCGCGACCAGCATCTGCATGGTCGAGCAGTTGGGGTTGGCGATGATCCCGCGCGGGCGGTTGCGCACGGCCTCCGGGTTCACCTCGCTCACCACCAGCGGTACGTCGTCGTCCTGGCGGAAGGCGGAGCTGTTGTCGATGACCACGGCGCCGGCGGCCGCGAACTTGGGCGCGTAGGCCTTCGAGATCGATCCGCCGGCCGAGAACAGCGCGATGTCCACGCCTACGGGATCGAACGTGGCCAGGTCGCGCACGATCAGTTCATCGTCGCCGAAGGCGACCATCCCGCCGGCGGAGCGATCGCTGGCCAGCGCGACGACCTCGCTGGCCGGGAACTTCCGCTCGGCAAGGACCGACAGCATCACCTCGCCCACCGCGCCGGTCGCACCGACCACCGCCACCTTGAATTGCCTGCTCATCTGTCGTGTCTGCCTGTATCGAAGCCGAAGGAACCGCGCGACCGGCGCTGCCATGGCACGTGCGTCCAGCAGGTGCGGCGCGGAGCCGGCGCCGTCCGGACGCTTGCGCGCCCGTCGGGGGGAGTGGAATGGTACGAACGCGCCGGAGACCGGGCCGGACGTCGCCCGCCGATTATCCACCGCGCGCCGCGCCGTGGCACGCCGCTGGCGTGCGCACCGCTCGACGATGCGACACGGCGACATGACATTCGGGCATATGCGCAGCGTGCGATGCGTCAAGCGGCGCGGCTTCGCGGCGTCGCGATCCGCTTCTAACCCGGCTTCAGGCCGCGGGCGTGCCTGGAATCAAGGGCGTCACCGCGCCCACGTCGCCGCACTGCGCGCGGTGGCGCAGCGCCTGGTCCATCAGCACCAGCGCCAACATGGCCTCGCAGATCGGCGGCGCGCGCAGCCCCACGCAGGGATCGTGGCGGCCGGTTGTGACGATCTCCACGTCTTCGCCGTGCACATCCACGCCGCGCCCGGGCAGGCGCAGGCTTGAAGTCGGCTTGAACGCCACCGACGCCACCACCTGCTGGCCGCTGGAAATCCCGCCCAGGATGCCGCCGGCATGGTTGGACAGGAAACCGGCGGGCGTGACCTCGTCGCGATGCTCGGTGCCCTTCTGCACCACCGACGCAAAGCCGTCACCGATCTCGACACCCTTCACCGCATTGATCGACATCATGGCCGCGGCGATCTCGGCATCGAGCTTGCCGTACACCGGCTCGCCCCAGCCCGGCGGCACGCCATCGGCGACCACGGTGACCCGCGCGCCGACCGAATCGCCGGACTTGCGCAGCCCGTCCATGTACGCCTCGAGCGCCGGCACCTGCGCCGCGTCCGGCCAGAAGAAGGGGTTGTCCTCCACCGCCGTCCAGTCCAGGGCTGCGGGCACCAGCTCCCCCACGCGGTCCACGCAGGCGCGCACGTGCACGCCGAAACGCTCGGCCAGCCACTTCTTGGCAATGACGGCGGCCGCCACGCGCATGGTGGTTTCGCGCGCGGACGAGCGCCCGCCGCCGCGCGGGTCGCGGATGCCGTACTTGTGCCAGTAGGTGTAGTCGGCGTGGCCGGGCCGGAACTGCCCGGCGATGCGCCCGTAATCCTTGCTGCGCGCGTCGGTGTTGCGCACCAGCAGCGCGATCGGCGTGCCGGTGGTGCGGCCCTCGTACACGCCGCTGAGGATCTCGACCTCGTCCGCCTCATGCCGCTGCGACGTGTGCCGCGTCTTGCCGGTGGCCCGGCGCGACAGGTCGTGGGCGAACTCCTCCGCGGCGATGGCGATGCCCGGCGGACACCCGTCCACCACGCAACCGATGGCCGGGCCATGGGATTCGCCGAAGGTGGTAACGCGAAGCAGGTGACCGAAGGTGTTCACGGGCGGACAGGGTAGGGCCGGATCTCCGAGTCTAAGGCTTGCGCGGCTGGTTTCCCGCGCCACGGGGCGGGCCGGGACCGCGCACCGGGCGCGACCGTTCGCGCACCGCGTGCCGCGCTCCGGGCGGTCCCGTGGTCATTGCCGCAGCGCGTACTCCAACGCACGGACGCGGAGGGTGGTCCACGATGCGAACAGAGCGACTGCCGAGCGCTTGGACGAGCCTCGGCGGGACCCGGTCAGCGGCCGGCCGATCGCTCCACGATCGGGGCACCCTGCCGCTGCGAAAAGCGGAAGGCATACGACAGGCGCACGGGCGTGGGCATCTCGCGCACTTGCGGGTGGTTGCACGGGTCGTCGGCCGAGGCGTCGGGGGCGATGCACAGCAGGGCGGGTTCGAAACGCCACCGGCGTACGGCATCGACGGTGGCGTAAAGGAAGGCGGCGCCGGCGCGCTGGTTGCCGCAGTGGGGATCGGGGCTGGCGTGCGCGGCCATGACCTCGCCTTCGGCGCCGATGTCGATCTCCACGCACACCTGCACGGGGTCCAGCGCGCGTGCGAGCAGCTGCGGTGGATACGCCGGCATGCGAACCGGTTCGAGGGGGCGGGGAAAGACGAACCGCTGCGTCTGCGGCAATTCCATGCGCGACGCGCCCGGCGGCGGCGCAACCATCTCCATGCCGACGCTGCCGTGGGACGCGGCGCCGCCCGGACCCGGTGGCACGGTGCGGCAACCGGTCGCGCCCGCCGCGCAGGCGAGCGCGCAGGCCAGGATCAATCGGGAACGGGGTGCAACCATTGCGCGTCTCCCTGCGCGTAGCGCTCGTGCTTCCAGATCGGGACGCGTTGCTTGACCGTGTCGATGATCCACCGGCATGCGTCGAATGCGGGCGCGCGGTGTTCGGCCGCCACGCCCACCCAGACCGCCATGTCGCCGATGGCCAGCTCGCCGATGCGATGGACACAGCCGGCGTCCAGGATGTCGAAGCGGCCCAGCGCCTCGGCCAGGATGCGGGCGCCTTCGGCCTGCGCCAGCCGCTCGTGCGCCTCGTAGTGCAGCCCGTCCACGGCGCGGCCGTCGTTGTGGTTGCGCACCCAGCCCTCGAAGGAAGCGAAGGCACCGGCACGCGCGTGCAGCAGCCGCGCACGGAGCGCAGCCGCGTCGATGCGCGCCTGCGCCAGGGCGAAGCGCACCGGCTCAGCCACCGGACACCGGCGGAATGAAGGCGACCTGGCTTCCGTCCAGGGGCGCGTCTTCCCAGCGCGCGAACGCGTCGTCCACCGCAACGCGCATGCGCTCGGGCGCGAACGCCAGGCCGTGCCGCGCCTGCAGCTGCGCATACAAGCCGCGCAGGTCCCTCGCATCGGTGTCGACGCTTTCGCTGGCGACACCCCGCGCATCGCGCAGGCTCGCAAACCACAGCACGGTGACGCGCGTCATGCCCTGCTCCCGACGTCGCGCTTGCCGCCGCGCTTGGACACCAGCCTGGCAGGGCCGATCACGATCGCGTGCGACAGCGCCTTGGCCATGTCGTAGACGGTCAGCGCCGCCACCGTGGCGCCGGTCAACGCTTCCATCTCCACGCCGGTGCGATGCGTCGTCTTCACCTCGCACTCGATGCGCAGGTCGCGTTCGCCCTGCCAGTCGATGCCGATACGCACGCCGTCGATCGGCAACGGGTGGCAGAAGGGGATCAGCTCGTGCGTGCGCTTCACCGCCAGGGTGCCGGCCACGATGGCCGTATCCACGATGCCGCCCTTCTTCGACGACAGGCCGTTGCCGCGCAGCTGCAGCGCCACGTCGTGCGGGAACCGCACCCGGCACTGCGCCACGGCTGCGCGAGCCGTCGCGGGCTTGGCCGAAACGTCGACCATGGCCGGGCGCCCGGCTGCATCCAGATGGGTCAGGCGCGGCGGCGTGCGGCTCATCGCGGCCACGCGCGGGAATCGAACGGGTGCATGGCGCCGATGGTATCGCCCGTGGCGGACCCGGACACGATCAGCCGCCCACCAGGAACATCTCGACGTGCCGGCCGGTCCCGGTCGCTCCCGGGCGGCCGCGCTGCTCGCTGTAGCGGTCCATGCGCGCGGCCCAGACGCCCGCCACGTGGTCGGCCAGTGCCGACTCGCCGCGGCGCAGCGCATCGCGCAGGTCATGGCCTTCGCCGGCGAACAGGCACGTGTACAGCCGGCCATCGGCCGACACGCGTGCGCGGTGGCAATCGCCGCAGAACGGTGCGCTGACCGACGAGACGAAGCCCACTTCACCGGCGCCGTCGGCGAAGGCATGGCGCTGCGCCACCTCGCCGCGGTAGCCAGGATCCAGCGCGCGCAGCGGCCAGCGCGCGGCGATGCGCTCGCGCAGTTCGGCCGAGGGCACCACGCTGGCGGCATCCCACCCGTTGCAGCTGCCCACGTCCATGTACTCGATGAACCGCGCGACGTGGCCATGGGTGCGCGCGAAGTCCACCAGCGGCAGCACCGCGTCCTCGTTGACGCCGCGCCGCACCACGCAGTTGAGCTTGATGGGCGCGAACCCGGCGGCGCGCGCCGCTTGAATGCCCGCCAGCACGTCGTCGAGCCGGCCGCGCCCGCCGGACAGCGCCGAGAACTGCGCAGGGTCCAGCGAATCCAGGCTCACCGTGAGCCGCCCCAACCCGGCATCGCGCAGCGCGTGCGCCTGCGGTGCCAGCAGCGAGCCATTGGTGGTCAACGCCACGTCCTCGATGCCCGGTACGGCCACCAGCCGCGCGATCAGGGCGGGCAGCCCCTTGCGCAGCAGCGGTTCGCCGCCGGTGATGCGCAGCTTGCGCACGCCCAGCGCGGCGAAGGCGCGCACCATCGTGTCGATCTCGTCGAACGACAGGCGCGTCGCGGCGTCGAAGCCGTAGCCGTCCGGCACCTGGTCGGCGGGCATGCAGTACGGGCAGCGGAAGTTGCATGCTTCGATCACCGACAGCCGCAGGTCGCGCAGGGGACGCGACAGCCGATCGCGCGGCATGCCCTCCGGGCGCAGCAGGGCGTTCATGGCACCGATGGGGCGTGCATCGCGGTGGGCCCCGGCAGTGCGACCACATCGCCGCGGCGTGCGACACGGTAACCGCGCGCTTCCAGCGTGTCGCCGTCGGCGGCGCTGGCGTAGTGGTACAGGACGCAGCGCTCGAGCAGCGCGCGCGGGTATTCGCGCTCGAGATCCTCTATGCCGCTGTGCGACGGATTGCCGTGCAACGCGCAATCGTGCGCGACGAGTTCGCCGTCGCCGGCGAACACGTCCAGGCGTTCGGGGATCGGGCGCGTGTCGCCGGTCCACGCCAGGCTGCCGCGCAGGCGCAGGCCGAAGGCCGTGCCGGGGAAGTGATGGCGTACCTCGAACGGTTCCAGCCGCAGGCCGTCGTGCCAGAACGCATCGCCCACCGGGATCACCTGGAACGCGTCCCAGAAATTGACCCCGCCTTCCGCGGCCACGTTGGGGTAGTCGCCCACGCGCTGGTGCAGCAGCGGCAGCACGCCGGCCGGCACGTAGACGCGGATGCGGCCGCGCAGCGCGGGATCGAAGTACGCCGCGGAAAACAGGCGTTCGAACCCGCCGACATGGTCGAAGTGGGTATGGGTCACGAACAGCGCCGGCGGGAGGCGGCGGTAGCGTGCGATGAACGCGTCCAGGCCCTCCGCCCCGCAGTCGATGGTGAGCCACGGAGCGCCGTCGCGCTCGATGGTCGCCATCGCCGAACCGAGCGTCGCCGTGGCCGCGGCGTTGCCCACGCCGTGGAAGCACAGGCTCCATGCCGACGCGGCGTTCATGGCCCGGCCTCCATCTCGGCGTCGTACGCGTCCTGCAACCGCGCGAAGTCGGCTTCGACCCCCTGCCGGCTGCGCGCGCCACGCAGCTTGTGCAGCGATCGTAGCAGCCGCGTCAGGTTGTTGCGGCGCCAGGTCGCGGCAGGCTTGCGCAGGCGGCTGCGGTCGAAGTCGATCAGCCATGCCTGGTCGGTGGCGTCGAACAGGATGTTGTGCGCGTTGAGGTCGGCGTGGTCCAGGCCGGCACGATGGAACCGCGCGATCGTCCGGCCCGCGGCTTCCCACGGCGCATCGGCGGCCGCGGCGGCGATCCGCTCGGCCAACGTGCGTACGCCGTGCAACCGCTCCAGCAGGATCGCAGCGCGGTAGGACGCGCCTTCGCGCAGGTAGCTGGCGGCGAGCGGCGTGGCGACGGGCAGTCCGCGGCGATGCAGCGCTTCGGTCAGGCGGAACTCCGCGAAGCTGCGGACGCGATCCTCGCCCTGCCACAGGTAGCGGTCGCGGCTCACCCGCGCCGCCAGTCCCCCGCGCAGGTAATGCCGCAGCACGGCCGCGCCGAACGGTGCGTCCACGTACCACGCACCGCCGCGCCCGCCGCTCGCGACCGGTTGCGCAAGCCGGCCCCAGTACGCCGGGTCGAACCATGCGGACTGCGGTTGCGGGACGCGCGTGGCGTCGAACAGAATGGCGCCGTCCACGGGCGCACCGTCCACGGGCATGCCATCGCCATGGCCTTCGCGGCCATGTCGGAGCGTCGTCAGGCTCTCGATGGCGTCCACCCTGGCCATGCAACGAGTCTACCGTGCCGACGCATCTTGCGCCCCCCGAATCCATCTGCCTGCTGCGCCTGTCGGCGCTGGGCGACGTGACCCACGTTCTGCCGCTGGTGCGCACGCTGCGCGCCGCATGGCCGCAGGTGCCGATCGCGTGGATCATCGGCAAGGCGGAGCACCGCCTGCTGCGCGGCGTCGAGGGCGTGGAGTTCATCGAGTTCGACAAGCGCAGCGGGCTGGCGGGCATGCGTGCGCTGCGGGCGGGATTGCAGGGCCGGCGCTTCGACGTGCTGATGCAGCTGCAGGTGGCGGCCCGCGCCAACCTGCTGTCGGCGTTCGTGCCGGCGCGGCGTCGCATCGGCTACGACCGGAGCCGCTCCAAGGACCTGCACGGGCTGTTCGTCAGCGAGCGCATCCCGGATCGCGGCGGCGTGCACGTGCTCGAGGCCATCGGCAGCTTCTGCGAGCCGCTGGGCCTGAAGCAGACCGAAGTGGCGTGGCACCTGCCGGTGTCCGAGGCATCGCACGCCTGGGCGCGCGCGCAGTGGCCGCAGGACGGCACGCCCACGCTGCTGGTATCGCCCTGCTCGAGCCACGCCCTGCGCAACTGGCGCCCCGACCGCTACGCGGCAGTCGCGGACCATGCGACATCGCGCGGCTGGCGCGTGGTGCTGTGCGGCGGGCGCAGCGACTTCGAACGCAACATGGGCAACGCGATCCTGGCCGCGTCGAAGGCGCCTGTCCTGGACCTGATCGGCAAGGACACGCTGGAACAGCTGCCTGCCCTGCTGGCGCGCGGCGACCTCCTGCTGACCCCCGATTCCGGCCCCATGCACATCGCCAACGCGGTGGGCACCAAGGTGCTGGGCCTGCATGCGGCCAGCAATCCCAAGCGCAGCGGTCCGTATTCGGACCTGCGCTACTGCGTGAACCGTTACGACGACGCCGCACGAAAGTTCCTGGGCAGGTCCGCCAGCGAACTCAAATGGGGGACCAAGATCGAACAACCCGGGGTGATGGACCTGGTGACGGTGGACGATGCGGTGCAGGCCTTCGAGCGCCGCGCCAGCGACCTGGCCTAGCGCGCGCCACGCGCCCGGCGCCCGCTACGACGCGCGGTAGTCCTCGTAAGACTTCTCTTCCACGTAGGCCGAGCCCAGCGCCAGGTTGATGTCCTTCTTGATCCGCGCGCGGGTGTCGTTCTCGAAGTAGACGCTGCGGGCCAGGCGGATGAAGTCGTCGTCGAACGCCTGGGCCTTCTCCTTGAGGCGGATGTCGTCCTCGATCACCCACAGCCGCTCGTTCACGGCCTTGAGCTCCGCCCGCAGCCGGACCACGTCGCCGCCGGCGGCCGGATGCGCCATCCAGGTCTTCTCCAGCGCCGACAGCTCGTGCCGGACATTGGCCAGCTTGGCCGGATCGGTCATGCGCTCGGACTTGATCTGGAGGATGGCGATCTTGTCCAGCAGCTCGCCGAACGAGACCGGGACCAGGATTTCGGACATGGGGGACCTGCGCGATGCGGAACGGCGGCCAGTGTAGCCGCGCCGAACTTTCCCTTCCGCCCCGGCGCCCGTATCATTGCGCCCCCGCGCCTTCCTCGCTGCATCGGAGGTCGGGACCACCGGAGAGGTGGCAGAGTGGTTGAATGTACCTGACTCGAAATCAGGCGTGCGTTTATAGCGCACCGGGGGTTCGAATCCCCCCCTCTCCGCCAGTTTTTGGCCATTTGCTGGCGCGAAGCGCCGCCCCGCAGCGTCGCCCGCCGGCTTCGCGGGATTGCGGACCTGGGGGAATTCCCCCTTACACGCCGCCCGTCGTGCACCTAGTCTGGACGCCCCGTGCAACGGGGCATTTTCATGTCCGTCTCCGGACGCCCGGCGCGGGATGCGCCGGCCGGAAGGCGTCCAAGATTGCGTTTCACACGCAGACAGCTTCTTCATCGCGCCAGCGGCCATCATCGGTACCCATGATCGAATTCGGACACCTCACCCACGTCGGGCTGCGGCGCGAGCTGAACGAAGACACGTATTACGGCGACAGCGAACTGGGCCTGTGGCTGGTGGCCGACGGCATGGGCGGCCACGAGTACGGCGAGATCGCCAGCGCGCTGGCCCGCGAGACGATCGTGCGCGAGACGCGCCAGGGCACGCCGCTGGACGATGCCATCCGCATCGCCGACGAGGAGATCATCCGCGCCTCGCGACAGCGCAAGGACGTGCTGCCCATGGGCACCACCGTGGTGGCCGCCAGGGTCAGCGGAAACCGCTTCGAGGTGGCCTGGGTCGGCGACAGCCGCGTCTACCTGTGGCACGACGGCAAACTGGCGCAGCTCAGCCAGGACCACAGCTACGTCCAGGAACTGATCCGCCAGGGCACCATCAGCACCGACCAGGCGCGCAGCCACCCGCACCGCAACGTGGTCACGCAGGCGCTGGGCGTGACCGAGCCGGAAAGCCTGAACGTGGAAACCCTCTCCGGCGACCTGGCGCCGGGCATGCAGCTGCTGCTGTGCAGCGACGGCCTGACCGAGGAAGTCGACGACCGCGCGATTTCGCAGCTGCTGTCGCACACCGAATGCAGCGCCCAGGAGTGCGTGGACGGCCTGGTGGCGGCCGCGCTGGACGGGGGCGGGTCGGACAACGTGACCGTGGTGCTGGTGCGCCGCCACTGACCGGCGGCAGGCGCGTCCCGGGTCAGGCGGCGGCTTCCTCCAGGGGCGGAACCGCTTCTTCCCACAGCGCGGTGCCGGATTTTTTGCGGATTGCCTCGACGCGCGCCGCGTGCGCCGCAAGTTCGGCATCGCTGGCCACCACGCGCGGGCGCGTGCCGCGCACCACCGTGATCGCGACCTGCCCCGCCGCGTCGGCCGTGGCATCCGCCGGACTGGCGAAGCCGATTTCGCCCTGCCCCGCGGTCAGCGCCAGGTAGACCTCGGCCAGCAGCTGGGCGTCGAGCAACGCGCCGTGCAGCTGGCGGTGGGCGTTGTCCACGCCCAGGCGGCGGCACAGCGCATCCAGCGACACGCGCTGGCCCGGGTAGCGCTTGCGCGCCATGTCCAGCGAATCGATCACCGTGGCGTGGTCGAGCATGCGCCCGTACGTGGCGCCCAGCGCGGACAGTTCCGCGTCCAGGAAGCCCAGGTCGAAGGCCGCGTTGTGGATGACCAGCTCGGCGCCGCGCACGAACTCCAGGAACTCGTCCACCACGTCGGCGAACTTCGGCTTGTCGGCCAGGAATTCCAGGGTCAGCCCGGTGACTTCCTGCGCCCCCGGCTCGAACTCGCGCTCCGGATTCAGGTAGCAGTGGAACGTGCGCCCGGTCGGGCGCCGTTCCACCAGCTCCACGCAGCCGATCTCCACGACCCGGTTGCCTTTCTTCCATTCCAGGCCGGTGGTTTCGGTGTCGAGGACGATCTGGCGCATCGGGATCCGGAAAGTGGGGAGGCGGACAGGCTAGGCGATGCGCGTCTCAGGGGCGAGGACCCGCGCCGTCGCGGACGCGCGTGGCCGCGGCGCGGGCCAGGGCATCGACGCGTTCGTTGTCCGGGTCGCCGGAGTGGCCCTTCACCCAACGCCAGTCGATGCGGTGGCGGGCGCAGGCCGCGTGCAGGCGCTCCCACAGGTCGCGGTTCTTGACCGGATCGCCGCCGGCGGTCTTCCAGCCGCGGCGCACCCAGTTGGGCATCCACTGGGTGATGCCCTGGCGCACGTACTGCGAATCGGTGAACAGCACGATCTCGCAGGGTTCGGTCAGCGCCTCCAGGCCGGCGATGGCCGCCATCAGCTCCATGCGGTTGTTGGTGGTGGGCGTTTCGCCGCCCACCAGTTCGCGCTCGCGCGCGCCATAGCGCAGCAGCGCGGCCCAGCCGCCGGGTCCGGGGTTGCCGAGGCAGGCCCCGTCGGTATGCAGTTCGATGCGTTTCATGCGCAGGCAGGGATCAGACGGCGGGCACCGCGCCGGTGGCCGGCAGGCGGCGGCGCTCGCGGATGGGGGTCAGGGGCAGGACGCGCTTTTCGGCCCGCAGCAGGTAGGCCGCGCGCAGGCCCACGCCGGCCTGCGGCTTGGGCGACACCACGGGGCGCCACCCCGGGCCGATACCCTGCGACAGCGGTTCGGGCTGGAGGCCGGCATCGCGCAACCGCCTCCGCCAAGTCAGCGGCTCGGCGCCCTGCAGGCCGGTGCCGCGCCAGCGCCAGCGATACGGAGCCAGCGGATTGAGCGCGAACAGCACCAGGCCACCGCCGGGGACCAGTACCCGCGCGCATTCGGCGAGCAGGTCGGAACCGGCCACGCCGGGTTCCAGGGCGTGCTGCAGCACCACGATTCCCACCGATTCGCCGGCCAGCGGCAGCGGCAGCGCGCAGCGGGCATCGCCGGACCAGCCACCCGGCGCGGTGCACAGGCGCAGGCCGCGGCCGTGGGGACGCTGCTCCCCCGGCGCGGCCGGCAGCGGCGCCAGCCAGAGCCACGGCAGGCCCCGGCTTTCGTTCAGGATCGCCAGGCAGTGCGACGCTTCGCTCTGCAACAGCGCGGCTCCCGCGGGCGTGTCGAACCACGCGGCCATGGGCGCGGGTTGACCGGTTGGGGAGGCGACGGGCATGGTCGCCATTCTAAGCGGGCCCACCGGCGGGTCCCGACCAGGCTTGCATGCGTCTGCACCCGCTCCCCGCCCTTGGCGACAACTACATCTGGATCTTGGCGGCCGACGATGGCGCCTGCCTCGTCGTCGATCCGGGCGAAGCCGGCCCGGTGCTGCGCGCGGCCGACGAGGGCCTGCGCCCCGTCGCCGTGCTGCTCACCCACCACCACGCCGACCACATCGGCGGCACCGCCGCGCTGCGCCAGCGCTGGCCCGAACTGGCCGTGTTCGCCCCGGACGATGCGCGCATTCCCGAGGCCACCGTGCGTGTCGGCGACGGCGACACGCTCGCCCCTGGCGGCTGGCGCTTCCAGGTGATCGCCATTCCCGGCCATACGGCCAGCCACATCGCCTTCGTGTCCGAAGACGCGGCGCACGGCGGGCCCCTGTTCTGCGGCGATACGCTCTTCAGCCTGGGCTGCGGCCGCATGTTCGAGGGCACTCCGCCGCAGATGCTGGCCTCCCTGGACCGGCTGGCCGCCCTGCCCGACCCGACCCACGTGTGCTGCGGGCATGAGTACACGCTGGCCAATGCGGCCTTCGCCCGTGCGGTGGAACCGGACAATCCCGCCCTGGCCCGCCGCGCCACGCAGGCTGCGGCGCTTCGAGCCGCGGGCAGGCCCACCCTGCCTGCCACCCTGGGCGAGGAACGCGCCGCCAATCCCTTCCTGCGCGTGGACGCGCCCGGGGTGCGTGCCCGCGTGGCGGCGCGCCTGGGGCGGGAGCCGCGCGATCGCGTCGAGGTGTTCGCCGAGTTGCGGCGCTGGAAGGACGGCTTCGCCGCATGAGGGCGGCCTTGATGAAAGCCGCCTGCGTGCTGCTGCTTGCGCTGTGCGCATCGCCCGCCGCCGCCGAGTCGCGCAGCGGCAGCGAGATCTACGCGCGCTTCCGCGACCACCTGGCGGAACCACGCTGCGCCAACGACGCGAGCACCCGCTGGCGCAAGCATTTCGCCCACGCACCGGGCGACCTGGCCAACGACAGCCGCGACGTCATGCCGCTGTTCGGTTACGTGGTGGACGAACTCATCAAGGCCGACCTGCCCACCGAGTTCGCGCTGATTCCCTTCGTGGAAAGCGGCTACCGGCCCGGCGCGCGCAGCAAGTCCGGGCCGGCGGGGCTGTGGCAGATGATCGGCATCACCGCACGCAACCACGGCGTGCCGATGCGCGACGGCTACGACGGGCGCCTGTCCCCCGTGGATTCCACCCGCGCAGCGGTGCGCTACCTCAAGACCCTGTACGGCATGTTCGCCGGCGACTGGCGGCTGGCGGTGATGGCCTACAACGCCGGCGAGAACAGGATCCTGGGCGCCCTGCGCCGCAGCGGCCAGCAGGCGCGCAGCGTGGAACTGGAAAAGCTGACCGGAGTGCCCGAGATCACCCGCGCCTACGTGCGCAAGCTGCACGCGCTGGCCTGCGTGCTGCGCGAAGCCGACGACCGCGCGTCGTGGCGCACCGCGATCGACCGCCCGGTACCGCTGCTGACCGACATCAGCGTGCCGGCGGGCGTCAGCCTGGAGTCGTGGGCCGCACGCGAGGGGCTCGACGTGGCCGCGTTGCGCCGCATGAACCCGGCGTTCGGAGGCGGCCCGGTCGGCAACGGCCGCAAGGTGCTCGCCGCCGGACCTGCGCCCACGCGCGTGGAGCGCGCATTCCTGCCCGAGCGCGAGATCGTCTTCGACGCGCCCGCCGGGCCCGGTGGGCGCAGCCACGCCGTGCGCCGCGGCGAGTCGGCATCGGTCATCGCCAAGCGCTACGGCGTGCGCGTGCGCACGCTGCTGGAACGCAACGGGCTGGACGAGCGCAGCGTCCTGCGCCCCGGCATGGTGCTGCGCATCGATTGAACCCGGTGCGGGTCGCACCGCTGGTGCGCGCAGGGCACACTAACGCCCTGACCAATCGAGGACATGCCATGGGTTTCCTGCAGGGCAAGCGTGCGCTCGTCACCGGCATCGCCAGCGAACGCTCCATCGCATCGGGCATTGCCGAGGCGATGCACCGCGAGGGTGCCGAACTCGCCTTCACCTACCAGAACGACAAGCTCAAGCCGCGCGTCGAACGCGCTGCGGAGGCGCTGCGCCAGGAGGGCCAGGCCAGCAGCATCGTGCTCCCGCTGGACGTGGCCGACGATGCGCAGGTGGAGGCCTGCTTCGCCGAACTGGGCAAGCACTGGGACGGTTTCGACATCCTGGTGCACGCCATCGCGTTCGCCCCGCGCGAGGCGATTTCCGGCCAGTTCCTGGACGGCCTGACCCGCGACAACTTCGCCATGGCGCACGACATCTCGGCCTACTCGCTGGCGGCGCTGGCCAAGGCCGCACGCCCGCTGATGCACGGCCGCAACGGCGCCATCCTGACCCTGTCCTACCTGGGCGCGGAGCGCGCGTTGGCCGGCTACAACGTGATGGGCGTGGCCAAGGCGAGCCTGGAGGCCACGGTGCGCTACCTGGCCTACAACCTGGGGCCGGACGGCACCCGCGTGAACGCGATCTCCGCCGGGCCGATCCGCACGCTGGCCGCGTCGGGCATCGCCGGCTTCCGCAAGATCCTGGGCCACGTGGAGGAGAACGCGCCGCTGCGCCGCACGGTGAGCATCGAGGACGTGGGCAACGTGGCCGCGTTCCTGTGCTCCGACCTGGCCGCCGGCGTGACCGGCGAGATCACCTACGTGGATGCCGGATACAACATCGTCGGCATGACCGGGATCCAGCCCGAGGGCTGAACCGCCGGGGGCGCCTGCGCATCGTCACGAAAAAGCCCGGCTCTTGCCGGGCTTTTCGTTTCCACGACGCAGCGGTGCCTGCTATAGGCGGTCTTCGGCCACCGTGATCTTGAGGCGCTTGCGCAGCGCACGCACCAGCGCCTGCGCGTCCTCGGTCCCACCCACCTGCGCGAGCTGCTGCTGCAGCTGCACGCGCTGCTCGGGCGTGGCGGTGGCGGCGTTGCCCGGCGTCACCTGGGTGACCACGAACACCGCCATGCGGCCATCGCCCATGCGCGCCTTGCCCGGCGAGCCCTTGCCGGCCGCCGGCGGCGGCACCGCGAACATCGCCTCGTTGACCTGGGGATCCGGCACCGGCGCACCGCGCGGGACCTGCGGCAGCGCCACGGCGGTCAGGCCGCGGGCCGATGCGGCTTCGGACAACGTCTGCCCGCCCCGCACCTGCGCCAGCAGCGCATCGGCGGCGGCGGCGGCCGCCTTCTCCTGGCGCTCGGCGCGGATCGCGGCGATCACGCGGTCGCGCACCTGCGCCAGCGGCTGCGCGCGCTCGGGCACGTGCGCCTTGACCCGCAGCAGGACGCTGCGCCCCGGTGCGATCTCCACCGGATCGCTGACCGTGCCGTCCTGGATCAGGCTGTCGGTGAACGCCGCGCGCAGAACGGCGGGGTTCGACAGGACCGGGTCGCTGGCCTGTGCGCCCGTCGGCATGCGCGTCACGCCGGACACCGTCCGCACCGGTACCTTCGCCAGGCCCGAGGCGGCGCTGAGCGTGGTGGGGTTCTTGTAGACCTCGTCCACCACCTTCCCGAGCAGGTCGTTGAACGCCTTTTCGCGGTTGGTCTGCATCTGCTCGGCAAGCAGCTGGTCGCGCACTTCTTCGAAGGGCTTCTGCTGGCCGGCCTTGACCTCGCGCAGCTGGATCACGTGGAAGCCGAAATCCGACTTCACCGGGCCGCGGATCTCGCCGGCCTGCATGGCGAACACCGCATCCTCGAACGGCTTGACCATGGCGCCGTTCTTCTCGATCCAGCCCAGGTCGCCACCGGACGCCTTGGACCCGGCGTCCTCCGAGTTCGCGCGCGCGAGGGCGGCGAAATCGGCGCCCGCCGCCTTGGCCTGCGCGGCCAGCGCGTTCGCCTTCGCCTCATCCTTGACCAGGATGTGCGACACCAGCCGCTGCTCGCCGCCGCCCGAGGCGGCCTGCTGCTCCGCGTAGCGCGCACGCAGCGCGGCCTCGTCCGGCGCGGCGACTTCGGGCAGGCGCGACGCATCCACGTCCAGCACCTCGAGCGTCACCGACTCCGGCGCGCGGTAGCGGGACGCGTTCTGCCGGTATGCCTGCTGGACCTGCGCGTCGGTCACCGGCGCGGTGTCCGGCGCAGGCGCGGGCAGCACCACGTAGCTGGCCGCGCGCGTCTCGCCCAGCAGGGCCAGCAGGCGCTCGACCTCGGACTTGGTCACGAAGGCCGAGTCCGCGATGCCGCGCGGGATCAGCGTCTGCTGCAGGTCGTCGCGCACGACCTGCTCGAACTGGCGCGGCGTCTGGTTCTGAGCCGACAGCGCCAGCTGGTAGGCCTGCGGATCGAACCGGCCCGCCACCTGGAACGC
Source organism: uncultured Pseudoxanthomonas sp. (assembly GCA_964425695.1). Taxonomy (GTDB): domain Bacteria; phylum Pseudomonadota; class Gammaproteobacteria; order Xanthomonadales; family Xanthomonadaceae; genus JAKPBU01. Next base: position 158,376 of record CAYRNF010000003.1, read on the forward strand.
AGGCACGGACTGGATGGTCTCGCGCAGCGTGGCATCGCCCACTTCCAGGCCCTCGCGCTGCGCCATCATCCGCATGATGCGGCGGTCGACCATGTCTTCGAGCAGCTGGCGCTTGTTGTCCACGCTTTCGAAGGCCAGGTTGTCGAACGCTTCGCCCTGCACCTGGCGCTGCTGCTGGCGCTGCTGCTCGAACGCGGTGCGGAACTCGTCCGCGCCGATTTCCTCTTCCTGCCAGAACACCCAGCGCACGAAACCGTTGTCGGGCGCTGTGGGCCACCAGGTCGGCGGCGCCTCGATCTTGGCGGCGTACGTGGCGTTGCGCTGGAACAGGTACTGCTCCATTCCGAAGAAGGCGAACGGAACGCACAGCAGGAGGACGATGACGGTGGCGATCCAGCCCGAGGACTTGTCGCGAAGGGTCTGCAGCATGGGAATGTTCGGCACGGATCCGGCGAGCCGCGCAGTTTAGCGCGCGAAGCGCCGCTCCCGGCAGATCCGCCGCCTTGCCGCGGGACCCAAAGAACAAGGCCCCTGCCAGGGGCAGGGGCCTTGTAGGTACGACTGGCGGAGCGGACGGGACTCGAACCCGCGACCTCCGGCGTGACAGGCCAGCATTCTAACCGACTGAACTACCGCTCCGCGAAGGCGCGGAACTATACAAGACGCGGCGTGCGGGCTGCAAGCGAATCTTTTCGTCCGTCGTGCAATCCGCTGCCTCTGCGAGTGCCGTAGACGATAGGCGCGAAGACGTCCACACCACACGGACCGCACTTCAGCGTGTCGGCCTACCCCGCAGGATCCTTGCGCGTGGGAACCGGCTTCCGCAGATCTGGTGGGTGCTGAGGGGATCGAACCCCCGACCCTCTCCGTGTAAAGGAGACGCTCTACCGCTGAGCTAAGCACCCGGGGAAGCGCATGATACCGCGAGGTCGAGCCCGGTTCGGCTTGTGTCGAACGCAGCGGCCCTTGCCGCGACGCTGCCCGTCTCGGCGGTTCGCTCGCCTTCGCGGTGGGACGGGTTGCTCGCGGCGAGGTTCCCCTCCTCGGCACCCACCGCATGCATCACAAAGGAAAAGCCCGCGCAGACGCGGGCTTTTTCCTGCCGATCGCCTGCCGGCGCCTAGTGCCGCGCGCCCGGCTTTTCCGGCGGCTTGACCACCGACTGATCCACCGGCGTCTGCTCGGCTTCGCGCGCCACGTCTTCCAGTCCCTCGCTCACGACCTTGGGCGTCAGCGGGCGTTCCAGCGCCAGGTCCAGCACCTCGTCGATCCACTTCACCGGCACGATCTTCATGTGCTGGGTGACGTTCTTGGGGATGTCGGCCAAATCCTTGCGGTTCTCGTCCGGGATGATCACCGTCTTGATCCCGCCCCGCAGCGCAGCCAGCAGCTTCTCCTTCAGGCCTCCGATCGCGGTGACCTTGCCGCGCAGCGTGATCTCGCCGGTCATCGCCACGTCGCTGCGCACCGGCACCTTTGTCAGCGTGGACACCAGCGACGTCGCCATGGCGATGCCGGCGCTCGGGCCGTCCTTCGGCGTGGCGCCATCGGGCACGTGCACATGCACGTCGAGCTTCTGCAGGAAGTCCAGGTCGATGCCCAGCCGCTCGGTGCGCGCACGCACCACGCTCAGCGCCGCCGATGCCGACTCCTTCATCACGTCGCCGAGCTGACCGGTCAGGATCAGCTGCCCCTTGCCCGGCACCAGCGTGGATTCGATCTGCAGCAGGTCGCCGCCGACCTCGGTCCATGCCAGCCCCGTCACCAGCCCGATCTCGTTCTCGGCCTCGGCACGGCCGAAGTCGTAGCGCTGTACGCCCAGGTACTTGTCTAGGTTCTTGGCGGTGACGTTGACGGCCTTCGCGGGCTTGGTGCCCTTCTTCGGCACAGGGCCCTTCAGCGCGATCTCCTTCACCACCTTGCGCGCGATGCGCGCGATCTCGCGTTCCAGGTTGCGTACGCCGGACTCGCGCGTGTAGTAGCGCACGATGTCGCGCACCGCGCCTTCGGCGATCTGCAGTTCGCCCTCGCGCAGGCCGTTGGCCTTGAGCTGCTTGGGGATCAGGTAGCGCGTGGCGATGTTGAGCTTCTCTTCCTCGGTGTAACCCGGGATCCGGATCACTTCCATGCGGTCCAGCAGCGGACCGGGGATGTTGAGCGAATTGGACGTCGCCACGAACATCACTTCCGACAGGTCGAGGTCGACTTCCAGGTAGTGGTCGTTGAACGCGTTGTTCTGCTCCGGATCGAGCACCTCCAGCAGCGCCGACGACGGATCGCCGCGGAAGTCCATCGACATCTTGTCGATCTCGTCCAGGACGAACAGCGGATTCTTGGAACCGACCTTGTTGAGGTTCTGCACGATCCGGCCCGGCATCGAACCGACATAGGTGCGGCGATGCCCGCGGATCTCCGCCTCGTCGCGCACGCCGCCCAAAGACATGCGCACGAACTTGCGGTTGGTGGCCTTGGCGATGCTCTGCCCGAGCGAGGTCTTGCCCACGCCCGGCGGGCCGACCAGGCACAGGATCGCGCCCTTCATCTTGCTCACGCGCGACTGCACGGCGAGATATTCCAGGATGCGTTCCTTGACCTTCTCGAGCCCGTAGTGGTCGGCGTCGAGCACGTCCTGCGCGGCCTTCAGGTCCTTGCGCACCTTGGTGCGCTTCTTCCACGGCACGCCCAGCAGCCAGTCGAGGTAGTTGCGCACCACGCCGGCCTCGGCCGACATCGGCGACATCTGCTTGAGCTTGTTGAACTCGTTCTTGGCCTTGGCTTCCACGGCCTTGGGCATGCCGGCCTCGGCGATCTTGCGCGCCAGTTCGTCCAGGTCGCTCGGCGCATCGTCGATGTCGCCCAGCTCCTTCTGGATCGCCTTCATCTGCTCGTTGAGGTAGTACTCGCGCTGCGACTTCTCCATCTGCGACTTGACGCGGCCGCGGATGCGCTTCTCCATCTGCTGCACGTCGATCTCGCCGTCCACGAAGCCCACCAGCAGCTCCAGGCGGTCGCCCACGTCCAGCGTCTCGAGCAGCTTCTGCTTGTCGGCCAGGCGCACTCCGAGGTGCGCGGCCACGGTGTCGGCCAGCCTGCCCGGCTCGTCGATGCCCGTCAGCGTCTGCAGCAGCTCCGGCGGAAGCTTGCGGTTGGTCTTGACGTACTGCTCGAACAGCGACATCAGCGAACGCACCACCGCTTCGACCTCGCGCTCGTCGCGCGACTGCGCCGAATCGATCGCCTCGGCGTCGCCGACGAGCGTGCCCTCCTGTTCGACCACGGCGGACACGCGCACGCGCTCGACGCCCTCCACCAGCACCTTGATCGTGCCGTCGGGCAGCTTCAGCAGCTGCAGCACCGTGGCCAGCGTGCCGATCTCGTACAGGTCGCCGGCGCCCGGATCGTCGGTCTCGGCCGATTTCTGCGCCACCAGCAGGATGCGCTTGTCCGCTTCCATCGCCTGGTCGAGCGCGCGGATCGACTTGTCGCGCCCCACGAACAGCGGGATCACCATGTGCGGGAACACCACCACGTCGCGCAGCGGCAGGACCGGCAGGGTCGACACCGTGCCTGGCGAAGTCATGGTTTCGTTGGAAGCGGTCATGCGGGCTCCGGAAGAACTGCGGGGGCGCGTGCCCCGATGATGCACGGTATGGGGGCACGGCACGAGGCACGCAAGACGCGTGCCGCCTGCCCTTCAGGACGCGGCGGGCGCCCGCTGCCAACCTTCGTTGCCGGGCACGGCAGGCCGGCCCGAGGAGGGCGGAAACCGACGCAGGTTGGAGCGGGCGGGCGCGCAGCGCGCGCCCGGGGCGTCACTCGGCCGAGGCGACCTTGGGTGCGGGCGCCGGCGTTTCGTAGATCAGGTACGGCTCGGTCTTGTGCTCGATCACCGACTCGTCCACCACCACCTTGCTGACGTTCTCGAGCGAAGGCAGGTCGTACATGGTGTCCAGCAGCACCGACTCGACGATGGTGCGCAGGCCGCGCGCACCGGTCTTGCGCTTCAGCGCCTTCTTGGCGATGGCCGCAAGCGCGTCCGGCCGGATCTCCAGCTCCACGCCTTCCATCTCGAAGAGCTTGCGGAACTGCTTGCTGATCGCGTTCTTCGGTTCGGTGAGGATCTTGATCAGCGCCGCCTCGTCGAGCTCTTCCAGGGTCGCGACCACCGGCAGGCGGCCGACGAACTCGGGAATCAGCCCGAACTTGATCAGGTCCTCCGGCTCCACCTCGGCCAGCACCTTGCCGACTTCGGTCTTGCGCTCGGCGCTCTTGACCTTCGCGGAGAAGCCGATGCCGCCGGCCTCGGTGCTGCGCTGCTGGATGATCTTCTCCAGCCCCGCGAACGCGCCGCCCACGATGAACAGGATGTTGCGGGTATCGACCTGCAGGAACTCCTGCTGCGGATGCTTGCGCCCGCCCTGCGGCGGCACGCTGGCGATGGTGCCCTCGATCAGCTTCAGCAGCGCCTGCTGCACGCCTTCGCCGGACACGTCGCGGGTGATCGACGGGTTCTCGCTCTTGCGCGAGATCTTGTCGATCTCGTCGATGTAGACGATGCCCTGCTGCGCCTTCTCGACGTCGTAATCGCACTTCTGCAGCAGCTTCTGGATGATGTTTTCCACGTCCTCGCCGACGTAGCCGGCTTCGGTCAGCGTGGTGGCATCGGCCATGGTGAACGGCACGTTGAGCAGCCGCGCCAGCGTCTCGGCCAGCAGGGTCTTGCCCGAACCGGTGGGGCCGACCAGCAGGATGTTCGACTTGGCCAGTTCGACGTCGTCGGACTTCTGGCGGCTCTCGATCCGCTTGTAGTGGTTGTACACGGCCACCGCGAGCGTCTTCTTTGCGCGCTGCTGGCCGATCACGTACTGGTCGAGGACCTCGAGGATTTCCTTGGGCTTGGGCAGGCTGCTGCGCGCGCTCTGCGACTTCTCCTCGAGTTCCTCGCGGATGATGTCGTTGCACAGCTCCACGCACTCGTCGCAGATGAACACGCTGGGCCCGGCGATGAGTTTGCGGACTTCGTGCTGGCTTTTGCCGCAGAAGGAGCAGTAGAGGATCTTGTTGCTGTCCCCCGAACGGCCCTGACGGTCTTCGCTCATGCGTTGCTACCGGTTCCCGACTCTAGTGTGATGCAGATGTGAAAGCGGTTCCGGCCCGAGAATAACACAGGGGTTCCGGCCGTCGATGCCGGCGGCCGGAGGGCGCGGAAGCGCTTGGAAAGTGGCACGGAAGGCGCCCCGAAGCGCCCGTGCCGGCGCCTACCCGGGCTGGATCGAGTCTTCCGGACGGCGCTCGAGCACCTGGTCCACCAGGCCGTACTCGCGTGCGGCCTCGGCGCTCTTGAAGTTGTCGCGATCGGTGTCGCGGGCGATGGTCTCGATCGGCTGGCCGGTGTGCTTGGCCAGGATCTCGTTGAGGCGCTGGCGCATCGCCAGGATCTCGCGGGCCTGGATGTCGATGTCTGTGGCCTGGCCCTGCGCGCCGCCCAGCGGCTGGTGGATCATCACCCGCGAGTTCGGCAGCGCGTAGCGCTTGCCGGGTGCGCCCGCCGCCAGCAGCACCGCACCCATGCTCGCCGCCTGGCCGACGCAGATGGTGCTCACGTCCGGCTTGATGAACTGCATGGTGTCGTAGATGGCCATGCCTGAGGTGACGATGCCGCCGGGCGAATTGATGTACAGGCTGATGTCCTTCTCGGGATTCTCCGCTTCCAGGAACAGCATCTGCGCCACGATCACGTTGGCCACGTGGTCGTCCACGCCGCCCACCAGGAAGATCACCCGCTCTTTGAGCAGGCGCGAGTAGATGTCGTAGGCGCGTTCGCCACGGCTGGTCTGCTCGACCACCATCGGAACGAGGTTCAGCGCGCGGGGTTCGATGCGGTTCATTCGGTTGCGGTTTCCCGTTGGGGATGCCGGCGCCTTACTGGGCGATGGCTTCCTGGAAGGTCAGGGTCTTGTCGGTGTGGGTGGCGCGTTCGGCGATCCAGTCGATCACCTGCTCTTCCATCACGCGGTTCTGCAGGCCCGACATAAGCTGGGGGTCGTTGCGGTACAACTCAACGACCTGTTGCGGTTCTTCGTAGGTGGAGGCGATCAGGCGGATGGTCTCCTCGACCCGGCGCGGGTCCAGGCGCAGCTGGTTGCGGCGCGCGATCTCGCCCACCAGCAGCCCCAGCAGCACGCGCTTGCGCGCGGCCTCCATGAACTGCACGTGCCCATCCGGGGGCATCTGCACGTCGCGCCCGCCCTGGCGGCGGACCTGCTCCATCGCCTGGGCCGCCATGGCACGCGCCTCGCCCTCGACCATGCGCGGCGGCAGCTCGGACGCGCCATACGCGGCCACCAGCTGCTCGCCGACCTCGCGCCGGAGGCGGTTCATCAGCGCGCCCTTGAGCTCGCGCTCCAGGTTGGTGCGGATATCGGCCCGGAACTGCGCCATTTCGCCGCTCTTCACGCCGAAGCTCTTGATGAACGCCGCGTCCACCTCCGGCAGCACCGGCTCGGAGACGCGCTCCACTTCCAGGTGCACGGTCGCCTTGCGGCCGGCCAGCTGGGCAACGCGGTAGTCGGCCGGGAAATCGACCTCGACCTGCTTGTGTTCGCCCGCCGAGACGCCAACCAGGGCGGATTCCAGCTCCGGCAGCATGGAACCGGTGCCCAGCACCGCCACGCCGCTCTCGGCGCCTTCGGCAGGCAGCCGGTCGTCGCCCACCTGCGACCAGGTCTGCACGTCGACGGCGTCGCCTTCCTGCGCGGCGCGGGTCACTTCGGACCAGCTGCGGCGCTGCAGGCGCAGGTTTTCGATCATGCGGTCGATGTCGTCTTCAGCCACCTCCGCGCTGTGGCGGACCACTTCGAGCTTCTCCACCTCGATGTCGCCGAAGTCCGGCACCACCTCGAACGTGGCGGTATAGGCCAGTTCACCCTCGGCCTGGTCCGCGCTGGGCGCGATCTGCGGGTTGCCCGCCACGCGCAGCTCGTTGTCGCGGATCGCCTGGTCGAAGCCGCTGCGCAGCAGGCCGTCGAGGATCTCGGCACGGACCTGCGAGCCGAAGCGCTGCTGGATCACGCGCGTGGGGACCTTGCCGGGGCGGAAGCCCTTGATGCGCGCGGTGCGGGCCATCTCCTTGAGGCGGCCGCCGACCTGCGTCTCGAGCTCCTCGGCGGGCACGCGGAAGGTGACCTTGCGCTCGAGGTTGCCGGTGGATTCGACGGAAATGCGTGGATCTGCAGCTGACATGACGACTCCTGCGACCGCGGGCTGGCCGCGGGTGGACGAAAGCGAAGGCCTGCCGCGGCGCGTGGCGAAGCCGCAGGCAGAACGGGATAGTTTGGCGGATTTTACGGGGCGCGGCGAGCGCGCCGTTCTGGCGGCGGGCGGACCCTGCCGCTGCGGCCGGGGCGGATGCTGGCGGCAGGTGTCACAACGGGAGGCGCGTCCCTGCGGCTTCGGCTAGGGCGAGGGGCGCCGCGCCCGCAAGACCCGGCTGGTGCGGAAGGGGGGACTCGAACCCCCACGCCTTGCGGCGTCAGAACCTAAATCTGGTGCGTCTACCAATTCCGCCACTTCCGCGTGGCGCGGATTCTACGGCGGCGCGCCTCGCCGTGCGCGTTGCCCGGCCGGGACCTTCGCCTGTGAATTCGCCGGATCCACGCCACGGCGGACCAAGCCTTGCGCAGTGCGTGCGCAGTGGCGTGCCTGCCCGAAGAAGACACTGGGGATTTCTACCGCGCGCTGGGTACCTGGTGGGCCATCGGACAGTCGGATCTGGGATCGCGCCGGATCGCTCGCCCAGGCCGCACGCGCCCCGCCAAGCGCCGCCGCGCATCTCATCATTCCGTTTCGCAAAAGAAAACGCCCGGGATCTCTCCCGGGCGTTGGGTACTTGGTGGGCCGTCAAGGATTCGAACCTTGGACCTATTGATTAAGAGTCAACTGCTCTACCAACTGAGCTAACGGCCCGATGCAAGGAATTGTAGCAAAGAAAAGAAATGGGGTGGCTGAGGGGACTCGAACCCCCGACATCTGGAATCACAATCCAGGACTCTAACCAACTGAGCTACAGCCACCATCTGACACTGATCCGCCGGTTCTGGCGCGCCCGGCAGGACTCGAACCTGCAACCACCGGCTTAGAAGGCCGGTGCTCTATCCGGTTGAGCTACGGGCGCCCGGCGTGGATTGTCGCATCCGGATTCCCGCAATGGCGCCGGGGTGGTCGGGGAGACAGGATTCGAACCTGCGACTTCCTGCTCCCAAAGCAGGCGCTCTACCAGGCTGAGCTACACCCCGCGGACGTTCCAGGCACCGCTCCCGAGGCGCGCCAGCGCTGCGAAAGGTCGCGTATTGTCGGAACCCGCCCGGTGCGTGTCAAACACGCCAGCCGAACAGGGCGCTCCACAGCGCGATGAAGTGCGACAACGGCCAAGGCATGGCGAACGACCAAGCGGCCCAGCGCAGGCGCGCCGTCGACGAGTCGCCGGTGGCCGGCGTGCGTGCTTGCGTCTGGCTCTGGGCTGGGTTTCCTGCGGCAGCCTGCTGCGCGGGAACTGCGGCAGCCTCGAGGTCTCCGGAGCCGGTCGCGTTGGCGCCGCGCGGACGCAACAGCGGTTGCGAGCCGTTGCGTGGTGTGGGTCCCACTGCGCCGGCCAGTTCGTAGGCACCCACGTCGATCCGCGCCCCGCCCACCACGCGCGCCTGCTGGCCGTCGATCGCCAGCTTGACGCGCTGCGGCGGCTCGCTCACCGGCAACTGCAGCGGCGAGGGGAACGGGAACGCCGCGGGCGTCGCCGGCGAGCCGTTGCCGGCATCCACCAGCGGGCTGCCGGCGGCAGGACGCAGGTTGCGCGTGGCGATCGCGGTGAGGCCCGGATCGGTGCCCGACGCGGTCCCCGTCCACTCCGACGGGACCAGCGCCGCGCCGCTCCTGATCCAGTTGTTGCTGCCGGCCACCTTGCGGCCGCTGGACCAAGGCTCACGCGATTGCGGGGAGCACGCGTAGGGCTGGCCGGCCGACGACGCCGGCAACTCGTAGACCGCCTGCAACGTGCCGCTGCCGGTGCGGTGGATCACGTTGTTGTGCATCTCCAGGCTCTCGGCACCCAGCCTGACGTCCACCGCATTGGCGATGCCCGAGCTACCGTTGTCGAAGATGATGGTGTTGTTGACCAGCCGCACGCGCCCCTGGCTGCGGCCGACCAGATCGCCGCCCATCCGCACCGCGTTGCGCCAGCTCGACGTATGCACGATCACGTTGCCGACCACGTCGGCGTCTTCGCGTCGCAGGTTGGCGGTCCATCCGGCCTTCTGCGCTTCGCAGTCCGGTCCGATGAACTCCATCGCCTCGTTCGTGGAGCCCTCGAACCAGTTGTAGTAGATCTCGCTGCGCGTGTAGCGCGAGCGCATCAGGATGCCGCCGAGGCCGCTGTGCACATAGTTGTAGCGCATGCGGAACACGGCATCCGGATACACCATCTGGTCGTTCTGCATGTAGATCGAATGGCGCGTGGTGCCCGCCCCGGAATTGCGCACCTCGCTGTATTCGAGCGTGAACGACCCCGAGTTCTGGTCGGCGCCGAGGATGCCGTGCGACGGACAATTGCGCACCAGCACGTCGCGCACGACGGTGCCGTCGGCTTCGTTGAAGATGCAGCTCGACGATCCCCCGGTCACGTCGAAGCCCTCGAACACGACGTTGTGCGACTGCTCGAACTTGATCGTGTGCTGGCCGCCGCTGAGCAGCGGCCGGGTCTGTCCCGCCGCACGCGTCCAGCGCACGATCACGGGATTGGCGGCGGTACCGGCGTCGTTGCTGCCCACCACCACGCCACCGGAATAGGTGGAGTTGCCGTCCACCAGCACGATATCGCCCGGCTGCAGGTCGACGGAGGAAAATAGGGAAGCGAGTTGCGTGTACTGGCGGCCGGACGGGCCGACGGTGTACGTGGCTGCCTGGGCCAGCGGGCTCGCGGCGGCCAGGCACAGGGCTAACAGCGGGATCTTGCGCACGGAATGCACTCCAGGGGGCGTGGATGACGCCGGCCCCCCTGCCGGTCGCGGCTGCAAGCCTACCACGCACGGCCCGGGCGGCCGTCCACGCCATGCCCACACGCGGGGCGCCGGCGCATCCGGCCACGGCTGGAGCCCGACGCCCTGCCCTGCGAGGCCGCCGGCCGGTGCGAATCCGGTCAGATCCGGGAGGCGATCGCCTTGGCGAAGGACATGGTGGTGCCGGTCCCGCCCAGATCGGGGGTCAGCGAATCCTTGGCCTCAAGCGTGGCCACGATCGCCGCGCGCAGGGCGCTCGCCTTGTCCGGCCGGCCCAGGTGGTCGAGCATCTGCCCGGCCGCCAGCAGCAGGGCGCAGGGGTTGGCGACCCCCTTGCCGGCGATGTCCGGCGCCGAACCGTGCACGGCCTCGAAGATCGCCGCGTCGGCGCCGATATTGGCGCCCGGGGCCAGGCCCAGCCCGCCCACCAGGCCCGCGCACAGGTCCGAAATGATGTCGCCGAACAGGTTGGTGGTCACGATCACGTCGAACTGTTCGGGCTTCATGACCAGCTGCATGCAGCAGTTGTCCACGATCATCTCGTTGCACTCGATGTCCGGGTACAGCGCGGCGACTTCGCGGGCGACCTTCAGGAACAGGCCCGACGTGGACTTGAGGATGTTGGCCTTGTGCACCACCGTGACCTTCTTGCGGCCGGTGCTGCGGGCCAGGTCGAAGGCGTAGCGGACGATGCGCTCGGACCCCTTGCGGGTGATCTTCTGGATCAGGGTGGCGGTAGCGCCGTCCTCGGTCACCTGCTGGCCTTCGCCGCTGTAGGCGCCCTCGGTGTTCTCGCGCACCGTGACCAGGTCCACGCCGCTGGGAAAGCGCGACTTGGTGTTGGGGAAGGACTTGGCCGGACGCACATTGGCGTACAGGTCGAAGCGCTTGCGCAGTTCCACGTTGATCGAGGAAAAGCCGCCGCCCACAGGGGTGGTCAGCGGGCTCTTCAGCGCGATCCGGTTGCGCTGGATCGACTCCATGGTGGCCTGCGGGATCAGCTCGCCGTGCTTCTCCAGGGCCACCAGGCCGGCATCGGCTTCCTCGTAGGCCAGCCCCAGGTCCATCGCATCCAGCACGTACAGCGCGGCTTCCATGATTTCGGGGCCGATGCCGTCGCCGCGGATGATGGTGATGGTGGTCTGGGTCATGTCGGTCGGTCCGTGCTGGCGGAAGACGCGTGCGGGCAGCGCCTTCCGGATGAAGGGAAGCCGGAAATTATGGCAGACGCCGGCTGTCCGACCGGCTCAGGGATGCGCGTGCTCGGCAGGGGCCTGCGCACCGCCCTCGAGCTGGTCCAGGAAGTCCACGGCGCGCCGCAGGTGCGGGATCACGATGCTGCCACCCACCACCAGGCCCACCGAGAAGGCCTCGAACATCTCGTCGCGGTTCACGCCGGCCTCGCGGCACTGGGCCACGTGGTAGCTGATGCAGTCGTCGCAGCGCAGCACCAGCGACGCCACCAGGCCCAGCAGTTCCTTGGTCTTCACGTCCAGCGCGCCGGCCTGGTAGGTCTGGTTGTCCAGCGCGAAGAAGCGCCGGACCACCTGGTTGGGCTCGGCCAGGATCCGCTCGTTCATGCGATTGCGGAAATCGGTGAAGGCGCGGATCCGGTCGGCCGCGTCGCCGGACTCGGGCGCGCCGCTCATGCCGTCTCTCCAGCCAGCAGGGGCTCCAGCCGGCCCTGCCGATGCAGGGCCATCATGTCGTCGTAGCCGCCAACGTGGGTGTCGCCGACGAAGATCTGGGGCACCGAGGTGCGCGCAGTGCGCTCGCGCATGCTGCGCATCGCCTCCGGGTCCAGGTCGATCCGGACCTCGTTCCAGGCCACGCCTTTGCTCTTCAGGAAGTTCTTGGCGGCGACGCAGTACGGGCAGATGGCGGTGCTGTAGAGGGTGACTTCGGGGGCGCTCAACGCAAACTCCTTGGAAACTTGCCGACGGGATCGCGGTCAATATGCGGTCGGGGCGCGCGCATTTCCACCGCGGCTGCGGGCACTGCGGCGCGCCTTCAGGCAGCGCCGCGACAACCCCGGCCCGTTTCACCACCGATTCACGCCACCGGCGGTCGCAGGCGTCATCCTGCCAGTCCGGATCCGGAGGAACCCCGCTTGCGCATCGCCTTCGCCGCTGCCGCCCTTACCCTGGGACTCGCCTCCGCCCTGGCCCATGCCCAGGACGGCACGCGCCTGCCCGACATGGGTTCGTCCGCACGCGCGCTGCTGGGTCCCGCCCAGCAGGCCGAGTACGGGCAGATGCTGCTGGCGCAGCTGCGCCACTACGAATACGTGCTGGACGACCCGCAGCTCAACGCCTGGCTGCAGGGCGTGGGCAGCCGCCTGGCCAACAGCAGCGACAAACCCGGCCAGCCGTTCACCTTCTTCTGGATGCGGGACCGCCAGATCAACGCCTTCGCCACGCTGGGGGGCTACATCGGCATGAACGCCGGCCTGGTGCTGGCCGCGGAGGACGAGGGCCAGATGGCGTCGGTCCTGGCGCACGAGATCGCGCACGTCACCCAGGCGCACGTGCTGCGCTCGGTGGAGCGCGCGCAGCAGGACAGCATCCCGATCCTGCTGGCGATGCTGGGCGCCATCGCGATCGCCGGTGCCGGGGGCGGCAACTCGTCGGACGATGCGGCGATGGCCGCCATGGCCTCGGCGCAGGGCCTGATGATGCAGCGCCAGATCGACTACACCCGCTCGAACGAATCCGAAGCCGACCGCGTGGGCATCCGCATACTGGACCGCGCCGGCTACGACCCGAACGCGGCGGCGGCCATGTTCCAGCGCATGCAGGCCTCGTTCCGCTCCAACCGCGGCGGCGACCGCGAGCGCACCCCCGACTACCTGCAGACCCACCCGGTCACCACGACCCGCATCGCCGAGGCCAAGGAGCGCGCCGCGCAGCTGGGCAAGGGCACGATGACAGCGTCCACTTCGACACCCGAAGGCGGCACGCTGACCGAGCGCGTGCCCCGCCCCGGCAGCGCGGTGGCCATCGCCAACGCCGCGCGCGGCAGCGGCAACCCACTGCTGCCGGCCGGACTGCGGATCGAGAGCATGGCCGCGCGCGGCGACAGCGGGCAGTTCGCCTTCGCCAAGGAGCGCCTGCGGGTGCTCAGCGCGGACAGCCCGGACGCTGCGATCCGCGAGTACGAGCAGCAGCGCCGTGCCGGGGCCCTGTCGGAGGCGCAGCGCTACGGTCTGGCCGTGGCGCGGGTCCGCGCCGGCCAGGGCAGCGCGGCCATGGCGGAGCTGGACGGGCTGGTCCGGGCCAACCCCGGCAACCTATGGCTCGGCCTGGCCATGGCCGAAGCCGAGGCCCGCGCCGGCCAGGCTGCGGCGGCGGACGCGCGCCTGGCCGCCCTGCGCAGCCGCATGCCGCACAACCGCGCCGTCGCACTGACCTGGGCGCGGATCCTGGGTGAGCGCAACACGCCCGAGGCCGGCCGCCAGGCGCAGGAGATCCTGCGTCCGCTGCTGGCGTCCGCCGGCGACGACCCGACCTTCCAGGCCAGCTTCGCCCGCGCCAACGAGATCGCCGGCGACATGGTCCGCGCCGGCGAGGCCCATGCCGAAGTCGCCTACCTCAACGGCCGGCCCGAACAGGCCCTGGTGCAGCTGAACACGCTGAAGAAGCGGCCCGACCTGGACTACTACGCCCGCGCCCGGATCGACGCGCGGATCGCCGCCATCACCCCCACCGTGCTCGAACTGCGCCGCCAGGGCGTGCGCGACGAGGACCTGGAGCGCGACTGACGCCCGCTCCGGCCGGGGAACGACACCGTGTCATTTTTCGGTCACGCAACTGTCGTCTAATCGCGGCGGACGCGCCCTTGCGGCCTTACTCGCGGGACATGCGGTGCAAAAGCGAATCCTGATCGTCGACGACGAACCGGCCATCCGCGATATGGTGGCCTTCGCCCTGCGCAAGGGGGACTACGAACCGGCCCACGCCGGCGACGCCCGCGAGGCCCAGGCCGCCATCGCCGACGCGGTACCCGACCTGATCCTGCTGGACTGGATGCTGCCTGGCACCAGCGGCCTGGAACTGGCCCGCCGCTGGCGGCGCGAGGACCTGACCCGCGAAATCCCGATCATCATGCTCACCGCGCGCGGCGAGGAGAACGACCGGGTCGGCGGCCTGGAAGCCGGCGTGGACGACTACGTGGTGAAGCCGTTCTCCGCCCGCGAGCTGCTGGCCCGCATCCGCGCGGTGATGCGCCGCGCACGCGACGACGACGAGGACGGCAGCGTCAGCGTGGGCGCGCTGCGCATCGACGGCGCCGCGCATCGCGTCTTCGCCAATGGCGAACCTGTCGCGATCGGCCCGACGGAATACCGGCTGCTGCATTTCTTCATGACCCATCCCGAACGCGTCTACACGCGCTCGCAGCTGCTCGACCACGTGTGGGGCGGCAGCGTCTACGTGGAGGAGCGCACGATCGACGTGCACATCCGCCGCCTGCGCAAGACGCTGGAACCCAGCGGCCTGGAAGGCATGGTGCAGACGGTCCGCGGCTCGGGTTACCGGTTCTCCGCGTCGCTCTGACGCCACGACGCACCGCCGCCGGACCTGCGCGGCACCGCCACGCGATGCGCGGCACGACACCTGCCGCGATCGCACGCCAGATCGGTTCCCCCACTGCGCTCGGGATCACGGACACGACCCGACACGGACGCCACCGCCGTTGAATACACTGCACCCCATGCCCGCTCACGCGCGATCCGCCTGGACCCGCACTCTTGGCCAACTGGTCGCGGTGCTGCTGGGCGCGCTGCTGGTGGGGCTGCTGGTGGGCCAGCCGTGGCCGGTGCTCACGGTGGCTGCGCTGGGCGTGGTGGCCTGGCATTACTGGAAGCTGCGCAACGTGCTGCTGCGCCTGACCGCGCGCCAGCGCCTGGCGCCGCCGAGCGGCGTGGGCATCTGGAACGAACTGGACCGCCTGCTGTACCGCGGCCAGAGCGAGATGCGCAGCCGCAAGCGGCGCCTGGTGGCGATGCTGCGCGCCTACCGCGCCGCCGCGGCGGCGTTGCCCGATGCGGTGGTGGTGGTGGAACGCAACAGCCAGCGCGTGCAGTGGTTCAACGAGCCCGCAACGCCCCTGCTGGGCCTGTCCTACCCGCGCGACATTGGCATGCCGCTGGGTCCGTTGCTGGAACCGCTGCCGATGAGCCGCTGGCTCACCGCCGGCCGCAATGCCGAACCGCTGCAGGACGTGGCCTCGCCCGTGGATCGCGACCTGCGCCTCAACCTGCGCCTGATCCCCTATTCGGACGAACTGTGGCTGCTGGTCGCGCGCGACGTGACCAAGATGGTGCGGCTGGAACAGATGCGGCGCGACTTCGTCGCCAACGTCTCGCATGAGCTGCGCACCCCGCTGACCGTGGTGCACGGCTACCTCGACATGCTCGACGACGAGGGGCTGGGGACGTCCGGGCATCCGGAGTGGGCGCCGATCATGGCCGAGATGCGCAACCAGTCGCAGCGCATGACCCAGCTGGTCGAGGACCTGCTGACGCTCTCCCGCCTGGAGGCCCAGGAGTCGCTGCCCGACGAGAACGTGGCCATGGCGCCGATGCTGGCGACGCTGCGGCGCGAAGCCGATGCGCTCAGCCACGGCCGCCACCAGGTGACCGTGACCGACACGGCGCACGTGGACCTGTGCGGCTCCACCAAGGAGCTGCACAGCGCGTTCTCCAACCTGGTCAGCAACGCGGTGCGCTACACGCCCGCAGGCGGCAGCATCGCGATCCGGTTCGAGCGCGACGCCGAAGGCGGCGCCGTGCTCTCGGTGCAGGACAGCGGCTACGGCATCCCCGCGGCCCACCTGCCCCGCATCACCGAGCGCTTCTACCGGGTCTCCACCAGCCGCTCCCGCGAGAGCGGCGGAACCGGGCTGGGCCTGTCGATCGTCAAGCATGTGCTGCAGCTGCACCAGGCGCGCCTGCACGTGCGCAGCGAGGTCGGCAGCGGCTCGGTGTTCTCCTGCCACTTCGGCGATGAGCGCGTGCAGTCGCGCGATGCCTCGCCCCCTGTCCTGGCCCGGTCCGCATGAGCGCCAAGCCCGATTTCGCCGCCGCGCGCAGCGCCGCCAACGAAACCGATCCACTCGCGGATCCGGCGCTGTACTTCAACCGCGAACTGTCGCAGCTGGACTTCAACTTCCGCGTACTGGCGCAGGCGCAGGATCCGTCGGTGCCCATGCTGGAGCGCCTGCGCTACCTGTGCATCAGCTGCACCAACCTGGACGAATTCTTCGAGATCCGCGCCGCCACCGTGCAGCACGCGCAGGACTTCGGCATGCCCCTGCCCTCTGACGGGCTGGCGCCGGCCACCGTGCTCAAGCGCATCCACGAGCGTGCGGCGGAACTGGTGGACGCGCAGTACGCGTGCTGGAACGACGTGCTGCGCCCGGGCCTGGCCGAACAGGGCATCCGCCTGCTGCCGCGCGACCAGTGGAGCGACGAACAGGCGCAGTGGCTGCGCGAGTACTTCCGCGAAGAGATCATGCCGGTGCTCTCGCCGCTGGGGCTGGACCCGTCGCATCCGTTCCCCAAGATCCTCAACAAGTCGCTGAACATCGTGGTGGTGCTCAAGGGCCGCGACGCGTTCGGACGCGAGGGCCACCTGGCGATCGTGCGCGCGCCGCGCTCGCTGCCGCGGATCATCCGCCTGCCCGACCGCGACGGCGATGGCGATCACTTCCACGACTTCGTGTTCCTGTCGGCGGTGCTGTCGGCCTTCGTCGACGAGATGTTCCCCGGCATGAAGGTCAAGGGTGCCTACCAGTTCCGGGTGACCCGCAACTCGGAACTGATCGTCGACGAAGACGAGATCGAAAACCTCGCGCTGGCGCTGCGCGACGAACTGGTCGGGCGCGGCTACCTGCGCGCGATGCGCCTGGAGATCGCGCAGGACTGCCCGAAGCCGATCGTGCGCACCCTGCTGCAGAACTTCGACCTGCCCGAGAACGCCGTGTACCGGATCAACGGTCCGGTGAACCTCAACCGGGTGATCCAGGTGTACGACCTGGTGGCGCGCCCGGACCTCAAGTTCCCGCCGTTCCACGCGCGGCAGCTGCGCGACTCCGAAAGCATCTTCGAGCGCGTGGCCGAAGGCGACGTGCTGCTGCACCACCCGTTCGATGCCTTCAGCCCGGTGCTCGAGCTGATCAAGCAGGCCGCGGCGGACCCCAACGTCCTGGCGATCAAGCAGACGCTGTACCGCACCGGCAAGGACTCGGCGATCGTCGAGCACCTGATCCAGGCCGCGCGCAACGGCAAGGACGTGACGGTGGTGGTCGAACTGCGCGCGCGCTTCGACGAGGAAGCCAACCTTGGCCTGGCCGATCGGCTGCAGGACGCCGGCGTACAGGTCGTGTACGGCGTGGTGGGCTTCAAGACCCACGCCAAGATGCTGCTGGTGGTGCGGCGCGAAGGCCGCAAGTTGCGCCGCTACGTGCACCTGGGCACGGGCAACTACCACAGCGGCACCGCACGCGCGTACACCGATTTCGGCCTGATCACCGCCGATCCGGACATCGGCAACGACGTGCACCTGGTGTTCCAGCAGCTGTCCGGGCTGGCGCCGGCGATCCGCCTCAAGCGGGTGCTGCAATCGCCGTTCACGCTGCTGCCGGGCATCCTGGAACGCATCGAACGCGAAGCCGCCCACGCCCGCGCCGGCAGGCCGGCGCGAATCGTGGCCAAGATGAACGCGCTCAACGAACCGGAAGTGGTGCGCGCGCTGTACGCCGCGTCGCAGGCGGGCGTGCAGGTGGACCTGATCGTGCGCGGCGCGTGCACGCTGCGCCCCGGCGTGCCGGGCGTGTCGGACAACATCCGCGTGCGCTCCATCGTGGGCCGCTTCCTGGAACACAGCCGCGTGTACTGGTTCGCCAACAACGGCGACGGCGACCTGTTCTGCGCCAGCGCCGACTGGCTGGAGCGCAACCTGCTGCGTCGCGTCGAGACCTGCTTCCCCATCCTGGATCCCGAGCTTGCCGCGCGCGTCCGCGCCGAGGCGCTGGACAACTACCTGGCCGACAACACCCACGCCTGGGAGCTGCAGGCCGACGGCATCTACCGCCGCATCGCGCCGCATGACGGTGTACCGCCGCACTCGGCGCAGCAGGCCCTGCTGGCGGCGATCTGCGCATGAACGACCTGCGCACCCTGGGCACCGCGCGCAAGCTGCGCGAACCTGCCGCCGCGGCCCCGGAGGATGGCGAGCTGCTCGCCGCTCTGGACCTGGGCTCCAACAGCTTCCACATGGTGGTGGCGCGGCACGTGCTCGGGCAGCTGCGGGTGGTGGACCGGCTGCGCGAGTCGGTGCGCATGGCCGAAGGCCTGGACGGCAAGGGCGGGCTGGACAAGGCCGTGCGCCAGCGCGCGCTGGAATGCCTGTCGCGCTTCGGCCAGCGCATCGCCGACATCCCCCCGCAACGGGTGCGCGCGGTGGCCACCAATACCGTACGCGCCCTGGCCTCGCCGCAGACGTTCCTGATGCCCGCCGAAACCGCGCTGGGGCATGCCATCGAAGTGGTGTCCGGCCGCGAGGAAGCCCGCCTGGTGTACCTGGGCGTCGCCCACGCGCAGCCGCCCAAGCCCGGCCAGACCCGGCTGGTGCTCGACATCGGCGGCGGCTCCACCGAATGCATCATCGGCAGCGGCTTCGACGCGCGCGAGCGCGAAAGCCTGCAGGCAGGCTGCGTGGCCAGCACGCGCCGGTTCTTCGCCAACGGCAAGCTGACGCGGAAGCGGTGGCGCGAGGCGGCGATCGAGGTCGAAGCCGAGTTCCAGCAGTTCGCCGCACGCTACCGCAACGTCGGTTGGGACGAGGCACTCGGGTCGTCGGGCACCATCAAGGCCATTGGCGCGATCTGCGCGGAGATGAAGCTCACCAAGGGCGCGATCACCGCAGACGCGCTGCTGCAGGTGCGCGACCGCCTGCTGTCCGCGGGCGACATCGCGCGCATCGACCTGCCCGGGCTTTCGGACGAACGCCGCCCGGTGATCGCCGGCGGCGTGCTGGTGCTGGAAGCGGCCTTCGACGTGCTCGGGCTGCAGCGCATGATGGTGAGCAAGGCCGCCCTGCGCGAAGGCGTGCTGTACGACATGCTCGGTCGCGGCGGCGCGCACGATCCGCGCGAGGCATCGGTCGATGCGTTGATGCAGCGCTATGGCGTGGATGCCGCGCAGGCCGCGCGCGTGCTGGCCACCGCGCTGCGCCTGTTCGACCAGGTCGTGCGCGACTGGGCGCTGGACGCCGACGCGCGCCAGCTGCTGGCCTGGGCCGCGCGCCTGCACGAGGTGGGCCTGGCCGTGGCCCACAGCCAGTACCACGTGCACGGCACGTACCTGCTGGCGCATTCGGACATCGCCGGTTTTTCGGTGCAGGACCAGCGGTTCCTGGCCGCGCTGGTCCGCGCGCATCGGCGCAAGATCCCCAAGTCCACCTTCGACGCCATTCCCGACCGCCTGCTGCCCACCGCACGCCGCTGCGCGGCGCTGCTGCGCCTGGCCGTGCTGCTGCACCGTTCGCAGGAGAACGCGCCGCTGCCCGCGGAACTGCGCCTGTCCGCAGATGGCGACCAGCTCAGGCTCGACGTGCCCCGCGCCTGGCTGGAGCAGCGCCCGCTGCTGCGCGCCGACCTGCTCGGCGAGCCCGAGGAAATGGCAGGCCTGGGCATCGCGCTCAAGGCCACCGCGGTCTGATCGCTTGCCCTAGGGCGCGCCCTAGCTTGAGGCGCCGGTACGCCGCGCGGACACTCGCAGCCACGCCAGGAACGCCTGGAACAGCGGAGTCCACATCATGTTCGGAATCGACAGCCTCGGCGACATCGCCAACGTCGCCGTACGACTCGCCACCGCCTACGCCACCGGCGGCATGAGCGAAGTCATGCGCCTCGCCACCGAGGTCGGTACCCAGGTCATCAGCCAGGTCCTCGCCGACCAGGGCATCGAGCTCCCGGGCGTGGTGGAAACCGCCCTGAACGGTTACGTGCAGGGCCTGACCCAGGGCGTGACTGCGTGACGGGCACGGTCCCCGCGGGGGACCTGCCGGCGCTCGGCGAGCTCGAAGCGCTGCTGCACCGCATGCGCGAGGCCGGCGAGATCGACGCAGCAGGCGAAGGCGTGCTGCGTCGCCATTTCGAGGAACGCGCGCAGACGCTGACGGAGGATTTCCGCCAGCTGCTCCAGGAATACGAAACGCGCGCTGAGTGCGATGGTGCCGATGCCGCGCAGCAGTGGCTGGGCGACGCGTCCAGGGCGCTGGGCGCGCGTGATCGCGAGCATTCGCAGCGGGTGCTCGCCACGGTGGTCACTGACCCCTCATGACGCCGCGCGCTGAGGCGCGCATAGCCGCTGCGTCCAGCGCCACGCCCACCAAACTGAACAGGACGCAGCTGAACGCGTTGACCCGCGCCTGCCTCCGAAGGCGTGCCACCCGCGCTTTCTCGGGGCACGGCGGCTAGAATCCGGGCATGCGATTCGGAATCCTGCTGCTGGCGGCCTGTCTGGCCACCGTGCCTGGATGCACACGACACGCGGCGACCGTGCAAGGCGCCGCGCCTGCCCCGCCGCCATCGTCTCCTCCTGCCGCTGCGCCGGCGCCCACCGATCTCGCCGCGCGGCTGTCTTCATTGGCGGCCGATGCGGACCCCACGGTGCTGCGCATGGCCGTGGACGCGCAGCAGTGCGCGATGCAGCGCGGCGAGGTGGACCCGGGCGGGCGGCTTGCGGTGATCGACTACTCGCGCCCGTCCACCGAGCGCCGGATGTGGGTCTTCGACCTGGCGCGCGAGGCGCTGCTGTACAGCGAGCACGTGGCCCACGGCCGCAATACCGGCGAGAACCTGGCCACGCGCTTTTCCAACGTCGAAGGCAGCCTGCAGTCCAGCCTGGGGCTGTTCCGCACCGCCGAGACCTACATCGGCGAAAACGGCTATTCGATGCGCATGGATGGCCTGGAACCAGGCGTCAACGATCTGGCGCGGCCGCGGGCGATCGTGATGCACGGCGCGTGGTACGTCGATCCGCTGCAGGCGCTGCGCCAGGGCCGGCTGGGGCGCAGCCTGGGCTGCCCTGCGCTGCGCCCGCAGGTGGCGCGCGACGTGATCGACGCCCTCAAGCAGGGTCATCTGCTGTTCGCGTATTACCCGGATCGCCGATGGCTCGCCAGTTCCCGTTACCTGGGCTGTCGCGGGGATGAACCGGGTCACGCTCGAAGCGCCTCCCTTCACGCCCCGGCGCGCTGAGCTCCCGCAGCATCGCGCCCGGTCTGAAACTCCACCGGGATTCTTCGATGCGCCTTGCCAACTCCACCCCGTGCGCGCTCGCTGCCGCGCTGCTCCTGGCCATGGCCGGCAGCGCGTGTTCGCGCGCGCCGTCGCCGCAACCGGAGCCGACGCCCGCACCCGCCGCCGCGCAGCAGGCCGAGGCGCCCGCACCGGTCACGCCCGCGTACGAACCCGTGGGCCAGGGCATCAGCAATACCGGTATCGACCTGGCATCGGTGATGACCGGCTTCGCGGACGACACCGCCGCAGCGCCCGCGCAGGACGCCACCACCGCCGCCGATGCGCAGGACGCAACCGTGACCGGGGCCGCGCCGCCGGCCACGGCGGCGGCGGCCGACGCGACACTGCCCAAGGACAGCCCGCTGCGTGCGCAGGTCCTGCTCGAACGCGCGCTGTTTTCTCCGGGCGAGATCGATGGCGAAGCCGGCAGCAACCAGGCGCGCGCGCTGACCGCCTACCAGAAGGCGCACGGCCTGCAGGCGACGGGCAAGCTCGACGCAGCCACGTGGGAGAAGCTCAACACCGACACCGCGCCGATCCTGGTCGAGTACACGCTGACCCAGGACGACGTGGACGGCCCGTTCGCCGAGATTCCCGAAGACACCATGGCCAAGGCCGAACTCGACGCGCTGCCGTACTCCTCGGTGGAAGAGGCGCTGGGCGAGAAGTTCCATGCCAAGCCCGCGCTGATCCGCTCGCTCAACCCCGACGCGGACTTCGCCACGGCGGGCACCACGCTCACCGTGCCCAACGTGGCGGCGTCCGAAAGCCTGCCGACGCCGGCGAAGGTGGTGGTGGTCAAGTCGCTGTCGGCACTGCAGCTGCAGGACGAATCCGGCAAGGTGCTGGGGCAGTTCCCGGTCACCACCGGCAGCGCGCAGTTCCCCCTGCCGATCGGCGAGTGGACGATCAACGGCGTGGGCCGCGACCCGGTCTGGCACTTCGACCCCAAGCTCATCGCCGGGACCAAGAAGACCGACAAGAAAGCGGTCATCCCGGCCGGCCCCAACAATCCGGTGGGCACGCGCTGGATCGATCTGTCCAAGGAGCACTACGGCATCCACGGCACGCCGGAACCGGGCAAGATCGGCAAGAGCGAATCCAACGGCTGCATCCGCATGACCAACTGGAGCGTCCAGGCGTTGTCGAAGGTCGTGAAGCCCGGCATGGTGGCGCTGTTCCAGGAATGATCCCGGCCAGTCCACGGAGCCTTGCATGCTGAGATCGGTGTTGCTGTTCCTGGCCGGCGTGCTGGTCGGCGCCAATCTGGTGTACTTCCTCATGGCGCGCCGGGCCGATCCGGCGCCGCCGCTGCCGCCGCCTTCCCAGACGCCCCCGTCCGACGGCCCGCGCGCCGACGCGAGCCCCGCGCCGGCGGCGACGCCGCCACCAGCGCCGGGCCAGGCCGTGCTGCCGGCGACCGCGGGGGGCGCGACCGGTACCGTACCCAGCGGGCGCGCCCCCCCACCGCCTAGCGATGCGCTGCTGGTGCCAGTCGCGGGTGTCACTGCGTCGCAGCTCAGCGATACCTTCAACGACGCGCGCGGCGGCGGCACCCGCGTCCATGAGGCGCTGGACATCATGGCGCCACGCGGTACGCCGGTTCTGGCCGCGGTGGACGGCAAGGTCGAGAAGCTGTTCAACAGCGACGCCGGCGGACTGACCGTCTACCAGTTCGATCCCACCGGCACGTATTGCTACTACTACGCACACCTGCACGCGTATGCGCCGGGGCTGCGCGAAGGCCAGATCCTGAAGCGGGGCGACGTTATCGGCACCGTGGGCAGCACCGGCAACGCGGATCCGGCCAGTCCGCACCTGCACTTCGCGATCTTCCTGCTGGGGCCGGAGAAGCGCTGGCACGAAGGCACGCCGGTCAACCCTTACCCGCTGCTGACGGCACGCTGACGCGGGCGAGCGCGCGGCCACCGCGAAACCTACGCAGCCGCGCACCTCACAGCGCTTGTGCTCCGGGATCACCGGGGCGACGGGACGCATCCCGCGCAGCGGCCCGTGCCCGCGCTCGAAGGCGTGTCATCCACGTTTCATCCGCCTGCCACCGCGCCTTCATGCCCCGCGGCGAAGCTCCTGCAAACGAGGAGCCGCGCATGCGCTACGCCATCGTCACCGAGACCTACCCGCCCGAAGTCAACGGCGTGGCACTGACGGTGCAGACCAAAGAGCAGGGCCTGCGCCAGCGCGGCCACGACGTGGACATGATCCGCCCACGCCAGTCGGGCGCGCAGACCGCGGCCCCGCACGAACTACTCACCGGCAGCGCGCAGATCCCGCGCTATCCCGGCATGCGCTTCGGCTTCCCCTCGCATCGCGCGCTGCGCAAACTGTGGACGCAGCGCAGGCCGGACGCGATCTACATCGCGACCGAAGGCCCGCTGGGCTGGTCCGCGCTGCGCACCGCCGTGCGCATGGGCATCCCGGTCGCCACCGGCTTCCATACGCGCTTCGACGAGTACACCCGCGACTACGGCGTGGGCTTCCTGCAGCCCGCGGCGCTGGGCTGGATGCGGCGTTTCCACAACCGCTCCGACGCCACGCTGGTGCCCACCTGCGAGCTGAGCGATTTCCTGCGCGGCGAACGCTTCACCGACGTCTACCACCTGCCGCGCGCCGTGGACACTGCGCGCTTCGATCCCGCACGCCGCAGCCAGGTCCTGCGGGATGCCTGGGGCGTGCACGGCGACGGGCTGGCGGCGATCTACCTGGGGCGCATCGCCGCGGAAAAGAACCTGCCGCTGGCGGTACGTGCGTTCCGCGCGCTGCAGCGGCAGCGTCCGGACGCGAAGTTCATCTGGGTGGGCGAAGGACCGGAACTGGAAGGCATCCGCGCGGCCAACCCTGATTTCGTCTTCTGCGGCCTGCGCCGCGACGAGGACCTGGCGCAACACTTCGCAAGCGCCGACCTCTTCATTTTCCCGAGCCATTCGGAAACCTTCGGCAACGTCACCCTGGAGTCGATGGCCAGCGGCGTGGCCACCGTGGCGTTCCGCTACGGCGCGCGCGCGAACACATCGTCGACGGCGCAAGCGGCATCACCATCGAAGGCAAGGACGACGACGCCTTCGTCGCGGCGGTGTGCCGCCTGGGCTGCGACGACGACCTGCGCCGCGCGCTGGCCGCCGGCGGCCGAGAGGCGGTGCGCAAGCTGCGCCCCGCGCAGGTCTCTGCCGACTTCGACGAGATCCTGCAGCGCATCGCGCGCCTGCGGAGCGAAGGCGATGCGCACCCCGCCGCTGCCTGAGCGCCTGGTCTCGCACGACGCAGGCTGGTGCCTGCGCACCAACCGCTGGTGCGCGCGCGCCGGCGTGTTGCGCTATTTCGCGGCGGTGAGCCGGCTCGGCGACGGCGTGTTCTGGTACGCGCTGATGGCCGGACTGATCGCGCTGGGCGGCACGCGTGGCGCACAGGCGGCGCTGCACATGGCGTTGACCGGGCTGGCCTCGCTGCTGCTGTACAAACTGCTCAAGTGCTGGACGCGGCGCCCGCGTCCGTTCGCCAGCGACGTACGCATCAAGGCCTGGGTGGCGCCGCTGGACGAGTTCAGCTTCCCGTCCGGGCACACGCTGCACGCCGTGGCGTTCACCCTGGTGGCGTTGGCCTACTTCCCGCAACTGGCCTGGTTGCTCGTGCCGTTCAGCGCCAGCGTGGCCGCATCGCGCGTGGTGCTGGGCCTGCACTACCCCAGCGACGTGCTGGCCGCCACGGCGATCGGCAGTGCGCTGGCGGGTGGATCGCTCTGGATGGTCGGCGGCGTGGCCGTCTTCTGAGGCGCGATATGCTTGCACCAGCGCCGGCAACGGCAACGGCAACGGCGACCTGATCGAAGCCAGTCGCCACCCTGCAGGACCGGCTTCATCCGCGAGCTTTCGCCGGCTGCCAATCCGGTCCGGTCAAGGCCCGCGGCCGAAGCCGCGCCCACGCGGGTCGTTCGGCACCTCGATGGGTCGCGCAACGCGCGACCGCGTCGCCACTGCAAGAACGACACCCCATGCGCCCGCGTACAGGGGTTTTCCCGCATGCGGCGCTGGGGGCTTCACCGGATAGGAAGGTGCGGCACGTGGGCGGAAGCTTGCCGGGCGCAGTCCCGCGCCCACCTTCCGGGGAACCGTCCCATGCCTTTCGCAACGACCACCGTGCGCGCCAGCCTGCTTGCGCTCGCCATCCTGGCCACCCCGCAGCTGGCCGAAGCGCGCAAGCTCGATCCGCTGCTGGAGCGCATGCTGACCACCGCATCGGCCGGCGAAGGCATCGAGGTGATCGTGAGCTTCCACGGCGAGGGGGCGCTGGACGCCGCCCAGAAGCAGCGCCTGTCCGCGCTGGGGCTGAAGGCCCTGACCATGCGCAGCCTGCCCATCGCCGGCACGCTGGCCAACAAGGCGCAGATCCAGTCGCTGCTGGCCATGCCCGAAGTGCGTTCGGTGTGGCTCAACGCGCCGCTGGACTACGACAACAAGGAAGCGACCCTGCTCACCGGCGTGGATCGCGTGCGCACCGACAGCGCCATGCGCATCAACGGCCTGCCGGTGTCCGGCAAGGGCATCGGCGTGGTGGTCAACGACTCGGGCGTGGACGGCACCCACCCCGACATGCAGTTCGGCAACCACCTGGTGCAGAACGTGCTGGCGCAGACCAACCTGGCCTCGCTGGACAGCACGCTGCCGATCACCTACCAGGAGAACGTGCCCAACACCGACATCGGCGGAGGGCACGGCACCCACGTGGCCGGCACCATCGGAGGCAACGGCGCGGCCTCGGCCGGCGCGCAGGAAGGCGTGGCGCCGGGTGCAGGCATCATCGGCTACGGCTCGGGCGCGGTGCTGCTGATCCTGGACACCATCGGCGGTTTCGACTACGCACTGACGCACCAGGCGCAGTACAACATCCGCGTCATCTCCAACTCGTTCGGCAACACCGGCGACGTGGGCACCGCGTTCGATCCGGACGATCCGACCAACATCGCCACCAAGGCGCTGGCCGATCGTGGCGTGGTGGTGGTGTTCTCCGCCGGCAACGCGGGCGCGGGCGAAGGCACGATCACCGGCAACTTCAAGAAGGCCCCGTGGGTGGTGACCGTGGCCGCCGGCGACAAGCAGGGCAAGCTGGCCGACTTCTCCTCGCGCGGCGTGGATGGCGGCGGCGGCACCGTGACCATCGGCGACGAAACCTTCCAGTGGGTGGACCGCCCCACGATCACCGCGCCGGGCGTGGACATCGCCTCGCTGCGCGCCTCGCTGGGCTCCACCGACAAGCTCTCCGCCGAGCAGGACGTGGCCCTGCTGGGGCCCGCGCTGGCGCTGCGCTACACGCATTCCAGCGGCACCTCGATGGCCGCGCCGCACGCCTCCGGCATCGTCGCGCTGATGCTGGAAGCCAACCCGCGCATGGGCTGGCGCGAGGTGAAGCAGATCCTGCAGGAAACCGCGACCAACATTCCGGGCCGCAAGGCGTGGGAGGCCGGCGCCGGCTACGTCAATGCGCATGCCGCGGTGCAGAAGTCGCTGGCCCTGGGCAACTACGGTCGCACCGTCAACGCTGGCCGCACCTTCAATGCCAACGCGCTGCTCGTGCCCGGCGCGGAAACCACCTACTCGCTGGACTACACCCCGCTGCTTCCCAGCGAAACCGTGCAGTTCGAGGTGGGCAGCGACGTCGCCGTGGTGGCCGCGCGCGCCAACGTCGGCGACAACGTGGCCGCGATCTGGCTGACCGATCCCAACGGCGTCACCTACAAGTCTTCGGTTGGCCTGCCGGTGCTGGGCGCCAACGTGGCCGCGAGCGCGGCCGGCGTGCCGGGCACGTGGTCCATGACGCTCAAGGGCACGCAGGCCACCGGCACCGGCACCAACGGCGGCGGCCTGCCGGGCACCATCGACGTGCATGTCAAGCAGATCCGCACCGGCGGTTACACCGGCCTCAACGACATCGCCAACCACCCCGGCCGCGGCTTCATCGAATTCGCGGTGGCCAACCGGCTGGTGGACGGCTATGGCGACGGGCGCTTCCAGCCGGACCGCATCCTGACCCGCGGCGAGATGGCCGACTACCTGTCCATGGGTGCGGCCGTCCGCCAGTTCCAGCCGGTCAACGGCACCAGCAGCTTCAGCGACCTGGCGTTGTCCAACGCGCTGTCTGCCAGTGCCGAGGCCGCCGCGGCCAAGGGGGCCGCCCTGCGCAACGTGGACCAGCTGCAGGAAGGCGTGATGGGCAAGCTCAGCGGCGCGTTCCGCCCCGGCGACGCGGTGACCCGCGTCAGCCTGGCGTACACGCTGGTGCAGAGCCTGGGCCTGCAGCCGCAGGCGACCGGCTTCAACGGCACGCTGAGCGTGGATTACAACGGCACGCGCGTGGCGATCGAGGACGCCGCGGCCATCGCCCCCGCCCTGCGTGGATACGTGCAGATGGCGCTGGACCTGGGCCTGATCAACGCCCGCTTCGCGGTGACCCAGGGCCCCTTCGACCTGGGCCCGGTGGTACGCGCCTACTTCGACCCTGCCACCACCGTCACGCGCGCGGCCTACGCCGCCGCAGCCAGCCGCCGCTTCAACGCCTACGGCCTCTGACGCGAGCCGCCCGCCGCTAGGCACCCCGAAAGCCCGCCGGAAACGGCGGGCTTTCGCATGCGTCAGCGCTGCAGCCTGGTGCCGCGCGTGCCGTAGATGATGACCTGCGTGGATCCGTCCGGCTGCCGAACGTGCACCGTCTGTGCGCGCTCGATCTCACCACCCGCGGCGGACAGGTACATGATGGCCCAGTCCTCCGCGTCGCCGCTGCGGGCGAAGCGCGCCGACACCTTGCAGAGCGTCTTGCGGCAGTCCACCGCGACGTCTTCCGGCGCAAGCCCGGTGGCAGCCATGTCCTTGCCCACGACCGTGTCCTCCAGATGCGTGACCGTGCCGCGGCTGCCCCCCGGATCCGGCGTGTCGGCACGGAACTCAGCGTCCAGCGCCTTGCGCTGGCGCTCGATCTCCTCGGCGCGCTGCTCGGGTGTCATCGAGCGGAAACGCGCGAAGGACGCGTTGTCGCGGCCCGCGCCGGGGCGCGTCGCCGAAACCGGGGCGCGTCCGGATGCCCCTGCCGATCCGGCCGGTGCGGCGGCGCCCTGCTCGATACGCTCGAGCCGCTCCTGCAACTGTTGCACCTGCCGGCTGCTCGCGTCCCCATCGCTCTGGCGCGCAAGCACCACGACCAGCGCCAACGTAGCGACGCCGGCGATCGCCCAGGGAAGCCATGCTCGTATGCCGGGAGTGCGCGGGTTCTGCATTGTCGGTTCCTCGAGTCTTGGCATGCCGCGGTGGATGAGACCACATCGCCGTGATCTCAAACGCATGAAAAAGGGCTACGGCACGTTGCCGCAGCCCTCTGGACGTACCGGTCGGCGCAGCGCGGACAGACCGAACCGCTACCCGCAGCTCATCACACCGGAGGCACGATCTCGCCGGAATCGTAGGTGATGTAGGTGTCGTCGATGCCTTGGCCCGGAGCCAGGTTGCAGGACACCGAGAACAGGCCCGTTCCCAACTGGCCCTGCGGGAAGTCCGCCGGCACCCACCGCATCGACGTCGCCGTCTGCCCGCCGCCGGTCAGGGCCAGCGTCTTCACGGACTGCGCCTGCACACCGTTCCAGCCCGCCACGCCCGTGCAGGTCACGCTGCCGGCCGCATCGGAATGGAAGTACACGTCGGCCTGCAGGATGCCGCTGGACTCCGCGTCGGTTTCGGCCAGCGTGTCGATGTTCCAGGAGCAGGTCACGAAGGCGTTGCTCGTTCCCTCGTTCTGCACCGACACCGGGCGCTTGCGCACGTTGCCGTCGAATACGGGCAGCGCCGTCTGGCAATAGTTGGTCGGGTTGCTCAGCGTCTGGCGGACGGCCGCATCGGCCGAAGGGGCAGCCGCAGTGGCAGCGGCAATGGCGACCGTCAGGCCGGCGAATCTTGCGAACGTCATCAGTAGCTCTCCCAAGGAATGTTCCACGGCGCCATGTGCGTTGCGCACGCGCCACGTTGCCAGGCAAGCCGGCATCCGGAGCGTAGCAGAACGCGCCGTGAACGGCCGTCTCAGGATGTTGAATGCGGCGGGCGCCGCGACTCGGTGCCTGATGGGCGAATTGCGGACACGGAGGCGGCTCCGCGGACTCCCTGCGCGCGTGCCCGTGGTCAGAGCCGTACGAGCCGCGCGTGTTCGATCGAGGGCGATCGCGCGACCCAGTCGAGGTCGTTGGCGACCTGCGCAGTCTGGCGACTCGCATCCAGCCCCGCGACATCCACGTGGGCCACGGCCCAGCTTCCGCCATCGGCGCCATGCGCCAGCAGCCCGTCGTCCGGGAAGCCGTGGTCCATCGGCACATAGATCGCAGGCTCTCCGGTGTTGACATCCAGCGCCGGGCTCCATGGCGCCTTGCCGGCGGTCACCGCCTGTGCGACGAAGCAGCGGTTTTCCAGCGCGCGCGCCAGGCATCCGACGCGCACGCGGGTGGCGCCGGCCACGGTGTCGGTGCAGCTGGGCACAAGCAGCAGCCGCGCGCCGGCTTCGCACTGCGCGCGCACCGGCAGCGGGAACTCGATGTCATAGCAGACCGCCACGCCGAAGCGCAGGCCCTCGTGCTCGAACACGCGCAGCGCATCGCCCGGCTCGATTCCGCCGGCACGCTTTTCGAAGCCGGTGAGCTGCAGCTTGTCCTGCCAGGCGTGCCCGCCGCCGGGCGAGAACACGTCGGCGCGGTTGCGGTAACGCCCGCCGCCGGTGTCCAGCAGGAACGTGCCGGCCACCACCAGCAGTCCGTGCCGCGTTGCCAGCTGCGCGAACAGCGCCAGCCAGTCGCCGCGGTAGCGCTGCAGCGCGGCCAGCGACGCATGCAGGTCGGCGCGGGTGGCGGGGTCGAACGTCGCGCCCAGCTCCAGCGACAGGTACTCCGGCAGCACCGCGATACGCGCGCCCCGCGCCGCGGCCTGCGCCAGCAGCGCGTCCTGCCGGCGCGCGAAGTCGTCGAAGCAGGCGGGCGCCTGCACCGCATAGCGCGCCACCGCGACCTTCATGCCGACACCTGCGGCAGCGGCCGCAGCCAGAAGGTCAACGCATGAGGCACCTCGCCCACCCCGGCTTCCTTCCAGGCCAGCCGCATCGTCATGCCAGGCTGCCGGGCGTAGCCACGTCGGCGCCAGAACGCTTCGTTGCCGCGCTGTCCGGGCGGGCGGCGCGGATCGTCGGGTGTGCGGTCCACGGCGCAGAACGCGGTCCAGTCGAACCCGCCGAGCGTGCGCGCATGCGCCTCGCGAGCGTCGAAGAACGCATGGCCCAGGCCCCGCCCGCGGTACTCCGGCAGCAGGACCGACTCGCCGCAGTAGAAGACCCGCCCTGGATCGATGCTGCGTGCCTCGAAGGGTGCACGGAACGCCGCCTCGTCGTGGGCGAGCGGAATCCCAGTGGACGCGCCCACCACCTCGTCGCCATCGAACGCGAGCACGAACACGCTGCGCGGCGATGCGGCGTAGGCCGCCAGGTACTCGCGTTCGTAGCCCATGTCGCCCTCGTACAGGTAGGGCCAGTCGCGGAAGACCGCGATGCGCAGCCGGGCCACTGCGTCCACCCACGGCGCGACGCCGCCGCCGGTCATGATCCTTACCTGCGCTTGTGGCGTGTGCATGGCGAGGATTCTAGTGACCAACCCGCCGCGGGCGCCTGGCGGCGTACCGGCCCGCGCGCAGCGCAGGCGCACGGGCCGCAGGCGCAGGCCGCAACGCTCGGTGACCCGGTCCACGCGCGCGCTCCTGGCACTCACCGCGCGTCCGGCACGGGGCTGCCCACCCGGTACCAGTCCACCTTGCGCGTGGCGACCATGATCGCGGCCAGGATCGCGAACAGTAGGCCGGCGCCCATCACCAGCGCGTTGTCCTCGGACAACAGCAGCCCGTACAGCGCCGCATACAGCGTTCCCAGCATCGCCGCGAAGCCGATGCCGCGCAGCGTCCCGCGCAGCACCGCCGACAGGTAGAACCCGATCAGGCCGACGCACGCGGCCGCTGCCACCACGTAGGCCAGCCCGAAGGCGATGTGTTCGCTCAGGCTCAGCAGCAGCAGGAAGAAGATCGCGATGGCCGCACCCACCAGCAGGTACTGGACCGGATGCACCGGCACCTGCCTGATGAGCTCGAACATGAAGAATCCAGCGAAAGTGAGCGCCACGAACAGCAGGCCGTACTTGGTCGCGCGTTCGGTCATCAGGTAGGGGTTGACCGGGTCGATCAGGGACACGGCGACAGCGTCGTCGAGCCCAGCCGCGCCGAACGCGGCGTGGAGTTGGGGCTCGGCACCCGCCGCGCCCGCCGCCAGCGAACCCGGGGATTGCCGGTAGCGGCGCTGCGCGTCGCTGGCCACCGCGGCGACCTGCCAGCGCGCGCGGAACCCGGCGCCGTCCAGGTCCGACTTCGGCGAACGCCCTTCGAACCGTGGATGCCGCCACGAGGAGCTCACCCGCAGATCGTTGCTGCCGCCCAGCGGCACCATGCCGAAGGTTTCGGTGCCGCGCAGCCGCAGGTCGAGCTCGGTGCGCAGCCGCAGGCGCTGCCCCGCTGCGGCTTCGGCCAGGCGCACATGCACGCCCGGCGCATCCGCGTGGCCGAGCCCCTGCCCCACCGCGACCGGTGCGCCGTCGATGCGCAGCTGCGGCGTGCCCTGCAGGCCGGCGACATCGGCGATGGCGTACCCCAGGAACGGCTGGCCGATCCTGCGCGTGCCAACGGCCGGAGCCGCCGGCACGGTCGCGTCGAACTGTGCCGATACGCGGCCGTTCCACTGGTACACCCGCACCTCGTGCAGGCCGCGCCGGCGCGTGTCGGGATGCAGCACCCCCTGGATCGACAGGGTCCCGGGGAAGTAGGTCCACTGCCCCGCGGTGCGGCGGCTGACGCGCCGCACGCTGCCATCGGGCTGCTCCACGTCTTCGACCGTCGTTTCCACGTACGGCACCACCAGCACCGGCCCGGCAATCACCTGGCGTCCGCCGAAGTTGGCCGCAACGTCCTGCACCACCTGGTCGCGATAGCGCTGCCGCTCCTGGATGGTGCCGAAGATCAGCATCAGCGGCACCAGGATCGCCAGCGTCAATCCCACCACCATCATCATTTTCAGCCCCAACCGCATGTCGCGCTCCTCGTGGATGTGGAGCGCATAGCGTCATGGCGATGCGCGAAGCGGCGGCGGCGCGCGCGTGAGGCGGGGATGAAGCCGGCGATGCCTGCGAATCGCATCCGCTTCGCGCAGGGATGGGTCATGTGCCCGCCATCCCTGCCGCGCAGGTGCATTCCGTTGGCCGTGGTCGGTTTGCGATTGCCGCCGGAAGGTGGACCGCCGCACGCCAGCTTCCCGATCCAGAACGCGCCTGCATCGTCCCCCGCGGCTTCGGCGGCCTGCACGCAGGACCCGACTGTGCGCGCGGACGTCGCCGTCAGGCGGGCAGCCGGACTTCGGCGTGCGCGCCGCCCCCGTCGCGATTGACCACGGAGACCTCGCCGCCGTGCAGGGCCGCCACTTCGCGCACGAAGCTCAGCCCCAGGCCACTGCTGCGTGCGCCCGAGCCGGGGCGCGCGAGCGAATAGAAGCGCTCGAAGATGCGTTCCGCCGCATACGCCGGGACGCCCGGCCCGCGGTCGCGCACGTGGAAGCACACATGGCCGCCGCGCGCCTCCACCGCGGCCTCCACGCGCCCGCCGCGCGGCGAAAAGTCGATCGCATTGTCCAGCAGGTTGACCAGCATCTGCCGCAGCAGGAACGGATCGCCGGAGACGCCTGCCACGGCGGCGTCGGCCTGCAAGACGATCTCCACGCCTGCCGCGCGCGCGCGCGCCGCCACGTCCTGCGCCGCCGCGTCCAGCAGCTGCTGCGGCCGCACCGTCTCCGGCTGTTCGATGCGCTGGCGGTGCTCCACGGCGGCTAGCGCCAGCAGCTTGTCCACCATCTGGGTCATGCGCGCGGTCTGCGCGCCGATGCTCGCGGCGAAGCGCTGGCGGTCGGCATCGGGCAGCGGCGCTTCGAGCAGTTCGGCCGAGGCGCGGATTGCCGCCAGCGGGCTCTTCAGTTCATGGGTCAGCGACAGGACATAGCGCTCGACGTACTGCTTGCCTTCGAGCCTGTCGCGCATGGTTTCCAGGGCGCGCCCCAGGTCGGCGAACTCGCCCACCGGCCTGGACGCGCCGCGCCGCGGAAGCGTGGTGCGCTCGCCCGCGGTCACCGCGTCCGCGTAGCGACGCAGTCCGCCGAGCTGTCGCGACAGCCACCACGCGGCCAGCAGCCCGATCGCCAGCGCCGTGCCGAGCAGCACGAAGCCCCAGCGCAGGATCACGTTCTGGCTGCGCGCGATGAACGGCGCGATGGCGCGGTTGGGCTTGGACACGGTCAGCACCCCGGCGATGCGGCCCCGGGCGTCGCGGATGGGCGCGGCCACGTACATCACCGAGGAACTGTCGTCTTCCGGATCGTCGCGCGTGGACCGTGCGCCGTATTGTCCGCGCAGGGTCCGGTACACGTCGTTCCAGCGCGAGTTGTCGCGCCCCAGGTCGCGGCCGGCCGAGTCGAACACCACGATGCCCTTCGCGTCGGTCACCGTGATCCGGTAGGTGGCCTTGCGCTTGTCGAAGCCCCAGATTTCCGCGCCCAGGTCGCGTCGCGCCAAGGCCCGCACGCGCTGCGCGAAGCGGCCGCTGTCCATGCGCCCGGCCAGCAGGTCCTCGGTGGCCAGTTCGGCCAGCACGTTGGCGGTATCGGCCAGCGTGTCCTCCATCGCCTGGCGCACGCCCGGCTTCACCTCCTGCACGAACACGCGGCCCAGCAGCAGCGCGGCGAGCGCCACGATCACGAAGTAGCCGAGCAGGATGCGGAGGCCGATGTTCATCGAATGGGGGGGTGGGGATTCGGGAGCGGGGATTCGGGACGGGGGAACGCAACCGGGAACAGTGTCTGCAGGGCTCCGGCGCGGGCGTGACGCATGGTCTGGTGCCTCCGTGATTCTGGGCTCGACCTGGAGCCTGCTGGCCAGGGTGGAGGAGAACGCATCCGGGGCGACGGGAAAGCGGTGATGCCGGGGGCCCCCTTCGCCCTCCCCTAAGCCCCGGCCTCCATCTCCACCGAATACCCGATGCCGCGGTGGGTGCGTACCGGATCGCTGTGGGGCGCCACCGCGCGCAGTTTGGCGCGCAGGGTCTTGATGTGCGTGTCCACGGTGCGCTCGCCGCTTTCCAGCGCGTCCTGCCAGGCGCGGTCGAGCAGCTGCGCGCGGGTCAGGATGGCGCCGGGGCGGCGCAGCAGTT
Source organism: uncultured Pseudoxanthomonas sp. (assembly GCA_964425695.1). Classification (GTDB taxonomy): domain Bacteria; phylum Pseudomonadota; class Gammaproteobacteria; order Xanthomonadales; family Xanthomonadaceae; genus JAKPBU01. The sequence goes on from CAYRNF010000003.1 coordinate 193,048, forward strand.
CGGCCAGCAGCGCGTACTCGTAGCGGGTCAGTTCGAGCGCATGCCCGCGGTAGTGGATGCGGTGCGCCGCGGCATCCAGCTCGAACGCGCCGCAGCGGCGCACGCCGCTTTCGGCCGCGGCTTCGGCGGGATGGCGGCGCAGGCGCGCGCGCGCGCGCGCCACCAGCTCGCGCGGGGAGAACGGCTTCGCCATGTAGTCGTCGGCGCCAAGCTCCAGGCCCAGCACGCGGTCGAACTCCTCGTTTCGCGCGGTGAGGAACACCACAGGCACCGCGCTGAAGCCGCGCAGCTCGCGGCACACGTCGAAACCCGACCGGTCCGGCAACCCCACGTCCAGCAGCACCAGGTCCACCCCGCCGCGCCGCACGCGCGCCAGCGCGTCGCCGCCCAGCAGCACGTGCTCCGGGGTGAATCCCTCGGCGCGCAGCGCATAGGCAATGGTGTCGGCGATGGCGGTTTCGTCTTCGACGATGAGGATCGTGGGCATGGCTGGCGTTGGAACGGGCCTCGTGCGGCGGAATGTGGGGCGTGAATGTGGACCGCGAATGTGAAGCGGGGATGGGGACGCCGATGCCGAGCATAGGACCTGGCCGACCGGAGGTGCACACGATCAGGTCGGCCACCCGCGCCGCGCTTGCCATTCGCGGTTCCCGCCTTACATTCCCGCTTCCGTTCCCCGCGTCGATGCCATGAACTACCGCCACGCCTTCCATGCCGGCAACCACGCCGACGTGCTCAAGCACGTGGTGCTGCTGGCCCTGTGCGATGCGCTGGCGGCCAAGCCCGCGGGCTGCTTCGCGCTCGACACGCACGCCGGGCGCGGGCTGTACCGCCTGCACGGCGGCGAGGCGAAGCGCAGCGGCGAGGCCCAGGCGGGCGTGGGCCGGCTGGCCGGCACGCATCCGGACCCCCTGCTGCAGCGCTACCTGCAGGCCGTGGCCGCCTGCCGCGCGGCGCACGGCGCGGATGCGTATCCCGGCTCGCCCTGGCTGCTGGCGCACGCGCTGCGCACGCGGGACCGCATCGCCTGCTGCGAGCTGCAGCCCGACGAGGCCGACGCCCTGCGCGCCGTGTTCAGGGCCGATCCGCGCGTCGCGGTGCACGCACGCGATGGTTACGCGGCCCTGCATGCGCTGCTGCCGCCGCGCGACGGCGCGACCCGGATGGGTCGCGGCCTGGTGCTGGTGGATCCGCCTTACGAGGCGCAGCTGGGCGAGTTCGACACCGCCCTGGCTGCCCTGCGCGATGGCCTGTCGCGGTGGCCGCAGGGCATCTTCGCGCTGTGGTACCCGGTCAAGCAGCGGCGCGCGCTGCACCGCTTCTACCGCGCGGCGCGGGGCCTGGACGTACGCTCGAGCCTGCTGTGCGAACTGCTGGTGCGCCCCGACGACTCGCCGCTGCGCATGAACGGCAGCGGCCTGCTGCTGCTCAATCCGCCCTGGCGCCTCGATGTCGCCCTGGCGCGCACCCTGCCCGCGCTGCAGGCCGCGCTGGGCGAGGCCGGGGCCTCGCATCGCATCGAGTGGCTGCGCGCAGCCGCCTGACCCGGACGATGCGCGCGCGTATGCCAGAATCCGCGCCTGCCCACCCCCAGCGGATCCGCGATGGCTTCCAGCTTCTTCGCCCTGTTCGACGACATCGCGACCCTGCTCGACGACGTGTCGGTGATGACCAAGGTCGCCACCAAGAAGACCGCCGGCGTGCTGGGCGACGACCTGGCGCTGAACGCGCAGCAGGTGTCGGGCGTGAATGCCGACCGCGAACTGCCCGTGGTCTGGGCGGTGGCCAAGGGTTCGGCGGTCAACAAGGTCATCCTGATCCCCGCCGCGCTCGCGCTGGCGGCGCTGGAACGCTGGCTGCATGGCCAGGGCATCCAGATCCCCATCGTCACCGCGCTGATGATGATCGGCGGCGCCTACCTGTGCTACGAGGGCGTGGAGAAGCTGGCGCACAAGTTCCTGCACAAGGCCGAAGACGCGCAGCACCACGCGGAACTGGTGCAGGCGGTACAGGACGAGCGGGTCGACATGCTTCAGTTCGAGAAGCAGAAGATCAAGGGCGCGATCCGGACCGACTTCATCCTGTCGGCAGAGATCATCGTGATCACCCTGGGCACCGTGGCCACCCAGCCGTTCTCGCGGCAGCTGGCGGTGCTGGTGGCGATCGGCGCGATCATGACCGTGGGCGTGTACGGCCTGGTGGCCGGCATCGTGAAGCTCGACGACCTGGGCGTGCGCCTGACCCGCGAAGGCGCCGGCGCCGCGAGCCGCGCGATCGGCCGCGGCATCCTGCGCACCGCGCCGTGGCTGATGAAGTTCCTGTCCATCGCCGGGACCGCGGCGATGTTCCTGGTGGGTGGCGGGATCCTGGTGCACGGCATCGGTGCCCTGCACCACTTCATCGAACCGTACGCGGACGGCACGCTGGGCTGGTTGTGGTCGAACTTGTTCAATGCGGCGGTAGGGATCGTGGCCGGCATCGCGGTGCTGGCTGCGGTGGGCCTGGTCCGCAGGCTGCGCGGGCCGCGCAAGCGGGCGACTGCGGCCTGAACGCGGCTTCGCGTACCCGCCGCGTTCACGCGCCGCCAAACGCGGTCCATGCGAGCATGCCGGCATGGCTGCACGCAACCGGCTTCCGCCCTGGCACCAGGAGCTGCGACTCGCCAACGGTCGCCAGGTCCTGATCCGCCCCATCCGCCCCGACGATGCCCTGCCGCTGCGCGCAGGCTTCACCCTGCTGCAGCCCGAAGAGGTGCGGCAGCGTTTCCTGTACGCGCTGAAGGAACTCACGCCGGAAATGGCCGACCGCTTCTGCCGGCCCGATCCGCATACCGAGTTCGCGCTGGTCGCGGCCGAGCCGCTGCCGCCGGGCGAAGCGCTGGTGGGCGCGGTGGCGCGCGCGTCGATCGTGCCGAACACGCGCAGCGCCGAGTTCGCGATCCTGGTGAGCCGCTACATCGCCGAAATGGGCCTGGGGCGGCAGCTGATGCAGCGCCTGGCGCGCTGGGCGCGCGGCAAGCGGCTGGACGTTCTGTACGGCGACGTGCTGGAACACAACCAGCCGATGCTGGCCCTGGCCAAGTCCATGGGCTTCCGCCGCGAACCGGGCGAGGATCCGGGCCTGGTGCGCGTGGTGCTGGACCTGAAGAAGCGTTCCGCAGCCGGCGTGCCCGCCGAGGACGCGCGGCCGCCCGCCAACTTCTGATCTCCCTGACGCAAGGCTTCCGCCCGCGGCGCCCCGTGCGCGGCGGGTAAAATCGCGCGTTTCACGCCGGCCGTTCGCGTCTCCGGCGCTTTCGTCATTTCCGCAGCCCACGCCATGTCCCCGTCCAGCAGCATCCCGCCCCTCCCCCGCAGCGGCCAGCCACGCGCCTGGTGGCGCGCGCCGGCCTCGCCTTCGGCCCTGGCCTGGAGCATCGCGCAGGCCGCGCGCATGCACGCCGGACCGCTGCTGGTGGTGGCGCGCGACAACCACGCCGCGCACCAGATCGAGGCCGACCTGCACACGCTGCTCGGCGCCGATGCGCAGCTGCCCGTGGTGCCGTTCCCGGACTGGGAGACGCTGCCGTACGACCAGTTCAGCCCGCACCCGGACATCGTGTCGCAGCGCCTCGCGGCCCTGCACGCCCTGCCGGGCCTGAAGCGCGGGATCGTGGTGGTGCCCGTGCAGACGCTGATGCAGCGCTTGCCGCCGCTGCGCTACGTAGTGGGCGGCAGCTTCGACCTGCAGGTGGGCCAGGTGCTGGACCTGGACGCCGAAAAACGCCGGCTGGAAACCGCCGGCTACCGCAACGTGCCGCAGGTGCTGGATCCGGGCGACTTCGCCGTGCGCGGCGGCCTGCTGGACGTATATCCGATGGGCACGCATGCGCCGCTGCGCATCGAGCTGCTCGACGACACCATCGATTCGATCCGCGCCTTCGATCCGGAGAGCCAGCGCTCGCTCGACCGCACCGATGCGGTCCGGATGCTACCGGGACGCGAGGTGCCGCTGGACGAAGCCGCCACCGCGCGCGCCATGCAGGCGCTGCGCGACCGCTTCGACATCGACACCCGTCGCAGCGCGCTGTTCCAGGACCTGAAGGCCGGGCTCGCACCTGCCGGCATCGAGTACTACCTGCCCTTGTTCTTCGGAGGCGCCGGCGGCACCGCCACGCTGTTCGATTACTTCAGCGCGGACATGCTGCCGGTGCTCGGCGATGGCGTGGCCGAAGCGGCCGACCAGTTCTGGCACAACGTGGGCGAGCGCTACGAGCAGCGCCGCCACGACGTCGAGCGCCCCTTGCTGGCGCCCGGCGAGCTGTACACGCCGCCCGATACGCTGCGCGAGCGGCTGAACCAGGGTCAGCGCGTCGAGGTGTGCGGCGAAGGCCACGCACGCCGCGCCGAGGCCAGGCCGCTGGGGGACCAGCCCGCGCCCGACCTGCCCCTGGCGGTGAAGGACGCCGCGCCCGCCGCCGCACTGAAGTCGTTCCTGGCGACCTATCCGGGACGCGTGCTGATCGCCGCCGATTCGGCGGGGCGGCGCGAAGCGCTGCTGGAAGTGCTGCAGGCGGCGGACCTGCGGCCCGAGGTCCTGGCCGACTTCGCGGCGTTCACGGCGGCACCGGCGGGCACGCGCTTCGCGATCGCCTCGGCGCCGCTCGACAACGGCTTCGCCCTGGACGCGCAGGCCGCCAACGGCGATCCGTTCGTCGTGCTGACCGAGCGCCAGCTGTTCCCCGAGCGCGCGTTGCAGCCGCGTCGCCGCAAGCGCGCCGGGCGCGAGCCCGAAGCGATCATCCGCGACCTGGGCGAACTGTCCGAAGGCGCACCGATCGTGCACGAGGACCACGGCGTGGGCCGCTACCGCGGCCTGGTGACGCTGGAAGCGGGCGGACAGCCGGGCGAGTACCTGGACATCGAATACGCCAAGGGCGACCGGCTGTACGTGCCGGTGGCGCAGCTGCACCTGGTCAGCCGCTACTCCGGCGCCTCGCCGGACACCGCGCCGCTGCACAACCTGGGCGGCGAACAGTGGACCCGTGCCAAGCGCAAGGCGCAGGAGAAGGTGCGCGACGTGGCCGCCGAACTGCTGGAAATCCAGGCCAAGCGCCAGGCGCGCGCCGGCCTTGCGCTGGAGGTGGACCGCGCGATGTACGAGCCGTTCGCGGCGACCTTCCCGTTCGAGGAAACGCCCGACCAGCACAGCGCCATCGAAGCGGTGATCCGCGACCTGGGCTCCTCGCAGCCGATGGATCGCGTGGTCTGCGGCGACGTGGGCTTCGGCAAGACCGAGGTGGCGGTGCGTGCCGCTTTCGTGGCCGCCGCCGCCGGCAAGCAGGTCGCGGTGCTGGTGCCCACCACGCTGCTGGCGGAGCAGCACTACCGCAACTTCCGCGACCGCTTCGCCGACTGGCCGCTACGGGTCGAGGTGCTGTCGCGCTTCAAGAGCACCAAGGAGATCAAGGCCGAGCTGGAGAAGCTGGAACGCGGCGAGATCGACGTGATCGTGGGCACGCACCGGCTGCTGCAGAAGGACGTGAAGTTCAAGGACCTGGGCCTTGTCATCGTGGACGAGGAGCAGCGCTTCGGCGTGCGCCAGAAGGAGGCACTGAAGGCGCTGCGCGCCAACGTGCACCTGCTGACCCTCACCGCCACGCCGATCCCGCGCACGCTCAACATGGCCATGGCCGGGCTGCGCGACCTGGCGATCATCGCCACGCCGCCGGCGCACCGCATGGCGGTGCAGACCTTCATCGCGCCTTGGGACGGCGCGACCTTGCGCGAAGCCTTCCAGCGCGAGCTGGCGCGCGGCGGACAGGTCTACTTCCTGCACAACGACGTGGAGAGCATCGGCCGCATGCAGCGCGAGCTGCAGGAGCTGGTGCCGGAAGCCCGCATCGGCATCGCCCACGGGCAGATGCCGGAGCGCGAACTCGAGCAGGTGATGCTGGCCTTCCACAAGCAGCGCTTCAACGTGCTGCTGTGCTCGACCATCATCGAGTCGGGCATCGACATCCCCAACGCCAACACGATCATCATCAATCGCGCCGACAAGTTCGGCCTGGCCCAGCTGCACCAGCTGCGCGGCCGCGTGGGGCGTTCGCACCACCGCGCGTACGCCTACCTGGTGATTCCCGATGGCCGCAGCATCACCGCCGATGCGCGCAAGCGACTGGACGCGATCGCCTCGATGGACGAACTGGGCGCAGGCTTCACGCTGTCCACGCACGACCTGGAGATCCGCGGCGCCGGCGAACTGCTGGGCGAGGACCAGAGCGGGCAGATGGCCGAAGTCGGCTTCAGCCTGTACACCGAGCTGCTGGAGCGCGCGGTGCGCAGCATCAAGGCGGGCAAGCTGCCCGACGCCGACGAACCGCTGCACCGAGGCGCAGAGATCGAACTTGGCGTGCCGGCGCTGATCCCGGAGGACTACCTGCCCGACGTGCACGCGCGCCTCACGCTGTACAAGCGCATCAGCAGCGCGCGCGACAGCGAGGCGCTGCGCGAACTGCAGGTGGAGATGATCGACCGCTTCGGCCTGCTGCCCGACCCGGTGAAGCACCTGTTCGCCATCGCCGAGCTGAAGCTGCAGGCCAACAGGCTCGGCATCCGCAAGCTGGCGCTGGGTCCGGCCGGCGGGCGCGTGCAGTTCGTCGAGAAACCCGAGGTCGATCCCATGTCGATCATCCGCATGATCCAGGGCCAGCCCAAGCACTACCAGATGGACGGACCCGACAAGCTGCGCATCAAGCTGGACCTTCCCGACGCGCCCACGCGATTCAACGCGGCGCGCGGCCTGCTCACCACACTGCGCCCCGCGGCGTAGCGTGCGCGCCGGGACGCCGTCGCGCCGTGCGCGCTACGCTGTCGCGCCCGGCTCCACCCTCCTGGTGCATCCCCGCATGACGCCCGCCCTGCCCGCGACGCTCTTGCGCCGCCGCTCCCGCATCGCGCTGGCGCTGCTGGCCTCGGGCGCGTGCGCGCTGGCGGCCGGTTGCGCGACCGGATCTTCCGGCCAGGTCGCGACACCGAGCGCGCACGCAGCGGTCACCACGTACGTGATCGTGCGCCACGCGGAGAAAGCCACCGACGATCCGCGCGATCCGTCGCTGTCCGCGGCGGGCCAGGCGCGCGCCGCCCGCCTGGCGCGCCTGCTTGCCGACGGCACGCTCGCGGAGGCGCCGCTTGCGGCGGCCTATGCGACCCAGTTCCGCCGCACCCGGCAGACCGCGGCGCCGGCGGCCGCGGCGCGCGGCATCCCGGTGACCAGCTACGACGCCGCGCTGCCGGGCGACGCCCTGGCCGGGCAGCTGCGTCGCGGCCCTGCAGGCGGCACGGTGCTGGTGGTGGGCCACAGCAACACGGTGCCCGGGATCGTGGCCGCGCTGTGCGGCTGCGCGGTGGCGCCGATCGGTGACGCCGACTACGGCAACCTGTACCGGGTGCGCATGGATGCGCGCGGCGCGGCATCGATGGACCATTCGCGCTACTGAACGGCCGCTCCGGGTCAAAGCCGCACCGCCAGACCCTCGTCGAACCCGACCGACCCCCGATTTGCCCACGGCCCCATCCGCCCCCACACTCGGGCCCGGACCAACACGGCCCGGGTGCGCACCGCGCACTGCACGCCGCCCGCAGGACGACAGACGTTTGACCCGTTCTTCCGCAGATGCCCCCGCCGCCCCGGAGACCCGCGCGCTGGCCGGGTTGATCCATGCCAATCGCGACGCGCTGCTGCACGAGTGGCGCGAGGCGATCCGCAGCCTGCCCGCCGCGCGCGGCCTGGACCGCACCGCGCTGGACGACCACATCCCGCTGTTCCTGCGCGAGCTGGCCGCGGCGCTGCGCGGCAACGAACCCGGCTCGGTCCGCGACGGCGGCGAGGACGCCTCGGAGATCCACGGCTCGCAGCGCTTCGACCTGGGCTTCGACATCGTGGAGGTCGTCGCGGAGTTCAACGCGCTGCGCGAATGCATCCAGCAGCTGGCCGAGCGCAACGGGCTGCGGCTGGACGGCGCCACGGGGCGCACGCTGCACCGGCACATCGATGCGGCGATCGGTTCGGCGGTGGATACGTTCGCGTCGCAGCAGGCCGACGCCGCACGGCTGCGCCGCCAGGAATACCTGGCGTTCGTCGCGCACGACCTGCGCACGCCGCTGTCGGTCATCCGCATGGCCGCCGAGATGCTGCAGCTCAACCTGGGCGCGGCGCTGGAAACTCCGGCCAACACGCGGATCATGCGCAACCTGCACCAGAACATCGACCGCCTCAACGCGCTGGTGGCCAAGGTGCTGCGCGAGGAAACCTTCATCGGCCAGGACCGCCTGTTCACGGTGAAACGCACCCAGGTGGACCTGCATGCGCTGGTGCAGCGCTGCCTCGACGACCTGCAGCCGCTGGCGGACCGCGCGCTCGATACGCTGGCCAACGCGGTGCCGCCCGGGATGTGCGCCGATGCGGATGCCGACCTGCTCGAACCGGTGCTGCAGAACCTGGTGGGCAACGCGATCAAGTACACGACCGAGGGCCGGATCGAGGTGGGCTGCGCACGCGGCACGGACGGCGGTGTGGAATGCTGGGTGCGCGACACCGGCATCGGCATCGAGCCTGCGCGCCTGGCGCACGTGTTCGAGCCGGGGGAAACCGACGGCCGCTGGGACGGCCGGGGGCTGGGCCTGGCGCTCGCGCGCCAGTACGTGCGCTCGCACGGCGGCGAACTGCGCGTGGCCAGCACCCCGGGCAGCGGTACCGAGTTCCGCTTCGACCTGCCGCCGGCAGCGGAGCCAGGCGCATGACCGGCGTGGCGCAGGCGATCGAAGGCTGGGACGGCAGCGTGGCCGGAGCGCGCGCGATGCAGGCCTCACTGGCCGCGCGCGTAGTGCTCAAGGACGCCTTCCCCACGCCGCTGCGCACCGTGGCGGGACTGGATGTGGGCTTCGAGGACGGCGGCGCCACGACCCACGCCGCCGCGGTCCTGCTGGACGCGGCCACGCTGCAGGTGCTGGACCAGGCGGTCGCGCGCATTCCCACCGTCATGCCCTACATCCCGGGCCTGCTGAGCTTCCGCGAACTGCCGGCACTGCTGGCGGCCTTCGCGGCGCTGCGGACGGCGCCGGACCTGGTGTTCGTGGACGGCCACGGCATTGCCCACCCGCGCCGGCTCGGCATCGCCGCGCACTTTGGCGTGGTCACGGGCCTGCCCAGCATCGGCGTGGCCAAGAAGGTGCTCACCGGCACCACGTCCATGCCGCTGCACGAGATGCGCGGCGCGTTCCTGCCGCTGCGCGACGGACGCGAACAGATCGGCTGGGTGCTGCGCAGCAAGGTCAACTGCCTGCCGCTGATCGTCTCGCCCGGACACCGCGTGGCCATGGCGTCGGCGGCGGAGCTGGCCATGCGCTTCGTCACGACCTATCGCCTGCCGGAGCCGACGCGGCTCGCCGACCGCCTGGCGTCGCGGCGCGACTGAGGCTCAGCTCCGGCGCGGCCCGCCGTCGCGGGACGCCTGCTCGTGCCCGGCGCGTTGTGCGGTGCGTTCGCGCGTGATCGCCTCGCGCTCTGCCGCAGCGCGTGCATCGCGGTCCTGCGTGGACTGCGCACCCCGCGCATCGTTTGCCGCCGCGGCGCGCCCGGCGGCGCGTTCGCGGTCCTCGCGCAGCGACGCTTCGCGCACCGCGTGCGCCTGCCCGTGCTGGCGGACGTCTCCGTCATGCTGTTCCTGCGTGCGCTGCAGGCTCACTCGCTGCGCATCGGCTGCGCGCGCGGCCGCGTCCGGCGCCGCAGCGTCCGCATGCGCGACATAGCCGCGCATGGCCGGATCCACTGCGCGGCTGTCGGTAAAGAAATAGCCTGCGCCGTTGTCGGCCAGCGCGACGCGGTCGATGCGCGACAGGCCCACCGCGCTGGCCTGCACCGCGATCGCCAGCGCCAAGCGCTCAAGCTCGCGCCGTTCCCTGAACCGCCTGCGGTCCAGTTGCTCCAGGCCCTTGAGCGCCTGTTCGAACAGCGCCCGGTTGCAGGGGCCGGGCTCGGCGGTGGCGCTGTCGCGCGGGATCTGCAGCGCATCGAGCGCTGCCGCGGGAGACGACGCATCGGGCGGCGCGCCGGCGGCCTCCCGGATCGTCGCGTCCAGTCCTGGCTGCGGGCGCGAAACAGCGGCGGGTTCATCGGGGTGCTGCATGGCGTGCTCCTTGCCTGCCGCGCTGCAGCGTGCGGCAGGCGACGCGCCAGAGCATAGGCCAGACCGCGCGCCGTCCGCTGCACACGCGGGTCGTGCGTCCACCGCACGTTCATGCCGCGCAGGCTAGACAGGCGCACACCCGGCCGCATCCAGGAAATCCCATGCCCATGCCCATCCCGAGCTCCAGCGCGCTGCTGCTGTCGACGTTGCTGCCGCTGTCGCTGGCCGCTTGCGCCTCCAGCGCGTCTGGCGGCAGCGACGACGCACGCAACGTTGCCGACGCGACCCCCTTCACCCTGCTTCCCGGACAGAGCGCGCGCCTCGCCGACGACAGCCGGCTGCAGTACGTGCGCGTGGTCAACGACTCGCGCTGTGCGCCGGACGTGCAATGCGTGTGGGCGGGCGACGCCATCGTCGCGTTGCGCTGGACGCCCGCCGCGGGCGCAGCCCAGGAGTTCGAACTGCATACCGGCCTGGAACCGCGCTCGCGCACGCTCGGAGCGCGCACCGTGGTGCTGAAGTCGCTGGCGCGCGGCGCGAATCCCGCGGCGACGCTGCAGGCCGACGCCGCACCCTGACGCAGCAGGCCCCGGCCGCGGGACGGCGCGTTGCGGAGCGGGCACGCCGCCGCCGGTGGTCGCATGGGATGCTCGCCGCTGGCCCTCCCGACCCCTGTCGCATGACCCATACGATCATCTCCCCGCGCGTCCACGATCTGGGCGGATTCGAAGTCCGCCGCGCGGTGCCGGCCGTGCAGGCGCGCAGCGTCGGCCCGTTCGTCTTCGTGGACCACATGGGACCGGCGGTGTTCGAACCCGGCCGTGGAGTCGATGTGCGCCCCCACCCGCACATCGGCCTGGCCACGGTCACGTTCCTGTGGGCGGGCGCGTTGCGCCATCGCGACACGCTGGGCAGCCAGCAGGACATCGCGCCGGGCGACGTGAACTGGATGACCGCAGGGCGCGGCATCGCGCATTCCGAGCGCACCCCGCCGGATCCCCGCGCCAGCGGGCATGCGCTGCACGGCATGCAGACCTGGGTGGCGCTGCCGAGGCCGCACGAGGAGACGGCGCCCGCCTTCCATCACCATCCGGCCGCAAGCCTGCCCGACCGCACCCATCGTGGCGCGCGGCTGCGGATCATCGCCGGCCGCGGGTTCGGGATGGAATCGCCGGTGCGGGTGTTCGCCGACACCTTCAACGTGGCCGTGGACCTGGACGCGGAGGCCGAACTCGAATTGCCCGCGGACGCGGTGGAGCGCAGCCTCTACGTGCTGGAAGGGCAGGCCCAGCTCGACGGCGCCGACATTCCCGCACGCCACCTGGTCCTGCTCGGGCGCGGCACGACGCCCCGGCTGCGTGCCCGCACGCCGGTGAAGGCGATGCTGATGGGCGGGGAGCCGCTGGATGCGCCCCGGCACGTATGGTGGAACTTCGTGTCCAGCTCACGCGAGCGCATCGAGCAGGCCAGGCAGGACTGGCTGGCAGGCCGGTTCGGCCTGGTCCCCGGGGACGAGCAGGAGTTCATTCCGTTGCCGGAAAAGTGACGCAGGTCACGGAATGGGTGGGTCAGCCGACGCACTATCGGCTCGCGGCCCATGTGCGCCGCCCAGGGGACAACTCATGAACCGGTACTTGCCCATCGCATTGGCGATGTTCGCGATGCTGCCGCTGTGCGCCCAGGCGCAGACGGCCTCCAACTGCCCCGCCCTTCCGGCCGATTCCGGCCTGAGGTGGGAACTGCTCGACGGACCGGGATTCCTGTTCTGCAAGGCGCTGCGCGAGGACGGCAGCGAGGCCTTCGCCGTGACCCTCAGCCGCAGCAGCCCGTTCAAGCCCAGCCGCAGCAACCGCGAGGAAGAGGGCCGCATCGACGGACGGCCGATCTACTGGTACGCCAGCGAGATCGCAGGCCGCGACAACGAGGTGGCGCGCGAAACGCTGGTGGACGTGGAAGGCGGCAACGTGGCCCACATCAGCCTGCGAGCGCCCGATCGCGCCCGCGCCGACGAGGCCATGCAGCAGGTGCAGTCGCTGACGTTCCGCGACGCACGGCTGAGCAGCAACTAACGCGCAGTCGTATCGCGCAGCCCGGCGCGATCCGCGCCGGGCTGCGGCATGTGCTGGGCTCAGGCGCCGGACGACCCCGGCCGACGATAGTGCACGGTCCGCGGCCGGATCGACTTGGCGCGGCTGCGCCGGATCGTCCACACGGTGGCCGGGGGCACGTTGCGCAGCACCAGCGCGCCACGGCGCGCGCTGAAGCCCAGTTCCAGCAGCAGGGCTTCGTTGACCGGCGACATCGGCCCGTAGGTGAACTGCACCATCACGCCATCGGCCTCCATGCAGGCGAAGGCCGACTGCAGGATCGCCGACTGCGCGTCGCGACTCATCGCCAGCAGTCCGAGGCCGGACACCACCGCGTCGGCAGGACCGGCGTCGAGGTAACCGCAGGCCTGGGCCAGTTCCGCCGTGCGGACCGCATCGCCCTGCACCACGCGCACGTCGCCGAAGCGCGTGCGCAGCTGCGCGTGCAGCGCGCCGTTGAGTTCCAGCACCAGCAGGTCGTGGGCCGCGGTACCGGCATCGCGCAGGGCCTGGGTGATGGCGCCCGTGCCGCCGCCCAACTCGATCACACGGCAGCCGGGCCGCGGCAGTTCCGCCAGCACGGCGGCAGCCAGTTCGGGACTCGAGGGCACGACCGCCGCGGTCTGCACCGGATTGCGCAGCCACTGCCGGAAGAAGGCCAGGCGCTGCGAGGTGGGACGGCTCGACATGCCGCCCATGATGCGCCGCGCGGCGCAGGAAAGGGTGAAGCCTTCGCTAACCGCGGCGCGGTCGAAACGGCCGATCAGGCGCGGGTCAGCCGCCAGCAGCGGTGGATGCGCGGATCGCGCGCGAAATCCGGCGCGATGGTGGACGCGCTGATGTCCTGCACCCGCGCGAACTGCGACACGGCGGCCTCGTCCATGCGGAAGCGGCGGTAGTTGTTGGAGAAGTACAGCACGCCGTCGCGCGACAGCCGCGCGGTCGCCGCGCGCAGCAGCCGCACGTGTTCGCGCTGTACGTCGAAATCGCCGGCACGCTTGGAATTGGAGAACGTCGGCGGGTCGCAGAACACCAGGTCGTACTCGCCGTGGTCGGCTTCCAGCCAGGCCATGGCGTCCGCCTGCGCGATGCGGTGGCGGGTGCCGCCGATGCCGTTGCCGCGCAGGTTGTCGGCCAGCCATTCCAGGTACGTCGCCGACAGATCCACGCTGGTGGTGGTGGCCGCGCCGCCCACCGCGGCGTGCACGGTGGCCGCCCCGGTGTAGCAGAACAGGTTGAGGAACCGCACGCCGTGCGCCTCCTGCGCGATGCGCAAACGCAGCGGGCGGTGGTCCAGGAACAGGCCGGTATCGAGGTAATCGAACAGGTTCACCTGCAGCGTGGCGTCGCCTTCGCGCACGGTCAGGAACTCGCCGCGATGGTCGAAGCGGCCGTACTTCGATCCGCCCTTGCCCACCGAGCGCGTCTTCAGCGCCACGCGTTCCTTCGGCAGCCCGAACACGTCGCGCGCGGCCAGCAGCAGGTCGGAGAGGCGTCGCCGCGCCAGTTCCACCGGCACGTCGGCGGGCGCGGCGTATTCCTGCACGTGCAGCCAGGCTGCGCCGTCCGGATGCGACCGGTACACGTCGATGGCGGCCGCGTACTCGGGGATGTCCGCGTCGTAGGCGCGCCAGCAGGTCACGTCCCCGCGCTCGCGCCACGACTTCAGCTTCGCCACGTTCTTGCGCAGCCGGTTGGCCACCATCTGCGCGCCTTCCGGCAATGCGCGCGGCTCTGCGGACACGCGTGCCGGCGGCGACACCGGGTCCGCGACCAGCAGCGTGCATTCGATCGCGCCGTTGAACACGCGATAGGTCTTGCGCGCGCGCAGGCCGGTGGCGAAGGCGAGTTCCGCATCGCCACACAGCAGGCTCGCGCCCCACTGCGGCGTCTCGCGGCGCAGCGCGTCGCCCAGCGCGCGGTACAGCGCGGCGTCCGCGGCCAGCCGTGCGTCGTAGGGCGGGTTGCAGGCGACCAGGCCGGCAGCCGGCGCGTGCACCGACAGGCGTGCCACATCGGCGACGGCCAGGTCCAGCGCCGCATCCACGCCGGCAGCCTGCGCGTTCGCGCGCGCGGCGTGCACGGCGTGCGGATCCACGTCGCGGCCGATGAAGCAGGCGCGCAGCGCGGCGCGGCCGGCCTGCGCGCGCCGGCCGGCATCCTCGAGCAGCGTGGCCCACGCCGCGTCGTCGAAGCCTTTCCAGCGCGTCGGCGGCGCGTCGGCATGGCGCAGCAGGCCCGGCGCCACGTCCGCGGCGATCAGCGCGCCTTCGATGAGCAACGTGCCGCTGCCGCACATGGGATCCAGCAGCGCGCCGCCTTCGCGGTAGCGGCGAAGCCAGTCGCCGCGCAGCAGCACCGCGCAGGCCAAGGTTTCCTTCAGCGGCGCCTCGCCCTGCACGCGCCGCCAGCCGCGTCGATGCATGCCGCCGCCGGAAAGGTCGATGGAGACGATGGCGCGCCCCTTGCGCACCACCAGGTCGATGCGCACCTGCGGAGACTCGACATCCACGTCGGGACGCGCGCCGACGGTGTCGCGCATGCGGTCCACCACGGCGTCCTTGACCCGCTGCGCCGCATAACGTCCATGGGTCACGGCGCTGCCGGACACGTGCGCATCCACGGCGATGGTGTGGGCGGGATCCAGGTGCGTTTCCCACGCGATCGCGTGCGCGCCCTGGTACAACGCGTGTTCGTCCGCGCAGTCGAACTCCGCAAGCGGCCACAGCACCCGACTGGCCAGGCGCGACCACAGCACCGCGCGCTGCGCGTCGTGCAGGCTGCCTTCGACATTCACGCCGGCGATGGCCGCCGTGGCACGGGGGCAGCCCAGTGCCAGCAGCTCGTCGACGAGCAGGTATTCCAGCCCCTTGCCGCAGGCCGCGAAGAAGCGCGAAGTCATCGCCGGGCCCCTACAGCGCGCGCAGCAGTTCGGCGAACGCAGCCGCGGCCGTGCCGGCATGCGTCGCCAGGCGGTGGCCGTCGTCGACCATCAGCAGCCGCGCCTTGCGCTGCTGCGCCCAGGCGGCGACGCCGCGCGCGGGGATCAGTTCGTCGTCCCAGCCATGCACCACGCTCAGCGGCACCGGCGCGGCGTCCAGCGGCGGCAGCGGGCCCATCAGCAGCGGCGGCGCCATCAGGAACAGGCCCTGGACCGGGACCTGCAGCGACACGCGCGCGGAGATGTACGAGCCCAGGCTGGAACCGGCCAGCACCAGCGGGCCGCGCGCGGCGGCGGCTTGCGCCAACGCCAGCAGGCGCGCCTGGCGTGCGCGGACATCGCCCAGCTGGCCCGCGTCGCGCATCGCGTCCAGGTCGGTGTAGTCGGGGCGCTCGTGCGTCCAGCCCTGCTCCGCTGCGGCCTGGGCCAGCGCGACGACCTTGGTGGCGTCCGGACCGCTCTCGAACCCGTGCGACAGGATGCAGTGGCCGCGGCTCACGCGGCCTCGCCGTCTTCCACGGCCGCCACCGCGTCGCCCAGGCGCAGCGTGCCGCCGCGCACGATGCGCGCACAGATGCCGCCGTGCCCGCGCATCGCGTTGTAGCCGCCGGCGCCCAGCGCGGCTTCCATGCGCGAACACGGATCGCAGGGACCGGTGCCTTCCAGGACCACGTCGCCGATGCGGAAGCGGCGGTCCTTGAGCGCGATCAGCGGGATGCCCGAGACCACCACGTTGCGGCGCAGCGTCGCCGCGTCCACCGCGCCGTGCCCGCTCAGCGCCGCGATGGCGGCCAGGTGCTCGGCCTGGATCAGGGTGATGCCGCGCTTGCCGCTGGCGCTCGCATAGCGGTCGCCGAGCAGGCCGCGGCCGTCCACGGCATCCGCCGCGTCCACTTGGCGCATGGCGACATCGCGCGCCGGACGCAGCCCGATCCACTCCACGCGACCCGCGCGCGGCAGTTGCGCGAACAGGCGTGCGAGTTCGGAACCGGGTGCGGGACGTGCCATGCGCGAATGCTAGCATCGGGGCATGTCGCAGCCCGGCCCGCCGATCCTCGTAGCCCCGCTGTCCTACGAGGCAAAGCTCGAGGCGCGCGATCCGTCCGACATCGACCTGGTGGTGGTCCATTGCACCGAACTGCCGGACCTGGCCACCGCGCGCGCCTACGGCGAGCGCGTGCTGCATGCGGCGTCCGGCACCGGCAACAGCGGCCATTTCTACATCGACCGCGACGGCAGCACGCACCGCTGGGTAGGCGTGGATCGCGTGGCCCACCACGTGCGCGGCCACAACCCGCGTTCGGTCGGCATCGAACTGGTCAACCGCGGGCGCTTTCCGGACTGGCTGGATTCGCGCCACCAGACCATGCAGGAACCCTACCCCGCTGTCCAGATCGACGCGCTGGTCGCGCTGCTGGGCTGGCTGCGCACGCGGCTGCCGGCGTTGACGCGGATCGCAGGGCACGAGGACCTGGACACCGACCTGGTGGAAGCCAGCGACGATCCCGCCCTGCGCGTGCACCGCAAGCGCGATCCGGGCCCGCTGTTCCCGTGGGCGCAGGTGCTCGAAGCCGTGCCGCTGTCGCGGATTCCGTAGGGCGGTCCCCTGCCCGCCCTCGCGCGACGCGGGTTGCCAAGAACAGCGGGCAGGCGCCAACCGGTCGTTTCTCGCGCGGCGGGGCCGCGCGGTGCCAGGAGTGGGCGCGCCCTACAATGGCAGCGATTCCCTCGCCCCCGCACCGCATGACGTCCCCCGTTTCCGAACTGATCGAACTGCTGTCGCTGGAGCGGCTCGAGGACAACCTGTTCCGCGGCCAGAGCCGCGATATCGGCACCAAGTACGTGTTCGGCGGACAGGTGCTGGGCCAGGCGCTTTCGGCCGCGCAGGCCACGCTCGAGGTCGACCCGGCGCAGGGCGTGTCCGCGCGCACCGCGCACTCGCTGCACGCCTACTTCCTGCGCGCGGGCGACATCGCCGCGCCGATCGTGTACGACGTGGACCGCACCCGCGATGGCGGCACGTTCTCGGTGCGGCGGGTGAGCGCGATCCAGCACGGCAAGGTGATCTTCTTCTGCGCCGCGTCGTTCCAGGAAACCGAGGACGGCGCGGAGCACCAGGTGTCGATGCCGGAAGTGCCCGGGCCCGAGGACATCGAGCCCGCGCATTCGGTGCCCGATGAGGTGCTGGCGAAACTGCCCACCAAGGTGCAGCGCTGGCTCAGCCGGACCGGCCCGTTCGAATTCCGCCACGTCTACCCGCGCGACGAGCTGAAGCCGCCCAAGCGTCCGCCCTACCAGCAGGTGTGGTTCCGCCTGGCCGAGAAGGTGGGCGACGCGCCCGAGCTGCAGCGCGCGCTGCTCGCCTATGCCAGCGATTTCCAGCTGCTGGGCACGGCCACGTTTCCGCACGGCATCAGCTACTACCAGCCCAACGTGCAGATGGCCTCGCTGGACCATGCGCTGTGGTTCCACCGGCCGTTCCGCGCGGACGACTGGCTGCTGTATTCCATCGACAGCCCCAGCGCGCAGTCCTCGCGCGGGCTGGCGCGCGGCATGATCTACGACCGCAGCGGGCGGCTGGTGGCCAGCACCGCGCAGGAAGGCCTGATCCGCGTGGTCAAGGACGTCGCGCCGGCGCGCGGGCAAGGCTGATGCGCCAGGTCTTCACCAGCCAGCGCATCGAGAACGTCGAAGGCGTGGCCCGCATGCTGGAAGACGCCGGCGTGCAGGTGCGCATCACCAATGCGCGCTCGTATCGGGGCGCGATCCGCGGCAACTTCAGCTATCGCGAGCAGACCCGGCGCGGACCGCAGCCGGAAGTGTGGGTGTTGCGTTCCGAGGACTATCCGCGCGCGCGTCAGCTGCTGCGCGAGGCCGGCCTGGAACAGCGCGGGCACGCGGCCGGCGGCGGCTTCGCCGGTCCTTCGATGCATGGCGCCGGCGGCACAGGCCCGGTGGTGGCCCGGCGCAGGGCGTCGCGTGCGCGGCGCGGCGCGCTGATCGTGGTGGCGCTGGCGGTATCGGCAGGCTACTTCGGCATGCGCTGGGCCGCGTCGCGCGCGCCCGCCGCGGCACCTGCGGCAGGCGCTACGGTGCCGCGGGCGTCCGAGCTGATCGCCGACGCCAGCGCGATCCACCTGCAGGCCACCCCGCCGGCACTGGCGCAGATGCTGGTGGCGCGCAGCCTGCAGTCCGAACCCGCCGGCACGCAGGCCTGCGTCTCCATCGACGGCAGGCCCGCGCCTGCCGGGTTCGGGGACCAGGCCCTGCGCCAGCGGCTCGTGACGGCCGAAGGCTGCCGGCAGGGCGCGCTGCGCATCGCGATCGACGAGTACCGCACCGACGGTTCCGGCGTGGGCACGGTGCGCGTCGCCACCAGCGAGCGAACGTTGCAGACCCAGGTGCTGGAAGTGGAGCGCACCGGACTGGAGTGGCGCGTGCTGGATACCGTTCCGGCGGCGCAGTAGCGCTCCCGGACGCGTCCTGTCCCCAGGAAACGCCGCCATCCCGCGTGGGCGGGACTCAGGCAGGCCGGTCGGGACGACGCTGAGACAACGTCGTCATACGCGCAGCTTTTGATCGACGCAGCTCCGGTCAGGCGGCAGGCGGTCTTGACGCGCCGCGGACCGTCCTCCAGCGACTTCGCGGCAACGCTGCATGACTGCCGTCATGCCCGCGACAGCAGAAGGCCTGTGTCTTCGCTCCTGAAGGACATGAAGACGATGGGGTCCCGCCGTCGCGGGAACGGCGGGCAAGAGCGGCCCGCTCGGCGTTGCCTTGGAGTCGCCGCCACCCACGATGCCGGATGCCCTGCGCTTCGCGCCGCGGCAGCGGCCCGCGTGTTTCCACGCGGGCCCGGCCGTGCCGCGCGCAGGTGTCAACGACGCTTGTGCGGCTTCAGTTCCTGCTGGCTCAGGAAACCGTCGCGGTTTTCGTCCATCCACGCGAACGACTTTTCCAGGCGCGGCATCTTCTCGCCCACTTCCAGGCGGCTCAGCCTGCCGTCGCGGTTGATGTCGGCCGCCGCGAATCGCTCCGCACTGCGCCGGGCGAACTCGGCTTCGCGCTGCGGGCGCATGCGCTCGTGGTGGCTGCGCAGCTCGCTGCGGACGATGTAGCCGTCGCGGTTGGCGTCCACCGCGGCGAAGTCGAAGCCGCGGTCGCCGCGCGCGGCCCACTTCGCCGCCTTGTCCGGGTGCTGCTGCGCGAACTGCGCCTTGCGCGCATCGCGCTCGGCCTTGCCGGCATCGAACTCGGCGCGGCTGATGCGGCCATCGCCGTCCTTGTCCATGCGCTGGATCCCGCCATGCATGCCGCCCCGCTTGCCGTGGCCGCCCTTGCGCTGCGGGCGTTCGGCCGCGGTGAGCCGGCCGTCGCCGTCCTTGTCCAGCTGCGCGAAGCGCTGTGCCAGGCGCGGATGCGCGGCGGCTTCGGCCCTGTCGATGGCGCCGTCGCTGTTGGTATCCAGGCTGGCGCGCGCGGCGCCGCCCTGCGTTTGCGGGGCGGCGACAGCCACGCCGGCCATGGCGGCCAGCAGCGTCGCCGCGATCAGGGTCTTGCGATGCATCGGGGAATCTCCTGCAGGGGCGGCACCACGCCGCGAGTGCCTGCATCAACGCCCCGCCCGCGCTGCGGTTGACAGGCGGCGGGCCGGGTTCAGGCGCGCGACAGACCCGGCGACGCCTGCGCGGCGCGGTCTCAGCCAGCGCGATGCGCGGCGCTATGCTGCGCGCATGCAGGCACTGGCGCGCGCGCTGTCGATCCTGGGGCATCCGGTCGTGGTGTTGCCGCTGGCCGCGTGGCTGGCGGCGGACCGTGACGCGGACGTGCGCACGCTGGCCGGCCTGGGCGCGTTCGGCGCTGCGGTGCTGGCCTGGTCGTGGTGGCAGGTGCGGCGCGGGCGTTGGGGACACGTGGATGCCAGCGGCACTGCCGAACGCCGCAGCCTCAACCTGTTCCTGATCGTGCTGTTCGCCGTGGGCACCGCGCTGGCCTGGCGCTTCGCGCCGCCCGAGGTCGCCTGGGCGATCGGCCTGTCGCTGCCGATCATCGCCCTGGCCCTGCTGGGCGCGCGCTGGTGCAAGCTGTCGCTGCACGTGGCGTTCGCCACCTATGCCGCGCTGCTGCTGTGGCGCATCGGGCCGTGGGCGGTGCTGTGCGGACTGTGTTTCGCCGCGTTGCTGGCCTGGTCGCGGCTGGCGCTGGCCCGGCACGCACCGCGCGACCTGGTGGCCGGCGCGCTGGCCGGGACGCTGTCCGGCGCGTTGCACGCACTGTTCGCGCAGGGGGTGCGCTGATGCGCGAAGCCGACGAGCTGCGCGTGTTCCACACCGGCGAGCACGTGTGCGGCTATTTCCCGGACCGGATCGCACGCGACCTGGTCATCGATCCGCGCGATCCGCGGCTGCCGCAGCACTATCCGGTCGCGCTGGCCTGGGGTTTCCGGCGATCCGGCGACCTGGTGTACCGGCCGCACTGCCGCGGCTGCCGCGCCTGCCTGGCGGTGCGCGTGCCGGTGGCGGACTTCGCGCCCGATCGCAGCCAGCGTCGCTGCCTGGCGCGCAATGCCGACCTGGATGCGCGCGTGGTGCCGGCGGTACGCACGCCCGAACACCTGGAGCTGTACCGGCGCTACCTGCAGGCGCGGCATCCCGGCGGCGGCATGGACGACCACGGCGCGCCGGAGTTCGAGCAGTTCCTGATCGGCGGCTGGTCGCATGGACGCTTCCTGGAACTGCGCGAGCACGCCACCCACCGGCTGCTGGGCGTCGCCGTGACCGACCTGGTCGAAGGCGCGCTGTCGGCGGTGTACACGTTCTACGACCCGGATGAGCGCACGCGCAGCCTGGGAACGCTCGCGATCCTGCAGCAGATCGAGTGGGCGCGCCGCGACGCGCGCACGCACCTGTACCTGGGCTACTGGATCGCCGGGCACGGCAAGATGGACTACAAGCGGCGGTTCCGCCCACTGGAAGGATTCGACGGCCGCCAGTGGCGGCGCTTGCGCTTCGAATAGCGCGCGCGGTCAATCCACGGCGATGTCGAAGTGCAGCACGTCCTCGCGCGCGCCGAGCCGGGTGTACAGCGCCACCGCCGGCGCATCGGCCAGGTCGGCCTGCACGTAGATCACCCACGCGCCGCGCGCCTTCGCGATGGGCTTGAGCGCTTCGATCAGCGCGGTGGCGATGCCGCGCCGGCGCATGGCGGCATCCACCGCCAGGTCGTAGATGTACACCTCGCTGCGCGCCTGCTCGAACTTCGGCAGCACGTAGGCCGCCAGCGCCCCTACCACCGCGCCTTCGTGCAGGGCGGCCAGGGCGATGAACGTGTCCGAGGACAGCAGGCCACGCAGGTATGCGTCGCCGGGGCGCGAAGCGTCGTAGCTGGCCGGGTCCTCGAACGCGCGCGAGAACAGATCGAGCATGCCGTGCAGCGTGGCGATCTCGCCCGCGCCCGGCTGCACGATACGGATCGCGCCTGCGCCCTGCATCAGCGCACCGCGCTGCGACGGCCGCGCCACGGCTCGCCGCGCGCGCGCACGTAGCGCCGGTACACGTAGCCCCACGGCACCACCAGCGGCACCAGCACCACGCCCATCAGGCAGGCGAACCAGGTTTCGCTGCCGTAGGGGCCCAGCGTGCCTGCGCGCCACAGCGGCAGCGCGGTCACCAACCAGATCACCTTCCACGCCAGCTCGAACAGCAGCAGCGGCAGCATCTGCAGCGGGTAGCGCAGGCCCAGCAGGGAGACCAGCGCCAGCGCGCCCAGCAAGGCGCGCACCACCGAGTTCGGATCGGCGGCGGACATCGGCCAGCGCAGGATCGCCGGCCACACGGTCGCGGCCAGCCCCACGCTGATCAGCAGGTACATCCCGCGCAGCAAGACCAGGCGCAGCGTCGTAACCCGTTCCATTCCGCTTCCCCGCCGGAGGATGCCGCCAGCATCCGCGCGTGGCCTGCCGCCGCGCCAGTGTCGAGCGGCACCCATCCAACCGCCCATCCAACGGCTCATCCAGGGGTCCACCCAACGG
Organism: uncultured Pseudoxanthomonas sp.; assembly: GCA_964425695.1. Lineage (GTDB taxonomy): Bacteria > Pseudomonadota > Gammaproteobacteria > Xanthomonadales > Xanthomonadaceae > JAKPBU01. The sequence continues at coordinate 215,271 of CAYRNF010000003.1, forward strand.
CCCGGGCGATGGGCCGCGACCTAGCCGCGGGCGGCGGCCCCGGCTGCGTGCCGCATGGCGTCGACTTCGCTGGCGGACAGCACCAGGTCGAAGCGGTACCCCGGGTTCAGTGCGATGCCCAGGCCGGCGGGCGCGATCGCCACCACCCAGTCGAAGCCGGTATGCAGCGCAAACCGGAACGCTGGTTCGCGCTCGACCCACGGCCGGGTCTTGTCCACCGACGTGAACGCGGCGATCCCGGGCCTGCCGTCGCGGTCGTTGAGCACCAGCGGCCGCGCGTGTTTGGGCAGGACCCCGTTCTCGACGCCGTGGTCCAGCAGCACCGCGACCTTGGCCTGCGCGAGCAAGGGCAGCAGCGCCGCGCGTTGCGCCGGGTCCTGATGCGCCAGCGCCAGGCGCTGCTCCAGTTGTGTCGCGTCCATCCGCCTTCCGATGCCAGGGCGCAGTGCGCCGATGCGCGACAGGCTAACCCAGCGTCATGCCACGCCGCCGTGCAGGCCGCGCAGCGCGGCCGCAGCACCGCACTCGCGCAAGGCTACGCGCCGGCGCGCTGCAGCGATTCCAGCACGGCCATTGCGCGCGGCCCTGCGCGGGCAGGGACGAAGAGGTGGTCGTGATGCACGCCCGCGATCACGTTGCACCCGATGCCCGCCTGCGCGAGCGCGGTGGAGACCGCTGCCGTCAGGCCCACCGCTGCCAGGTCCGAATGCACGGTCAGCGTGATCCAGTCGGCCAGGAACGCGACCGCCAGGCCCGAAGCGGCGGCGTCGGCCTCCGCCATCACCACCGAAAGACCCTCGGCCTCGCGCACGCTGGCGATGACCGCAAGCGGATCCACCGCATGTCCGTCGGGCACCGTCACGAACGCGTAGCGCCCCGGCGCCAGCACGGGCTGCATCTGGGACAGCAGGGCGGACAGGTCGGCGATGGGCTGCATGGTGTCTTTCCCTGCGGTCATGCCGCCTGGGCGACGGCGGCGCCTGCGCATGCAGGCCGTGGAAGCGCTGCCAGGCACGCGCCGCGCATGCGTCAGGTGTCCGCGCAGGACATCTTGCGCAAGGCCGGCGTGTCCGCCGGTTCCCACGGCGCGCGAAACAGATCCTGCCCGGAACCCCAGCGGTACAGGAAGGTGCGCCCGTCCGGCAGGCGTCCGAACACCTCGATGTCCTGGAACGACGAATCGAACCTCACCGGCTGCGAGATCCGGTCGATCCTGATCCTGGTGCCCGCGGGCAACACCGGGTCGATGCGCGTGGGACGTGAGGGCGCCAGCCACAGGTCGGTGTGGATGCCGGGCTGGTACGGCACGGCGTCGACGAGCTGCACCGTCGCCGGCGCCCGCAGCGGCAGGCAGTCGTCGCTGAGGTCGTGGGTGCCGCACGAGGACAGCAGCAGCATCGCTGCCAGCGGCCCGCCGGCGAACCGCAACGCGCGTGATCCGGCGCGAAGGCGGGGCCGCCGGTTCGCGCTCCGCTCCACCTGTCCCTGCAGACCTGCGCCCGCGACGAAGGCGCGGCGCACGGCGCAGCGAAGCTTCACGCTTTCGCCGGAGACGCGACGGGCGCGTCGGCGTCGGGTCCCGGGGTCTGCGCCCCGGCCTGCGCATCGACCTGCGCATCGGCCGCTGGCGGGCTGGATGAGGCCGGCACCGGTGCGGCGTCCTGCGCGTGCGCGGTCGCGCCGCCCTGCCGGTCTCCTGCCACCACCTTCTGCACCGCGCCCTTCAGCGCATGCGGGCCGAAGCCGAACATCTCGTCGCTGTGGGCGGACACGATCATGCGGACCATGCCGCTGGGAATCATGAGTTCCAGTTCCACCGGCGTGCCGTCGCGGGCCGTGCCGTGCAGGCTCAGTTCGATGAGCGAGCCGCCGGTGTCCACGCCATTGCACATGACATGCGGGCCGGCGGGGCCGTCCTGCAGGTAGGGCTTGATGGCCTCGCCCAGGGCTTCGAGCGCCTGCGGGAAGAAGAAGACCGCGTAACCGTCGTTGCCGTTCATGCGTGCTCGGGTGGCCCTGTCGGCGGGCATCATGGCATCGCAGGCGTGACGCGGGGCGCAACGGCAGCCGCGGCGTCGCGCCGCGCGGGCTAGTGCGTGCCGCCCGCGCCCGCGCCGCCGTCGCCGTCGCCTTCCAGCGTGACCACCAGCGCGCCCGCCGCCTCGCGCGCGATGCGCCGTGCATCGTCCACGGTGTCGCTGCGCGCCAGGGTCACGGCCACGCGGCGATGGCCGGCGACGCGCGGCTTGCCGAATAGGCGCAGCTGCGTGTCGGCCACCGACAGCGCCGCGTCCACGCGGGAAAACACCGGCACGCCTTGGCCTTCGGCCACCACCGCGCACGACGCCGATGCGCCCTGCTGGCGGATCGCAGGGATCGGCAGGCCCAGGATGGCGCGCGCATGCAGTGCGAACTCGCTCAGGTCCTGCGAGACCAGCGTGACCAGCCCGGTGTCGTGCGGGCGCGGCGAGACTTCGCTGAACCACACCTCGTCGCCCTTGACGAACAGCTCCACGCCGAACAGCCCCCAGCCGCCCAGCGCATCGGTGATGGCGCGCGCCACGCCCTGCGCGGCGGCCAGCGCGCGCGTGGACATGGGCTGCGGCTGCCAGCTTTCGCGGTAGTCGCCGTCGCGCTGCAGGTGGCCGATGGGCTCGCAGAACGTGGTGCCGTCGCGGTGGCGCACGGTGAGCAGGGTGATCTCGTAATCGAAATCGATGAAGCCTTCCACGATCGCGCGCCCGGCGCCGGCACGGCCGCCGGTCTGCGCCGTCTCCCACGCCGGCTGGATGTCGGCTTCGCTGCGCACGGTGCTCTGGCCGTGGCCGGACGAGGACATCACCGGCTTCACCACGCACGGCAGGCCGAGCGCGGCCACCGCGTCGCGGTAGTCGTCCAGCGTGTTCACGAAGCGGTACGGCGAGGTCGGCAGTCCCAGCGATTCGGCGGCCAGGCGGCGGATGCCCTCGCGATCCATCGTGAGCCGCGCGGCACGCGCGGTGGGAATCACGCGCGCGGCGTGTCCGGCTTCGGCCCATTCGCGCTCCAGCGCTTCCAGGGTGGGCGTGTGGATCGCCTCGATCTCCGGCACCACCAGGTGCGGGCGTTCGCGCTCGATCAGCGCGCGTACCGCATCGCCGTCGAGCATGTCCAGCACGTGGCTGCGGTGGGCCACCTGCATGGCCGGCGCGTCCGCATAGCGGTCGGCGGCGATCACCTCCACGCCGAAGCGCTGCAGTTCGATCGCCACCTCCTTGCCCAGTTCGCCAGAACCGAGCAGCAGCGCGCGCAGCGCGTGCGGGGACAAGGGCGTGCCGATGCTGGACATGCGGGTGGACTCCGTGGCGGGATGGCGCGGGCGGTGCGCAAGTCTATCGAGCCGCGCGGCGCCCGTTCACCGCGCACGCACGATCTGCGATGCTGGCCGCGTGCGCCCCTCCCTGCCCCGACTGCCGCCGATCGCGCTGTGCGCCTGCCTGCTGCTGGGCGGATTGGCCGCGTGCGCGCGACCGCAGGAACCGTTCGCGCGGCTGGCCGGACTGGTGCTGGACGAACGCCTGCGCGAAGTGAGCGGGCTGGCGGCGTCGCGCACCCACGCCGACGTGCTGTGGATGCTCAACGACGGCGGCAACGATGCCGCGCTGTACGCGGTGTCGCGCCGCGGCCGCGTACTGGCGCGCTTCGCGCTGGACGGCGTGGCCAACACCGACTGGGAAGACCTGGCCGCGTTCGAACTGGACGGCCGGCGCTACCTGCTGGTGGCCGACACCGGGGACAACGGCGGCCTGCGCCGCACCCTGCAGCTGCACGTATTGCAGGAGCCGGAAACCTTGCAGGACGGCACGCTGAAACCGGCCTGGTCCATCGCCTTCCGCTGGCCCGACGGTCCGCGCGACAGCGAGGCGGTCGCGGTGGATGCCGCGGCCGGGCAGGTGCTGCTGTTCTCCAAGAAGCGGCGCCCGCCGGAACTGTTCTCCGTGCCGCTGCAACCGGGCCCCCGGCGCGCGGTGGCGCAGCGTGTGGCGCGGCTGGCCGGCATCCCCCAGCCGACGCCGCAGGAACGCCAGGCCCGGCACTCGCGCGCAGCGCTCAAGGGCCAGGTGACCGCGGCCGACCTGTCGCCCGATGGGCGGCGCCTGGCGGTCATGACCTATCACGACGTGGCGGTGTACACCCGCGCGCCCGGCGAGCCATGGGGCGAGGCGGTGACGCGTGCGCCGACGGTGCGCGACCTGCCGTGGATCCCGCAGGCCGAGGCGATGGCCTGGTCGGCCGGCGGCCGTGGCCTGTTCGCCACCGGCGAATTCACGCCGGCGCCGCTGTTCTTCCTGGTGCCCTGAGCCGCCCACCCGGCGTCAGCGCACGGGTTGCAGGGCGAAACCGGTTTGGTCCCGGACTTGCGCTCTCCCATGGCCGCCCGGGTCGCGCGGGAACCCTGGAACCCCGCCGCGGCGCCCGGTGCGGCGCACGCGGCGCTCGAAGCGCCACCGGAGGCATTCGAAGTGGCGTGCGAGGCGCGCCCGGTGCCGCAGCTGGCGCTCGCTGCGCCACCGCAGGCGCGCCGCGCGCCGGTCGCGGCGCAAGGGGTGCGGTGAACGACGCTCTTTTCGCCACACGCGGCGCTTCGCGCGGCAACCGCGGCACTGGAACTGCCAGCCGCGGGCTGCGTGGTGCCGGCGGAAGCGCGTCGCGGGGCGCGGGACTAGTTACGGGTGCCGACGCTGGTGTTGCAGGCGCCATTGCCGCCGCATTACGTGCCAGTGCCGGCGCGCAAAACGCCGCACGGACTGTCCCGGCGAGGGGCGAAGCATGCCCGCCCGCCAAGGAGGCGCGGCTGCCTCCAGGCGCTGCTACAGCGGACGCGTCCCACACGCGGCGGTCGTTCTCCAGCCGCCCACGCACAACAGCTGCCGCGCACGGCGTACCCGAGGTGGGCGTACCGGCCCGCCGTCTGTCGGGATCCGCTTTACTGAGTGATATCACTTTGATATCATTATGCGGACCACGGCATTCCGCCCGGACTCCTCGAGAACCGCCGCCATGAAAGAACTGCCCCTGCGCTCGCTTCCCGGCATTCCGATGCTGCTTGCCCTGCTCGCCGGCGCCGGCGTGGGGCTGTACCTGGCCATCGGCGGGTTGGGCGCCGACGCGTTCGCGCAGGCCGCGGCCGGTGCGCTGCTGGCGTTCGTGGCCGCGTTCTGCCTGTTCGGCCTGTACATGGTCGAACCCAACCAGGCCGCGGTGGTGAGCCTGTTCGGCAAGTACGTGGGCACGGTGAAGGACAACGGCCTGCGCTGGAACAACCCCTTCTTCTCCAAGAAGAAAGTGTCCATGCGGGTGCGCAACTTCGAAAGCGGCAAGCTCAAGGTCAACGAACTGGACGGCTCGCCCATCGAGATCGCCGCGGTGATCGTGTGGCAGGTGATCGACGCGTCCGAGGCCGTCTACAACGTGGACGACTACGAAAGCTTCGTCCACATCCAGACCGAGTCGGCGCTGCGCACCATGGCCACCAGCTATCCGTACGACCAGCACGAGGAAGGCCAGATCGCCCTGCGCAGCCACGCCGCGGAGATCAGCGAACACCTGCAGAAAGAACTGGCCGAACGTCTGGCCGATGCCGGGGTGCAGGTCCTGGACGCCCGCATCAGCCACCTGGCCTACGCGCCGGAGATCGCCCACGCCATGCTGCAGCGCCAGCAGGCCAATGCCGTGATCGCCGCACGCACCCGCATCGTCGCCGGCGCGGTGGGCATGGTGGAAATGGCCCTGGCCGAACTGCAGAAGAACGGCGTGGTGCACCTGGACGAGGAACGCAAGGCCGCGATGGTCAGCAACCTGCTGGTGGTGCTGTGCGGCGACCGCAGCACCCAGCCGATCGTCAACGCCGGGACGCTGTACTGATGGAAGGCGTGGTGCCGCTGCTGGTGGCGGTGAGCGGCCTGCCCGCGGTCGGAATCGCGGCGTGGCTGGCACGGTCGTCGCTGCCGCAGCGACAGGCGCTGGCGCTGCACATGGCGCTGGTGGGCATCGCGATCTTCGCCGGCGCACTGGTCCTGTACTGGGCCGGTGCGGACGCGGGGCGGGTCCGCGCCGTGGCGGCCGTGTTGCTCGTGGTGGTGAACCTGCTGGGCGTCTCCCTGCTGCTGCGGCTGCGCCTCGATGGTGCCGGGCGGCGGCGCCGGCCGTGAGCGAGAAGAAAGCCTATCCGCTGCGCATCAACGCCGACGTCCTGGCGGCCGCGCAGCGCTGGGCGGACGACGAGCTGCGCAGCCTCAATGCGCAAATCGAATACGTGCTGCGCGACGCGCTGCGCAAGGCCGGGCGGCTCAAGCCGGACGAGCGCCCGCCCCCGCCGGAAGAAGACGGCACGACCTGACACCAGACACCGGGCGCGCCACCGTTCGCGCTGCCGCACACGCCACGCACGCACGAGGGGAATGACATGAGCAACCGTTGGGAATACGAAGTCGCCGAACTGCCGCAGAACATGTGGGGCGTCGTCGATCCGAAGAAGCTGAAGGAGCAGTTCAACCTGCTCGGCCGCCAGGGGTGGGAACTGGTCGGCTTCAACCACAACGTGATGACCGGCAAGCCGGTGGCCGTGTTCAAGAGGACCACGCCATGAGCCTGCGCCGCACCGCATTGGGTACCGCGCTTGCACTGGCCGCGCTGTCCGCGCACGCGCAGGTACCGCCGGAACAGGCGCGCGAGATCGCCACCAGGGCGCTGGACCAGCTCGATGCCGGGCAGTACGCGCAGGTGGAAGCCATGTTTGAAGCGGAGATGGCCAAGGCCGTGCCCGCCGCCACGCTCAAGTCGGTCTGGGAGTCGCTGCCCGCACAGGCCGGCGCGGCCACCGGGCGCGGCGAGCCGCAGTTCGCCGTGCAGGGCGAGATCGCAGCGGTGCAGGTCCCGCTGCACCACGTACGTGCCGAACTGGTCGCCAAGTTCGCCATCGACGCGCAAGGCAGGATCATCGGCTTCCTGGTGCAGCCGGCCACGCAGGCGGCAGCGCCGGCGGTGAGCGCGGACGCACCGTTCGAGGAACGCGAGTTCAGCGTGGGCACGGACGCGCGCGCCCTGCCCGGCACGCTCGCGATGCCGAAGGGCCAGGGCCCCTTCCCCGCCGTGGTGCTGGTGCACGGCTCCGGCCCGCACGACCGCGACGAAACCATCGGCCCCAACCGCCCGTTCCTGGACATCGCGCGTGGCCTTGCGGCGCAGGGCATCGCGGTGCTGCGCTACGACAAGCGTACGAAGGCGCGCGCGCAGGATTTCGCGGGACGCGACTACACCATCGACGAGGAAACCACCGCCGATGCGGTGGCCGCCGTGGCGGCGCTGCGCAAGGCCGACGGCATCGACCCGCGGCGCGTGTTCGTACTGGGACACAGCCAGGGCGGCATGCTGGCGCCGCGCATCGCACGGCAGTCCGGCGAAGTGGCCGGCATCGTGCTGCTGGCCGCGCCTGCGCGGCCGCTGCTGGACATCCTGGTCGAGCAGAACCAGCGCCTGGCCGTGCTGGACGACGGCAGGACCAGCGACGCCGAGCGCGCCGCGATCGACAAGCTCAAGGCGCAGGCCGCCGCCGCGCGCAACGATCCGGCCGCCAAGGCCGATGCGCTGCCCCTGGGCCTGCCCGCCAGCTACTGGCGCAGCACCGACACGGTGGACCCGGTAGCCGAGGCCAAGCAGGCCGACGTGCCGATGCTGGTGCTGCAGGGCGCGCGCGACATCCAGGTGGTGGACGCCGACTGGCAGCGCTGGAAAGGCGGCTTCCACGGCAATCCGAAGGTCGCCTTCAAGCTGTACGACACGCTCAACCATCTGGGCATCGCCGGCGAAGGCGAAGGTTCGCTGGCCGAGTACGGCACGCCCGGCAAGGTCGACGCGCAGCTGATCGCGGACGTGGCCGCCTGGATCCAGGCGCGCTGAGCGGGCGCCGCGCCGCGCGCTGCGGGTCGGCGCGACTGCGCTAACCTTCCGCGCCATGCGCGTTCGCCCCCGCATCCTGCACAACACCGCCACCATCGAAGCATGGCCGGCCTGGCTGCTGCGCGCGCGCAGCAACGGCGATGCGCGCACGCTGGCACGCGCGAGCCACGTGCTGCGGCGCAAGCGCGACGGCCGCTTCCTTGCGGCGCTACTGCCGCAAGGCGTGGTGCCGCTGCTGCCGCGCGGCACGCGCGAGGCCGGCATCGACGCGGCGCTGGATGCGCTGCGGCACGCACCGGTGCACCGGCGCAGCGGCGTGGAGCGTGTCGGCGCACTGCCGCTGGACCGCCTGCGCGAACGCCTTGAGACGCTGGGGCTGGACGAGGCGTACGGAGAGCGCACCGGCCTGCCGCTGGTGGCCGAACCGGAGTGGCTCGCGCTGGCCGGTTTCGACCGTTACCGCCGTCCGCTGTGGCTGCATGCCGGCGCCGCCCGCGCATGGGAACGCCTGCACGCCGCGGCGCTGCGCGACGGCGCGGTGCTGGAGGCGATCTCGGGCTACCGCAGCCACGACTACCAGCTGGGCATCTTCGCGCGCAAACGCGCCCGTGGACAGGCCGTGCAGGACATCCTCACCGTCAACGCGGCACCGGGCTACAGCGAACATCATTCCGGCCGCGCGCTGGACATCGGTGCGCCCGGAGAGGCGCCGGCGGAGACGTCGTTCGAAGGCACGGCGGCGTTCGCCTGGTTGCGCGACAACGCAGCCGCCTACGGTTTCGCCATGAGTTACCCGCGCGGCAATCCGCACGGCATCGTGTACGAACCGTGGCACTGGTGCTGGCATGACGGGTGAACCCGTCGCGGGTGCGCTGCGCGCGCGCCCGCGCTGGGCGCCGGCCCCCAGCATCGGCCAGGCCTGGGCGCAGGGCCGCAACAACTTCAACCTGATGCGGCTGGTGGCGGCGTGGATGGTGATCTACGGGCATGCTTCGGCCGTCACCGGCGTGCCGTTCACCGACGCGTTCGCCTGGGCCACGCGGCTGCGCGGCGCCGGCGCGGTGGCGGTGGACCTGTTCTTCGTGGTCAGCGGATTCCTGATCGCCGCCAGCCTGCAGCGCAACGACGTGCGCGGCTACCTGGTCTCGCGCGGGCTGCGCATCGTGCCGGCGCTGCTGGTCTGCGTCGCGGTGACGGCCTTCGTGCTCGGCCCCTTGCTCACCACCGCGGCGCAGTACTGGAGCGATGCGCGCACCTGGGAGTACGTCGCGGTGAACGCGTCGCTGCTGCTGAGCCGCTTCCACCTGCCGGGCGTGTTCGAGCTGCACCCCAGCAGCGTGGTCAACGGATCGCTGTGGACGCTGCCCAACGAGGCCAGGCTCTACGTGCTGCTGCTGGTGGCATGGCTGCTGGGGCTGCTGGCGCCGCGCCGCTATGCGCTGCTGTGGGCCGCGGCGATGCTGGCCGGCTACCTGCTGGCGTGGCGGTTCTGGCCGCTGGCCGACCATGTCCAGAAATACGCGGAGTGCACCGCGTTCTTCATCACCGGCACCCTGCTGTGGGTGCTGCGCGGGCGGATCCGGCTGTCGGGACTGGCGGTCTTCGGACTGCTGCTGGCCTTCGCCGCGCTACGCGGCGGCACCTGGTCGCACCTGCCCTACTTCGGGCTGCTGACCTACGGCACGCTGTATCTGGCGCTGCGCGTGCGCCTGCCGGTGATCCGGCATACCGACCTGTCGTACGGCGTATACCTGTACGGCTGGCCCGCCCAGCAGCTGGCCTGGATGCTGCCCTGGGGCAAGGGCATCGCCGGCAACATCCTCATCGCCAGCGCCATCGCGCTGGCGCTGGGGGCCCTGTCCTGGTTCCTGGTCGAACGCCCCGCGCTGCGGCTCAAGAGGCGCTGGGTGGCCAAGGCGCCGCCGATCTCGCCGGTGGGCGCCCCCTAGCGCGACAGGGCAGCCGCTCGCCGGTCCGGTCGTCGCATGCCGGCATGGTTCCGAACCGCCCTCTGCCCACGCAGCGCTGCCCTTTCGCGCACCGCGTCCGCTACGACTGGGAACGCGGCACGGGCGGGGCCGCGAAATCCGCGATGCGCCACAGGTACAGGCTGGCGTAGGTGCGGTACGGCGCCCAGCGCGCGCACAGTTCCGGCAGGGCCTTCGGCACCGGCATGGCATCGAGCCAGAGCACCCGTTGCACGCCCTTGCGGATCCCCAGGTCGTCCACCGGCAGGATGTCCGCGCGCCCCAGCCGGAACATCAGCATCATTTCCACCGTCCAGCGGCCGATGCCGCGGACCGGTACCAGCGCGGCGATGATCTCGTCCGGGGTCATCACCGACATCGCGCGCAGCGTGGGAATCTCGCCGCGGGCCTCGCGCGCGGCCAGGTCGCGCAGCGCCAGGGCCTTGTTGCCCGAGACGCCGCACGCGCGCAGGGCGGCGTCGTCGATACGGCCCAAGGTGTCGAAATGCAGCCGCTTGCTGCCGATGGCGGCTTCCACGCGGCCCACGATCGTCGCCGCGGCCTTGCCGCTGAGCTGCTGGTAGAGGATCGCGCGCGCCAGCGCGTCCACCGGATCGAACGGCCTGCGCCAGCGCGGGTCGGGTTCGATCGGCCCTACGCGCCTCATCCATGCCGCCAGCCGGCGGTCGCGCGACAGATGCGCATGCGCCGCATCCACGTCGAATCCGCGCGCGAAACGGGGCATGACCCTAACCGCCCCGCAGTGCGACGGCAGCCCATGCGAGCCACCCGGCGATCAGCAGGCCACCGCCGAGCGGCGCGACCGCCGCACCGGATCCCAGGAACACCGAAGCGGCAAGCGCGCCGCAGAACAGCACGCACCCGGCCAGCAGCGCGGCCAGCACCCGGCCCGCTGCCCGCGTCCGCGCGTGCGGCGCCAACGCGGCCAGCGCCAGGCCGTGGCCGAAGGCGAATGCCGCGGCGGTCTGCAGCCGCGACTGCGAGGCACCGTCGACCCCGTGCGCCGCGTACGCCGCCAGCGCGACCGACACCGCCAGCAGGCAGGCGCCGGCCGCGACGAGCGCGCGCCGCGAGGGCGAAACGATCGGATCCTGCGCGCGCGGTGCAGTGGTGTGCGTCATTCGCGCCTCCTCAAACGCGGTGCGCCGCGTACTGGACGCGGCGCACTGGAACTGTCTTAGCGAGCGGCGGATCGGCAGACCCGCCGCGCCCGGGACCTACTCGGCCGAACCGGCTTCCGGCGCCGCGGCGGGCGCGGCCGGTGCAGCGGCGGCCGCGGGCACCGGGGCTTCCGGCGCGCCCGGCACCTTCAGGTCCCAGTACACGTCGAACTGGCCCTGCGGCTGCTGGTTCGCATCGGCGGTGAACGCCTTGTCGATGCCGTTCTTGTAGACCTCGTACGGGCGGCCGGTGACTTCGTAGCCCTGGGTCACCGCCCACGCGCGCAGCGCGTTGCGCACGTTCTCAAGCTCGGCCATGAAGCCGACATAGGTAGCGGTGGCCGCACCGCGCGCCGGCTGGCGCACGTAGGTCACGGGACCCTGCAGGCTCAGGCCGGTCAGTTCCGGACCCGTGGCGGCGCGGATCGGCGCGGGCGGCAGGGTCGGCGTCTTGGCGGGGGCTGCGCCCTCGTCCGCCGCGGCCGTCTCTGCGCCGGCTTGATCTTCCTGCCCTTCCTGCGGTGCGGCCCCAGCGGCGTCGGCGCCACCGGTGCCGGCCTTGCGCACCGGCTGGACCACGTCGAAGTTGTAGTTCTCGCGGCCCAGTTCGGTGGACACGATGCGCATCGGACCGGCGCGCTCCAGGCCGCTGGCGGCCATGGTGCGGTTGATCCACTCCATGTTCGACTTCATCGAATTCTGGATGGTCAGGTTGTTGCGCTCGACCGAACCGGCCGGCACCACCAGCAGGTCCTCGGCCGGCAGCTCGACGCGGCGCATGTTCTCCAGGCGCGTGCCCTGCTGCTTGTAGTCCACGTTGGGCACCGAAGCGAGCATGTTGGCCAGCCGGTTCAGGCCCATGGCCATGTCGTCGCCCACGTTGCGGCTCACGTACAGCCCGGCGTAGCGGCCCAGGATGTTCCAGCCGTAGCTCACGTGGTACTTCTGCTTGATCTCGACGTTACGCCCCGAACGACCCGTGGGCTTCAGCTCGAAACGCATGGTCTTGTCGCTGCCGCGCTGGTTGTTCTCCAGCTTGTAGACGATCAGCTCGTTGGGGACGCTTTCCACGATCTCCCAGCTGCCCTTGCCGATCTGCGCGTTGTCGGACTCGTAGTCGAGGCGCGCGCCCACGCCCGCGTCGGGGCCCGACAGCTTCATCTGCACCTTCGGATCGCGCAGCACCAGCGGGTTCCAGTCGTCGAAGCGGCGCAGGCTGTTGAGCGTGTCGTACACGATCGTCATCCGGCGGTTGGTCTCGACGGTTTCCTGCAGGTTGCGCTGCGACGGCAGGAAGATGGCGACCAGCAGGAACAGGCCGGCCACGATGGCCAGGGAAATCAGGATCTCGATCAAACGAGTCATTCAGGGGTTCTCCGGGGAACTCTACTAACCGGCCGGGCCGGGGGCGCAGACCGGCCATCCTAGCAAGTTGGCGCTGGCCGGGCGAGCCGTTCGGTTCATGCACAACGCCGTAACTTCACTATCAAGCGGGTCGTTGCACGCACGGACGTCACATCCGGCTCGACCAGCAGGCCCCGTTTGCCGTGCCGGCGCGTTCTCGCACAGCCTGCTCGCAGGGTGACTTGCCGCGGCTTGCGCGCCACTGGCGCGCGCGGACCCGAACGCCCGCCGCGCTGCGGCGGGCAGGCCATCCTGGCCGCCGGCTACACCAGCTGCAACTCGAACGCCTTGAGCACCGCACGGGTGCGATCGCGCACGCCGAGCTTGCTCAGGATGTTCGAGACGTGGTTCTTGATCGTGCCTTCGGCCACGCCCAGCGAGTTGGCGATTTCCTTGTTGGAAAAGCCGCCCGCCATCAGCCGCAGGATCTCGGTTTCGCGATCGGTGAGCGGATCGGGCCGGTCCAGGCTGACGAAGTCGTTGCGCATGTGCTCCAGGCCGGACAGCAGGCGCTGGGTGACGGCCGGCTGCACCAGCGAGCCGCCCGCGGCCACGGTCTGGATCGCCCCCACCAGCTGGTCCAGCGACACGTCCTTCAGCAGGTAGCCCTTGGCCCCCGCCTTCAGGCCGGCCAGCACCAGCTGGTCGTCGTCGAAGGTGGTCAGGATGATCGTGGGCGGCAGCTGCCCGGTGCGCGACAGCGCCTGGAGCGCTTCCAGGCCCGACATCACCGGCATGCGCATGTCCATCAGCACCACGTCGGGCGCAAGCTGCGGGATCAACTCCACGGCCTGACGGCCGTCGGAGGCCTCGCCCACCACCTCGATGTCGTCGGCCAGTCCCAGCAGGGAGCGCACGCCCTGCCGCACAAGGGTCTGGTCGTCGACCAGGGCTACGCGAATCATGTCGCCTCCGTTTGCATGGGAATGGCGCCCTGCCGGGGACGCGTGGGCACGCCGGGATCGCGTGAAGCGGGGTCCGGCGCGGTGGCGATCCCGGCCCCCGCCTGGAGCAGGCGCGCGGCCGCGCCCGCCCCGCCCAGCGGCAGCCTGATGTCCAGCGCGAAGCCGGCGCCGGGGGCGGTTTCCAGCCGGACTTCCCCGCCGTACAGGGCGAGCCGCTCGCGCAGCCCGCGCAGGCCGTTGCCGGCCGACACCTGCTCGCTGCCCTGGCCGTCGTCGGATGCGCGCAACCGGACCTCGCCGCCTGCCACCGCGAAATCCAGCTGCAGCGTGCTGGCCCGGGCGTGGCGCACGGCATTGGTGATGATTTCCTGCGTGCAGCGCAGCAGCACGTGGGCGCGTTCCGGGTCGTCCAGCAGGAACGGGCTGGGCATGGTGATGACGACCTGCAGCCCCGGTACGTTTTCCGCCAGCGGCGACAGCGACGCCCGCATGTCGATCGCGCCTTCCGCGCGCAGCTGGCTGACGGCTTCACGCACGTCGCTCAGCAGCAGGCGCGCCAGGGTGTGGGCCTGCGAGACGTGCTCCTGCGCCTTGCCCTGGGCCAGGTGGCCGGCGACCTCGAGGTTCAGGCTCAGCGCGGTGAGGTGGTGGCCGAGCAGGTCGTGCAGTTCGCGCGAGATGCGGGTGCGCTCGTTGACGCGGGCGCTTTCGGCCAGCAGGGCGCGGGTGGCGCGCAGCTCCGCATTCAGGCGGCGCTGGTCGTCGCGGGCCTGCGCCTGCTGCCGCGCGACCAGGCTGGTGACGAAAATGAATGCGCAGAAGCCGCCCTGCAGCAGCGACTGCAGGATCGCCTCGGTCCAGCCGTACCCCTGACCCAGCACGTATACCGGCGCCACCAGGAACTGGCTCAGCACCATCCAGCTGGCCGCCACCCACACCGGCAGCAGCCAGGGCAGGACGCACGCCACCACCATCAGCAGGATGCTGCCCATGCCGCTGAGGCTGTAGAAGCTGATCGCGATGGCCGACCCGGTCAGGACCAGCAGCAGGGCGTAATCGGCGGCGCGCGCGCGGCGCCCGTCCATGAGCCGGGTCAGCCACAGGTAGTCCAGGCCGAACACCGCGTAGGCGATCCAGCCATGCCAGGACATGTCCGGCGGCAGCGTGGGATCGTCCGCGCCGCCAGCGAACAGCGCGGCGTACACCAGCGGCACGCCCACCAGGGCCCAGGTGAACAGGCCGGCGTAGCGCAGCAGTCGGGTGTGGCTCAGGCGGCCAAGCATGCGTGGCATCTTAGGCGCATCGCCGCTCCGCCGCCGTGCATCGGAAGTCATGCGGAGCGCCGGTCGCCCGGGTTCGCGTCGCGTGCGATAATCCCGCCTGCTGCGGCGCGGGCCGGAGTAAGCCGAACGGAGTTGCGAAGAATGTCGATCGCCATCCGCGACGTGCGCGAGCACGAGCTGGATTCCGTCCTTGCCCTGAACAACGCCGCCGGACCCGCCATCCTTCCGCTCGATGCGGCCCGCCTGCACCGCTTCTTCGACACCGCCGCCTACTTCCGCGTCGCCGAACGCGGCGGCACGATCGCCGGGTTCCTGGTGGGCTTCGGCGCGGATCAGTCGCACGACAGCCAGAACTTCGCCTGGTTCCGCGACCGGCAGCCCGACTTCTTCTACATCGACCGCATCGTCGTGGCCAGCCGTCGCCGCGGCGGCGGCGTGGGCCGCGCGCTCTACGCCGACGTGCAGAGCTACGCCGAGCTGCGCCACCCGCAGCTGGCGTGCGAGGTGTTCCTGGGCATCCACGACGACCAGGCGGCCGATCCGGCCCTGCTGTTCCACGGCAGCTTCGGTTTCCGCGAGGTCGGGCAGAACGTGATGCGCGGCGCGGGCGCCGAAGGCATCCGCGCCTCGATGCTGATGAAGGAGATGTGCAGCTACCCCTGGGTGCGCGACACCTACGGCCATGCGCTTCCTCCCGAGCCCTGGCTGGCTTCGCGGCGCGTGGCCGACGCGGTTCCCCAGCGGCAGACCGGCACATGAGCGCCAACGCCGCTGCCCTGCCCGACTACGAACAGGCGGGCGAACTCAAGATCGGCCAGGTCGGCATCGCCAACCTGCGCGTGCGCACGCTCGATGTCGCCAGGCTGGCGCGGGAAATGCGCGAACGCGTGTCGCGCGCGCCCAAGCTGTTCGCGCGCGCCGCGGTGGTGGTGGACTTCGGTGGCCTGGCGCAGACGCCCGACGTGGCCACCGCGCGCGCGCTGGTCGACGCGCTGCGCGAGGCCGGCGTGATTCCGGTGGCCCTGGCCTACGGCACCACCGAGAACGAGCAGCTGGCCGTCGCCTTGGGGCTGCCGCTGCTCGCCAAGTTCCGCGCGCAGTACGAGTCCGCGACCACGGGCGGCCGCGCCGAGGCGGACGTGGCAGCGGCTTCGGCCGCGGACGCCTCCCGGCAGCCCGCCACCGCCCGCACGATGCCCGCGGCGGAAGCGGCCCCTGCGAAAGCGGCCAAGCCCGCCGCCAGCGGGGCGCCCGGCCTCATGCAGACCACGCCGGTGCGCTCCGGGCAGCAGGTCTACGCGGAGAATCGCGACCTGACCGTGCTGACCGCGGTGGGCGCCGGCGCGGAAGTCATCGCCGACGGCTCCATCCATATCTACGGCGCGCTGCGCGGGCGCGCGCTCGCCGGGGCGCAGGGCAACACCGCGGCACGCATTTTCTGCCGCGAGTTCCACGCCGAACTGGTCGCGGTGGCCGGGCACTACAAGGTGCTCGAGGACATCCCCCGGGACCTGCGCGGCAAGCCGGTACAGGTCTGGCTGGACGCGTCGAAGGAAGGCGCCGAAGAACTGAAGATGGCGGTACTGGAGTAGAGCCGGATTGGCGAGCGGCGGTGCCTGATTCGCAAGCGCGACTCACGGCAACCGGTCGGCGCAGCGGCTTCTGCGAATCACCTCACGCATCACGAACCACGGAAATCAAATGGCCGAAATCATCGTAGTCACCTCGGGCAAGGGCGGCGTGGGCAAGACCACGACCAGCGCCAGCATCGCCTCGGGCCTGGCCCGCCGCGGCAAGAAGGTCGCGGTCATCGACTTCGACGTAGGCCTGCGCAACCTGGACCTGATCATGGGCTGCGAGCGGCGCGTGGTGTACGACTTCGTCAACGTGATCCACGGCGAGGCCGGGCTGAAGCAGGCCCTGATCAAGGACAAGCGTTTCGACAACCTCTACGTGCTGGCCGCATCGCAGACCCGCGACAAGGATGCGCTGACCACCGAGGGCGTGGAGAAGGTGCTCAAGGACCTGGCCGACGACGGCTTCGACTACATCGTGTGCGACTCGCCCGCCGGCATCGAGAAGGGCGCGTTCCTGGCCATGTACTTCGCCGACCAGGCGGTGGTGGTGGTCAATCCGGAAGTCTCCTCGGTGCGCGACTCGGACCGCATCCTGGGCCTGCTGGCCAGCAAGACCCGGCGCGCCGAAGCCGGCGAGCGCGTCAAGGAGCACCTGCTGCTGACCCGCTACAGCCCCAACCGCGTAGAAACCGGCGAAATGCTGAGCGTGAAGGACGTGGAAGAGGTGCTGGGGCTCAAGACGGTGGGCGTGATCCCCGAATCGCCCGACGTGCTGAACGCTTCGAACAAGGGTGAGCCGGTGATCCTGGACATGGAATCGGCCGCCGGCCAGGCCTACGACGACGCCGTGGCGAGGCTGATGGGCGAAGACCGCCCGATGCGGTTCACCACTCCGGAGAAGAAGGGCTTCTTCAGCAAGCTCTTCGGAGGTTGATCCATGGGCCTGTTCGATTTCCTGAAGACCAAGAAGAACACCGCGTCCATCGCCAAGGACCGGCTGCGCATCATCATCGCGCAGGAGCGCAGCACGCTGGGCGCGCGCGACTGGCTGCCGCTGATGCAGCGCGAACTGCTGGAAGTGATCCGCAAGTACGTCAGCGTGGACGCCGATGCGGTGAAGGTGGACGTGGTCAAGGACGGCGAACACGACATCCTGGACATCTCCGTGGCGCTGCCTGACGAACGCGCCAGCGCCGCCTGAGGCTTCCCTTTGCAGGTGCGGCTCCGGCCGCACGCTTTCGTTCGATCTTCCGCATGCATGCGCACCCCGCCGCGGCTGAGGCCGCCCCTGCACAACCCGCGCAAGCGGACGTGCTGCGCGTGCGCGACATCGCCTTGGCCTACGCCGCCGCCCTGCTGGCGCGCTATGGCCTGCGGCTGGAAACGGTCAGCGCCGGCCTTCCGATTCCGGGCAGCTACTGGGGCGAGGACGAGGCCGGGCTGATCGGCTGCACGGTGCATGTGCGCGACGACACCCCCGTGCACTCGCTGCTGCACGAGGCCTGCCACCTCATCGTGCTGCCGCCGGAGCGCCGCGACGCGGTGCATACCGACGCGACCGATTCGGTGGAAGAAGAGGACGCGGTCTGCGTGTTGCAGGCCCTGCTCGCCGACGAGCTGCCGGGCGTCGGCCGCGACCGGCTGCTCCGCGACATGGACGCGTGGGGCTACAGCTTCCGGCTGGGCAGCGCGCGGGCGTATGTCGAGAACGACGCCGAGGATGCCTGGTGCTGGCTGCTGGCGCACGGACTGGTGGACGCGCAGCGCCGGCTGCGCATGCCCGCAGCGAACGCGGCCCGGCCGCACGCCCCGCGCGCCGCGTAGCCGGCGACCGCATCACCGCGCAACCGCGAGTCGGCAGCCGCGAACCCGTGCCAGCGCCATGCGCGGGCGTACGCGGCCGGCACGGGCGAGCGGCGCACGCGGAGCACCTTGCGCCGCGGCCGTTCAGGCAGCCTCACGCACTTGCAGCCCTGCCCGGGCCGCCCTAGCCTGCCGGTCCCGCGCATCGCCGCGATGTTCCAGGAACCGCTCCGTGACACCGACACCACGCCTCGCCCTTCTGGCGCTCGCCGTTTCCGCAAGCATCCTGTCGCTCGGCGCTTGCAAGCGCACGCCTTCGCCCGGCGACGCGCCGGCCACGCCTGCCGGCGGCCCCGCGGCCACCGCGCCCGCCAACGAAACGGCCGACCAGTTCGTGGCCCGCGTCAACGCGGAATACAAGGCGATGTTCCCGGAACTGACGGCCGCGCAGTGGTTGTCGTCCACCTACATCAACGACGACAGCCAGCTGCTGTCGTCCAAGGCCAACGAACGTTTCCTGTCGCAGCTCAAGAGCTGGATCGAGCAGTCGCGCAAGTTCGAAGGCCAGCAGATGTCGCCCGAATCGGCGCGCGCGATCATGCTGCTCAAGCTCAGCACCGCGCTGCCGCCGCCGAAGGATCCGGCCAAGCTCGCGGAGCTCACCAAGATCGCCGCCAAGATGGAAGGCGACTACGGCTCGGGCGAGTACTGCAAGACCGAGGGCGATGCCAAGAGCTGCCGCCAGCTGGGTGAGCTGGAAGACGTGCTGCGCAGCAACCGCGATTACGACGCGCAGCTCGACGCATGGGCCGGCTGGCACACCATCAGCAAGCCGATGCGCAAGGACTACACGCGCTTCGTGGAACTGGTGAACGAAGGCGCGCGCGACCTGGGCTACGCCGACGCCGGCGAGCTGTGGCGCAGCGGCTACGACATGACCCCTGCCGAGATCGCGGCCGAAACCGACCGCCTCTGGGGCCAGGTGAAGCCGTTGTACGAGCAGCTGCACTGCTACACGCGCACCCGCCTCAACGCCAAGTACGGCGACGACCGCGGCCAGGTCGCAGGCGGCCTGCTGCCGGCGCACCTGATGGGCAACATGTGGCAGCAGGACTGGGGCAACCTGTGGGACATCCTGCAGCCCTACGAGAACGCAGGCAGCCTGGACATCACCGCCACGCTGGAGCGCCAGTACCGCGAAGGCTATGCCGCGCAGCTGGTCAGCAACACCGACCTGCCGTCCGCCGGGCGCAACGAGGAAGCCGAACGCGCCGCGCAGCTGGACATCGCCAAGAAGATGACCCAGCGCGCCGAGGAGTTCTACACCTCGCTGGGCATGCCAAAGCTGCCGGCGAGCTACTGGGAGAAGACCCAGTTCATCAAGCCCCGCGACCGCGACGTGGTCTGCCACGCCAGCGCGTGGGACATGAACATGGAAGGCGACGTGCGCACCAAGATGTGCATCAAGCCCAACGAGGAAGACTTCACCACCATCTACCACGAGCTGGGCCACGTGTATTACTACCTGGCCTACAACAAGCTGCCGCCGGTGTTCCAGGCCGGCGCGCACGACGGCTTCCACGAGGCCATCGGCGACACCATCGTGCTGGCCATGACGCCCAAGTACCTGCAGTCCATCGGCCTGGTCGGCGGCCCGGTGGAAACCGCCGCCGAGGGCGACGGCGACAACGAGGCGCTGATCAACTCGCAGATGCGCATGGCCCTGGCCAAGGTCGCCTTCATGCCGTTCGGCCTGATGATCGACCGCTGGCGCTGGGGCGTGTTCGACGGAACCATCAAGCCGGACCAGTACAACAAGGCGTGGTGGGACCTGAAGGCCAAGTACCAGGGCGTGGGCCCGGTGGCCGCGCGCGGCGAGGACTTCTTCGACCCGGGCGCCAAGTACCACGTGCCCGGCAACACGCCGTACACGCGCTACTTCCTGTCGCACGTGCTGCAGTTCCAGTTCTACAAGGCGCTGTGCGACGCGGCCGGCTACAAGGGCCCGCTGTACGAGTGCAGCTTCGCCGGCAACAAGGCAGCGGGCCAGAAGTTCCAGGCCATGCTCAGCAAGGGCGCCAGCCAGCCCTGGCAGAAGACCATGAGCGAGCTCACCGGCGGCGAGAAGATGGACGCCGGCGCAGTGCTGGAGTACTTCGCCCCGCTGCAGAAGTGGCTGGCCGAGCAGAACGCGGGACAGCAGTGTGGATGGAGCGCATCGGCCACCGCGACGCCGGCGCCGGCGTCCGGCACGCCGGCGGCAACACCGCCTGCAGCACCGAAACCTGCAGAGCCGGCGAAGGGTTGATCCTTCGCACAAGCAAGCAGCACGAAGGCCGGCGCAAGCCGGCCTTCGTCATTGGAGCCGGCTTCACCGCCGTGACGGCGAATGAATCACCTTCGCTCCCCCTTACATCTCATCCAGTGGCTCCAGCCCCGCCGGCCGGTCCGCACACCGCGGCTCACGTTTCTCCACCGACCGCTCCCACCGCCAGAACAGCCAGCCCAGCAACGTGAAGCAGGCCGCGCCGATCGCCAGATGGATGCCGCGATGGCTCAGCAGCGGCGACAGCACGCCGGCGACGATGGCGTTGGACACCAGGCTGGTGAAGGCCTGCAGCGAGGACGCGCTGCCGCGCTGGCGCGGATACATGTCCAGGATGGCGAGGGTCAGGATGGGAAACACCAGCGCGATGCCGAACGCGTTGAGGCTCATCGGCAGCACCGCCCACGGAATCGAAGGCACCGGCACCAACAGGTTGTAGCCAAGGTTGAGCAGCACCGCCGCGCCACAGCAGGCAAAGCCGATATTGGCCAGGCGTGCGCCGCCGATCCTGCCCGCGGCGCGGCCGGACACGAATGCGCCCAGCATCATCCCGCCGATCATGGGAATGAAGAACCAGCCGAACTGGCGTTCGTTGAGGCCCATCAGATCCACCACGAACGCCGGTGCCGACGCGATGTACAGAAACAGCGCGCCGAAGTTGAACGCGCCCGCCGCCGCGAGCCGCTGGAAGCGATGGTTGGCGAAGATGCCCCAGTAGCCGCGCAGCAGCGGCTTCGCCTGCAATGGAAGGCGCGCGCTGTGCGGATGTGTTTCCGGCAGCGCCACCCACGTGGCGACGATTAGCACCACCGAGAAGGCCACCAGGAACCAGAAGATCGCGGGCCACCGGTCCCAGCCCAGGATCCAGCCGCCGATGATCGGCGCGATGGCCGGCGCGATGCCGAAGACCATCGACACCTGGCTCATCAGCCGCTGCGCATCGTCGCCGTGCAGCACGTCGCGGATCACCGCGCGGCCCACGATCAGCCCGACGCCCGCGCTCAGCCCCTGCAGCACGCGGAACGCCAGCAGCATCGGCAGCGACGTGGCCAGCGCGCAGCCCACCGATGCCAGCGCGAACACCACCAGCCCCGCCAGGATCACGCGCTTGCGCCCGATCGCATCCGACAGCGGCCCGTGCACCAGGCTCATCGCCGCATACGCCAGCAGATAGGCGCTGATGGTCTGCTGCATCGCCACCTTGTCCGCACCGAACTGCGCGCCGATCTGCGGGAAAGCCGGGAAGATGGTGTCGATGGAGAACGGGCCGAACATCGCCAGCCCGCCCAGCAGCAGGGCGAGGCGGCGGGTGGAAGGCGTCGCTGCGGTCACGCGTGCTGGTCCGGTGGGCCCTTGAGTTCCACCATGTTGCCCTCGGGGTCGAACAGGTACTGCGAGGGCCCCTCGCCTTCGGCGCCGTAGCGTTGGCCGAAGTCCGACAGGCGCACGCCGTGCGCCTGCAGGTGCACAACGACCGCATCGCGGTCGAACGGCTCCACGCGCAGGCACAGGTGGTCCATGTTGCGGCCCTGGGCGCCTGGCGCGGCGCCGCCCGCCCGCCCCAGCGTGCCGTCCACGTCCACCAGGTCGATCAGCGACGCGCCCGCTCGCAGCTGCAGCAGGCCGATCCCATCCTGCCTGCGCTCCACGCTGCACCCCAGCACGTCGCAATAGAACGCCTGCATGGCCGCCACGTCGCGTACGCGCAGCACCACGTGGTCGATCCGGCACAACCGGAACGGCGTGCTCATGGCCGGCCCTGCCGGCGTGCAGGCCCTGGTGCGTTGGAGGCGCCGCATGGGCGCGTGTCCTGGTGTTCCATGCCTGCGTCCCGCTGTGTCCGGGCCATTCTAGCCAGCGCCCCCGTGCGCGTTCCGCCGCCCGGCCGCCGGTATACTGGGCACCAGCACGCGGTGGAAGAAGCGGCGCCTGTCCCTGACCGGACCCGGCGCCGCTGCCGAAGGCGCAACCGCCCGGAATCGCTCAGGCCAGTGACCGCCGCGTGCCCACACTCTGGAGAGATCGGCTGTCCGCGCGCCTTGCGGGCGAGGCCGGCGCCGAAGGGGCAAGCGGTGCGGCGGGCCGGTGCAGCACCGGTGCGCACGCGCTTCCAAACTCTCAGGCGAAAGGACAGAGGGGCATCCCGCCTTCCCGGCACCGCCGGGGAGCCGCCAGCGGCCCGTGCCGCGCCAACGGATGAGCCCCATGTCGAGCGACACGCCGCACAACACGCAGCACAGCACGCTGCGCAACCAGCCCGCCACGCCTTCGCTACGCGAACTCGAGCACCACGGCGCCTTCGTCGAACGCCACATCGGCCCCAACGACGAGGAGATCGCGGCCATGCTGCGGGCGATCGGCCACGACTCGCTGGACGCCATGACCGACGCGATCGTGCCCGGCAAGATCCGGCAGCGCGAGCCGCTGGCGCTGCCCGATTCGATGACCGAGGTCGAGGCGCTGGCGAAGATCCGGGCCATCGCGAAGAAGAACCGTGTCCTGCGCAGCTACATCGGCCAGGGCTACTACGGCACCCACACGCCCAACGTGATCCTGCGCAACATCTTGGAGAACCCGGCCTGGTACACGGCCTACACGCCCTACCAGGCGGAGATCTCGCAGGGCCGCATGGAAGCGCTGATCAATTTCCAGACGATGTGCGCCGAGCTGACCGGCATGCAGATCGCCAACGCCTCGCTGCTGGACGAAGCCACCGCCGCGGCCGAAGCGATGACCCTGGCCAAGCGCTCGGCCAAGTCGAAGTCCGACACCTTCTTCGTGTCGAGCGGCGTGCACCCGCAGACGCTGGAGCTGCTGCGCACGCGCGCCGAGCCGCTGGACATCGTGCTGCACGTGGGCGAGGACGCGGACGCCGCCGGCGTGGACGCCTTCGGCGTGCTGCTGCAGTACCCCGACACCTTCGGCACGATCCGCGACTACCGCGCCGCGGCCGATGCGGTGCACGCCCGCGGCGGCGTGGTGTGCGTGGCCACCGACCTGCTGGCGCTGACCCTGATCGCGGCGCCTGGCGAATGGGGCGCCGACATCGTGGTGGGCAACACCCAGCGCTTCGGCGTGCCGTTCGGGTTCGGCGGCCCGCACGCGGCATTCATGGCCTGTCGCGATGCGTACAAGCGCAGCATGCCCGGCCGCCTGATCGGCGTGTCGGTGGATGCCGAGGGCAACAAGGCCTACCGGCTGACCCTGCAGACCCGCGAGCAGCACATCCGCCGCGAGAAGGCCACCAGCAACATCTGCACCGCGCAGGTGCTGCTGGCGGTGATGGCGTCCATGTACGCGGTGTACCACGGGCCGGATGGGCTGGTGCGCATCGCCCGCCGCACGCATCGCCTGGCGGCGATCCTGGCCGGCGCGCTGCGCAAGGCGGGCGTGGAGGTCGGCGAGGGCTTCTTCGACACCCTGCACGTCACCGGGGTGGACGCGCACGACGTGCAGCGCCGCGCCGCGCAGGCGGGCATGAACCTGCGCGTGCTGGGCCGCAACTCGCTGGGCATCAGCCTGGACGAAACCACCACGCGCGAGGACGTGGCCGCGCTGGCCGCCCTGTTCGACGCGCGCGCCGACGACATCGACACCCTGGATGCCGACACGCCCGACGCCTTGCCCGCGGAGCTGCGGCGCGCCTCGAAGTTCCTGACCCACCCCGTGTTCAACACCCACCACAGCGAACACGAACTGCTGCGCTACATGCGCGCGCTGGCGGACAAGGACCTGGCGATGGATCGCACCATGATCCCGCTGGGCAGCTGCACCATGAAGCTCAACGCCACCGCGGAGATGATCCCGGTGACGTGGCCGGAGTTCGGCAACGTGCACCCGCTGGCGCCGGCCGACCAAGTCGAGGGTTACCGGGAGCTGATCGACGGCCTGGAGAAGATGCTGGTGGAATGCACCGGCTACGACGCGGTGAGCCTGCAGCCCAATTCCGGCGCGCAGGGCGAGTACGCGGGCCTGCTGGCGATCCGCGCATACCACGCCTCGCGCGGCGAGGCGCATCGCGACATCTGCCTGATTCCGGAATCCGCGCACGGCACCAACCCGGCCAGCGCGCAGATGTGCGGCATGCGCGTGGTGGTGACCAAGTGCGACGCCAACGGCAACGTGGACGTGGAGGACATCCGCCGCAACGCCGAGAAGTACTCGGACAAGCTGGCCGCGATCATGATGACCTACCCCTCCACGCACGGCGTGTTCGAGGAGGACGTGGTCGAGATCTGCGAGATCGTCCACCAGCACGGCGGCCAGGTGTACACCGACGGCGCCAACATGAACGCGCTGGTGGGCGTGGCCAAGCCCGGCAAGTGGGGCTCGGACGTGAGCCACCTCAACCTGCACAAGACCTTCTGCATCCCGCACGGCGGCGGCGGCCCCGGCGTGGGCCCGTGCGCGGTGAAGGCGCACCTGGCACCGTTCCTGCCCAAGGCGGTGCACGAAGGCGGCTTCTCCACCGACGGCGTGGGCGGCGGCGCCCTGGTCAGCGCGGCCACCTACGGCAGCGCCAGCATCCTGCCGATCAGCTGGATGTACGTCGCCATGATGGGCGCCGCGGGCCTGCGCAAGGCCACGCAGGTGGCGCTGCTCAACGCCAACTACATCGCCACCCGGCTCGCGCCGCACTACGAGACGCTCTACACCGGCCGCAACGGCCTGGTGGCGCACGAGTGCATCCTCGACCTGCGCCCGATCAAGGACGCCACCGGCATCTCAGCCGAGGACGTGGCCAAGCGCCTGATCGACTTCGGCTTCCATGCGCCCACGCTGAGCTTCCCGGTGGCCGGCACGCTGATGGTGGAGCCCACCGAGAGCGAATCGCTGCACGAGCTGGACCGCTTCATCGACGCGATGATCCAGATCCGCGACGAGATCCGCATGGTCGAGCGCGGCGAGCTGGACCGCGAGGACAACCCGCTCAAGCACGCGCCCCATACCGCGACCCAGGCGGCCGCGGCCGAGTGGACCCATGCCTACAGCCGCGAGCTGGCGGTGTTCCCGCTGGCCACGCTGAAGCGGCAGAAGTACTGGCCGCCGGTGGCGCGCGTGGACAACGTGTATGGCGACAAGAACGTGTTCTGCAGCTGCGTGCCGATCAACGACTTCAAGGAGGAGATCGAGGCGTTCAGCGAGCCGAACGTGGCCTAGTGGGCGCCACGCGCAGCAGGAAAAGGCCGGGCACTGCCCGGCCTTTTTCGTGGGCGCAGCGAGGCGCGGCGTAGAGATGGGGCGGCTCCATGCCGTCGTCGCGGCGACGGCTTGAAGCCGTGAGGCTGCCCGTCGTCATGGGGTCGCCAGACCGGCGAATGTCGGGCCCGGTGAGACTTCGCTTCGCCTTGGGATCGTCATCCCGCTTCGCCTGGGATCCTCATCCCCGCTTCGCCTCAGAATCGTCATCCCGGCGCAGGCCGGGATCCAAGGACGTTGCCTCCGCACCGCCATGCCGGCCCGGCGAGTTCCTGGCGGCCTGGTTGCGTGGCGCGCGCGGATCACGCGGTGCCTGGATAGCGGCCACACCTGCGTGCGCGGCAGGGGCGTCCATGGATCGCGGCCTGCGCCGGAATGACGGCGAACGCAACGTGTGCGACCGGGATGGACCTTGCATCCCCGCGTTCGCGGGAATGACGGCTAGGCCGGGGCGCGCACCAGGGCGACGTGGCGGTACCAGTCCATCACGCCCGGCGCAAGCACGTCTTCGAACGCGACACCGAGCGCCGCATGCGCGTCCAGCGTGTCGCGCACGGTACGCTGCGCGGCGGTGGCGATGCCGCGATGCTCCAGTTCCTCGAGCCGCAACCGCGCGGTCCATTCGTGGAGCAGTTCGCGCCTTGCGTGCAGCGCGTCGCGCAGCCATGTCGACAGCGGCGCATGGATCACATGGCCGCGTGCGTGCAGCGCGTCTGCTGCCTCGCGCAGACCGGCGTCGGCGCCACGCAGCCACTCGGTCCAGCCGCCGGCCGCCTTGCGCACGGCCAGCGGTTGCGGCGCGCGATGCGCGGCCAGCGGGCGCCGCAGCGCCAGCTCCACATTGCGCGCGTCGCGCTGGGTTTCAGCTTCCACCAGCAGGCCGCGCGACAGGTCGAAGAATTCGAACCAGCGTGCGTGCAGCTGGCCGATACGCGCCAGCGGGTCGCGCGAGAAGCCGACCTTGCAGTGGTCTTCCCACGTGCACGGCAGGACGTAGGTGAACCAGGCCATGGTGCGCGGTCAGCGGCCCTGCGGCGCGGCCGGCAGCGCCGGATCGAATTGCATCCCGCTGCCGATGTCCTGCAGGCAGCGCAGCGGCGCCTTGTCGATGCGCAGGCGGCGCGTGTCGACCGCATCGTCCTCGATGCTGCCTTCGGCCACGGTCGCGCGGCCGGTCAGGTAGTTGATGCTGGTGTCCTCGGTCCGGCCGCTGTTGCGCTGCAGGTGGCTGCGGTCGAAGCCGATCAGGCGCAGGCAGCCCTGCTGCCAGCGGAAGGTGAAGGTGTTGGTCCACGTGCCCCACCCGCCCGCGCTGCGCCAGGCATGCAGGCGAACGCGCAGCGTCCCGCGCGCGATGGCGAGCGCGTCGTCGCCTTGCACGTAGTCGTCGTCCACCGGGTCGTCGCGGCGCGGGACCAGCGCGTGGTCCTGCAGCACGCGGCGATAGCCGGCGCCATCGCGTAGCGCCACCACCAGCATGCGGGGATTGGTGTCGAAGTCGGCTTCGCCCAGTCCTGCATTGCGCAGGATGTTGCGCGGATCGCGCAGGCGCAGCAGCAGCGCGAGATCGGCTTTGCCATCGGTGTCGAGGTCGCCGCTGGCCTGCTGCTCCAGCGTCCAGCCCGGCGGGACGAAGCCGGCTGCCTCGCGCGCCTGCGACGCGACAGGCGGATACAAGACCGCCGGCAGCGTCTCGCCGTCCCACGCAGGCTGCGCGCCGGCAGCCTGCGCGGTGGCGGCGAGCATCAGGCAGGTGGCCCACCACGGCGTGCGGGACAGGCGACGGGAGGCAGGCATGGATCGCGCGTGATGGACGGGGCGACCGAGTGTACGGCGGTCCATGCACGACGCGGGCGCAAGCAAGGCGCGTGAGCGCAAACCCGTCGCAGTCACCGCGCCCCCCCGTGGCCGGCTGCGGCAACATCCGGACGCGCACGGAACACCACGCTCATGCGCGGGCCCACCGGGCATCTCGTCTTGGGGATGCCGTGCTGGTGCGTGGTCTGCGCGGCGTGGCTCATGGACAGCACGCTGCCGGGCATCAGGTCGATGGAGACGGTGTCGCGTGCGCCGCCATTGGCGCGGATGAGCATGCGCCTGGGCGCGCCGAGCGAGACCAGCGTGATCGGGTGCCCCTCGCACAAGGTATGCAGCTTGTCGCCGTGCATCGCCACGCTGTCGTTGCCGTCGCGGTACAGGTTGAGCCCGGCGCTGGTGTAGGGCGCGGGGGCCAGCGCCTGCACGCGGTCGAGCAGCGCACGCAGCGGCAGGTCGTCCGGGAAATCCGCGACGCGATAGCCGGCCAGCAGGCGCGGCACGGCGACGATGCGGTCGTACATCGGCCTTTGCATCGCCTGCCAGTGCGCGCGGTCGCGCAGCGCCTGGAACCAGCGCTGCGCGGTGCCTTCGGCGATCACGCCGGGCCAGTAGCGGATGCCGCCCTGCGCGTCGTCCACCAGCACGCGCGGGTGCGTCGCGTCGCAGACGGGGGCGAACAGGTCGTCGCACCGTGCGACCGTGGCCATCTGCAGCGTCACCGGAAATCCCGTGAATCCACGTGCATGCCGCCCAGCAGCGGCGACAGGTCCTGCAGGTCGCGCGCGATCAGGTGCTGCACGCCGTCCACCTGCTCCCAGCGCCCACGCACGCCCAGCAGGCGCGCACCCAGCAGCGCCTTGCGGCGGCGCGCGGCCAGGTCCTGCCACACCACCACGTTGACCATGCCGTGTTCGTCTTCCAGGGTGACGAAGATCGTGCCGCCGGCGGTGGCCGGACGCTGGCGCTGGGTCACCAGCCCGGCCGCGAACGCGCCGCGCCCGTGCGGCAGCGCGCGCAGCTGCTGCGAATCCAGTACGCGCCGTTCGCGCAGCGCGTTGCGCAGCAGCGACAGCGGATGCGCGCCCAGGGTGAGGCCGGTGGTTCGGTAATCGGCCAGCACGTCCTCGCCCACGGTCGGTGCCGGCAGCGCGATGGCGTGTTCGTGCGGGCTCTGCAGCGACGCCAGCGCGGCGGCGCGCTCCACGCCCGCCACCTGCCAGCGCGCGGTATTGCGATGTCCCGCCAGTCCATCGAGCGCGCCGGCTTCGGCCAACGCGGTGCGCGAGCGGGCGTCCAGCCCCGCGCGCCGGCACAGGTCGGCCACGTTCGCGAACGGGCGTTGCGCACGCGCGGCCACGATCGCATTGGCCACCGCTTCGGCCATGCCATTGACCTGGCGGAAACCAAGGCGGATGGCGGGCTGCGGCGTTTCTATCCGTTCGTCCAATGCGCGCTTTTGCAGGGGCGGCTTCAACCGCGAGTCGTTGCCGCTGTGGTTGCCGGTGTTGGCATCGGGAAACAGCTCGCGGCTGAAGCTGCGATCGACCAAAGTGTTGTCCCACTGGCTGTGCAGCACGTCCACCGGCAGGAATTCCACACCCACCCGTTCGCCATTGCCGCGGCGCGCGTCCTGCACGATCTGGCTGGGCGAATAGAACCCCATCGGCTGCGCATTGAGCAGCGCGCAGGCGAACGCCGCCGGCTCGTGGCGCTTGAGCCAGCAACTGGCATAGACCAGGCCGGCGAACGACGCCGCGTGGCTCTGCGGGAACCCGTACGAACCGAAGCCCTTGATCTGCTCGAAGATCTGGTCGATGAAGGCCGAGTCGTAGCCTTTTTCTTCCATCAGGCCGCGGATGCGCAGGCGGTGCGGCTCCATGTCGCCACCGTGGCGCCACGCCGCCATCGAGCGGCGCAGGCCGTCGGCCTCGGCCGGGGTGTAGCCGGCGTGGATCACCAGTTCCATCACCTGTTCCTGGAACAGCGGCACGCCCAGCGTAGGGCCCAGGATCTCCTCGATGCCGGCCGACGGATAGGTGACCGGCTGCTTGCCCATGCGCCGCTGCAGGTACGGGTGGACCATGCCGCCCTGGATCGGGCCGGGACGCACGATGGCCACCTCCACCACCAGGTCGTAGAACTTCGCCGGTTTCAGCCGCGGCAGCATGGTCATCTGCGCGCGCGATTCGATCTGGAACACGCCCACGGTGTCGGCGCGCTGGATCATCGCGTAGGTCTGCGCGTCTTCCTTGGGGATCGTGGCCAGCTCCAGGTCGCGGCCGCGGTGCCCGCGCACCAGGTCCAGCGCCTTGCGGATGCAGGTCAGCATGCCCAGCGCCAGGCAATCGACCTTGAGCAGGCCGAGGGACTCCAGGTCGTCCTTTTCCCACTGGATCACGGTGCGGTCGGCCATGCTGGCGTTCTCCACCGGCACCAGGTGCCACAGCGGCGCATCGGAAATGATGAAGCCGCCCACGTGCTGCGACAGGTGGCGCGGCTTGCCTTCGAGCATCGCCGTGACCGCCAGCACGCGCGCCACCAGCGGGTTTTCGATGTCGAAGCCGGATTCGGACAGGCGCTGCGACATCTCGGTGCCGGCATTGCCCCAGCCGTAGCATTCGGCCAGCAGCCCCAGCTGGTCGGGCGGCATGCCGAAGACCTTGGCCACGTCGCGCACCGCGCTCTTGCCGCGGTAGCGGATCACCGTGGCGGCCAGCGCGGCGCGCTCGCGGCCGTACTTGGCGTAGACGTACTGCATGACTTCCTCGCGCCGCTCGTGCTCGAAGTCCACGTCGATGTCCGGCGGCTCGTTGCGCGCCCGCGACAGGAACCGTGCGATCAGCAGCCGCGTCTGCATGGGATCCACGGCGGTGATGCCCAGCGCGTAGCAGACCGCGGAATTGGCCGAGGACCCGCGGCCCTGGCACAGGATGTTCTTCGACCGCGCGAAGCGGACGATGTCCTCCACGGTGAGAAAGAACGCCTCGTACTGCAGCTCCGCGATCAGCGCCAGTTCTTCCTCGATCTGCGCCACGACTTTCGCCGGCACGCCTTCGGGCCAGCGGCGGCGCATGCCCTGTTCGGTGAGCGAACGCAGCCAGCTGGCGGGCGTGTGGCCTTCGGGCACCAGCTCGCGCGGATAGACGTATTTCACCTCCTGCATGGAGAACGTGCACTGCCGGGCGATGTCCACCGCGGCCTGCAGCAGTGCATGCCCACCCGGCACGGCGCCATAGACGTTGCCCAGCGCGCGCCGCGTGCGCAGGTGGCGCTCGCCGTTGGGGAACAGGTGCGCGCCGCCTTCGGCCAGGGTGGTGCCGTGGCGGATCGCGGTGACGGTGTCCTGCAGCACGCGCTGGCGGCGCGTGGCCATGTGCACGTCGCCGCTGGCCACCGGCTGCAGGCCGATGTCTCCGGCCAGGCGCAGCAGCTGCTGCAGCCGCCGCGCATCGTCGTGCTGGCGGTGCAGCTCCACGGCCAGGAACGCGTGCGTGCCGAACACGCCTTTCAGCCATGCGCCCTCGCTGCGCTCAGGCGCCTCGCCTGGAAGCCACAGCGCGAACAGCCCGGTTTCGCGGGCGTGGCCGGAGCGCACGGTACGCGATACGCCTTCGCGCCCCTCGCTCGACGCCTTCTTTTCCGATATCCCGTCGCCCGGCCGCTCGTCATGCGGGTGATCGCCCATCCGCGAACCGTCACTCCTGCGCATGCAGGGGACGATGGACGTTGGTTCCCCGTCCGGTCGCGTGGCCGGCGCATATCCGAGCCAAGATTTCAGGGCAAGTTCGCGTTCCACGTCCGCGCGCGCCAGCCGGTATTGGCCTTTCGCGGCGCCGCGCCGCGCGGCGGTGATCAACCGGCACAGCGCCGCGTACCCGGCCTTGTCCTGCACCAGCAGCACGCAGCGCAGGCCGCATTCCAGCCGGAATTCGGCGCCGACGACCAGCTTGATGCCGGTGGCCCTGGCCGCATCGTGCGCGCGCACGATGCCGGCCAGCGAGCATTCGTCGGTGATGGCCAGCGCCTCGTAGCCGCATTGCGCCGCGCGCGCGAACAGCTCCTCGGCGCTTGCGGCGCCGCGCAGGAAGCTGAAGTCGGAGACGCAGTGCAGTTCGGCATAGGCCGGCGTGTCGTCGCCCGGATCGTCGTTGGCGGCGTGCGCCGCGAAGCGCTGCATGCGCTGCGCCATGCGCACCGCGCGCGGCGCGCGGCCGCCGGGGGTCTCGCGGTCCACGCCGTCGATGGCGTCGTCCCAGCTCATGGGGTGGATCCGGGTCGCCCGGCGACGCCAACGCCCGTGGCACCCGTGTTCGTAGGAGCGGCTTCAGCCGCGTGCTGTTGCTGTTGCTGTTGCTGTTGCCTTTGGAAGGATTCCCGGTTCGTACGTGCAAGAGCTGAAGGCAGAACCGATGCAGTCCGTTGGCCCGCAGCGACACCTGGAAAAAACTCGCGGCTGAAGCCGCTCCTACGCGAGCAACACGACCCACGCGAGCCATGCAAGCCGGGCGAGCGCAGGCACGCGCTGCGCTTCATGCGAACCACCCCTGCACCATCCACCCGCCCTGCTCGCCCACCGGCGCGAAGGCCCACGCCCGCTGCCCGCGCGAGGTTTCCAGCACGTAGTAGTCGCGGCGCGCGTCGTCGCCGTCCCACCAGCCGCTTTCCAGCCGCTCCGGCCCGGACACGATGCGCAATGCCGGATCGCGCAGCGGAATGGGCCTGTGCAGCAGCCAGGCCGGGCGCGGCGCACGCGGTGGCGCGGCTGCCGCACAGGCCGCGTCCTCGGCGATGCCGGCACGGCGCCACGCGCGTTCCGGGCGCGGGTCGCCGGTGCAGGCGATGCGATGCACCGCATCGTCGCCCAGGCGCGCGCGCAGGCGTTCGCGCAGCTGCGGCCATGGCACCGCCTGCGCGGGCCGCGCGTCGAACAGGTCGCGTGCGGCCGGCACGAACGGCGGCAGTTCGCGCGCCAGCAGGCGCAGGCCCACCACGGGCTTGGGCAGCGATGCCTGTTCCAGCCGGTTGCGCGCGATCTCGAACAGCAGCGCCGGTTCGCGTTCGGCGGCCAGCAGCCCCACCGCGACATCGGTCTGGCCTTCGTCGTGTTCCAGCCGCAGCACAAAGCGCTGTACGCCGCCGTCGCGCGCGGACAGGTACACGGCCAGGTCGCCGATCAGGCGGCGCAGCGGGAACAGCAGCGCCTGCGAACTTTCCACTTCGTGCCCCAGCTCGATCCGCGCATCGAACGCGTCCGGCGGCGCGTAGCAGGCCAGCGGATCGTCGGCATCGCCCTGCAGGCGGTCCAGGTGCTCGGGCAGCGCAGCGCCGAAGCGGCGGCGCAGCCCGTCGCGCGGCAGTTCCAGCAGCGCATCCAGGGTGCGCACGCCCATGCGGTGCAGACGCTCTCCGGCATCGCCCGGCAGCAGCGCGCGCCGCACCGGCACCCGCGCCAGCGCGGCCCGCATCGCATCGGGATGCATCACCGCAAAGCCGTCCTGCAGCCGTGCGAACACGTGGGCGGCGCGCGGCGTGGGCGCCAGCGCGATGCGGTGCGCGAAGCCGAGCGCGGTCAGCTCTTCGCGCAGCCGCGCCTCGAACCGCGGCCACGGCCCGAACAGGCGGAAGCTCGCGCGCGCCTCCAGCACGATCGCGCCGGGCCACTGCGCGCTGACCAGCGAGCTATGCCGGTACGCCCAAGCGGCCAGGAACCGCTGCCAGCGCGCATCGGCTTCCGGGTCGTGCTCCACCAGCGCCACGTCGGCGCACAGCGCATGCGCCGCAGGCAGGCGCATGCCGGGGACCAGGCCGGCGTCGCGTGCGGCCGGGTTGACCGCGTGCAGGCTGCGCAGCTGCGCGGGGCCTTCCACCAGCGCCAGCGGCCGCGCGCGCGCGGCGTCCGGCAGGCGCCGGAGGACGGCGTCCAGCGCCAGCTGCGGCAGCACGATGCAGGCCCAGAGCATGCGCAGGCCTCAATGCGTCGCCGTGCGCGCAAC
Source organism: uncultured Pseudoxanthomonas sp. (assembly GCA_964425695.1). Lineage (GTDB taxonomy): Bacteria > Pseudomonadota > Gammaproteobacteria > Xanthomonadales > Xanthomonadaceae > JAKPBU01. The sequence continues at coordinate 248,665 of CAYRNF010000003.1, forward strand.
GAAAGGCTGCGAGGGCGCGTTGCCGCCACGGCACTTGCGGATGCGCCAGGCGTTGCCGCCGCCTGCCGCGTCGGGCACGCACTCGATGCGCAGCGCCGCCGGCGACGGGTTGTCCGCGTGCTTGCGGTCGCGCAGCGCGAAGCCCAGGCACTCGCCGCTGCCGGCGGCCACCTGCAGGCGCCGCAGCGCCCGCGCATCAGCGGACTGCGGCCAGCCCAGCACGGCCGCGCACGCCGCGCTGCGCAGGCACTGTTCGAAGGCCCACAGTCCCGCACGCGCACCGTCCTGGCCGGCACCGGGCTGCACCACTTCCAGCAGGCGCAGGTCCACGCCGGCCGCCTGCCAGGCCGGCGCGTACGGCAGGTACGGCGGCGCGATGAGCGCCACCATCCCGCCCGCCTGGGTCAACGCGGCCAGCGTCGGCAGCAGCAGCGCCAGCTCGCCCACGCCGTCGGCCGGCAGCAGCAGTTCGGTCAGCGCATCGCGCGGCCAGCCGCCCAGCGGCAGCAGCGCATCCAGTGCCGCATGCCCGGTGGGCAGGCCCGAAGGTGCGGACGCGACGCTGCGGCCGGCATGCCAGACGGTCCGCGCGGAGATCAGCGCCTCCAGCGGAGTGGCTTGCGCAGCGATGGGCAAGGCCACGGCGGTCACCCCGCCCGCACCAGGCCGCAGTACAGGCCTTCGATGGCGAAGTCGCTGCCGGGCGGCACCTCGATGGGCGCGTAGTCCGGATTGCGCGGCAGCAGCCGGATCCGGGTGCGGGTCTGCTCGAAACGCTTGATGGTGATCTCGCCATCGATGCGCGCCACCACCACCTGGCCGCTGCGCGCCTCGCGGGTGCGCTTCACCGCCACCAGGTCGCCGTCGAAGATGCCGTCGTCGCGCATCGAATCGCCTTTCACCTTCAGCAGGTAATCGGGCTTCGTGGAGAACAGCGCGCGGTCCAGCAGCACGTGGCGGTCGCTGCCGATGTCCGCGCCGATCGGCGTACCGGCCGCCACCTGCCCGAGCACCGGCAACGACAGGCGGCTTTCATCGAACGGCTTCAGCCGCGGCCGGCGCGATCCGCCGCGCTGCGTCCCCGCGATGCGGATGCCGCGCGCCTGGTTGGGCCGCACGTCGAGATACCCCGCTTGCTGGAGCCGCTTCACATGCTTGTGCGCCGCGCACGCCTGCGCGAAGCCGAACGCATCGGCGATCTGCTGCAGCGTGGGCGGGACGCCCTCGGCTTCGGCATAGGCCTGGATGAATTCCAGGACGGCACGCTGCCGGTCGGTGAGGTCGCGGTCGGTCGGGTCGGGGCTCATGGGTAAAAATCTATTTACCTTTGCGGGCGCAGGCAAGCCCGGCTTCGGTACCGATTCAGCGCCCCGGCCGTCTCACCCGCCAAGACCGGCCGCCGTTCAATGGCTTGCATGCCATTGCTGCCACCTGAAGCGAACCTGCCCGCCCTGGCCGCTGGCCGTTCACCCCGCATCGCCACGTTGCCCGGGCGATGGGCATGCGCAACGGCATGCCCGCATGCCGAGGATCCGCCATGCCCAAGCCGCTCTCCCCCGCCGGCATCCACGCACTGGCAGCCGCCCTGCTGGTGGCCTTGTCCGGCCCCGCGGCCGCGCTGCCTCCCCCCGGCGCGCTGATCCTGGCCGCGGCCGCGCAGGACTCGGAAGAAGAATTCACCGACGAGGAAGCCGACGAGGAAGACGCAGTCGAGGAGGATGCGACCGAAGAGGACGCGGACAAGGACGACGGCCTGCAGGAAGAAGACGAAGCCACGCAGGACGCGTTGGAAGACGAGCCCGCTGCGCAGGACCCCGAACCGGATCAAGACGGCACGGACGAGGACGGCACGGAAGAAACCGGCGAGGAAGAAACCGGTGAGCAAGACGTCGCGACCGAAGAGACGGACGACGCATCCTTGGCGCAGGAACAGGATGGGGAAGAACCCGCCGGCAGCGATCAAGAAGCCGCCTTCGACGACCCACCGGCGGCCACGCAGGACGCGGAAGCGGACGCCACGGGCGGGCAGATGGCCAGCGGAGACGGCTACGTCATCGAGGACGACGTCACCGACGATGCGTGGGCCAGCGCCTGGGACGAGGAGGAAACCGAAGCGGACGATGTGATCCCCGTGGACCATTCGCTGTTCGGCCGCGACCAGGAAGTGTGGCTGGTGCACGACGAAGGCGACGATGCCGCGGGCGGCGCCGCGGATTCGGTCGGCGGCGGCCTGCCTTCGATCCGCACCCGGCCGCGCACGGCCGGCAGGCCGGGCACCCGCCCGCCGCGCCGCCCGGGCGACGACGAGGACACCGTGTACTCGTTCGGCGGGCTGCCGGTGTCGGCCGCATCGGTACCGTGGCAGGCGCAGATCCTGTATCCGGGCGCCCCGCCCAAGCCTGGCGACACGCGCCCGGCGTGGCAGCGCCAGCATTACTGCGGCGGCGCGCTGATCGCGCCGGACTGGGTGCTGACCGCCGCGCACTGCATCGACCAGCAGGAAGTGGACCTGGGCTTCAAGGTGCGCCTGGGCGCGCAGGACATTTCCAAGGGCGACGGCGTGCTGTACCGCATCGACCGCATCGTTCGCCATTCGCAGTACAACGCCGAAAGCAACGACTTGGACAACCCGCCCAACATGTACGCCAACGACATCGCGCTGGTGCGCATCGTGCCGGACGGCGCAGCGGTGCCGCTGGACAGCCGCCGCGTGCGGCAGATCCCGATCAACCGCAGGCCGCTGCCGCCCGCGGTGCCGGTTTCGGCCACCGGCTGGGGCGTGACCGGCAGCAGCGAAGCCGCCAACCGCATGAACGCCGTGCTGCTGCGCGTGGACCTGCAGGCGATGCCCAACCCCGTGTGCCAGCAGCGCCCAGGCTACGGCCCGCGCAAGATCCGCGACACCGTGTTCTGCGCGGCCAACCCGAAGCAGTCCACCTGCCGCGGCGACAGCGGCGGCCCGGTGGTGCTCACCAACGGCACGCCGCTGCTGGTGGGCCTGGTGAGCTGGGGCAAGAAGGCCTGCGCGGGCGACGGCAGGCCCGGCGTGTACACCCGCATCGACACGCATGCGCGGTGGATCGACGAGGCGATGAAGCTGCCGCCGGGGAGGAACCGGTTGCCTTGACGGTGGGCGCGTGCGGTGCCCGGCATCGAAAGCCAGGGCGACTGCCGCACGGCTCCGGAACGTCGCGATCCATGCAATCCGATCCCACAGCCGCGCTGCGATTGGCCAGCGCCCCTACACAAGGAGAAACAGCGATGATCGAAGCGTCCTTCGACGACAGTTGCGACGATTGCGTTGCGCAGACCGCAGCCTGGGATCCTGCAGGAGACGACCCGAAGGCGAACTACGACGACGGGCAACCGCACCCCGACGAAGCTCCGATCCAGGACAGGACCGCCAGCCACGAGGCCAAGATGGAGGCGTGGCTCGCCCGCGCGGAACGGCTCAACGAACAGGGAAAGGTGATCGCCGCAGGACACGCGACCCACCACGCCGAGTACCACGGCGCGCGCGTCAGGCGCTGACGCGTCGCACGCGCGTCGCCTGTCCGCGACGCGGTGCCACTGGGTTCGCGCAGCGATGCAAGAAGGCCGCCTCACGGCGGCCTTTTCGCATCCCGGGCGCGCGTCAACCGCTCGTGGCGGGCGAAGGCTTGGTGCCGACCTTGTCGCCGCCGGACTGCGGCTGGTCGTCGTTCTCGTCCTCACTGTCGGCCGGGGCCATGTCCGTGGCGGGCGGCGAAACCGGATCGGTCGCGGTGGGCGCGACCGGCTCGGGCACGGGCGCGGAGGCGGCCGGCTGTTCGGCGGCCGGCGCGGCTTGCGCGGCGGGAGCCTCGGGTTGGGGACGGTTGCACGCGGATAACAGGCCTAACGACATCACTGCGGCCAGCGCCAGCTCGATGCTTTTCATGACAGACCTCGTTGGAAGGTGGTGGATCAGGCGTGCGCCTCCCCCGTGCGGGCGACGTTCGGCGCTTTTTTTGTGCGCCGCGTCTCATTCTTGCACCGCCGCGGCCCGGGCCACAACGCGCCGGGGCCGTGCTGCGCGGGTCACGCCTCGAAGCCGAGCCCGGCCAGCAGCGTGGCCATGCGCGGATCGCCGCGCAGCGGGTCCAGGAACGGGTCGTTGCGCGCGTAGATCAGCCCGGAGTCCCCCAGCGCGCGCGCCTGCAGCAGCCGGTCCATGCCGGCTTCCAGATCGCCCCACTGCGCCAGCACCTGGGCCTGCTGGTAGAGCACGGTGTCGCCCAGGGCGGAAACCAGCTGCGCCATGGCGGCGCGCGCGGCGGTGCGGTTGCCGCGGCGGTGCTCCACGATGGCCAGGCCGGTCAGCCGGAAGTCCTCCACCGGCTCGGCCCCGTATTCGGCGCGCGCCTGCGCCAGATCGCCCAGGTTGAGCAGCGCATCGCCGATCAGGCCGTGCGCGCGCGGCATCTGCGGATTCATCTTCAGCGCGTGGCGCAGCGGCGGCACGGAGGCTTCGAAACGGCGCGCGGCGTACTCGATGGTGCCGGCCGCGCGGTGGATCAACGCGTTCAATCCGTCCCGCGACAGCGCACGCTGCATCGCCTGGGCCGCTTCGCGCTCGCGGCCGGTACGCGCGCAGTACTGCGCCCAGCGCGCCTGCACGTTGGCTTCGCCCTGCCCGAGCAGGTTCGACTTCTCGAACGGCTCGCGCGCGGCGCGCGCGTCCAGGCGCCCCTGGAACAGCACGAAGCCGAGGATCGAATGGCCGCCCGCGTAGGCCGGCGCCAGCGCCACGGCGCGGCGCGCGGCGGCGATGGCGCGGTCGTACATGGCTGCGTGCTCGCCCACCTTGGCGTACTGGTTGGCCAGCGTGGTCAGGCTGGCCGCGCGCGCGGCGTGCGCGGCGGCGTAGCGCGGATCGCGTTCGATCGCGGTGTCGAACAGGGCCAGCGCCTGGCGCTCGGCGGCCTCGTCGCTGCCGGTCTCGTACAGCGCGCGGCCGCGCAGGTAGGCATCGAATGCCGCGACGTTGGCGGTGCCGCCAGAGGCGGCGCGCTGGTCCTGCGGCGTGCCCGGATCGGCCACCTGCGCGGCCAGCGCGGTGGCCACGGTGTCGGCGATCTCGCTCTGCACGGCGAACACGTCGTCGATGCGTCGCTCGAACGTATGCGCCCAGCGGCTGAATCCGGTACGCCCGTCGATCAGGTCGGCGGCCACGCGCACGGTATCGCCGGCCCAGCGCACGCTGCCGTCCAGCAGGAACGCCACGCCCAGCTGCCGGGCGATGCGCACCGCGCTGTCGGTGCTGTCGCGGAACTGGCCGGACGAAGTCCGCGCCATCACCTTCAGGCGCGCGTTGCGGGCCAGCGTGGCGCGCAGTTCCTCCGACAGGCCATCGGAGAAATAGGCCTTGTCCGGATCGCCGCTGAGGTTGTCGAACGGCAGCACCGCCACGCTGCCCTGCGCCGCGGGCGCCGCCGCACCGAACCAGCCGCGCCGCCAGCCCAACACGCCACTGCCGGCGGCCACTGCCAGCGCAGCGCCCCCCAGCACCACGCGGCGGCGCGTCGCATCGGGCCGCGGTCCGGGAGCCGCCGCCGGGCGCGGCACCGGATCGCATCCGGCCAGCGGCAGCACGGCGCGCAGCACCGCCTGCAGCGACGCGTCGTCCACGCCTTCGCGTACCAGGCGCAGCGCGATCGACTGGTACTGCCGGAAGCCCAGCGGCGGTTCGGTGCCGTCCAGCGCTACGGGCACCAGCTTCTTCATGTCGCGGCCGTGCGCGGCTTCGTCCAGCACCCAGTCCGAAGCCACCGAGCGCGCGGACCACAGCACCACCACCGCATCGCTGGCCTGCAGCGCGGTTTCGATGCTCCTGGCGAATGCAGCGCCGCCTTCGATCAGCGTGTCCCACCAGACCCGCACGCCCGCGCCTTCCAGCGCCTGTGCCAGCGCGCGGGCCTGCGCCTGGTCGGCGCGCGCGTAGCTCAGGAACACGGTGGCTTTGGCAGGCGTGTCCGCCTCCGATCCCGCGGTGGACAGCGGCGCGCCGGGCGTCAGGGATGCCACGTGCGCACGCCCGGCCGGTGCCGCGGTGGCGGGCACTGGAGCGCTGCAGCGTGCCGGCATCGGGCGTTCATGGGTTCCCTGCGACGCCCGGCCGCAGCCCGGGCTGCCCTTACAACGCCCGTCGGCGCGTGGAACGGCCAGCGCACGCGACCGGGCACGTACCCGTGGCGCGCCGCGCGCCGCGGATGCGCCGCGACGCACGGTGGCCGGGCCGGCGGCTACGCAGGGCGTGGCGCGGGATTCAGGCCTCCAGCCGGAACGTGCTTTCGAACCTGCGCGGCCTGCCGTCGATCGGGTCGTCGAAGGCCAGCCCCTGTGCCAGCAGCTGCAGCGCCGGCGCATCGCCCGGGGGCGCGTGCGGCACCAGTTCGGGGTACAGCCGGTCGTTGCGGATCGCCGCTCCCAGCGCCGCCATGTGCACGCGCAGCTGGTGCTTGCGGCCGGTGAGCGGGTACAGCGCGTAGCGCCACCACGCACCGTCGCAGGCGAGGGCTTCGATCCGCGTGTGGCTGTTCGGCGCGCCTTCCGCTTCGCGCATGCGGAAGAACGGATCGCCAACGGCCAGCCGCGACGCGCGCACGTGCGGAAACACCAGCCGTGGCAAGGCCGGCGCGATCGCCTCGTAGCGCTTGGCGATGCGTCGTTCGCGGAACAGCGCCTGGTAGGCGTCGCGCGTGGCCGGATCGGCGGAGAACAGCACCAGGCCCGCGGTCTCGCGATCGATGCGGTGCAGCGGCGCCAGCCCGGGATTGCCCAGTCGCCGCACCAGCCGCCCCAGCAACGTCTCGTGCACATGCCTGCCCGAGGGCACCACCGGCAGGAAGTGCGGCTTGTCGGCCACCACCAGGCGATCGTCTGCGTGCAGCACGCGCTCGGCGAACGGTATCGCCGGTTCGTCCGCCACCTCGCGGAAATAACGCACCTGCGCGCCTGTGCGGTACGGCGCGTCGGCCGCCAGCGCCAAGCCGTCGGCGCCGCGTACCCGGCCCCGGGCGAAGCGGTCTTCCCAGGCCTGGCGCGAGATCGCGGGAAAACGCGCGCACAGTCCATCGAGCAGCGTGCGCCAGGGCCCTGGCGGCAGCTGCAGGCGGCTTGCGGCCAGGCCCTGTTCGTCGAACACGCGATCCTCGATGTCGCCGCACGGTGTGCGTTGTTCACGTGACGCACCATGCCGGCCGTGGATGCAGGTTGCTGCGTGCGCCTGACACGCCACCGTGACATGTGCGTGTGCATGGTAGGCAATCCCCCGCCCCGGAGCATCCGCATGGCCACCCGCAAGCCCAAGAAGACCGCGTCTTCCGCCAAGCCCGCCGGCGACGAACGCGGACACGGTGGCGAACTGCAGCAGCAGGCCGGCGGCAAGCATCCGGTGATGACCACCGCGCAGGGCATCCCGCTGGCGGACAACCAGAACTCGCTGCGGCCCACCCCGCGCGGCCCGACCCTGCTGGAGGACTTCATCCTCCGCGAGAAGATCACCCACTTCGACCACGAGCGCATCCCAGAACGCATCGTGCACGCGCGCGGTTCCGCCGCGCACGGCTATTTCCAGCTCACCAAGTCGCTCGCCCGGTACACCACGGCGCGGATCCTGACCGAGACCGGCACCAGGACGCCGGTGTTCTGCCGCTTCTCCACCGTGGCCGGCGGCGCAGGTTCCGTGGACACGCCGCGCGACGTGCGCGGCTTCGCGGTGAAGTTCTACACGCAGGAAGGCAACTGGGACCTGGTGGGCAACAACATCCCGGTGTTCTTCATCCAGGACGCGATGAAGTTCCCGGACCTGGTGCACGCGGTGAAGATGGAGCCCGACCGCGGCTGGCCGCAGGCCGGCAGCGCGCACGACACGTTCTGGGATTTCGTGTCGCTGATGCCCGAGACCATGCACATGGTGATGTGGGCCATGAGCGACCGCACCATCCCGCGCAGCCTGCGCATGATGGAGGGCTTCGGCGTGCACAGCTTCCGCCTGCTGGATGCGGCGGGCAATTCCACGTTCGTGAAGTTCCACTGGCGCCCGGTGCTGGGCATCCAGAGCACGGTGTGGGACGAGGCGGTGAAGCTGCAGGCCGCAGACAACGACTTCCACCGCCGCGACCTGTGGGAATCCATCGACGCGGGCCAGTACCCGGCGTGGGAACTGGCCGTGCAGCTGTTCACGCAGGAACAGGCCGATGCCCTGCCCTTCGACCATCTCGATCCGACCAAGCTGATCCCGGAGGAGACCATCCCGCTGCAGGTCATCGGCCGCATGGTGCTGGACCGCAATCCCGACAACCTGTTCGCCGAAACCGAACAGGTCGCGTTCTGCCCGGCCAACATCGTGCCCGGCATCGATTTCTCCAACGATCCGCTGCTGCAGGGCCGGCTGCACTCGTACCTGGACACGCAGCTGTCGCGGCTGGGCGGGCCGAACTTCCACCAGATCCCGATCAACGCGCCGAAATGCCCGTTCGCCAACCACCAGCGCGACGGCCACATGCAGATGGAGGTGCCCAAGGGCCGCGTTGCGTACGAGCCGTCCAGCCTGGATGGCGCGTCGCCACGCGCGAGCCGCGAACGCGGCTACCGCCACTTCGCCCAGACCGCCGGCGACGAAGCCAAGGGCCGCGTGCGGCCGGAGAGCTTCGCCGACCACTACAGCCAGGCGCGCATGTTCTTCCGCAGCCAGTCAAAGCTCGAGCAGGCGCACATGGCGTCTTCGCTGGTGTTCGAACTGAGCAAGGTCGCCACCGCGCACGTGCGCGAGGCGGTGGTGGGGCAGCTGCGCAACGTGGACGAGGATCTCGCGCAGCGCGTCCAGGACGGACTGGGTATGCCCGCGCTGCCGCCGGCGCCCGCGCCGGCCGCACCGGTGCAGGAACTGGCGCCTTCTGCGGCGCTGCGCATCATCGACCGCATGAAGGACACGCTCGAAGGCCGCTGCGTGGGCATCCTGGTCGCCGAAGACACCGACATGGCGCAGGTGGACGCGCTGCGCAAGGCGGCCGAAAAAGCCGGCGCGCAGGTGAAGCTGGTGGCGCCCAAGCTGCAGGTACGCGATGCGAAGGGCAAGCCGATCGCGGCCGACGGCCAGCTGGCCGGCACCCCTTCGACGGTGTTCGACGCGGTGGCCAGCGTGCTCACGCCCGACGCGGCGGCCAAGCTGGCCAAGGAAGGTGCGGCGTTGGACTGGTTCCGCGATGCGTTCGGCCATCTGAAAGCGATCGCGGCCTGCGGCGGAACGCGCAAGTACATCCTGGCCGCGGCCGGCATCAAGCCCGACGCCGGCGTGGTGGAACCCGAGGACGTGAAGGGGTTCATTGCGGCGGCGAAGACGCGGCAGTGGGCGCGCGAGCCGAAGGTGCGCACACTCGCCTAGGGCAGGTCTGAACAACGCCAACGCCGTCATCCCAGCGAATGCTGGGGTGACCGGTTATCCAGGCCTATCCTCGCGATGGAATGCCCTGCCATGCCATGCCGCAGCAGGGTGCTTGTTCTCAGGCAACGCCGATCGAGCGCTCCTGCTCGTCAATCGCGCGAACGCGGCAATCCAGTGTCTTGGCGTCTCAACTGCCTGAAGTCGCTGCATCCCCGCGTTCGCGGGGATGGCGACAGTGCTCAGCGTTGTCTCGGCGGTTTTCCGCGAGGTTCGAAGGCTTGCCCGCGACCGTTCTTCTTCGCGATCTTCCCCAAGGTCAAACGCGTTCGCGGCCGACGCCGCTCCTGCAAACGCAGCTCGCGAACGCGCTTGCTTCCGGCTGCGCGTCGTCGTTTCGGACTCCGGGTTCGGTCAGGCGAACGGATCCTGCAGCACGATCGTGTGGTCGCGGTCGGGGCCGGTGCTGACAATCGCCAGTTCGCAGCCCGCCAGTTCCTCCAGCGCGCGCAGGTAGGCGCGGGCGGCGGCCGGCAGCCTGTCCCATTCGGTGATGCCGTGGGTGTTCTCTTCCCAGCCGGGGAACCCCAGGTACACCGGCGTGCATTCCTCCCAGCCGGCCGCGTCCAGCGGCGCGTACTCGGTGCGCTTGCCGCGGTACTCGTAGGCGATGCAGATCTTCAGCTTCTCCATGCCGTCGAGCACGTCGAGCTTGGTGATGCACAGGCCGGTGATGCCGTTGATCGCCACCGCGCGCTTGAGCGCCACGATGTCCATCCAGCCGCAGCGGCGCGGACGGCCGGTGGTGGCGCCGTATTCCGCGCCGCGGTCGCGCAGGCCCTGGCCGGTCGCGTCGTCCAGCTCGGTGGGGAACGGGCCGCCGCCCACGCGCGTCGCATACGCCTTGGCGATGCCCAGCACGTAGTCGATGGCGTCCGCGCCTACGCCGCTGCCCGCCAGCGCGCCGCCGATGGTGGTGTTGGAACTGGTGACGTACGGATAGGTGCCGTGGTCGATGTCCAGCAGCGAGCCCTGCGCGCCTTCGAACATCACCCGCTTACCGGCCTTGCGCAGGTCGTGCAGGATCCCGGCCACGTCGGACTTCATCGGCTCGACGTATTCGCCGAAGGCCAGCGCCTCGTCGAGGGTCTGCTGGAAATCCACCGGGTCGGTCTTCAGGTACTGGGTGAGCACGAAGTTGTGGTAGTCCAGCGTGCCGCGCAGCTTTTCCGCCAGCTCGTCCGGGTACGCCAGGTCGGCCACGCGCACGCCGCGGCGCGCCACCTTGTCCTCGTACGCCGGGCCGATGCCGCGGCCCGTGGTGCCGATCGCGGACTTGCCGGCGGCCTTCTCGCGCGCCTGATCCAACGCGATGTGGTACGGCATGATGATCGGCGTGGCCGGGCTGATCTTGAGCCGGCTGCGCACTTCCACGCCGTTGCCTTCCAGCTCGCCGATCTCCTTCTGCAGGGCGCCGGGATGCAGCACCACGCCGTTGCCGATCAGGCACAGCGCATCCGGGCGCAGGATGCCGGACGGGATCAGGTGCAGCACGGTCTTCCTGCCGCCGATCACCAGCGTATGGCCGGCGTTGTGGCCGCCCTGGAAGCGCACCACCGCGCCGATGTCCTCGGTCAGCAGGTCGACGATCTTGCCCTTGCCCTCGTCGCCCCACTGGGCGCCCAACACCACGACCGACTGGCCCATCTCAACACTCCTGCACTGTTGCGTTCTGCGTAGGGGCGGCGTCAGCCGCGAGCGTTCGCCTCACCACGCACGTTCGAGACCGCTCGCGGCCGAAGCCGCTCCTACAGAGGCGTGCAGGCCTGCGCCCGACACGGAAAAAGCCGGTGGGGCGCTGGCCCCATCCGGCTTTTGTGCATTATCCGGGTTTGTGGGTGCCGCGGCCACCCTTGCACCGGCCGCCGCGAGGGCGGGTTCAGCCGCCGCGCACCAGGTAGAGCGCCACCAGGCCCGCGACCAGCACCGCGCCGCCGAGCCGGCGCAGCTGCGCGTCGTCCATCTGCTGCATCTGCGCCATGGTCCGCTTCCACGCGCCGGGGACCGCGAACAGCACCAGCCCCTCGAGCACCGCCACCAGGCACAGGGCGGCCCACAGATCGCTCATGCGCGGCTCAACGGTCGCTGCGCAGGTATTGCAGGAACGGATCGTCCTTTTCCAGCACGATCACCGCGTTGCCGTCGCGGAACGAGGCGCGGTACGCCTCCAGGCTGCGGTGGAACGCGAAGAAGGCGGGATCGGCGTTGGCCGCGGTGCCGTAGATGCGCGCAGCCTCGGCATCGCCCTCGCCGCGCAGCTTCTGCGCATCGCGCTCGGCCTCGGCCAGCAGCACGGTCTGTTCGCGGTCGGCCTGCGCGCGCACCTTGCGCGCCTCTTCCTCGCCTTCCGCGCGCAGACGCGCCGCCACTTCCTTGCGCTCGGCGCGCATGCGGTCGTACACGTCCGAGATCACGGTGCTGTCGGTGGGCAGCTCGATCTGCTTGAAGCGGATGTCCACGATGCGGATGCCCAAACCCGCGACACTGGCATTGACGCCCGGCAACCGCGCCTTGATGAAATCGCTGCGACGGCCGGATACCAGCTGCGCCAGCGTGCGCGAGTTGATCTCGTTGCGCACAGCGTCCTTGATGATTGGCTCCAGGCGCTTGCGCGCCTCGTCCTCATTTCCGCCGGTCGCTCGATAAAAGTCGCCTACGTTTTCGATAAAGCCAATCGCCACGTAGTCCACGCTGACGTCCTTGCGCTCGGAGGTCAGCGAGCGCTCCGGCGGGAACTCGTTGGCCTCGAAGCGGCGGTCGAACACCTGCGCCGATTCCACCAGCGGGATCTTGAAGTGCAGGCCCGGCCCCAGGTCGGCGCGGGCCACGCGGCCCAGGTTGAGCACCAGGGCGGTCTGGCCTTCGCGCACCACGAACACCGAGCCGAACAGCAGGAACAGCGCGACCACGACGGCCGGCAGGAACAGGTTGGATCTGAAGAAGGCCATCTCAGCGGTCTCCCTGGCGCGTCGGACGCGGCAAGCGGCTCTCGGCATCGCCGGTCTCTGGCTGCTGCGCGCTCACCGCGGGCGCGACGAGTTCCTGCTGCAGCACTTGCGAGGTCGCCGACGGCGCGCCGCGGCCGTCCATGGGCACGTAGATCAGCTGGCGCCCGTCGCCACCGACCACCTTGCGGTTGTCGGCGAGCACCTGCTGCACGGTTTCCAGCCACAGGCGCTTGCGGGTGACGTCCGGGGCGTTGCGGTACTGGTCCACCAGCAGGGTGAAGCGCTGCGCATCACCAGTGGCGCGCGCGATCGCGGCGGTCTTGTAGCCCTGCGCGATGGTGCGCGTGCGCGCGGCTTCGCCGCGGGCTTCCGGCACCACCTTGGAAGCGTAGGCGCGCGCTTCGTTGACCAGGCGTTCGTTGACCTGGCCGGCGCTGTTGACCTCGTCGAAGGCCGGCTTGACCTCTTCCGGTGGGCGCGCGTCCTGCAGCTGCAGGTCGGTCACGCTGATGCCGGTGCGGTACGCGTCCAGCGACGCCTGGAGCGAGGTCTTGGCCGCGGCCGACAGCGGGCCGCGGTTGTTCAGTGCGGTGTCCACGTCGGAACGGCCGAACTGCTCGCGCACCACGCTCTGCGCCACCTGCTGCAGGACGCGTTCGGCGTCGCGCGTGCCGAACAGGAACCGCCGCGGGTCGTTGACGTTGTACTGCACGTTGAACGAGACGGTGATGATGTTCTCGTCGCGGGTCAGCACCGGCACGCTGTTGCTGAAGGTGCGCACGCCGGTGGTGTTGATCTTGGTGACCCGCTCCAGCGGCCAGGGCAGCTTGAAGTTGGGGCCCGGCTGCATGGTGCGCGCGTACTGGCCGAAGCGCAGCACCACGCCGCGCTCCTGCTCGCCCACCAGCACGAAGCAGTTGAACGCCAGCCACAGCACCAGCGCGATCGCCACCCAGCGGCCCGTGCCGCCGCCGTCCGGGGCCATGCCGCGCAGGCGTTCGAGCACGTCGCCCAGGCCGCCACCGCCGCTACCGCGCCGCTTGCCGCCGCCGGAGGGGCGCCAGGCCGGACGGTTGTCTTCGCCGCGCCGGGGCGCGTCGTTGTCGGGGCCGTCTCCGCCGCCCTTGCCGGGTGTGTTCCAGGCCATTCGATCTCCAATGCGAGGCCGGCGCCTGCGGGCGCCGGAGCCCCGGATTCTACAGGGTGGCTTGCGCGATTCCGGCCGGCAGCAAGGGTCGCAGCGGCGCACCGTCGGCCTGCGAGGCCAGGCGCGCGGCATCGGCCAGCGCCAGGTCCACGGTGAGCGTCCAGCCGCCGCCGTCGGACGCGTCGTGCGCTTCGCCGCGCACGGCCTCCAGCGCGTGCAGGCGCGCGCGCAGGCGTCCGGCTTCCGGCGGCAGGCGCACTTCGCCCTGCACGCGCTCGGTGCCCACCGCGCCGGCGATGGCCTCGCGCAGCAGATCCAGCCCGCGGCCGTCGCGCGCCGAGATCCAGACGCGCTCGCGCACGTCGTTGGGCTGCTCGTGGCGCTCGATGGCGCCGTCGATGCGGTCGATCTTGTTGTACACCAGCACCTGCGGCAGTTCGCCTGCGCCCACCTCCTGCAGCACCGCGTCGACCTGGGCGATGCGCTCCTCGCGCTGCGGGTCGGCGGCGTCGATGACGTGCAGCAGCAGGTCGGCTTCGCGCGCCTCGCTCAGGGTGGAGCGGAACGCCGCGACCAGTTCGTGCGGCAGGTCGCGGACGAAGCCGACCGTGTCGGCCAGCACCACGGCGCCACCGGGGAGCTCGATTCGGCGCACGGTCGGGTCGAGCGTGGCGAACAGGCGGTCGTCGGCGTACGCGTCCGCCCCGGTCAACGCATTGAACAGCGTGGACTTGCCGGCGTTGGTGTAGCCCACCAGTGCCACGCGGGGCAGTTCGCTGCGCACGCGCGCACGGCGCATCTGGGTCCGCTGCACCTCCACCTTGTCCAGCCGCTTCTGCAGCTGCTCGACGCGCTTCTGCAGCAGGCGGCGGTCGGTTTCCAGCTGGGTCTCGCCGGGGCCCCGCAGCCCGATGGAACCGCCGCGCTGGCGCTCGAGGTGGGTCCAGCCGCGCACGAGCCGCGTCGCCATGTGGCGGAGCTGGGCGAGCTCAACCTGCAGCTTGCCCTCGGCGCTGCGAGCACGCTGGGCGAAGATGTCAAGGATCAGGCCGGTGCGGTCCACCACGCGCCGCTCCAGGTACTTCTCCAGGTTGCGCTCCTGGCCGGGCGTCAGCGGATGGTTGACCAGCACCAGGTCCGCGCCGCTGGCTTCAGCCAGCGCCTTGATCTCTTCGAGCTTGCCGCTGCCCAGCAGCGTGGCCGGATTGGGGCGGTCGATGCGCGCGGTGGCCAGGTGCGCCACGGTGGCGCCCGCGGACCGGGCAAGATCGGCGAACTCCTCCAGCAGGCCCTCGTCGGCAGGGCCGCCGGCATGCGGCTGGATCAGCAGCGCGGTTTCGCCCTTGCGCGAGCGTTCAAACAGCTGGGTGGGCATGGGCGGCGTGCGGTGCGGTCATGGCAACGGACATGGAGGCGGCCGCCGCTGCGTTCAACCGCGGCCGACCCGCGCCGGCAGTGGCCGAGCCGCGATTGCGCGGCGCGGGACTACTCGTCCTCGTCGCCGGGTTCGCCACCCTCGCCCGCGGCCTGCACGTGTCCGCCGCCCGGGCCCACGCGCACGTTGCGCGCCGGCACCACGGTGGAGATCGCGTGCTTGTAGACCATCTGGCTCACGGTGTTGCGCAGCAACACCACGAACTGGTCGAACGACTCGATGGTGCCCTGCAGCTTGATGCCGTTGACCAGGTAGATCGACACCGGCACGCGCTCGCGGCGCAAGGCGTTCAGGAACGGATCCTGCAGGGATTGCCCCTTGGACATCTTCGTATTTCCCCAACTTGGATTTTTGTTATTCCGGCCGGGTCATCCCACGCTGTGGCGCCCGGTCCGCATCGCCCGACCCGCTCCCCGCGGCGGCGACCACCCGATGGTACACAAGATCAGTCCGCGTGGCCGGCGCGAACCGTGACGTCGTCCAGGCTTGCGGGCAGCCCGCGGGCATCGCCGGGCACGAACGCATGGACCGTCCGCCACAGCGCGTCCGCGCCGGTGGCCGGATCGAACCACAGCGCGCCGGGCCTGCCGCGCAACCAGGTCAGCTGGCGCTTGGCCAGCTGCCGCGTGGCCGCGATGGCGCGGTTGCGGAAAGCGGCCGGGTCCACGCCTTCGCGCAGGTGCTCCCAGGCCTGGCGGTAGCCCACCGCGCGCAGGGCCGGCAGGTCCTGCGGCGCCGGATGGGCGGCGATCTGCGGCAGGGCCAGCAGCGCCCGCACCTCGTCCAGGAATCCCGCGGCGAGCATCGCGTCGAAGCGCTGCGCGATGCGCGCATGCAGCACGCCGCGCTCCGGAGGCGACAGCACCAGCTCGAGCACCCGCAGGGGCATGCGCGACTGGCCGGCGGCCTGCCGCTGCCAGTGACTGATGGGCCGGCCCGTGAGCCGGTACACCTCCAGCGCGCGCTGGATGCGCTGCGCATCGGTGGCGTGGACGCGGGCGGCGGCCTCGGGATCGGCGCGCGCCAGCTCGTCGTGCAGCGCAGCCCAGCCCACCTGCGCCGCCTCGCTGGCGATCGCGGCGCGCATGTCGGCGTCGGCTTCGGGCATCGGCGCCAGGCCGTGCAGCAGGGCGCGGAAATACAGCCCGGTGCCGCCGGCCAGGATCGGGATCCGGCCACGCGCCACGATGCCGGCGATCGCCGCACCCGCGTCCGCGGCGAACTGGGCCGCCGAATAGGGCTGCCACGGATCGCACACGTCGATCAGGTGGTGCGGCACGCCGCCGCGTTCGCGCGCGTCCGGCTTGGCCGCACCGATGTCCAGGCCGCGGTAGACCAGCGCGGAATCCACGCTGACGATTTCCCCGCCCAGCCGCTGCGCCAGCGCCACCGCGAACGCGGTCTTGCCCGAGGCGGTGGGGCCCATCACGGCGATGGCGGACGGTCGGGTGTCGGCGGGCATGGGCGAAGCCGGCAGCGGCAGGCAAGCGTAGCGCGTCGCCGCTGCCGCCCCGCCAGGCACCCCGTGGGCATCGGTATCGGGCCTGCGCGAGCGATGGCGCAGCGGCCGCAATGCCGCAGTTTTTTCGCTGCCGGCGACCAGCGCCGGCTGGCCAGCGCGCCGCGCGCTGCGCGCCCGCGACCGGCGTACCCTTGGCGGCATGCCACTGTGGAAGCGCCTCGGGTTTCTGGTCGTGTTCGTGGTGCCGGCGTTGATGCCGGCGGCCGCCTGGCTCGGTGCGCGCACCGGCTACCCGGACGCGATGGCGTGGTTTCCCCTGGTCTTCCTGTTCGTGCTGCTGCCGCTAGCGGACTACGCGCTGGGACACGATCCGCGCAATCCGCACCCCGAGCAGGTCGAGGCGCTGGAACGCGATCCGTGGTTCCGCGCCATGACCCTGCTGGCGCTGCCGGTACAGCTGGGCGTGCTGGCCTGGTCCGGCGCGCATGTCGTCCGCACCGACCTGGCTCCGGCGGGCATTGCCGGCTGGCTGCTGTCGCAGGGCATCGTCGGCGGCGTGCTGGCGATCAACGTGGCCCACGAACTGATCCACAAGGACACCCGCCCGGAGCGCGCCGCCGGCGGCGTGCTGCTGGCCAGCGTGGGCTACCACGGCTTCAAGATCGAACACCTGCGCGGCCACCACGTTCATGTGTCCACGCCCGAAGACGCTTCCAGCGCGCGCTTCGGGCAGTCGCTCTGGCATTTCCTGCCGCGCGCGCTGCTGCGCAACACCGCCAACGCTTGGCGTTTGGAGGCGCAGCGGCTCGCACGCCGCGGCCTTCCATGGTGGCACTGGCGCAACGAGCTGCTGAGCTGGACCGCGCTGTGGGCGGCGCTGGCGTGCGGGTTCGCCGCGTGGCTCGGCCCGGCCGGCGTGGCGTTCTTCGTGGCGCAGGGTTTGCTGGCCGCGTGCGCGCTGGAAATCATCAACTACATCGAACACTACGGACTGGAGCGGACGCAGCGTGCGGACGGCCGCTACGAACGCACCACCCACCTGCATTCGTGGAATTCCGACTACCTGCTCAGCAACCTGTTCCTGTTCCACCTGCAGCGCCATTCGGACCACCACGAGACGCCGCGGCGCCGCTACCAGGCGCTGCTGCACCACCCCGACAGCCCGCAACTGCCGGGCGGCTATGCGGCGATGTTCGTGCTGGCGCTGTTGCCGCCGCTTTGGTTCCGGATCGTGGATCCGCGCGTGGCGCGATTCCGCACGGCCGCTACCCGGTAGCAGCGGCGCATCACTCGTCGGGCCAGCGGATCGCAGGCGTCGCCGTGGTGCGCGGCAGCGGCACGGCTTCCACGGCGGACAGGACCTTCAGCGCATCCACGGTGGCCGCGACATCGTGCACGCGGAGCAGCCGGGCGCCGCGCTGCGCTGCGATCAGCGCGGCCGCGACCGAACCGTGGATCCGCTCGCGCGGTTCGCTGCGGCCGGTGAGTTCGCCGATGGTGCGCTTGCGCGACAGTCCGGCCAGGACCGGCACGCCCAGCTCGCCCAGGCGCTCCAGCCGCGCCAGCAGCGCCAGGTTGTGTTCGCGGGTCTTGCCGAAGCCGAATCCCGGATCCACCACGATCCGCTTCCGCTCGATGCCGGCCATCTCGCAGGCGAAGATGCGTTCGGCCAGGAAGCGGTGCACTTCGCCGACGACGTCGTCGTAGTCCGGCGCATCCTGCATGCTGCGCGGCTCGCCCTGCATGTGCATCAGCACCACGGGCACGCCGAGCGCGGCGGCGGCATCGAGCGCACCCTCGCGGCGCAGCGCGTACACGTCGTTGATCATGCCGGCGCCCGCGTCCACCGCGGCGCGCATCACCTCGGGCTTCGACGTATCGATGCCGACCGGAATCGAAAGCCGCCTGGCCAGCGCCTCGACCACCGGGACCGCGCGGCGCAGTTCCTCCTCCAGCGGCACGTCCTGCGCGCCGGGGCGCGTGGATTCGCCGCCTATGTCCAGCGCGTCGGCGCCCTCCTCGGCCAGCCGCAGGCCATGCGCGATGGCAGCCTCCAGCGTGTCGTGGGCGCCGCCGTCGGAGAACGAGTCGGGGGTGACGTTGACGATGCCCAGGACGCGTGGGCGGTCGAGCAGCAGCGTGCGGCCGGCGCAGTCCAGCCGTGGTGTGGTGTCGAACATGCAGGCGGGACCGAGGTGGAAACGTCCCGCATTGTAGGAGCGCCTTCAGCCGCGAGCGCCTCAATGCCGCGGGGCTGTCGGAAACGCGCGCGGCCCACAACGCTTCTGCGGCAAAACGAAAGGCCGGGTTTCCCCGGCCTTCGTGCAAGAGAACCCGGTCGCGGCCTCAGGTCTGCGCCGCGGGGCCGCCGATGGTGAACGGCTTGGGTTCCTCGCGCGCGGGTCCGCCCTTGCTCCAGCCGGCGGGCGGCGGCGGGTCGCGGTTCTCCATGATCGCGTCGATCTGCGGCGCGTCGATGGTCTCGTACTGCAGCAGCAGCTTGGCCATGGCGTGCAGCTTGTCCAGGTTCTCGGTCAACAGGCCCTTGGTCCGTCCATAGGCCTTGTCCAGGATCGAACGCACCATGTCGTCGATCTTGCGCGCCGTTTCGTCGGACACGTTCTTGTGCTGTGTGACCGAGCGGCCCAGGAACACCTCGTCCTCTTCCTCGCCGAAGGTGATCGGCCCCAGGTCGGACAGGCCCCACTTGGTCACCATGTTGCGGGCCATCTTGGTGGCGCGCTCGATGTCGTTGGACGCGCCGGTGGTGACCTTGTCCTCGCCGAAGATCAGTTCTTCCGCCACGCGGCCACCGTACAGCGAGGCCAGCTGCGACTCGATCGCGGTCTTGTTGTAGCTGTACTTGTCCCCTTCGGGCAGGTACATCGTGACGCCCAGCGCACGGCCGCGCGGGATGATCGTGACCTTGTAGACCGGGTCGTGCTCCGGCACCAGGCGGCCGACGATGGCGTGGCCGGCCTCGTGGTAGGCGGTGAGCGTCTTTTCCTGCTCGCTCATGGCCATCGAACGGCGCTCGGCGCCCATCATGATCTTGTCGCGCGCCTTGTCGAAGTGCTCCATGCGCACTTCCTTGCCGTTCTCGCGCGCGGCGAACAGCGCCGCCTCGTTGACCAGGTTGGCCAGGTCCGCGCCCGAGAAGCCCGGCGTGCCGCGCGCGACGACCATCGATTCCACGTCGTCGGCCAGCGGTACCTTGCGCATGTGCACGCGCAGGATCTGCTCGCGGCCCTTCACGTCGGGCAGGCCCACCACCACCTGGCGGTCGAACCGGCCCGGGCGCAGCAGCGCCGGGTCCAGCACGTCCGGACGGTTGGTCGCGGCGACCACGATCACGCCCTCACCGCCCTCGAAACCGTCCATCTCGACCAGCAACTGGTTGAGCGTCTGCTCGCGCTCGTCGTGGCCGCCGCCCAGCCCGGCGCCGCGGTGGCGGCCCACCGCGTCGATCTCGTCGATGAAGATGATGCACGGCGCGTGCTTCTTGGCCTGTTCGAACATGTCGCGCACGCGGCTGGCGCCCACGCCCACGAACATCTCCACGAAGTCGGAGCCGGAAATGCTGAAGAACGGCACCTTGGCTTCGCCGGCGATCGCCTTGGCCAGCAGCGTCTTGCCGGTACCGGGCGGCCCCACCATCAGCACGCCGCGCGGGATCTTGCCGCCGAGCTTCTGGAACTTGGTCGGATCGCGCAGGAACTCCACCAGCTCCTGCACCTCTTCCTTGGCCTCGTCGCAACCGGCCACGTCGCCGAAGGTGACCTTGGTCTGGTCCTCGTTGAGCAGCTTGGCGCGCGAGCGGCCGAAGGACATCGCGCCCTTGCTGCCGCCCTGCTGCATCTGGCGCATGAAGTAGATCCAGATGCCGATGAACAGCAGCATCGGCAGGAAGTTCAGCAGCAGCGACAGCAGGATGCTTCCCTGCTTCGGCGGCGCCTGCTTGAACTCGACCTGGTGGTTGACCAGGTCGTCCACCAGGCGCTGGTCGCGACGCGGGGCGATCGTGGTGCCCTTGCTGCCGTCCTTGCGTTCGAACGACACCGTGGACTCGTCCTCGGCGATGTCGACCTTGCTGATCTTGTTGGCACGCACGTCCTGCAGGAACTGCGAATACTGGACCTCGGTGCTCGCCGCACCGGCCAGTTTCGGACTGAAGCTCTGGAAGACCACCATCAGCACGACGGCGACCACCACCCACAGCATCAAGTTCTTGACCAAGTCGTTCATCCTGTTGTCCCGCGCGGGGCCCTGCGGCCCGGCCACCTTACTAAATGGAACGCACTTCCGGCTTCATCCGGCCTGCTTCATCTGCGCCAGCTTGCCCTGCGCCAGCGCATACACCTCCGGCGAGCGCTTGCGCGAGGCGGCCGGCTTGCGGATCGCCACCTTGGCGTACCGCCGCCGCAGCTCCCGCACGTAATCGTCGAACCCGACGCCCTGGAACAGCTTGATCAGGAACGCGCCACCGGGCTTGAGATGGCGATCGGCGAAGTCCATCGCCAGTTCCGCCAGGTGCATCGCCCGCGGCTGGTCCACCGCATCCACACCGCTTTTATTGGGGGCCATGTCCGACAGCACAAGGTCCACCGGTAGCCCGTCCAGCGCGGCTTCCAGCTGCGATAGGACGGCATCCTCCCTGAAATCGCCATGAAGGAAGTCCACGCCGGCAAGCGAGGGCATCTCCAGGATGTCCAGCGCGATCACCCGACCCGGCTGCGACGGGCCGATCCGGTCGAGTTCCTGCCGGACCCACTGCGACCACCCGCCTGGGGCCGCGCCCAGGTCCACCACCGCCATGCCCGGCTTGAGCAGCTGGTCGCGCGCGACCAGCTCTTCCAGCTTGTACGCCGCCCGCGAGCGCAGGCCCTGGGCCTGCGCCTTCTTCACGAACGGGTCGGAGAAATGTTCCCTGAGCCAGCGCTGGCTCGATTTGCTGCGGGTCGCCATGCGGAAGCCAGTCGGTGGGCCGGACGGCCACGGTCGCGCCTCGCATGATACGCTAAACGCCCGTTTTTCCTGCATTTTTCCCTATGCCAACGCAGTTGACCTCCGCCCAGACCCGTTTCCTGCGCGGACAGGCGCACGAGCTGAAGGCGATGCTGCAGGTGGGGGGCAAGGGCGTGACGGATGCGCTGCTGGCCGAGATCAACGGTGCGCTGGAACACCACGAGCTCATCAAGGTGAAGGTGGCGGGCGAAGACCGCGATGCCCGCGACGCGATGATCGCGCAGATCGCCGAACGGACCGATGCGGCGCTGGTGCAGCGCATCGGCCACACCGCGGTGCTCTACCGCCCCTCGCGCGACAAGCGCCAGATCGTGCTGCCCAGGGCCTGACAAGGCGGCGACGATGCAGTTGCACCTGGACCGCCCCGACCACGCGTTCGTGCTCCGCGGCGCCGACGGGCGCCATGCGCTGGTCAACGAGCGTCGGCTCGACACCAGCTTCGTCATCGCTCCGGACCGGCTGATCGAGGACTGGCCGGTGCGCGCCATCGATGCCCTGACCCTGACCGACTTGGAGCCGCTGCTGGCCCAGGCACCGGAGCTGGTGCTGCTGGGATGCGGCGATGTGCAGGCCTTTCCAGCCCCCGAGCTGCAGGCCGCCTGCCTGTCGCGCGGCGTCGGCCTGGAGAGCATGATCAACGCTGCGGCCGCTCGCACCTTCAACGTGCTGGCGGCCGAAGGCCGGCGGGTGGTCGCGGGATTCGTACTGGCCTAGGTGCCCCGCCCGCGGCGGCGGCGGCGACTCGCCTGGCGACTCGATCCGGGCGCAGCACGCCGGAGCCCCGTCAGCACTTGGGGAGGTATTGAAGCGGATCCACCGGCTCGCGGTAGTAGCGGGTGAGCGGCCGTTGCCCGCGATCCCCGGATTGAGCGGCCGCGAACGCCCGGCGCGCTGCGCCGGGCCGGGGATCCGCGCCTGCCGCAGCGGAATGGCGCCTCAGCGCCTGGGCAGGTATTGCAGCGGATCCACCGGCTTGCCGTTGTAGCGGATCTCGAAGTGCAGCATGTCGCGAGCCGCGCCGCTGCGCCCCATTTCGGCGATCTGCTGGCCGGCCTTGACCAGGGCGCCTTCGTTGACCAGCCGCGCGCGGTTGTGGCCATAGGCGGAAAGCCACTGCTCGTTGTGCTTGACGATGATGAGCTCGCCGTAGCCCACCAGCCCCGAGCCGGAATACACCACCACGCCGTCGGCGGCAGCGCGGACCGGCTGGCCGCCGGTCCCTGCCACGTCGATGCCCTGCTTGGTCGGATCGCCGGACACGAAGCGCGCGATGAGCTGCCCGTCGGTGGGCCAGCGCCAGCCCAGGTTGGACGTGGCCGGCGCGTAGACCGGCGCGGGCGTGGACGAGGCCGGCCGCTGCGGCGCGGGCCGCCCGGAAGCCGTGGCCGGGCGCGATGCCACCGGCCGCTGCGGATACGTGGTGCCGCCCGGGTAGAGCTTCAGGCGTTGCCCGGGATGGATCGTGTACGGCGGCGGGATGGCGTTCCACAGCGCCAGGTCCAACGCGGTGATGCCATTGTTGGTGGCGATGCGGTACACCGTCTCGCCGCGCCGCACGACGTGGGTCGCGCCGTATTTGGGTTTGGACACCTTCACCGCCGGCGCGGGCCGCGCCGCGCCGCTGCGCGGCCCCTGCACCACCCTGCTGCTGGCGCAGCCGGCAAGCAGCACGATGAAAGCGGCGATCGCGAGCGGCTTCGCCATGCGTGCGACCGGAGGAAAGCGTGTCGTGTCCCGGCCCGACGAGGGGCGAGGTTCGGGCGTGTCGCCTTGCATCCGCGCGTGCATCGATCCTTCCAACGATCAGCCGCCGGTCGCGCGCTGCATGAGCTCGCGCACGGCCAGTCCGCCACCGGTGATGAGGATACCGAAGTAGACGATGGTGGCGACGTTGGCCAGATGGCCGAGCAGGACCGCGACGCCGTCGCGCTGGATGAAGCCGATCGCGTACAGCAACAGCGCGACGCCCGGCAGCGTGTTGCTGAACGGCACGAATCCGAACGGCGCCATCAGCAGCACCGCGGCCAGGATGAACGCGAGGTTGTTGAACAATCCAGCGGCGCGTCCGTCCACCAATGCACGCAGCCGGTGCGGACGGCTCACCCGCTCGAGCCTGCGCACCCAGGCCATGCCGCCCGACAGCGCCGGCCGCAGCTTGGCCGCGGGCAGCGACTTGTCGCGCAGGCGGCCCGGGATCCAGGGCGGCCTGCCCAGCAGGCGGCTGATCCCGATCAACAGGATCGCGCCGCCAAACACCGTGCTGACGCCGGGAATCGACACCGGGATCAAGAACACCAGCGTCAGCAGCGCGGTGAGCAGCAGCAGTCCGTCTTCGCCGAAGACATCGAGCAGCTCGCCCAGGGTGATCGAGTCCTCCGGCAGCTGTTCGATGATCGCGGCCAGCTGCTCGCCCAGCGACGCGTCGCGCGCCTGGGATCCACCGGCTTCGGCCATCGGGTCTTCCTTCGTCATCAGTCCACCAGTCCGGACAGCAGCGGCACGAACACCACCTGCGCCAGGTTGTGTTCGGTCACGGCGCCGGCCGCGTCCTTGCGCAGCATCAGCAGCGACTGCGCGCCCGCGCCGCCCACCGGCGCCACCAGCGTGCCTCCGGGCGCCAGCTGCGCGGTCAGCGCGTCCACCAGCGCCGGCGCGCCGGCGGTGACCACGATCGCGTCGTAGGGGCCGTTTTCGGCCCAGCCGATGCGGCCGTCGTCGTGCTTGCTGCGGATGCTGAGGCCCAGCGAGCGGAACCGCTTGCGCGCGGTGCGCAGCAGGTCGCCGATGCGCTCCACCGTGTACACCTGCATGCCGAGCGCGGCCAGGACCACCGCCTGATAGCCGGAGCCGGTGCCGATCTCCAGCACCTTGGGCGCGCGCGACGACGCCGCCGGCGGCTCGAACGCCAGCGGCTGCAGCGTCTGCGGATGCAGCGCGGCGGGATCCATGCGTTCGAGCACGGCTTCGGTCATCTTGGCCACCACCCACGGCTGCGAGATGGTCTGGCCATGGCCGATGGGCAGCGCGTTGTCCTCGTACGCGCGCGCGGCCAGCGCTTCGTCCACGAACAGGTGCCGGGGCACGGTGCGGATCGCGTTGAGCACGCGCTCGTCGCGGATGCCGCCGCCCGGATGCGCGCCGGTGCGCAGGCGCTCGATCAGACGGTCGCGCACGCGCTGCGAGGTCATGCCGACCCCGATCGCTTCCGGCTTCAGTCGCAGGCCGGGACTCACCGCGTGGACGTCAGCGCGTTGGCCAGGCCATCCACCCAGCTCGAGACCTGTTCCAGCGCCTGGTAACGGGTCAGGTCGACATGGATCGGCGTGATCGAGATATGGCCGGTGCGCACCGCATGGAAATCCGTGCCGGGGCCGGCGTCCTGCTCGGGGCCGGCCGCGCCGATCCACCACCAGCTGCGGCCGCGCGGATCGTTCTGCTGGATGCACGGCTCGGCGCGGTGCCGGTTGCCCAGGCGCGTGACCTCGAAGCCGCGCACGTCTTCCCAAGGCACGTCGGGCACGTTGACGTTGAGGATGGTATCGGCGGGCAGCGGGTCGGTGACCAGCCGCGCCACCAGCTCGACCGCCGCGCGCGCGGCGGTCTGGTAGTGCTTGCCATCGTGGTCAGCGGTGCACAGCGACATCGCGATGGCGGGAAACCCCAGGAAGCGGCCTTCCATCGCCGCGGCGACGGTGCCGGAGTAGATCACGTCGTCGCCGAGGTTGGCGGTGTTGTTGATGCCGGACACCACGATGTCGGGCTCGACCTCGAGCATGCCGGTGATCGCCACGTGCACGCAGTCCGTCGGCGTGCCGTACACGCGCCAGCGGTTGGGTTCGCCCGCGCTGGCGACCCGCACCGGGGCATCCAGGGTCAGCGAATTGCTGGCTCCGGAGCGGTCGCGGTCCGGCGCGACCACAAGGACATCGTGCCCGGCCTCGCGCAGCCCCTCGGCGAGGGCGCGGATGCCGGGGGCGTCGACGCCATCGTCGTTGCTGACCAGGACACGCATGGATCGTGGAATCGGCTTCCGGTTGGATCGCGGGCATCATAGCGGAACGGCCTTGCCGCCTGCCGTGCGCGCTGCCGACATCCGCCTGGAGCCGCTACGCTTGCGCCATGGCCCGACAACGCAAGCCCGGCGAGCGCGACGATGCGGCATCCAGCGTGCCGCCACTGGACGATGGCGACGACGCGGCGCTGTTCCGCGATGCGATCGGCCCGGTGCGGCGGCTGCCCGAACGCGCACCATCGCCGGCGCCTCCGCGCCCGCGCCCGGCGGCGCGCATGGCGCAGCGCGACGAGGAAGCGGCGCGCAGCGACTTCGCGCGGCTGTTGTCGGGCGACGCGATCGAGGCCGGGGATTTCCTGGCGTACCGACGCGACCATGTGCCTGCGCGCGTGCTGCGCCGGCTGGCGCGCGGCGAGTACGCGGCCATGGACGAACTGGACCTGCACGGCGCCGACGCGCGCACCGCCGAGCGCCTGCTGCGGGAATTCCTGCGCCAGGCCTTGGATGCGGATGCGGCGTGCGTGCGGGTGGTGCACGGCAAGGGCACCGGATCGGGGACCGGCGTGCCCGTGCTGAAGAACCTGGTGGACCGCGTGCTGCGCCAGCGCGCGGACGTGCTCGCGTTCCATTCCGCGCCGCCCGCGCAGGGCGGCACGGGTGCCGTGCTGGTGCTGCTCAGCGCGAGGCGCTGAGCGAAGCGGTAGTTACTGGTCGGGCGTGCGCTTGGTGGGCATGTTGACCCACTGCAGGTAAATGCCGCGGCGGCGCGCGACGCGTTCGACTTGCGCGACATAGGCGCTGTCGGTCACGACCGAACCAGGTTTCTCGACCCGCGTAGGCGCGTTGTAGGACGCCTGTTCCTGCGAACTGGCGCACGCGGCCAACAGGCTGGTCGCAGCGAATGCCACGGCGAACTTGAGCATCGGTTTCATATCCCGTCCTCCTCCGCACGCCCCGGCCCCATGCCCGGGCATGCTTCGGCTTATACGCCGCGCCGTGCGCGGTGCCAGTGCCGGAACGGGCACTTCCGACAGGCGGCGCGAATCACCCGCGCGGCGCGGATACGTGTCCGATTTCGTCCAGTACGCAGGTGGCGTAACTGCCGGCGGGCAGCTCGAACCGCAGGACCAGGCTCCCGGGCTCCGGGTGGCTCCAGGCCAGGCCGGTCGCACGCATCCGCGTGGCGCGCCGTTCCTGGGAAAGCCCGGCGCGCTCCAGGCCGGCCCGCAACGCCGATGCGTCCGGTGCGTCCAGTGCGTTGGTTTCTAGCGCGCGCGCCGCGGCGGCGGTGCGCAGTGCGCCCCGTCCCCACAGCGGCGCGGTGGGATGGATGTCGAACGCCGCCGCGCGTGCGGCGAGCGCTTCGCTGGGCGGCTCCGGGCCGAACACACTGCGGCTGCCATCCAGCATCCACACCTCGCCGTCCAGGCCGCGGTTCCAGCTGCCATCGCGCACGCGCCGAGCGAGCACGCGGTTGAACAGTTCCGATCGCGCGGCCGACAGCAGCAGCGAGCGCTTCTCGCGCGGCACGCGGCGCCCGCCGAACATGGCCAGCGCGGCGGCGACGTTGTCGCCCTCGCGCCCGAAGCGCTGCTCGCCGAAATAGTTGGGGACGCCGGATCCGGCGATCCGGCGCAGGCGCGCGTCGATGGCGGCGGTGTCGCCCCGCACCTCGCGCAGGCGCAGCGTGAACCGGTTGCCGGCCAGCGCGCCGCGCGGCAGCTTGCGCGCGTGCCAGACGGCCTGCAGCACCTCGAGCCGTTCCCCGGATGCGTCGCCGGTGGCGGCCGCACGGTCAGCCAGCCTCGCAGGGTCAGGCGCGGGCCGGCCCGGCATCCACACGCTGAAGCGCTGCGTGGTGAGCGCATGGCGGTCCTTCAGTCCGGCATAGCCGATCGCGGATTCGGCCACGCCCGCCCACTGCGCAATGCGCCTGGCGGCGTGCACGGTGTTCATGCCGCGCTTGCGCACGGTCAGCAGCAGGTGTTCGCCCGCGCCGCTGGGCTCGAACGCGTCGAGTTCCTCCACCAAGAAGTCTTCGGGTACCGAACGCACCAATGCTTCGAGCACCGCGGGGCCGTGCGCGCGCGGCAGCGCCGGGTCCTGGCTGGCGCTCACGTGCGCACGAGCAGGCACACCGCCTGCGCCGCGATGCCTTCGCCGCGCCCGGTGAAACCCAGCCGCTCGCTGGTGGTGGCCTTCACGCTGACCTGGTCCACCTCAATGCCCAGGTCGGCGGCCAGCAGCGCCCGCATCGCCTCCGCGTGCGGGCCGACCTTCGGCCGTTCGCACACCACGGTGATGTCGCAGTTGCCCACCTGCCAGCCGCGTGCGCGCAGCAGCGCATCGCAGTGGCGCAGGAACGCACGGCTGTCCGCGTCCTTCCAGCGCGGATCCGACGGCGGGAAGTGCACGCCGATGTCGCCCAGCGCCAGCGCGCCCAGCATGGCGTCGCACAGTGCGTGGATCGCCACGTCGCCGTCGCTGTGCGCCTGCACGCCGCGCTCGTGCGGCACGCGCACGCCACCGAGCATCAGGTGGTCGCCGTCGCCGAAGGCGTGCACGTCGTAGCCATGTCCGATCCGGAAGTCCATCGAGGCGGGCCTTGGGGTTGGGGCGGACATTGTAGGAGCGGGTCCAACCGCAGGCGCCTGGGTGTGCACGCAAGGCGCGAACCGCGCATCGCTGCCGCGCTCCTAAGGCGCCTGCCGCGTCGCGTGCGTGCGCAGGAGGTATTCCACGTAGGCCAGGTCGGCGGGGGTGGTGACCTTGAGGTTGTCCTCGCTGCCTTCCACCAGCAGCGGGCGGTGGCCCAGGCGCTCCATGGCCATGGCCTCGTCGGTGGGAGCGACGCCCGCATCGCGCGCGGCTTCCAGCGCTCGGGTGAGCTGCAGGCGGCGGAACAGCTGGGGGGTCAGCGCGCGCCACAGGCGTTCACGCGGCTGCGTGGCGTCGATCCCGCCATCGTCGCCGGCGCGCTTGAGGGTGTCGCGCACCGGCGCCGCCAGGATCGCGCCCACCGGATCGTTGCGGCCGCGTTCCAGCAGCGCATCGAGGTCGGCGTGGCGCAGCAGCGGGCGCGCTGCGTCGTGCACCAGCACGAAGTCGTCCGCGCGCACTTCGTCCGGCAGCGCCTGCAAGGCGGCCAGCACCGAATCCGCCCGCGTCGCTCCCCCTTCGCATGCCAGGATCGGCTTGCCGGCAAGCGACGTGTATCCGGGCCAGTGCGCATCCGCGGGCGGGAGCGCCACGATCGCGCCGGCGACGCCCGGATGCAGCAGCAGGGCCTGCAGCGTGTGCGCGATCAGCGGTCCGCCGGCCACCTGCACGTACTGCTTGGGCACGCTCCCGCCGAAGCGCGCTCCACGGCCACCCGCAGGCACGATCGCCCACACGCCGCGCGCGGTCTCCCCGCTCAAGGCGTCTCCGCGTCCACGGGCTGCCGACCGGATGCGGGCGCGGCTGTCTTGCGGTCGTCGACCACGCGGTAGAACGTCTCGCCCGGCTTGATCATGCCCAGCTCGCTGCGCGCGCGCTCCTCGATGGCGGCCTCGCCGGACTTGAGGTCCTTCACCTCCGCCGCCAGCACGTCGTTGCGCTGCTGCAGCCCGGTGTTGGCGTAGGCCTGCTGCGTCACCTGTGCCTGTAGCGCATCGACTTCGCGCTGCCCGCCCTTGCCGAACCACAGGCGGTACTGCAGCCAGGCCAGCAGGGCGGCCAGGACCAGCAGCAGCAGCGCGAGCTTGCGCACGAAGCCGGCTTCAGCGCCGCAGCGACACGAACGCGTCGCGGCCGGCATACCGCGCCTGCGCGCCCAGTGCCTCTTCGATGCGCAGCAGCTGGTTGTACTTGGCCACGCGGTCGCTGCGGCACAGCGAGCCGGTCTTGATCTGCGTGGCGGTGGTCGCCACGGCGATGTCGGCGATGGTGGTGTCCTCGGTCTCGCCCGAACGGTGCGACACGATCGCCGCGTAGCCCGCCGCGTCGGCCATGGCGATGGCCTCCAGCGTCTCGGTCAGCGTGCCGATCTGGTTCACCTTGATCAGGATCGCGTTGGCCACGCGCTGCTGGATGCCGTCGCGGAAGATGCGCGGATTGGTCACGAACAGGTCGTCGCCCACCAGCTGCACCTTGCCGCCGACGCGCTCGGTGAGCATCTTCCAGCCGGCCCAGTCGTCTTCGGCCATGCCGTCCTCGATGGTGACGATGGGGTACTGGCGGCACCAGTCGGCCAGGAAGTCGGTGAACTGTTCGCTGGTCAGGCGCTTGTTCTCGCCAACCAGGTGGTACTTGCCGTTGTCGTGGAACTCGGTGGAGGCCACGTCCAGACCCAGCAGCACTTCCTCGCCGGCTGCGTAGCCGGCCTTGCCGATCGCCTCCAGGATCGTGTCCAGCGCCTCGGCGTTGCTGCGCAGGTCGGGCGCGAAGCCGCCTTCGTCGCCCACCGCCGTGCTCAGGCCGCGCCCCTTGAGCACCGACTTGAGCGCATGGAAGATCTCGGTGCCGGCGCGCAGCGCCTCGGCGAAGCTGGAAGCGCCCACCGGCAGCACCATGAACTCCTGCAGGTCCACGTTGTTGTCGGCGTGGGCGCCGCCGTTGATGATGTTCATCATCGGCACCGGCAACGTGGGCTGCCAGCCATCCGGCCGCGCGCCGATCCCGGCGATGTACTGCCACAGCGGCAGCTTGCGCGACGCGGCTACCGCGTGCGCGCTGGCCATCGACACGCCCAGCAGCGCGTTGGCGCCCAGCCGCCCCTTGTTCTCGGTGCCGTCCAGGTCGATCAGACGCTTGTCCAGCGCGGCCTGGTCCGCGGCATCGAAGCCGGCCAACGCCTGCGCGATGGCGGTATTGACGTGGTCGACGGCCTTGCGCACGCCCTTGCCCAGGTAGCGGGTCTTGTCGCCGTCGCGCAGTTCCACCGCTTCCTTGGTGCCGGTCGATGCCCCCGAAGGCACCATCGCGCGGCCGAAGCTGCCGTCGGCGAGGGTGACTTCCGCTTCTAGCGTGGGGTTGCCGCGGCTGTCGAGGATTTCGCGGGCGTGGATCTTGGAAATTTTCATTGATTGCTGGCTTTATCGAGTAAACGATTGAAGGTTTCGCCGGGGATGCATTCTCCCTTCGTCCCCATGGCCGTGTACTTGGCGTAGATCGCCCTCGCGCGAACTGATTCGACCTGCTTGCGATCCGCACCCATCGCATAGTTCTGCAGCGCCCAGATGACCTCGGGGAAGCGCTTCTTCGCTCCCCCGTCGCTCATCGCATCGACCTCAGCGCGGCCGATGAAATCGGGCAATCCGCTCGCTTCGACGAACATCTCCCGGGCCTTGCCGGACTTGATCGTCTGACGCCACAGCTTGTCATCCATGTTCTTGCCGAAGAAATCGGGTTTCGGATTGCGCAATTCGTAGGCGAGTATGCATCGCGACAATGCTTCGGAAGCGTCATGCAGCCCGATAAACTCGCCCAGGTCCAATGGGGCGAACTCGGCGACGTCTAGACCGGCACATGCCGATGCATCCGGCTTCTCATCTGGCAAGGAGCGGCTCCCGCGGATGCAGAACTTCGATGGCTTCAGTTCAGTCGGCTTGCCCAGCACCGTGGTCATCAATCTGCCGTCTGGCGTTTGCAGCAGCCCTTGAGCAAGCACTGGCGCAACCAGCGCAAGGCCAATGGCGACGGCCGGCACAGCGAGCACTTGACTGAGGCGGCACTGCCAAGGGGGGGTCCGTACGTCCCGGTTCATGTGCGAACGCTCTCGAGGAAGCCGCCGCGCTTGGCAACCCGGTCAAGTTCTTGGAGCGTTTCCAGCAGCGCCTTCATCTTCGGCAGCGGCCACGCATTGGGGCCGTCGCTCAGCGCCTTGGCGGGATCGGGATGGGTTTCCATGAACAGGCCGCTGATGCCCACCGCCACCGCCGCGCGCGACAGCACCGGCACGAACTCGCGCTGGCCGCCGCTGCTGGTGCCCTGCCCGCCCGGCAGCTGCACCGAGTGGGTCGCGTCGAACACCACCGGGCAGCCGGTGTCGCGCATCACGCTCAAGCTGCGCATGTCCGATACCAGGTTGTTGTAGCCGAAGCTGGCGCCGCGCTCGCAGACCATGATGTCCTGGTTGCCGGTCGCCTTCGCCTTCTCGACGACCGGCTTCATGTCCCACGGCGACAGGAACTGGCCCTTCTTGATGTTGACCGGCTTGCCGGCCGCGCAGACCTTGGTGATGAAGTCGGTCTGGCGCACCAGGAACGCGGGCGTCTGCAGCACGTCCACCACCGAGGCCACTTCGTCCATCGGCGTGTACTCGTGCACGTCGGTCAGCACCGGTACGCCGATCTGTCGCTTCACCTCCGCCAGCACGCGCAGGCCCTCTTCCATGCCCGGGCCGCGGAAGCTGGCGTGCGAGGTGCGGTTGGCCTTGTCGAAACTGGATTTGAAGATGAAGGGGATGCCCAGCGCGGAGGTGATCTCCTTGAGCTGGCCGGCCACGTCGAGCTGCAGCTGCTCGCTTTCGACCACGCAGGGGCCTGCGATCAGGAAGAACGGCTTGTCCAGTCCGACGTCGAAACCGCACAGTCTCATGAAGGTGTCCCGGTAGGAGCGGCGGGAGCCGCGCGCTTTTCGCAGCGGGCCGACGAGAAGATCCAAGATCCGCGGCTGCAGCCGCGCCCACGACCATGTTTCATGCGCTGGCCTCCTTCAGCAGGCCGCCCGCCTTGCCCGCGTTGGCCTTGTGTTCGCGCGCGGCGCGGATGAAGCCCACGAACAGCGGATGCCCGGTGCGCGGCGTGGACAGGAATTCGGGATGCGCCTGGCAGGCCAGGAACCACGGATGCTGCGCTTCGGGCAGTTCCACCATCTCCACCAGCAGGTCGTCCATGGACTTGGCCGAGATGACCAGGCCGGCGTCTTCGAGCTGGGTGCGGTAGCGGTTGTTGAATTCGTAGCGGTGGCGGTGGCGCTCGCCGACCACGTCCTTGCCGTACATGCGGTGCGCCAGCGTGCCGGGCTTCACCCGCTGCTCCTGCAGCCCCAGGCGCATGGTGCCGCCCAGTTCGCTGTCCTCGCTGCGGCGCTCCACGTCGCCGGACTTGGTGCGCCACTCGGTGATCAGGCCGATCACGGGATGCGGCGACTGCCTGTCGTTCTCCGTGCTGTTGGCGCCCTCCAGGCCGGCGACGTTGCGTGCCACGTCCACCACCGCCGCCTGCATGCCGTAGCAGATGCCGAAATACGGCACGCCGTGCTCGCGGGCATATCGCGCGGTGAGCACCTTGCCCTCGAAGCCGCGGTCGCCGAAGCCGCCGGGCACCAGGATCCCGTCCACCCCGGCCAGCGCCACGTCGGCGCCCTCGCGCTCCACGTCCTGCGATTCGAGCCACTTCACGGTCACGCGCGTACGCTGGCGGATGCCGCCGTGCTTGAGCGCCTCGCCCACGGACTTGTACGCGTCCTTGTGGTCCACGTACTTGCCCACCAGGGCGATGGTGACGTCGTCGATCGGGTGCTCGGCCGCGTCCACCACGTCCAGCCATTGCGACAGGTCGGCGGAAGCCGCGGCGCGCTGCGCCAGGCCCAGCCGTTCCACCACGATCTGGTCCAGCCCCTGCGCGTGCAGCCACATCGGGATCTTGTGGATGTTGTCCAGGTCCACCGCGGAGATGACGGCCTTCTCCGGCACGTTGGTGAACAGCGCGATCTTGCGGCGCTCGCCGTCCGGCAGCGGCTGCTCGCTGCGGCACAGCAGCACGTCGGGCTGGATGCCGATGCTGCGCAGTTCCTTCACCGAGTGCTGCGTGGGCTTGGTCTTGAGTTCGCCGGCGGCGGCGATGTACGGCACCAGGGTGAGGTGCATGAACAGCGCCTTCTCCGCGCCGCGCTCGGTACGGATCTGGCGGATGGCCTCCAGGAATGGCAGCGACTCGATGTCGCCCACCGTGCCGCCGATCTCCACCAGCGCAACGTCGTAACCGGCGGTGGCCGCGTCGATGCTGCGCTTGATCTCGTCGGTGATGTGCGGGATCACCTGCACCGTGGCGCCCAGGTAGTCGCCGCGGCGCTCCTTGCGGATCACGTTCTCGTAGATCTTGCCGGTGGTGATCGAATTGGCGCCGGACAGGCGCACGTTGACGAAGCGCTCGTAATGGCCCAGGTCCAGGTCGGTTTCGGCGCCGTCGTCGGTGACGTAGACCTCGCCGTGCTGGAACGGGCTCATGGTGCCCGGATCGACATTGATGTACGGATCCAGCTTCATCATCGTGACCCGCAGGCCACGGGCCTCGAGGATCGCGGCCAGCGAGGCGGCGGCGATGCCCTTACCCAGCGAGGACACCACGCCCCCGGTGACGAAGATGAGGGGTGTGGCGGAACCGGTGGCGGTCATGGCGGGTCGGGGTGCTGGAAAGGCGCATTCTACCGGCTGGGTCCGCAGGGCGCGAACGCGGCGCCCGCAGCCGCGTTTCCGGGGCCGCAAGCGAAGACGCCCCGCAATGCGGGGCGCCGGGGGACCGCCACAGTTGGCGATCAGGGTTCCTCTTCTTCCTCTTCGTCTTCGTCGCCGGTCTTGGAGCGCTCGTTCGCCTTGGCCTTCGCGGCCTCGGCCTTGCGCTTGGCTTCGGCCTCCGCCTTGGCCTTCGCCGCGGCCTGTTCGGCGCTGGCGTCTCTGGACGCCGCCTCGACCTGCGCGTTCTGCGCGGCGGCGTTGCCTGCGGCCAGCAGGGCCACGGCGGAAACGAACAGCAGGACGTTCTTGAATTTCATGGCACTGCCTCGCGTCCGGGCGTCGTGGTGCCCGGTCGTCCAGGGATTCTAGGCTTCCAAGCTGAATCGCCACCGTGCCACGCACTAGACTATCGGTTCGCACGCCCCACGGATCCGCATGAGCACCCGCTACAACGCCGCCGACATCGAAGTCCTGTCCGGGCTGGACCCGGTCAAGCGCCGGCCCGGCATGTACACCGACACCACGCGCCCCAACCACCTGGCGCAGGAGGTGATCGACAACGCGGTGGACGAGGCGCTCGCCGGCCATGCCCGCCAGATCGACGTGGTCCTGCACAAGGACGGCAGCTGCGAGGTGTCCGACGACGGCCGCGGCATGCCGGTGGACATCCATCCGGAGGAGAAGATCCCGGGCGTCGAACTGATCCTCACGCGCCTGCACGCCGGCGGCAAGTTCAGCAACCAGAACTACACCTTCAGCGGTGGCCTGCATGGAGTGGGCGTCAGCGTGGTCAACGCGCTGTCCACGCGGGTCGACGTGTTCATCAAGCGCGACGGCAGCGAGTACCACATGGGTTTCGCCAACGGCGACCGCGCGTCGGCGCTGACCACCGTGGGCAGCGTGGGCAAGAAGAACACCGGCACGCGGCTGCGGTTCTGGCCCGACGCGGGCTACTTCGATTCGCCCAAGTTCAGCGCGCGCGCGCTGCGCCACCTGCTGCGCGCCAAGGCGGTGCTGTGCCCGGGGCTGACGGTGACGCTGTTCGAGGAAGCCACCGGCGAACGCGACCGCTGGCATTACGAAGACGGCCTGCGCGACTACATCCGCGGCGAACTGGCCGGCCGCGAACTGCTGCCGCCGGACATCTTCGTGGGGCGCCTGGCGCGCGATACCGAGATCGTGGACTGGGCGGTGGCCTGGGTTCCGGAAGGCGAGCTGGTGCAGGAAAGCTACGTCAACCTGATTCCCACCGCGCAGCACGGCACCCACGTCAACGGCCTGCGTACCGGCTTCACCGACGCGCTGCGCGAGTTCTGCGACTTCCGCAACCTGCTGCCACGCGGCGTCAAGCTGGCGCCGGAGGACGTGTGGGACCGCGTCGCCTTCGTGCTGTCGCTGAAGATGACCGATCCGCAGTTCAGCGGGCAGACCAAGGAGCGCCTGAGTTCACGCCAGGCCGCCG
>CAYRNF010000004.1:0-201572 GCA_964425695.1 uncultured Pseudoxanthomonas sp.
TCGCGAACTGCCCGGGCACGTTGGCGCACAGGCGCAGCGCGCCGAGCAGGTCCATGGCGTGGTGGAAATCGCCGCTGGCCAGCGGATCGCCGGACAGCACCGCCCAGCCCACGCGCCAGCCGCAGGCGCGGTGCACCTTGGACAGGCCGCCGAAGCTCAGGCACGGGTGGTCGCCGGCCAGCGGCGCCAGCGGCTGGAACGCCTCGCCTTCGTACAGGATCCCGTCGTAAATCTCGTCGCTCATCAGCAGCAGCCCGTGCTTCTGGGCGATGGCGACGATCCGCTCCAGCAGCGCGCGCGGGTAGTTGGCGCCGGTGGGGTTGTTGGGGTTGATCAGCACGATCGCGCGGGTGCGCGGGGACACCAGGTGCTCGATCTGATCCGGATCCGGCAGGAAGCCGATGCCGTCGTCGGAATGTTCGGGCGCGCAGCGGTAGTACACCGGGCGCCCGTCGTTGAGGATCGTGGCGGCGCTCCACAGCGGGTAGTCGGGCGAAGGCAGCAGCACCTCGTCGCCGGGGTTGAGCAGCGCGCGCAGCGAGATGTCGATCAGCTCGCTCACGCCGTTGCCCACGAACACGCGCTCGGGCGAGGCGTTGGGCGTGCCGCGCGCGCGATGGAACGCGGCGATGGCCTCGCGCGCCTCCGGCAGGCCCTGCTGGTGGGTGTACGGGTCGGTCGCGTGGATGTGGTCGGCGATGGCGCGCTGCAGGTGCTCCGGCGCGCGGAAGCCGAACGCGCCCGGGTTGCCGATGTTGAGCTTCACCAGCTGGCGGCCCTGCGCCTCCAGCTCCCGGGCGCGCCGGGCCAGCTCTCCGCGGATCTCGTAGCGGACCTCGGACAGGCGGGCGCGGGTCTTGAGGCTGGGCGGGGCCATCGGGCGTATCGGTCGGGAAAACGGTGCGCCAGCCTAGCGGAAACTCCCGCGCCGTTCAGCGCGCGGGCCGCGGTGTCGCGTCCGCGCCACGGCCTGCGGGTTTGGTTACCTTGTGCCGCCCTGCCCGGATCGCGCACCCCATGACCGCATCGAACGCCGCCCTGCTGGACGCCCTCGAACACGCCACCGGCCCCGACCCGGCCTGGGCCGTGCTGTGGCTGCACGGCCTGGGCGCGGACGGCAACGACTTCGTGCCGATCGTGCCGGAACTGCTGCGCCCGGACTGGCCGGCGCTGCGGTTCGTGTTCCCGCACGCCCCGGTGCGCCCGGTCACGATCAACGGCGGCATGCCGATGCGGGCCTGGTACGACATCCGCGACATGGACCTTTCGAACCGGGCGGATGCCGAAGGCGTGGAGCAGTCGGTGGCCCAGGTCGAGGCGCTGATCGCGCGCGAGGCCGGGCGCGGCATCCCGGCGTCGCGGGTGCTGCTGGCCGGGTTCTCGCAGGGCGGGGCGATCACCCTGGCCGCGGGCGTGCGCAGGCGCGAACCGCTGGCGGGGCTCATCGCGCTGTCCACCTACCTGCCGCTGGGCCAGGCGACCGTGCAGGCGATGGACCCGGCCGCGCGCGCGCAGCCGGTGTTCATGGCCCACGGCATGCACGACCCGGTGGTGCCGTACACCGGCGGCAAGCGCAGCCGCGATGCGCTGCGCGACGCCGGCTTCGACGTGGCATGGAACGCCTACCCCATGGCCCACCAGGTCTGCGCGGAGGAAATCGCCGCGCTGTCGTCTTGGATGGGGCGCCGGTTCCAGGCCGCGACCTGAGCGCACGCGCGTGGCGGGCGGCTGCGCGGGTGGCTACGATCAGCCTGTAGTATCGGCCTGAACGGGGGACCGGATGCGTTGCAGGCCGGACCTGGGCAACGGGGGCTGCGACGGGGCGCGGCAGCGAAGGAGGTGGCGCCGTGAAAGTGGTGATCGCCGATGACGAGCCGCTGGCGCGCGAACGCCTGCGCACGCTGCTGGCCGAAGAGCGCGACGTGGAAGTGGTGGCCGAGGCGGTGGACGGCGAAAGCGCGCTGCATGCCTGCGCCGACCACGCGCCGGACCTGGTGCTGCTGGACATCGCCATGCCGGGCATCGACGGGCTGGAGGCCGCACGCCACCTGGCCGCCTTCGAGCCGCGTCCGGCGGTGGTGTTCTGCACCGCCTACGACGCCCATGCGCTATCGGCGTTCGAAGCCGACGCGGTGGACTACCTGGTCAAGCCGGTGCGGGCCGAGCGCCTGGCCGGCGCGCTGGAACGCGCGCGCCGCTTCGTGGCCGGTCGCCGCAGCACGGAGGAAGCCGGCAACGGCAAGCGCCGCACCCACCTGTGCGCGCGCATGCGCGGCTCGCTGCGGCTGATCCCGATCGACGACGTGCACTACCTGCAGGCTGAGGAAAAGTACGTGGTGGTCCACCACGCGCGCGGCGAGGACCTGATCGAGGAATCGCTGAAGTCGCTGGAGGAGGAATTCGGTGAGCGCTTCGTGCGCATCCACCGCAACTGCCTGGTGGCGCGGCACGAGCTGGTGGAGCTGCGCCGCAGCGTGGACGGGCACGTGCACGCGATCCTGCGCCACGGCCGCCAGCCGCTGGAAGTCAGCCGCCGCTGCGTGGCCCAGGTGCGCGAGACGGTGAAGCACCTGTAGCGGCGGCTTGTGCCGCGGCCGTGGCGGCCTTGGCCCCGGCGGCGGCATCGATGTCCCGACATGCGCGGTCCGGGTCGCGGCTCAAGCCGCTTCTACAATAGGGCGATGAAGACGCTGCGCATCGCCACCCGCAAGAGTCCGCTGGCCCTGTGGCAGACCGAGCACGTCGCCGCGCGGCTGCGCGCGGCGCATCCCGGCCTGGACGTGGCGCTGGTGCCGCTGTCCACGCGCGGCGACGAGGTGTTGGACCGTTCGCTGTCGGCGATCGGCGGCAAGGGCCTGTTCCTGAAGGAGCTGGAGGAAGCGATGCAGCGCGGCGAAGCCGACTGCGCCGTGCATTCGCTCAAGGACGTGCCGATGCAGCTGGAACCGGGCTTCGCGATGCCCGCGATCCTGGAGCGCGCGGACCATGCCGATGCGTTCGTGAGCAACCGTTTCGACGGCATCGACGACCTGCCGCCCGGCGCACGCGTCGGCACGTCGTCGCTGCGCCGCCAGGCCCAGCTGCGCGCGCGCCGGCCGGACCTGGCGCTGCGCGACCTGCGCGGCAACGTCAACACGCGGCTGGCCAAGCTGGATGCCGGCGACTACGACGCCATCGTGCTGGCCTGCGCGGGCCTGCAACGGCTCGGATTCGACGCGCGCATCCGCACCCGGCTCGACGCGCCGGACTGGCTGCCGGCACCGGCGCAGGGCGCGATCGCGGTGGAATGCCTGCAGCACGACAGCGCCATGCACGCGCTGGTCGCGGTGCTGGACCATGCGCCGACGCGCCTGTGCGTGGAGGCCGAACGTGCGCTCAACCGCGCGCTGGAAGGCAGCTGCCAGGTGCCGGTGGCGGCATTCGCGCGGCGCGTGGGCGATGCGCTGCACCTGCAGGGCCTGGTCGGCGACGCCGGCGCCGGCCACCTGGTGCAGGCGGCCGCCAGCGGCGCACTGGACGCGGGCGAGGCGCTCGGGCAGCGCGTGGCGCAGGCGCTGCTGGCGCAGGGCGCGGCCGCCATGCTGGTCCGCTGATCGGGCGCGCGCGCGGCGCGGCTCAGAACGCGTACTGCACCCGCACGCTGCCTTCGGCATCGGTGCGGCCGTTGCCGCCGTCGGCGGCGGTGTCGTGGCGGACCTCCACGTCCGAGCGCAGGCTCCAGTGCGGCCGCAGTTCCACCTCCACCCCCACCGAGTTGCGGACGAAGGTGTTGTCGCGGCCGGATTCCACCCGCGTGTGCTGCTGCAGGCGGGCGTGTTCGCCCAGCTTCTGCCGCAGCCGCACCTGGCCGCGCGCCACCGGGCCGGTGTCGGCGCCGCCGTGGTCCACGTACGGCTGCCAGCGATAGCCGGTGCCGATCTCGATCTCCACGTCCGTGGCCGGGGTATCCACCACGCGGCGGCCGTAGCGCCCACCTACCCGGTCCAGTCCCGCGTACGGCGCGACCCAGTCGGCGCGGCCTGGCGCCGGCAGGGCGCGTCGGCCGGGCCGGGGCGCCCCCGGCAGCACCGCGCGGCGCACCGGCTGCGCGTCGGCGTCGCGGTAGGCGTAGGTCCGTGCCGGGCTGGGCGGCTGCCACTCCGGCGCCGGGCAGTTCAGCCGCAGACAGGGCCGGCGCAGCGACGCCTCGCCTGTCGCCACGGCGATGGCGGCAGGGCGATGCGGGGCCTCGGGCAGCGGCTGCTGGAAGACGGGAAGCCCCGCCAAGGCCAGCCAGAAGGGAGTGAGCATGGCGTCTGGAACCGATTACATCGCCATTCTGGCGGCCAACGCCGGCAATTTCCACTCCGATGGCCCGTAGCGGCGCCCTCCTGTCGCGACGGTCCTGCGGCCTTAGTAGTACAGGGTGACGATGTGCCGGGCCTGGGCGAAGAACAGCCAGCGCTCGACGAAGGCGCCGGCGAGCATCAGCACCGCGGACACGCCCAGCGCCGCCGCCGCCGGCAGCAGGCCGGTCAGCGCCAGCAGCCAGCCCAGCAGCGGCCCGCCCACCAGCAGCACCGTCGCCAGAAGCCGCAGAGACTGCCCATGGCGCCGGGCCAGCGCGAACGCCATCTCGCGGGTGACGAAGTTGGCTTCGGTATGCGGCCGCTCGAACACGCTGGCGCTGCGGCCAGGCAGGCCGATGGCATCGCCGCGGGTCTGCGGCAGGCCCTGGCGGTCGATCTCGCGCCAGTACAGCCACTTGATCGCGGCCAGCAGCGCGCCCTGCGCCACCAGGCTCCAGGCCAGCGCGCCGGTGACCCCCAGCTCAAGCCGCACGGTCGCCAGCGCCAGCACCAGCGCCAGGCCGGTGCCCAGCGCGAACATCACGTAGATCACCGGCACGGCCTTCATGGACCACGCGGGAATGGTGCGCAGCGAGGCGTAGATCATGCCGGTGGCCCACACCGTGGACAGCGCGCAGGCGGCCAGCAGCAGCCCCAGCACGGCCAGCGGCCAGCCGGCGCCGCGCCCCGACCACAGCAGCACCGCCAACAGCAGCGCTGGCACGTAGGTCACCATGGCCAGCACGCCCTCGCGCGACATCCACGAGCTGCGCCACTGCGACAGCGCGCGCCAGGTGCGCATCGGCTTGCCCAAGTGCGCCAGCGAACTGAGGAACCCGGCCGTCACCAGCGCCAGGCCGATGCCGGTACACCACAGCAACAGGCCACGCAGCGACGCCGACGGCTCGCCCAGCCCCAGCAGCCCCAGCGGCACCAGCCCGGCCCAGGCCAGCAACCCGTACCCGGCGCCGGACAGGGTGGTGAAGAAGATCACGGACAGGGCTGGATGCATGGGCTCAGCGTCGCAGGGCGCGGCCCAGCCAGCGCGACACGGCCGAAGCCGCGTCGGCAGGCGCGGCGTCGCGCGGTGGGGTGGGGTTGTCGGGCGTGCCGTCCTGACCGGCGCGGCGCGGCCGCGGCGGCAGGTAGCGGTTGACGGGCTGGTAGCCCAGTTCGGGCATCAGTGCCACGCCGCCGCGCTCGGCGACCAGCCTGGAAACGTCCGACTCCGGATCGCCCAAGTCGCCGAAGTGGCGCGCGCGGGTGGGGCAGGCCTGCACGCAGGCCGGCTGGCGGTCGGCTTCCTCAAGCTTGTCGTTGTAGATGCGGTCCACGCACAGCGTGCATTTCTTCATCACGCCTTCGACGGCGCTGTACTCGCGCGCCCCGTACGGGCAGGCCCAGCTGCACAGCTTGCAGCCGATGCACTTGTCCTCGTCCACCAGCACAATGCCGTCCTCGGCGCGCTTGTAGCTGGCGCCGGTGGGGCACACGGTCACGCAGGCGGGCGTGTCGCAGTGCAGGCAGCTGCGCGGGAAGTGCAGGGTCATCGCCGGCTGTGCGGCCGCGCCGTCGGCGCTGGGCGTCGCCGGACGTGCAGGTTCTTCTGCCAGTTCGTAGCTGTGCACCCGGTTGAACCACACGCCCTGCGGCGCCTTGCCGTAGGGCTGCTCGTCGGTGAGCGGCCCGGCGATGCCGCCGGCGTTCCACTCCTTGCAGCTGGTCGCGCACGCATGGCAGCCCACGCAGGTGTCCAGGTCGATTACCAGGCCCAGCTTCTTCTTCGACGGCGGCGGCAAGCCGGTCATTGCGCCGGGCGTCCCGCGGGAACGCGCTGCACCGCGGCGGGGATGTCGTCCACGCGGCGCATCTGCGCATCCAGCGTGGCTTCGTCTCGGGCGTAAGCCAGCGCAAGCGCGGTGGCATCGCAGCCCCAGAACAGCTCGCCGCGCACCTGCAGGGTGGGCACGCCGAACACGCCCAGCCGCAGCGCTTCCTCGCCGTTGGCCAGCAACTCGCGCTTGACGGCGTCGCGCGCGATCGCGGCGGCAGGATCCGTCACGCCCAGCGCCGCCGCCACGTCCGCCAGCGCCTCGATGCTGTCGCCCTGGCGGCCGTGCTCCCACAGGTGGGCGAAGATCGCATCGGTTGCGGCATGCCGGTCAGGCGCGGCCAGGCACAGCCGCAGCGCCGGCAGCGGCTTGAACGGATGCGCAGGCGGGAACACCAGCGGAATGCCCAGTTCGCGCGCCTGCCACAGCACCATGCGGTAGGTGTGGCGCCGCTTCTGCGGGATCTCCGCCGGACCCAGCTGGCCCACGTGATTCAGAACCGCGGCCAGCAGCAGCGGCTTCGGCTCGATCGCCACCTCCGGGTGATCGCGGCGCAGGCGCCGCCACTGCAGGTAGGCGAAGGGCGAGATGAAATCGAAATACCAGGGCAGTGCGCTTGCGCTCATCGCTGCGTCTCCGTGTTGCGCCTGCGCAGGTCTGCGCCGTAACGCAGCGGGCGTTCGCTGGCCTCGCCGAACGCCAGCGTTGCGAACTGCGGCTCGCTGTCGGTGCGCGGGGGCTGCGCCGCGTCCGGCGGGCATTTCCCGATCCGCACGCGCAGGTCGAACCACGCGGCCTGGCCGGTGACCGGATCGGCGTTGGCGTAGTCGCCGCGCGGGGTGATGTCGGAAATCAGGTGGTTGAGCAGGAAGCCCTGCGCGCCTTCCGGCGCGTCCTTGGCCAGCTTCCACGCGCCGCGGCGCTTGCCGATGGCGTTCCACGTCCACACCGTGTCGGGCTGCACGTTGCCCGCACACTTGGCCTGCACCGTGATCGTGCCGTGGTGCGAGGTCACGTGGATCCAGTCCTCGTCCGCGATGCCGTACTTCGCGGCCGTGTCCGGATGCAGGTACAGCCAGTTGCGCGTCGCGATCTGCCGCAGCCACGCGTTCTGGCTGCCCCATGCGTGGTACATGAACATCGGACGCTGCGTGATGGCGTGCAGGGGAAACTCGTCGTCCGCGTTGTCGCTTCCCGTCTGCGAAAGGCCGCTGTTCTTCCCCCTTCCCAGAAGGGGGACCGAGGGGGATTTGCTTTCACCGTTGGCTGCGTTCAATCCCCCCTGCCCCCCTTTTTCAAAGGGGGGAGGCGCCGCGGCGCTCTGAGCGCCTTCGAATGGTTCGTACCAGATCGGCAGCGGATCGAAGTAGGTTTCGACCCGTTCGCGATGCTGCTCAGGCGGCAGGTGCGCGCCGTGGCCCTGCGCGGCCAGTCGGAACTTCTGCAGGGTTTCGGAGTACAGCTGCAGCACGATCGGCGCGGTGGAGCCGACGAAGCCGAACCCCTGCGCCCACTGCAGGTAGTCGCGGTTGGCCATCTTGAAGTAGCGCCCGGCCTCCGGCACCGGCGCATGCCAGAACCCGCCGTGTTCGATGTAGCGCTGCAACTGCTCCGGATTCGGCGCGCCCTTGCCTTCGGCGCTGCCGTCCGCGCCGCGCCAGCCGGCCAGTAGGCCGACACCCGGCGCGCGCTCGTGGCGGGTGATGTAGTCCGCGTAATCGCGGTACTTCGGCGCGCCGTCTTCCTCGACCATGCCCGGCAGGCCCAGCCGCGCGCCCAGCTCGAGCAGCACCGACTGGAAGCCGCGCACGTCGCGCGGGCGGCCCTGGGCGTCGCGCTGCGTGGCCGGGTCGAACACCGGATAGCGGATGGCATCGCTGGCGCCGTCGGCATCGGAAATGGGCCGGTCCAGCAGGCTGATCGCGTCGAAGCGCTCCAGGTACGTGGTGTCCGGCAGCACCAGGTCGGCGTAGGCCACCATCTCGGAGGCGTACGCATCGGAATAGATGATGCGCGGGATGCGGTATTCGCCATCCTGGTCGCGGTCGGTGAGCCAGTGCATGGTCTGGCGCGTGTTCATGGCCGAGTTCCAGCTCATGTTGGCCATGAACATCAGCAGCGTGTCGATGCGGTAAGGATCGCCCGCGTGCGCGTTGCGGATCACCGTGTGCAGCATCCCGTGCGCGGACAGCGGATAGGCCCACGAGAACGCATGGTCGATGCGCCGCGGCTGTCCGTCGCCGTCCACCACCAGGTCTTCCGGCCCGTGCACGAAGCCCAGCGGCGGCGCGTCCAGCGAGCCGTCGTCGCGCCGGGTCTTGCCGGGACGGTTGGGCGGTGGGATCGGCTTGGGGAACGGCGGCTGGAAGCGGAAGCTGCCCGGCGCGTCCACCGCGCCCAGCAGCAGTTGCAGCAGGTGCAGCGCGCGGCAGGTGTGGAAGCCGTTGCTGTGCGCGCTGATGCCACGCATGGCGTGCATCGCCACCGGGCGGCCGATCATTTCTGCATGCTGCCGACCCCACGCGTCCGTCCAGGCGATCGGCAGGGTCAGGTTGGATTCGAACGCCGCCTCGGCCAGCTCGCGCGCGATGCGGCGGATGGTGTCGGCAGGAATGCCGCAGCGTTCGGCGACGGCATCGGGTGCGTACTGCGGGTCGAGATAGCGTTCGACGATGAGCTGGAACACGGGCACGGCGGTACGCCCATCGGGCAGCGTGTACTCGCCGACCACCGCCGGGTTGATGTCGATGGCGTCGGCGCGGGCGAAGGCGCCCGCAGGCGATGCTCCTGCTCCCTCCCTTTCGCCAAAGGCGAAGGGGAGGGCGGGGGTGGGGTGCGTCTCGCCTTGCGGTGTGGAACGCGGAAGATCGAAGGACACCCTCTCCCGGCCTCCCCCTTCGCTGCGCGAAAGGGGAGGAGACAGGCTCCAGCACAACGGGTTGCCTGACTCGTCCCGCGCAAACAAGCCATCTTCCGCACCGCCCGGATCGCGCACCACCAGCCAGTGCGCGTTGGCGTAGCGCACCAGGTAGTCCAGGTCGATGCGGTCCATGCGCAGCAGTTCGTGGATCAGCGCGA
Organism: uncultured Pseudoxanthomonas sp.; assembly: GCA_964425695.1. Classification (GTDB taxonomy): domain Bacteria; phylum Pseudomonadota; class Gammaproteobacteria; order Xanthomonadales; family Xanthomonadaceae; genus JAKPBU01. Next base: position 9,239 of record CAYRNF010000004.1, read on the forward strand.
AGGCGAACAGGCCGTCGGTGCCGGGGCGGATGCCGATCCACTCGTCGGCGATGGCGCCGTAGCCGGTGCGCACCGGATTGACCGCCACCACTTTCGCGCCGCGCGCCTTCAGCCTGCCCAAGCCCAGCTTGATCGGATTGGAGTCGTGGTCCTCGGCCACGCCCCACAGCATCAGGTAGCGCGTGTGCTCCCAGTCCGGCTCGCCGAACTCCCAGAAGCTGCCGCCCACGCTGTACAGCCCGCCCGCGGCCATGTTCACCGAGCAGAAGCCGCCGTGCGCGGCGTAGTTGACGGTGCCGAACTGCTGCGCCCACCAGCCGGTCAGGGCCTGCGACTGGTCGCGGCCGGTGAAGAACGCCAGTTCGTCGGGGTTGCGGGCGCGGATCGGCGCCAGCCAGGAGGTGGCGAGCTGCAGCGCCTGCTCCCATTCGATCTCGCGGAACTCGCCGCTGCCGCGTTCGCCGGTGCGCAGCAGCGGCTTGGACAGGCGCGCCGGCGAGTTGTGCTGCATGATCCCGGCCGCGCCCTTGGCGCACAGCACGCCCTTGTTGACCGGGTGCGCGGCGTTGCCCTGGATGTAGCGGATCTGGCCGTCGGCGATCCACACCTTGATGCCGCAGCGGCACGCGCACATGTAGCACGTGGTCGCCTTGACCTCGTCGCCGGGCGAGGGCGACAGATCCAGTTGCGGTTCCTGCGGAGGCGGTGCGCGCATGCGGCGCATTGTAGGGCGGGCCCACTTGGGCCATCACGGTGCGCCGCGTGACCCCGCTTCGCGCAAGGGCGCAGCGGGTACGCGACCCGTTGGTCCTTGTGCACGCACGCCGCGTTCCGGCCGTGCGCGACGCGCCACGCTGTCGACGCGCGCGGACCCGCGCCCGGCCGTGCATCGGGCGCGCAGCAGGCGCGCAGCAGGCGTCATGGCGGATCGATGCGGATGCCCGGGTCGTCGAAGCGCGAGTAACGCACGGTCACCGTGGTGGGCGCGCCGTTGTCGTCCTCGGATCGCACGCGCATCTGCACGGGCAGGTCGTCGCCGTCGATCCACAGCGTGACTTCGCCCGGCTCCGGCCGGGTGTGGCGGGTCAGGAACTTGCGGGTCGGCTGTCCGTCCAGGTCTTCCCGGCCCAGTGGCTCCACGGCCAGGTCCGCCTTCGCCGCCTCGAAGTTGGCCGGGTCGCGCCACTTCTGCGACGTGCCCGGAGGCGCCGGCACCTGCACGGTGCGGCCACGCATGGTCATCCACATCCGGTCCCCGATCACGGTCTGCGTGCCCACGTCCTGCAGCTGCATGCGGAAGCGGTCGGGCGCGACGAACTCGAACTCGTTGACCAGCGTGCCGCGCGCGCTCTCCATGGTCATGCGTGCGTGGTAGGCACGCGCCCGGCGGAACTTGTCCATGGCGGCCATCACCTCGTCGCGGGCGCTGCGCGCCCGTACCGGGGCCGGTTCGGCTGCGCGGTTGCCTGTCGCGGGTGCCGCGACCCGGGGCGTGGCGGTGGCGGCCGTGGCAGGGGCCGGATCGCCGGGCGTGCCGGGCTTGCAGGCCGCGATGGCCAGGATCGATACCAGGACGAGGCTCCCGGCTTGGGTCGGACGCATGGCGCAACTCCACGGACGCGCGCAGCCGGAAGGGCCGCGCCTGCCCTGCACAACGCGCAAACCCGTCCTCCACCGGCCGCGGCGGCATAATCCGCCCATGGACCGCTACGAACGCATCAACGCGCTGCACCGCACGCTGAAGGCGGCGCGCTATCCCATCACGGTGCCGCGCCTGCAGGAAGCGCTGGGCTGCTCGCGCGCCACCGTCTACCGGGACCTGGCCTTCCTGCGCGATGCGCTGATGGCGCCGGTAGTGGGCGACGGCGAAGCCGGCTTCCGCTACGACCAGAAGGAAGGCGACCGCTTCGAGCTGCCCGGCCTGTGGCTGAGTTCGGAGGAGCTGCACGCGCTGCTGGCTTCACAGCAGCTGCTGGCGCGCACCGGCGGTGGCGTGCTGTCCAGCGCGCTGGCCCCGTTCCAGCAGCGCGTGGAAGCCCTGCTGGCCGAGCAGGCCGGCGGCAAGCGCTGGCCGATGGAGCGCGTGCGCGTGGTGCCGCACCGCACCCGCAAGCTCGACGAGCACGCCTTCCGCGCCGTGGCCAGCGCGGTGCTGGGCCGCAAGCAACTGAGCTTCGACTACCGCGCCCGCTCCACCGACGAAAAGACCAAGCGCACCGTGTCGCCGCAGCGCATCACCCACTATCGCGACAACTGGTACCTGGACGCCTGGGACCACGAGCGCGACGCGCTGCGCAGCTTCTCGGTGGACCGCATCGCCGGTGCGCGCGTGCTCGACGCGGTGGCGCGCGACATCGAGGAAGAGGCGCTCAAGCAGCACCTGGCCGGCAGCTACGGGATCTTCTCCGGCGAGCCCAAGGGCTGGGCCACCATCGTCTTCAGCCCCAAGGCCGCGCGCTGGGTCGCCGACGAGCACTGGCACTCGCAGCAGCAGGGCCGGATGCTGCCCGACGGGCGCTACGAGCTGAAGGTGCCGTACAGCGCGCCGCGCGAGCTGCTGATGGACGTGCTGCACTACGGCAGCGACGCGGAGATCGTCGAACCCGCCAGCTTGCGCGAACAGGCCAAGTCGCTGCTGGCGCTGGCGCTGTCGAACTACGACCGGTGAGGGTGCGTGCGCGGTCGTGCGGCGCTGTGGCAGGAGCGGCTTCAGCCGCGGGCCTTGTGCGCATGAACCGCTTTTCGACGCGCAAGCTCGCGGCTGAAGCCGCGCCTGCGTCTGCCGCTGCGAACATTCGCGCGATGGTGCCCCGCTGATGCCCGCCGACCCACCGAAGATCGCTTCAGGCGAAAAAGTCGCACTCGCCCTGGGCGCCGGCGGCGCGCGCGGCCTGGCGCAGATCGGGGTGATCGAGGCGCTGGAAGCGCGCGGCCTGCGCATCCACGCGGTGGCCGGATCGTCCAGCGGCGCGCTGGTGGGCGGCATCTTCGCGGCAGGGCGCCTGCACGAGTTCCGCGCACGGCTGGAAGAGATGAGCCGGGCGGACTTCCTGCGCCTGCTCGCCGACCCGGCACTGGGCGGCGGCGGCCTGTTCCGCGGCCATCGCCTGGTGGAAGCGATGCGCGAGATCGTCGGCGATCCGCACATCGAATCGCTGCCGGTCGCGTTCGTGGCGGTGGCGGTGGACCTGGTGCGCCAGCGCGAGGTCTGGCTGCGCAGTGGCCCGTTGTGGACCGCGATCCGCGCGTCGTTCGCCATCCCCGGCCTGTTCACTCCCGCCGAGGTGCACGGACGCGAACTGGTGGACGGCGGCCTGCTGGCGCCGTTGCCGATCGCGGCCACGCGCCTGTCCGATGCGCACCGGCTGATCGCGGTGGACATGCACGGCTGGCCGCAGCGGCCGGCGGGCACGCCGCCTTCCGGCGGCGAAACCGCGGCCCCGGGCGAGACGCGCAGCCGCCTGTCGCGCTGGGTCGAGCGCCAGTTCGACGAGCGCCTGCGCGACGCCGGTGGGTCCGCGTCCGGCGACGACCAGGACATCGGCCTGTCGGAAATCATGGCGCGCTCGCTGGACACCATGCAGGCGCAGATCGCGCGCGTGCAGCTGGCGCTGGACCCGCCGGAACTGGTGATCCGGATCCCGCGCGACGCCTGCCTGTTCTACGAGTTCTGGCGCGCCAGGGAACTCATCGCCCTGGGCCGCGCCGAAGCCGACAAGGCGCTGGACGCCGCCGGATACTGAGCGGCTGCAGGAGCGGCTTCGGCCGCGAGATCCCAATCGGTCTTGTGGAACGACGCCACAGGCTCGCGGCCGGCGCCGCGCCTGCGACGGGCGCTACTCGCTCTTGGGCACGTCGTAGCCGCGCATGCCCACCTCGGCGGCGGTGTGCGGCACGCGCCACACCTTGTCGGTATCCACGCCATGCGCCTGCAGGCGCTTGCGCAGCGCCAGGTACTGGGCTTCGTCCATGGTCGGCTTGCGCGAGAAGATCCAAGCCAGTTCCCGCCCGGGCGAATCCAGCAGCGCCCACGAACCGTCCGGGGCGATCTCCAGGATGCGCTGCCGCGTGGGCAGGATCTTGAAGAAGCGCATGCGCCATTCGCGGTTGCCGGTGCCGGGCAGCACGCTGGCCACGATGTCCAGCACCTTCTCCGATTCCTGCGGGCCGGTCCGCCACACGTAGTGCACGTCGATGCCGCCGTCCGGACGCAGCGTGTAGACATCGCGGCTGGCCATGTGGCCGCGTTCGAGCGCATTCGGGATCCGCGCCATCACGTACCAGGTGCCCATGAACGCGGGCAGGTCCACGTAGGGCAGCGGCTCGGGGTGGCGCTGCGGGGTGCTGCCGCAGGCGGACAGCGCGCCGCACACCAGCAGCAGGAGCAGCGATACGAAGCGTGTTGGCATGGTGCTGCGGTTCCCCTGACGCGTGATTGGCGGCGCACAGGGTACGTCGCAGGCCGTGAGATGCGTTTGCATGAGCCTGAACGGGTCGACCTCGCCAGGGAATTCCGCCATGTCCGCGTTCGCCTTCGCTCCGCCCCGCACCCCCTGTTCCACCGCGCACCTGCCCGACCGGAGGCTGCGCATCGCGCTGTGGCGCGCGCTGTGGCTGGGCGCATTCGCGGTGATCGCGCTGCCGGCCGCGCGCGGCCACAGCGCATGGCTGGGCTGGCTGCCGCTGTGGCTGGTGGGCATGCCCGCCTGCGCGCTGTGGGCCCTGCACCGTTTCCGCCTGCCGCGCCTGCCGCTGCCGGCCCGCGCGACGCGCACCGGGCGCCGCCGGCGCGGCGCGCAGGCCAGGCGCCGCCACGCGCGCCCGGCCCGGCCGCGGGTGCGCGCTGCATAGCCATCGCAGCGCGGAGGCGCGGCTCCGGCGCATGACCTTGCGCACGCCGCAGCGCTGCGGACCGTGTGCTAGCGTCGCCGCTTTGCCTCCGGAGCGCCCATCCATGTCCAAGTTGTCCCATGCCTGCCAGGCCCTGGGCCTGGCCGCCGGCCTGGCCGGCGCCACCGCCGCGCATGCGCAGGCGCCCGCCGGCGACGACCCGTACGCCTGGCTGGAGGACGTGGGCGGCGACCGCGCCCTGGGCTGGGTGCGCGAGCAGAACGCCAAGGCCGAGGCCGAGCTGGCCAGCACGCCGGAGTTCAAGCGCCTGGAAGCGGAGATCCTCGCCATCCTGGATTCGGACGAGAAGATCCCCGGCGTGGAGAAGATCGGCGACTACTACTACAACTTCTGGAAGGACAAGAACCACCAGCGCGGCCTGTGGCGCCGCACCACGCTGGAGGAGTACCGCAAGCCCAGGCCGCAGTGGGAGACGGTGATCGACCTGGACGCGCTGAACAAGGCCGAGGGCGAGAACTGGGTCTGGCACGGCGCGGACTGCCTGAAGCCGGAGTACAGGCGCTGCCTGGTCGCGCTGTCGCGCGGCGGCGCCGACGCCGACGTGACCCGCGAGTTCGACCTGTCCACCAAGACCTGGGTCGAAGGCGGCTTCTTCCGCAGCGAGGCCAAGGGCGCGCTGGGCTGGATCGATGCCGACAACGTCTACGTGTACACCGACTTCGGCGCCGGCTCCATGACCAGCTCGGGCTATCCGCGCATCGTCAAGCAGTGGAAGCGCGGCACGCCGATCGAGTCGGCCACCGTGGTGTACGAGGGCAAACCCGACGACATGTACATCGCAGCGATGCGCGATGTGGCGTACGAAGACGGCAAACCCGTCTTCCAGCGCGATTTCGTCAGCCGCACCCTGGCGTTCTACAACGACGAGCTGTACGTACTGGATGGAAGCCGGCGCGGAGCCGACGGCAAGCTCACCAAGATCGACGTGCCCAACTCGGTCAACAAGTCCCTGCATCGCGAATGGCTGACGCTGGAACTGCGCGAGCCCTGGACAGTGGGTGGGAAGACCTACAAGGCCGGCTCGCTGCTGGCGACCGGCTTCGACGACTTCATGGCCGGCAAGCGCGAGTTCGCGGTGCTGTTCGAGCCCACCGACAACACGTCGCTCGCCGGGTACACGTGGACGAAGTCGCACCTGGTGCTCAACGTGCTCGAAGACGTCAAGAGCACGCTGAGCGTGTTGACGCCGGCCGATGGCGGCTGGAAGCGCAGCGCCTTTGCCGGCGCGCCCGCCATCGGCACCGTGGCCGTGTCCGCCGTGGACGAGGACGACAGCGACGCGGTATGGCTCACCGCCACCGACTTCCTGACCCCCACCACGCTGTCGCTGGTGCAGATCGGGCAGGCGCCGGAGAAGCTCAAGTCCAACCCGGTGTTCTTCGACGGCTCCAGGTCGACGGTGGAGCAGCACTTCGCCACGTCGAAGGACGGCACCCGCGTGCCGTACTTCCTGGTGCGGCCCAGGGATCTTGCGCTCGACGGCAAGGCGCCGACCCTGCTGTACGGCTATGGCGGCTTCGAGATCTCGCTCACGCCCACGTATTCCGGCGGCGTGGGCAAGGGCTGGCTGGAGAAGGGGGGCGTGTACGCGCTGGCCAACATCCGCGGCGGCGGCGAGTACGGACCGCGCTGGCACCAGGCCGCGCTGAAGGCCAACCGCCACAAGGCGTACGAGGACTTCGCCGCGGTGGCGCAGGACCTGATCGCGCGCAAGGTGACCGCGCCGCAGCACCTGGGCATCCAGGGCGGCAGCAATGGCGGCCTGCTCACCGGCAACATGCTGGTGCAGTACCCGGAACTGTTCGGCGCGGTGGTCGTGCAGGTGCCGCTGCTGGACATGCGGCGCTACCACAAGCTGCTGGCCGGCGCGTCGTGGATGGCCGAATACGGCAACCCGGACAAGCCCGAGGAATGGGACTACATCCGCAGGTTCTCGCCCTACCACCTGTTCGACCCGGCCCAGGACTACCCGCCGGTGCTGTTCACCACCTCCACGCGCGACGACCGCGTCCACCCCGGCCACGCGCGCAAGATGATGGCGCTGATGCAGGCCGCGGAGAAGGACGTGCGCTACTACGAGAACATCGAAGGCGGCCACGGCGGCGCGGCGGACAACCGGCAGTCCGCGCACATGAACGCGCTGGCGTACACCTTCCTGTGGCAGCAGCTGTCCGGCGACGAATAGCGAACCGGTCGCCCCCGCGCAGCTGGGGGGGTTGGAGGTTGTCACTGGCGACGCAACTGTCCAGGGATCCCCGCATGCGCGGGGACGATGCACCGCAAGACATTGCCAACGCCCGATGCGGACCCCATCCATGAAACCCACCTTCCTCCTGCTCGGCCTTGCCCTGATGAGTTCCTCCGCCACCGCACAGTCGTTGCCCGCGCCGCCCGACGCCGCGAAGAAGCCGCATATCGTCCGGGCGCCGCACGGCGCCGAGCGCCAGGACGAGTACTACTGGTTGCGCGACGACAAGCGGCAGGCGCCGGACGTGCTGGCCTACCTGCAGGCCGAGAACGCCTACGCCGACGCGGTGATGGCGCCGCTGAAGCCGGTGGAGGACCGGCTGTACGGGGAGATCGTCGGCCGCATCAAGCAGGACGACGCCTCGGTGCCGTTCCGCGAGCGCGGCTGGTGGTACTACAGCCGCTTCGAGGCCGGGCAGGACTATCCGGTGCACGCGCGCCGCAAGGACGGCCCCGGCGTGGATGCCGCTTCCATCCTCAAGGCGAACGAGGCGGGCGACTTCGGCGGCGAGGAAGTGCTGCTCGACGTCAACGCGCTGGCGAAGGGCAAGGACTACTACAGCGTCGGCGACTACGAAGTCACGCCGGACAACCGCATCCTGGCCTATGCCGACGACACCAACGGCCGCCGCCAGTACACGATCCGCTTCAAGGACCTGTCGGGGACGCAGTCCTATCCGGAGACCATCGCCGGCGTGTCCGCCAACCTGGTGTGGGCGGACGACAACCGCACGCTGTTCTACGTCGAGAACGATCCGGAAACGCTGCTCACCAAGCGGGTGAGGAAGCACGTGCTGGGCACCGACCCCAAGGACGATCCGGTGGTGTACGAGGAGCGCGACGACAGCTTCTACATGGGCATCGACCGCACCCGCGACGATCGCTACATCGTCATCGGCGTGAGCAGCACCGTTTCGGACGAGCTGCGCTACGCGCCGGCTTCGGCCCCGGAAGCCTTCACGGTACTGGCGCCGCGCGCGCGCGACGTCGAATACGCCGCCGACCACTTCGACGGCCGCTGGGTGATCCGCACCAATGCCGACGGCGCCACCAACTTCAAGATCGTCACCGCGCCGACCGGCTCGACCTCGCGCGGCGACTGGAAGGACTGGATCGCGCACCGCGACGACGTGTTCATTGAAGGCGTCGAGCTGTTCGACGGGTTCACCGCCATCGCCGAACGCTCCGATGCGCTGGAGCGCGTGCGCCTGCTCAAGCCCGACGGCACGGAGCAGTACGTCGAGGCGGACGAGCCCGCCTATTCCATGGGGCTGGACGTCAACGCCGAACCGGACACCGACTGGGTGCGCTACAGCTATACCTCGCTCACCACGCCGGCCACCACGTACGAGCTCAACGTGAAGACCGGCGAGCGCCGCCTGCTCAAGCGCCAGCCGGTGCTGGGCGGCTACGACCCGGCGAACTACGTCACCGAACGCGTCTGGGCGCCGGCGCGCGACGGCACCCGGATCCCGGTCTCGGTGGTGTACCGCAAGGGCTTCGAGAAGAACGGCAAGGCGGCGATGCTGCAGTACGGTTACGGCAGCTACGGCGCGTCCATGGATCCGGGGTTCTCGGTGACCACCGTGAGCCTGCTTGATCGCGGCATGGTGTACGCGCTGGCCCACATCCGCGGCGGCCAGGAAATGGGCCGCAAGTGGTACGAAGGCGGCAAGCTGCAGAGCAAGAAGAACACCTTCACCGACTTCATCGACGTCACCGACCACCTGGTGAAGCAGGGCTATGCCGCGCCGGACCGGGTCGCGGCCTACGGCGGCAGCGCCGGTGGCCTGCTCATGGGCGCGATCTCCAACATGGCGCCGGAGAAGTACCGCGTGATCCTGTCGCAGGTGCCGTTCGTGGACGTGGTCACCACCATGCTCGACGCCAGCATCCCGCTGACCACCAACGAATACGACGAGTGGGGCAACCCGGAGGACAGCGCCGAAAGCTACGCCTACATGCTGAGCTACTCGCCCTACGACAACCTGCAGGAGAAGGCGTATCCGGCCATGTTCGTGGGCACCGGGCTGTGGGATTCGCAGGTGCAGTACTGGGAGCCGGCCAAGTACGTGGCGCGGCTGCGCGACGTGAACACCTCGGACGCGCCGGTGGTGTTCCGCACCAACATGGAAGCCGGCCACGGCGGCAAGTCCGGCCGCTTCCGCCGCTATCGCGAGCAGGCGGAGATGTACGCGTTCATGCTGGACCAGCTCGGGGTCGCCGAACCGCGCTGAGCGCGCCGCGCCAGGCCGCCTCGCCTGCGCGCGCGCAGCCAAGTCGGCACAGGCCTGCCTGCATGCGAGACCGCGGCGCGCGAGCGCCCGGCGACCCGCCGCGCGTGGCGGCCTTGAGGCTGTCGCACGCCGCGCACGCGTTCCACCGCAGTGCCGCTTCCGCGCTACCATGCCGGCATGAACGCCATTCCCCGCATCGCTCTCGCCGCCGCGCTGCTCGCGGCCCTGTCCGGCTGTGGCAACAAGGGTCCGCTGGTGCTGGCGCCGCCGGCCACGCCGGCCGCGGATGCGGCGCTGGCCACCGATCCGGCGCTCGAGGCCGATCCTGCGGCAGAGGCCGTGTCGGCCGAGGAAGCCGCGCCGGCGGTGGCGCCGGAACCGAACCCCAACGTGCCGGTGGACGAGGACGAGCCGGTGCCCGCCGAGGGCGACGGCACGCCCTGAGCGGTGGGTCGCCCGTGACGGCCGCGACGCCGCGCCTGCGGTTCACCAAGATGCACGGCGCGGGCAACGACTTCGTCGTGCTCGACCTGCGCCACGGCCAGCCGGCACCCGATCCGGCCTTGTGCCGTGCGCTGGCCGATCGCCGCACCGGCGTCGGCTGCGACCAGATCCTGACCGTGGAGGCGCCGCGCAGCGCGCAGGCGGTGGCGGCGTACCGCATCTGGAATGCCGACGGTTCCGCCTCCGGCCAGTGCGGCAACGGCGCGCGCTGCATCGCGGCGTGGCTGGTGCGCGATGGCGCCGCACCGCGCGGCGGCTTCTGGATCGACAGTCCGGCGGGTACGCATCGCGTGGAGATGCCGGGCGAGCGCATCTTCGGCATCGACATGGGCGTGGCGGACTTCCGGCCCGCGCAGGTGCCGCTGGCGGGCTTCGCGGAAGCCGACGCCTACGAGCTGGAAGCCGCGGGCGCGCCGGTGCGTTTCGGCGCGGTGTCCATGGGCAATCCGCATGCGGTCATCGAGGTGGATGACGTCGAGGCCGCGCCGGTGGAGCGCATCGGCCGCGCGCTGCAGGCGCATGCCGCGTTCGCGGACTCGGCCAACGTCGGCTTCGCGCAGGTGCTGGCGCCGGACCGCATCCGCCTGCGCGTCTACGAGCGCGGCGTGGGCGAAACCCTGGCCTGCGGCAGCGGGGCGTGTGCCGCGGTCGCGGTGCTCGCGCGCCAGGGCAGGCTCCGCGGTGACGCGGGCGTGCGGGTGGCGCTGCCCGGTGGCGAACTGCACATCGCCTATGATCCCGCCACCGGCCAGGTCCGCATGACCGGGCCGGCCGATTTCGTTTTCGACGGGGAATGGCTGGCATGATCGACGCACCTGAGAAACTCGGCCCGCACGAAGTCGCGGCCTTCCTGCGCCGGCATCCCAATTTCCTGCAGCAGTTTCCCGACCTGTCGCTGACCCTGGTGGTGCCGCGCGACGAAGGCCCGGCCGCGTCGCTGGCCAGCTACCAGCTGGAAGTGCTGCGCGACAAGAACCGCGAGCTCAATCGCCGCCTGCACGAACTGTTCGGCAACGCGCAGTCCAACGAGCGCCTGGCGGTGCGCACGCATCAGCTGACGCTGGCGCTGATGAAGCAGGCCGACGCGGCCGGCACGCTGCGCGCCATGGCCGCGACGCTGGCGGAGGACTTCCAGGGCGACCTGGTGCGGATCGTGGTGTTCGCGCCGGTGGCCGGGCTGGAGCCGGGCGCAACGGAAGGCGCCGACTGGCTGCAGGTGGTGCCGGAAACCGATGGCGCGCTCGAGCCGTTCCGCGATTGCCTGGCCAGCGGCGAACCGCTGTGCGGGCGCCTGCAGCCGGACAAGCACGCGCTGCTGTACGGCATGCGCGCGGACGACGTGCAGTCCAGCGCGCTGCTGCCGATGCCCGGGGTGGGCCTGGTGGCGGTGGGCAGCCGCGATGCCAACCGGTTCTACCCGGGCATGGGCACGCTGTTCCTGCGGATGATGGCCGAGTCGCTGGCCACCGCGCTGCGGCGCTTCGATGCCTGACCGTCGCGCACGCCGTGCGCATGCGCCCAGCACCCGGCGCGGTGCGCACGGCGGCGCGGCACGCGTGGCGGGTTGCGGATCCTCGCCGTGGTCGACGACACCGTGATCGACGACACCGTGATCGACGACACCGTGATCGACGACACCGTGATCGACGACACCGTGATCGATGACTTCCTGGCGCACCTGCAGGTGGAGCGGCGGATGTCGGCGCACACGCTGGATGCGTACCGGCGCGACCTGCGCGCGCTCGCGGACTGGTCGCAGGCCAGCGGCGCCGGCGACATCGCCACGCTGCAGCCGGAGCAGTTGCGTGCGTTCATCGCCGCCGAACACCGCCGCGGGCTGTCCGCCAAAAGCCTGCAGCGGCGCCTGTCGGCGATCCGCAGCGGCTTCCAGTGGCTGTTGCGGCACGGCCGCATCGTCGCCAACCCGGCCGCCGGCATCCGCGCGCCCAAGGCGCCGCGCAAGCTGCCGCAGGTGCTGGATCCCGACGAGGCCGCGCGCCTGGTCGAGGTGCCCACCGACGTGCCGCTGGGCCTGCGCGACCGCGCGCTGCTGGAGCTGTTCTATTCGTCGGGCCTGCGCCTGTCCGAGCTGTGCGGCCTGCGCTGGCGCGATCTCGACCTGGCCGAAGGCGCGGTGCGCGTGCTGGGCAAGGGCGGCAAGCAGCGCGTGGTGCCGGTGGGCTCGCACGCGCGGCGCGCGCTGGGCGAATGGCGCGCCGAATCGCGCGGCGCGAACGATGCGCCGGTGTTCCCCGGCCGCAATGGACCGATCACCCCGCGCGCGGTGCAGCTGCGGCTGCGCCAGCTCGCGCAGCGCCAGGGGCTGTTCAAGCGCGTGCATCCGCACCTGCTGCGCCATTCCTTCGCCAGCCACGTGCTGGAATCCTCCGGCGACCTGCGCGGCGTGCAGGAATTGCTGGGCCACGCCGACATCGCCACCACCCAGATCTACACGCACCTGGACTTCCAGCACTTGGCCAAGGTGTACGACGCGGCGCATCCGCGGGCGAAGCGCAAGCGCTGAGGATCGGCCTGCGTTGAGCCACGATTGGCAGGAGCGCCTTCGCGTTGGCGCGAGGTCGCGGCGAAGCCACTCCTGTAGCGCGGCCGCCAGCCCACAGGCGGAGGCGGAAGCCGTCCCCGCAGGAGAAAGTGCCCTTGCGTCGGCGCGCCCGGATCCCCATCCACAGGTCTCCACCCGGAGGCGCCATGGATCCCAGCCAGAACCCCCACGTGTTCCACGCCACCACGATCGTCTCGGTGCGCCGCGGCGACCGCGTCGTGGTCGCCGGCGACGGCCAGGTGACGCTGGGCCACACCGTGATGAAGTCCAACGCGCGCAAGGTGCGGCGCCTGGGCAGCGACGGCCAGGTGCTGGCCGGCTTCGCCGGTGCCGCCGCCGATGCGTTCACCCTGTTCGAGCTGTTCGAGTCCAAGCTGGGCAAGCACGGCCAGCTGCTGCGCGCGGCGGTGGAATTCGCCAAGGAATGGCGCACCGAACGCCGCTTCGGCAAGCTCGAGGCGCTGCTGGCGGTGGCCGACCGCGAGACCTCGCTGATCATTTCCGGCACCGGCGACGTGATCGAACCCGAGGACGGGCTGGTCGCCATCGGCTCGGGCGGCCCGTACGCGCTGTCCGCCGCGCGCGCGCTGCTGGCGCATACCGAACTGGATGCCCGGGCGATCGCCACCGAGGCGCTCAACATTGCCGGCGACGTGTGCATCTATACCAACCGCAACATCGTGGTCGAAGAGCTGTGAGTGGCTTCCCCCGTTGAGAATTGTCCTCCCCCTTTGAAAAGGGGGAGGTCTAGAAGCGCAAGCCTCCATACCCATCTCCGATCTGTGATTGCCCGATGACCGCAACCAACACCCCGTCCATGACCCCGCGCGAGATCGTGCAGGAGCTCGATCGCCACATCGTCGGCCAGACCGCGGCCAAGCGCGCGGTGGCCATCGCGCTGCGCAACCGGTGGCGTCGCGCCCAGCTGCCGGATGCGCTGCGCAACGAGGTGATGCCCAAGAACATCCTGATGATCGGGCCCACCGGCGTGGGCAAGACCGAGATCGCGCGACGCCTGGCCACGCTGGCCAACGCGCCGTTCGTCAAGGTGGAAGCCACGCGCTTCACAGAAGTGGGTTACGTGGGCAAGGACGTGGAGCAGATCATCCGCGACCTGGCCGACACCGCCGTCAAGCTGTACCGCGAGCAGGCCAAGCAGCGCGTGCGCACGCGCGCCGAGGAGCGCGCGGAAGACCGCATCCTGGACGCGCTGCTGCCGCGGCGCGAAGGCGGCGGTTTCGGCTTCGGCGCGGCGCAGACCACCACCGTGGACATCGCGCAGGAGCCTGCGTCGCAGCCGGTGTCCGACAAGGGCAGCGAAACGCGCCAGAAGCTGCGCCGTCAGTTGCGCGCGGGCGCCCTGGACGACCGCGAGATCGAGATCGACCTGGCGCCCGCCGGCAGCGGGGTGGACATCATGACCCCGCCCGGCATGGAGGAGATGGGCCAGCAGCTGCGGCAGATGTTCTCGCGGCTGGGCGGCGGACAGGCGCAGAAGAAGACGCTGGCGATCCGCGCCGCGCGGCCGCTGCTGATCGAGGAAGAAGCCGGCCGGCTGGTCAACGAGGACGACGTGCGCGAAGCGGCGATCGAGGCCTGCGAGCAGCACGGCATCGTCTTCATCGACGAGATCGACAAGGTCGCCAAGCGCAGCGAAGGCTACGGCGCCGACGTCTCGCGCGAAGGCGTGCAGCGCGATCTGCTGCCGCTGGTGGAAGGCAGCACCGTGAGCACCAAGTACGGGCCGGTCAGGACCGACCACATCCTGTTCATCGCCTCCGGCGCGTTCCACCTGGCCAAGCCGTCCGACCTGATCCCCGAGATGCAGGGCCGCTTCCCGATCCGCGTGGAACTGGGCGCGCTGGGCAAGGACGAGTTCGTGCGCATCCTCACCGAGCCAAAGGCCGCGCTGACCACGCAGTACGTGGCGCTGCTCAAGACCGAAGGCGTGGACCTGACCTTCTCGGATGACGCGGTGGAGCGCCTTGCGGAGATTTCCGCGCAGGTCAACGAGCGCCAGGAGAACATCGGCGCGCGCCGCCTGCACACCGTGCTCGAGCGCCTGCTCGATACGCTCAGCTACGAAGCGCCCGACAAGGGCGGCAGCGTGACCATCGACCGCGCCTACGTGGACGCGCACCTGGGCGACCTGGTGCAGGATCCGGACCTGAGCCGCTACATCCTCTGAGCGGCCCGCGCATGGCGTAGGGAAGCACTGCGCGGGTGAACGGGCAACGCGACGCTTTCCGCGCAGCGCGGCCTGCGCCGCCCCAAGCCGGCAGCGGGCCGGCGCGGCGCCCAGACGACGGCCGACCCCACACAAAATCTTGCGTCTGAAGTGCGCGGCACGGTTTGATCGGCACTGCGCGCCGGCCCCAGACTGCGGCAACTCCCCTGCGGTGGCCGCATGCGCAGCAAGCTCTTCGTTCCCGGATCGCGCCCGGACCTGTTCGCCAAGGCGATCGCGGGGGAGGCCGATGCGGTGTCGTTCGACCTCGAGGACGCCGTGCCCGCGGACGGCAAGCAGGCCGCGCGCCTGGCGGTGGCGGAGTTCCTGCGCAGCGACGCGGCGCACGGCACGGGCAAGACCCTGCTGGTGCGCTGCAACGCGTTGGGTACGCCGCACTTCGCCCCTGACATCGCCATGCTGGCCGGGGTGGGCGTGCCGTTCGTGCTCAACCTGCCCAAGGCCGAATCGTCCGACGACATTCGCGCTGTCGTTGCCGCGCTGGAGCGGGCGGCGCCTGGCGGTGACGGAGGTCCGCAACCGACGCTGCTGGCTACGATCGAGACGCCGCGCGGCCTGCTGGAAGCAGCGCGGATCGCCGGCGCGCACCCGCGCGTGGCAGGGCTGCAGCTGGGGCTGGCCGACCTCTTCGTGCCCCATGGCATCGCGCGCGACGAGGCGAACGTGCACGCCGCGATGTTCGCGCTCAAGCTGTCCGCGGCGAGCGCAGGCGTGGCGGCGTACGACGCGGCGTACGCGGACGTGCACGACGAAACCGGTTTCGTGCGCGAGGCGCGGCGCGCGCGGGCGCTGGGCTTCGCCGGCAAGAGCTGCATCCATCCGCGCCAGGTGGCATGGGCCAACGCGGCCTTCGCGCCCACGGAAGCAGAGCTTGCGCAGGCGCGGCGCGTGATCGCGGCGGCGGCCGACGCGCAGGCGCAGGGGCGAGGTGCGTTCCTGCTCGACGGGAAGATGGTCGACGCGCCCTTCGTGGAGCGCGCGCGCGCGCTGCTGCGGCAGCCGTTGCGCGGACCGGCGCCATGAAACATCTGCGCTGCTGGCGGCGATGGGCCGCGCTGCTGTGCCTGCTGCTGGCCTGGGTGGGCGGCGCCCAGGCGCAGAGCCTGGTATCGCTGCGCGCGGATCCGGCGCTGCCGCCGTTGCCGGCCGGCGAAGCCCCGCGTGCGATGGCGGGCGCGGGTGAGCGCCTGCTGGTGGCCACGACCGAGGCGCTGTGGATGGAGCGCGCCGACGGAGGCGGTTGGCAGCGCAGCGATTGGCCGAACGGCGCGGATGGCGGCCGGCTCCTGGGCATGGCGAGCGACGGCGCGCGCGCCATCGCCTGGTTCGGTACGTCCCAGGCCGCCACCGGCGCATGGGCATTCGTGCCCGAAGCCGCCGGCCTGCGCGCGACCGCGCTCCCCGCGCCGCCGGCCCTGCGCGACCTGCGCCTGTCTGCGGGTACCGAAGCGCTGTACGCGTTCGGCACCGATGCCGGTGGCAACGGCGCGCTGTACCGGCTGGAGCGCGCGGAAGGCGCGCGCTGGGTGCAGATCGGCGCTCCGGCCGCACGCCGCGCCGCCACCTCGCTGGTCGCCAGCGGCGCGCAGTTGTTCGCCACGATGCCTGCCGCCGGCGGCGATCGCCTGTTGCGCTGGTCGGAGAACACCGGATGGCGCGACGCCGGCGCAGTGCCGGGGCGCGTCCTGCCCGGCAGTGCGCGCGCGCTGGGGCAGGCGCACATCCTCTACGCGCTGGCGCAGCCGGACGGGACCGCATTGCCGTCCACGTTCCAGACCGTGACCGGCGCCTGGGCGACACTGCCGGGCGCGCGCGTGCCGGGCGACGCGCTGCCTGCGACCGTGCCCCAGGGCGTGGCCTGGATCACGCCGGAGGGCCTGGTACAGCGCGCCCGCATCTCCGCACCCGATCTGCTGCTGGGCTGGCTGGACTGGACCATCATCGCGGTCTACCTGCTGGCCATGACCGGCATCGGCGCGTACTTCTACCTGCGCGAGAAGCGCGGCAACACCGCGTCGTTCTTCGTCGGCGGCCGCAGCATCCCGTTCTGGGCGGCGGGCGTGAGCCTGTACGCGACCAACGTCAGCTCGATCAGCTTCATCGCCATTCCGGCCAAGGCGTTCGAAACCAACTGGACGTACCTGGCCAACAATCTCATCGGCGTGCTGGGGCTCGTGTTCGTGGCGATCTGGATCGTGCCGCTGCTGCGCCGGCTCGACCTGATGTCGGTCTTCAGCTACCTGGAGACGCGCTTCCATCCCGGCATCCGCATGCTCGCCAGCGCCATGTGCATCGCGACCCAGGTCGGCAGCCGGATGAGCATCATCCTGTTCCTGCCGGCGCTGGCGATCGCCTCGATCACCGGCATCGACGTGGTGTGGAGCATCCTGATGATGGGTGTATTCACCATCGTCTACACCACGCTGGGCGGCATGAAGGCGGTGATCTGGACCGACTTCACCCAGGTGTTCGTGATGTTCGGCGGCGCGATCTTCGCCATCGTCTACGTGTTGCTGCAGGTGGACGGTGGCGCGCCGGAGGCGGTGCGGATGGCGCTCGCGCAGGACAAGACCCACCTGTTCGACTTCAGCTTCGACCTCACCCAGGCGACGGTGTGGGGCTTCATCTTCCTGGTGGTGTTCGACGTGGTGCTCACGTTCCCCAAGGACCAGGTGCTGATGCAGCGCGTGCTGTCCACCAAGTCCGACCGCGATGCGAGCCGGTCGGTGTGGACGTTCGCGGCCATCGTGATTCCCGGCGGATTCGTGTTCTATGCCATCGGCACCGCGCTATGGGTGTTCTACACCCAGCACCCGGAGCGGATGAACCCCGCGTTGCCGCTGGACGCCACCTTCCCGCTGTTCATCGCCGCCGAGCTGCCAGCAGGCGTCACTGGCCTGATCATCGCCGGCATCTTCGCCGCGGCCATGTCCACGCTGTCGAGCATCATCAACAGCGTGTCCACGCTGATCTCCGTGGACTTCTACGAGAAGCTGGCGAAGAACCCGACGCCGCAGAAGTCGGTGCGTTTCGCGGAGTGGACCGGCGTGGTGGTGGGACTGGCCGGCATCGGCATCGCGATCGTGCTGTCGCGCTTCGACATCCGCTCGCTGTTCGACATGTCCATCGAACTGCTGGGCCTGCTGGGCGGCGGGTTCGCCGGCGCCTACACGCTGGGCATGTTCACCCGTCGTGCCAACGCGCCGGGCGTGGCGATCGGCATCGCGGCCAGCCTGGTGCTCACGTTCGCGATCTGGACGCTGGATATCGTGCATCCGTACTACTACCTGGCGATCTCGATCCTGTTCTGCATCGTGATCGGCTACGTGGCCAGCCTGTTCTTCCCGCCGCCGGCGCAGTCGCTGGCGGGGCTGACGATCCTGCGCGAACCGGCGGCGCCGGGGTCCTGACGCCGGCGCCGCGTTGCGCTTCGGCAAGGCCGGGGCGTGCCGGCCTGACCCGGTGTGCCCGGGATCGGGCGCTCGTGTAGCCTGCCCGCGACGCCACACGGTCAAGCCACCGGACGCGCTTGGACACGCACTTCCTCCATACCTTCGTCACCGTCGCCGAGCAGGGTTCGATGGCCGCCGCGGCGCGCATCCTGGACATCACCCCGGCCGCGGTGGCGCAGCAGGTGCGCACGCTGGAGCGCGAGATCGGCGTGCCGCTGATCGGGCGGGTAGGGCGCACCGTGAGCGTGACCGAGGAGGGTGCGCGCATCCTGCACAAGGCCCGCGAGCTGCTGCGCGGCGTGTCCGACCTGCGCAGCATCGCCAACGAAGGCACGGTCTCGGGCGAACTGCGCCTGGGGGCCTGCCCGACCGCGCTGGCGGGCATGCTGCCCGACGTCCTGGCGGGCATGGTCGATGCGTTCCCGAGGATCCACGTCTTCATCCAGCCGGGTTTTTCCGCGGAGCTGTACCGCGCGGTGGACCGCAACGACCTGGACGCGGCGATCGTGCTGCAGGCGCCGTACGAACTGCCCAAGACCTGCGAGTGGCGGCTGCTGCGCGAGGAGCCGCTGGTGGTGCTGGCGCCCGAGGCGCTGGCGCACGGCGATCCGCATGAACTGCTCGCCACCCAGCCGCTGGTGCGCTACGACCGCAACCAGTGGGGCGGCCGCCTGGCCGACGACTACCTGCGCGATGCCGGCATCGCGCCGATCGAACGGTTCGAGCTCAACGCGCTCAATGCCATCGCGGTGATGGTGGACCGGGGACTGGGCGTGTCGCTGGTGCCCGACTGGGCGCGGCCCTGGCCCGAAGGCCTGCGTCTGGTCCGCATCCCGGTGCCGCGTCCGCACGAGCCGCGGCGCATCGGTCTGGTGTGGTCGCGTTCGAGCGTGCGCGCGCGCCTGGTGCACGTGCTCCTGGAAGAAGCGTCGAAGGTGCTGCGCTCCCTCTGAGCGACGGGCGCGGCGTCGCGGCGGCTTGTTGCGCCGCAACAAAGTTTTGCCTGTCGCAGTCGCAACAAAAGCTGTCCTCTGAACATAGTTCACGGACATTTAACGCGTTTTGCGAGGCGCATACGCTGCTTGCAACCCCGACCATGGGCTGCGGCGCCGGATGAGCGCGTCGCGCGGCGCGGCAGCCACCCGGCGCAGCGCGGCGAACGAACGCGGGACGCCACCGGCATCCCGGCATCTGACCTGACGGGGACCCCATGAAGACCAAGCTTTCGGCTGCGATCGCGTTCGCGCTGCTTTCCACCGTTGCCGCCGGCGCGCAGGCGCAGGATCCCGTCGCCGCTGACCCGCAGGCGCAGGCAGCCGCAGCCGAGGACGACGCCAGCGCCACGGACCTGGACGCGGTGATCGTGACCGGCACGCGCAGCCCCAAGGCGGTGGACAAGGTGCCCGGCGCGGTCACCGTGATTTCCACCGAGGAAGTCCAGCGCACCCTGGAGCTCACCGAAGACGCCACCGCCGTGCTGGCGCGCACGGTGCCGGGCTACTCGGAATCCTCGCAGGCGATGAACAACCTGGGCGAGACGCTGCGCGGACGCGTGGCGCTGCGCCTGTTCGACGGCGTACCGCAGGGCTCGCCGCTGCGCGAAGGCAGCCGCTCGGCCACGTTCACCGACATGGGCGTCATCGGCCGCATCGAGGTCATCAACGGGCCTTCCGCGGCCGAGGGCATCGGTGGCGCCGGCGGCGTGATCAACTACCTGTCCAGGACGCCGACCGAGGAGGGCACGCGCTTCACCGTGCAGACCCGCTACGGCACCCAGTTCGAGGACGACAGCGAGGTGTGGAAGGTCGGCGCCACCATCGAGCACAAGGCAGGCGCGTTCGATTTGCTGGGCGCGGCGTCGTACACCGATCGCGGCATCACCTACGACGCCAACGGGCGCCGCATCGGAATCAGCGCCAGCGGCTCGGTGGCCGACAGCAGGTCGAAGAACTTCTTCTTCAAGGGCGGCTACAACTTCGGCGAAGGCCAGACCCAGCGCCTGCAGTTCAGCGCCAGCAGCTTCCGGATCGACAACAACGCCGACTACCGCTACCAGGCGGGCAACCGGGCCACGGGGCTGTCCGATACCGCGATTCCCGAGCCGCCGCTTGCGGGCAAGGCGGACTTCAACGACTTCGAGCAGTACATCCTTGCGTACAGCAACGCCGACCTGCTGGGCGGCGACTTCCGCCTGGACCTGTACAAGGCCGAGCAGGCGATGCGCTTCCCCAGCGACAACTCCAATGACCGCCAGGACCCGCTGATCGCGCCGATCGGCACGCTGATCGACCAGTCCGAGATCATGTCGGACAAGCAGGGCGCCAAGGCGGCGATGACCTGGAGCGGGCTGTTCGGCGTGGAGGGCCTGGAGGCGCGCGTGGGCCTGGACGTGGTGGAAGACACCGCGCAGCAGCGCCTGGCGCTGACCGACCGGATCTGGGTGCCGCCGATGGAGTACTCCAGCGTGGCGCCGTGGACCCAGCTGTCGTGGGACATCGGCAACCTGACCCTCAGCGCGGGCGTACGCCGCGAAGACGGCGAGCTGCACGTGGACGACTACACCACCACCTGGTTCCGCGACCGGCGCCGCATCGGCGGCGGCACCGTGCAGTACCAGGAAACGCTGCCCAACGTGGGCGCGGTGTACCGGTTCGGCGACAGCGGGTTCTCGGTGTTCGCCTCCTACGGCGAGGGCTTCAGCCTGCCCAACGCGGGCATCCCGCTGCGCAACCTGCAATGCACCAACGACTCGCCGGAAGGCACGCAGCCCGACGGCTGCCCCAACGATCCGCCGATCACCGTGGAGGACGTGCTGGACCTGCAGGCGATCGTGGTGGAGAACAGGGAAATCGGCTTCAACTGGCGCGGGCGGATGGGGTCGGTCGGGGCGTCGGTGTACCGCTCGTATTCGGAGAACGGCTCGTCCTACCGCGTCGATCCGGTCTCGCTGGATTTCATCCTGAACCGCGCTCCGGTGGAGATCGAAGGATTCGAGGCCAACGGCGAGCTGCGCTTCAACGACGACTGGCGCCTCAACGCGATCTATTCCCGGATCGAGGGACGCAGCACGTACGTCAACAACGGGCCGCTGGACCGCGAGCTGGGCATCACCGACCTGTCGCCGGACAAGTTCGCGGCCACGCTGGCCTGGCGTTTCCTGCCCCGCGGGAACGTGGCGCTGACCGCAACGACGCTGTTCGACCGCGACATCAACGAAGGCCGCGCCAACGAAGAGCATACCGAGGGCTACACCCTGTACGACCTCACCGCCAGCTACGATTTCGGCCGCGCCGGGGAACTCGCGCTGGGCATCGAGAACCTCACCGACAAGTTCTACTTCCTGACGTTCTCGCAGATCGACTTCTTCCAGAACTACTTCGCCGGGCGCGGGCGCACGGTCACGCTGACCCACACGATCCGGTTCTGATGCCCGCAGCGACCGCGCGGCGCAGCGGCTGCGCGAGGCGCGTACGGTGCGCCGTGCGTGCCGCACCGGCGACTGGCGCCTGCTAGACCCCATGAAGCGATCCAAGGCCGCTCGGCGCTGCCTGCACGCCGCTTTGTGGCTGGCGCTGTGCGCGTGTGCGGGACCGGCCGCGCCGCGCGGCGTGGCCGCCGCCGCACCGGGCGACGCGCCGCGCGTGCCCGCCGCCGCGACGCCGCGGTTCGAAGCGCTGCATGCCGCGCTGCGCGGCGCAACGGCGCGTGGCGGCTACCTGGGCGCCGTGGTGCTGGTCGCCCGCGACGGGGCGCTGCTCGATGTGGCAGCGGTGGGGCATCGAGACCTGGCGCGGCGCGAGCCGGTCGCGCCGGACGCGATCTTCCGCGTGTATTCCATGACCAAGACGGTGGCTGCGGTCGCCGCGATGCAGCAGGTGGAACGCGGCGCGCTGTCGCTGGATGCGCCGGTGTCCTCGGTGCTGCCGGCGTTCGCAACGCAGCGCGTGCTGGACGCGGAGACGGGCGCGCTGCGGGCACCGGCCCGGGCGATGACGCTGCGCCATCTGCTGACCCACACGGCGGGCCTGGCTGCAGGACTGCCGGGCGACGCCGCGGCGGAAGCGCTGCTGCAGGCCGCGCAGGCCGAACGGTCGGCCGACCTGGCGGACTTCGCACGGCGCGTCGCGCGCACGCCGCTTGCGGCCGATCCGGGCACGCGTTTCGGCTACGACGGCGTGGGCACGGAGCTGGTCGCGCGAATGGTCGAAGCCGCCTCCGGCCAGCGCTTCGACGAGTACGTGCGCACGCGCATCCTGGCGCCGCTGCGCATGCACGACACCGGCTTCGACGTGCCGCAGGCGCAGCGGTACCGCATCGTGGACCTCACCCGCATGGGCGACGATGGGCAACTGGCGCTGGACGACAGCGCGAGCGCACGCACGCCCGGGGTACGGTTGCGCGCCTACCCGAGCGCGGCCGGCGGCCTGTACTCCACCGCGGTCGACTGGTGGCGGCTGTGCGAGATGCTACGCGCAGGCGGTACCCTCGACGGCGCACGGCTCCTGTCGCCGGCCTCGGTGGCCGCGATGCTGCGCAACCAGCTGACCATGCTCGATCCGCCCGTCCACCAGTTCAGCGACGCGGAAGGCTTCGGCTTCGGCGGTTACGTGGTGCTGGATCCGGCGCGGCGCAGCGGCGGCGGTGGGCGCGGCGCATACGGCTGGTCGGGCGCGGCCTCGACCTCGTTCCAGATCGATCCGGAGAGCGGCGTGGTGGTGATCGTGTTGATGCAGCATCTTCCGCGTGGCGACCTGCCCGCGGGCGTAGCCGACCTGCCGCGGCTGGGGCCACGGCTGCGCGCGCTGGCGATGCAGGCGGCGCTGCCATGAGCGCGCGGACGCAGGGCAGCGTGCTGGTGGCAGGATCGGCAAATCTCGACCTGGTGGTGCGCGCGGCGCGCGTGCCGGCACCGGGCGAAACGCTGCTGGGGCGCGACTTCGCGCGCTATCCCGGAGGCAAGGGCGCCAACCAGGCGGTCGCCGCCGCGCGTGCCGGCGGTGCGCGCACGCGCATGTTGTTGGCACTGGGCGACGACGCCAACGCGCAGCCGCTGGAAGCGTCCCTGCGCGACGCCGGCGTGGACTGCGTGATCGTGCGCAGCGCGGAGCCCACGGGCGTCGCGCTGATCTGCGTCGCCGACGACGGCGAGAACGCAATCGTCGTGGCGTCCGGCGCCAACGCCACGCTTCGTCCCGCGGACCTGCCGGCGCTGGATGGCGTCGGCTGCCTGCTGCTGCAGCTGGAATCGCCGTTCGAGGCGGTCACCGCCTGGGCACAAGCGGCCCGGGACGCCGGTGTGCGCGTGGTGCTCAATGCCGCGCCCGCGCCGGCGGGCGGCATTCCCGATGCGCTGCTGGCGTGCGTGGACGTGCTGGTGGTCAACGAAGGCGAACTTGCGGCCGTCGCAGCTGCGCGCGGGGCAGGCCCGGACGATGCGATGGCGCAGCAGCTGGCGCGCACGGGCGTGGCGTGCGTGGTGGTGACGCTCGGGTCGCTCGGCGCGGTGGCGCGCGATCGCGACCAGTGGCTCTTGCAGCCCGCCTTTCCCATCGAACCGGTCGATACCACCGGCGCGGGCGACACGTTCTGCGGCGTGCTGGCGGCGTGCCTCGCGCGCTCGGATACGCTGGAGACCGCGATGCGCCGCGCCTGCGCCGCGTCCGCGCTGGCCTGCACGCGCCCGGGTGCCCAGACCGGCGTGCCGGAGGCATCGGAGCTGGATGCATTGCTCGCCCCGCAGCGCGACGAAGGCGCCGCCCGCACCCGATTGGCCGCGCATGTCGGCGTCACCGACTGAGCGCCACGGCCGCCTTTCCGACGAAGCATTCTCGAAGCCCATGCAAGACGACAGCCCCCGCCGACCGGTTTCCACCGAGTACAAGTTCAGCCACGTCACCACCGGCCGCTACCTGCCCACGCCGGGCGGTGCGCCGGGCTGGCCCTTCGCGGAGATCGGACACTGGAAGATCGACCCGAACCGCAGCGCTGACGACTGGGTGTCCGAGCTGCGCGACTGGCGCCGCGAACATCTGGTGCGCATCGGCTACGACGATGCCAACTACCGGCGCCCCGAGCTGCTGTGGACGCAGCGCAACTTCGTGCACGTGCAGACCATGGTGGAAGACCGGTTCCTGTACGACCCGGAGCGGGGAGAGTGGACCGTCGACCGCTACCTCGACGACCTCATCGAGCGCTTCGGCGGCGTGGACAGCGTGCTGCTGTGGTTCGTGTATCCCAACATCGGCGTTGACGACCGCAACAAGACCGACCTGTTCCACGACCTGCCCGGCGGCGTGGCCGGCGTGCGCGGCGCGGTGGACGCATTCCACGCGCGCGGCGTGCGCGTGTTCCTGCCCACCATGCCGTGGGACCACGGCACGCGCGAGGCGAACGACAGCGACTGGGTCGCGATGGCGAAGCTGATCGCCGCCACCGGCGCCGACGGCATCAACGGCGACACCTACAACGGCGTGCCGCGTGCGTTCTTCGATGCCTGCGATGCCTTGGGACACCCGGTGTGCGTGGAGCCGGAGTCCACGATCAGCGCCGAGGAACACCTGATCTGGAACCTCAACAGCTGGGGCAAGAAAGCGCCCGACACCCCCGTGCCGCCAGTGGCGAAGTTCAAGTGGTGCGAGCCGCGGCACATGATCCATTACGAGAACCGCTGGGGCCGCGATCGGCGCCACGACCTGCAGTACTGCTTCTTCAACGGCATCGGCTACAACGCCTGGGAGAACGTCTGGGGCATCTGGAACCAGTTCACCCCGCGCGATGCCGAGGCGTTGCGTCGCATGGCCGCGATCTACCGGGCGCTGCCCGAATGCCCCACCAGCCTGGACTGGCGGCCGTACGTGCGCACGCTGCACGCCGGCGTGTTCGCCAGCGCCTTCCCCGGCCAGGGCCGCACGCTGTGGACGCTGGTGAACCGCAACGAGTCCGATGTGGAAGGCGACGTGCTGCGCCTGCCTCACGCAGCAGGCATGCGCTGGTTCGATGCGTGGCATGGCGTTGAGCTGCAGCCGCGCCTCGACGGCGAGCACGTGGTGCTCACCTTGGCGCTGGAAGGGCACGGGTTCGGCGCGGTGGTGGCGATCGCAGCCGATGCAGCCGATGCAGCCGATCCAACGTTCGACGGCTTTCTTGCGGCGCAGGCCCGGCACGCGGCAACGCCGCTGCGCACGCTGTCGCGCGAATGGAAGCCGCTGCCGCAGCAGCTGGTGCAGATCCAAGACACCGCAGCGGTCGCAACGGCACCCGATGGCATGGTCGAGATCCCCGCGGGCGATTTCGACTTCGCCGTGCACGGCGTGGAGATCGAGGGCCAGACCTGGTCCGGAAACGACGTGCAGTACCCGTGGGAGAACGACCCGCGCCGCTTCCACCGCAAGCGCATGACGATGCGGCGGTTCTTCATGGACCGCACGCCGGTCACCAACGCGCAGTTCAAGGCTTTCCTCGATGCCAGCGGCTACGCGCCGCGCGATGCGCACAACTTCCTGCGCCACTGGCAGCACGGCGCCCCGGCCCCGGGCAGCGAACGCCAGCCGGTGCGCTGGGTGGCGCTGGAGGACGCGCGCGCGTACGCCGCCTGGGCCGGCAAGCGCCTGCCGCGCGAGTGGGAATGGCAGTACGCCGCGCAGGGCGGCGACGGCCGCGTCTATCCCTGGGGCAACGACTGGCGCGACGACGCCGTGCCCGCGCCGTGCCTGGAGCGCACCATGCGCGCGCCCGACGACGTGGACGCGCATCCGCAGGGCGCGTCGCCGTTCGGTGTGCTCGACCTGGTGGGCAACGTGTGGGAGTGGGCCGACGAGTATCGCGACGCGCACACCCGCGCCGCGGTGCTGCGCGGCGGCAGCCTGTACCGCCCGCAGACCTCGCATTGGTATTTCCCGCAGGCGCTGCGCAACGACCAGCACGGCAAGCTGCTGCTGATGGCGCCATGCAAGGACCGCAGCGGCGGCATCGGCTTCCGCTGCGTGGTGGATGCGGCATGAGCCGGCGGGCCGTGGCATGAACCCGCGCGTTGACGTGCGGCTTGGCGGGATCCTGGGCGAGGCGATCGAAGCCAGCCGGCGCGGGCGGCTGTCCACCTTCATCGTCGGCCCCGACAGCCCGGCCATCGCGCTCTTCGCGCCTGCGCATCGCGATGCCAACGCGGAAGGCGACTGGTACGGCGAGCATGCCGGCAAGTGGCTGGTGGCTGCCGCACGCGCGGCAGCACGCAGCGGCGACGCGGCGCTGCGCGAACGCGTGCTCGAAGTGGCGCACTTCCTGGCCAACGTGCAGGGCGAGGACGGCTACCTCGGCACCTACGCCGCCGCGCGCCGCTTCACCGTGCCGCAGCCGCCGAAGCCGGAAAGCTGGAACGGCGAGCCCGCGCTGCGCACCTGGGACATCTGGATCCATGCCTACCTGGCGATCGGCCTGCTGGAAGTGCACCGGCAGCTCGGCGCTGCCGAGGCACTGGGCGCGGCCACGAGGATCGGCGACCTGGTGGCGCGCGCGCTTGCCGACGGCATCGACATCACCTCGCTGGGCAACCACCACGGCATGTCCGCCACCGTGTTCCTGGATGCGGCGATGGACCTGCACGAGGCGACGGGCGAAGCGCGCTTCCTCGCGCTGGCGCAGGCCATCCTGGCGCAGGCCGACGCGCAGCCGCGCCTGGCCCTGCTGCGACAGGCGCTGGCCGGCGCCGACCCGTCGGAGATCGCCACCGGCAAGGCGTATCAGCTGGCGTGGAACCTGGTCGGCCTGGCCAAACTGCATCGCCTCACCGGCGATGCGCGCTATGGCGAGGCCGTGGACCGGCAGTGGCAGGCGATACGCGACCATCACCTCACGCTCGGCGGCGGTCCGTGGGGCGGCGCCATGCACCGCTCGCGCGAGGTGTTCAACGCCGCCGGCACGTTCAGTCCGTACGCGTACGTGGAAACATGCTCCACCCTGGCCTGGATCCAGCTCAACGGCGAGCTGCTGCGCGCCACCGGTGAGGCGCGCTATGCCGGGGAGATCGAGCGCAGCGCGTACAACGACCTGCTCGCCGCCGCGGCGCCCGACGGCGAGGACTGGTGCTACTACGTCTTCCCCAACGGACGGCGCGTGCACACCACCTACTGGCGCTGCTGCAAGTCCAGCGGCGCGATGGCGCTGGAAGAGCTGCCCGGTCTGGCTTACGGGATCGACGGCGACGGCACGCTGGCCGTGCACCTGCTGGGCGAAGGCGAGGCGCGCTTTACGACAGGCGCCGGCGTGGTGACGCTGCGCCAGCACACGCGGTACCCGTTCGATGGCGCCATCGCGGTCGAGGTCGACACCACGGTGGCCGCGCCGTGCGCCATCCGCGTGCGTATTCCGCCCTGGGCGCGGGGCGCCAAGGCCCGGGTGGTGTCGGACGATGGCACGTCCCTGCCGCTGCAGGCCACGCCCGGTGCGTATGTACTCGTGGCGCGCACCTGGCGGCGCGGCGACCGGATCGTGCTCGACCTGCCCATGCGCGTGCGCGTGCATCGTGCCGCCAACCGCAACGTGCAGGCGTCGCGGCTGCCCGACGGCAGCCCGCTGGCGCAGCAGGTGCTGCGCTTCGACTGGCTCGCGCTGACGCGTGGCCCGCTGGTGTATGCCACCGGGCTGGTCGACGGCTACAAGGTCGACGAGACGCTGGCACTGGGGCAGGACGAGGACCCCGATGTGACCGAGCGCACGTCGTCGGCAGGCGTACCGGAACTCGAGCTGCGCGCGCCCGGCCGCGCGCCGCTGCGTTACGCGCCGTACTACCTGGCAGGCGGACGCGTGGACGGCGCGTGCCGGCTGACCTGGCTGTCGCTGCCGCCCGAGGGCGCCGTGCTTCCGCCCGCGGCCGCGCACGCCGGCGGCAACGAATCCTGACGACTGAACATAGCCCGCGCCGCTGTTTCCCGTACCCGCGCCGACCGCACATTCGCCCTGCCATGTCCCGCCCGCACGCTCCTGCCCCATGAGTCCCGACACGTCCAAACCCGCACCAGCGCAGCAGGCCCTCCGGGCTGCAGGACCGCTGGCCGGCGTGCGCGTGCTGGACCTGTCGGCCTACATCGCCGGGCCCTACGGCTGCAGCCTGCTGGCCGACCAGGGCGCCGACGTGATCAAGGTGGAGCCGCCCGCTGGCGACAACCTGCGCCAGTACCCGTCCACGCTGGAGCGGGAAAGCCGCGCGTTCCTGGGCGTGAACCGCGGCAAGCGCGGGATCGTGCTGGACCTGAAGCAGGCCGACGCGCACGCCATGCTGTTGCGCCTGGTCGAAGGCGCGGACGTGTTCGTGCACAACTTCCGCCCGGCGGTGCCGGCGCGGCTGGGCATCGACTACGAACGGCTGCGCGCGGCGAACCCGCGCCTGGTGTATTGCGCGGTGACCGGCTACGGCGACAGCGGCCCGATGCGCGACCAGGCCGGCTACGACCAGGTGCTGCAGGCCATGACCGGCATCTGCACCTTCCAAGGCAAGCGCGGCGAGGCGCCGGAGATCGTGTACGGCTCGGTGGTGGACTACTACGCGGCCGCGCTGCTGGCGATGGGCGTGTCCAGCGCGCTGTACGAACGGGAGCGCAGCGGGCAGGGCCAGTTCGTGGGCGTGTCGCTGCTGCACAGCGCGCTGGCGATGCAGTCCGCGCGCATGGTCTGGGCCGACGGCGAGGAGCTGGACGTGGGCCGCGACATGCGCTCCGGCGGCGTCACCGGCCTGCATCCCACCCGCGACGGCTGGCTGTACCTGTCGGCCAACACGCCGCATTTCTGGAAGGCGCTGTGCGAGCGCACCGGTCTGCACGCGCTGCTGGACGAGCCGCGCTACGACACCGTGCGCAAGCGTGCGCAGCACAGCGACGAGATCGTGCCGCGGCTGCGCGCGGCGCTGTTCGAGCGCACCGCCGCGCAGTGGGAAGCCGCTTTCGGCAACGCCGTGCCGTGTTCGGCCGCACGCCGCATCGAGGACATGTTCGACCACCCGCAGGTCGCCGCGCAGGGTCTGGTCGAGCACTACGAACACCCGGTGGTGGGCGGCTACCGCGGCATGGCGCGGCCGGTCGCGTTCGGGCGCACGCCGGCGCAGAAGGTATCGGCGGCACCGGCGCTGGGCGAGCACAGCGACAGCGTCGTCGCTGCGCTGGCGCGCGGCGATATCGAGGCGGTCTGGACCCAGCGTTGAGACGTGCGGCCCCGGCCTTCGCGCCAGCGCTGCCGTCACGCACCCGCCCTCGAGACCTCAATCCTCGCCGATATCCTCGTTCCACACCTCGGGATTGGCGGCGATCCAGTCGCCGAGCAGCTCGATGCAGCGCGCATCGGCCAGGTCGATCACTTCCACGCCGCTGTCGCGCAGCCAGTCGATGCCGCCGGCGAAGTTCACCGATTCCCCCACGACCACCGTGCCGATCCCGAACTGGCGCACCAGCCCGCTGCAGTACCAGCACGGGGCCAGGGTGGTCACCATGATCGTGTCGCGGTAGCGGCGCTGCCGGCCGGCCTTGCGGAACGCGTCGGTCTCGCCGTGCACGGAAGGATCGCCCTCCTGCACGCGGCGGTTGTGGCCGCAGCCCAGCAGGGTGCCGTCGTTGCGGTACAGCGCCGCGCCGATGGGGATGCCGCCTTCGGCCAGGCCGGCGCGGGCCTCGGCCAGGGCGGTGTCGAGCAGGGCACGGTAGTCGGGGGTGGCGATCATGCGGACATTCGGCGACGGCGCGTGGGCGCGGGCGTCCGATTGTAGGAGCGGCTTCGGCCGCGTGCCTTCCGGAACTCCCCTCGCAAACCAGTGTCGTGGCCGTAGCCGCGGGTGCGGCGCTTCCGCAGCCGTGCGCGCCGGACGCCACGCATGCCGCCCGCCAATGCCGCACCGCCGCTGGACACCGCGCGGTGGAATCGTTTACATGGCGCGTCGCCCGGCGCCTGTCCGCGTCGCGTCCCGCCTGCCAGGAGCTCCCATGGAATCGCCGCTGCCCGCCACGCCGTCGCCTGCTGCCGGCCAACCCGTGTCCACGCCGCGCCTGGCGATGGCGGTGGTCACCTCGATCTTCTTCATGTGGGGCTTCCTGACCTGCCTGAACGACATCCTGATCCCGCACCTGAAGGCGTCTTTCGAGCTGAGCTGGACGCAGGCGATGCTGATCCAGTTCACCTTCTTCGGCGCGTACTTCCTGATGGCGCTGCCGGCCGGGCGGCTGGTCACCGCGCTGGGCTACAAGAAGGGCATCGTGGCGGGGCTGGCGATCGCCGGCGTGGGCGCGCTGCTGTTCTGGCCGGCCGCGCAGTTCCACGTGTACGCGCTGTTCCTGGGGGCGCTGTTCGTGCTGGCCACCGGCATCACCGTGCTGCAGGTGGCGGCCAACCCCTACGTGGCGCTGCTGGGCCCGGAGCGCACCAGCCACAGCCGGCTCACCCTGGCGCAGTCGATGAACTCGTTCGGCACGTTCCTGGCGCCGTTCTTCGGCGGCATGCTGATCCTGGGCGCCACCAGCAGCGGCACCGGCGGCACCGAGGCGCTCACCGCGGCGCAGCGCGCCGCCGAGGCGCAGGTGGTGCAGGGGCCCTACGTGGGGCTGGGCATCACCCTGTTCGTGCTGGCCGCCATCGTGATGGCCTTCCGCCTGCCGTCCATCCGCGGCGTGGAGGACGTGGCGCACGACACGCGCTTCACCGTGGGCGATGCGCTGCGCCATCCGCACGTGCTGTTCGGCGTGCTGGCGATCTTCTTCTACGTGGGCGCCGAAGTCGCCATCGGCAGCGTGCTGGTGAACTACCTGTCCGGCCCCAGCATCGGCATGGCCATCACCGAGCAGGAAGCCGCGAACTACGTGGCGCTGTACTGGGGCGGGGCGATGGTGGGCCGGCTGGTGGGATCGTTCCTGCTGGCGCGCTTCGATCCGCGCAGGCTGCTGGCCGCGTTCGCGGGCGTCAACGTCGTGCTGCTGCTGCTCACGATGACCAGCACCGGCGCGTTGGCCATGTGGAGCGTGATCGCGATCGGCCTGTTCAACTCGATCATGTTCCCCACCATCTTCGCGCTGGGCATCGAGCGCCTGGGCCCGCTGACCGAGAAGGCCGCGAGCCTGTTGATCATGGCGATCGTGGGCGGCGCGCTGGTGCCTCTGGCCACCGGCTGGCTGGCCGACGCGTACGGGCTGCAGCAGTCGTTCCTGCTGCCGGCGGCGTGCTACCTGTACATCGTGTTCTACGGGTTGCGCGGATCGCGGGTGCGCGAATCCGCAACGCTGCAGGCAAGCGCGCCATAGCGCACCGCGTGCACCCTTCAAGACGCGGCGGGGCACCGGGCGCGACCCGGGCGCGGCGCCACGGCTGCGCTGGGGCACGCCGCTGGCCCGCAGCGCCGGTGCGATAATCGCCGGCATGAGCGCACCCGACCAACGCCCCGGCGAAACCACGCAT
Source organism: uncultured Pseudoxanthomonas sp. (assembly GCA_964425695.1). GTDB lineage: Bacteria > Pseudomonadota > Gammaproteobacteria > Xanthomonadales > Xanthomonadaceae > JAKPBU01. Next base: position 40,823 of record CAYRNF010000004.1, read on the forward strand.
TTCGGCTTCCGCGACGTGCCCACCGGCGAGAAGCAGAAGCTCGTCGGCCAGGTGTTCAGCTCGGTCGCGCGCAGCTACGACCTGATGAACGACCTGATGTCGCTGGGCATCCACCGGGTGTGGAAGCGCTACTTCGTGGCCACCGCGCAGGTGAAGCGCGGCGACCGCGTGCTGGACCTGGCGGGAGGCACCGGCGACATCGCCGCGCTGCTGAAGGACCGCGTGGGCAGCCAGGGCGAGCTGGTCCTGGGCGACATCAACGGCGAGATGCTCAAGGTCGGGCGCGACCGCATGACCGACCGCGGCAACGTGCGCGGCTTCGAGTACGTGCAGTGCAACGCGGAGCGCCTGCCGTTCCCGGATGCGAGCTTCGACCTGGTCACCATCGCCTTCGGCCTGCGCAACGTCACCGACAAGGACGCGGCGCTGCGCGAGATGCACCGCGTGCTGAAAGTCGGCGGGCAGGCGCGGGTGCTGGAGTTCTCGCAGGTGACCGCGGAGTGGTTCAGGCCGGTGTACGACTTCCACTCCTTCAACGTCCTGCCGCGGCTGGGCAAGCTGTTCGCGAACGACGCCGACAGCTACCAGTACCTGGCCGAATCGATCCGCAAGCATCCGCCGCAGGACGAGCTGAAGGCCATGATGCTGGCCGCCGGCTTCGACCGCTGCGACTACCGCAACCTGTCGGCGGGCATCGTGGCGATCCACACCGGGTACCGGACCTGAGCGCTTCAGTTTTGTGACCTGCGTCACGACTTGACCTGCTCTACGCTGCGCCCTGCTTGGAACAGGGGCGTTTCCGGATGCGCGGTGATCGTTGGCTGGCGAGGGTGTTCCCGCGCTCCTACCGTGCACGCCTGCTGGCGGTGATGTTCGTCTGCACGACGCTGCCGGCGCTGCTGTTCGCGCTGTGGCTGCTCGCCCACCCCGGTGCCGACCCTTACGAAGCGCTGCACGCGGCCAGCCTGACCCTGGCTGCCCTGGTCCTGGGCAGCCTGGTCGCGCTGCTGCTGCTGTACAGGCTGCTCAAGCCCGTGCGCGACGCCGCCGATGCGCTGGACGCCTACCAGCGCGACCAGGTGGTGCCGGAAATGGAGGCTTACGGCAGCGACGACATGTCGCGGCTGCTGCGCGGCATCAACCGCTGCCTGCGGCGCATCGACGCGGAGCTGCGCGAACTGGAGCGGCATGCGTGCGAGGACACGCTGACCGGCAGCATGAACCGTCGCGGGTGTGAGCAGGCGCTGGCCGATTCGATGACCCTGGCCTGCAACGGGCGCGCGCCGTTCGTGCTGTTCGTGCTCGACCTGGACAACCTCAAGACGATCAACGACGAGCACGGCCACGCCGCGGGCGATCGGGCGCTGGCGTCGCTGGTCGAAAGCGCGCGGACCGGCTGCCTGGGCGCGCAGGACTGGATCGGGCGCTGGGGCGGGGACGAGTTCCTGATTGGCCTGCACGACGGATTCGACGCGGCCCGCGAACGGGTCATGCGCTGGATGCGCTCGCTGGAGGCCACCCGTCCCGACGGCACGGTGCCGATCTTCTTCAGCGCCGGCTGCGCGGCGTACCAGGCTGGCATGGAGTCTGCCACGCTGTATCGGCAGGCCGACAGCGCCATGTACAAGGCCAAGTTCTCCGGCGGCCACAAACTGGTCTGCCATCGCGGCGGCAAGGCGGCGAGAAAGCCGCCGCCAGCGGCGGCGGCGCATGCGGAAGATGCCGGGCGGGCGCGTCCGCACGACCGGTCGCAGGCGCCCGTGTTGGAGCGCGTGGGCTGACTGCGGCTTCATCATCGTGCATGCGGCAGGAAGTACGGCCACGTAAACTCGTGCCTTTCCCTGGCCCGGAGCCCCTATGCGCCGTTCATTTCCGATGATTCCGCTCGCCATCGCGCTGGCGGCCGCAGGCTGCAACCGCGAAGCGGCAGCGCCCGCGCAAGCGGCGGCTCCGGCGGCTGCCGCGGCGCCCACTGCCGCTACCGCGATCACCGACGAGTTCTCCTACGCCGAACCGGCCAAGGTGGCCATCACCGACCTGGCGCTGGACCTGGCGATCGACTTCGCCGGCAAGCAGCTGTCCGGTTCGGCGACCTATGCGCTGGACTGGAAGGACCAGACCGCCACCGCACTGGTGCTGGATACGCGGGACCTGACCATCGCCAAGGTGGAGGGCGAAGGCGCCGGCGGCGCGTGGGCGCCGCTGCAGTACGCGCTGGCACCCGCCGACAAGACGCTGGGCAGCAAGCTCACGATCCAGGCGCCGCAGCGCCCGGCGAAGGTGCGCGTGACCTACACCACCTCGCCGCAGGCCTCCGGCCTGCAGTGGCTGGAAGCGTCGATGACCGGCGGCAAGCAGCAGCCCTTCATGTTCAGCCAGTCGCAGCAGATCCACGCGCGCTCGTGGGTGCCGCTGCAGGATACGCCGCAGGTGCGCTTCACCTACACCGCGCGGGTCACCTCGCCGGCGGACACGATGGTGCTGATGAGCGCCGACAACGACCCGAAGGCGGCGCGCGATGGCGAGTACACCTTCAAGATGCCGCAGAAGATCCCGTCGTACCTGCTGGCGATCGCCGCGGGCGACCTGGTGTTCGAGCCGATTTCCGGTCGCGCCGGCGTGTGGGCGGAGCCGGGCATGGCCAAGAAGGCCGCCGAGGAATTTGCCGACACCGAGAAGATGATCGTCACCGCCGAGAAACTGTACGGTCCGTACCGCTGGGACCGCTACGACATCCTGGTGCTGCCGCCGTCGTTCCCGTACGGCGGCATGGAGAATCCGCGCCTGACCTTCGCCACGCCCACCGTGGTGACGGGCGACAAGTCGCTGGTGTCTCTGATCGCGCACGAGCTGGCGCACAGCTGGTCCGGCAACCTGGTGACCTTCGCCACGCCCAAAGACGGCTGGTTGAACGAAGGGTTCACCAGCTACGTCGAAAACCGCCTGGTCGAGGCGCTGTACGGCGCCGAGCGCGCCGCGCAGGAAACCGTGATCGGCCGCAACGAGCTGAAGGAAGAGTTCAAGACCATCGATCCCAAGCTGCAGGTGCTGTCGCTCAAGCCCGGCGCGGTGTCCGATCCCGACGGCGCCTCCAGCGCCACGGTCTACCAAAAGGGCGCATGGTTCCTGCAGTTCCTGGAGCAGCGCTACGGCCGCGACGATTTCGATGCGTTCCTGCGCGGCTACTTCGACCACTACGCGTTCCAGAGCATCCCCACCACCGAGTTCCTGAAGTACGCCAAGGCCAACCTGGTGGACAAGTACCCGGGCAAGGCGACGATGCAGGAGCTGGAACGGTGGGTGTACGAGCCGGGCATCCCGGCCGACGCGCCGCAGGTGCAGTCGCGCGCATTCAGCGTGGTGGACGCCGCGCGGGTGGCGTGGACAGGCAGTGGCACGCTGCCGTCGCCGCAGGTGACCGACGAATGGGGCACGCACGAGTGGGTGCACTTCATCGAAGGCATGCCCGAAACGCTGACGGCGGCGCAATTGGAGCAGCTCGACCGGGCCTACACCTTCACCGGCACGCCCAACGGCGAGATCGCGCAGCGGTGGTATCCGCTCACCGTGCGCAGCGGCTACACGCAGGCACGCGCGGAAATCGAGAAGTTCCTGCAGACCATCGGCCGCCGCAAGCTGATCATGCCCACCTACGAGGCGCTGGTGGCCACCACCGACGGGCTGGAATTCGCCAAGGCCGTGTTCGCCAAGGCCAGGCCGGGCTACCACCCCATCACCACCGCCTCGGTGGAGAAGGTGATCGCCGAAGCCAAGCCCACGGCCGCGACGCCACCGCAGACCGCTCCGGCGGACGCCGCACCGGCGCCGGCCGCGCCCGCCAAGGCGGCGCACACCGATGGCACGTCGGGCAACGCAGGCTGAGCGCGCCGTGCAGGCGGGCCAGCGCGCGCATGCGTCCAAATCCGCGGCCGCCGCGTCCGGGCTTCGGCGGAGCAGGGCGCATGCGTTACGCGCGACGGTCCGCGCTGTCCTGCCTGCGGGTCGCCAGCGCTGCACCGGCGCGCTTCCGGCGGCTTCGATGCCCGATGCATTGAAGTCGCTGGACGACCGCCGCGCACTGCCGCGCTGAACGCCAACGCGGTCGTTTCGCCAAGGCACCAGTCGCCATGCCACGCAGGCCGACACTCAGGCAGTTGATCCTCGCGGCCGCCGCCATGGCCGCCGTGTTGTGGCTGGTCGCGGCCGTGGTGGTCTGGCGCGATCCCTATGCGGTGGTGCGCACCGAGTACGCGCGCCAGCGCATCGCCGCAGGCTTGTCCCAGGACAGCGTGCAGGCGGCCGGACACCGCTGGGTGTACGCGTACAGCAACGACGCGCCCGCCGACGCGCCCACCGTGGTGATGCTGCACGGCTTCACCGGCAGCAAGGAAAACTGGTACCCGGTCGCGGGCCTGCTCGAAGGCCGCTACCGCCTGCTGGTCCCGGACCTGCCCGGCTGGGGCCAGAGCCAGCGCAGGCGCGGCGCGGACTACGGATTCGTGGCGCAGGCCGAGCGCGTCGCCGCCTTCATCCGCCGCGTGTCTCCCGGCAGGCCGGTGGTGCTGGTGGGGCATTCGATGGGCGGTGGCATCGCGCCGCTGGTGGCGGCGCGCCATCCGGCGCTGGTGTCGCAGGTCGGCCTGCTGGCCGCCGCGGGCGTGCGCTTTCGCGACAACCAGTTCGGCATCGACGTGCTCGCCGGACAGAACCCGTTCGGCGTGGACGATGCCGCCACCCTGCAGCGCTACCTCGACATCCTGTTCACCTCGTCCGACACGCAGCCCTGGGTGCCGTGGCCGGTGTCGGAGATCGTGATCGCGCGGCGCCGCAGCGATGCGCGCTTCGAACAGTCCGTGCTGGACCGCATCGGGCGCAGCGGCGAGCGCTTCGCCCCCGGAGCCGCCGCGCGCGACGTGCGCCAGCCGGCGCTGCTGCTGTGGTGCCGGCAGGACGAGGTGATCGACGCCAGCGCCATGGACCTGTTCGCGCAGCGCATGCCGCAGGCCCTGCGCGTGCTGCTGGACGGCTGCGGGCACATGTCCTTGATGGAGCGGCCGGAAGAAGTCGCCGCGGCGATCGAGCGGCTGGCCGCCACGCGATAACCGCCAGACGCCTCGCCGCGTGCGATCCCGGGCCAGCGCACGATTGCCGCCACCCGTGCACTGCCCGATGATGCGGCCAATCCCGATCGGAGCGTGCGCATGAAACCTGTCCTGGCTGCCTGTCTGCTGCTGGCGACGTTGCCGGGGTGCCAACGTGCCGAAGAGCCTGGCAACGCCGCCAGCGCCGTCCCCAGCGCCGCCGAAGACGCGGCCGCCAAGGCGCAGGCCGCGTTCGAGGACGCGGTGGCCAAGGAAAACTGGCCGCTCGCCAAGGCCCAGGCCGACGTGCTCATGGCGCAGTACCCGGGGACCCGCGCCGCCCAGGCCGTGGAAGCGCGCTACGCCGAAGTCAAGGACAAGGCCGAGGCGCTGCGCGAAAACGCGCGCACCGCCGCGCTGTGGCTGTACCAGACCCAGCCGGTGACAGGCGGCCAGCAGCTGTCGGCGTCCATCCAGTCGAAGGAAGGCGTGGACACCGACGGCTCCGGCGCAAAACCCGTGAAGCTGATCTTCCGCGACCATCCCGACTGGGGCCGCAGCAGCTACCTGGTGCTGCAGGGCGGCGACTTCGACTGCTACGGCGGCTGCCGCGTGCAGGTCAGGGTGGACGATCAGCCGGCGAAGGCGATGGCCGCCTCGCGCCCCAAGACCGACGAGGCTATCGCCATGTTCATCGAGGACGAGAAGGCCCTGTGGCGGATGACGCAGGGCGCCAAGGCGATCTCGATCGAATTCCCTGCGCAGGGGCAGGGCAAGAAGACAGCCGTCTTCGAAGTGGGCGGCCTGGACCGCAACCGGATGCCGGGTTGGGGTTGAGGGACGCCTGCCAGGCTCATCCCGGCGTCAGTCGAACCACAGCAAGGGCATGTCCGGGTTCATGGAGATGTTGCGGAAATCGCCCTTGGCGAACCCGACCGATTCCACGTCGTGGCAGCCCGGCTTCAGCGCCGCGTTGCCTGCAGCGAGATAGCTGGCGGACAGGGTGCGCGTGCTGACCGCATGCGGCAGCGGACCCAGCGGCTGGTAGCCGGTGCTGCCCACGTACTTGCCGTCGATGCGCAGGCGCAGGGTGACCTCGCCGCCCGGATCGTGCTGGTCGCCCTGGATGCGGGTCTTGCTGGAGAACAGCACCACGCCGTTGTGGTCGCGCGGGATGCACACCCGCGCCTTGCCCAGCACCACGTGTCCGCCCGCGGGCGGGCACTTCTTCGGATTGAAGCCGTTGGTCCCCAGGCAGATGTAGGAAAAGCGGCTGTTCACGCCGCCGACCTTGTAGTGCCGGGGATCGGCGCGCGCGCTGCCGACCACGCGCATGCCGCCCGACAGCGTGACCAGCCGCGCGCTGCGACCGACGCGGTATTTCACCGCGTTGGTGGAGGCCATCTTCGGCTGGTAGTACGGGGATTCGGAGGCGACCAGCGCAACCGCGCCACCGCCGCGCGGCACCTCGAACAGTGCCTGCGAGAACATCGAGGCCTGGCTTTCCGCGCCTTCGCGGAACAGGTCGTTGATCGACCACGTCATCCGCCAGATCGGCGGCTCGCGACCGTCCAGGAAGATGCCCCACATCGCATCGCCCGGCGAGGTGGCCGCGTAGCTGCGCCCGGAGGCCATCGCAACCACCGCCCCGCCCGAGGCCCCGGCGCGATGCGCCAGTACGGTCTTTCGACCGATCCCGGGCAACGGGGTGCCTTCCGGCGTGTCGCGCGTATCGAAGTCCAGCCACGGGCTGGGCCGGTCCAGTCGCGACACGATCACCTCGCGCGCCGGCTGCAGCATGGCCGACAGGTTGCTGCCGGCACGGAAGCGCGCCGCGCCTCCGGCACTGCGCCCATGCAGCGTCACCCGCACGGGACCCGGCTGCACCCGGACCGCGCCGATGGCATTGAACGCGTGCGGCTGCGGCGCGCCCGACCCGCGCCAGTCGGTGACGCTGTCGTTGGACACCGCTTTTCCGTCCACGCTGATGTACGCGTTGGCGATGGTCTGCCCCGCCGGCGCGTAGACGCCATCGGACTGTACGTAGAGCCAGCCCGGTTCGCGCACCTGCAGGCGCAGCGACAGCAGTTCGACCGGCGCGCCGGGCCGGATCGTGCGCTCCTGCGACATCTGCAGGTAGCGCGACTCCGGGCTGGCGGCGCTGGCCGCGAACGCGACGCACAGCAACGCGGCAGCGGCCCAGCATGTCGCGCGTGCGGCGAGGCGACGCATGCGCCTACAGCGCGTAGCCGAACTGCTGCTTGAACTGCTCGGCGAACTCGTCGTAGTCGAAGCGCTGGTTCTGGGTGCCGGGGTGCTCCACCTTCAGCGCGCCCATCAGGTTGCCCATGCGGCCGATGGTCATCCAGTCGTAGCCCTTCTCGATGCCGAACAGCAGGCCGGCGCGGAACGCATCGCCGCAGCCGGTGGGATCGGTGACGCGGCGCTCGTGCGCGGGCGCCACGTCGTGCACCTTGCCGTCGGCATGGATCACCGCGCCGTGCGGGCCGCGGGTGGCGATGTACGCCTTCACCTTGCCGGCGATCTCCTTTTCGCTCCAGCCGGTGCGTTCCTGCAGCAGGTTGGACTCGTAATCGTTGACGGTGACGTAGTCGGCCTGCTCGATGAACGCGCGCAGTTCGGCGCCGTTGAACAGCGGCATGGCCTGGCCCGGGTCGAACACGAACGGAATGCCGGCCTCGGCGAATTCCTGCGCGTTCTGCAGCATGCCCTCGCGCCCGTCCGGGCTGACGATGCCGATGGTCACGCCGGCGACGTCCTTCACGTGGTTCTCGTAGCTGCGCATCATCGCGCCGGGATGGAACGCGGTGATCTGGTTGTTGTCGTGGTCGGTGGTGATGAACGCCTGCGGCGTGAACAGCTCGGCGATCTCCTTGACGTGGGTCAGGGTGATGCCGAACTCCTCGAAATGCTCGCGGTAGGGCCCAAAGTCCTGGCCCACGGTGGCCATGGGGATCGGATCGCCACCCAGCAGCTTCAGGTTGTAGGCGATGTTGCCGGCGCAGCCGCCGAACTCGCGGCGCATCCGCGGTACCAGGAACGACACGTTGAGGATGTGGACCTTGTCCGGGAGGATGTGGTTCTTGAACTGGTCGGGGAACACCATGATGGTGTCGTAGGCCAGGGAACCGCAGATCAGGGCAGCCATCGAAGGTCCGGGAGTCGGGAAAGGAAGGGCGGGAATGGTAACCGCCGCCGCCGCGGACGCGTTCCGGGCCGCTGCGGCGGGTTGGCGCCGCCGGGCCTGCGCCCGCGCTTCCAAATCGCGGATTTGCCGGGATTTTTTCCGGTTCCGCCGTGCCCCTGCGGCGGCCCCCGTCTGCTAGGCTAACCGCCCCCTTTCACCCCATCCTCACGGCGCCCCCGACCGATGTTCAAGAAGTTCCGCGGCATGTTCTCCAACGACCTGTCCATCGACCTGGGCACGGCCAACACCCTCATCTACGTGCGCGGCCAGGGCATCGTGCTGAACGAGCCGTCCGTGGTGGCGGTGCGGCAGGACCGGATGGGCGGGGCGCGCACGGTGGCCGCGGTGGGCAGCGAGGCCAAGCAGATGCTGGGCCGCACGCCGGGCCACATGCACACGGTGCGGCCGATGAAGGACGGCGTCATCGCCGACTTCACCTACACCGAGGAGATGCTCAAGCATTTCATCCGCAAGGTGCACAAGAGCCGCTTCCTGCGGCCCAGCCCGCGGGTGCTGGTGTGCGTGCCGTGCGGCAGCACCCAGGTGGAGCGCCGCGCGATCAAGGAATCGGCCGAAGAGGCCGGCGCCCGCGACGTGTACCTGATCGAGGAACCCATGGCCGCCGCCATCGGCGCCGGCATGCCGGTGACCGAGGCGCGCGGCTCGATGGTGGTGGACATCGGCGGCGGCACCACGGAAGTGGCGGTGATCGCGCTGAACGGCATCGTGTACTCGCAGTCGGTGCGCATCGGTGGCGACCGCTTCGACGAGTCCATCATCAACTACGTGCGCCGCCACCACGGCATGCTGATCGGCGACACCACGGCCGAGCGGATCAAGCTGGAGATCGGCTGCGCCTACGCGCAGGACCACGTGCGCGAGATGGAGGTCTCCGGCCGCCACCTGGCCGAGGGCGTGCCGAAGATGATCACCATCACCTCCAACGAGGTGCTCGATGCCCTGCGCGAGCCGCTGGCCGGCATCGTGGACGCGGTGAAGCAGGCGCTGGAGCAGACCCCGCCGGAGCTGTGCGCCGACGTGGCCGAGCGCGGCATCGTGCTCACCGGCGGCGGCGCCATGCTGCGCGACCTGGACCGGCTGATCAGCGAGGAGACCGGCCTGCACGTGCAGATCGCCGACGACCCGCTGACCTGCGTGGCCCGCGGCGGCGGGCGTGCGCTGGAGCTGGTGGACATGCACGGCAACGAGTTCTTCGCGCCCGAGTGAGGCCGCGCCGGCGCCCCCGCGGCGCCACGCCTCCCGCCACGTCGCAATCGCGCCCTCCGGGCGCACCCACCAACGGATCGCGCCCCCCGTGCCTTCCTACCCCGGCCGCCCTTCCGCCTCACGTTCCGGCGATGTCGCCGGGACGCTGTGGCTGCTCGCGTACCTGGCGGCCGCGATCGCGCTGATGGTGCTGGACCATCGCGGCGGATGGCTGCGCGAGCTGCGCGCGCACGGCGAGGTGGCGATGCAGCCGGTGTGGTGGCTGGCCGGCCTGCCCGGGCGCATCGGCGACAGCGCGCGCGGCACCGCGCGCACCCACAGCAGCCTGGCCGAAGAGAACCGTACCCTGCGCAACGCGCTGATGGTCAGCGGCGCCCAGGTGGCCCGGCTGCAGGCCGCCGAGGAGGAGAACCAGCGGATCCGCGCGCTGTTGGGCGCCGCGCGCCGCGGGCGCCTGGACGTGCAACTGGTGCCGATCCTGGACATCGACCTGGATCCCAGCCGCCGGCGCCTGATGCTGGCCGGCGGCAGTCGCGACGGCGTGCGCATGGGCCAGCCCGTGATCGACGCGGGCGGCGTGGTGGGCCAGATCATCGGGCTGACGCCCACCACGTCCACCGTGCTGCTGCTGACCGACCCGGGCCATGCCCTGCCCGTGGAAGTGGCGCGCAGCGGCGTGCGCCTGATCGTGGCCGGCAACGGCCGCAGCGACCAGCTCACCTTGCAGAACGTGCCGCTGTCCGGCGACGTGCGGGTGGGGGACACCATCGTCACCTCGGGCCTGGGCGCGCGCTTCCCGGCCGGTTTCGCCGTGGGCACCGTCACCGCGCTGCGTCCCGACGACAGCCGCGCATTCCTGGTGGGCGAAGTGCGCCCCTCGGCGCAGCTGGACCGCGGCCGCGACGTGCTGCTGCTGCGCGAAGGCGCCGCCGCCGCGCGCCCCGTGGCTCTCGCGCCTGCCGTCCCGCCGGCGGACACCGCGCCGGGCGTGCCCGACTCCACCGCCGTCGACGCGGCGATGTCCGCCACGGCCTTCGGTACCGAAGCGTTCGAGCGCCCCGCGCCGCCGGCCGCGCAGGCGGCGACGCCCGCGCGGCCGAACGCACGCGCGCCGGAGTCCGCGCCATGACCCGCAAGCGCAATGCCTGGCTGCTGCCGGTGAGCCTGCTGCTGGCCGTGCTGCTGGGGCTGCTGCCGCTGCCGGGCGTGCTGCAGCCGCTGCGCCCGTACTGGGTGGCCCTGGTGCTGGCCTACTGGCTGCTCGAGGACGAGGACCGCGCCGGCCTGGGGCTGGCCTTCCTGGTCGGGGTGGTGGCGGACATCGCCTACGGCGGGTTGCTGGGCGAGCAGTCGCTGCGGCTGGTGGTGATGGCCTTCATCCTGCAGCGGTTCCGCGCCCAGCTGCGCTTCTTCCCCATGCCGCAACAGGTGCTGGCGATCGGCGGCCTGCTGCTCAACGACCGGGTGATCAGCGCCGGCCTGCGCCTGGCGCTGGGCGAGCCGCAGCTGCCGTGGAGCCACTGGTGGGCGCCGCTGGTGGGCATGCTGCTGTGGGCGCCGCTGTTCGTGCTGCTGGACTCCATGCGCCGGGAGCGGCGCGCATGATCGAGCGCCGCTCGCGTCGCGCGCTGAAGAACCCGCGCGCGGAAGCCGACCTGTTCCGGGTGCGGGCCGCGGTGGGCTTCGGCGTGGTGCTGCTGTGCCTGGCCGGACTGGCGCTGTGGTACTTCCGCCTGCAGGTGCTGCAGCACGACGACTACGCGATGCGCTCGGAAGCCAACCGCATCAAGCCGCGCCCCGTGGTGCCCGGGCGCGGGCTGATCTACGACCGCAAGGGCCGGATCCTGGCCGACAACGTGCCCGCCTACCGCCTGGACGTGGTCCCCGACGATGCCGGCGATCCGACGCGCCTGCTAGCGGCGCTGTCCCGGATCATCGCGCTGGAGCCGGAGGACATCGCGCGCTTCCAGGAAGAACGCCGCACCAGCCGCGGGTTCCGGCCGATCACCCTGAAGCTGCGCCTGAGCGACCAGGAAGTGGCGCGCTTCGCGGTGGATCGCTGGCGCTACCCCGGGGTGGAAATCGTGCCCTACCTGAGCCGCGTGTACCCCTACGGCGAACTGCTGGCGCACGTGGTGGGCTACGTGGGCCGCATCGACAAGCGCGACGCCGAGCGCATCGGCGAGAACACGCCTTACACGCACATCGGCAAGACCGGGCTGGAACGCTTCTACGAAGACCAGTTGCGCGGCAAGCCGGGCTTCCAGCAGATCGAGACCAACGTGGACGGGCGTGCGATCCGCTCGCTGGGCACGATTCCCGCGGTGCCCGGCACCGACCTGCGGCTGTCGATCGACGTGGACCTGCAGCGCGCGATGCTGCTGGCCTTCGGCGACCTGGAAGGCACCGCGATCGCCGTGGATCCGCGCACCGGCGAGATCCTGGCCATGGCCAGCGTGCCGGCGTACGACCCCAACCTGTTCGTCAACGGCATCTCGCACGCCGACTTCAGGCGCCTCAACGAAAACCCGTCGCGCCCGCAGTTCAACCGCGCGGTGCTCGGCGGCGTGGCGCCCGGCTCCACGATCAAGCCGTTCCTGGCCCTGGCCGGCGTGGACAGCGGCACCTGGACGCCCGACACGCGGATCCTGTCCACCGGCATGTTCTACATCGGCGGCCAGCGCCGCGGTTACGGCGATTCGAGCCGCGGCGGCCACGGCTGGACCGACCTGCGCAAGTCGATCTCCGCGTCGGTCAACACCTACTACTACAAGCTCGCGCTGGAAATGGGCATCGACCGCGTGGACCAGTACATGGCGCGCTACGGCTTCGGCGAGCCCACCGGCGTGGACCTGTCCGGCGAGATCGAGGGCATCCTGCCGTCGCCGGCGTGGAAGCAGGCCAATGCGCCCACCCAGGGGCGCTGGTATCCCGGCGACACGGCCATCACCGGCATCGGCCAGGGCTTCTGGAAGGTCACGCCGCTGCAGCTGGTGCAGGCCACCGCGGCGTTGGCCGACGACGGCTGGCTGCGCCGCCCGCACCTGGTGCGCGATACGCGCGCAGGCTACGCCGCGCGCTGGACGCCGGTGCCGCAACCGGCGCCGCGGCGGATCAGCGACAACGCGGCGCACCTGGCGGCGGTGCGCGAAGGCATGGTGGATACCGTCCACGGGGCGGGCACCGCGACCAACATCCGCACCGGGCTGGACTACCTGATCGCCAGCAAGACCGGCACCGCGCAGGTGGTGAGCCGCCGCGGCGCGGGCGCGGTGCATCCCAAGAGCCTGCCCATGCACCTGCGCCACCGCGCGCTGTTCATCGGCTACGCGCCTGCCGACAACCCCACCATCGCGGTGGCGGTGGCCATTGAAGGCGGCGGCTACGGCGCGTCCACCGCCGCGCCGATCGCCCGCAAGATCCTGGACGCCTGGGTGGCGGGCAGGATGCCAGAGGTGCCGGAGGATGCGCGGATCCAGGTGGGGGTGGCGGAGGAACCGGAACCCGGAACGGTGGAGCCGGAGCCGGCCGCTGCGCAGGCGCGCGCATCGGCGGGTATCGGGCGCGGCGCAGGCGGACCCCGCAACCGGCCCCAGGCAGTGCAGGCACGGCCGCGCTCGCCAGGCGCGCGCGACACGGCTGCTGAACGGCCTGCACCGGTCGTGCGCGATGCCAAAGTGGCTGCGGCCGAGGCCGGGCCCCGCGACACAAGCACCGACACCCGCACCCCGTGAACGCCATCCTGCGCTGGCTGCTGGATGTCTTCGTGCGCCTGACGCGCACCCTCGACTGGTGGCTGTGCGCAGCGCTGGCGGGATTGATGGCGATGGGCCTTGCGGTGCTGTACAGCGCCGGCGGCGACAGCCCGCGCCTGGCGATCGCGCAGGGCGCGCGCTACGCGGTCGGCTTCGGCGCCATGTGGCTGCTGTCGCGGCTGCCGCCGTACCGGCTGCGCAACGCCACGCCGCTGCTGTACGCGGCATCGCTGGTGCCGCTGCTGCTGGTGCTGTTCGTGGGCGAAGGCCGCAGCGGCGCGCACTGGCTCAACCTGGGCGTGTTCTATTTCCAGCCGGCGGAACTGCTGAAGCTGACCCTGCCGATGATGGCGGCGTGGTACCTCAACCGCGGCCGGCTGCCGCCCGCGTTCTCCAACATCCTGGTGACGGTGGGGATCATCGCCCTGCCGACCGGGCTGATCCTGCTGCAGCCGGACTTCGGTACCGCCATGCTGGTGGCGGCCAGCGGCGCGTTCGCGCTGTACCTGGCGGGGATGGCGTGGTGGTGGTTCGTCGCCGCCGGCGCGGCGGCCGCCACGGTGGGCGCGCTGGCGATGTTCGCGCCGATCCACTGGTTCTTCATGCTCCGGCCGTACCAGCAGAACCGGATCCTGGCGTTCCGCGACCCGGAGACCGACCCGCTGGGCACCGGCTGGAACATCATCCAGTCCAAGATCGCCATCGGCGCCGGCGGGCTGTCCGGCAAGGGCTGGGGGCAGGGCAGCCAGTCGCACCTGGACTACCTGCCCGAGCACACCACCGACTTCATCTTCGCCGTGCTCAGCGAGGAGTTCGGCTGGCTCGGGGTCGCGTTCACCCTGTTCCTGTACCTGTTCGTGATCGGCCGCTGCCTGTGGATCGCCAGCGAGGCGCGCGACGGCTACTCGCGGCTGCTGGCCGGCGCGCTGGGCCTGGCGATGTTCGTGTACGTGGTGGTCAACGGCGGGATGATCTCCGGGCTGCTGCCGGTGGTGGGCGTGCCGATGCCGCTGCTGAGCTACGGCGGCACGGCGGCGGTATCGCTGCTGGCGGGGCTGGGGGTGGTGATGTCGGTGCGGGCGCACGCGACGCGATAGGCACGCTGTTCCGGTTTGCTCCTTCCCCCGCTGTGCGGGGGAAGCTCGGGATGGGGGCAGCGGCGTGCGAAGTCATGTCGGACCGTGCGGCATCTGTCCTGCAGCGAGCCCATTCGTTTTTCTGACGAAAGGGCCGTTTTCTCGTTGGCGATTGAAGGCGCGCGTTGTAGAGCCTCGTGACGTCAACACCGCTCAAGGCGGTTGAAGTGCTGCGGTGAGTTTCGGACTCGGCATCCTGCCTCGATCCGAAACCGGCGGCCATCCATGGCCGCCGCCCTCCGGGTTTTCATTTGCTGACGCGGTGGGCGGCACTATGCGAAGGTCAAGGGCAACGTTCGAAGCGTCGACGATCTTGACCTGTTGCTGATTGGTGAGCGTTTCTACCCGGACACCCGGAGGGCGGCCGGCATGGATGCCGGCCGTTTTCGGATCGAGCGATGGATGGCGAGTCCGAAAATGGTGGCGATACCTCACGCTCCCTGAGCGAACTGGACTTATCTGAGCTGCTTTCTTTGCTTACTTTCTTTGCAGCAGCAAAGAAAGTAAGTCGCCAAAGGCGAAACCGCTCTACGCCCGCAGGGCGAGGGCTTTTGATCTTCATCACGCAAGCGGCGACGCACAGCTGGCGGGTCAGGGCCCAGCTGGCGGGTCCCGCGCCCATCCGAACCGCTGGTGGCTTGGGCGCGCCGCTGGCAGGCGGCCGCGGCTGGCAAGGCCTCTTTGCACCCAAGAACCCACCCCAACAATCCTGTCCAACCCCTTGATGCGATTGACCTGAACGGGTTCGGTCGCCCATAGCCCGTGCTACCCTCCGCGCCGATGATCCGACGCGCCCCCCGCACGCCGTTCACCGGCCGAACCCTCCCCGTCGCACTGGCGACGCTGCTGCTGGCGGCCTGCGCCACGCAGCCTTCGCCACAGCCCGGCGCGGCGGTGCTGGCGCCCTCGGACGCGGGGCCCACGCTACCGCCGGTGCCGCAGCCGGAGGAGCGCCCGGTGGCCCCGGCTTCGGTCACCGATCCGTCGATTCCCCAGCCGCAGCGCGAAGCCGCGTTCGTCGAATACGCGTCCAGCACCTACGGCGTGCCGGCCGACACGATCCGCGCCACGCTGGCGCAGGCGGTGTACCAGCAGAAGATCATCGACGCGATGAACCGCCCGGCCGAGGCGGTGCGGCCGTGGCGCGACTACCGTCCGATCTTCCTCAACGAGGCGCGCATCGCCGGCGGCCGCCAGTTCTACCTGGACAACCGCGAGGCGCTGGACCGCGTCGCGGCCGAAACCGGTGTGCCGGCCGAGTACATCGTGGCGATCATCGGCGTGGAGACCAGCTACGGGAAGATCACCGGCAGCTACCGCGTGCTCGATGCGCTGTACACCCTGGCGTTCTCGTATCCCAAGCGCGCGCCGTTCTTCGCCGGCGAGCTGGCGCAGCTGTTCGGCCTCGCCAAGGCCGAGCCGCAGCTGGACATCCTGGCGCTCAAGGGCAGTTACGCCGGTGCGATGGGCATGGGCCAGTTCATGCCGTCCAGCTACCGCCTGTGGGCCAAGGACGGCGACGGCGACGGCCGCCGCGACCTGCTCGACCACAAGCCGGACGTGTTCGCGTCCATCGCCAACTATTTCGTGCTGCACGGCTGGCAGCGCGGCGCACCGGTGGCGGCGCGCGCCCAGCGCGCGGCGGGCGCCCCGGATTTCGTGCCCGCGGGCGATCCGAAGTCCCTGGAGCCGCGCTACACGCTGGCCGCGCTGGCCCAGCGCGGCTACGTGCCCATGGCAGGCCAGCCCACGCCCGCCGATCCCGCCACGCAGGGCGCCACGGTGATCGGCCTGGAAGGCGATGCCGGCCGGGAGGACTGGATCGTGTACCGCAACTTCTACGTGATCAGCCGCTACAACCGCTCGCCGATGTACTCGCTGGCCGTGCACCAGCTGGCCCAGGCGATCCGCGCCGGAGTGCCGGCGCAATGAGCCGGCTGCTGCTGGCGGCCGGCATTGCGCTTGCGCTGTCGGCCTGCGCCACTGCGCCCAAGCGTTCCGCATCCGAATCCGTCGCGCTGCCCGAAAGCGGTGGCGTGGCGCGCGCCGATCTGCCGTCGCAGCGCGGCAAGTCGCCGTACGCGCCGGCGCAGGAAGACCTGTCCAAGCGCGGCCATTACGTACGCGGCGGCCTGTACAAGCCGGGCGAGGCCGACACCGTGCCGGACTACGTGCCGAACGTGGACGCGATCCCCGAGCCGCAGGTCGTGGCCGAGCCGCGGTCGCGCTACGGCAACCGCTCGCCCTACCAGGTGCTGGGCAAGTCGTACACGGTGCGCGACTCCGCCGAAGGCTACGTGGAGCAGGGCCTGGCGTCGTACTACGGCAACAAGTTCCACGGCCGGCGCACCTCCAACCTGGAGGTGTACGACATGTACGCCTTCACCGCCGCGCACAAGTCGCTGCCGCTGCCCAGCTTTGCCCGCGTCACTAACCTGGACAACGGCAAGTCGGTGGTGGTGCGCGTCAACGATCGCGGCCCGTTCCATGCCGGGCGCGTGATCGACCTGAGCTACGCCGCGGCGGTGAAGCTGGGCTACCGCGAGAAAGGCACGGCACGGGTCGAAGTGCGCGGCCTGAGCCCGGGCGAAGGCCCGATCAACGAAGCCGCGCGCGAACGCTACGACGGCGTGGCGAAGGCGGATCCGGCGCCACGCTCTGCGGCCACCACCGCCGGTGGGTCCGCGTTGCAACTGCCGCCGGGGGTGCGCATCGCCACCGGCAAGCCGGCGGCGCCTGCGCCGGCCGCGACTGCCGCGTCGGCATCGACCGGCATGGACAAGCTGATGGGCCTGCTGCCGGTCGCCAGCGCCAGCGCCGCCGAGAAGACGCCATCGCCCGCGCCGCTGCCCGCCGCGCGCGAGCCGCGCCCGGCCGCCGACAACGCGGCCGCCGCCGGCCGCGAGTGGCGCTTCGACATGCAGCAAGGCGGCAAGGCCATGACCGCCGACGAGTTCGACGCGTGGATGAAGTCGCGCCGCGCGCGGGTGGCGACGGGCAGGTCGGGGACGCCGGACCCGCGCCTGGCGGCTTCCGTCGCTGCATCCCAGGCCGTGCCGGCGCCCGCTTCCGCGGCCGCATCGCTGGCGGCGGACACGCCGGCCGGCGGCAAAATCACCCTGCAGGTGGCCAGCTTCGCCAACCAGACCAACGCCGGCCACGCGCTGGGCATGCTGCAGCGCGCCGACATCGCGGCGCGGGTCCTGGACGCCAACGTCAACGGCAAGCAGGTCTGGCGGGTGCGGGTGGGGCCGGTGGACGCAGCCCGCGCACCGGAACTCGCGGCCCGCGTCATCGGTCTGGGATTCGACCCGCCGCAGCGGGTCCGCGACTGACGCGCAGGCACTAGAATCCCCGCCTGCCGCGTCCGCGGCGCACCCCCGCAAACCCCTTGCCCCGCCATGCCGGGTGCCCCCGGAGCCGTCCTGCCGATGAAGTTGTCCGTTTCGATGCCGCGCCTGTCCCGTTCCTTCTCCGTCGCCGTGCTTGCCGGCAGCGTCCTGGCGACGACCACGCTCGGGTTCGCCGTCGCCCAGACGCCCGCCACGCCGGCTCCGGCCGCTCCGTCCGCCGCGTTGAGCGACGACCTGCCGGTGCCGCCGGCCCCGGCGCCGGCGACCTCCAAGGCGTGGGTGATCATGGATTACGCCACCGGCCAGGTCCTGGCCGGCGAGAACATCGACACCCCGGTGGAACCGGCCAGCATCACCAAGGTGATGACCAGCTACGTGATTGCCGCCGAAATGGCCGCCGGCAAGGTCAAGGCCACCGACCAGGTGATGATGAGCGAGAACGCTTGGCGCAGCGGCGGCGCCGGCACCGACGGCAGTTACAGCGGCTTCGAGGTCAACAAGACCGCGCCGCTGGAGCAGATGGAAAAGGGCATGGTGGTGCAGTCCGGCAACGACGCCGCGATCGCCCTGGCCGAGCACGTGGCCGGCTCGGAAGCCGCCTTCGCGTCGCTGATGAACGCCTACGCCAAGAAGATCGGCCTGAAGAACAGCCACTTCGTGAACCCGCACGGGCTGCCGGCCGAGGGCCACATCACCACCGCGCGCGACCTGGCGCTGCTGGGCCGCGCGCTGATCCGCGACTATCCGGTGGCGTACTCGTACAACAAGATCAAGGAATTCACCGTCGGGCCGATCACCCAGCCCAACCGCAACCTGCTGCTGTGGCGCGATCCGTCCGTGGACGGCATCAAGACCGGTCACACCTCCGCGGCGGGTTACTGCCTGATGGCGTCGGCCAAGCGCGGCGACCAGCGCCTGATCACCGTGGTGATGGGCAATACCAGCGAGAACCAGCGCGCCGTGGACTCGCAGGCGCTGCTCAACTGGGGCTTCCGCTTCTACGAGACCCACCGCCTGTACGACGCCAACAAGCGCATCGCGCAGCAGAAGGTGTGGAAGGGCGAAACCGACGAAGTGGCGCTGGGCGTCACCGCGCCGCTGCTGGTGAGCACGCCGCGCGGCAAGTACGGCAAGCTCAAGGCCACCATGGACATCCCCAAGGTGCTGCAGGCCCCGATCCGCAAGGGCCAGCGCATCGGCACGGTCCGCGTCAGCCTGGACGGCAAGCCGGTGGCGCAGCAACCGCTGGTGGCGCTCAACGACATCCCGAAGGGCGGCTTCTTCAAGCGCCTGTGGCACAGCTTCCTGATGTGGTGGGAATCGGTCTAGCCGCTCCCGTCGGCACCGCTCGCGCAACGCACGCCGGCCCGCAGGGGCCGGCGTCGTCGTTTCAGGGGGGGGGCATGCAGGGTCGCGGTTACATCCGTGCCAGGGTGGAGGGGTCGCTTGGGTGCGATGGCCTCGTGCGCCGCGCGCGCGGTTGGGATCGGCGCCGCAGCGCCGCATAATCCGCGGATGCAACCTTCCTCCGACAACCCCGACCACGGCTTCCAGTTTCCCGGCACGTTCGAACTCAGCGCCATGGGCGCCGCCGACAAGGACCTGGAAACGGTGCTGCCCAACCTGCTGATGGATGCCGGCATCGAGGTGCTGCACGAATCGGTGAACTGGAAGGCGTCCTCGAACGGCCGCTACGTCTCGGTACGGATCTCGTTCCGCGCCGAGTCGCGCGCGCAGTACGACGCCGCCCATGCCGCCCTGCGCGCGCACCCCGAGGTGAAGTGGACGCTGTGACACCCCCCGCGCCGCACGGCGCTTGTGCGGGCGCCGCGTGATCTACCAGATCCTCTACAGCAGCCGCGAAACCTACCCGCTGCGCGCGGAGGACCTGATCCGCCTGCTGCTCTCCTCACGCGAGCGCAACCGCGGTGCCGACGTCACCGGCGTCCTGCTGTATCGGCAAGGCCGCTTCATGCAGCTGCTCGAAGGCAGTGAGGCCGCCGTGCGCCCGCTGTATGCGCACATTGCCGACGATCCGCGCCACGGCGATATCGAGGTGCAGCTCGCGCGCACCTGCGACGCGCGCCTGATGCACGGCTGGAGCATGGGCTATGCCGATGCCCCCACCGCCGACGGCCGCGAGGCGTTCGACGGCCTGCGCGCCGACGATCGCGTGCTCGCGTTGCTGGAGCGGACGCCGCAGGACGACGCGGTGGTGTGCCTGTTACGGGAATTCCTGGCGCTGCCGTCGGGCGGTCATGCGGATAGTCCGGGGCCGCGATAAGGGGGCATGGCACCACGCGCAGGCCGCCTCGCCGGTTATGTCGCCATGCGTCGCGCACCGGCGCCTCGCGCGTGCAGGGTTCGGTGCCAGAGCTTTCAGACAGCAGGGGAAGCGCCCAAATACGGCGCCCGCCGTCAACCGGCGCGTTTGCGCGCGAGCATGGGCACGGACCAGCCCTGCGTCCATACGATGCCCCAGTCCGGGACGTCCTCGCCATGCAACGTCACGTCGAACCCGGCGCGGTCGAAATGGTCGAGCAGGTCGTTGAAGGCGAATTTCCGCATTTCCAGCGTCATGCCCTCGCCGCCATGGAATTTCGGGCGGTCATAGACCTGCTCGCGCCCGTCGCGGGTGCGGTTGTGCAGGCGGATGGCGCCTCCGTCGTCAGGCACGAGACGGAAGTCGTGCAGGTCGGGGTAGTGCTCCTCGGTGCGCTCGATCTTGATGCTGAAGGGCACCGAGAACACCAGCAGACCGCCCGGCTTGAGCAACCGCGCCGCGCCGTCGAACGCGGCCTGCACCGGCGGCGCCACGTGCTCGAACACGTCGGTGGCGATCAGGAAATCCAGCGTGCCCGCGTCTTCCGTGGGCGGCGTGGTGATGTCCACGCGCGGCTCGCGGTCGAGGTAGGTCGCCGTGTACGACACCCGCGTTGGCAGGCGCTGCGAGTAGCCGGACCAGTCGCTCACGCCCCAGCCGACCAGGTCCGGGCGTTCCGGGAAGCAGGCCATCGGCAGCGCTTTGCCGAACAGGCCCAGGGACAGCAGGCGCATGACCGCGCGCAAGCGGACGTTGGAACCACAGCCCGAACACGGGCCCGATTCGCGCCCCATCGCCATCTCGCAGGACGGCGCAGGATTGAGCGTGCCGCAGATATTGCAGGTGAATGACGCCATTCCCGACTTCGATGCCTTGTTCCGTCCCTCGCTCATTACAATACGCGAGATGAGTCTTACGCCGGCCTGCATCGCCCGGGATCTGGGTCGCCACGCGTACGTGCCGGTCTGGCGTGCGATGCAGGCGTTCACCGATGCGCGCGGCGATGCCACCTGCGACGAAGTGTGGCTGGTCGAGCACGATCCGGTGTTCACCCTGGGCCAGGCGGGCAAGCCCGAGCACGTGCTGATGCCCGGCGGGATCCCGGTGCTGCACGTGGATCGCGGCGG
Organism: uncultured Pseudoxanthomonas sp.; assembly: GCA_964425695.1. Classification (GTDB taxonomy): domain Bacteria; phylum Pseudomonadota; class Gammaproteobacteria; order Xanthomonadales; family Xanthomonadaceae; genus JAKPBU01. The sequence goes on from CAYRNF010000004.1 coordinate 62,033, forward strand.
GCAGGTCACCTACCACGGCCCGGGGCAGCTGGTCGTGTACCCGCTGCTCGATCTGAAGCGCCTGAAGGTCGGCGTGCGCGATTACGTGCACCGCATCGAGCAGGCGGTGATCGATACGCTGCGCCACTGGAACATCGACGCCGCACGCCGCGACGGCGCGCCCGGCGTGTACGTGGGCGGCGCCAAGATCGCGGCGCTGGGCATCCGCGTGCGCCGCGGCTGCACCTTCCACGGGCTGGCCTTCAACATCGGCGGCGAAAGCGTGGCCCCGTTCGGCCGCATCAATCCGTGCGGATACCAGGGGCTGCAGGTGGTGGCGCTGTCCGACCTGGGCGGGCCGTCCGGCCTGGAAGCGGTGAAGCCGGTGCTGCTGGCGCAGCTGGCGGCGCAGTTCGGCCTGGACGTGCAGCGCAACGCAGCGTTGCCTGCGCAGCTGGAGCCGGCGTGAGACCCGCGCCGACTACAATGGCCTCACCATGAGCACGCCCGCGCCCCGCACCATCCCGCTGCAGGTCCTGGCCGAAGACGCCGGCGGCACCCTGGCGCCCGGCGCCAAGCAGGTGGCCGCGGACAAGATCGCGCGTTCGCCGGTGACCTTCGCCGACGCGCCGGTGCTGCGCAAGCCGAGCTGGATCCGGGTGCGGATTCCCAGCGACAACTCCGTGGCGCGCCTGAAGGCCAAGCTGCGCGAGAACCGCCTGGTCACGGTGTGCGAGGAAGCCAGCTGCCCGAACATCCACGAATGCTTCGGCCACGGCACCGCCACCTTCATGATCCTGGGCGAGGTGTGCACGCGCCGCTGCAGTTTCTGCGACGTGGCGCACGGCCGGCCCAAGCCGCCCGATCCGGCCGAGCCGCTGCACTTGGCGCAGACGATCAAGGACATGGGCCTGCGCTACGTGGTGGTGACCAGCGTGGACCGCGACGACCTGCGCGACGGCGGCGCGTCGCATTTCGTCGACTGCATCGCGGCCATCCGCGAGTACAGCCCGGCGACGAAGATCGAGATCCTCACCCCCGATTTCCGCGGCAAGGGCCGGATGGACCGCGCGCTGGACATCCTGGCGGTCAATCCGCCGGACGTGTTCAACCACAACATCGAGACCGTGCCCGACCTGTATCCCAACGTCCGGCCGGGCGCGGACTACCAGTGGTCGCTGACCCTGCTGCGGAAGTTCAAGGCGCAGCATCCCCACCTGCCCACCAAGTCCGGGATCATGCTGGGGCTGGGCGAAACCATGGAGCAGGTGCAGGCCACGCTGCGCGACCTGCGTGCGCACGACGTCGACATGGTGACCATCGGCCAGTACCTGCAGCCCAGCGCGCACCACCACCCGGTGCTGCGTTACTGGACGCCCGACGAGTTCAAGCAGCTCGAGGACTTCGGCATGGCCCTGGGATTTACCCATGTCGCCTCCGGCCCGCTGGTGCGTTCGAGCTACCACGCCGATCGGCAGGCGGCCGAGGCCGGCGTCGCCGCCTGAGCCCCGCCGGCGCTGCGGCGCTCTTGCGCGTGTCGTTCGTCCCTGCGGAACAGTGCATCCCGTTGCGGCCACCGCGGCGCCGCCTGCGCCCAGACTGAACCGTGCCGGACCGGCGGCGGCGCGGCGCCGACGAATCGTTCACATCCGCGCGCGGAGCCGCGGGTAGAGTGAAATCGAAGGCCTGCGACGCAACTTCCGGCACTGTCCGGCCTGTCGCGGCCCGCCCACTGTGCCCCTTGCGTTGACACCTTTGCGGCGCGCCTCCAGCGCCGCGCGAGAGCCTCCCACATGAAGCGACAGACCTTGCTGTTCCTGGCCCTGACCGCGTCCATCGCGTTCCTGTCTTCCGCGAGCGGGCAGCAGGCGGCGCAGGCGACTCCCGCGCAGGAGCAGGACACCAGCCTGATCCGCACCGCGGCGCCGCAGCAGCGGCCGCTCGAGACGCCGCAGTCCAGCGCCGCGCATTCCACCACGTCGCGCCTGGTGTACGGGCTGCTGTCCGACAGCCGCTACGCCTACCGCCCGCGGGCGCTCGACGATGCGCTGTCGCAAACAGTCTTCAAGGATTACTTCGAAGCCCTGGACGCGTCCAAGCTGTACTTCACCGCCGCCGACGTGGAGCGCTACGCCGCGCTGCGTACTGGCTTCGACGATGCGATCAAGCAGGGCGAGGTCGCGCCCGCCAACGAGATCTTCGCGTTGTACCAGAAGCGCGCCGTGGAGCGCATGGAGTACGCGCGCGCGCTGTTGAAGCAGGACATCTTCGACTTCGGCAGCGCCGAGAAGTGGTACTACGACCGCGAGGACGCGCCGTGGGCGAAGGACGCGGCCGAACTCGACGCGCTGTGGAAGCAGGCGGTGCGCAACGACTGGCTGCGGCTGAAGCTGGCCGGCAAGGCGCCCGAGGAGATCGTCAAGACGCTGGACAAGCGCTACGCCAACCAGGCCAAGACCGCGCTGGAACTGGACGGCGAAGACGCCTTCCAGGCGTTCATGAATGCCTACGCGAACTCCATCGACCCGCACACCGACTACTTCAACCCGCGCGCCGCGGAACGCTTCAACCAGAGCATGTCGCTGTCGCTGGAAGGCATCGGCGCGGTGCTGCAGAAGCAGGACGACGTGGTGGTGATCCGCGAGATCGTGCCCGGCGGCCCGGCCGACCTGTCGGACAAGCTCGACCCGGGCGACCGCGTGGTCGGCGTGGGCCAGGGCGCGGGCGGCCAGATGGAAGACGTGATCGGCTGGCGCATCGACGACGTGGTGTCGAAGATCAAAGGCCCCAAGGGCACCCAGGTGCGCCTGGACGTGGTGCCGGCCGAAGCGATGCTGGACAGCAAGCCGGTGCGCATCGTCATCACCCGCGCCAAGGTGCGCCTGGAGGAACAGGCGGCCAAGTCCAAGGTGATCGAGATCCCGGCCAGCGGCGACATGCCGGCGCGCCGCATCGGCGTCATCGAACTGCCCGCGTTCTACCAGGACTTCGAGGGCCGCCGCACCAACAAGGGCGATTACGCGTCCGCCACGCGCGATGCCGCGCGCCTGCTGGAAGGCTTCAAGGCACAGCGCCTGGACGGCGTGGTGATGGACCTGCGCAACAACGGCGGCGGTTCGCTCAACGAAGCCGTGGAGCTCACCGGCCTGTTCATCGACGAAGGCCCCGTGGTGCAGGTGCGCGAATCCGGCGGCCGCGTGGCCGTGGAAGGCGACCGCAACGGCGGCGTGGCCTGGGACGGCCCGCTGGCGGTGCTGATCAACCGTGGCTCGGCCTCGGCTTCGGAGATCTTCGCCGGTGCCATCCAGGACTACGGACGCGGCCTGGTGATCGGCGAGACCACCTTCGGCAAGGGCACGGTGCAGAACCTGGTGGACCTGGACCGCTGGCCTGCCAACAAAGGCCAGCAGTTCGGCCAGGTCAAGCTGACCATCGCCCAGTTCTTCCTGCCCAGCGGCAGCAGCACGCAGCACAAGGGCGTGGTGCCGGACATCGCGTTCCCGGTGACGGTGGACGCCAGCGAGTTCGGCGAGAGCACCTACGACAACGCGATCCCGTGGGAACGCATCGCCGCGGTGGACCACGAGCGCTACGGCAACTTCAAGCCGCTGCTGCCCCGGCTCGACCAGCTGCACGACGCGCGCGTCGCCCAGGACCGCGAGTTCCAGTGGCTGCTCGAGGACGTGGCCGAGTTCAAGGCCGAGCGCGCCAAGAAGTACGTGAGCCTGAACGAGGCCGAGCGCCGTGCCGAGCGCGACCAGCAGGCCGCCAAGCGCAAGACGCGCCAGGAGCAGCGCAAGGCGCTGGGCCTGCCGCTGGATCCGCTGGCCGACGATTCCGACGACGACGGCCTGGCCGCCAACGAGCGCAACGTGGTGGAAGACGCCGCGCGCGAGAAGGCCGCGGAGAAGCGCCCGGATCCGCTGCTGCGCGAGACCGCGGCGATCCTGGCCGATGCCGCCACGCTGCTGCAGCGCGACCGCGCCCTGGCCGCGCAGGTCCTGCCGGATGCCAGGACGCCGGGCCACTGGGCCGACTGAGCGGCGCGCCGCACGTTCCGGATAGCGGGCGCCTTCGGGCGCCCGTTATCGTTTTGGCCATGGAAACGCATCCCGACCGGCTGGAACAGGCACGCACCCTGCTCGAACACGGCGAGCCCACGCTGGCGCAGCTGGGCAGGGCCGTGGGACTGAGCCCCGCGCACCTGCAGCGCCGTTTCACCGCACGCTACGGGCTGAGCCCGGCGCAGTACCTGCGCCAGCGCAAGCTCGGCACGCTCAAGGCGCAGCTGCGCGAAGGCAGCGACGTCACCCGTGCCCTGTACGACGCCGGCTACGGCTCGCCGTCGCGCGTGTACGAAGCCGGCGCCGCGCAGCTGGGCATGACGCCGGCGCGCTATCGCGACGGCGCGGCGGGCGAACGCATCCACTGGAGCCTGGTGGACACGGCGCTGGGCCAGGCGCTGGTGGCGGCGACGGAGCGGGGCATCTGCATGGTCGAACTCGGCGCCGACGCGCAGGCCTTGCAGCGCAAGCTGCGCGAGGAGTTCCCGCGCGCGCAGCTCGAGCGCGTGGATGCGGGCCGCGACGAGTTCCTGGCGCCGCGCGTGCGCGCGGTGGCCGAGCGTCTGGCCGGGCGCGACGGCGACGTGCCGCTGGCGCTGGTCGGCACCGCGTTCCAGAAACGCGTCTGGGACGCGCTGATGAAGATCCCGCGTGGCCAGACCCGCAGCTATGCGCAGGTGGCGCAGGCCGTGGGCGCGCCGAACGCGGCGCGCGCCGTGGCCAGCGCCTGCGCGCGTAACAAGGTCGCCATCGTCGTGCCCTGCCACCGCGTCGTGCGCGGCGACGGTTCGCCCGGCGGCTACCGCTGGGGTCTGCCGCTCAAGCAGCAGCTTCTGGATCGCGAGTGGGCCGCGTAGCGTGCGCGCCGCCTACGACGCAGTCGCCGATGCAACGGCCGTCACGCGCGCGTCCGCCGCGCCGCCGTTCGCGCCTGCACGCACGCACGCGATCGTGACGCTAGCGCGCCGGCGCGTTGCGCGTCGGCAGGGCCAGCCCGTGCTTCACGGTCTCGAAGACCAGATGGGTGTCGTAACGGCGGATGTTGCCGTCGTCCTTGAACAGGCGTTCTGCGGCGCGCCGATAGTCGGCCAGGCTGGGCGTGGCCATGATCACCAGGTAGTCCAGTTCGCCGGCCACCTGGTAGCACTGCTGCACCTCGGGTGCGGCGCGCATGCGGTTCGGGAAGGCGTTGCGTTGTCGCGCCGGCTCGCGCTCCATCGTCACCCACACGATCGCGATGACCGGGTTGCCCAGCAGTTCGGGTTCCAGCACCGCGATCTGGTGCAGCAGCCCGCTGGCGCGATAGCGCGCGATGCGCCGCTGCACCGCGCTGGCCGACAGGCCCACCTCTTCGCCCAGGGCGGTGAGGGTGCGCCCCGCATCGCGCTGCAGCAGCGCGAGCAGGCGGTGGTCGAAGTCGTCCAGCACGAGCGGAGCGGCCATGCAAAAATTTTGCGCAACCTCGCATGATTCTTCAACCCCGTGCCGCGGCCGGTCGCTAGGCTTGCTGCGATGGACACCGGCACCACCACGCTGACCGACGACACGGGCGCATCGCGCTGGGCGGTGCCGCTGGCGCTGGCGGCGGTGTACCTGATCTGGGGGTCCACGTACCTGGCGATCCGTTTCGCGCTGGAGGGCGGCTTCCCGCCGTTCCTGCTGGGCGGCATCCGCTTCGCCATCGCCGGTGCGGTGCTGTACGGCGTGTTGCGCCTGCGCGGCATGGCCGCACCCACGCGCGCGCAGTGGGGCAATGCGGCGGTGATGGGCCTGGTGTTGCTGCTGCTGGGCAACGGCATGGTCAACCTGGCGGAGCAGACCGTGTCCTCGGGCATGGCGGCGGTCGCGGTGGCGTCCGCGCCGCTGTGGATGGGCATCTTCGCCGCCATGCGCGGCGACCGGCCGACGCGGCTGGAATGGGTCGGCCTGGCGATCGGCTTCGTGGGCGTGCTGTGGCTCAACGCCGACAGCAGCCTGACCGCGTCGCCCAAGGGGCTGGTCGCGCTGCTGGTCGCCTCGGTGGCATGGTCGTACGGCTCGATCTGGAGCCGCGGACGCGACCTGGCGCCGCCCTTCATGAACGCCGCGGCGCAGATGCTGTGCGGCGGCGTGGCGATGCTGGTGGTGGGCCTGGTGCTGGGCGAACGCATGCACGCACTGCCCACGCCCACGGCGCTGGGCGCGTTCGCCTACCTGGTGGTGGCCGGGTCCTGGATCGGGTTCTCGGCCTACGTGTGGCTGCTGGGCAACGTGCGGCCGGCGCTGGCCGGCAGCTATGCGTACGTCAATCCGGCGATCGCGGTGATGCTGGGTGCCGCGCTGGCAGGCGAACGGTTCGAAGCCGCGGAACTGGTGGCGATGGGCGTGATCCTGCTCGGCGTGGTGGCGATCTCGCTGGCGAAGACCGCCAGGGCGAAACCCGCCGCGCGATGAACACGCACGACACGCGAACCGCCGGGCTGTGGGCCGGCGTGGGCAGCTTCGCCCTGTGGGGCGTGATGCCGCTGTACTGGCACCTGCTCAAGGCGGTGCCGTCGCTGCAGATCGTGCTGCACCGGATCGCCTGGAGCGCGGTGTTCGTATGCGGCTGGCTGCTGTGGAAGCACGGACGCGGCTGGGGGCGCACCGTGCTGGCGCAGCCGCGGCTGGCGTTGATGCTGGCCGCCAGCGGCCTGCTGATCGCCTCCAACTGGGGGCTCTACATCTGGGCGGTGAACGCCGGGCACGTGGTCGAGACCAGCCTGGGCTACTTCATCAACCCGCTGCTCAACGTGCTGATCGGCGTGCTGTTCCTGCGCGAGCGGCTCAACCCGGTGCAGTGGCTGTCGGTGGGCATCGCCGCCGCGGGCGTGCTGTGGCTGACCTTCAACTACGGCAGCTTTCCGTGGATCGCGCTGGCGCTGGCCGGCTCGTTCGCGCTGTACGGCCTGATCCGCAAGCTGGCGGCGGTGGACCCTGTGGTGGGCATGGGCGTGGAAAGCGCGTATCTGTTCCTGCCGGCGCTGATCGCGCTGCTGTGGATCGAAGCCAGCGGCGCCGGCGGCTTCGGCACCGGCCATGGTCCGGGGATCGACGCCCTGCTGGTGTTCTCCGGCGTACTCACCGCGCTGCCCCTGGTCGGCTTCGCCTACGCCGTGCGCCGCATCCCGCTGTCCACCGTGGGCCTGCTGCAGTACCTCGCGCCCACCCTGCAGTTCCTGATCGGCGTGCTCGTGTTCCGCGAAGCCTTCGACACCGATCGAGCGATCGGATTCGGATTCATCTGGGTGGCGTTGGCGGTGTTCGCCGCCGATGGCGCCGTGCGTGCACGGCGCGCATCGAGGGCCGTCAACGCGCCGTCTCGATCAACCTGACGCCATTGCCCACCTTCACCATCAGCAGGCTGCCATCTTCCGAGATGCGGATGCGGCCAGGCTGGAAGGCCCAGTTCCCGGGGTGGGTGAACGAGTACTCCGCGTCGTGCGTCCCTACCTGCTGGAAGGTGCGCATGTCGTAGACGCGGATCTGCGTCGATCCCGCCCACGGGAAGTACGCGCGCGCCTGTCGGGGGTGGTAGGCCACGCCGACCGGCTGGCCACCCGCATACTGGCCGATGGTCGCGACTCGCGCGTAGTTCTCGTTGTACACGAACGTGCCGCCATAGGTCGGGATCGTGAACTGCCCGCCGATCGCATCCACCGCGATTTCATAGTTGAACCACGACGTGCCGTCCTGGTACCACTGACGGCGGACCATCTGGCCCGTGGGGACGTCGTACAGTCCCCAGCGTCCGTCGGAAATATTCGCTTCGGCGAAGGCGATCGTCTGGCGATCCGCGCTCGCCTTCAGCATCGTGTCCTGGCGCACCTCGCCAAGGATCTTCGAGCTCCCCAGCGGCGTGAAACGGCGCAGCGGCACCCATCCGGATCCGTTGAAACGCGAAGTCACCAGCAGCGAACCATCCGCGGCGTAGGCCACCGTCCAGGCGCTGCCTTCGTACGGCGCCCAGCCCGGGCTGTGCGTCGCCCTCGGCGCGGACAAACGGCGCACGGAGAAATTGCGGAGGTTGACCACGTGAACGCGGACGTCCGCCCCTGTCGCGGTCTGGTCGGCGATGGCCAGTTGGTCGCGGGCGGGGAGGATGTCCATGCCCCCGAGCGGACCGGAGAAGGCAATGGGTGGGAGGAACGTCCCCGTCGCGCGGTGGTAGCGCAGCAAGCGGCCGTCGCTCAAGCTGATGTAGACCATGTCGCGCTTGGCATCATGGATCATGTCCACGGCGCCCGAAGCCTGCAGCAGTACGCCTTCCGCCCAGGCAGGCGCGCACGCGAGCATGGCCAGGCAGGTGCCGAGCACCTTCGTTATCCGATAACGCATTCCCTTTCCCCTGTGTGCCCGCATGCCCCCGCATGCCGCCGGCGGCTGGAGTCTAGCCCGGCCGCAGAGGACGCACCACGGTGTCGCGACGACGCACCGGCCAGCCGCGCAGGCAACCCGCGCGTCGCCGAAGCCAGAGCGTGTCTGACCGCTCAGGCGCATTGCGGGTCGAGCGCGCCGCGAGGAGCAAGCCGCGCATGCGCGCCACCGGCTCAGGTCACTGCAGCGCGTACCAGGACAGCACGCCAATGCCGAGGCCCGCGACCGCATACGCGGCGCGGCGCGCAAGCCGGGCCCGCGCATGCGCGCGCAGCACGATCGCATCGCGCAATGCCGAGCCTTCGGCGATCAGCGGTGCGACTTCCGCCTCGGCGGACTCGCGGATGCGGCGCGCCTGTGCGGGCGTGGCGTGCGCGCGCAGGTCGGCATCCTCGCGGATCGTCTCGATCCGCTGGCGCAGGGCCGACAGCTGCCGTGCCTGTTCGGCCAGCGAGGGGCGGCGCGCCGCGTTCACGCCGCGCGCAGGGCTTCGGTGACCGGCATGCGCGCGGCGCGTACCGCGGGAAACAGGCCGCCGACGAAGCCGATCGCCAGCGCCCACTTCAACCCGTCCCACAGCACCGCGGGGGTCACCGCAAAGGAGAAGCTGAGCTGGCCCACGCCGCCGGCGATGGTCGACGCGGTATAGCCGTTGAACAGCAGCCAGGCGATGGCGCCGCCGATCAAGCCGCCGAGCAGCGCCAGCAGCATGGTCTCCAGCATCACCGCCACCACCACCGGCAGGCCGCGGAAGCCGATCGCGCGCAGCGTGGCGATCTCGCGCGCACGCGTGGCCACGGTGGCGAACATGGTGTTGAGCGCGCCGAACACGGCGCCGATGCCCATGATCGCGCCGACCACCATGCCGATGATGCGGATCACCTTGGTCATCTGTTCGGACTGCTTGCTGAAGTAGCCCAGCGTGGTCTGCGTTTCCACGTCGAGCCGCGGATCGGAAGCCAGCTGGGCCTTGAACGGCTTGAACGCGGCCGCGTCGTCCAGCTTCGCGGTCACCGAGGTGCGGGTGCTGCCGCGGCGGTACGTGGAGGCGACGATGTCCGCATCGGCCCACACTTCCGAATCCATCGCGTCGTCCGCATGGAAGATGCCGGCCACGGACCACAGTTCGCTGCCGATACGCACCTGCTTGCCGACCTGCAGGCCGGCGAACTGGCGCTGCGCGCCGCTGCCGACCACGATCTCGCGCCGACCGCTCTGGAACGTGCGGCCTTCCACGATCTTCAGCCGCGGCCGCACCGCGAACGCCTGCGGGCCCACGCCGCGCAGCTGCACGCTGCCGTCGTCGCCCGAGCCGTCGGCCAGGGGCAGGTTGGCGGCCACGACCAGTTCCGGCGACGCCAGCGGGCGGCCCTGCGCATCGCGCGCGATGCCGGGCGCCTGCGCGATCGCGCGGACCGACTCGTTGTCCAGCGTGGACATCACTTCCGCCGCGGACGCCCCGCGCATCACGATCGCCACGTCCTCGCTGCCGCTCGCGCGCAGCGTGCGGCCGTAGCCTTCGGCCATGGCGAACATCGCGGTGAGCACCGCCACCACGCCGGCGATGCCCAGCACGATCACCGACGATGCGCCGATGCGGTCGCGCAGCGTGCTGACGCCCACGCCGGTGACCGAAGCCGCCTGCCGCCCGCGCCGCGCCAGCAGCATCCACAGCGCGAACAGCGCGGCGATGCCCAGCAGCACGAACCACGGCAACACCAGCCAGGCGACGATGGACAGCACCACCAGCAGGAACAGTCCCAATCCACGCAGGAACTTCATGGTGTCACTCCTTGGTAGCGCTTCAGTTGGTGTTCTTCGTCACCGCGGCGTCCGAGGATCGAAGCGGCGGTGAAGCGGGACGGTGGTGCCTGCCGCGGGATGTCGCGCAAGCCACTGCATGCCCGCCTGCGCAGGCATGGCGAAGCGTCGTGGGAGTGCTCGCAATGCATGCCGTCACCGCCCCGCCAGCGCATCGACGATGTTGAGCCGCATCGCGCGCAGCGCCGGCAGCGCGCCGACCAGCAGGCCGATGGCCAGCATCAGCGCCAGCCCCACCAGCCAGCTCTGCGCCCCGATCGGCGGCAGGTTGATCACGCCGCCGGATGCAGCGCCCACGATCGGCCCCAGCACCGCGGCCAGGCCCAGGCCCAGCACGCCGCCGATCAGCACCAGCAGCACCGATTCGGCCAGCACCAGCCCCAGCACGCTGCCGTCGCGGAAGCCCAGCGTCTTCAGCACCGCAAGCTCGGGGATGCGCTCGCGCACCGCCTGCGCCATGGTGTTGCCGGTCAGCAGCAGCAGGGTGAAGAACACCGCGCCCATGATCGAACCCACGATCAGGCCGATGTCGGCCATCTGCTTCATCCACGACTGCGTGGCCGCGGCCTCGGTCATGGTCTTGGTCTCGTTGGGCGAGTTGGCCGACAGCGCGTCGATGCCCTTGGCCACGCGGTCGGCGTTGGCCGGGTCGTCCACGCGCACCACGTACCAGCCGGCCTGGCCCTGGTTGTAGGGCGTGGATTCGTCGAAGTACTTCCACTGCAGCACCAGCATCTGGTCGAAGAAGCCGCCGCTCTTCTTGTCGGTGGCGCGCAGCACGCCGACGATGTCGAAATCCCAGTTCTTGCTGCCGTCGCGGTTGGGGAAGATGGTCGACTGCAGCGGGATCTTCTGGCCGACCTTCCAGCCGAAGCGCTTCATCAGGCCTTCGCCCACCAGCACGCCGGTGCGGGTGCGGTCGAACGCCGCGCGCTGCTGCGGATCCACCGCGATCTCCGGGTACAGGTCCAGATAGTTGGGCGCCACCGCGAAGCTGAAAACCTGGTTGCGCGGATCCTGGTACGCACCGCCGAACCAATTGGCGTAGGTCACCGCTTCCACGCCTTCCACCTGCGCGATGCGCTGGTTCAGCGCCATCGGCAGCGCTTGGATGAAGGACAGCCGCGAGCCCACCTGCAGCCGCTGCGCACCGGCCGCGCTCTTGCCGGCCTCGGCGAAGCTCTCGCGCACCCCGTTGAGCAGGCCGAACAGCAGGAACGCCGCCAGGATCGACAGCAGGGTCAGGATGGTGCGCGTCTTGCGGCGCCACAGTTCGGCCCAGATCAGGTGGAGGTACTTCATGTCGGTTCCTCGCTAGCTCTTGCTGTGCCCTTCTCCCCTCGGGAGAAGGTGGCGCAAAGCGCCGGATGAGGGTGCGGCGGAGGGTTGAAGGGACGCGTCCAGGAAGGTTTCGGCTTTCGATGCGGGTGTCGCGATATCCCCCCCCGCCGAACCCGCAAACCAATCCCTCTCCCGCAGGCAGAGGGGCTTTGGAACGCGATTCAAGCCGCGTGCGCGACCTGTTCCACCAGCACGCCCTTGTCCAGGTGCAGCGTATGGGTGGCATAACCCGCGGCCTTCGGGTCGTGCGTCACCATCACGATGGTCTTGCCGTGCTCGCGGTTGAGTTCCTGCAGCAGCCCCAGGATCTCCTCCGCGGACTGGCGGTCCAGGTCGCCGGTGGGCTCGTCGCAGATCAGCAGCGTGGGATCGGACACGATGGCCCTTGCGATCGCCACGCGCTGCTGCTGGCCGCCGGACAGCTCGTTGGGCTTGTGTTTCGTGCGGTCGCCCAGGCCCACCAGCTTCAGCGCCGTTTCCGCGTTCTGGCGGCGCTGCGCCGCGCCTAGCGGCGTGAGCAGCAGCGGCAGCTCCACGTTTTTCTGCGCGGTAAGCATGGGCATGAGGTTGTAGAACTGGAACACGAAGCCCACGTGGTCGCTGCGCCACTGCGCCAGCGCGCCGCCGCGCATCTGATCGATGCGCGCGCCGTCCACGGTGATCTCGCCGGAGCTGGGGTTGTCCAGGCCGCCGATCAGGTTGAGCAGGGTGCTCTTGCCGGAGCCGGACGGGCCCATCAGCGCCACGAAATCGCCGGACTCGATGTCCAGGTCGATGCCGTGCAGCACGTCGATCTTCTCGGGTCCGCGCTGGTAGGTCTTGGTCACGCCGCGGATGGATACCAGGGATGCCATTGCCTCGCTCCGATGGGAAAGGGGGAATTGCGATGAACGTGATGGGCGAACGTGGTGTGCGCGCAGGAGCGGCTTCAGCCGCGAGCGCCTGCCCGCGCATGGAGCACAGGGAATCGACTCGTCACGCGTACTGCGACCGCCGCGCAGAGGCCGCGGCCGAAGCCGCTGCTGGAATACGGTGCGGATGCGTGGATCATTCGGCGGCCTCCGGCTTGCGGATCCTGCCGCCGTCCTGCAGTCCGGCCGGCGGATCGAGCACGACCTCCTCGCCCGCGCGCAGGCCGGCGAGCACCTCGCGTCCGTCGCCCAGCGTGCGGCCGAGTTTCACCGCGCGCTGTTCGACGCGATCGTCTTGCTCGCCGGCGACCACGAACGCCACGTCGCCGCCGTCGCGACGCGCGATGGCGCCCGCCGGCACGCGCACGCCGCGCGGCGCGGCGGCCTGCGCGGGTCGCGGCGCTTCCAGGAAACTCACGTTGACGCCCATGTCCGGCACGATGCGCGCGTCCTTCGCCTTCAGCGCCACGCGCACCTTCACCGTCGCCTTGCCGCGGTCGGCGGTGGGCACGATGGCGATGACCTCGGCCGGGATCTTCCAGTCCGGGTAGGCGTTGAGGGTGGCTTCCACCGGCATCTTGGGCTGCACGCGGCCGATGAAGGCTTCGCCCACTTCGACCTCGATCTCCAGCGAATCCATGTCCACGATGGTGCCGATGCCGGTGCGGGTGAAGCCGCCGCCGGCCGACAGCGGCGAGACGATCTCGCCCGGCTGCGCGGCCTTGGCCGTGACCACGCCGGCGAAGGGCGCGCGCACCACCGTGTTGTCCACGCCGATGTCGGCGATGCGCAGGCCGTCGGCGGCCACGCGCGCGTTGCGCTGCGCGGTGAGCAGTTCGGCGCGCAGCGCGTCGCGCTGGGCCACGGCCTGGTCGTACTGCGACTTCGACACCAGCTGCTGGCGCACCAGCGATCCCAGCCGCGCCGCGTTGGCCTCGGCTTCCTTCAGCCGCGCCTGCACGCCGGCGATCTGGCTGCGCGCCGCGCCCAGCTGCGCCGCGCTCAGGCTTCGCTGCGCGTCGGCGTCGATGGGGTCCAGGGTGGCCATGACCTGGCCGGCTTCCACCCGCTGTCCTTCCTCGATCAGCACATCGCGCACGCGGCCGGTGATCTTGGCCGACACCGTGGCCATGCGCCGCGCGGTGACGTAGCCGCTGGCGTCCAGCACCGACGCGGCCGCGCCGCCGCCGCTGCCCAGCGCCTGCACCGTGGCGGTGGACACCTCCACGCCGCGGTCGCGGTTGAAGAACAGCCAGCCGCCCAGGGCCAGCAGCAGGACCAGCGCCACCACGCCCAGCACGATCCACAGCGCCTTGCGCGACGCCGGGGGCGGCGGCGCGCTGCGGTCGATCTTCAGGGACTTCAGCAGGTCGGCGTTGGTGGTCATGCGGTGCGAACGGGCAGGGGGGCTTGCATTGTGACCGTGGCGGCGGCCTGTGCACGGGGTGGCGATGCCTGCAGCGACGAACGGGCCGCGCCGCTTTCGACACCGCCGCACGCCGGGCAGGCAGGTGGGCCGCGGCGCACAGACTACGGGCGGCAGACGCGACCCGTCAGGTGATACCTGTCATGTGCTTCGCCTGACGGCGCCGACTGTCACGGCCCGCCGCGGCGGCGGACCATCGCCGCACCTTCCACGGAACCGTTCCCGATGATCGCTGCCGAACCGCTGGCGCAACTGCAGGCCGCACGCAAGCGCTTCGGCGCCACCTGTGCGCTCGACGGCGTGGACCTGTCGCTGCATGGCGGCGAGGTGCTGGCGCTGCTGGGTCCCAACGGCGCCGGCAAGAGCACCGCCATCGGCCTGCTGCTGGGGCTGCTGCAGCCCGATGCCGGCAGCGCCCGGCTGTTCGGCAGCGCGCCGCAGGACCTGCACGTGCGCATGCGCGTGGGCGCGATGCTGCAGCAGGCCGACCTGCCCGAAACGCTGCAGGTCGGCGAACTGCTGGAACTGGTGCGCAGCTACTACCCGCAGCCGCGCAGCATGGCCGACTGCGTCGCGCTGGCCGGGCTGGATGGGCTGCTCAAGCGCCGCTACGGGAAGCTTTCCGGCGGCCAGCAGCGCCGCGTGCAGTTCGCGCTGGCGCTGTGCGGGCGTCCGCGGCTGCTGTTCCTGGACGAACCCACCACCGGCCTGGACATCGAGGCGCGGCAGGCGCTGTGGGCGGCGATCCGCGAACTGGTCGCCGACGGCTGCGCGGTGCTGCTGACCACGCATTACCTGGAGGAAGCCGAGGCGCTGGCCGACCGCGTGGCGGTGATCGACCAGGGCCGGGTGATCGCCGAAGGCAGCGTGGCGGCGATCCGCGCGCGCGTGGCGCAGCGCCGCATCCGCTGCGCCAGCGTGCTGGATGCCGCGCAGGTGGCGCGCTGGCCGGGCGTGGCCGAGGCGGTGCGCGAGGGCGCATGCCTGCGCATCGTCGCCCGCGAGCCCGAACCGGTGGTGCGGCGCCTGCTGGAAGCCGACCCGGGCCTGCATGACCTGGAGGTGCAGCGCGCCGGCCTGGCCGATGCGTTCCTGGCGCTGACCCGCGCCGCCCAGGTCGGCGACGTGCCCTCCGCATCCCGACAGGAGGCCGCGTGATGTCCGCATCCGCACCCGTCATGCCCGCGCATCGCCAGCCCGCCTCGCGCCGCCTGCGCAGCTATGCGCTGGAAGCGAAGACCGAATGCCTGCGCATGCTGCGCGAGCCGATGTTCGTGCTGCCCACGCTGCTGTTCCCGGCGCTGTTCTACCTGCTGTTCGGCGTGCTGCTCAACCGCGGCAACGCCGGCGCGGCGCAGTACATGCTGGCCAGCTACGGGGTGTTCGGCGTGATCGGCGCGGCCATGTTCGGCCTGGGCGTGACCGTGGCGGTGGACCGCCAGCGCGGCCTGCTGCGGCTCAAGCGGGTGCTGCCGGTGCCGGCCGGCGCGCCGCTGCTGGCCAGGATGCTGATGGCCATGGCGTTCGCACTGGCGGTGTGGCTGATCGTGGGGCTGATCGCGCGGTTCGCTGCAGGCGTGCAGCTGACCGCCACGCAATGGGCGCTGCTGGCGCTGGTGGACGTGCTGGGCGCGCTGCCGTTCTGCGCCATCGGCCTGTACGTGGGCACGCTGGTGGGCGGCAACGCCGCGCCCGCGGTACTCAACCTGCTGTACCTGCCCATGGCCTTCCTGTCCGGGCTGTGGCTGCCGCTGTCGCTGCTGCCCGACCTGCTGGGCAGGCTGGCGCCGGTGTGGCCCGCCTACCACTTGGCGCAGCTGGCGTTGAAGGCGGTGGGGCACGACAGCGGCGGCTCGGCCGCGCTGCACGTCGGCGTGCTCGCCGTGGTGGCGATCGCGTTCTTCGTGCTGGCGCGGGCGCGCCTGGCGCGCAGCGCATAGCGCACCGGACCTCGATGCTCCCGCGTTGCGGGGGCGCAACACCAAACCAGACTGCCCCATTGGAGACGCGCATGAAACGCTGGCCGGAAATCGCCGCCCTCACCGCATTGGCCGCCGCACTGGTCGGCGCCGTCGTCGCGCAGGAACCGCCTGCGTCCGGCGCGAAGCCCGTGCCCGCCGACCCCGGCAACACCTTCGCCATCCGCGGCGTGCGCGTGTTCGATGGCGCGCGCGACCTGGGCGTCGCCAACGTGGTGGTGCGCGACGGCAGGATCGCCGCGGTCGGCGCCAGCGCGGCGATCCCGGACGGCATCGCCACCGTCGACGGGGCCGGCAAGACCCTGCTGCCCGGCCTGATCGACGCGCACGTGCATGCCTGGGGCGATGCGCAGCGCGACATGGCGCGCTTCGGCGTGACCACCGGCCTGGACATGCACGGCACGCCGGAGCGGCTGCCGGCGCTGCGCCGGCAACGCGAGTCGTTCGACGCGCACGGCCAGGCCGACCTGTGGGCCGCCGGCACCGCCGTCACCGCGCCGGAGGGGCACGGCACCCAGTACGGGTTCCCGGTGCCGGTCGTCGAAGCCGGGACCGACATCGATGCCTTCATCGGCCAGCGCGTGGAGGAAGGCGCGGACTACATCAAGTTCATCGTCGAGGACCTGAGCGCCTACGGCATGCCGCGCCGCCTGCCCACGCTGTCCGCACCGCAGGTGGCTGCGGTGGTGAAGGCGGCGCACGCGCGCAAGCGGCTGGCGGTAGCGCACGTGGCCAGGCTCGACGACGCGCGCATGGCCGTCGCGGCCGGTGCCGACGGCCTGGTGCACGTGTTCACCGACGCGGTCGCCGACGACGCGCTCGCGGACGCCATGCGCAGGCAGGACGCCATGCTGGTGCCCACGCTCACCGTGGTGGCCTCCATGGCGGGCAGCGGCGAAGGCAAGGCGCTTGCAAACCACGCACGCGTCGCGCCGCTGCTGACCGACGAACAGACCGGCACGCTGGGCAGGGACTTCGGCCCGCCGTCCCCGCAGCGCCTGCAGCGCGCGCTCGACAGCGTGCGCACGCTGCACGCGGCCGGGGTGGACATCCTGGCCGGGAGCGATGCGCCCAACCCGGGCACGGCGCACGGCGCCAGCCTGCACCACGAGCTGGCGCTGCTGGTGCGGGCGGGGCTCACGCCTGCCCAGGCGCTGGCCGCCGCCACCTCGGTGCCGGCGCAGCGCTTCGGCATCGCCGACCGCGGCCGCATCGCGGCCGGCCTGCGTGCCGACCTGCTGCTGGTGGAAGGCGATCCGCTGGCGGACATCGACGCCACGCGCGCGATCGCCGCGGTCTGGAAGAACGGCCATCGCGTCGTTCGCGATGCGCGTGCCGCCGCGCCCGCCGCCCAGGCGGCCCCGGCCGACGCGCGGATCAGCGATTTCGACGGCGACGCGATCACCGCCCGCTTCGGCAGCTGGCAGCCCACCACCGACCGGATGGCCGGCGGCACGTCGGTCGTGCAGCACGCGCTGGCCGGCGGCGGCGCGGCCGGTTCGCGCGGCGCGCTGCGCATCTCGGGCGAAACCAGGGCCGGCTTCGCGTATCCGTGGTCGGGCGTGATGTTCTTTCCCGCCGCTACGCCGATGCAGCCCATGGACCTGTCCACGCGCCGGGAACTGGTCTTCCACGTGCGCGGCGACGGCCGCACCTACAACGCGATGCTGTTTTCCGGCGCGTCCGCGCAGGGCCTGCCGAGCCTGCAGACCTTCGTCGCGGGGCGCGAGTGGCGCGAGGTGCGCCTGCCGCTGTCCGGATTCGCCGGCGGCGACCTGTCGCAGGTGCGCGGCATCGCGCTGACCGCGGGCCAGCCGCTGGGAGCCTTCGAGTTCCACATCGACGACGTGGCGCTAAGGTAGGCGCATGAAGCTCCCACGCGCGCCACGGTGGCTCACGCCAGAGCCCGGCTCCATCGCCGCGGACGACCTGCGCATGGGTCGCCCGCCGTGGGTCAACGCGGTGCACATGGCGTGGTCGGTGTGGGTGTTCATCACCCCGGCCATGTCGGGCGGCGCGTACGGGTACACCGCGCGCTGGGCGCTGATCACGCTGGTGTCCTACCCGCTGTTCGTCTGGCTGTACGCGCGCTCGGTGGTGACCGCGCCGCGCAAGGCGCAGCTGCATGCCCTGGCGATGGTGGCGATGTGCTTCGCGCTGCTGCCGTGGTATCCGTCCGGCCTGAGCTACTTCGTGTTCGGCTGCGTGATGCTGCAGCCGCGGCGCAGCGACAGCACCCTGCGGTATGCCGCCATCCTGCTGGTGCTGAACCTGCTGCTGCTGGCCATCGCGCGCGCCATCGGATACCCCTGGCAGGCGCTGGTGTGGCTGCCGGTGGTCACCACGATCATCGGCCTGCTGGTGCACTTCGAACGCGTCAGCCGCGCGCGCGAGGCCGCGCTGCAGCTGTCGCACGACGAAGTACGGCGGCTCGCCGCGCTGGCCGAACGCGAGCGCATCGGCCGCGACCTGCACGACCTGCTCGGCCACACGCTGTCGATGGTGGCGCTGAAGTCCGACCTGGCCGCGCGGCTGGTGGAGCGCGACCCGGCCGCCGCGCGCGGCGAACTGGACGAGGTGGGGCGCGTGGCGCGCGATGCGCTGGCCCAGGTACGCCGCGCGGTCAGCGGCATCCGTGCGGCCGGCATCGCAGCGGAGCTGGCGTCGGCCAAGCTGCTGCTGGAGTCCGACGGCGTCGCGTTCGACTACCGCTTCGAAGGCGACTTCGCCCACGACGCGTTGCCCGCGGGCGTGGAAACCGCGCTGGCCATGACCGTGCGCGAAGCGGCCACGAATATCCAGCGCCACGCCCGCGCGCAGCGCGCGGACGCCCGCTTCGGCGTGGAAGGCGGCGAGGTGGTGCTGCGCATCGTCGACGACGGCCGCGGCGGCGCGATCGTGCCCGGCAACGGCCTGTGCGGCATGCGCGAACGCATCGAGGGCCTGCGCGGGCGCCTGCGCATCGAAGCGGCCGGCGGGCGCGGCACCTGCCTGGAGGCGCGCGTTCCGCTGGCCGCCAACGACGACGTACCCGCGCCTTGATGCGCTCCGCGATACGGACTGTGGACAGGTAGGCGCGGCTCCAGCCTCGGGCCGTTTCGCCCTGCGCTCACCAGGCATCCTGCGCTGCCGCGTGCCAGGGCCATACCGCGCGAGCGCGACGCACGCCGCGCCAAGCGTGCTGACTTCACCATTCCCCGCGAGTAGCCACACAGCTTCTGCCTGCTGCATGCCGCACGCGCCGGCCCGGACGCCTCTGCTACCGTTCCGCCATGCGTACCTCGTCCGCGTTCCCGTCGCCATGATCCGCGTCCTGCTCGCCGAGGACCAGGCGATGCTGCGCGGCGCGCTCACAGCGCTGCTGGGCATGGAAAGCGATATCGAGGTGGTGGGCGCGGCCGCAGACGGCGAGGCGGCGTGGCGCGACCTGAAGCGGCTCAAGCCCGATCTGCTGGTCACCGACATCGAAATGCCCGGCCTGACCGGCCTGGAGCTGGCGCAGCGCGTGCAGCGGCACGGCCTGCCGGTGAAGGTGGTGATCGTCACCACGTTCGCGCGTGGCGGCTTCCTGCGCCGCGCGCTGGATGCCGGCGTGTCCGGATACCTGCTCAAGGACGCGCCCGCCGAACAGCTGGCCGATGCGCTGCGCCAGGTGCACCGCGGCGGTCGCGCGATCGATCCGCAGCTGGCGCTGGAAGCCTGGGGCGAAGCCGATCCGCTCAACGACCGCGAGCGCCAGGCCCTGCGCCTGGCGGGCGAAGGCCTGTCCGCGGGTGAGATCGCCCAACGCCTGCACCTGTCGCAGGGCACCGTGCGCAACTACCTGTCGGAGGCCATCGGCAAATTGGGCGTGGGCAACCGGATCGAGGCGTATCGGTTGGCGCGGCAGAAGGGGTGGTTGTAGGGCGGCGGTTTGGGTTCGCGCCGAAGCTGAGCATGTGCGCGCTGGTCTGCCTCCGCGGATCCGCGTGCTCCTTTTACCTTGTCATCCCCGCGAAGGCGGGGATCCATGGACGCTGGCGTGCGGATTAGTCCAGGAGCTTTGAGCGCGAGACGTCGCGACGAGGGAGCTGCCGCACGCTATTGGAAGCAAAGACAGTTTCGCCTGCTGCCAGTTACCTTCTTGATTCGCATCTGCGGTGCTCGGCTTGCGGGCGAAGAGCGTTTCGCCTGCGGCGAGTTACTTTTCTTTGCTGGTGCAAAGAAAAGTAACCAAAAGAAAGCAGCTTCCTCGTGAGTTCAAACCCGCTCAGGGCGTGTGATGTGCTGCAGGAAGTTTCGGACTCGCCATCCTGGCTCGATGCGAAACCGGCGGCCATCCATGGCCGCCGCCCTCCGGGTTCGCCTTTGATACGGAGCGCGGGCTTGATGCGCGAAGGCCAAATGCAACACAACAGAACGTCACAGCCCGATAACGCATCGAGGAGTGGTGATCTTGATCTGTCGCTGGGCAGGGCTCGTTTCTATCCGGACACCCGGAGGGCGGCCGGCATGGATGCCGGCCGTTTTCGGACCGAGCCATGGATGGCGAGTCCGAAAATGGCTACAGCACCTCACGCGCCTTGAGCGAACTGGATCCATCTGAGCTGCTTTCTTTGCTTACTTTCTTTGCAGCAGCAAAGAAAGTAAGTCGCCGAAGGCGAAACGCTCTTCGCCCGTAGGGCGAGCACCGCAGGTGAGAGTCAAGAAGATAAGCCGCCGCAGGCGAAACCGCTCTATGCCCGTGAGGGCGAACGTCTCCGAAACCTGCCAAGAGTCGCGCCCTAGGCGCATCCCCTGATCCCCGTGCTCGCGTCCATGGATTGCTCGCTTCGCTCGTCCCTTCGTGAGCGGCGTGCGCGCCTCGCGCTTGTCCCGGATTCGCAGGGACGACGGACTGGAAGACGCCGCTTGATTGCGCCCGATGCGTGACACAAGAAATGAAGCGCCTTGCGCTTATCTACCGCAACACCACCCGTATCCCCACCCAAGCCGCCCCCAACCCCAGCACCACACTCCCCACCACGTACGCAAACGCCATCCCCGTCTCCCCGCGCCGCATCAGCGCAAGCGCATCCAGCCCGAACGCGGAAAACGTGGTGAACCCGCCCAGCAAGCCGGCGAACACAAACACCCGCGCATCGGCGGTGAGCCAGCCATGCCGTTCGGACAGGCCGGCGACAAGTCCGGCGGCCAGGCAACCCAGCACGTTGACCAGCAGCGTGCCGAACGGAAACCGCGTGGACGCTCCGTGCAGCATCTGCGTGGCCACGGCATAGCGCGCCATCGATCCCAGCGCGCCGCCCAGGCCCACCAGCAACAGCGCGCGCACCGGGCGTCAGCCTTGCGCTGCGCTGCGCGCCTTGAGCATCGCGTAGGCCGCGCGCAGGCCCTGCGCTTCGCCGCCGGTGGGGCGGCCGGCGCGGTCGCTGTCGTTCCAGCTGTACACGTCCAGGTGCGCCCACTTCTGGGCGTTCGGCACGAAGCGCTGCAGGTACAGCGCGGCGGTGACGCTGCCGGCCATGGGGGTGCTGCTGCCGTTGGCGATGTCGGCGATGGTGCTGGTGAGATAGCGCATGTACGGCTGCCACAGCGGCATGCGCCACAGCGGGTCGCGTTCGCGCGTGCCGGCATCGAGCCAGGCTATCGCCAGTGCGTCGTCGTTGGCGTACAGCGCCGGCAGGTCCGGCCCCAGCGCGATGCGCGCCGCGCCGGTGAGCGTGGCGAAGTCGATCAGCCATTCGGGTCCGGCTTCGCCCGCGTAGGTCAGCGCGTCGCACAGGATCACCCGGCCTTCGGCGTCGGTGTTGTCGATCTCCACGCTCACGCCCTTGCGCGTGGCGATCACTTCGCCGGGGCGGAAGGCGTCCGGGCCGATCGCGTTTTCCACGGCCGGGACCAGCAGGGTCAGGCGCAGCGGCAGCTTGCGCGCCATCACCAGTTCGGCCAGCGCGATGGCGTGCGCCGCGCCGCCCATGTCCTTCTTCATGTTGCGCATGCCGGCCGCGGCCTTGATGTCCAGCCCGCCGGTGTCGAAGCACACGCCCTTGCCGACCAGCGCCACGTGCGGATGCGCGTCGTCGCCCCACTGCAGTTCGATCAGCCGCGGTGCGCGGTGCGAGGCGCGCCCCACCGCGTGGATCGCGGGGAAGCCCGCTTCCAGCAGCGCATCGCCCTCGACCACCTCCACGCGCGCGCCGTGCGCCAGCGCGATCTCGCGCACCGTGCTTTCCAGGTCCTGCGGACCCATGTCCTGGGTCGGCGTGTTGACCAGGTCGCGCACCCGCCAGCAGGCGGCCAGCACGGCGGCGGTTTCGGCATCCGCTGCGTCCAGCACCAGGCGCGCCGGTGCGCGCGTGGCCTGCTTGTAGCGGGTGAAGCGATACGCACCCAGGCCCCAGCCCAGCTGCAGCGCGCGGCGCGCGGCGTCGTCCAGCGCGGCTGCCACGTGCCAGTCGCCCGGCGGCAAGGCATACGGCGCGTGCGCGTAGGCGAACGGATCGTGCAGGTCGGCCACGCCGAGCACGGCGCCCGCAATGCCCTGGTCCCCCGGCAGCAACAGCACGCTGCCCGAAGCGGCGGTGTAGGACTGCGCGTCCAGCCACTGGCCGATGGCGGGCGGCTGCGCCGCGCGCCAGGCATCCAGCGCGCCGGTGCGCACCACGTGCAGCGGGCGCGCCGCGCCGGAGGCGGAAACGTAGGCGTCGTCGGGAGTCATGCGGTGGCCGTCTGCGGGTCGGGGGAATGGGCGAAGGCGTGGGCGTCGAGCCAGTCAGCCAGCGCGGTGAGCGAATCGAACTGCAGGTCGGGCGGCGGCTCGTGCGCGGGCCACGCGCCGTCGTCGCCTTCCTTGTCGCCGCGATGCAGCCAGCAGGTGCGCAGGCCCGCGCGCGCGGCGCCGAGTGCGTCGAGCATGGCGTCGTCGCCCACGTGCAGGGTCTCGTGCGGGCGCGCATCCACCAGCGCGCACGCGGCGTGGAAGATGCACGCGCTGGGCTTGGGCACGCCGTGCCGCATCGCGCTGAGCTGCGCGGCGAACAGGTCGGCGATGCCGATCGCGGCCAGGTCCGCGTTGCCGTTCGAAACCGCCACCACCGGCACGCGCGCCGCGATCCGGCGCAAGCCGTCCAGCGCGTCGGGATAGAAGTCCACGGTGTTGCGGTGGCGGTGGAACTGCGCGTGCGCCCGCTCCGCCAGGGCCGGGTCGGCGCCGCTTTCGCGCAGCGCGCGCTCGATGGTCAGCCGGCGCAGCGCCGACAGGTCGTGGTGCAGCTGCGGATGCTCGGCGTGCACCGCCGTGCGCAGCTCGCGCATCGCCGCGATGGGAAACCGCGCCGCGGTGGCCGGGCTGTGCTCCAGGAAGAACGCGTGCAGGCCCTGCTCGATGCGCGCGCCGATCGGCGCGAACGGCCACAGCGTATCGTCGAGATCCAGGGTGATGGCGCGGACGGGGAAAGCCACGTGCGCATTCTAGGGCGTCCGCCCTGCCAGCGGCCGTCCGCCAGCCACCGTCGATCCTGAAGCATGCGGACGCGGCCCGGCACCGCGCCCGCTGCGTGGCTACTGCGCGATGGCCTGCACCGCATCCACCACGTTGCCCGTATAGCAGGTGGTGGTCGCCACGTTCGGCGCGGACACCGTGCTGGTGTCGGTCGTGTACGTGGCCCCGCTCTGCAGGTTGCGGCAGCTGAGCCGGGCTTTGTAGCGTCCGCTCGCGCACTGCGCGCTGCCCCGTCCGAAATAGTGGCTGCCGCCCTGGTTCACCCACTCGCGCCAGGTGGCGCAGCCGCTCATGCCGGTTGGGCGGGGATCGGCTACGGCGAACACCGCCTCGGCGCGGTTGCCGGTGTAGCAGGTCGTGGTGGCCGTATTGGGGGCCTCCACCGCCGTTGCGCCGTTGACCACGTACCCCTGACCGGTCTGCAGGTTGCGGCACTGGATGTACACCTTGTACCGCCCGGTGTCGCACTGGACCCGCCCGCGGCCGTAGTAGTAGTCGCTACCCGCGGAAACCCATTCGGCCCAAGGCGTGCAGCCGGTCATGGCACCGACCGGGATCGGATCTTCGACAGCGAAGACGCCCTCCACGGTGTTGCCCGTGTAGCAGGTGGTGGTTGCGGCGGCCGGTGCGTTGACGGCGCTGGTGCCATACAGCACGTAGCCCACGCCGGTCTGCTGGTTACGGCACAGCAGCTTGACCGTGTAGCGGCCGCTGGTGCATTGCACGCTGCCGCGCCCGTAGTAGTAATTGCTGCCTTCCTGGACCCACTGGATCGAGGTCGTGCAGCCGGCAGGTGCAGCCGACAGTGCGGCCGCGGCCAGCGCTTGAGCCGGCGCGGCCTGCGCCGTCGACGGGAACATGCACGGGGCAGCGAGTGCTGCGGCGATGGGTGCCACGAGCGTGAACTGTCGGCTGATCATCGAAACCCTCCCTGGCGCCATGCGGTTGGCGTCTTCCAAGGCCCGAGCCTCGCGGAGAAGCCGGCTCCCGGCAATCGCCGCTTGCGAGGATCGCGAAGGCGTTCTCAGTTCCCACCCGCCGCGGGCGCGATGCGCTACGCAAACGCGCAAGCGCGGGCTTACTCCAGCACCTTCGCCCACCCCTCCAGTCCTTCGATCTTCCCCAGCACGATCTTGGCGCACACGATGATCGGCACCGCCAGCAGCAGGCCAATGATGCCCCAGCCCCAGCCGAACACCATCAGCGCCAGCATCAGCACCAGCGGCGAGATCGCCATGCGCTTGCCCAGCACCAGCGGCGTGACGATCTGGCCCTCGATCGTGTGCAGGCCCAAGTACAGCGCCGCGGGCATCAGCGACGGCAGCGGGTAGTCGAACTCCACGAAGCCCATCAGCAGCATCAGCAGCAGGCCGATCAGCGGGCCCACGTACGGGGCGAAGTTCAGGATCGCCGCCATCGTGCCCCACAGCAGCGCTTCCTGCATCGACAGGTCGCAGACCCAGTGCAGCAGGCCGGCGAAGATCAGCCCCACCACGATGTTGATGGTGGTGATGGTCAGCACGTAGCGCGAGACCTCCTGCTCGATCGACTGCAGGATCTCCACGGTCAGCCGCTTCTGCTGGCGGCTGGGCAGCAGCGAGATGGACGCATGCTGCATGCGCTCGCCGAAGATCATGAAGAACAGCGTCAGCAGCACCACCGCAAGCACCGAGGCGATCAGCTTGGGCGTGGCCGTGAGCGACTTGTACGGGTCGTTGAGCTCGGTGCGCACCACCTGCACGTTGCGATTGCTGCCATCGGCGGCGCGGGCGATGTTCTCGGCGGCCTTGTTGGCGTCCTGCACCGGCTTGACCATCTTCTGCAGTTTGGGGCCGAGCTGGCGCATTTCGCGCGGCACCTGGCGCACCCATTCGCTGGCCGGTTCCACCAGCTGCCGTCCCAGCAGGCCCAGGGCGGCGATGCCCACCGCGACCACCAGCACCGCACCCAACGCGCGCGGGATCCACACCTTCTGCAGCAGCCGCAGGATCGGGTTGCCCACCAGCGCGAAGAACAGCGCCAGCAGGATCGGCAGGATCAGCTCCTGCGTGGCCCACAGGGTGAAGGCGATCGCCAGCCCCGCCAGGATGCGCATCGACATGCTGGCGCGCGGCGGGACCGCCACGACCGGAACCGGTGCGACCTCGTCCGGGTCCGGCGGTGCCGGCGCGTCGCGCGGCGGATCGGGCAGCGTGCTCACAGGCGGCCGCTGCCGCGCAGCGTGTCGGGGTGGTCGTAGGGCGCGGCGGGAGGCGGGCCAGGCGCCGGGTCCGCCGTGGCGCGCGCCTGCGCCGCCGCGCCCGGCATGCCGGTGGCGGCTTCCGCGGCATGGGCCGCGTCGGTGGCCTCTTCCGCTGCGGCCTTCGCGCCGCTGCCGGCGAACAGGCTGCCCAGTGCGCTGATCAGCTGCAGCGTGCCGCCACCGGCCGCGCGCTTGAACGGTTCCGAACGTCCCACCACGAACCCGCTCAGCAGGCCCGCCACCACGATCCGGCCCGGCGTCCAGAACGCGCGCCACGTGGCGCGCGTGTGCTCGTAGCGCGCCACGGTCTGCCGCTCCTTGGCTTCCAGCGCCGTCTCGGCCTGGCGTACCTTCTCGATCAATGCCTCGAAGCCCACGGGCGTGTCTTCCTCGTGCTGGGTGGTGGCGGCTGGGGTGACAGGGTCGGGGCGTTCATTCATGCGCGCACGGCCGTGACGGCAGGCATGCCGCTCAGGGCGGGGTGATGTCCACGCCCAGCCCCTTCTTGACCGGCTGCCCGCCGGTGGCGGCGGCGACTTCGTCCGCCGCCTGCCGGGTGGAGGCGGCCGAGCCGGGGTTGGGCATCAGGTCGGCCAGTTCCCCGATCCCCAGGCGCGCCAGCTGGCGGCGCGTGGCCTGCATGCGCGTGTGTTCGAAGTAGCGCTGCGCCAGCCACACCGCCCAGCCGGTCACCGCGCCGCTGAGCACAGCGCACAGCAGCAGCGCCAACGGGAACGACAGCCCCACGCCGCGCGCCAGCCACGTCACCAGCGCGGCCATCAGCAGCAGCCAGCACGATGCACCGAACGCGATCGCCACGCCGGTCAGCGCCAGCGTGCGTCCGAACGCGCTGCGCGCCAGCGAGACATCCGCGGCGAACAGGATCCGGAACGCCTTGAACGCGTCGTTGCCCGCGCTCCAGGTGGCGTGGCCGGAATCGCGCAGCTGCGCGAACGCCTCGTCCAGGCCCGGCGCCTTGGCGCGGCCCGCGCGCGGCGGCTCGTCGCGCGCCGCGCTGGCGTCGGGCGCGCCGTCGTGGTGTCCGTTCCCCTCGGACATCGCCGGCCCGCTTACTTGTCGCTACGCGCCAGCTTGGCGATGATCCAGCCGGCCGCGAAGGCCATGCCGAACGACGCCAGCGGGCGTTCGCGGATCAGGTCGCTGGCGCTTTCGATCAGGTCGCGGCCCTTGTCCATCAGCACGTCCACCTGCTCCATGGACGCGGCGCCCGCGTTCTCCAGCGCGGACAGACCGGCCAGCGCGCCGTCGGCCAGTTCCGACTTCATCTGCGCCTTGCCCAGGCGCGCCTCGTCGCCGGCGGCGGCGGCCACGCCCTTGAGCGCATCGCCCGCGGCGCTGGCGGCCTGCTTCAGGTGGGTGCCGGCTTCGCCCAGGTTGTCCTTCAGGTTTTCGGTGGCGGTGGGGCTCATGCTCGATTCCTCGTGTGTGGGAGCGGGTGCGCGTCGCGCGCACGATGTGACGGTCTGACGCCGGCGGTCAGGATGGTCGCTGCGGCGAAAAGCCCGCGTGAGCGTGACCGCCGCCGTTCAGCGCACCTCGCCGCGCACCACGCGGCCGTTGCGCAGCACGTCCAGCAGCAGCCGTTCGGGGGTGCGCTGCAGGGTGCCGCGGAAGCCGGCCAGGTCCGGGAACGCGGCGCCGTTGGCGGCCACGATCACGTCGCCGGCGCGCAGCCCGTTGCGCGCGGCGCGGCTGTTGGCCGTCACCGCCTCCACCAGCACCCCGGACAGGCCCTGCCGGCGCAGCGCCTCGGGCAGCTCGGCGAAGGTCGCGCCGGTCAGGCGCGCGTCGAAGCCGGCGCCCTCGCGCGGGGCCAGGCTCAGGCCGGTGGTCAGCTGCAGCGGGCGGCCATCGCGGCGCACGTCCAGCTGCACCCGCGCATCGGCGGCCTGCAGGCCCTGGAAGTTGCGCAGCGCCTCGCTGGAATCAATGCGCTCGCCGTTGGCGGCCAGGATCACGTCGCCCACGCGCAAGCCGGCCTTGGCGCCGGCCGAATCCGGATACACCCGCGTCACCACCACGCCGCGCGTTTCGCTCAGCCCCAGTCCGCGCGCGGTGCGTTCGTCGAGGTCCTGGGTGTCGATGCCGAAGCTGCCGCGTCGCACCACGCCGTCGTTGGCCAGCAGCTGGTTCTTGATGCTCACCGCCAGGTTGGCCGGGATCGCGAAGCCCAGGCCGATGTTGCCGGCCATCGAGCCGCGCGGGTTGAAGCTGGCGGTGTTGATGCCTACCAGGCGCCCCGACAGGTCCACCAGCGCGCCACCGGAGTTGCCCGGGTTGATCGACGCATCGGTCTGGATGAAGTTCTGGAAGCCGACCCCCGGCAGGTTGCTGCGGCCCACCGCGGACACGATCCCGCTGGTCACCGTCTGGCCCACGCCGAACGGGTTGCCGATCGCCACCACGAAGTCGCCCACCTTGAGCCGGCTCGAATCGGCCAGCGGGATCGCGGTCAGGTTCTGCGCCGGGATCCGCATCAGCGCCACGTCGGTGTCCGCATCGGAACCTTCGAAGGTCGCCTTCAGCGTACGCCCGTCGGCCAGGGTCACCGACACGTCGTCGGCGCCCTCGATCACGTGGTGGTTGGTCAGCACCAGGCCCTGCGCCGCGTCGATGATCACCCCCGAACCCAGCGATTCGTTGATCCGCTCCTGGGTCAGCTCCGGGAACATCCGCCGGAAGAACGGATCGCCGCCGAACGGGCTCACCCGCACCCGCTGCTTGGTGTGCACGCTGACCACCGCCGGCATCACCCGCTGCAGCATCGGCGCCAGCGACGGCAGGGGCTGGCCCGGCAGCGACGCCGGCAGCTGGGCCACGGCGGGCACGGTGCCGGCCGCGCCGGGTTCGGCCCGCGCCGGCTGGTCGATGGCCGCGCGCATCGCGGTGGCGGCAAAGCCGCCGAAGGCGGCGGCCAGGGACAGGGCCAGCAGGGTCTTGGTCGCGGTTTTCATGGGCTCGGGGCGGAAAGGGCGCGGCAAATGGGGCGAAGAAAGGGGCGAACCCGCAGGGTTCAGTGTCTTCATGAATCGTGCAATCGCCGCTGAAGCCGGGCAAGTCCCTGACGTTGGCGACCGGACGGCTGCGCGGCCCCGGCGCGCGGGCCGCGCCGCGCCGGCCGGGGCGCGCGGCGGCACGGCGACACCCCGCAATCGGCATCACATTCCTGTTGACACCTCCGGCGGGCAGGGATAGCGTGGGCCCCCTGCGTCGCCACTACATCTTGGGGTCGGCGAGGCAGGTAGGCCCAGCCATTGGGGGTTTCATGCCGCAGTGCACGAAAGCCCAGAATGCCGGGAAACCGCCGCGGACGGATGCCTTGGGGAGGGCAGGCGTGACGGCAGTACAGGCCAGGCGACACCACCACAACCACTTCGCACGCGGCAGTGCGGCGTCCTCCGGACACCGTGCGGTCGCAGCGCCGTCGCCGGGATCCGCTCCCGCGCGCCGGCGCTGAAAGGCGCCCCGGCGCCGCACACCCCCACAACAAGAAAAGGCCGCCGCCCCGCGGCCCGCGTACACGGAGATCTACAGCTGATGAGCACAGTGCGTCTGGAGGCGGTCAAGAACCGGCCCGCCGGCAGCGGCCAGGACCCGATGTCTGCCGAAATCCCCATGCAGCCGGCATCCACCGACATCTGGGACAAGAAGTACCGCCTCAAGACCAAGCAGGGCCAGCCGCTGGATGCCGACATCGACGGCACCTACCAGCGCGTGGCCCGTGCCCTGGCCGACGCCGAACCCGCCGCCGACAAGCGCGGCTACTGGTACGACCGCTTCCTGTGGGCGCTGCGCCGCGGCGCGATCCCGGCCGGCCGCATCACCTCCAACGCCGGCGCGCAGGAACACAAGCCGGCCACCAGCACCATCAACTGCACCGTGTCCGGGACCATCCTGGATTCCATGGACGGCATCCTGGACAAGGTGCACGAAGCCGGCCTGACTCTGAAGGCCGGCTGCGGCATCGGCTACGAATTCAGCACGCTGCGCCCGCGCGGCGCGTTCGTGGCGGGCGCCGGCGCGTACACCTCCGGCCCGATGTCCTTCATGGATATCTACGACAAGATGTGCTTCACCGTGTCCTCGGCCGGCGGCCGCCGCGGCGCGCAGATGGGCACCTTCGACGTCAGCCATCCCGACGTGCGCGACTTCATCCGCGCCAAGCGCGAGGACGGCCGCCTGCGCCAGTTCAACCTGTCGCTGCTCATCACCGACGGCTTCATGCAGGCCGTGGCCGACGACACCGACTGGCCGCTGGTGTTCCCGGTGTCGGACAAGGAAATCGCCGACGTCGACCTGGCCAACGCCGACCAGGTGGTGTGGCGCGACTGGCCCACCCACGCCGGCTACATCACCCGCGACGACGGCCTGGTCGCCTGCAAGATCTACGGCAAGGTCCGCGCCCGGCACCTGTGGGACATGATCATGGTGTCCACGTACGACTACGCCGAGCCGGGCTTCATCCTGATCGACAAGGTCAACGAGATGAACAACAACTGGTGGTGCGAGAACATCCGCGCCACCAACCCCTGCGGCGAGCAGCCGCTGCCGCCGTATGGCGCCTGCCTGCTCGGCTCGGTCAACCTGACCAAGTTCGTGCGCAACGCCTTCACCGACCAGGCGCAGTTCGACTGGGAGGAATACAAGGAAGTGGTGCGCGTGTTCACCCGCATGCTCGACAACGTGGTCGAGGTCAACGGCCTGCCCCTGCAGCAGCAGCGCGACGAGATCATCCGCAAGCGCCGCCACGGCATGGGTTTCCTGGGCCTGGGCAGCACCGTGACCATGCTGCGCATGAAGTACGGCAGCGCCGAGAGCTGCGAGTTCACCGAGCGCATCGCCCGCGAGATGGCCGTGGCCGGCTGGGAAGTGGCGCTGAGCCTGGCCGAGGAAAAGGGTCCCGCCCCGATCATGGAAGAGCGCTTCACCGTCACCGCCGAGATGCTGCGCAAGCGCCCGGAAATGGCGCGCGACGGCTGGAAGGTGGGCCAGGAGATCGAAGGCAAGGTGCTGCACGCGCGCTACAGCCGCTACATGCAGCGCGTGGCCGAGGTCGCCCCGGAGCTGGTGGACCAGCTGGCCGAAACCGGCGCCCGCTTCACCCACCACAGCTCCATCGCCCCCACCGGCACCATTTCGCTGAGCCTGGCCAACAACGCCAGCAACGGCATCGAGCCGTCGTTCGCCCACCACTACAGCCGCAACGTGATCCGCGAGGGCAAGAAGACCAAGGAGAAGGTGGACGTCTACAGCTTCGAGCTGCTGGCCTACCGCCACCTGGTCAACCCCCAGGCGATGCCGTTCGCCGAGGATGCCGCCGCGCGCCTGCCGGACTACTTCATCGCCGCCGACGACATCACCCCCAAGGAGCACGTGGACGTGCAGGCCGCGGCGCAGAAGTGGGTGGATTCGTCGATTTCCAAGACCGCCAACGTCCCCACGGATTACCCGTACGAGGACTTCAAGGACATCTACACCTACGCCTACCAGCAGGGCCTCAAGGGCTGCACCACCTTCCGCTTCAACCCCGCCGCGTTCCAGGGCGTGCTGGTGAAAGAGGCGGACCTGGAAAACACCACCTACCGCTTCGAGCTGGAAGACGGCCAGGTGGTGGAGGTCAAGGGCAACGAGCAGATCGAGTACGACGGCGAAATGCACACCGCCGCCAACCTGTTCGACGCGCTCAAAGAGGGCTACTACGGCAAGTTCTAGGCAACGCGTACACGCTGCATTTCGCGCAACTCGGGTATAGCATCGCGCCCGTAGGGCCCGTGGAACATCCGCGACCTGCATGGCAATGCCAAAAACCAACCCGATTGATCGCCCTTGAGGAGGGCACCACCCATGGCTAAGAGAAAGACCAAGAGCAACGGCGTGACCGCGACCATCTCGGCCGCCGCCAGCAACGTCGCCGACACGGCCGCCAACGTGGGCAGCACCATCGCCTCCACCGCAAGCGGCGCAGTCGCCACCGTCAAGCAGGCGGCCACCAAGGCGAAGAAGGCCGCCAGCAAGACCGCGGCCAACGCCAAGAAGGCCGTGAGCAAGCGCGTCACCAAGGCCAAGAAGACCCTGGCCGGCGCCAGCGCCAGCGCCAAGGCCGAGGTGGCCGCCCTCAAGCGCAAGGGCGCAGGCAAGAAGGCCGCGGCGAAGAAGGCCGGCAAGAAGACCGCCAAGAAAGCCACCGCCAAGAAGGCCACCGCCAAGCGCAAGGTCGCTGGCAAGAAGGCCACGGCCAAGCGTTCGGTCGCCGCCAAGAAGGGCGTCGCCAAGCGCAAGGTCGCGGCCAAGAAGGCGTCGGCCAAGCGCACCGTGACCAAGGCCGCCAAGGCCGTGCGCAAGTCCACCGCCACGGCCAAGCGCAAGACCGCCGCCACGGCCAAGAAGGCCACGCGCAAGGCCGCCGGCAAGAAGGCCGCCGCCACCCGCGCAGCAAAGAAGGCCTAAGCCTTTGCCTTTCCCTCCCTCCCTTTCGCGCAGCGAAGGGGAGGGCCCGGGAGGGGTGATCTTTGATCTTAATCTTCCGCTGTTCGCTCTACGCCCCACACCGCACATCACCCCGCACCAGGATCCGCACCGCAATGGCCGTCAAGATCGACAAGAAAATCAAGGGCTACGCCGTCGTCACCCCCGAGGACAAGGCGCGCGAAGCCGCTGCCGCCGTCCAGGCCGAAAGCGTGCCGCGCGCCACGATCGAGGCCGAAGTCGCCGCCAAGCCCATGGCCGACGTGATCCAGATGCACGAGCGCATCGAGCGCCCGGAAGTGCTGATCGGTTCCACCTACAAGATCAAGTCGCCGCTGGTGGAACACGCCATGTACGTGACCATCAACGACATCGTGCTCAACGCCGGCACCGAGCACGAATCGCGCCGCCCGTTCGAGGTGTTCATCAACTCCAAGTCGATGGAGCACTTCCAGTGGATCGTGGCGCTGACCCGCATCATGTCCGCCGTGTTCCGCAAGGGCGGCGACGTCACCTTCATCGTCGAGGAGATGAAGGCCGTGTTCGACCCCAAGGGCGGCTAC
Organism: uncultured Pseudoxanthomonas sp.; assembly: GCA_964425695.1. Taxonomy (GTDB): domain Bacteria; phylum Pseudomonadota; class Gammaproteobacteria; order Xanthomonadales; family Xanthomonadaceae; genus JAKPBU01. Next base: position 94,720 of record CAYRNF010000004.1, read on the forward strand.
TTCAAGGCCGGCGGCGTGTACATGCCCAGCCTGGTGGCCGAACTGGGCAGCATCGTGGAAGACCACCTCAAGCAGATCGGCCTGCTCCACGACCCCGACATGAGCGACCACCAGCGCGCGCTCATCGCCGAGAAGCGCAAGCAGTACGAAGCGCGCGAAGGCTCAAAAAAAAACAGTGACGTAAGCGCCCCGGGCCCCGCAGCGCCCCTGGACCGCAGCACCGCCGAAGGCCGTGCCGAGGAAGTCATCGAAGTCACCGGCGACGGCGCGAGCTTCCCGCCGAGCGCGACGATGTGCCACAAGTGTTCGACGAAGGCGCTCGTCCTGATGGACGGGTGTGCTACTTGTTTGAATTGTGGGTATTCGAAGTGCGGGTGATGATCAAATAGCTGAACGATTACGAGCGGAGTTGTGTCGTGCTCGCTATCGGATGAGCACAAGTTGGCGGCTTAGGCCTATCAAAGGGGGGCATATGGCACGGAGCAAGATCTCTCGGCCTTATCGACATGAAGTCATTGGCTTGGATCGAATGCTTATGGACTCAGAGAATCCAAGGCACGAGCCCATCGTCAACGAGCCAGAAATCATCGCTTGGCTGTTGAAGCATGAGGGCGTATATCCACTCGCTCAGAAGATTGTCGAGCTTGGAGATCTGAGCCCACTCGAGAACGTGGGTGTGTTTCCTCACAAGTCGAAGAGAGGGTTCTTCATCGTTGCAGAGGGTAACCGGCGCGTGTGCGCGCTCACTCTACTCAAGGATCCAAGCAAAGCACCAACCGCTGCATGGAAAAAGAAATTCATCGAATTGAAGGCTCGTGCAGCGAACCCGCTGCCGGAGCAGATAGAAGTAGCGGTCTTTGATTCGGAAGAGGCCTCGCTGCCTTGGAAGACGCTGCGGCATAGCGGCGAGCAAGGGGGTGCTGGCACCCGCAAATGGAAGAATCCTCAGATAACGAGAAACCTAAAAAAGGTCGGACTGTTGTCTGCCGACAATGCTGCGCACGACCTGCTGGACTATGCTGAGGCGGCAGGCATTATCGACAAAACTCAACGCACTCAAATTCCGACAACGACGATTACACGTCACATCAGCAACCCGGTGATGCGAAACGTGCTTGGGTTGGCGTCTGCCAAAGATTTCACAATTCAGGCACCCAAAGAGCAGGTTGACAAGGCGCTACACGCCTTCTTGCTTGATGCGATCCCTAAGGGTGGGAAAGAAGCGCTCGTCAATTCGAGAAACAAAAAGGCTCAAGTCGAGGCTTATGCATCTAGGTTGCGCGCACACGGGCATGCGGTGACAACTCGCTTGTCAGCCCCCGTCACGCCAACGCCTGGTGCAAGCAAACGCCCTAGAAATAACAAGAGCCCAAACGACCGCAATCGCGTTGTGCCACGAGAGTTCGTCGCGACGATCAGAAATAGAACCATCAAGCGTCTGTTTGATGAGTTGAGGGCTATTCCGATCGACGGTGATCCAAGCTTTCCATTTGCCGCAAACTATTTGCTGCGCGCGTTCATCGAGCATCTGACACTTGTATATGCAAAAGACAATGGGTTGAGCCAGTCAGGAAAAATGCATCAGGTCGTTGAACGCTGTGTAAGACACATGCAAGCCGACGCCGCTCTGCGCGCTAAGGCTGGCTCTGATAAGAAGCTCGAAGATCAACTCAAGCCATGGCGGGTGATGCACGGCGACCCCGACAGCTGGCTGTCTCCCCACACAATGGGATCGTCGGTACACGGCAACCTGATTCCAACGCAGCGTGATCTTGTTGCGCGGTGGGACAACCTCGAAACCGGCATTGAATACCTGCTGTCTGGTTTGAAGTAGTGATGGTGGTGGCCAGCGAGAGCACTTTTCGTTAGGTTTCGATCGGTTTAGTGGAGTCAGCCGCATGCCAGTCACGGACACGCCGCTTCGTTACCCTGGCGGAAAATCGCAGCTAGCGCCGTTCATCATTGAAGTATTGCGCGCAAATAAATTGTTCTACGGTACCTACGTGGAACCCTTCGCAGGGGGATGTGGAATCGCGTGGTCTTTGCTGCTGAACCGCTACGTCACCGAACTCCACATCAACGATATCGATCGCTCAATCCACGCCTTCTGGGCATCCGTACTCAAAGACACAGATGCTCTCTGTGAGCGCATCCGCAACACGCCGGTCACGATCGAAGAATGGTACCGACAGAAGGAGGTGCAGAAGTCACCAAGACCCAAGAGGTTGGATCTAGGGTTCAGCACACTTTTCCTTAACCGGACGAACCGCTCCGGCATCCTGAAGGGAGGGGTGATTGGTGGCTTGAATCAGGACGGCAACTACAAGCTGGATTGTAGGTTCAACCGTAAGGATTTGATCTCCAAGATAGAACGCATCGCCATGCACAGGCGCAATGTGCATCTGCACTGCATGGATGCCGAGCAATTCATCCGGCTCGAACTGCCAAATGTTGAGCGAGACGCTCTTGTCAACATCGACCCGCCGTACTATCGCGCAGGCCCGGAACTCTATACCCGCTTCTATGACCACGATGACCATGTGAGCCTCGCGAAGGCGGTCGGCGGCATCAAGCAGCGGTGGATCGTCACATACGACGATTCGCCGGAGATCAGGACAATTTACAAGAAGTATCCGATTCAGACGCATGAGTTGACCTATTACGCGCAGGTCAAGCGAACTGGCATTGAGCTTCTTATTGTTGATCCGAAGCTAAAGCTTCCAGAAAGAGATATTGCCGCCTAGAGCGAGAAAGCGGGACGGAGGTAGTTAAGCCGCGCAGCGCTTGCGAAGAAAAGGCGAAAAGCGTGTCAGGGACAATTTCGCGCTGTTCTGCTCAACACAAAAAAGATGTCAGGGACGATTTACGTGATCGACAGCGCTGTCCGTGAAGAAATCCTGCGTCGGCTCGCCAACGCCGAGGCGGAGCACAGCGAAAAGCGGGACGGAGGTAGTTAAATCGCAGGGCCGTAGGCTGGGTTGGCCTCATCAACCCAGCGCTCTTCGCTCCGCAACCACCACGATGCTGGGTTGGTAGAGCCAACCCAGTGCAGTTAAAGGGGACGGAGGGAATGAAGGGCCGTAGGCTCTTCGCTCCGCGAGCAATACGCTGCTGGATCGATAGAGCTAACCCACGCTACGGTCCGACAGCCACGCAGGAGACGCTCCAGAATGTACGGCGAATTGCTGACATCCATGCTGATGCTCGCGATGGGCACGCTCGACGCCCCCATTGTCGAGGGCGTCGCCGTCACCCAAACCATGGAGACGTACACGGTCAGCGGCGTGACCTCGCGCAGCCCAAAGAAAGCGGGACGGAGGTGGTTAAGCCGTCCTTCTGGCGCCCGCGTCAAAGAAAGGGGTAAGGTTCAATTTCCGGTAAGGCCGTTCGGCGGAACCAGCGAAGCGGATTCCGACATCGTTGAGCGAGGGGCGTGAATCGGCGGAATCTCCTTCGGAGGTCCGCCCAACGGGAATTGTTTCAGCCGCAGGGGTCAGAACTGGGGAGCGATGTCAGTGAAAGTTCACTTGCTGTTGGCTTTCGCAGTGATGAGCATGCTGCCATTCACGGCGCGCACGGCGGAAACTGACAGCGCTGACGCAAAGGTCGAAACAGTCGTCTTTGTAGGTCGCTTGGTGTCGATTGAGGAACTGCCAGATCCCTGCGAGGGTGACGAAGATTGCATCTCGATCGACGCGCTTTATCGCGCTCGCTACGAAGTGGTGCGACCCATCGTTGGCTCTTTCGCGCAGCGGCAGGTCACTATTGATATCGCCGATCACTATGGGTTTCCACCGTTTGCACGTTATCAGCATGCGTTGCTGGTGGTGGGCCTGCACGACGCTCGGCCGTGGCTCCACAAGTATCAGGGGATCGCCGTCCATCGCACCGTGGAGGGCGAGTGGGCTTCATGCGGCGAAGTCGAGTTCAAGGACAAAGGCGAAGCGCCCAGCGCTCACATCAAGCCCCTGCGATTTGAACGCGAGATCGCCGGGATAGGCGATTTGAGCGAAGCTGGGTGGCGCGAAACGTTGTTCGGCTGGAGAACGGCCCGCGATCAACTCGACCATCGTATCGAGGGTGGCAAAGTATGGTGCACGCGCGGCGTTGAACTACCGGACATCTACGAAACCATGCGATCTGGCGCGCTGCGCGCCCGAGGCGTCGCGCTGCCCGCATGGTCCGATGCCGTCGGCGCACACAGCAGTGAAAAACGTAGAAAAAGAGGGGCGGAGGTAGTTAAGCCGAATCACTACGAACGGAGTCAGGTTCACTCACTCCCGGAACTTCCCTGACTTTCTGGGCTGAGGGCCGTAGGCTGGCTTGGCATCATCAACCCAGCGCTCTTCACGATGCAACCACAGTGATGAGCGGTTGGTAGAACCAATGCATTGGTGTGATGATCTCGCTGCTGAAACACAAGCGCGCATGACGCGAACAGGATCAGGTGCACGTTCTCTCGCAGGTAGACTGCGACGCTCCGCCTTCGAAAAGGAACCCGCCATGCCGTTCACCACCGCCCCGTCCGGCCTGCAGTACGAAGACACCGTTGTCGGCACCGGCGCGCAGGCGCAGGCCGGCCGCAACGTGACCGTGCACTACACAGGATGGCTGTACGAGAACGGCGCGCAGGGCGCGAAGTTCGATTCCAGCAAGGATCGCGGCGAGCCCTTCATCTTCCCGCTGGGCGCCGGCATGGTCATCAAGGGCTGGGACGAAGGCGTGCAGGGCATGAAGGAGGGCGGCAAGCGCACGCTGATCATTCCCGCGAACCTGGGCTATGGCGCACGCGGCGCCGGTGGTGTCATCCCGCCCAACGCGACCCTGAAGTTCGACGTCGAACTGCTGGGCGCGTGAGTCCGCGAGCGCACGAAGCGAAGTCAGCGGCGAAGTAGTACGGTCACGTTCACGTTTTGGCCGACGCAGGCCCCTGCCTGGCTTCTCCCGACCGTTGACCCGGCTTACCATCTCCCCGCGCCGCGACGCGCGCACAGGGGACATCGCATGAGGGACTGGATCGCGGCCGCGCTGGCCGCTTCGCTGGCGCTTGTGCTGCCGCAGGCGCGGGCGCAGGAGGCAGGGGCTGCGCAAGAAACCACCGGGAAGATCCGCTGGCCGGTGCCGTGGCGTGCGGGGCTGGCATTGACCTACGAGACTGAGAACCTGGAGTCCGAGGTTGCGCCGGGCAAGCGCGAGAAGACCCGCATCACCGACACCACGACGCTCACCGTTGTCGAAGCCACGACAACTGGATTTGTGCAGAAATGGACGTCCGGAAAGCCCCGTATCGAAGTGATCGAAGGCAGCAAGGACTCTGTGGCGATGATGGAAGGCCTGTACGAGTCTTTGGCCGGCCTGCATATCCTGGTGGAGTTGGACAAGGACGCCAACTACAAGGGAATCCGCAACCTGGCCGAGATCAGCGCGCAATTGCGCAACGCGATGCGGTCGGTCCTGCTCTCGGGTATCGACGCCGAAGCCGCGAAGGCGGCCTCTGGCGATGGCGCCGACACCGAAGCTGTCAAGGCAGAGGCGCGCAAACGCGCGGAGCAGGTACTTGACGGCTTCGCATCGCCGGCGTTCGTCGAAGCGGCGATGGGCAAGGTCATCCAGAACTACAACGGATTCATCGGCATCGAGCTCGAGGACGGCGCGTCCTACGAAGTGGAAACCGAGCTGGACAACCCCTTGGGCGGCTCGAAGTTCCCGGCCAAGCTCACCTTCGGCATGTACGCCTCCGACGACGATCCGGAGGACGTGTTCCTGGAGTGGACCAGCTCGATCGATCCCAAACGCGGCGCGAGGGCGGTGTGGGAGATGGTCGAGAAGCTGTACGGCACTGCGATCCCGAAGGAAGAACGCAAGCAGCTGCCCAAGGAGCTGGCAATCGTCGACGAGGGTTTCCTGGTCTTCAACCGCGGCAGCGGCGTGATCGAAATGTTCGAGAACGAGCGCAAGGTGACGATCAAGGACCTGCACAAGATCGATCGCGACCGCATGCGTCTGCTGGACAATGCGCATGGCCACACCTGGAAGGACGCGGCGAGCGATGAAGCGGCGCAACCCTAGAGGCAGGCCGAGCGGCTCGCCGGCCTTGCGATACTTGCCACACAGAGAGTGGGTGGAGACGGTGTGCCAACCCGCGCTAGGCGGGTGCCAGCCCGCCCTGCGCCCCACGCTGGACCGCTACCGCGCGGCTCGCATCCCGCCGGCTCGAATCGAGGACGTCGCGTGACGGCGCCACCACAGCCGCGCACGTACGTTGGCGCACCCGGGTGCGTGCGCATCGTAAGGAGATCGCCATGAAGACCGTTGCTGTCCTGTTTGCCGCCGCGGCGCTTGCCGCGTGTTCCGATCGCCAGGCCGCCCAGGCGCCGGTGCCGGCCGAGGCCACCGCTGCCGCCGCGACGTCCCCTGCCGAGCCTGCGCCGGTTCCCGTGACCGACGAGCCGGGCGCCTCCCCGGCACCTGCTGCGCCTTCGCCGGCGGACAACGCAAAGGTGGAAGCCGATTACCTGGGCCGCTGGACCGGCGTGGAGGGCATGTACTTGGTGGTGGCGTCCAAGCCCGGCGGCGGGGTGACCCTGGACATGCAGTGGGACCTGGACAACAAGGGCACCTTCGACGGCTCGGTCACGGCCGAGGGCCTGCGCTTCATGCGCAACGGCGCCGCCGAGACCGCCGTGCACACCAACGGCGACGCCACCGGCCTGAAGAACCTGGCCGGCAAGCAGGATTGCCTGACGGTGAAGCCTGGCGAGGGCTACTGCCGGGATTGAAGCCGCCCCGTTGCGCGCGTCCGCCCGCGCGCACGGGCACGCGTTGCGCGGCGCATTCGTGAAGCACGGCGGCGTGCGCTGGCGCTAGGATCGCGGCATGGCTTTCTTCGCGCGCGTATTGCTGCTGGTGCTGTGCCTGCTTCCGGCGTTCAACGGCTGCGCACGCGAGCGCCAGCCGCCTGCGAACGCCGCGGCGGCCGCGCCTGTCGCCGACGGCTATTCCCGCGTGCCGCGCAGTGCCGACGGCATCGGCAAGGCGTACATGGGCCGCGAGATCGCCGCGGTGATGGGCTGGCAGGGCGCCGCGTGGCTGGAGCGCGAGGAACGCGAGCGCGAGGAGCGCGGCAGCCTCCTGCTGCGGGAGCTGCGCCTGGCGCCGGGCATGCAGGTGGCGGACATCGGCGCAGGGACCGGCTGGCATGCACGGCGCATCGCGCCGCAGGTGGCGCCCGGGCGCGTGTATGCGGTGGACGTGCAGCCGCAGATGGTGGCCATGCTGCAGCAGGTGGCGGCACAGCCCGGGTTCGGCAACGTGGTGCCCATGCTGGGCGGGGAACGCGATCCGGGGCTGGCGCCTGGCAGCATCGACCTGGCGCTGATGGTGGACGTGTACCACGAGCTGGCCTACCCGGCCGAAATGCTGGACGCGGTGGCGCGCGCACTGAAGCCCGGCGGCCGCCTGGCGCTGGTGGAATACCGCGCCGAGGACGACGACGTACCGATCAAGCCGCTGCACAAGATGAGCGAATCGCAGATCCGGCGCGAGGTGGCGCGCCATGGCCTGGCATGGGAACGCACGGCCAACGCCCTGCCGTGGCAGCACGTGGTGGTGTTCCGCAAGCCGGAATGAGCGCTTCCGCCTCGCTTCGCACGCGCGCCTGCCGGCCGCGATCGCGGCGTGGTTTTCCGGCCTGGGCGACGCGTGTCCCCAGGCCAGGGGTACAAGGCGCGGGTAAGAACACAACCGCATGCGATCGGCCTGGACGGCCTTCGCGTGGTCGCATGACAAGGCGCCGTGCTTCCAGGCGTTGGGTGGCCTTGGGTACATTGGCGTTGTTGGCGCGTGGGGCGACAAACGGGGGACACATGGCGAGCAGGATCATCGCAGCGCTGGCCGCGTTGTGGGCGGCGTGCGCAATGCCGGCGATCGCGGCGGACGGCAGGGGCGTCACCGGGGCGGAGGTGGTGGGCATCCTGCAGGCGCAGGGGTACCGGGCCAAGCTGGAAAGGGACAGCGAGGGCGACCCGCTGGTGCGGACGGGCATGAGCGGTGTCAACGTGGACCTGTTCTTCTACGACTGCGCCGACGACCGCTGCGGCTCGCTGCAGTTCCGCGTGGGGCTGGACCTGGAGCAGGGGAGCACGCCGGCCACGATCAATGGCTTCAACAGCGGCTACCGCTACGCCAGCGCCTACCTGGACGAAGAGAGGGACCCGTTCCTGCAGATGGATTTCGAGGTGCTGCATGCCAGCCACGCCGAGCACATCGCCAGCCACGTGGACCTTTGGCAGGAAGTGCTCGACGCCTTCCTGCGCGTGACCGGTTTTCGCGGCGCCGGCGATGCAGGCGAGGCGCAGGCATCGACGCTGCAGTGATCCGTCGAACAGGTCCGTAGAAGGCCGACCTTTCGGCCTGCACGGGCGGAAGACGCGAAGCGAGGCATTGCAATGGAAAAGCGGGGCATGCAGCGGCACCAGACCGTCGAAACCGGGAGCGACGCGTCGCAGAACCGGAACTTGGCGGCGTTCGTGGTGCTGGCGTGCGCGGTGGCCCTGGCCGCGTGGTTTCGCGCGGACATCGCCCGCGCGGCCATCGCTGCGTACGAGCAGGTGGCGGCACGGCTGCAGCGCCCCGGCGACTGGCCGCCCGTCTCCGCGCCTTCGGCTGCGCACAGGGCGACGCGCCCGGACGCAACGCAATCCGAAGCCGTCGCGCCTACCCTTGCGGACACCGTGCGCGAAGCGCCTGTCGAGGAGGACACGGCGGTGCCGTTGCCGCCCTTACCCCGCCTGTACCCGGTGCCGCAGACCGCACCGGCCCCGCCTGCGGGGCGCGAGGGGCTGGTGCATCTGTTGCGGAGTGGTGCCATGCGGGTGGCGAGCGGCGGCGACATCGCACGCTGGAGAGCGCGGTACTCGCAGGCGCACGGGCGTCCGCCCGGCCCGGACTTCGAGGATCGGCTGGGCATGACGCAGGCGTATGTCATCACCGGCGACGTCACCCTGCCGGCCGGGTTGACGGGAGCGCACAGCGTCGTGCTGCTACTGGAGCGCGGTGCCCCGCATCCCGCAGGCGATCCCGGACATTCCCCGCTGCTGGAAATCGCCAGTGGCGCCTGCCTCGGCGCGACGTGTCGGATGCTGCTGGAGTGATGGCGCCGACAGGCGCTGCGCGGGCGCCCGGCCGGATACGCGCAGCGCATCGCGCCGCCCGGGTCGTCGCCCGATCCGGCGGCCGCAATCCTTCATCGCCATCGCGCGCGTCGCTGCGGCGCATCGTGTATGCGCCTTCGCAGCCTTACCGCGGGTGAGCGCGGTTTCGGCACTGGCGAAGGCAGCCCGAATCGCAGGGCGGGCGCAGCGTCATGGCGCAGGCGCCGTGATCTCCGAGGCCGCGCGCAACGTCGCCAAGGTGCGCTGCGTGTTCCGCCAAGGCGCATTGGTGTACCGGGCGGCGGCACGCGGGGCGGCGCCGCAGCGCTAGGGCAGTCCTCCGGCGCAGTGCGGGCGCTGCGCTTATTCGGGCGCTGCGAAGCGCGGCCCGCGGCGCAGCCGGATCGGGCCGCGGAAGCGCGCAGCCGGATCGAGCGCGGCGCCGCGCTGGGCGATCTCCACCACGCCCGTGCCGGCCAGTTGCCGGGCCACGTCGCGCACGCGCGGCATCAGGGCGCGCCATGCGGGTGCCTGCGGTTGCAGGCTGCGCGCCACGTCCGATGGGCAGATGGACGCGTCCGGTGCGCGTGCCTCCAGCAGGAGGCGGATCTGCAAGGCGATGGCGTCGTCGCGGTGCGGCATGCGGGTCTGGGTGCGGCGGCCGGTGGTTGGCATCGTGGCGGCGCGGTGGCCGCTGCCGCGTGAGGCCACTGTGGCAGCCGGCGGCGAAGCGCCGCGCGCCGCCCGCTTCGCGTCAGGCAGGCGGATCGAACCGTTCGCGCGTATCCATGCGCACGCTGCGCAGGTGCGCGGTTTCCAGGTGCGCGGCGTAGCGCGGTTCGGCGAAGTAGCCGATCAGCAGCGTGCGGCGGCGCGCGCCGCTGGGGTTGAGGCTGCCGGCATGCAGCAGGTCCGCATCGAAGACCAGCACGTCGCCCGCGGCGCCGCTGAGCTGCACCGCGGCGGTTTCGTCCGGCGTCTCGTCCGCCGCGGCGCCGGCCTGCGCCCGATGGCTGCCGGGCACCAGGCGGGTGGCGCCGTTGTGTGGCCCGTAGTCGTCCAGGAAGGCGAGCGCGTTGACGGTGTCGCCGGGACGCTGCGCGGACAGGTCGCGGTGCAGGCCCTGGTGGCCACCGCCGGCCAGCGGCTCGCGGCCTTCCACCTGCGCCAGGAAAAAGCGTTCGCCAATCAGCGCGCCGGCCGCGGCCAGCAGTGCGGGCAGGCGGCACACCGCCTGCACCTGCGGATCCAGGTCCAGCAGCGCATGCCGCCAGCCCGGGCCGCGCGGCACCGCCCACGCGTCGGAAGCCTGCACGCCGGTATCGAACGCGGTGCGCAGCGCCGGCAGCCAGGCCGCGGGGATCGCGCCACGCAGCAGCACGTGGCCATCGCGCTGCAGCCGCGCGGTGTCGAACGGCGCGTGCGCACACGGCGCCTGCATCGCAACGGCGCTGCCGGCCACCGCGTTCACCGCAGGCGCACGCGCGCCGCGATCGCGCAGTGGTCGCTCAGCGCTTCGCCGGCGTAGGTGCGTTCCTCGAACCCGGCCAGGCGCTGCGTGGCGCGGTGGTCCAGCACGATGAAATCGATGAAGTCGCGATAGCGCGGATTGCAGCGCGCGGACGCGTCGCCGGAGGCGCGCGCCAGGTCCGCGTTGGCCGGCGTGGCGTCGTCCCACTCGTTCCAGACCCGTTCGCCGGGCAACGCCAGGCGCCGGTTGAAGTCGCCCAGCACCGCGAACGGCGCGTCTTCCTGCGCACGCCCGTCGATCCATGCTTCCAGCACCGGCACCTGCTGGAACAGCACCGGGCAGTCGTCGCGGGTGTCGCCCGCGTTGCACCCGGCCTTCAGGTGCACCGACAGCAGCCGCAGCGGCGCGGCGCCCGCGGGTCGCACCACGATGTCCACGCCGGAACGCAGGTCCGGATTGCCCACCTGCAACGCGGTGTAGTCCGGCAGGCGCTGGAATGCCAAACCCTTGCGGATCGCGAAGCCGGTGCGCTGCGCGTTGATCGTCAGGCCCGGCCTGCCGCCGCATTCGCCGCGACGGCCGCTGCCGGTGCGCTGTTCGATCTCCACCGTGTACAGGGCGGGGTCGAAGACGCGCTCGGCCGCGGCGCGCGATTCGACTTCCTGCAGGGCGATCACGTCCGCGTCCAGCGCGGCCGCGTACGCGCGCATGGCGGCGTAGTCGGCCTCGGTGCGCGGCCGGCAGCCCGATCCGTCGCGCTCAGCCAGGTGCTCCATGTTCCAGCTGGCCAGGGTCAGGGTGGACGGCTGCGTGCGCGGCGCGTCGCGCCCCCGCGGCGCGGTGCACGAGGCGGCGAACAGGCAGGCGGTGGCGAGCAGCAGGGCACGATGCATTGCGGAAGTATGCACGTGGGCCGCGCGCGCATGGACACGCCTGGGGTCGTGCCCGCCCGTTTCGTCGGCGCCAAGGTCGCAGCGCCGGTTGGCGAGCGTGGTGCGATGCGCTCGGGTGCACCGACTTGCCGCAGCGGCGGTGGATGCGCCGTGCCGCGTCGCGCCGCCAACCCATGCGTCGGGCACCGGCGCGATGAATGTCGCATTGCGGCGAATTCCATCGCAACGCGAGGCGCTTCCAATGCGTGCGCGTCACGGATGCGTGACGGAATCGCGTCGCGCGCGGTGCGCGCATGAATCGTTCATGCGGTGCGTGCCGAAACGCCGATGCGCTGACGGCGCGTCAACACTACGGCTGCGAAGGTGCGGCCTCCGGTGCCCCCGCCGGGTTCATCAACAGGAGCCGCAACACATGAGCAACAACAACGAAGCGCGCGACATGAATCGCGATCCCATCACCGGTACGCCCGGTTCGCATCCGGTCGGCGTGGGCGTCGGCGGTACCGGCGGCGCACTGGCCGGTGCGGCGGTGGGCAGCCTGCTGGGTCCGATCGGCACGCTGGTCGGTGGCGCAGTGGGTGCGGTGGCCGGCGCGGCGGCGGGCAAGGGCGTCGCCGAGCGCCTGGACCCCACCGGCGAAGCCGAATACTGGCGCGGCGAATACCAGAACCGTCCGTACGTGGACCGCCAGTACACCTACGAAGACGACTACTCGCCCGCCTATGCCTACGGCGACAGCGTGCGCGCGCAGTACCACGACCGCCGCTGGGACGACTCGCTGGAGTCCGACATCCGCCAGGGCTGGGAGAACGCGAAGGGCAAGTCGCGCCTGAAGTGGGAGCAGGCCAAGGATGCCGTGCGCGACGCCTTCGACCGCAGCGACCGCACCTATCGCACCTACGAAGCCACCGACCGCCACTACGGGGCCGAGTTCGACAAGTCGCCGTACGCCGGCAACGACCGCGGCTACACCTACCAGGACGACTACCGCTCCGCGTACCGCTACGGCACGCAGGCGCGCGTGTCCCACGCCGGTCGCGACTGGGACGACCAGCTCGAGAACGACCTGGAGCGCGGCTGGGAAAAGGCGAAGGGCAACTCGCGCATGGCCTGGCAGGACGCCAAGGGCGCAGTGAAGGACGCCTGGCACGGTGTCGAGCGCGTGCTGCCTGGCGACTTCGACCGCGACGGCCGCTGAGCCACGCAGTCAGGGGAGGGGAAGGGGCCTGCGGGCCCCTTCCTTTTGTGCGCCGCACGCAGCGCAGACCACAACTGCCAACGCGCGGCGCGTCCGGTGCGTGCCGATGTGCCTGAAGAGATATCGACGCGCAGCGCAGTCGCACGCGCAAGCTGGCCCCGCGACGCTGCGCGCCATGTTCACCGCGTGTTGGCTGCGGATCGGCGAGGGTGTGACCACCTACCGTCGGGAGCACGCTCATGCAATCGCATCGCATCGCAGGCCTCGCATTCGCGCTGGCGCTGCTCGGCAGTCCGGCCGTGCAGGCGCAGACCTACGGGCCCGAGGATGAGGGCCGCCGCTTCGACGACGGCACGCGCGTGGTGTGCCGCGACGTGGCGCAGACCTACAACAGCAAGGATCCCAACCGCATCAGCGGCACGGTGGCCGGTGCGGTGGTGGGCGGACTCATCGGCAACCAGATCGGCGACGGCAGCGGACGCAAGCTTGCGACCGTGGGCGGCGCCGTGGCCGGTGGCGCGATCGGGCGCCACGTGCAGGGCGAACGCCAGGAAAACCGCGGACAGCGCGTGGTGGAACGCCGCTGCGCGCGCGTGCGCTGACGCAGTGCGAACGCGCTTCGCGTCGAGCCGGCGGCGCGCAAGCGCAGGTGCGTTGCTTGCCAGCGGATGCCGCATCCGGCGTGCACCGCTGTACCGGTAGCGGTCAGCGCATGACCCACTGCGCCGCGGCGCGGCCGGCGCACAGGCCGCTGGCGAAGCAGGCGGTCAGCAGGTAGCCGCCGGTCGGCGCTTCCCAATCGAGCATCTCGCCGGCCACGAAGGTACCCGGCCGCGCACGCAGCATCAGCGCATCGTCGACCGCCGTGGCGCGCACGCCGCCGGCGCTGCTGATCGCCTCCGCGACCGGTCGCGCGGCACGCAGCGTCAACGGCAGCGACTTCACCGTGGCGGCGACCAGGGCCGCATCGCCCAGGCGATCGCGCGGCAACGCTTCGTGCAGCAGCCCCACCTTCACCGCATCCAGGCCTGCGCTGCGGCGCAGGAGTTCGCCCAGGCTGCGCTTGCCGCGCGGACGCGAGAGCGCAGCGGCCAGCGCGGCCGCGTCGCGGTCCGGTGCCAGGTCCAGCCACAGCGTCGCGCTGCCGTCGCGCGCGATCGCATCGCGCAACGCCGCGGAGGCGGCATACACCAGGCTGCCCTCGACGCCGGTGGCCGACACCACGCACTCGCCGCGCCGCGTGCGGTCGGTGGCGCCGTCGCGCCAGCTTGCGACCACCGCCTTGAGCGGCGCGCCCGCGTGGCGCTGCGCGAAATGCGCGCTCCAGCCCACGTCGAATCCGCAGTTCGCCGGCTGCAGGTCGGCCACGTCGATGCCGGCCGCGCGCAGCCACGCCACCCAGGCCCCGTCGGAGCCCAGCTGCGGCCAGCTCGCGCCGCCCAGCGCGAGCACGCAGGCATCGGCCTGCACGCGCAGCGCGCCGTGCGGCGTGTCGAAGCGCAGGGCGCCGTCGGCGTCCCAGCCGGTCCAGCGATGCTGCACGTGGAAACGCACGCCCGCATCGCGCAGGCGCCGCACCCAGCCGCGCAGCAGCGGCGCGGCCTTGCGGTCCAGCGGAAACACGCGGTGCGAGGTGCCGACATAGGTCTCCACGCCCAGCCCACGCGCCCACGCGCGCAGCGCGTCTCCGTCGAATGCGTCCAGCCAGCGGCCCACCAGCTTGGCCTGTTCGCGGTAGCGCGCATCGAAACCCGGGCGCGGCTCCGCATGGGTCAGGTTGAGACCGCCCTTGCCCGCGATCAGGAACTTGCGGCCCACCGAACCCTTGGCCTCGTAGACGTCCACCTGCAGGCCCGCCGCGCGCGCGGCTTCGGCCGCCATCAGCCCGGCGGGGCCGCCGCCGACGATGGCCACGGTGCGCACGCGGGTGGGCAGGGGCGAGGCGTCTGGCACGGGTCGGTCCGGTGCGGAAAACGGCAAGCATGGCAGGGCGCGGCGGCGCGGTGGGCGCCATGCGCGTCGCACTCACGCCGGCGCGCCTACGCTGCGCCGTCTTCCAGGAGACGCCATGCACGACCATGCCCCCAGCGGCCTCGCCCGCACCGCCCAGATCGTCAGGTTCCTGCTGAAGTACCGCAGCGCGGGCGTCTTCACCGGGTTGGACGTGGACGCGGCCGCGGCCGATCCGGAGGCCCCGGCCACGCAGGGCGCGCCCGAGGAGTTCGTGCAGGACCTGGAGGCGCTGGGCCCCACCTTCGTCAAGATCGGGCAGGCGCTGTCGACGCGCCCGGACATGGTGCCGCCGGCGTACCTGGCGGCGCTGGCGCGCATCCAGGACGACGTGGCGCCGCTGCCGTTCGAGCAGATCCGCGGTGCCGTGGAGGACGCACTGGGCCTGCGCCTGTCGCAGGCGTTCGCCGAGTTCGAGGAAACCGCGCTGGGCGGTGCGTCGCTGGCGCAGGTGCATCGCGCGCGCCTGCGCGACGGGCGCCAGGTCGCGGTGAAGGTGCAGCGTCCCGGCATCGTGGAGGGCATCCGCGACGACCTGGACGCGCTGGCTTCGCTGGCCGGCAAGGCCGACCGCTACACCGACATGGGCCGGCGCGTGCGCTTCGCCGACTGGGTCCACGAATTCCGCAAGACGCTGCTGGCGGAGCTGGACTACCGGGTGGAGGCCGAGAACCTGGAGCGGTTCCACCAGCATTTCGCCGGGTATCCCGAGCTGTTCGTGCCGCTGCCGGTGTGGGACTACACCCGTGCGCGCGTGCTGACCATGGAGCTGGTGGACGGCATCAAGGCCACCTCGATCACCGGGCTGCGCCGCACCGAGCAGGACCTGGGCGGACTGGCAACGGCGGTGATGCGCGCCTACCTGGACCAGGTGTTCGTGCACGGCGAGATCCACGCCGACCCGCATCCGGGCAACCTGCTGGTGACCCGCGACGGGCGCGTGGCGCTGCTGGACCTGGGGATGGTGGCGCACGTGCCGCCGCGGCGCCGGGAGCAGCTGCTGAAGCTGCTGTTCGCGGCGGTGGACGGCCGCGGCGAGGAGGTCGCGGCCGAGGCCATCGGCATGGGCACGCCGCTGGACGACTTCGACCACGACGGCTACGTGCGCGAGGTCGGGCAGCTGGTGTCGCGCTACGCCGCGCGCTCCGGGGCGCGCGCGCAGTCCGAAGGCCGGCTGGTGCTGGACCTGACCCTGCTGGCCACCGCGCACGGCCTGCGCACGCCGCCCGAACTGAGCCTGCTGGGCAAGACGCTGCTGAACCTGGAGGCGGTGAGCAAGGCGCTGGATCCGGACCTGGACGTGAAGTCGGTGGTCGAGGGCCACCTGGAGCACGTGATGCGCGAGCGGCTGAAGAAGTCGCTGTCGCCCGCGCGCCTGGCCACCGAGGCGATGGAACTGCAGGGGCTGGTGCGCGAAGCGCCGCGCAAGCTGTCGGACCTGCTGGCGCTGCTGTCGGAGAACCGGCTGCAGGTGCGGCTGGTGGGCCTGGACGATTCGCTGCTGATGGAGAACGTGCAGAAGATCGCCAACCGGATCAGCACCGGGCTGATCGTGGCGGCGCTGATCGTGGCCTCGGCCATGCTGATGCAGGTCGAGCGTGGACCGCGGCTGTTGGGCTACCCGGCGCTGGCCCTGCTGCTGTTCTTCATCGCGGCGCTGCTGGGGCTGGGCATCGTGGTGAGCGCGCTGCTGCGCGACCGCAACGCGCGCCGGCCCTGATCGCGCGTGGTGCGCGGCGTCGCCCCTACGTCGCGTGGGCGCGGGGCTGCGACGCGAAGAACCGCGCGAACGCGTCCACCGTGCGCGCGATCCCGGCATCGTCCACGTCCAGGTGCGTCACCAAGCGCAGCGTGGGCTGGCTGCCGATCGAGACCCGGATGCCGGCCTCGCGCAGGTGCGCATCCAGGGCGGCCAGGCGCTGCGGCGGCACGCGCACGAACACCATGTTGGTGTGCTGGCCCGCCAGCGCCAGGCCGGTGTGGGCACCGATGCCGCGCAGGCCGTCGGCCAGGCGCGCCGCACGCGCGTGGTCCTCGGCCAGGCGCGCCACGTGGTGGTCCAGCGCGTGCAGGCAGGCCGCCGCCAGCAGGCCGGCCTGGCGCCAGCCGCCGCCGCAGACCTTGCGCCAGCGGCGCGCGGAGTCGATCAGCGCCTGCGGCCCCACCAGCACCGACCCCACCGGCGCGCCGAGGCCCTTAGACAGGCACACCGAGACCGAATCGAAATGCGCCGCGATCGCACGCGCCGGCACCTGGCAGGCCACCGCCGCGTTGAACAGCCGCGCGCCGTCCAGGTGCAGCGCCAGCCCGCGGTCGCAGGTCAGCGCGCGCGCTTCGCGCAGGTAGTCCAGCGACAGCGGCCGCCCGTGCCAGGTGTTCTCCAGCGCCACCACACGGCTACGCGCGAAGTGCGGGTCGATCGGCTTGATCGTTGCGGCCACCGCGTCCAGCGGCAGGCTGCCGTCCTCGGCCTGCACGATCGGCTGCGGCTGGATCGATCCCAGCACCGCCGCGCCGCCGCCTTCGAACTTGTAGGTGTGCGCCTCCATGCCGACGATGTACTCGTCGCCGCGCTGGCAGTGCGCCAGCAGCGCCAGCAGGTTGGACTGCGTGCCGCTGGGCACGAACAGGCCGGCGTCGAAGCCGAGTTCCTCGGCCAGGCGCCGTTCCAGCGCGATCACCGTGGGGTCTTCGCCGTAGACGTCGTCGCCGACCCGCGCGGCGTGCATCGCGTCGCGCATCGCCGCGGTGGGTTGGGTCACCGTGTCGCTGCGCAGGTCCACCAGGTCCATGTCCGCGCCCTTGCCTGTGTTCGCTCCGGAGCGCGGCACTGTAACGCCCGCCGTGGATCAGGCGTGCATCTCGCGCGCGATCACTTCGCGCACGTGCCAGGGCGCGGGATCAGGCGCCTGGCATGCTTGGGCTCACGCCTTGCGCGCTGCACGCTTCGCAGGTTTCCTTGCGGTCGCGCTTGCAGGTTTCTTTGCGGCCTTGCCGGCGGTCTTCTTGACGGTCTTCTTTGCGGTCTTCTTCGCGGATTTCTTCGCGCCTGCCGCCGGCTTGCCCGCAGTCTTCTTCGCCGCTGCGGGCCTGGACGGTTTGCGCGTGGAGCCGGCGGCCGCCGCCTTCTTCGCGGGCGCCTTGCGCGGCGTGGGCGCGCGCCGGGTGCCGGGGCGGTCGCTACCCGGCGGCTTGACGCTGCGGCCTGTGGACAGGTCGATGATGCGGTTCTCGCCCATCACGTCGTCGTTGCCGGTCACGCGCGCCACCAGGAACGTGGCCGCTTTGCCGATCCAGCTGCCCGGGCCGTCCCAGTATTCGATCGTGGCCACCTCGACCTCGATCAGGGTCACGTTCGGATCGTCCTTGCCGTTGGGGAAGAACGCCTTCAGCGCGTCGTTCCAGAACGCATCGATCAGCGCCTGGTCGCGGCGCACCCGCGCGCGGCCGGCGGCGGAAATGTAGGTGTTGGCGTCCTTCGAGGCGTAGGCCACGTTCACCTTGGCGTTGCGACGGATCTCCGCGACCTTCGGGCTGTCGGCCTCGGTCATGAAGAAGATGCGCTCGCCGTCGAACTCCACCGTCTGCGTGGACAGCGGGCGACTGACCAGGTAACCGCCCTTGCCGACCGTGGTCAGCATGGCGATGTCGATCTTCTTCATCAGCTTGGCGAGATGCTCGACTTCCTGCGTGTGCTTGGCCATGGCGTAGGTTCCCGGTTGCCGGTTGCGAGGCGGCCAGTGTCCACGCCGCATGTCCGCTTCGCGTGAGCGCGCGCCGCGGCGGCCTCAAGTGGCGGCGTCCAGGGCGCCCAGGTCCGCGTCGCCGCGCGGCCGCACCACGCGCGCCGTTTCCACGCCGTCGCGCAGCAGCACCAGCGTGGGCCACAGCTTGACCCGGAACGCGCGGCCCAGCGGGCGGCCGCGTCCGTCCTCGATGCGCAGGTGGGCGATGTGCGGATGCGCGTCGAGCCAGCGCTCCACCGCGGCACGCGCGGCGCTGCAGTGGCCGCACCAGTCGGTGCCGAAGTCCAGCAGCACCGGGCCGGGCATGCGCTGCACGTCCTCGTGCGTGGGCTGGAAAGGGTGGTACGTGGCGTCGCGGCGGGGCATGGGCATCCGGGCAGGCGCGTGGGGCGGGTTGGCGCACCATGCCTGCGACCGGCGTGGACGCCACGTCAGCAGCGCGGCGCGGCCAGGGCGCGTGTCGATCCGTGCGGGCGTGGTTCGTCCTGCTGGCAGGGCGGCGGCGCGACCGGCGCCGCGGGCATCGCAACGTAAAACGCCTGGTCCCTCGCCACGTCCATCGCCACGTCCAACGCCACCTCCACCACCACGAGCATCGCCATGACCGACACGCCCCGGGCGAAAGGCCCCGCCTCCTATTTCCCGTCCATCGAGAAGACCTACGGCCGCCCGGTCGCACACTGGTTCGCGATCCTGGACACGCTGCAGGACCGCCCGCACATGCAGCAGGTGGCCGTGCTCCAGTCCGCCCACGGCCTGGGCCATGGGTACGCCAACGCCCTGGTGGCGTACCGCAAGGCGCACCCCGCAGGGCGCACGCCATGAAGCCGATCGTCACCGTGTTCGAACGTTCCCCCGACCAGGGCCGCGGGCTCGCCCGCGACATGCGCGTGCGCTGGGCACTGGAAGAGGTGGGCCAGCCTTACGACGTGCGGCTGGTCTCGTTCGCCGCGATGCGGCAGCCGGCGCACCTGGCGCGCCATCCCTTCGCCCAGATCCCCACGTACGAGGAAGACGGACTGGTGCTGTTCGAATCCGGCGCGATCGTGCTGCACATCGCGCAGCGCGGTACCGCCCTGTTGCCGGTCGAGGCGGACGCAAGGGCGCGCGCCATCGGCTGGATGTTCGCTGCGCTCAACACCGTGGAGCCGCCGATCGTGGAGCGCGAGGTCGCGCGTTACCGCGAAGGCGACCGCCCCTGGACCGCCGCGCGCCTGGAGCTGATCGACGAGCGCATCGGCCAGCGCCTGGAGCAGCTGGCGCGGCGGCTGGGGGAGGCGGACTGGATCGACGGCGCCTTCAGCGCGGCCGACCTGCTGCTGGTCACGGTGCTGCGCAGGCTCGAAGGATCGGGGATCGTGGAGGCGTTTCCCGGGCTTGCGGCGTACGTCGCCCGCGGCGTGGCGCGGCCCGCCTACCGCCGCGCCTTCGACGCGCAGCGTGCCGTGTTCCAGGCGCAGGCCGGGACGTAGGCCGCTCGGCCCGGCGGGGCATGCGCAGGCCTGCCCGGCGCGCCACGGCACGCCATGTCCGCGCCCATTCACCGCGCCCCGACGCCTGCCTGGACACCCTGCGCTCCCCCAAGGCGAGAGGCCGCCATGTTCCGTTCCCTGTTGCTGGCCCTGGCGATGATCGGGGGCGCGGCGCATGCACAGCAGCCGCCACCCGCCGCGTCCCTGCCCAACGCGCCGGTGCCGGTGCTGGACCTGCAGCGCTACGCCGGGCAGTGGCACGAGATCGCGCACCTGCCGATGTTCTTCCAGCGCAAGTGCGTGCGGAACATCACCGCCACCTACACGCTGCGCGCGGAGGGCACGGTGGGCGTGCGCAACGCGTGCGACAGGCGCGACGGCACGACCCTGGTGTCGGAAGGCACCGCGCGGCCGGTGCCGGGCGAACCGGGCCGGCTGCAGGTGCGGTTCGCGCCGGACTGGCTGGCGTGGCTGCCGATGACCTGGGCGGACTACTGGGTGGTGGAGCTGGATCCGCAGTACCGCTGGGCCGTGGTGGGCGGCCCGAGCCGCAAGTACCTGTGGATCCTATCGCGCACGCCGGCCATGCCGCGCGCGCAGTACGAGGCGATCCGCGCGCGCGCCGGGCGCCGCGGCTACCCGGTGGACAGGCTGGTGCTGGCCGGCACGCTCACCGACTGAGCCCTGCGAAGACGCACCTGGCGCCGTTGACGCCATGCGCCGGCGCGCGCACTGTCGCGGCATCGTCGCGGCGTCACCCGCCGCGCCCCATCGAGCCACGCCTACATGCGCATCGCCAGCGTCTGCCTGCTGATGGCCTGCTGTCCGCTGATCGCGCATGCGGCGCAGCCGTCGCTCGCGGGCACGTGGACAGTGGATCTGTCCACCGATCCGGCCCAGCCGTACACCAGGACGATGCAGCTGACGCTGCACCCCGACGGCCGCGTGCAGGGCAGCTTTTACGACAGCGTGATCGAAGCCGGCCGCTGGAAACACGACCGTGGCCGCACCTGCGCCGTGTTCCGCACGAGCGATGGCGTCGGGCCCTATCACTCGTCGGTCTGCGCAGCGGCGCACGGCGCCAGCGCGAGCGGGCAGACCTGGGCCGAGCATCGCGACTTCGTCTTCAACTGGAATGCGGTGCGCGCACCGGCGACGCCCTGAGGGCGCAGGCGATACGCCGTCAGCGCCCTGCATCGGTGATGGCGTTGACCGGCGTTGCGCGCGAGTCGCGCGCACGGATGCGCTCTGCTCACATCGCGCTGGTTACGGTGGACGACCCCACGGTCTTGCCGTGATTTTCCGGAGACACGCACGATGGCGTCAACACAACGCATTCCAGAAGGCACGCTGGTCCTCGTCGCCGACGGCGGCGGCGCGCGGATCCTGCGCAACCGCGGCACCGGCAACGAGGTGTCGCTGGAGCAGATCGAGGTGATCGATCCGGCGCAGCTTCCGCTGGCCACGCCCTCGGGCAGCCGTCCGCCGGAGGAAAGCGGCGAGGAAGCCGAGGAAGCCGGCTTCGCCAAGCGCCTGGCGCAGCGCCTCAACGACGACGCGCTGAAGCACCGTTACGAGCACCTGGTGCTGTTCGCCGATGCGCAGACGCTGGGCCAGATGCGTCCGCTGCTGCACAAGGAAACCCAGGCCCGTCTGCTGGCCGAGCACGCCAAGAACCTGGCCAACTCGCCGCTGGAAGACATCGCGCGCGCGCTGGGCTGAGCGCGCGAAGGGCGAGGGCCAACGGCGTGGCGGTGCGCCGGGGGTGCGCACCGCCATGCCTGTCCACGTCCGCCAGGACCTCTGCAGGCCGCGCACAGGCCGCCCACCGCTTGTGCACCCACGCGCGAAGCTCCAGCTTGCCGGCACGCCGGCATTGGCTGGTTACCGGGGAGAGGGGCATGCGTGTGTCGAGGCTGTGGATGGTGGCGTCATGTGGCCTGCTGGCAGGCTGCGGCGGGACCGCAGGTTCCGATTCGCGCGAGCTGACCGCGCAGGATTGCCGCGCGTACTACGAGCACACGTACAAGCTCGACAGCATGGACGCCAAGGCCGTGCTCGGCGAAGAACAGCTTGCCAAGGATTCGCAGACCTGCGCCGACACCGGCATGGTCACGCGCCGTCACTTCGACTGTGCCATGGCCGCCAAGTCGGTGTCCGACCTGCAGGCCTGCGGAGCGCCGAACACCTGACGGCGCGGGACTCGTTCCGGGGACGCCGTCGCATCGTTCCGGAACGAGGCAGAAGCGCGTCCGGTGCCTTGCCTGCAGGCGGGCCCGGCGCCGCGCCCGGCAGGGCACGGAGCCGTCGCGCCGCGCGCGTCGCGTTGCGCTATCCCCGCCGCGCCGCCTCGATGGCGGCGATGTTGATCTTGCGCATGGTCATCATCGCGTCGAAGGCGCGCTTGGCCGCCGCCCGGTCCGGATCGGTGATCGCCGCGGTGAGCGCGCGCGGCGTGATCTGCCAGGACACGCCCCAGCGGTCCTTGCACCAGCCGCAGGCGCTTTCCTCGCCGCCGTTGTCCACGATCGCGTGCCAGAGGCGGTCGGTTTCGGCCTGGTCGTGCGTGGCGATCTGGAACGAGAACGCCTCGCTCTGCCTGAATGCAGTGCCGCCGTTCAGGCCGATGCACGGGATCCCGAGCACGCTGAACTCCACGGTCAGCACGTCGCCCTGCTTGCCGTCCGGGAAATCGCCCGGGGCGTGGTGCACGGCATGCACGGCGCTGTCGTCGAAGGTCCGGGCGTAGAAGTTCGCGGCATCGAGCGCATCGCGGTCGTACCACAGGCAGATTGTGTTGCGGGCGGGATGGGTCATGGGTGGCTCCTGTTGAAGGACTCGAATCGTCCGGTTGCCTGCAGGCGACGGACGAGGCGGGCCGATTTCGACATGCCCGCGCCGGGCAGCGCCGCCACGCGCCGCCGCAGCCGCAGGGCGCTGGTCCCGTTGCGCCGGTCCTGGCTGCGCCGATCCCGCTGCGCCGGGCGCAGGCGTGCTGCACAATCGCCGCGCCGCAGCCGGCCCGTCGCGGGAGCACACCGATGCCAACCGTACTGCATGTGGGCGCCACCGGCCTGGTGGGGCGGCTGGTGCTGCAGCGCCTGCTGGACGATGCGCGCGCGGGGCGCGTCGTGGCGCCCACGCGGCGTCCGCTGGCTGTGACGCATCCGCGCCTGCACAACTCCGTGGTCGATTTCGAGGCCCTGCCTGCCGACGCGGCGTGGTGGCGGGCGGACGCGGTGGTATGCACCCTGGGAACCACGCTGGCGCAGGCCGGCTCTCAAGCTGCGTTCCGTCGCGTGGACCTGGACTATCCGCTGGCGGTCGCGCACCTGTCGCAGGCGCACGGCGCCACCACCTTCGCCCTGAACTCCGCGCTAGGCGCGGATGCCGGTTCGCGCGTGTTCTACAACCGGGTCAAGGGCGAGCTGGAGCAGGCGCTGGCAGGCATGGGCTTCGCCTCGCTGGCGCTGGTGCGCCCCGGGCTGATCGATGGCACGCGCAGCGAGCGTCGTCCGGCGGAAGCCGCGGCGCTGGTCGTGTCGCGCGCGCTGCGCCCCCTGTTGCCGCGCAGGTGGCGCCCCAGCCGCGCGCAATGCATCGCGCAGGCGCTGGTGGATGCGGGGCTGTCGCCGCGGCCGGGCGTGGTGGTCGTGGAGGCGCAGGCCCTGGCGTAGGCCGTGCGCGGCGTCATGCACGCGCGGCTTCAAAGCCACGTGCGCTCGCTCCGTACTGCCGAAGCGGCAGGAACGTTCGCGGCTGAAGCCGCTCGCGCCGTGCGAACCTGCCAGCGCGGGCCGCGTGCTTTCCCGCGCAGCTGCGCCTAGCCCACCACCACGCGGTCGCGGCCGGTGCGCTTGGCGGTGTACAGCGCCTGGTCGGCGCGCTGCATCAGGCTCGACACCGTGTCCTCGGGCGTGGCCTGCGCCAGCCCGATGCTGATGGTCACCGGCAGCGATTGCGAGGCGTACGCCACCGTCTCGCGCAGCGCCTCGCAGTGCGCCTGCGCCTGCGCCAGCGCGGTGCGCGGCAGCAGCCAGGCGAATTCCTCGCCACCGTGGCGGGCGATCGTGCCCAGGCCGGTGCGGTTGCCGCGCAGGCTGCCGGCGACCTGCACCAGCACCTCGTCGCCGGCGGCGTGGCCGTAGGTATCGTTGATGTCCTTGAAGTGGTCGATGTCCAGCAGCGCCAGGCACAGCGGCGAGGACTCCTCGCGCGCCTCGCGCAGCGCCGCTTCCAGCGCGGCGCCCAGTTCGCGGCGGTTGGCCAGGCCGGTCAGCGGATCCACGCGCGCCTGTTCGCTCAGGTCGGCGTTCTGCAGCTGCAGCTCGCGGTTGAAGTGCTGCAGCTGCTGCTCGTACCAAGCGCGGTCCTGCAGCTGCAGGTTGAGTTCGTGGCTGACCCGACGCAGCTCGAGCAGGGCGGACAGCTGGCGCGACAGCGCGTCCAGCGCGTCGCGCTGGTAGGGCTGCAGCTGCCGCGGCGTCTGGTCCATCACGCACAGCACGCCCATCGGCAGGCCCTCGCTGCTCAGCAGCGGCGCGCCCGCGTAGAAGCGGATCCCGTCGGCGCCGGTGACGTGCGGGTTGTCGCGGAAGCGCGGGTCCAGGCGCGCGTCGGGCACGATGGTGGTCTCGTGCGGATCCAGGATCGCGTGCGCGCAGAACGAGGTGTCGCGCGGCGTTTCCTGGGCGTCCAGCCCGATCCGCGCCTTGAACCACTGCCGGTCGGCATCGACCAGCGTCACCGAGCCCATCGGCATACCGCACACGGCCGCGGCGATGGTCAGCAGGTCGTCGAACCCGGCTTCCGGCTGGGTGTCCAGGATCCGGTAACGCTGCAGGACGCGCAGGCGCTCGTCTTCGTTCTCGGGCGTGGCGGGTCGTTGCATGGCGCGGGCTCGGTGGGAATGCAGGGCGGTGGAGTGCAACCTTAATGCGCGCGCGGCGAACGTGCAGCCCTGCGGCGCCCGGCGCGTGACGGCGTGCGGCGTATGATCGGGCGCACTGCACGCTCGGGACCATCGCATGGGCAGTACCGGTGCTTCCGGACACGACCCCGTCCGCGACGCGGACGATTTCGACGACACGGTGCACCCCTATGCCGGGCCTGCCGGCGGCTGGGGCGCGTTGCGCGCGGTGGCCGGCGCGATCCGCGCGCAGATGGACGCGCCGCGCTCCATGGAAGCGCTGTACCGGGTGAACAAGCCGGTCGGGTTCGACTGCCCCGGGTGCGCGTGGCCGGACCCGAAGCACACCGCGTCGTTCGAGTTCTGCGAGAACGGCGCCAAGGCCGTGGCCTGGGAAGCCACCGCCCGGCGCGCCACGCCGGAATTCTTCGCCGCGCACACCGTGTCCGAACTGTGGGACTGGAGCGACCACGCGCTGGAGGACGCCGGGCGCCTGACCCATCCGATGGCCTACGACGCCGCGCAGGACCGCTACGCGGCGATCGGTTGGGACGAAGCCGCCGCGCGCATCGGCGCCGCGCTGCGCGCGCTGCCCGATCCGCGCATGGCGGAGTTCTACACGTCCGGGCGCGCGTCCAACGAGGCGGCGTTCCTGTACCAGCTGTTCGTGCGCGAGTACGGCTGCAACAACTTCCCCGACTGCTCCAACCTGTGCCACGAGGCCACCAGCGTGGGCCTGCCGGACGCGATCGGCGTGGGCAAGGGGACGGTGTCGCTGGAGGACTTCGACCACGCCGATGCAGTGTTCTGCATCGGCCACAACCCCGGCACCAACCACCCGCGCATGCTCGGCACCCTGCGCGAAGTGGCGCTGCGCAAGAAACCCATCGTGGTGTTCAACCCCATGCCCGAGCGCGGCCTGGAGCGGTTCGTGTCGCCGCAGAAGCCGGCCGAGATGCTGACCGGCAACGCGGTGCGCATCGCATCGGCGTACTACAAGCCGCGCATCGGCGGCGACATCGCGGTGCTGAAGGGGATGATGAAGGCGCTGCTGGCCATGGACGCCGAAGCCGCGGCGCGCGGCGCTGCGCGCGTGCTCGACCACGACTTCATCGCCGCGCACACCACGGGCTTCGATGCGCTGTGCAGCGACCTGCACGCCACGCCGTGGGAAGCCATCGAACGCGCGTCCGGGCTGGCGCGCAGCCAGATCGAATCGGCGGCCGCGGTGTACGCGCAGGCCGAGCGGGTGATCGTGTGCTACGGCATGGGCATCACCCAGCACCGCCACGGCGTGCACAACGTGCAGCAGATCGCCAACCTGCTGCTGTTGCGCGGCAACATCGGTAAGCGCGGCGCCGGGATCTGCCCGCTGCGCGGGCATTCCAACGTGCAGGGCGACCGCACGGTGGGCATCACCGAAAAGCCGGACGCAGCGCTGCTGGACGGCATCCGCCGGACCTACGGCTTCGAGCCGCCGGCCGAGCACGGCCACGATGCGGTCGCCGCGCTGCTGGCGATCGCCGAAGGCCGCTCGAAGGCGCTGGTGTGCCTGGGCGGCAACCTGGCGGTGGCCATGCCGGATCCGCAGGTGGTCTTCCCGGCGATGCGCAAGCTCGACCTGGCCGTGCACATCGCCACCAAGCTCAACCGTTCGCACCTGCTGATGGCGAAGGAGACGCTCCTGCTGCCGTGCCTGGGCCGCACCGAGCGCGACCTGCAGGGCGGCCAGCCGCAATCGGTGACGGTGGAGGATTCGATGTCCATGGTGCACGCCTCGCAGGGGCGCCTGGCGCCGGCGTCGGAATACCTGCGCTCCGAGCCGGCCATCGTCGCGCTGCTGGCGCGCGCGACGCTGCCGGACTCGAAGGTGGACTGGGACGGCATGGTGGCCGACTACGACCGGATCCGGGACGGCATCGAGGCGGTGTTCCCGGCGTTCGCCGGCTACAACGCACGCATCCGCGAACCCGGCGGCTTCTGGCTGGAGAACGCGGCCACGCAGCGGCGCTGGAACACGCCGGACGGCAAGGCGCATTTCCTGGTCGCGCCCGGGTTGTGCGAGGACGTCGCGCAGGCACGGGCGGACGCGGCCGGGCACGCGCAGTTCACGCTGTGCACCGTGCGCTCGCACGACCAGTACAACACCACGATCTACGGGCTCAACGACCGCTACCGCGGCATCAGCGGGCGCCGCGACGTGGTGTTCGCCAATCCGCGCGACCTGGCGGCGCTGGGCCTGCACGAAGGCGAACGCATCGACGTGGAGGCGCTGGCGCGCGACGGCACGCCCAACGGCCGTGCGGTGCGCGGCCTGGTCGCCGTGCCGTTCGACATCGCCCCCGGGTCGCTGGCCATGTACTTCCCCGAAGGCAACGGCCTGCTGGCGCTGGGCGAGCACGATGCGCGCTCGGGCACGCCGGGCTACAAGTCGATCCGGGTGCGGCTGGTGGCGTCGCGCGAGGCGGCGCTGGCCTAGGGCCTGTCCCGACCGGGGCGCGCTGGCGTTCGTGCGCGTCCTCACGGCGAAGGCGGAAGGCGGAGTCCGATCGCCACCGGCTGGGCATCCGGCGCGCTGGCTTCGAGACGGCTTTCAGTGGCTTCAGCGCGCCGCGCGCTTGCGCACCGGCCTGGCCTTGTCCGCCGCCTAGCGCCTGCGCACGTCTTCGATCTCCGCCGGCAGTTCACGCTGCAGCAGCGCCAGCAGGTCCGCCGCCGCGTCGCTGTCCACGTGCTTGCCGCCGGCATCGGTGGCGGTCACGCGCGTGGTCAGCCGCCCGCTGGTCTGCGACGCGAGCAGCCGACGGGTCAGCACCATCAACGACTCGCCGCGATAGCGCAGCGCATACAGTCCGAGCATCTGCGCGCGGCCTTCGTAGGTCACGCCGGGCGTGCGCACCGCGATCTGGCCGACGGCGTTCCAGGTGTCCAGCGCGCCGGCCTCGATGAGGAACTCGCCGCGCGACGCGGTGAGCGGCACCGCTGGCGCCGCGGCGGGCGACCGGGGTGGCTCCGCCACCGCGGCCGTGCGGCAGGCGGCAAGGGATGCGGCCGCGACCAGGAGCAGGCAGCGCGCGGCGTGTCTCGCCGCTGTTCGGATGTTCTCACTCATGCCGCACTCGGAGTTCGGGATCGGGGGAAAGCGCACAGCGCACGACGCCTCCATCCTTCCAGCGCCCGCTGGGTGTCCATGTCTGGTCGGGTTCGATCGTGCCCTCCGCCGCGCATCGCCAACGTCAACAGGGAACCGGGCCCGCGCCGGGATCACGGCTGTTCCCCGGCGTTGTCTCACGGCTCGCGCCGGCGCAGTCCATGGATCGCCGCCCCGACCAGCAGCGCGATCGCCCCCGCGACCAGGTTGCCCACGCGCGCGCTCGCCAGCAAGGCCAGCGACAGCGCCGCCGCGAGCAGCGGGATCGTGGGACCACCCGGCAGGCGCAGCACGCCGTCCCGCCCCGCATGGCGGCGGGCCAGCACCAGCACCGACAGCGCGGTGCCGATGTACGCGCACAGCCGCGCCACCACCGACAGCAGCGCCAGCTGCACGAACGAACCCGACAGCGCCAGCAGCAGCGACAGCGCGCCCACGGTCAGGATCGCG
The DNA here is from genome assembly GCA_964425695.1 of uncultured Pseudoxanthomonas sp. Taxonomy (GTDB): domain Bacteria; phylum Pseudomonadota; class Gammaproteobacteria; order Xanthomonadales; family Xanthomonadaceae; genus JAKPBU01. Next base: position 123,172 of record CAYRNF010000004.1, read on the forward strand.
GGCACCGGCGTGCGGAAGCGCGGATGGATGCGCGCCAGCACGCGCGGTCCGTAGCCGTCGCTGGCCAGCGCATGCAGGTAGCGCGGGCCCAGCATGACCGTGTTGCTGTTGGTGCCCAGGATCGACACCGCCGCGCCCACCGTGACCACCAGCGCGAGCCACGCGCCGGCGAACCGGTCCGCAGCCGCCGCCAGCGGCGTCTGCGAACCGGCCAGTCCGGGCAGGGTGCCCAACGCCACCCACTGCACCGCGAAATACAGTGCGGTGACCGTGGCGATCATCGACAGCATGGCGAAGGGCACGTCGCGGCGCGGGTTGCGGTATTCGCCGGCCGCGGCGGGCAGGTTCTCGAAGCCGGCATACGCGAACAGCAGCAGCAGGGCGGCTTCGCCCAGCGCGCGCGGTGGCGGCGGCTGCGACAGCGGCTGCGCCAGCGACGCATCCACGTGCGCCGCGCCGATGGCCACGAACAGCAGCAGCGGCAGCACCTTGGCGATGGACAGCACCACGCCGGTGCGCGCCGCGGCGCGCACGCCGATCACGTTGACCGCCACCAGGAAGCCCAGCGAGCCGGCGATGATCGCCACGCGCATCGTGCCGCTGGCGGCGTGGGGCCAGAAATGAGTCACCGCTTCGGCGAGGCCGTTGCTGAGCGCCGCCGCGCTGCTGACGCGCGTGAGCAGCAGCATCCAGCCGACTTCGAAACCGATGAAGTCGCCAAACGCCTCGCGTGCGTACAGGTAGCCGCCACCGGGCTGGTCGAAGCAGCTGGCGGCCTGCGCGTAGCACAGCACCAGCAGGCTCACCGCAATGCCCGCCAGCAGCACGGCCCACAGGCTCGCCGGCCCCAGCAGCGCCGCTGCCGCCGCGGGCAGCAGGTAGATGCCGCTGCCGACCACGTCGTTCACCGACAGCGCGTAGAGCTGCCAGCGGCCCACGGCGCGGCGCATCGTGGTGGGCGCTTGGACGGGGGCGCGCGGCGTGTGCGGCATGCAGCGCACGCTAGGGCAAGGGGCATGGCGTGTCGAGCCATGGCCAGGACGGGGGGCAGCGCAAGGCGCCGCAGTCGGCCCGCACGATGCCGGCCACGCGCGGTGGCGGCGCTGCACGGCTGCGGTTGCGCGACCGCTTCGGCCGGGCGCAAGCGCGCCACTGTGAGGCAGCCGCTGAAGGATTCAGCCGGCGACGCGTGCGTTGACGCGACCTTTCCGCATGCGTCCCTAGTCTGCAGGCAGCTGCGCGGTCCCCCATTTCGCCGCGCAGCGCAACAGGAGCCATGCAATGAGCCATCACAACACGCACACCGTGGATGCCAACGCCGAGCGCGACTACTGGCGCGGCCAGTACGGCAAGGAAACCTACTTCGAAGCCGGCCGCACGTACGACGACTACGACGGCGCCTATCGCGCCGGCTACGAAGGCCGCGGCCAGTACCACGGCAAGACCTTCGACGAGGCCGAAGCCGACATGCGAGCCGCGTGGGAGAAGACCAAGGGCAACTCCCGCCTGGCCTGGGAAAAGGCCAAGCACGCCGCGCGCGCCGCGTGGGATCGCGTGGAACGCGCCATGCCCGGCGATGCCGACGGCGACGGCCGCTGATCCGCAGCCGGAGAGGCACCAGGGCCCCGCAACGCGGGGCCTTTTTCATGCCGTGACGTTCACGCGCGTCGGGTCGCGTCTGCGGCAGTGCGGGCGCGAAGGCCCGCGGGTGGAACGCGCTGGACCTGACGGCGGAGGATGCGCCACGCGCCACGCGCCACGCGTCACGCGCACGACACGCGTGCGATGCATTCCGCTTCGGGTCCGTGCGCCCGCCTAGGGCTGCGTCGCGTTGCCTGTGCCTACGGCGGTGCGGGGCGGCCTTCCACCAGGGTCGCGGTCACTTCATCCACCCGCCAGTGCACGTCGCGCGCGGTGCGTTCGGCTTCGCGCAGGCGCTGCGCGTCGGTGGCGCCTTCGGCACCGTCGCGCGCCTGGACATACAGCACGCCCGAGAGGCGCGGGCCTTCCTCGTGCAGGCGCACCGCGCACGCCCGCACCCAGTCCAGCGCCTGGACGGCGTCGCGCACCCGGTCGGCCAGCGGGTCGGGTTCGCCGCGTTGCAGCCGCTCCGGACGCGCGTCGTGCAGGTCGCGCATGGCGCCCTTGAGGTTGCTGACGCCGTCGTGCAGCACGCTGCCGGAAATCACCAGCGCGGCGGCCGCGTCGGCCCACCACCAGCCCATGCCGATGCCCAGCACACCGCCCACGCCGGCCAGTCCTGTCATCCAGTCGGCCTTGTTCATGTCCGCGTCGGTGCGCAAGGGCTTGAGCTCCAGCTCGCGCGCCACCTTCAGCTTCATGCGTCCCAGCACCACCGGCGGCACGGTGGACACCAGCAGTGCGGCGATCATCAGCCATCCCTGCCAGACCAGGGTGCCTGCGACCTCCACGCCGCCGATGCCCGGGTGGGTGCGCGACAGGAGCGCGTGCAGGCCGTCGTACACCAGGCCCAGCCCGACGCCGGTCAGGGCCACCGCCGACACCAGGAAGGTGATGTCGAAGGCGCGCACGCGCCCGTTGACGTATTCGGCGTCGGGCGGCTTGCGGGCGAAGCGGGCGGCCGCCAGGAAGGCCAGCGGCGGCACCAAGCTCAGCAGGTCCTCGATCCACGCGGTCTTCATGGCCTGCGAGTTGCCGGCGGCGGCGTACATCATCGCGGTCACCGCCGCCATCAGCGCCACGGTCCACCACTCCAGCCGGACCGCGCGGCGCATCAGCGCCTGTTGCGGCGACGGCAGCGGGCGGTGCGCGCGCGCGATCACGGGGCGGTCCCCAGCGCGCGGCGCGCGGCATCGGTCATGGCGAAGCGTTCGAAGGCCATCTGCCAGGCGTTCTCGCCCGGCGGCAGCGCCAGCACGCGGTCGACCTCGCGCCCGGCCGCGTCCGGTACCCGGTACGGACGCGACGTGGACACGCGCTGCGCCCAGGGCGAATCCCCCGCATGCCCGCCGATCACCGCGTCCAGGCGATGGCCTTCCAGCTGGCGCATCAGCACGTCGTGACCGCTGCGGTTCCACACGATCCGCGCGTCGAGGCTGCGCGCATAGGCGCGTACCAGGTCGGCTTCGGGCCCGCTGGGCTCGCTGCCCAGCGCCACGAACGGCGGATCGTGGGTCACGCCCACGCGCAGCGTGCCGCCCTGCACGCGCTCGAGCGTGCCTTGCGGATCGTTGGGGTAGTGGCGCGGCACCAGGTCGCACGCGGCGAGCCAGGCGCACAGCACGAAGACGCAACACGATCGGGCAAGGGCAGGCATGCCCCGGAATCTACACAGCGCGGTGTGTGCGCCGTGCAGGCGGGCGACGCCATGCGATGCGTCGTATCGGGGCCCGTGTCACGCCACGCCCTAGAATCGGCTTCCACGTCGACCGGAGACAACGCCATGGCCGTGCAGACCCTGCAGGACTTCCTCGCCCAGTCCAAGGAGAAGGACGCCAGCGGCGACGCCTTCGAACTGGAAAGCCCGCACATGCTCGAAGTGCGGCTCGACGGCTATGTATGGGCCAAGGCCGGCGCCATGGTGGCGCGCAAGGGCGCGGTGAAGTTCACCCGCCAGGGCGTGCTGGAACAGGGCCTGGGCAACCTGCTCAAGAAGGCGATGAGCGGCGAGGGCATGAGCCTGATGAAGGCCGAGGGCACCGGCCGCGTGTACCTGGCCGACCGGGGCAAGAAGATCACCCTGCTGCGCTTGGCCGGCGAGTCGATCTTCGTCAACGGCAACGACGTGCTGGCCGTGGAAGCCGGGGTGCGCCACGACATCACCCTGACGCGCAGCATGGCCGGTGCCATGTCCGGCGGGCTGTTCAACGTGAAGCTGTCGGGCAGCGGCATCGTGGCGATCACCTCGCACTACGCGCCGCTGACCCTGCCGGTGGGCGGCCAGGCGGGCGAGGTCTACACCGACCCCAACGCCACCGTGGCCTGGTCCGACGGCCTGCGTACCGAGATCGTCGCCGATATCTCCCTGGGCACCCTGATCGGCCGCACCAGCGGCGAGAGCGTGCAGATGAAGTTCAGCGGCAACGGCTGGGTAGTGGTGCAGCCGTACGAGGAGCGGCCGGTCGCCCTGCCGGGAAGCTGAACGACCAACGCGGCGCGCTCGCTTGGGTTCCACCCGGAATTCAGTACTATCCGCCGCCGGTCGCTGCCGCCGGTACGTTTCTGGCAGGCATTTCGGGACCCGATGACCGAGGCATCCACACCGGCCAACGCAGGCAGCGCAGCCCGACGGTACGGGCTTCGCCTGCTGTTCGTGCTGGCGGTCCTGGCCGTGGTGATCGCCCCGGTCTTCCTGCTCAAGCAGCTTTCGAGCGGCGCGCAGCAAGCCGCCGACCTGGTGGCGCATACCTATCGCGTCGAGGCCGCCGCTGCGCGGCTGGCCTGGACGGTGCGCGAGGTGGAATCCGCCGCGCTGCTTCAGGCCATCAGCGGCGATCTGCCGCTTGCGACCAGCCGCATCGCCGAGGGCCGCCGCGCGCTGCCCGGACAGATCGAGGCGCTGGCGCGGCTCACGGCGGACAACCCGCGTCAGCAGTTGCGCATCGGGCGCCTGGCGGAACTGGTGGAGAGCCGGCTCGAGGTGATCGACCAGGTGCAGAAGGCGCCGCCCGCGCGCCGCGCGGACACGGCCCTGGCCCTGGTGCAGCGGTTCCCGATCCGCGCGCTGCTGCTGGAGATCACCGACGAGGAAAGCCGCCTGCTGGCCGAGCGCCGCGCCGACGTGGAACGCCGGCGCGCGCAGGCCACGTGGGTGACCTGGAGCGCGATGGCCGCGCAGCTGGCGCTGCTGGGCGTGATCATCTGGCTGCTGTGGCGACAGATCGGCGACCGCCTGCGCGCGCAGGCGCAGGGCCGCACCGCCGACGTGCGCGCACAGGCCATGCTGCAGACCGTTCGGGATCCGATCGCCCTGGTCGACAGGCAGCAGCGCGTGGTGATGCACAACAGCGCCTTCGCCGAACTCTACGGCGAGGTCCAGCCGATGCAGCGGCTGATCGACGTGGGCGCCGGCGCCTGGCGCGACCCGGTGGTGCACCAGCGCCTGTCCGACGTGCTGGCCCGCGGTCGTGAGCTGTGGGACTTCGAGTCGGCGCAGACCACCGCGGACGGGCTGTCGCGCACGCTGCTGCTCAACGCACGCCGTATGCAGCTGCCCGATAGCGAGGAAGACGTGGCGCTGCTGACCGTCAGCGACGTCTCCGCACAGAAGGCCATCCAGCTGCGCATGGACGAGCTCAACCGCCAGCTCTCCGGCAAGGTGGCCCAGGTGTCCGACGTGAACCGCGAGCTGGAGGCGTTCAGCTATTCGGTTTCGCACGACCTGCGCGCGCCGCTGCGCCATGTCAGCGGCTTCGCGGACAAGCTGGCGCGGCACCTGGGCGACGACGCGGACGACAAGGCCAGGCATTACGTGGACACCATCTCCACGTCGGCGCGCCGCATGTCGCAGCTCATCGACGACCTGCTGGTGTACTCGCGCCTGGGCCGCAGCGCCATGCGCCTGCAGGCGGCGGACATGCAGTCGCTGGTGTCCGAGACGCGGGCGCTGCTGGATGCCAACGCCGACGCCGAGGGGCGCACCACGCCGGTGCAATGGCGCATCGCGCCGCTACCGATCGTGGTGTGCGACGAGAACATGATGCGCCAGGTATGGCTGAACCTACTGGGCAACGCAGTGAAGTACAGCGCCCGCACCGCGCAGCCCGTGGTCGAGGTGGGCTACGAGCGGCTCGACGACGGCAGCCACCAGTTCTTCGTCCGCGACAACGGCGCCGGTTTCGACATGGCCTACGCGGGCAAGCTGTTCGGCGTGTTCCAGCGCCTGCACAAGGTCAGCGAATTCCCAGGCACCGGCATCGGACTGGCCAGCGTGCGCCGCGTGCTGGGCCGCCACGGCGGCAGGATCTGGGCCGAATCCGCGCCCGGCCAGGGCGCCACGTTCCATTTCACCCTGCCCGCGGCGCTTGACGCGCCCGTTTCCGACACGCAACCCAACGAGAACCCGACATGACGCAATACCGCACCATCCTGCTGGCCGAGGACAGCCCCGCCGACGCCGAAATGGCGATCGACGCGCTGCGCGAGGCGCACCTGCTCAACCCCATCGTGCATGTGGAGGATGGCGTGGAAGCGCTGGAGTGGCTGCAGCGGCGCGGCGCGCACGCGGGCCGCCCGGAGGGCCTGCCGGCGGTGCTGCTGCTGGACATCAAGATGCCGCGCATGGATGGCCTGGAAGTGCTGCAGGCGATCCGCGCCGACGATTCGCTGCGCCGGCTGCCTGTCGTGATCCTGTCGTCCTCGCGCGAGGAAAGCGACCTGGCGCGCAGCTGGGACCTGGGCGTCAACGCCTACGTGGTCAAGCCGGTGGACGTGGACCAGTTCTTCAATGCGGTGAAGATGCTGGGCACCTTCTGGGCGGTGGTGAACCAGGCCCCCGAAGACGCCTGAGGCGCATGCACCCCGACTCGCCACCGCTGGGTCGCGTGCGCATCGTCCTGGTCGAGGACTGCCCTGCCGACACCGAACTGCTGCAACTGCAGCTGGAGGAAGGCGGGCTGGACTTCGTGCTGGTGCGGGTGGAAGACGCCGACGGCCTGCGCGCGGCGCTGGGGCAGGGCGCGGACATCGTGCTGTCCGACGTCTCGCTGCCGCGCTTCTCCGGCTACGAGGCGCTGGAGCTGGTGCGCCGCCACGACCGGCTGCTGCCGTTCGTGTTCTTCAGCGGCACCATCGACGAGACCATGGCCGTGGAGGCGCTGCAGGGCGGCGCCAACGACTACGTGCTCAAGGACAACCCGGTGCGCCTGCCGTCGGCCATCGCGCGCGCGGTGCGCGAAGCGCGCATGGCGCGCGAGCGCGATCGCGCCGAGAAGGAGCTGATGCGCTCGCAGCGGCTGGAAAGCCTGGCGCTGCTGGCCGCGGGCCTGAGCCACGACCTGCGCAACGTGCTGCAGCCGCTGCTGATCGTGCCGGAGCTGATGGAGGAATACAGCGACGATCCGCGTATCCGGCGCCTGGCCGCGCTGGTCACCGAATGCGGCCGGCGCGGGCACGAGATGGCCGAATCGATGCTGTCCTTCGCCCGCGGATCCCGTGCCAGCAGCGAAACCATGACGGTGGAGGCGCTGTTCGAATCCGTGCGCCTGCTGCTGCAGGGCAGCCTGCCGCGCGGCGCGCGCCTGGAGTTCGCGTCGGCCGAGCCCGACCTGTGCGTCCAGGGCAACCGCACCGAACTGCAGCAGTGCCTGATCAACCTCGGGCTCAACGCGCTGCAGGCCATGGCGCCCAACGGCGGCACGGTGCGCATCGAAGCGCAGGCCACGCGCGACGCCGACGGCACCGCCTGGACCTGCCTGCGCGTGGTGGACGACGGGCCGGGCATCGATGCCGAATCGCTCGGCCGGCTGTTCACCCCGTTCTTCACCACCAAGCCCGAAGGCACGGGCCTGGGCCTGCTGTCGTGCAAGCGCATCGTGGAAACGCGCGGCGGGCGGATCGCGGTGGACAGCGTGGTGGGGACCGGCACCACCGTGTCGCTGTGGTTCCCGCTGCGCGAGGAGCCCGAGCCGGAGTGGGCGCCGCATGTCGCCTGGCGCGAAGGCTCCGGCGAGTGCGTGCTGGTGGCCGGCGGCGAAACCGCGCGCCTGTCGCTGCTGGCCAACGCCCTGGCCAGCCAGGGGTACGACGTGGCGGTGGCGCGCGACGCGCATGCGGCCTGCGCGCGCCTGGAGCGCGCGCCGGCACCCGCGCTGCTGCTGCTCGACAGCGACACGTGGGCGGGCGGCGCGGACGAGCTGCGCCAGGCCATGCAGCGCAGCGGGTTTGCAGGGCGCGTGATCCTGCTGGAGGGGACCCACCTGCGCCAGGGGCAGCTGCAGGACGACCCGCGCCTGTTCGCCCTGCTGACCGCGCCGGTGCAGATGGGCGACGTGTTCGATGCGGTGGAAGCCGCGCTGGGCGCCGTCGAACCGCGGCTTCCGGCGGTCGCGGGCGCCCCAGCCTGATCGCGGCTTCCGCGCGCGGCGTTGCTGCCGCGAGCCACGGGCGCGGATGCGCTGCCTCATGCGCAACACCCGCGCCCCGGCGGGGGCGCGAGGGTTTTCCGCGGTGCCGAAAGGTCGCGCCGCGAGCGCGACCGGCCGCTACGTCGTGACCGACTCCGCAACGTCCGCCTTCTTCCCGCCCCGCGTCTTTTCGCCGGCCACGGTACGCGCGAACAGCGCCAGCGTGCGCGTCCAGGCTTCCTTCGCCGCGGCTTCGTCGTAGCGCGGCGTGGTGTCGTTGTGGAACCCGTGCTGGGTGCCGGCCGGCTGGTACACCGCGTACGTCGCCTTCGCTTCCTTCAGCGCCGCTTCGTAGGGCGGCCAGGTCGCGTTGACGCGCTCGTCGGTCTCGGCCAGCACCACCAGCAGCTCGGCCTTGACCTTCCGCGCTTCCTCGGCCGCGGGGGCCGGGCCGTAGAACGGCGCGGCCGCTTCCAGGTCGGGCAGCTGGGTCGCCAGCCAGTGCGACATGCCGCCGCCCCAGCAGAAGCCGGTGACGCCCAGTTTGCCGTTGCCGCCGTCGAGCTTGCGCGCGAACTTCGCCGCGGCCAGGAAGTCCTGCTTCGCCTTGTCCTGGTCGAGCGTCTGGAACTGCGCGCGCGCCTTGTCCTCGTCGCCGGGGTAGCCGCCCAGCGGAAACAGCGCATCGGGCGCGAACGCGATGTAGCCGGCCACCGCGAACCGCCGCGCCACGTCCTCGATATGCGGGTTGAGCCCGCGGTTCTCGTGGATCACCAGCACCACCGGCAGCTTGCGGCCTTCCGCGTCGGCCGGGCGCGCGACGTACGCACGGGCCTTGCCGTTGCCTTGGGGCGAGTCGAACTCGACGTGGCGGGTGGCGATGCGCGTGTCGTCCGGCGCCACCTGCTGGGCCTGGGCGAAGCGCGGCGCCAGCATCGCCAGCAGCCCGCTGGCCGCGGCCATGCCGCCGGCGATGCGCGCGGTGCCCGACAGGAACCCGCGGCGGTCGATGTCGCCATGTACGTACTGGTCGAACAGGCGCAGCACGCCGGGATCGAAATCGGCAACGGTCTTGCGGGACTGGTCGGACATGGCGCGTGCTCTCCGGTGAGGGAAGTCGAGCGTAACCCGGTGTCCGTGGGGTCGGTGCAAAGCGTCTTCACCGCCCGGGTGACGCGCGGCCCGGTGGACTGGGGATAATCCTGCAGCCCATTCATCTCCGCCAGATTCCGCATGCCGCACGCTGTCACCACCACCGAACTGTTCCTGATCGCCATGGCGATCATCTTCTCGGTGCCCTATCTGGTCTGGCGCCTGGGCCGCACCGAATACTTCGCACCGCTGGTGGTGGTGCAGATCATCGCGGGCGTGCTGCTGGGGCCGGGCGTGCTGGGCCACGTGTTTCCGGGGTACTACCAGACCATCTTCACCCCCGACGTCATCACCGCGCTCAACGGCGTGGCGTGGTGGGCGGTGATGCTGTTCGTGATGATCGCCGGCATCGAACTGGACGTGCGTAGGGCGTGGGAGAACCGGCGCGAAAGCGGTGTCACGGCCGGGCTGGCCCTGGGCATGCCGCTGCTGTTCGGCTGTGGCGTGGCGGCAGCGCTGCTCGCTGTCCCGGGCTGGATCGGGGCCAAGGCGGAGACGTGGCAGTTCGTCGTGGGGGTGGGCATGGGCTGCGCCGTGACCGCGTTGCCGATCCTGATCCTGCTGATGGAGAAGCTGGGCCTGCTGCGCCAGCCCATCGGGCAGCGCATCCTGCGCTACGCCAGCCTCGACGATATCGCGATCTGGGGCGTGCTGGCGCTGGTGCTGATGGACTGGGAGCGCATCGGCCGGCAGGGCGCGTTCCTGGTGGGCTTCGGCGTGGCCACCGTGCTGTTCCGCAGGCTGATGCGCGCGCTGCCCGAACGCGACCGCTGGTACGCCGCGCTGGTGTGGTTGGCGCTGTGCGCGTTCGGCGCGGACTGGGCAGGGCTGCACTTCATGGTCGGCGCCTTCCTGGCTGGCGTGGTGATGGACGCCGAATGGTTCGACCAGGATGCGATGGACACGCTGCGCCACCACGTGCTGCTGGTACTCATGCCGGTGTTCTTCCTGAGCACCGGCCTGCGCACATCATGGGCCGTAGGCGGCGCAGTGGTGTTCGTGGCGGCCGCCGCGTTGCTGGCCGCGTCGGTCGCCGGCAAGCTGGCGGGCGTGCATCTTGCCGGGCGACTGCTGCACTGGGATCGCCGCGATGCGTCCGTGATCGGCTGGTTGCTGCAAACCAAGGGGCTCATCGAGATCATCTTCGCCAACATCCTGCTGGACAAGGGGATCATCACCAGCGAAATGTTCACGGCGCTCCTGCTGATGGCGGTGGCCAGCACCATGCTGACGATCCCGGTGGTGTCGCCCAAGCTGCGCAGGGCGATGCTCGAGAAGGCCGCCGCGGCCGTGCCACGGCGTTGAGGCGCGCCTGCGGGAGCCGCGGCAACCGGGCGCGTTGCCCGTCGCGCGGGCAAGCGCGGCGACAGCGCGAGCCCGGGGTTCCCGGCTGACGCCGGGCCTAGCGGAAGACCAGCTCCGCCAGTACCGGGAAATGATCGGAGGGATAGCGCCCGCCTTCGCTCGCGTCGATGGTGCGCACGGCGCGCACGTCCACGCCGCGCACCAGGATCCAGTCGATGCGGCGTTCGGCCCGCCCGGTGAAGGCATGGAACGTGCCCTCGGGACCGGCGCGCGCGGCGGCCGCCTGCCACGCGTCGCGCAGGCCCGCGGCCAGCAGGGCGGCGTGCACGGGGCCGCCGGGCGTGTCGTTGAAGTCGCCGGTCACCACCACCGGTTCGCCGGCAGGCAGGGCCGCGATGCGTGCCGCCAGCAGCCGCGCACCGCGCAGGCGCGCGCCGGCGTCCTCGGCGCGGTAGGGCAGGTGCGTGTTGAACACGGTGAAGCGCCGGCCGTCGGCGATGCGTTCGTACCGCGCCCACGTCACCATGCGCGGGAACAGGTTGCCCCAGGTGATGCTGCCGGCCACGCCGGGCGTGTCGGACAGCCAGAAATCGCCGGACTCCAGCACCCGCAGCGCGCGCTTGCGGTGGAACACAGCCGTGCGCTCGCCGCCGCCGTCGGCCTGGCGTCCCCGGCCGAACCACGCGTACTGCGGCAGCTGCGCCTGCAGGTAGTCGCCCTGTTCGGCGAACAGTTCCTGGGTGCCGACCACGTCCGGTGCGGCGTCGCGCAGCATGCGTGCGGCGATCCCCTTGCGCACCTGCCAGCGGTCGGCGCCGTCGGCATCGGCCGGCAGGCGCACGTTGAAGGTCATCACCCGCAGCGCGTGCGGCGTTGCCGGCGCGGCCGCTTCGCGCGGGGCCCAGGCGCAGCCGACCAGCGTCGCGAGCATCGCCGCCAGCACCCAGGCGTACCGGGCCGGACGTGCGCCGCGCACGCGCAGACCGTGGGTTCGGCGTGCGGCTGAGGCAGGCGCTGCTTCCACGGGCGGGTCCTCGAAGGCGTGGCGCCGCATGATAGCGTCGCGCCCCCAGACGACTGCGCAGGTGGTCCGCATGCATCCGAATGCCGACCCGGCCGATCCGGCGGCACCCGCAGACCCGCCACGCATGCAGCGCGTCGAGCGCCTGCTGCCGGCCTGCCTGGCCACGTTCATGTCGGCGTTCGTCGCCGCCGTCGTCACCGCGATCAACACCGGCCTCGATGCCGCCTTCGCCGGGCGCTGGGCCCTGGCCTGGCTGGTCGCATGGCCCGCCGCGGTGCTGGCTGCATACGTATTCCGTCCGCTGGCACTGCGGCTGGCGCGCGCGCTCGCCGGTTAGCGCGCTTATGCTCGGGCGCTCCCGCACACGGACACCGCCATGCACGCCACGCGCCTGCTTTCCGCCACCGTCGCGGCGCTGATCGCATGCCTGGCGCCGCTCGCCGCGGCGCAGCAGGCCCCGCGCGCGGACCGCGACTTCCGCCAGCGCCTGCCGCAGGACGAGGTGATGTACTTCGTGCTGCCCGACCGCTTCGCCAACGGCGATCCCGGCAACGATCGCGGCGGCGCGGCGGACAGCGGCCAGGGCGACGGCCGCCTCGCGCACGGCTTCGACCCCACCCACAAGGGCTTCTATCACGGCGGCGACCTCAAGGGCCTGCGCGACAGGCTCGACTACATCCAGCAGCTCGGTGCCACCGCGATCTGGCTGGGGCCGATCTACCGCAACAAGCCGGTGCAGGGGCGGCCCGGCCGCGAGTCGGCCGGCTACCACGGCTACTGGATCACCGACTTCACCGACGTGGATCCGCACTTCGGCACGCGCGACGAGCTCAAGGCGCTGGTCGAAGCCGTGCATGCGCGCGGCATGAAGATCTACCTGGACATCATCACCAACCACACCGCGGACGTGATCGCCTACCGCGACTGCAGCGACGACCCTTGCCCGTACCGGTCGCTGGCCGACTTCCCCTACACGCGCCGCGGCGGCGTGGACGGCAAGCCGATCAATACAGGCTTCCTGGGCGATGCGCCCGCGCACCGCAGCGAAGCGAACTTCGCGCGGCTCACCGACACCACCTACGCGTACGACGCGTACGTGCCGCCCGCGGAACGCAACGCCAAGACGCCCGCGTGGCTCAACGACCCGCGCTACTACCACAACCGCGGCGACTCCACGTGGAAAGGCGAGAGCGTCAACTACGGCGATTTCGCGGGCCTGGACGACCTGCTCACCGAGCATCCACGCGTGGTGCAGGGCTTCATCGACATCTACGGGCAGTGGATCGACGACTTCGGCATCGACGGCTTCCGCATCGACACCGCCAAGCACGTGGACAGCGGGTTCTGGCAGGCTTTCGTACCGGCGATGTTGGCCCGCGCGAAGGCGCGCGGCATCCCCCACTTCCACGTCTTCGGCGAGGTCTACGACCCCGATGCCGGCGCGCTGGCGCGGTTCACGCGCGTCGACGGGTATCCGTCGGTGCTGGATTTCGCGTTCCAGTCCGCCGCCACGGACGCCATCGCAGGCACCGCCGGCACCGACCGCCTGGCGCGGCTGTACTTCATGGACGCCAACTACGCCGGTGGCGAGGCCGCGGCGCTGGCGCTGCCGACGTTCCTGGGCAACCACGACATGGGGCGCTTCGCCTACTTCGTGCGCAAGGCGCGCCCGGCCGCGGACGATGCGGAGATCCTGCGCCGGGTCGTGCTGGGCCACGCGTTGATGTTCCTGGCGCGCGGCGTGCCGGTGGTCTACTACGGCGACGAGCAGGGATTCGCCGGCGACGGCGGCGACCAGGACGCACGCCAGTCGCTGTTCGCAAGCCGCGTGGCCAGCTACAACGACGATGCGCTGGTGGGCGGCAAGGCCAGCACCGCCAGCGAGAACTTCGCCACCGACGGCCCGCTGTTTCGCGCCATCGCCACGCTGGCCAGGCTGCGCACGCAGGACGAGACGCTGCGTCGCGGCGCCATGCGCGTGCGCTTCGCCGGCGAGAAGCCCGGCCTGTTCGCCTTCTCGCGCGTGCTCGACGGCCGGGAGACGCTGGTGGCGCTGAACACGGGCGACCGGCCGCTGTCGGCGCCGGTGCTGGTGGAGGCGACCTCGCAATCGTGGGCCTCGCTGCACGGGAACTGCGCTGCGTCCGCGACGGCGCCGGGCAGCGTGCGGGTGGAGATCGCCGCGCTGGACTACATCGTCTGCCAGGCGCGGTGATCCGCGCCGCGAGCGGGCCGGCGCGCCAGCCTGTCCGGCACGCGATCCACCCGCCCAGCACGTGCATGCGCTTCGCGTCGCGCAACGCTGCCCGGCCTGCCGCCTCCGGCCACCCGGGCGCGGTGTGCGGCGCGTTCAGCCTTCCTGCCTAGAATCCGCGCGATGTCCGCCCGCCTCGCCCTGGCCTGCACGCTCGCGCTCGCCTGCGCCATCCCCGCGCAGGCGCGCACGGTCTATCGCTGCGTCCGCGACAGCACCGTGAGCCTGGCCACCGCGCCGGAGCCGGGCTCGAAGTGCGAGGCGAAGCAGATCGAGGACCACCCGGCCAAGGTCAGCAACATATGGGGCGCGCTGGGCGTCATCCACGGCACGCTGTACGAGTGGAAGGCGCCCGACGGCAGCACGCTGTACACCACGCGCAAGCTGCCGGGCGCGACGCCCTACCTGAAATTCACCGTGGAAACGCCAAAGGGTTCGCCCGCGCACGAGGGCCTGGGCAAGGTGGGCAAGCCGCGCCTGGACATGTACGCGTGGCAGTTCAGGGCCGCGGCCAAGGCCAACCGCATCGACGACGCCTGGCTGCGCGCGGTGGCGCACGCCGAAAGCGGCTTCGACGCCGACGCGGTGTCGCCCAAGGGAGCGCAGGGCGTGATGCAGCTGATGCCGGCGACCGCGCGCGAATACGGGGTCTCCAACCCGTTCGCGTCCGACCAGTCGATCCAGGCCGGCGCGCGCTACCTGCGCGACCTGCTGCGGCGCTACAAGGGCGACCTGACCCTGGCGGCGGCCGCCTACAACGCGGGCATCGGCGCCGTGCAGCAGCATGGCGGCGTTCCGCCGTACCGGGAAACGCAGGCCTACGTCGCCAAGGTGCGCGCGCTGCACGAGCGCTACCGCGCGGCGTTGAAACTGCCGCCGCTGCCGCCGCTGGAAAGCGCGCTGCGCGCCGCGCAGTAGCAGCGGCTGCAGTCGCGGACCTCTTTTCTCCAACGTCGCATGCGGCGCGCGCGTGGCCCCGGCCAATTCGGGAGATGCGTGGTGCGACAGCAGCGGCAAGGATGCGCGGCTGACGCCGCTTCGACACGGGGCAGGCCGGCGCGGCGCGCGATGCGAACGCGGTACGCCCGGATAAGGCTCCAGACCCGCTAGATCCCGAAATCGAACAGCTGCCGCAGCACGGAGCGATCGCCGCGGTACAGCTCGGTGTAGCCGCAGCGCGCGCACGCGATGTACGAGAACTTCTCCGATTCGACCTCGAGGACGCTGGACAGCAGACCGCCGGACGCGCGCAGTTCACCCACCTTGTACTGGTCCGAATCGCACTTCACGCACGCATACCGCCGTGCGCCGAGCGCCTTGAACCTGGCGGCGTGCGCTTCGATCGTGGGCGTGTCGGGGGACGCCGGGCAATCGCACTGCGTGCAGCGCGTGGTGCCGGCGGGGTTGACCTGATCGCAGGCCTGGCATCGCCACGGGTAAGCCGTCATGTCGAGTTCGGTTGTCGCCGCGAGAAAGTCTGGGCGGGGCCCGTCTGCCGCGCAGGACGCGCCCGCATGCGGGCGCGTCCCCGGCCTGCATCAGGCCTGCGGCGTGAGCTTGAGCAGACGGCCCTGGCTGCCGTCCTTGTCGTCTTCCAGCAGCCACAGCGCGCCATCCGGGCCCTGTTCCACTTCACGGATGCGGGCGCCCATGTCGTAGCGGGCGGCCTCGCGCGCGGTCTCGCCGTCGAACTCCACGCGCACCAGCGCCTTGGACGACAGGCCGCCGATGAACGCATCGCCCTTCCAGTCCGCGAACAGGTCGCCGGAATAGATCACCAGGCCCGCGGGCGAGATCACCGGCGTCCACGTCACCTCCGGCGCGTTGAGGTCCGGGCGCGTGTCGTGGTCGGGAATCGGGCGGCCGTCGTAGTGGTCGCCGTTGGAGACGATCGGGTAGCCGTAGTTGTCGCCCTTGACGATCAGGTTGAGCTCGTCGCCGTCCTTCGGCCCCATCTCGTGGTTCCACAGCCGGCCCTGGGCGTCGAACGCGATGCCCAGCGTGTTGCGGTGCCCCGAGGTCCACACCTGCGCGGTGACGCCACCCTTCGAGGCGAAGGGATTGTCGGCCGGCACGCTGCCGTCGTCTTTCAGGCGCACGATCTTGCCCAGGTTCGAGGCCATGTCCTGCGCGGGATCGAACTTCTGGCGCTCGCCCGAGGCGATGAACACATGCGCGCCATCGGGCGAGAACGCGATGCGGTGGCTGTAGTGCCCGCGCCCGCTGACCTTGGGCACCTGCTTCCAGATCGTCTGCACGCCGCTCAGCGCGCCGCCGCCGTTGGCGTCCAGCGTGAGCTTGCCGCGCGCCACCACGCCGCCGCGGGTGTCGCCGTCGCCGGCCTCGGCGTAGCTGAAATACACCAGGCCGTTGCTGGCGAACTGCGGATGCAGCACCACGTCGCCCAGGCCGCCCTGGCCGCCGTGGTCCACGTCCGGTACGCCGGTGATGTCGCCGGTGGCCTTGGTGGCGGGATCGAACAGCTTGAGCTCGCCGGTCTTCTGCGTGACCAGCAGGCGGCCATCGGGCAGGAAGGTCATGGCCCACGGCTCGTTGAACTTCGCGAACTCCGCGGACGCGAACGGTTGCCCGGTCCGGGCAGGCGGCGTGGACGCGGCGGCGCCCGGCTGCGCGGAAGGCGGCTGCGCGGCTTGCGCCGGCGCGTCGGCGCCATTGGCGACGGTGCCGGTGCAGGCGGCGAGCAGGGCGGTGGACAGGGCGGTCAACAGGGGCGCGGCGCGCATGGGCGGACTCCGGACGGGTGAGGCCGCCGGTTGTACCGCATGAATGGGAAATGCGGCGTGTGCGGGATCTCCGCGACGCGCGGGACGGGCGGGCTGCAGCCCGCGCGTGGCGACCGGTGGCACGCAGGTTTGCGCGCCGGCTACCCTCAGGGAGTGGCCTGCACCGCTGCGGCGTCTTCCGGCGCGCGCCTGGCCACGACCGAAGTGGCGGTGAGATCCGCGGTGACGTTGCCGACGGTGGCGAACACGTCGGGAATCGTGTCCAGCGCCAGCAGGATGCCCAGCGGCGCCACCGGCAGGCCCATGGCCTGCACCACCGGCAGGTTGGTGGCCATGAAGATCGCCTGCCCGGGCAGGCCCACCGAGCCCATGCTCACCACCACCGCCAGCGCCACGCCGCCCGCCAGGGTCGCCACGTCGATCGGCATGCCGTAGGCCCAGGCGATGAACGTGGCCACGCTGATGTACTGCACCGGGCTGGTGATCCGGAACAGCGACACCGCCATCGGCAGCACCAGCGAAGGCACGGCCACGCCGTACCCCAGGCGCGTGCGCGCGCTTTCGAGCATGGCCGGCAGCGATGCCAGCGACGACTGGGTGCTGGCCGCGATCGCCTGCGCCGGCAGGATCGCCGAGGCGAACCGCCCCAGCCGCTCGCGCCCGGCCACGACCGCCACCGGGTACATCAGCGCGATCACCACCAGGTACATCGCGATCAGCAGCGCGATGTACACGCCCAGCGCGGTCAGCACGCCGTGGCCCACCGTCGCGGTGACCGCCAGCGACAGCGCGAACACGCCCACCGGCGCGGCCAGCAGCACCCAGCGCACGATCACGATCATGGTGTCGGCGATGCCCTGCACGATGCGCAGCAGCGCCGCGCGCCGTTCCTCGTCGATGCGGGTCAGCGCGAAACCGAAGAACAGCGAGAACACCACCAGCGGCAGCATCGCGCCCGCCGCGGCGGCGGCGATCACGTTCGTGGGCACCACGCTGGCGAGCCACTCGGCCAGCCCCGCCGTGCCGGTGGCGGCGGCTTCCGGTGCCAGCGCGCCGCGCAGCGCGTCGGCCAGCGCAGGATCGCGCGGCACCAGCGACAGGAGGGCCGGCGCCAGTACCGCCGTCAAGGCCGACGCCAGCGACAGCAGCACCACGAACACGATGATCGCGGTGCGTGCCGTGCGCCCGGTGGAGGCCGCGGTGCGCGCGGTGTTGATGCCCACCACGATCATGGCCGCCACCAGCGGCACCACCGTCATCTGCAGCGCGCTCAGCCAGACCTTGCCGATCGGCTGCGCGATCGCCGCCGCCTGCGCGGCGACGCCGTCGTTCCACAGGGCCAGGCCCAGGCCGACCAGAGCGCCCAGGACCAGGGCGAGCAGAACGCGTGCGGTGTTGGACATCAGTCGAAACTCAAGTGGTGATGGGGGAGCGCCCCGGCAGGCGCCGGGCCGCGGTGGCGTGCGCGGTGCGCACGATACGAGCGCCCGGAGCGTGCCGGCTGCGCAATGCGCCTGGCGCCGGGCCTGCGGTGGGCGTGGTGCACGCTACGGCAGGTCCCACGCCGTGCGCAGACGTTCGTATTCGGCCTGGGGCAGCAGCGCGAACACCGGCCGCGCGTCCGGTGCCAGCCATGCGTACAGGCGCTGCATCGAATCGGGCGCCATCGCCGTGCAGCCCGCCGTGGCCTGCCCGGGCTTGCCCCACAGGTGGGCGAAGATGCAGCTGCCCGCGCCCTTTGCCGCGCCCGCGTTGTGTTCGATCACGAAGCCGCTGGCATAGCGCTGGTCGCCCTTGTTGTGCAGGTCCAGGCGCATCGGCTCGGTGGAGCCCTGCACGGCGGCATCGCCGACCTCGCGCGCGTCCACGATCCGGTTGTAGAGCGGGGAATCCACCACGTCCATGCACCAGTGGCTGCGCTGCATGGCCGCATAGGGCAGGGCGGTGCGGGCGCTGGGCGCGTAGCCGAACGCGGTGCCGATGGCGAACACGCCCGCCGGCGCGCGGCCGTCGCCTTCGCGCTTCTGCGGGCCAGCGGCCTGCGCCGGATGCAGGCCCAGGCCCCACCCGCTGCCGCTGCGCCCCACCGTCACCGGCACCGCCACCCCGACCTCCCGCCACGCCCCGCGCGCATCGCGCTCGAACGTACGCATCCGGCCGCCGGTCGCGTTCCAGTCCGGGGTGGTGACCAGGACCAGCTGGCGTGCGGCGTTCCACTCGCGTGCAGCGCCGGATGCATCGGATCGCGCGTCTCCCGGAATGGCGCACCCCGCGAGCAGCGCGGCGGCCATGCAGGCGGCGATCGGTACGCCCCACCTGCGCCACAGTGACTTCATCGCGTGCCTCATGCCGGACGCACCGTTCGTGCCGCCGGAGTATGGCATCGCAGGCGCGCGCGATGCCGCCTCATGCGTCCTGCAGCGGCTCCAGGCCGCGGATCCTGCGCACACCCAGGCCAGGGTTTTCGTTGAGGAGGATGTCGGGGCCGTCGAACCGCGTCCCGCCTTCGACCGGGTCGAAGCTGGCCAACGACGGCGCGTCGAGATCGATGAAGGCCACGACGTCGGGGCGCGCCGCGGCGACGTGCGCGGCGGCGGCCACCCCCACGCTGCTTTCGAGCATGCAGCCCACCATGCAGCGCAGGCCATGCTCCGCGGCGATGTCGGCGATGCGCAGCGCGTTGCCGATCCCGCCGGCCTTCATCAGCTTGATGTTGAGGATCGACACTGCCCGCCTCCTGGCGAGCTCCAGCGCCTGGTGCGGATCGAACACGCTTTCGTCGGCCATGACCGGCACGTGGATGCGTTCGCTCACGTACCGCAGGCCGTCGATGTCGTGTGCGGGCACCGGCTGCTCGAGCAGTTCCACAACGACGCCCGCGCGTTCCAGCGCCTGCATGACCTGCACCGCATGCGCCGCGTTCCAGCCCTGATTGGGATCCAGTCGAAGCCGCGCTTTTTCGCCGACGGCTGCGTGGATCGCACGCACCCGGTCGACGTCCAGCGCGCAGTCCTTGCCGAGCTTGACCTTGAGCGCACGGAAGCCAAGGTCCACCGCGCCCAACGCCTGGGCCGCCATGGCATCCACCCCATCGACGCTGATGGTGGTATCGGTGCACAGCGGGCGTATGTCGCCGCCGAGCATCCGCGCCAGCGGCAGCCCCTCCTGCTGCGCGAACAGGTCGTGAAGCGCCACGTCCACGGCGGCCTTGGCGCTGCTGTTGCGGGCCATCGCGCCTTGCACCAGGCTCGCCAGGCGCGCGGGAGCGTCCAGCGTTTCGCCCACCAGCAACGGCGCGATGTGTCCGCGGATCGCCGCGATGATCGAGGCATGCGTCTCGCCGGTGATCGGCGGCGTTGCCGCCGCGCTGCCGTACCCGCACAGGCCACGATCGGTGCGGATGCACGCCACTACGTCGTGTACCGCGGTCACCGTACGCAGGGCGGTGCGGAACGGCGTGCGCAGCGGCACGCTCAGCATGGACAACTGGACAGCGGTGATCCTCACCGGCCCATCTTAGCCGCGCCGCAGCGCAGCATCGCGGTCCCCGGCAAGGCCTGCCGCATACGAATGCGACGGGTGCGTGACAGGGCGTTGACGACATGCACGGCGCCATGCCCAAATGCGGCTGAGGTGGCGTTCCAGGGGAGGAGTGCACCGATATCTTTCCCGGGGAGGAACCAGGCATGCTTCGATCCAGTCGTCCGGCATTGGCGGGACTGTTCGCGACCCTCCTGTCGACGCTCGCGCTGCCCCTGTCGGCGCAGCAGCCGGCCGCGCCGGCGGCGCAGGCTCCCACCGAGCTGGACACCGTGTCGGTCACCGGCACGCGCATCAAGCGCACCGACGTGGAGCAGGCGCTGCCGATCACGGTGCTGCAGAAGGACGAGATCGAGAAGCAGGGCATCAGCTCGGCCGAGCAGCTGCTGATGTACCTCAACATCGCCGGCAACAGTTCCGAC
Source organism: uncultured Pseudoxanthomonas sp. (assembly GCA_964425695.1). Classification (GTDB taxonomy): domain Bacteria; phylum Pseudomonadota; class Gammaproteobacteria; order Xanthomonadales; family Xanthomonadaceae; genus JAKPBU01. The sequence goes on from CAYRNF010000004.1 coordinate 143,658, forward strand.
AACCTGGCCAGCAACGCCGGCATCGTCAACGAGGAACAGCGCGGCAACAACGGCGTGTCCGGCGCCAACCTGCGCGGGCAGGGGGCGGACGCCACGCTGGTGCTGCTCAACGGCCGGCGCGTCGCCACGCATGGCCTGAAAGGGCGCGCGGTGGACCTCAACTCGATCCCGTTCGCCGCCATCGACCGCGTGGAGGTGCTGCGCGACGGCGCCTCCGCCGTGTACGGCACGGACGCGATCGGCGGGGTGATCAACTTCATCACCCGCAAGGATTTCCAGGGCGCGCAGACCACGTTCTTCACCGACGTCACCGAAGCCGGCGGCGGCAACATCTACGGCACCAACCTGCTGATGGGCGCGGGCGACCTGGACAGCGACGGCTGGAACGGCTTCGTCACCGTGAGCTTCAAGCGCAACGACATCCTGCGCGGCAGCGACCGCGACTTCTCCAACACCTTCCAGCCCGACCGCGGCCTGTCGCCGGACACGCGCGGCCCGCCGTTCGCCACCGTGTTCAGCCTCGGCAGCTCCGGCGTCGGCGCCACCAGCCTGCTGCGCAACGGCGTGCTGGATCCGGCGGATCCAGCGGTGCGCCAGACGGCGGTGAACATCCTCGACCTGCCCGGCGCCGCAGGCTGCGCGGCCGGGGGCGACATGATGGGCCCGTACGACCATCGCCTGTGGAGCTCGCCCGCGTCGCGCTTCGCGTGCGCCTGGGACTACCCTGCGGCGGCGGTGATCCAGCAGCCGAGCGAAAGCGTGGACGTGCTGGGCCGCACGACGATCAAGGTGGGCGACAACCACACCGCGTACTTCGAGTTCACCGGTTCGGAGGTGAACGTCGCCAAGACGTTCGAGCCCAACCAGCTGTCCTCCAGCACGAGCGCGGCGGCCACCGCGCTGGGCCCGAGCACGTGGTATCCGCGCAACGCGAACACCCAGGCCACCTACGACGCGATCTACAACGCGCTGGCCGCCTACTTCGGCGCCGCGCAGCTGAACCCGCGCGGCACGCCGATCGCCTACCGCTGGCGCTGCATCGCCTGCGGCCCGCGCGAGATCCAGACCGAGACGCGTTCGTTCCGGATCCTGGCCGGGCTGGAAGGCACGTTTGGCGACTGGAGCTACGACATCGGCCTGTCACGCGGCGCCAGCAGCTCCGAATCGATCCTGGGCAGCGGCTTCCACTACACCGACCAGCTGCGCCAGATCCTGGGCAGCGGCCTGCTCAATCCGTTCCTGCTGCCCGGCCAGGCGCAGACCCCTGCGGCGATGGCGGCGCTGGAAGCCGCGTCGGCGCGCGGCACGGTGCTGTACGGCGGCACCTCCGTGCTGACCCAGTTCGATGCGGTGTTTTCCGGCGGCGTGGGACTGGAGCTGCCGGGCGGCGAGATCCAGCTGGCCACCGGCGTGGACCTGCGCCGCGAGGAGTTCAAGTTCGGCGTGGGCGAAGGCCCGACGCGGCGCCCGGTGTTCAACGCGCCGTTCGACGACACCAACGTGCTGGGCGATGTGAGCCGCGACATCCGCGCGGTGTTCGCGGAAGCCTACTTCCCCATCGTGGAATCGTTCGACATCACCCTGGCCGGCCGCTACGACCGCTACGACGGCTTCGGCAGCACCACCAACCCCAAGGCGTCGTTCAAGTGGCAGCCCGTCGACTGGCTGCTGTTCCGCGGCGCGTACAGCACCGGGTTCAAGGTGCCTTCCTTCAACCAGCTGTTCAACGGCGTCACCGAAGTGCTGTACACCGGCCTGGACCTTGCGGATCCGGCCACGTGTCCGGGCGGCCGCGCCAATCCCAACGTGCCCGGCTGCGAGGTGATCCGCCCCGACGAGCTGTTCGGCGGCAAGACCGACCTGGAGCCGGAAGAATCCACGCAGAAGAGCTTCGGCGTGGTGTTCGCGCCCACCGCGTGGCTCAACGTGGCGGTGGACTGGTGGGAGATCGAGCGCGAGAACACGATCCGCTCCGCGGACCGCAACGTGCTGCTGGCCAACTACGACCTGTTCGTGGACAACTTCATCCGCGACGGCAGCGGCGAGATCGTCGCCATCGACCGCCGCTTCATCAATACCGGCGGCTCGCTGATGCGTGGCATCGAACTGGACGCCAACGCGTTCGGCGAGGTGTGGGGCGGGCGCTGGAACGTGGGCTTCAACGGCAGCTACATCGACACGTTCCGCACCAAGGCGATCGAGTCGCTGCCCTACGGCGACAACCTGGCCGGCGAATACGTGCGGTACTTCAACCTGCCGATCCGCTGGAAGCACACGCTCAACCTGGGCTGGCAGCGCGGCGACTGGGCGCACAACCTCACCCAGATCTACCGCGCCGGCTACAAGGACGAGCTGCCGGTCAGCGTGGCCAACGGCACCTACGTGCCGCCAGCGTTCGACCCGGACGTGGACAGCTACACCACCTACAACTACAGCCTGAGCTGGACCGGGATCGAGCGCATGCGGGTGACCGCCGGCATCAAGAACCTGCTGGACACCGATCCGCCCTTCACCGCGCACCAGAACGACTTCGCCGCCGGCGCCGCCTGGGAACCGCGCATCGCCGATCCGCGCGGACGCGCGTACACGCTGCTGTTCGAGTACACCTTCTTCTGACCGCCGATGCGCGCGGCGCGCAGCAGGGCCAGCGTCAGGGCCAGGGCGGAGCAGGCGGCAGGCCAGCGGCCGCCGCGCCGCAGGCGGTGCCACGGGGGCTGGCGGCCTTGACCCGCGCCGTGCGCAAAGCGTCGGTCGCGCTGGGGGCGTTGCTCACCGTGGCCGCCGCCGCGGGGCCCTGCCTTGCTCACGAGCCGGGCGCCAGCCCGGCGCGCGGCGACGATCGCGCCTTCTTCGACCGCGCCGTGGACGACACGGTGCGCCGCTATCGCCTGCCGGGCATCGCGGTGGGCGTGGTGGTGGACGGCGCGGTGGTGTATCGAGGCACGCGCGGCGAACGTGCCTCGGGCAGCGGCCAGGCGATCGATGCCGGCACGCTGTTCAAGATTGCTTCGAATTCGAAGGCGATGACCGCCGCGCTGCTCGCGCGGCTGGTGGACCAGGGCAAGCTGCGCTGGGACGACCCGGTGGTGAAGCACCTGCCGGATTTCGCCATGCACGATCCCTGGGTCACGCGCGAGATGCAGGTGCGCGACCTGCTGATCCACAACAGCGGCCTGGGCGCGGGCGCCGGCGACCTGATGCTGTGGCCGGAGCCGAACCTGTTCACGCGGCGCGACGTCATCCACGGCCTGCGCCACCTCAAGCCGGCGTATTCGTTCCGCTCGCGCTACGCGTACGACAACACGCTGTACATCGTGGCCGGCGAGGTGGCCGCCGCGGCAGGCGGCGCGCCGTACGGCGCGTTGCTGCGGCGCGAGCTGTTCCAGCCGCTGGGCATGGGCCGCTGCCAGGCCGGCCGCTGGGAGCGCGAAGCGGTGGGCAACGTGGCGCAACCGCATGCCCAGCGCGGCGGGCGCAACGTGCCTACGCGCACGGACGGACTGGTGGTGCCCGACGTGCCGATGACGGCGGCGGGCGGCATCCGCTGCAGCCTGGACGACATGCTCGCCTGGACGCGCATGTGGCTGCAGCCGGAGCGCGCGGGCCTGCAGGACGGCAGGCCGTGGCTGTCGCAGGCGCAGCGCGAGGAAGTGTGGAAGGCGCACACGCCCATGCCGCTGACCGCGCGCATGCGCGACTGGGACGGCAGCCACTTCTCGGCCTACGGCTACGGCTGGCGCCTGACCGACGTGGATGGCACCTGGAAGGTCTCGCACACCGGGACGCTGGGCGGGATGTATTCCGCGCTGGTACTGCTGCCGGAGAAGAACGCCGGCTTCGTGATCCTGATCAACGGCGACGCCGACCAGGCGCGCACGGTGCTGACCCAGGTGCTGGTGAAGCGCTTCAGCGCGCCCGGATCCAAGTCCGGTGTCGACACGTATGCGGACCGGCTCGAAGCCGAGCAGGCACGGCAACGCGCCGCGGCGCCCGTGCCGGACACCGCGGCGCGCGTGGCGGCGGGCGCGGCCGACCTGGCCGGGCGCCTGGGCGTTTATCGCGATCCATGGTTCGGCGAGGCATCGGTGTGCCTGCAGGATGGCCGCGCGGTGTTCAGCGCGGTCAAGTCGCCGAAGATGGTGGGCGATGTGATGCGCGCCAACGGCCGGCTACTGGTGCAGTGGCGCAGCCCCGACGTGGACGAGGAACCGTGGCTCGCGTTCGACGCTGCGGCAGGCCGGCAGCCGGCCCGCATGTCCATGACCCGCATCGACCCGGACGGCGACTTCAGCAGCGATTACCAGGACCTCGCCTTCGTGCGCGTCCGCGACTGCCCGTAGCGCGCGCCGCGCGCCCGATCCCTACCCGCAGCGTGCGCCGCGCGCGCTCGCCCATGCCGCTACGCGCTCCACCCTGTCATCCCGGGCGTAGCGAGGGAGCCGCTTCAGGGCGCACATCGCCCAGGTAGGTCGCTCGTTGCGCTCGCGACGACACGTGCGCACGGCGCGCGCCGGGCTGGGAACGACAGGGCCGCGTGCGCAGGGCGTAGCGACGCATCGGACCGCGTGCGCCCGCGATCGAGTTACTTCAGCGGACGCATGCGGACGATCGCGGTGATGCGGTCGGTCAGCGGCGTGTCCATGTCCGCGCGCAGCGGCAGCAGCGGCGTCACCGACACCGCGTTGAGCGGGATGCGCTGCAGCGCGCCCTGGGCGTTGACCACGCTGACGCCGTGCACGTCGTGGATCACCCACGGCTCGCCGCCGTCGCGGCCGATCACCATCATCACGTGCCCGGGGATGTACAGGAGGTCGCCCACCTGCAGCGCACGCAGCGCGGCGGCGCGTTGCTGCGCGGTGGCGTTCTCCAGGTCGACGCGATCGAACGCGGGGCTGCGCCGCTGGTCGCTGGTGTTGCGCGGCATCACCACGCCCATGCTGCGGTACACCTCCGACACGAAGCCGCTGCAGTCGCGCCCGTTGTAGTCGTGGCCCCAGCCATAGCGTTCGCCCAGGAACTTGAACGCCTGGCGCAGGATGTTGCGGCGGGTCAGCGGCAGGGGCGATTGCGCCACGTCGGCCGCGCGCGGCAGCAGCGCGGGCGCGAACGCCAGCTGTCCCTGCGCCGTGCGTACCGGCAGCTGCACCGGCCAGGCGGCATACGCGAGCTGGCCGTTGATCACCGCGGTGGGCGGCACGTCCGCGAGGTGCGGCACGCGCACGCCCATGTCGAGCTGCAGTTCCGACAGCGCGGGGTTGTCGGGCACGTGCGCCGTGCGCGCCGTGGCGCCGGTGACGATCAGCTCAGGTTCGCGGCGCACGTAGTCGAACACCTCCTGGCGGCTGCCTTCGGCGACGGCGTCGCGCTCGATCCAGCCGCTGTACAGCGGGCTGACCACGAACCACCACTTGCGGTCGCGGCTGTCGTGGGCGATGACCACCGGCGTTCCGGGAAACAGCGCGGTTTCCTGGAAACGGTCGATATCGGTATCGCCCGGCGCGCTGAACACGCGCAGATGCGTGGGAAAGGTGCGCAGGCTGGCGCGGCGCACCACCAGCCCGTAGCGGGTCACCTGGCCCTGCGGGATCGCGCCCAGGTCCAGGGCATTCATCAGCCGGTCGATCTGGCGGTCGCTGCCTTCCTTGCCGGCCTCGTCGTACAGCGTGTTGGCCGGACGTTGCGAACGCGCTTCCACCCACGCCTTTACCCGTTCGCCTTCCAGCATCTGCGGCAGCGCTTCGATGGCCTGCCACGTGGGGTCCTGGGCGCGCAGCCTCGTGTTCTGAGCGTCGATCTGCGCGGCATCCAGCAGGGGCTGCTCGGGGCGGTCGAGCTTGGCGATCCAGTGGCCGGCCGTCAGCTGCGCCTGCGACACGCCCAGCGGGTCTGCGGGGGGCAGCGCGATCTCCTGCGCGGCGGCGCCGCCGCACAGCGCGGCGCAGGCGAGCGCGAACGACAGCAGCAGGCGATGCGGCGACCCGCTGCGGCGAGGCATCCAGAACGACATGGCGTCTCCGTGTTGCGTGCAGGGCATCGAGGATACTATCGGGCGATGCGGCCCTGGACTGTCTGTCGCCCGTTCCGCCACGGCGCGCCCGTGCTTGCCGCCGCGCTGTGCGGCGCCTGCGCGGCCACGCCGCCGGTGCGCGTGTCGGGCGCGGCCGATGCGCAGGCCGCGGGCATGGTGGACGTGGCCACGCTCGCGCCCACGCTGCGCGTGGACATGCGCTACGCCGGCAGCGACAACTTCGTGGGCGCGCCGGTGCGCGGTTACGAGGCGCCGCGCTGCTACCTGCTGGCGCCGGTCGCCGCGGCCCTGTCGCGCGTGCAGGCCAGCCTGCAGGCGCAGGGGCTGTCGCTGGTGGTGTACGACTGCTACCGGCCCGTGCGCGCGGTGCGTCACTTCGTGGAATGGGCCAACGACTCCGCCGACCAGCGCACCAAGGCCACGTACTACCCGCGCCTGGACAAGTCGCATCTGCTCGGCGACTACATCGCCGAAAGCTCGGGCCACAGCCGTGGCGCCACGGTGGACGTGGGCCTGTTGCGCTGCGACCGCGCCGCACGCTGCGAGGCGCTGGACATGGGCACCGGTTTCGACGTGTTCGATGCGCGCGCCAACACCGACTCGCCGGAGATCGCTCCCGGGCAGCGCGCGCATCGCCAGCGCCTGCTGCAGGCGATGCGCGCCGAAGGATTCCAGAACTACCCGCTGGAGTGGTGGCACTACACGCTGCACCCGGAACCCGCGCCGCGGGTCGCCCACGACTTCCCCGTACGTTGAGCCACGCGATGGAAACCTTCTGCACCCGCCACTGTCCGTACTGCGGCGAGCCGGTCGAACTGGCCCTGGATGCATCGGCCGGCGCGCAGGACTACGTGGAGGACTGCCCGGTGTGCTGCCGCCCGATGCGCGTGCTGCTGGACGTGGACAGCGACGGCGATGCCATGGCGCAGCTGCTGCGCGACGACGACGCGTGAGGCGCAGCACCGCCTGACGCGCATCAACGTCTGCGGCTAGCCGGTTTGCGCGGCGGCGTGGTTAAGACAACGTAACCCTAACAACCGCTGAACGGCGCAGGTTCATTTCGTGGCTGGCAAGGTGCGGACACGTGGCGAAGACCACGTACTCCAATACCCCCCTAGATGGAGCTGAACTCATGAAGTCTCGCAATGCTTTGTTCGCCGCACTGGCCCTGGGCCTGACGCTCTCCGCTCCGATGGCCTTCGCGCAGGAACAGGCCGAGCCGGCCCAGTCCGCGGACGCCGCCACGCCGGCAACCCCAGCCACGCCGGCCGACCCGGCTTCGCAGTCCACCGATGCCACGGCCGCCACGCCGGCGACCCCCGCCACGCCCGCCAGCCCGGCCGCATCCCCCACGGCTCCGGGCCAGGAAGCCAAGAAGATCACGTGGTCCGACCTGGACGCCGACAAGGACGGCAAGCTGACCAAGGACGAAGCGTCCTCGGTGCAGGCGCTGACCCAGGTGTTCGATGACGCCGATACCGACAAGGACGGCGCGCTCACCCCGGGCGAGTACAAGGCCTACGTGGCCAAGAACCAGGCCGACGCCGCCAAGGCCCAGTCGGGCGGCTGATCCCGCGTCACCCAGGGGCGGGTCTGCCGCGCAGGCCCGCCCTTGTCATGTCCAGACCTGCGGGTCCGGTTTCAGAGCTTCGCCTGTGCCGCTTCGCGCACACGGCTGCGGCCGCGCATCGCATGCGCAGGCCGCGCAACGAATCACGAGGAATCCCTACGATGTCGAAGTCCACCCACCGCACCGCCGCCCCGCTGCTGGCCGCCTTGACCGCCCTGTCCACGCTGGGCCTCACCGCCTGCGCCAGCGGCGACAAGGACGACATGCAGGCGCCGCCGGCCGAAGCCGCGCCCGCCGCCGAGCCGGCGCCCGCCGACGCCACCATGGGCAGCGACGCCATGCCGCCTGCGCAGCCTACCGATGCGCAGACCACCGACCCGAACGCGCCGCCGGCCGAAACCGACACGCCGCCGCCGGGCAGCGGCACGCCGTAAGCACGGCGTCGTCACGATTCGCGAAGGCGGCCCTTGGGCCGCCTTCGTCGTTTTCGCCTTGCGCGCGTAGACTTCCGCCATGGCGCATCACGACTCCGCAATCCGCCTGGTCGGCTTCGACGGCGACGACACGCTGTGGAAGAGCGAGGACTACTACCGCGACGCGCAGGCCGAGTTCGAGCGCCTGATCGCGCAGTACGTCAACCTGGACGACGTGCACGCGCGGCTGTACGCGGTGGAGAAGCGCAACCTGTCGCTGTTCGGCTACGGCGTGAAGGGCATGGTGCTGTCGATGCTGGAAGCCGCCTTCGACATCACCGGCGGCGCGATCCGCAGCGACGACATGCACCGCATCGTGCAGCTCGGCAAGCACCTGCTGCAGCATCCGGTGGAGCACCTGCCGGGCATCCGCGACGCGGTGGCGCGGATCGCGGCCGAGCACGCGGTGGTGCTCATCACCAAGGGCGACCTGTTCCACCAGGAGGCCAAGGTGCGCGATTCCGGCCTGGCCGACCTGTTCGGGCGGATCGAGATCGTCAGCGAGAAGGATGCGGGGACCTACGCGCGTGTCCTGCGCGAATTCGATCTGGCGCCGCACCAGTTCGCGATGGTCGGCAATTCGCTGCGCTCGGACATCGCGCCGGTGGTGGCGCTGGGCGGCTGGGGCGTGCACATGCCCTACCACGTGACCTGGGCGCACGAGGAAGAAGCCGACCCGATCGCCGACGACGCGCGCGTGCGCCGGGTGCAGTCGCCTTCGCAACTGCCCGACGCGATCCGCGCGCTGGGGCGGCTGGCGGCGTGAACACGCGCGCCGCCATCGCAGCGCTGGCGGTGTTGGTCGCGCTGCTGGGGGCATGCCGTGGCGACGACGCGGCACCCCCGCAGGCCATCGCGCCGATCGAGGGCGCCAACGGCCGCCTCGACTGGGCCGGCATGCAGCCGTGCGCGGACTGCGACGGCATCGAAACCCACCTCGCCCTGATCAACGAGGACGGCCGCCGCAGTTTCGTGCTCACCGAAACCTACCTGGCGCCGCGCCCGGTGCGCTTTGTGGAGAACGGGCAGTGGCAGCGCGAGGGCGCGCTGCTCCTGCTCACCGCGCGCAACGAGGCGCGCCTGGTCTACGCGGTGCTGGAAGACGGCCGCCTGCAACCGCGCGATGCGCGTGGCCGGCGCCTGCCGGGCAACGATGGCGACGGACTGCTCGCGCCGGTGGCTGCCGCCACCGAACGCTGAGGACCGCGCGCGGCGGCGTTGCGCGTTCAACGCGGCTTAACGCGGGCGGGCGATGATGGCTGCCCCCAGTCGGGCGACCCCGGAGAACACCATGCCGCTTCGCAGGCTCAAGACGCTGGCGCTCGCGCTGGCATTGACCGCCACTGCTGCGGCGGCGGTCGCGCAGGACTATGCCTTCGGCTGGAACCCGCGCACCGGCGACGCCTGGGTGGATACGCGCCTGGACGACATCAACCGCTACGGCTATCGCTACCGCGACCCGTTCGTGGACGAGATGACGCGCTATTACGGCGCCCCGCGCGACCTGGTGACCGACCTGCTGTCGAACCGGCGCTGGGCGCCCGGCGACGTGTACTACGCGTGCGCCATCGCGCAGGTGATCGGGCGCCCCTGCCGCTACGTGGTGGACGCCTGGGATCGCGACCACGGCCAGGGCTGGGGCGCGGTGGCGCAGCGGCTGGGCATCAAGCCGGGCTCGCCGGAATTCCACCGGCTCAAGCGCGGCTTCGTCCCCACCTACGATCGCTGGGACCGGCCCATCGTGCTGGACGACGACCTGCGCCGCGCGTTCCCCGGGCGCGGCAACGACGCACCCCGCGGGCAGGACAGGCCCACGCCGAAGGCCACGTCGGGCAGCAAGGGCACCAGGCCGGCGGGCAAGGGCCCGCCCGACAAGGGCGCGCAGGGCCAGGGACGCAGCAAGGGCGCGGGCGGCGGCCAAGGCAACGGCAAGGCGGGCGGCAAGGGCAACGGCAAGCCCTGACGCGCTGCGCGGGCACGTTGCGGCGCAGGACGTCGTGGTGAAAACGCCCGCGGCGAAGACACCCGGCGCGAACCCGGCCACATCCGCGCGGCGCGCACGCCACTGCGTGCAGCGCGCCCTCTCGGGCGCACCCGCCGCGCCTCAGCGCGCAGCCACGTATGCCAGTACGAACCCGCCGCCCGCCAGCACGGTGGCAGGGCCCAGCACCCATGCCGACAGCAGCCACCGCGTCCACCGGCTGGCGGGGCGATAACCCAATCCGCGCGCGAAGCAACCGCACAGGCACAGCAGCAGCGGCGTCAGCAGCCCGTGGGCGGCAGGCGTCAATGCGCCGCCGCGCATGGCGGGAATGAACAGCAGCCCCAGCGCGCCTGTGCACGCGCACGCGAGCCAGAGCGCGCGCACCGTCAGGGTTCCCGGGGCGGCGCGGGCCCGTCGCGCGTTTCCCGATCGGCATGCACCTCGTACCAGATGGCATTGAGGATGCCGAACGCGCAGGCGAACCCGAGGCCCAGGATCCAGGCGAAGTACCACATCAGTACACCTCCTTGCCCGCCGCCACGTGGGCGCGCGTAACCGGCCCTCGCATCTTGCGGAAGGCCCAGGTGCTGTAGGCGAGCACGAGGGGCAGCAGCACCACCGTGGCGACGAGCATGATGCCCAGCGTCGTGCGGCTGGACGAGGCGTCCCACACCGTCAGCCCATGCGAGGGATGGGTGGACGAGGGCAGCAGGAAGGGAAACAGGGCGACGCCGGCGGTGAAGACGATCGCGGCCACGGCATAGCCGCTGGCCACGAACGCCGCGATGCGCGAACGCAGCAGCGCCACCGCCACCAGCGCGGCCGCTGCGCTGCCCGGCAGCAGCAGGCTCCACTCGTGCCGGCCGTGGTGGCCCAGCCAGGCGCCGTACGCGGTCCACACCTGCTTGGCGAGCGGATTGGACGCGGCGCCCGGATCGATGGTGCTGGCGATGATCGGGCCGGGAATCCAGAACAGCCAGATCCCGCACGTGCCGAAAGCCACCAGCGTGGACACCGCGGCGATGCGTGCGATCGCCCGCGCGCGGTTGCCGACGGGGGCCTCGATCTTCATCGCCGCGAAGCTGGCGCCGTGCATCACCAGCATGGCCAGGCTGACGACGCCGCTCGCCAGCGCGAACGGATGGAACAGGCCGGAGAACGTGCCCTCGTACACCGGCAGCAGCGTGTCGGTGAAGTGGAACGGGACGCCGAGGAACAGGTTGCCGACGGCGACACCGAACACCAGTGCCGGCACCGCGCCGGACACGCTCAGCGCCCAGTCCCACGCGCCGCGCCAGCGTGGGTCCGCCACCTTGCCGCGGAACGCGAAACCCACCGGGCGCAGGATCAGCGCCAGCAGCACCAGCAGCATCGCGAAATAGAACCCGGAGAAGGACGCGGCGTATAGCAGCGGCCACGCCGCGAACACGGCGCCGCCTCCCAGGATGAACCACACCTGGTGGCCTTCCCAGTGCGGCTCGATCGCCTCGAGCACCATGCGTCGCTCGATGTCGTCGCGCGCGATCGCCCGCAGGATCGCGCCGATGCCCAGGTTGTAGCCGTCGGTCACCGCGAAGCCGGACAGCAGCACGCCCAGCAGCAGCCACCAGGTGAGGCGCAGGTTTTCGTAGGCGAACATGGCGACTCCTCAGGAGGGCTGCGCCTGACCGGCGATGGGGCCCTGCCGATCCGCTCCGGCAGGCCAGAAGTCGAGCCCGTCCGGACCCTTGCGGATGACGCGCTGCATCAGCACCACGTCGACGACGGCCAGGCCGGTGTACAGCACCACGAATCCCGCCAGGCTGGCCATGACCTGCGTGGAGCTGGTCGACGACACGCCCAGGAACGTGGGCAGCACCCCGTCGATGGCCCACGGCTGGCGACCGACCTCGGCCACGATCCAGCCCAGCTCGGCCGCGATCCACGGCAACGGCAGGCTCCACAGCGCCACCCGCAGGAACCCGCGCCGTTCGAGGGTGCGCCGGGACGCCAGGTAGAACGCGTAGCCGAACAGGCCGATGAAGAACAGCCCCAGCGCGACCATGATCCGGAACGACCAGAACAGCACCGGCACGTTCGGCACCGTGCTCCACGCCGCGCGTTCGATCACCGCCTCGTCGGCCTTGGCGGGATCGTCGACGTAGCGCAGCGTCAGCAATCCGAAGCCCAGGTCGTCGCGGATGCGTTCGAACGCGGCGCGCCTGGCCGGATCGTCCGGGTTCGCGCGCAGCGACTGCAGCAGGGCGTGCGCGTGGATCCCGCGCCGGATCCGGGCGCGGTTGCGTTCGACCAGGTCGTGGATGCCGGTCACTTCCTCGTCCAGCGAGCGGGTCGCCACCAGGCCCAGCGCCCAGGGCACCCGGATCGCGGCGTGCGTCTCGCGGTCGTCCATGCTCGGCGCGCCGATCACGGTGAATGCCGCAGGCGCCTGCTGGGTGTGCCATTCCGCCTCGATCGCGGCGACCTTCATCTTCTGGTTCCCGGACGCGGTGTAGCCGCTCTCGTCGCCGAGCACCGCCACCGACAGGGCCGCGGCCAGGCCGAACGCGGCGGCCACCGTCATCGAGCGCCGCGCGAACGCGACGTTGCGGCCGCGCAGCAGGTAGTAGGCGCTGATCGACAGCACGAACATCGCCCCGGTCACGTAGCCGGCGCTCACCGTGTGCACGAACTTCGCCTGCGCCACCGGATTGAACACGACGGCCGCGAAGTCGGTGACCTCCATGCGCATGGTTTCGACGTTGAACTCGGCGCCCACCGGATACTGCATCCAGCCGTTGGCGATGAGGATCCACAGCGCCGACAGGTTGGCGCCCAGCGCCGTCAGCCACGTCGCGGCCAGGTGCTGCAGCCGCGACAGGCGCTCCCACCCGAAGAAGAACAGGCCGACGAAGGTGCTTTCCAGGAAGAACGCCATCAGGCCTTCGATCGCCAGCGGCGCGCCGAAGATGTCGCCCACGTAATGCGAGTAGTAGGCCCAGTTGGTGCCGAACTGGAATTCCATGGTGATGCCGGTGGCGACGCCCATGGCGAAGTTGATGCCGAACAGCACGCCCCAGAACCGCGTCATCTGCTTCCAGATCTCGCGCCCGGTCATCACGTAGACGCTTTCCATGATGGCCATGATCAGCGCCAGCCCGATGGTGAGCGGCACGAACAGGAAGTGGTACAGCGCGGTGATGGCGAACTGCAGGCGCGAGAGGTCGACGACGTGGAGGTCTGGCATGCGGATCACCTGCCCAGGCGGATCAGATCGGAGACGGCGGCCGCATCCACCTGCGTGCGCTGGTCCGGCGAGAAGAACAGCGCGAACAGCGCGCCGATCAGCGCCAGCTTGAGCAGGACGATCCAGGCCAAGTGGCGCCGCAGCCGTGCGGCCCAGTGCGCGTGCGGTGCGCGATGCGCCGCCGGCGGCGCGGCGTCATGCGCCACTGGCGCCCTCCAGCCGCAGTTCGTGGATGACCTGCGTGGCGTCCTGCGGGTCCACGCGCCTGGTGAATCCCAGGTGCAGAGCCAGGTCGGCCATGTCGCGGTTGGCCGCAGCATCGATCGACACCATCGACTGGATGCCGCAGGCCCGTGCCACGTCGATGAGGTGGCGCATCAGCGCGGTGCCCAGGCCCTTGTGCTGCCAGGCATCGAGCACGGTCACCGCGCACTCGCAGCGGGTGCCGTCGGCGCTGGCGCTGTAGCGGCCCACGCCCACAAACCGTTCGCCGTCGCCATCGGGCAGCACGGCGGCGAAGGCGACGTCGCGGTCGTGGTCGATGTCGGTCAGCGCGGCGATCAGCGCATCGCTGGGGTGGCGCACCTCGCCCAGGAATCGGAAGCGGCGCGAGCGCGGCGACAGCGCTTCGATGAAGGCACGCTCCTCGTCCGCGTCGGCGCGGGTGATGGGCCGGATCGCAACCCGCGTGGAATCGCGCAGGGTTTCGATCCAGCGCGGGTAGCGATCGCCCAGGTTCCAGCGCAGGATCGGTTCGATGGGTTGCATGTCGGTCTCCCGTCGGCGGTACGGCCAGCCTGCCGGCGCCGCGCCCGCCGGCATTGACCTGGATCAAACGGCGGCGTGCGCACGCCGCGGCTTCACCGGGCCTGGCGGGTGACCGGCCGCGCGCACGCGACCCGGCCGGAGGGCCGGCTCACGCCTCGTGGCGCGCGAAATGCGCGCTGCAGGCCTGTGCCAGCACGCCGGCCACCGACATCGCGTTGCTGGCGTGCGCGATGGTGTCGGTGCTGGCCACGCAGTCCGCGCCGGCCGCGCGCAGGCGGGCGTACGCGTCCTGCGCGAACACCGGGTGGATGACCAGGCAGCAGGTCCGGCGCGGACCGGCCGCCTGCAGCTGCCGGATCGCCTGCACCAGCGTCTCGCCGGTGGACACGATGTCGTCCACCAGCACCAGCGAGCGCCCGCGCAGCAGCGCCAGGTCGGCGCCCGTGTCGATCGCGACGTCGCGGTCTCCGCGGCGCTGCTTGCGCAGGGTCAGCCACGGCGCGTCGCACGCGGTGGCGACGTGCGCCACCCATTGCGCGCTTTCGGCGTCCGGCCCCACGAGCACCGGATCGCGCACCTGCGCGCGGATCCATTGCGCCAGCAGGGGCGCGGCCGACGCCTGCGTGGCCGGCATGGGGAACAGTTCGGCCAGCGTGCGGATGCGGTGCAGGTGCGGGTCCACCGTGGCCAGCCAGTCGAAGGCCTGCTGCAGGAACCTGGCGTACGAGCGCGCGCCCACCGCCTCGCCGGCATGGAAGCGCGCGTCCTGGCGCATGTAGCCCAGGTAGGGCGCCACCAGGCCGACCGAGCGCGCGCCCAGCTCGCGGGCGGTGTCGGCCGCGAAGCGCAGCGGCACCGAAATGCGGTCGGCCCGGTCCAGGCTGGCCACGATCGCCACGTGCGCGCCGTCGAGCGCAGCGTCCAGCGTCACCAGCGATTCGCCATCCGGGAAGCGGCGCCAGTCCATCCGGCCCACGCGCGCGTGCAGCGTGGGCGCCATGGCCTGCGCCAGCGGCCGCTGCGGGGGAAACGGCAGCAGCACCCGGTTCATGCGGACGGCGCCAGCGCGAACAGGTCCGCGTGCGCGCCCGCATACGCCAGGGCGTACTCCAGTTCGCCCGGCGTGCGGGCATGCACGTGGAACAGCGGCGTCCCGGCCGCGACCGTATCGCCGATGCGCACCCGGCAGTCCAGCCCGGCGCAGGCGCTGGCGGGCGCGCCGGCCAGCTTGGCAATCCGCGCCAGGCGGCGGTTGTCCACCGCGCGCACCACGCCGGATCGCGTTGCCAGCACCGGGCGCACGTGCGCGGCCCGCGGCGGTTCGCGGAAGCCGCCCTGGGCCTGGCAGATCGCCATGAACTTGGCCAGCGCCGCGCCGCTGCGCAGCAGGTGTCCGGCACGCGCGCGGCCGCCGGGCTCCGCGCCAGGCGCCATGTCCAGCAGCGCGCCGGCCAGGTCCAGCGCGCGCGCGCGCAGGTCCGGTGGCGCGTGGGCGGCGTTGCGCAGCACGTCGAGCACGTCGCGCGCCTCCAGCGCCGGGCCGATGCCGAAGCCCACCGGCTGGCGCCCGTCGGTACGGACCGTTTCCAGCGCCAGGCCCAGCGCGTCCGCGGTGCACCGCAGCCGTGTTTCCAGCGCGTGCGCCGCCCGCGACGATCGCACCTTGGCGGTCGCGCCCACCGGCACGTCGATCAGCACGTGGGTCGCGCCGGCCGCGAGCTTCTTCGACAGCACGCTGGCGACCAGTTGCCCCTCGCTGTCGAAATCCAATGGACGCTCGACCCGGATCAGCACGTCGTCCGCCGGGCTCAGCTGCACGCCGCCGCCCCAGACGATGCAGCCGCCCTCGCGCTCCACCACGCGACGCATGCCGGCCATGTCCAGCGCCACCGGCGCCATGGTCTCCATGGCGTCGGCGGTACCGGCCGGAGAGGTGATCGCGCGCGAGGACGTCTTGGGGATCAGGTGGCCCGCCGCGGCCACGATCGCCACCACGATCGGCGTGGTGCGGTTGCCCGGCAGCCCGCCCACGCAGTGCTTGTCGAGCACCGTCGCGGCGCCCCAGTCCAGGCGCTGGCCCACCGCCACCATCGCCCGGGTCAGCGCGACGGTCTCGCGCGCGTCCAGGCGCGTGCCGACGCAGGCGGTGACGAAGGCGGCCAGCTCGATGTCGGCCAGCCGGTTGCCGACGGTGTCGCGCATCAGCGCGGTGAAGGCCGCCTCGTCCAGGCGCTTGCCGAACACCTTGGCGCGCAGCGCCCCGCGCGAAAGCGCAGGCTCGGGG
The DNA here is from genome assembly GCA_964425695.1 of uncultured Pseudoxanthomonas sp. Taxonomy (GTDB): domain Bacteria; phylum Pseudomonadota; class Gammaproteobacteria; order Xanthomonadales; family Xanthomonadaceae; genus JAKPBU01. The sequence goes on from CAYRNF010000004.1 coordinate 159,991, forward strand.
TGGCAGAAGCGCCCGATCGCGCCGGCGCCCGGCGCCAGCGCATGCCATGCGGCCTCGGACAGCGCCGCGGCGTCGCGCGCGAGCCAGTCGCCGGTGACCACGTTGAGCGTCGCCACGATGTCGCGCGGGCCGCACGCCACCCGGACCCGGGTCAGCGCGGTGAAGCCCTCGGCGCGGCACACGTCGCTGTCGCGGTGCACGTAGGCCACCGGCTGCTGGTAGGTGTCTATGCCCGCGCGCAGCAGGCGCAGGTGGGCGTGCGACGGGATCACCGCATCACCGCCGCGCCTGCCGCGGTTTGCCCGCACGCGCCACGCAGGCCGCCGTCAGACGATGCGCAGCCGGTCGTCGATGGCGCGCACGCCCTGCGCCGACCACACCGCGCGTTCGATCGCCTGGCGTTCGTCCCAGTTGTCCACGTCGCCTTCGAGCCGCACGGTGCCCGCATCGCGGATCTCCACGGTGATGCGCCTGGCCTGGACCTCGGCGTGGCGCTGCAGCGCATCCAGGATCTTCTGCCTGACGTCGCCCGCCTTGGCCGAGGGCTTGAGCTCGATGCCGTTGAACACGCCGGTGATGCCGGACAGCTTGCGCACCTCGCGCTCGGCGGCTTCGCGCTGGTAGTGCCAGTCCACCTGGCCGGTCAGCGTGACCCAGCCGCCGGCGACCTTGACGCGCACGGCATCGCGCGGCACGGACGAAGTCCAGGCCAGGATGTTGAGCGCGCGTTGGGCGATCTCGTCGTCGTGGCAGCGCACGTGGCCGGGCAGGCGCACCTCGATCTCCTGGGCCAGGGCCTTGACTCCCTTGACCCGCCAGGCGGCGCGTTCGGCCGCGAGTTTCTGCGCGTAGTCGGGGACATGCCCGCTGAGCGTGACCACGCCCTGTTCGGCGGCCACGCCGATGTCGGCAGCGTCGATGCTGGGTTCGAATTCCAGTTCGTCGATCACCAATTGCCTGAGTTCGCGGTCGTTCATCCGGGGTGCCTCCTTCGAGGGCGGGGGAATGCCCATTGGACCGCCGCTGCGGTGCGCGCGCCTTGATCGCGGTCAACCCGGCGACAGGTCCACGCGCTCGCGCTGGTCGGGCACGTGTGCGTCCCAGCCCAGCTCGCGCTGGATGCGCTTGCGCAGCGCGTCGGAGGCCGCCGGTTCGCCGTGGGTCAGGAACACGCCGCGCGGCCGGCGTGGTGCGGCGCCGAGCCAGGCCAGCAATTCATTGGCATCGGCGTGCGCGGAAGCGGCCGCAAGCTGCACCACTTCGGCCGCCACGGCGACGTCGCGGCCGAAGATCCGCAGGGTCTTCTCGCCGGCCGCCAGCGCCGCGCCGCGGGTGCCGCCGGCCTGGAAGCCGCACAGCACGATCGCGTTGCGCGCATCGCCGGCGAAGGCGACCAGGTGGTGCAGCACGCGCCCGCCGGTGGCCATGCCGCTGGCGGACACGATCACCATCGGGCCATCGCGGCGGTTGAGCGCCTTGGATTCGTCCACCGAGCTCACGATGCGGGTGACGCGCTCCATGTCGGCCAGCGCCGCCGCGTCGAGCCGGTGCAGCGCCGGATGGCGGCGGTACAGCGCGGTGACGCCCGCGGCCATGGGGCTGTTGAGGTACACGGGTGCATCGGGGATCGCGCCTTCGCCGCGCAGCTGCGCGATCAGGTGCAGCAGCAGCTGCGCGCGCCCGACCGCGAAGGCGGGGATCACCACCACGCCGCGCCGCCCCAGCACGCGCGCCAGCACGTCGCGCAGTTCCTCCTTGGTCGCCACTGGCGGATGCACGCGGTCGCCGTAGGTGGATTCGCACACGATCCAGTCGCTGTCCGCGGGCGGCTGCGGTGCCGGCATCACCGCGTCGTCGGGCCGGCCCACGTCGCCGCTGAAGGTGACGCGCACGCCGCCGTGCTCCAGGGTGGCCGCCGCCGCGCCCAGGATGTGGCCCTGGCTGCGCAGCGTGCCGCTGACGCCCGGCGCCACGTCGAAGCGCGTATCGAACGCGACGCTGCGGAAACGCGACAGGCACTGCAGCACGTCCGCCTCGCGATACAGCGGCTGCGCCGGGCGATGGCGCGAGGAACCGACGCGATTGGCGTAGGCGGCTTCCTCCTCGAGCAGGTGCGCCGAGTCGCGCAGCAGCACCCCGCACAGCGCGGCGGTGGCCTCCGTGCACCAGATGTTGCCCTTGAAGCCCTCGCGCACCAGCCGCGGCAGGTAGCCGGAGTGGTCGAGGTGGGCATGGGTCAGCACCACCGCGTCGATGCTCTCCGGCGGCACCGGGAACGGCGCCCAGTTGCGCAGGCGCAGCGTCTTGTAGCCCTGGAACAGGCCGCAGTCGACCAGCACGCGCGCCGTCCCCGCGTCGAGCAGGTGGCGCGATCCGGTGACGGTGCCGGCGGCGCCCAGGAAGGCCAGACGCATGCCGCCGGCGCGTGGCGCGCCGTCGTGGGTGAGCGGCAGGTCCGGGGCGGTGTCCGTGCCGCTCGGTGTGGGCATGGCGCGCTGCCTGGTGGGGGAGGGGCCATTGCGCCACGCCGCCGGACCGTGGGGTTTGATCGCGATCAAGCCCCGGTACGCGGCGCGCCCCGGCGCGCCGCGCGGCGTGGCAGGCTGCGGACATGCCCGACAACGCGCAGATCGCCGGCCTGATCGTGGCCCTCGCCATCGGCCTGCTGGTGGGCGTCGAGCGCGAACGCGGCAAGGGCCGCGGACCCACCCGCGGCGCGGCGGGGCTGCGCACCTTCGCGCTGGTGGCGCTGCTGGGCGCGGTGGCCGAACAGGTCGGCACCGCCGGCATCGCGGTGGCCGGCGCCTTCGTGGCGCTGGCGGCGCTGGCCGGCTACCGCGCCACGCGCGGCCGCGATCCGGGCCTGACCACGGAAGTCGCGCTGCTGCTGGTGTTCCTGCTGGGCGTGCTGGCGATGCGCCAGGCGGCGCTGGCCGCCGGCCTCGGTGCGGCCACGGCCCTGCTGCTGGCGGGCAAGTCGCGGCTGCACCGCTTCGCGCGCGGCGCGCTGAGCGCGCAGGAACTGCACGATGCCCTGCTGCTGGCGGCCGGCGCCGCGATCGTGCTGCCGCTGCTGCCGGACCGCGCGGTCGATCCGTGGCAGGCGCTCAATCCGCGCCGGCTGTGGCTGCTGGCGCTGATCATGATGGCGCTCAATGCCGCCGGACACATCGCGCTGCGTGCGCTGGGCGCGCGCCGCGGCCTGCTGCTGGCGGGGCTGGCCGGCGGGTTCGTGTCCAGCACCGCGACCATCGCGGCCATGGGCGCACGCGCCCGCGCGCAGCCTGCGCTGCTGCGCGACTGTGCGCGCGCGGCGCTGGTCTCCAACGCCAGCACGGTGGTGCAGCTGGCGCTGGTGACCGGCGCGCTGTCGGCCGCGCTGCTGCAGGCGCTCGCACTGCCACTGGCCGCGGCCGGGGCGGCGGTGGCGCTGGCCACGCTGGCGTGGGGGCGGCCCGCGGCCGCGCACGATGCGGATGCGGCCAGCACGGTGGGCGGGCGCCCGTTCGAGCCGCGCCACGTGCTGGCGTTCGTGGCGGTGGTGGCGGCGGTGATGCTGGGCTCGGCGATGCTGCTGGAATGGCTGGGCGAGGCCGCGTTGCCGTGGACGCTGGCCGCTTCGGGGCTGGCGGACGTGCACGCGGCGGCGGCAACGGCGGCGCAGTTCGTGGCGCAGGGCAGGGTGCAAGCCGCGCCTGCCGCCACCGCGATGCTCGGGGCGCTGGCGGCCAACTCCACGGTCAAGCTGGTGGTCGCCTTCGCCACCGGCGGCGCGCGGTTCGGCTGGCGGCTGGTGCCCGGCGTGTTGGCGATGGTGGCGGCGTTCGCGGCGGTGGGCCTGGCGCTTCAGCCCTGAAGGCGCGCGGCGCGCGCGAGCCCGCGCAGCAGCACCAGCGCCGCGCCCGGCAGCAGCGCGGCGCCGAGCAGCCACGACAGCGGCGCGCGGGCGAAGCCCAGCCGGTGCGCGGGCACCGGCAGCCAGGTGACGGCGGCGAGCATGGCCAGCGTCGCCGCCACGACCGCGGCGAAGGCGCGGTTGCGCGGCGCCGCCGGGCCGCGGCCCCGGCGCGCGCCGCGATGCAGCTGCACCAGCGCCAGGCTGCCGCAGGCCAGCGCGGCGAAGGCCAGCGCCGCCGCCTGCGCGGGCTGCAACCCCGAGTCCAGGGCGCCCACGTAACTGGCGGCCACCGCGGCGAACACCACGCCACCGTGCAGCACGCTGGCCGCGAACGCGCGCGCATCCATCAGCGGCGCGGCGGCGGCGCGTGGCGGGCGGCGCATCAGGTCCGCGGCGGGCGGCTCGCGCTCCAGCACGATCGCGCTGGCCGGATCGATGATCAGTTCCATCAGCACCACGTGCAGGGGCAGCAGCACCAGCGGCGTCCCCAGCAGCAGCGGCAGCAGCGCCAGGCCGGTGATCGGCACGTGCACCGACACGATGTAGCGCGCGGCGCGGCGCAGGTTGTCGTAGATCGCGCGGCCCATGCGGATCGCGCGCACCACCGACACGAAGTCGTCGTCGAGCAGGACGATCGCCGCCGATTCGCGTGCCACGTCGGTGCCGCGTCCGCCCATCGCCACGCCGACGTGGGCGGCCGCGAGCGCCGGCGCGTCGTTGACGCCGTCGCCGGTCATCGCCACCACTTCGCCCGCGTCCCTCAGCGCCTGTACCAGCCGCAGCTTGTGTTCCGGGCGCACGCGCGCGAACACGTCGGTGCGCGCCGCCAACGCCTGCAGCTGCGCGGGATCGAGGCCGTCCAGCGCACTGCCCAGCGCGACGCGCGCGTCGGGCGCCAGTCCCGCGGCGCGTGCGATGGCGCGCGCAGTGTCGGGATGGTCGCCGGTCAGCATCACCACCCGTACGCCGGCGGCGCGCGCCTCGGCGATCGCATCCGGCACCTCGGCGCGCACCGGGTCGGCCAGGCCCGCCAGGCCGCGCCAGGCGAACGGCAGCCCTGCCAGCGCCGCGGGTGCGTCCGTGCCTTGCACGGCAGCCTCGGCCACCGCGAGCACCCGCAGGCCGCTGGCGGCTATCGCCGCAGCGGCCGCCAGCACGGCGGTGCGCGCCTGCGGCGACAGCGCGCACAGCGTGGCCACGGCCTCGGGCGCGCCCTTGCAGGCGATGCCCACCGCGCCGTCCGGCGCACGCCAGGCATGGGCGTACACCGGCAACGCGGCGCTCACCGGGTAGCGGCGCAGGCAGGTGCCCGCCAGCGCGGGCGGCAGCCCGCGCGCGGCGGCATGGAAGGCGCGATCCATCGGATCGTGGCCGTCGGCGTCGCTGGCCAGGGCCGCGATGCGCAGCAGCGCCTGGCCGGGCGCGGTGGCCGCGGCGTCGGCGAACCCGGCGGCAGCGCCGTCTGGGATCTGCAGCGCGGCCAGGGCCATCCGGTTCTCGGTCAGGGTGCCGGTCTTGTCCGTGCACAGCACGGTCACCGCGCCCAGCGCCTCGATCGCAGGCGGCTGCCGCACCAGCACCCGCTGGCGCGCCATCCGCCACGCGCCCAGGGCCAGGAACACCGCCAGCACCACCGGGAACTCCTCGGGGATGTTGGCCATCGCCAGGGTGATGCCGGCCAGCAGCGCGTCCAGCCAGCCGCCGCGCAGCGCCACGTACAGCGCGGCCACCAGGCAGGACGAGGCGATGCCGGCCGCCGCGAACCACGCCACCAGCCGGCGGATCTCGCGCTGCAGCGGCGAAGGCCCGCTGCGCAGCGTGCCCAGGCTGGTGCCGATCCGCCCGATCGCGGTGCGCGCGCCGGTGGCGGCGACCTGCGCGCGCGCCACGCCGCGCACCACCAGGGTGCCGGCCTGCACGCGGCCGTGCGCGTCGTCCGCGTCCGCGTCCGCGGCCAGCGCCACCGGCACCGATTCGCCGGTGAGCAGCGAGTTGTCCACGTGCAGGTCGCTGGCCTCCAGCAGGCGCGCATCGGCCGGCACGCGCTCGCCCTCGGCGATGCGCACCACGTCGCCGACCACCAGCGACGCGGCCGGCAGCCGCTGCAGCACGCCGTCGCGCCAGGCGTTCGCCAGCGGCGCGGCCAGGTCGCGCAGCGCACGCAGGGCGTGTTCGGCGCGCACCGCCTGGTACAGGGTCAGCGCCACCACCACCAGCACCGACAGCCCCAGCACCGCCGCATCGCGCGCTTCGCCCAGCAGCAGGTACAGGCCGGCCGCGGCGCACAACAGCAGCAGCATCGGTTCGCGCAACACGTCGGCGAGCAGCCGTGGCCAGCCGCGGCGGTCGCGCTGCGGCAGCGCGTTGGGCCCGTCGCGCGCCAGGCGCCGCGCGGCTTCGGCGGACGTCAGCCCGATGGCCTCCGCCGCGGCCGCAGGTTCCGGCAGCCGCCGTGCGCGCGCAGCGGCCGGGTGGCGCTCAGCGCGCGGTGTAGCCGCCATCGATCACCAGCTCGGCGCCGGTGACGAACTTGGCCTCGTCCGAAGCCAGGTAGACCACGCCCCAGGCGATGTCGTCCGTGTCGCCCATGTGCCCCAGCGGATGCAGGCGCCCCACCTCCTGGCGCGCGGCGTCCAGATCTGTCGCGCCGGTGGCGCGCAGGTGCGCCTCCACCATCGGCGTCCAGATGTAGCCGGGATGGATCGAATTGACCCGGATCCGGTCGGCGGCGTACAGCAGCGCATCGGTCTTGCTCATCAGCCGCACCGCGCCCTTGGAGGCGTGGTACGGCGGCACGTCGGCCGCGCCGACCAGGCCGTAGATCGACGACAGGTTGACGATGCTGCCGCCGCCGGCGCGGCGCAGGTGCGCGATGGCGTGCTTGGTGCAGAAGAACACGCCCTTGACGTTGACCGCCTGCACGCGGTCCCACTCTTCCTCCGTGATCTCGTGCGTGGGTTTGGAGACGCCGGCGATGCCTGCGTTGTTGACCAGCACGTGCAGCGCGCCGAAGTGGGCCACGGCCGCGTCGATGCCCTGGCGCACCGAGGGTTCGCTGGCGACATCCACGTGCCAGTAGCGCACCGGCATGTCGCGCGCCGACAGGTCGTCGGCCAGCGCCCGGCCGATGTCGTCGTGCAGGTCGAACACGGCCACGCGCGCACCCTCGTGCGCCAGGCGCTCGACGCAGGCGCGCCCGATGCCCAGCGCGCCGCCGGTGACGATGCAGGTCTTGTGCAGGACTCGGTTCATGGCGGGGGCTTCGCGGCACGGGGCACGGGCATTGGGGCGCGCGGCGCCGGCAGCGGTATTGACCGCGGTCAACCGCGCGGCGGCGCGCGCGGGCGCAAGGCGGTCACGGACCGCGCACGCGCAGCCCGTCGCGCACGTCGTCGCCGGGGTACAGCACCACGCGCTCGCCCTCGCGCAGGCCCGACGCCACCGCGGCGGCGTCCTCGCCGAACGGGCCGGGCAGCACATGGCGCAGCCGCGCGCGGCCGCCTTCGATCGCGTACACCGCCCAGTGCGGCCCGTCGCGGAACAGCGCGGCGGTCGGCACCTGGAGCGCGTCGGGCGTGCGCCAGACCTCGAAGTCGGCTTCGAGCCGGTAGCCGTCGCCCAGGCGCGCGCGCGCCGCCGGCGGGTCCACCAGGTCGATCACCGCCAGCGTGCGCTGCTCCTCCACGCCCAGCGCCGACACCTTGGTGAAGCCGCCCGGCTCGATCACCCGCACCCGGCCGCGCAGCGTTGCGTCGCCGCCCCAGCGCGTGAGGCGCACCGCTGTCCCGGGCGCGATGCGCACCGCGTCGGCGGTGAGGATCTCGGCCACCACCTCGATCGCGCGCGGATCGCCCAGCTCCAGCAGCGGCTGCCCGGCCTGGACCGGTGCCGCGCTTTCCACCAGTCGGCGCAGCACCCGGCCTTCGACAGGCGACGGCAGCGCCAGCGCGGTGCCCGTGCGCGAGGCGCCCTGCAGCGCCAGCACCGCACGCGCGGCGCGTTGTTCGATGCGCGCCGCCTCGCGCTGCGCGGCGGCGCTGCGCAGCGCCGCGGCATCCACGCGCGCCTGCATGCGCAACGTGTCCAGGTCGGCTGCGGAGATCAGGCGCCTGCCGGCCAGCGCCTGGCCGCGGCGCAGCTGCGCGTCGCTGCGCGCGCGCTGCACGTCGGCAGCCTCCACCGCGGCCGCCGCGGCACGCTCGGCCTGCGCGGCCCTGCGCAGCCGGGCCAGCGCATCGGCACGCTGCGCCGCGTCGAGCACGGCCGCCGGCGCAGGCCACAGCGTGGCCACCGTCTGCCCGGCGGCGACGCGGTCGCCGGGACGCAGCGCGATGCGATCCACCGCGCCAGAAAGCGGCGCGCTGACCAGCCAGCGGTCGCGCACCCGGGTGCGTGCCTCCTCGCTGAAGCCCACGCGCAGCGCGCCGCGCACCACCGGCGCGGTTTCCACGCTGCGCGCACGCGGCCAGAAACCCCACGCCGCGATCGCGACGGCCAGCGCGAGCAGCACCCAGAACAGCGGCCGTCGCGGATGCAGGCGCGGGGCGGCGTCCATCACGGCGCGGACGGGCGGCCCACGTGCGTCGCGGTTGCGGCGGGCGGGCTGGCCGCGGCCAGCGCGTGCGGCCACAGCGCCCAGACGGTCAGCGCGACCAGGCTGGCCAGCAGCAGCCAGAACCAGGGGCCGCGCGGATGCAGGCGATGGCGTCGTGTCATGTCCATTCTCCTCGTCAGTCGCGTGCCTTGAGCACGCCGATCAGGTCCAGCCGCCGCACGCGCCGGCGCACCAGCAGCGCCGAGCCCGCCGCGGCGGCCAACGTGGTGAGGCCCGCGATCGCATAGGTCACCGGGCTCACGTAATGCGGCACGCGGAACAGGTCGGAGTCGAAGGCCAGCACCATCAGCGCGATCAGCGCATGGCCCAGCGCATAGCCCAGCGGCAGCGCCAGCGCGGCGAGCAGTGCCAGCTCGCCCAGCAGCAGGTACACGACCTCCGCGCGCGAGAAGCCCAGGACGCGCAGGCTGGCAAGGTCGCGCGAACGCTCCGACAGCGCCACGCGCGCGCTGCTGTACACCACCCCGGCGGTGATCACCGCGCCGAACGCGGTGGCGATCAAGGTGAACACCAGCATCATGCGCGCCATCGAATCGTAGAAGCTGCGGATCGCGACCTGGCGCTGCTCGACCGCCGCCACCTGCGGCCGCCGCTGCAGCTGCGCCAGCAGCGGCCCCAGCGCGCGCGCGTCCACCTGCAGCACCGCCGCCGACAGCCGCTCGCCTTCGCCGGCAAGCCGGTTGAGCGCATCCAGCGGCAGATAGGCCTGCGCGCCGAACGGCTCGCCGACCAGGCCCTGCAGCCGCAGCGCCACGGTGCGGCGGTGGCCCTCCAGCAGCCGGAACTCGAGCACGTCGCCCGGGCGCGCGCCCAGCGTGCGCGCCAGCCGATCGGTGACGATCACCCCGCTCGCCGGCGGCTCGATCGGGCGCAGCCGCGCGTCCAGCGCGCGCCGCAACCGCGCGCCGGGCGCCAGGCCCACCAGCACGCTGCGCTGGCGGGCCGCGCGGTAGCGCACTTCCACCGGCACCACCCGCTGCGGCTCCAGCGCCAGCACGCCGGGCAGTGCGGCCAGTTCGCGCAGCGCGCGCCGCGATACGGGCTCCACGAACACCGCTTCCACGTCGTGCCGGCTGGCCAACCGGTACTGCTGGTCGATCATCAGCCCCACCGCATCGGTGTGGAACCGGCCGAGCATCATCACCGCGGTGCCCAGAGACAGCCCCAGGCAGGTCAGCGCGGTGCGCAGCGGCCGCCGCAGCAGGCTGCGCGCGATCAGCCGGTGCGGCGCGCGCAGCCGCCGGAACGCGGCGTGGCGGTCCAGGCGCCGCGCATCGCCGGCCCCCGGCGCCTCCACCCGCATCGCTTCGGCCGGCGCCAGCCGCACCGCACGCCGTACCGGCAACAGCGCGCCCACCAGCGCACTGCCCAGGCTGAGCGCCACCGCCAGCGCCACCACCCGCCCCGGCAGCGCGAAGTCCAGGAATGGCAGGCGATAGAACTCCCGGTACAGCCCGGCCAGCAGCGAACCCAGCCACGCACCGAGCGCGAGGCCGCCCACCGCACCCGCGCCGCCGGTGGCCAGCGCATAGCCGGCGTAGTGGCGCGCGATCTCGCCATCGCGGTAACCGAAGGCCTTCAGCGTGCCGATCTGTTCGCGCTGGCCCGCCACCACCCGCCCCAGCACCACGTAAAGCACGAACGCCGCCACGCCCAGGAACACGGTCGGGAACAGCTGCGCCATCACCGTGAGCTGGTGGAACTCCTCCTCCAGGTAACGGTGCGAGAGCTGTTCGGTGCGGGCGATGGCGCCGCTGCCGCCATAGCGCAGCAGCACACGGTCCACCGCGGCGATGACCGGCTCCGCGTGCGCACCCGCCTGCAGGCGCAGTGACGCCGCGTTGAACGCATCGCGCAGGTCCGCGGCCGACTCCAGCGCCGGCCGCGGCAGCCATGCGATCGCGAAGCGCAGCGGGTCGGGGAACATGGACTGCGGCGGCAGCTGCGCCACGGCGTCGGGCGCGCCGGCGATGCCGACGATGCGGAACACGCTGCGCCGCCCGTGCAGCGTCAGCGTGATGCGGCTTCCGGCGCGCAGCCCGTGCGCCTGCGCGAAGGCGTCGCTGATCGCCAGCGTGTCGCGCTCGCCGCCGGCCGGGGCGCGCCCCGACAGCACGCGCATCCGGTCCAGCCGCGCCACGCCGCTTTCCGGGATGCTCACGGCCTGCACCTGGATCGGATCGTCGAACCCGGCCAGCGCGCCGCGGCCGTAGGCGACCACCCGCGTGTCCACCGCGGCCACCCCCGGGATGGCGCGCAGGCGCGCGGCCACCGCCTCCGGCGCGCGCTTGAGGCTGGCGAACACGTCCGCGAACGCCTGCTCGCGGTAGTAGCGGTCGCGGCTGTCGCGCAGCGACTGCAGCGTGACCAGCGACATCACCAGCATCGCCACGCCCACCGCATCCACCAGCGCTACCGCCAGCAGCTGGCCGCGCAGCGTCCACAGTTCGCGCCGACGCTTGCGGGCCAGTACGTTCACCAGCGCAGCTCCGCGGCCGACACGCGGTTGGCGTTGACCGTTTCGCGCACGATGCGGCCATCGCCCAGGTGCAGCACGCGCCCGGCCATGCGCGCGATGTCCGCGTTGTGGGTGATGACCACCGTGGTGGTGCCCAGGTCGCGGTTGACGGCTTCCAGCGCCTGCAGCACGCGCACGCCGGTGGCCGAGTCCAGCGCGCCGGTGGGTTCGTCGCACAGCAGCACGTCCGGGCGCTTGGCGATGGCGCGGGCGATGGCCACGCGCTGCTGCTCGCCCCCGGACATCTGCGCCGGGAAATGGTGCAGGCGTTCGCGCAGCCCCACCTTCGCCAGCGCCGCCTCCGGCCGCATCGGCGCGGTGGCGATCTCGGTGACCAGCGCCACGTTCTCCAGCGCGGTCAGGCTGGGCAGCAGGTTGTAGAACTGGAACACGAAGCCGACGTGCTCGCGCCGGAACCGCGTCAGTGCGTCCTCGCTTGCGCCGGTCAGGCGGTGGTCGCAGTACCGCACGTCGCCCGCGGTGGGCGTGTCCAGCCCCCCGAGGATGTTGAGCAGGGTGGACTTGCCGCTCCCCGACGGCCCCAGCAGCACCACGAACTCGCCGCGCTCCAGCACCAGGTCCACGCCACGCAGGGCGTGCACCTCCACCTCGCCCATGCGGTACACCTTGGTCAGCACATGGGCGCGGAACACCGCCTGTAGCTGCGCAGGCGCAGGTCCGTGCGCAGCGGCGCCGTTCACGGCGCGACGGCCCGCCCGCTGCAGTGGCGACGCGCGCGCAGCGCCGCGCGTCCCACCACGGGCGGAACGGTGCTGCGGCGGGAACCGGGGCAGGCGGGCATCGTGGGCGACGGCAGCGGACGTGGCGCCACGGTAGGCAAGTCCGGTCGCGCCCGGGTTGACCTGGATCAGGCCGTGCGCGATCGCGGGCGTCCTTGATCGCAGTCAATACGCGCGGCCCGCCGCCGCGCACGCTGGCACTGCTCGCAAGAGCCCCCGCCATGCAAGGAGTCCGCCATGTCCATGCTCACCCGATTCAATCCGTTCCGTGCCCAGACACGGTTCGACCCGATCACCGACTTCGACGAGCTGGTCCGCGGCCTGGCCCTGCGCCCGCTGATGCGCGACCTGGACACGGCTGCCGCGGAAATGCGCATGGACGTGCAGGAAGACGACAAGGCCTTCCTCGTGAGCCTGGACATCCCGGGTGCGAACAAGGACGACATCGACGTCACCGTCGAAGGCAACCAGGTGACCGTGCAGGCCGAGGTCAAGTCGGAACAGGCGCACCACGACAGCAAGCACCTGTACACCGAGCGCTACGCCGGGCGCAGCTTCCGCAGCTTCGTGCTGCCGCAGGACGTCGACCGCGAGCGTTGCGACGCGCAGTACGAGAACGGCGTGCTGATGCTGACCCTGCCCAAGAAGGCCGGCAGCCAGCCCAGGCGCCTGGCGATCCAGTGACGCGTGGCCAACGCACATCGAAGGAGAGCGTCATGATCAGGTTCCCCTACGGCCTGGCCTGCCTGCTGCTGGTGTGTTCGGTCCAGGCCGCGGCCCAGGATCCGGCCCAGGACCCGGCCCCGCGCACTGCGCAGCAGGGCGAGCCGGCTGCTGCCACGCCGGGGCCCACGCGCGAGGACACCGCGCAGTGGGAAAAGGCGCAGCGCGAGCAGATGCGGCGCGAAGTGGACGAAGCCACGCGCGAGATCGGCGCCTACAGCACCGCGCGGCGTGTCGATGCCCAGGTGCGCGCACGCAAGGCGATGGACCAGATGGATGCGCGCCTGCAGCGCCTGCGCACGCAGTGGTCGCGCGAAGCGCAGCGCATCCGCGCCGAGGCGAAGGCCGAGCGCGAACGCCGCGACGCGCAGCTGCGCGAACAGCGCGAGCGCGTGCAGGCGCGCTATCGCGCGCTGGAAGCCAGCAACGCGGCCGCGTGGGACCAGGCCAGGAAGCGGTTCCTGCAGGCTTACCGCGAACTGGCCGCCACCGTGTCGGCGAGCCTCGGCCCGGGCCGAGGCACCGACAAGGCGCAGCCGCCCGCGAAGCCGCGCGACCGGCCGGCCAAGAAGCCCGACACGCAGGACCGGAAGGACGGCCAACGGCAGGAGCCGGCACGGCCGTGAGCGCCGCAGCGCGGCATCGCGGGCCCGCCGCACGGGAAGGGCGGCGGGCGCTCGCGGTGCTGTGCCTGTTCGCGGCGGCGGCCGCGCTGCTGTCGGTGGACGCGGTCCATGCGCGCCTGCTGCACGCGATCGCGCTGGCCGCGCCGCTGTTCGCCGCGCATCCGCTGTCCGGACGCCTGGCCTTCATTGCGCTGGCGATGTGCTCGGCGGTGCTGGCGTTCTTCTCCAGCACCGTGATCGTGCCGCCCGCGGTGGTGGTGTGGGGCGCCGGCGAAACGGCGTTCCTGCTGTGGGCAGGCTGGTGGCTCGGCGGCCTGGCGACCTATGCGCTGGGGCGCTGGATGCGGCAGCGGGTGCGGCGCCTGTTGCAGCGGCGGCTGCCCGGCCTGCGCCTGCCGCGGCGCCTGTCGTGGACGGCGGTGCTGCTGATGCAACTCGCGTTGCCGTCCGAGGTGCCGGGCTACGTGTGCGGCATGTTGCGCGTGGCGTTCCCCACCTATGCCAGCGCGCTGGCGCTGGCCGAGCTGCCGTACGCCGCCGGTGCGGTGCTGGCGGCCGAAGGCCTGGTGCAGGCGCGCGCCGGCTGGCTGCTGGGACTGGGCGCGGCCGCGGCGCTGGCGATGCTGGGGGCCTGGCGGCTGCTGGCGGCCAGTCGCGCGGGGCGCGACCTGGGCGCGTGAGGCCGCTGCGCCACCCAGCCACCGTCCCGTGTCTTGCCGCGGCAGCAGCCCGCCGCGAGCGGCACGCGGCCGGCATCGGCTCACCTCGGCGCAATGCCGCCGGTTTCGGCATCCAGCAGCGGCCCGGTGGCGGCGCGCGCGGCGCCGATCGGCTGGTCGGTGACCAGCAGGGTCGCGCCCGGCGTCAGCAGGTCGTAGAGGCGGATGGCGAAGGCCGGATCCATGGCGATGCGCGTGCGGTCGATCGTGGGCGGCGGCGCGGGCGCGCCGTCCAGCGGGATCTCCAGCCAGCGCCGCGCCCGGCGCCCGGGCGCGACCACGCTGGGCGCGGCGTCGGTACCGGCCAGCAGCAGGTAGGCGCGCGTGCCGTGCCAGTCGGCGTCTTGCAGCGACATCGGTTCGCGCGCGATCTCGCGGCCGTCGCGCAGCACCACCAGCACGCGTTCGCGCACCGACCACACCAGCGTCGTCGGCGCGGCTTCGGCAGCGGGTGCGCCTGGTCCGGGTCGCGCACCTGCCGCACCGACGCCCAAGGGGGCCAGCGCCGCCAGCGGCGCGGGCTGCAGCCAGCCCGGTGCGGCCGGCAGCGCATCGCTCACGATCACCGTCATGCCGCGCCGGGTGACATCGAACAGGCGCTGTGCGAACGGCAGCGGCAGGCGGATGCATCCGTGCGAGGCGGGCCGGTCGGGAACCGTGCCTGCGTGCAGCGCGATGCCGCTCCAGGTGAGCCGCTGCATGTACGGCATCTGCGCGCCCTCGTACAGATTGGACACGTGCGTGCGCTCCTTCTGCAGGATCGTGTACACGCCCGGTGGCGTCTCGAATCCCGGCCGTCCGGTGCTGGCGCGCGACAGCCCGATGCGCACGCCGTTGCGGTACACGTGCACGCGCTGCGCGCGCAGGTCGACGACGATGCCGACCGGCCCGTCCGGCGCGATCTGCGGCTGCCACACGTAGCCGGCCGCCGGCAACGGCAGCTCGGGCGCCGCGGCCGGTGGTGCGGCCTGCGGTGCCGGTTGCGCCGCGGCCAGCCGCCACAGCAGCAGCGCGGTCACGCACAGGGCTGCGCCGACGCGCATGGCGGTTCTCCCGCACGGTGGGTGCCGCAGGGTGGACGTGCGCAGGCGGGCACGTGTTGACGGCGGTCAACCGCGCGCGCAGGACGCAGCCCGCCACGACGGATTGACGCAGGTCAACGCGCCGCCGCGGCGCAGGCCGTGCAATGGCCCGCAGCGACACCACCTGCGAGGCCACCATGTACAAGGACCTGATCGTCCCCATCACCGCCACCCCCGCCGATGCCGATGCCATCAACGTCGGCCTGGACCTGGCGAAGGCGTTCGACGCGCACCTGACCGTGCTGGAGATGGTCAACCTGCCGGTGCCTGCCGGCAATCCGTGGGGGCTGTCGCCCGACCTGGCCATGAGCGATGTCTACGGCAAGCTGCGTGCACAGGCCGAGGTCAACGCGTCGCGCCTGCGCGAACGCCTGGGCAAGGAAGCCGTGGCCAGCGAGGTGCGCGTGGTCGAGGCGCTGGTGGCCGAACCCGGCCGCGTGGCGGCGCACCACGCGCACTACGCGGACCTGTCCATCGTCGCCGGCGCCATCGGCGATACGGCGGAGGCGACGGTGAACCACGCCTACTTCGGCGCGATGCTGCTGGAATCCGGCCGCCCGGTGCTGGTGGTGCCGCCGCGCTGCAAGGCGGCGGTGCCGCCGAAGCGCATCGTGCTGGCCTGGCGGCCCACGCGCGAGGCCACGCGCGCCCTGCACGACGCGCTGCCGCTGCTGCTGCAGGCCGATCGGGTGGACGTGCTGGCGATCAACCCCGTGGGGGGCGAACTGGGCCACGGCGAACAGCCCGGCGCGGACATCGCCAACCACCTCGCCCGGCACGGGGTGGAAGCCAACGTGGTGGTGCGCGATGCCAGGTCGCGCGGCGTCAGCGGCGTACTGCTGGAACACGCGCGCGAAAGCTATGCGCAGCTGATCGTGGCCGGCGGCTATGGACACTCGCGGCTGCGCGAATGGGCCATGGGCGGGGTGACCCGCGAACTGCTGCTGACCGCGTCGGTGCCCGTGCTGTTCTCGCACTGACCTGGGGGGGCGGCACGAAGGTTTGCGCACTGCACGCACGGACCAGGCTGCCGTGGATCCGATCCCGACGCGTGCGTGTCGTAACGTTCGTGTCGAAACCAGGCGCCACGCCAAGGCCGCTGCCGCGCCCCTGCATTGCGGCGGGTGCCGTGCGTGCGGCACTGCGTATCCGCGCCCGACGTCACCACTGCGAAAGGCGCCATGCGCCTTCGACGTGCTGGCGCCCGGTTACCGGCCGCCGCGGCCGCACGCGGGCACTCGCACGCGCGCGCGGCTCGGGTCAAAGCGCCAGTTCGTGGATGACCTGGCTGCGGTCGTCCGGATCGGGCCGCGTGCGGAAGCCCAGAAAGTGCGCCAGGTCGGCCATGGCGATGTTCTCTGCGGAATCGACGGAGTACATCGCACGCATGCCCCGGGCGCGCGCCACCTCGATCAGGTGGCGCATCAGAAGCGTGCCCAGGCCCTTGTCCTGCCAGGCATCGTCCACGGTCACCGCGCATTCGCAGCGCAGGCCGTCCGCGTCCGCCGCATAGCGGCTCACGCCGACGATCCGGTCATGCGCATCCTCGCGGACCACGGCGGCGAAGGCCGCTTCGTGCGCGCGGTCGATCCGGGTCAGCCGGTCGATGGTCTCGTCGCCGGGATGGGCGACCTGGCCCAGGAAGCGGAACCGGCGCGCCTGCGCCGACAGGTGTTCGATGAACCGGCGTTCGGCCGGCGCGTCCTGCGGCGTGATCGGCCGGATCAGCACGTGGCTGCGGTCGCGCAGGGTTTCCGACCAGCGCGGGTAGTCGTCCTGCAGGGCGGGCGGTGCGAAGGTGTTCATTGCCGGTCGTCCGGGGGAGGTGCCGCCGACCTTAGATCCGGTTTGCCAGCCCGGGCTTGATCCGCATCAACCCGGGCGCGCGCCCGCAGTGCCAGCGTGGCGACGGTCGGTCCGGTGAGGTGCGCATGTACACGCAGGTCCTGGTTCCCGCGATGCTCGGCCGTCCGGAGCCGGATGCCGTGCGCTGCGCCTGCGCGCTGGCCACGCCGCTGCGCGGCCGGGTCGAGGTGGTGGTGGGGATGAGCGCGGTCGCGCCGCTCATGGCCGGGTGGCAGTACTTCCCCGTGGGCGTGTACGAAACCATCCAGGAAGAAGTGCATGGCGCGGCGCACGCGCTGGCCGCCGACATGCGGCGGGCCCTGGCCGGGCAGCCGGCGCAGGTCGAGGTGCGCACCACCGGACACTTCTGGATGACGCCCGCCGAGCAGGCGCTGGCGCACGCGTGCCACAGCGACCTGGTGGTGCTGGGCCGCCCGCGCGCGCCCACCGATGCCGATGCGCATCTGTTCGCGGCGCTGCTGCTCGCCTCGGGGCGGCCCGTGCTGGCGGTGCCCCCGGGCGCAGGCGATGCGCCGCGCTTCGAGCGGATCGTGATCGCCTGGAAGGCCACGCGCGAGGCGGCGCGCGCGGTGCACGACGCGCTGCCGCTGCTGCGGGCGGCGCGGCGGGTCGTGGTGCTGGCGGTTCGCGACAACCTGGAACCGCCGCCGTCGCCGGGCGGCGACGAACCCGCCCAGGCGCTGGCGCGCCACCTGCAGCGCCACGGCGTGGACGCCACGATCGTGCGCGAGCAGCGCCACGACCGCTCCACCGGCCAGGCGATCGTGCAGTACGCAGGGGCCAGCGGCGCCGACGCGATCGTCGCCGGTGGGTACGGCCATGCGCGCGTGCTGGAGCAGGTCTTCGGCGGCACCACGCGCACGCTCTACCGTACGTCGCCGGTGCCGGTGCTGTTCTCGCATTGAGTGTCCGGATGCCGGCGGCGCGATGCGCGCGCCAGCGCCTCGTAGCGGGCGCGGTAGGCATCCAGCGTGCGTTCGTCCAGCTCTTCCAGGTCCAGCAGCGCGTTGTTGGCGGCGCCGGTCGCGCGGATCAGCTCGTCCAGCTTGATCTGCATGGCCTCGGTGTCGCGCAGCTGGGTGTTCTGGATCAGGAACACCATCAGGAACGTCACCACGGTGGTGCCGGTGTTGATGACCAGCTGCCAGGTGTCGCTGAAGCCGAACCAGGGCCCGCTGGCCAGCCAGCCCAGGATCACCAGCACGGCGATGGCGAACGTGGCGGGCCGTCCCGACGCGCGCGCGGCGATCTTCGAGAAGTGGTTGAACACATCGTCCGTGCGCAGGGACATCGGCAGGCCGGCAGCGGGGCTGGCAGCCAGCGTGCATCGGCCGGCGCGCCGGTGCTTGATCCAGATCAGCGCGCGCGCAGCCGGTTACAGACCGTTACGCACCGTTACCGGGCGCGCATCCGCGCGACACACTGCGCCGCCACCCTGCGCACACACCACGGGAGGGCGGACCATGTTGGAAGTCTCCACGCGCAGCCACGGCGAAGTCCCCGCAACCACGTACGGGTGGGCGGGCACGGCCCCCGGCGTACCGCTTGCGTTCGAGGCCCTGGTCGCCCGGCTGCCGGCGCAGCGGCGGCTGCTGCGCGCGCGCCAGTACGTGTTCCGCGCGGGTCAGCCGCGGCATGCGCTGTTCCTGGTGCATGCCGGCGTGTTCAAGACCAGCCTGGTCAGCGAGGACGGGCGCGAGAAGATCACCGGCTTCCGCATGCGCGGCGACCTGCTCGGCCTGGACGCGCTGGACATGGCGGTGCACGCCTGCGATGCGGTGTCGCTGGACGTGGGCGAGGTGTGGGAGCTGCCCTGCGCGGCCCTGCACCAGGATGCCGGGATCCAGCGGGGCCTGACCGCCTGCCTGGCCGCCGAGATCCGGCGCGACCAGGGCTGGATGCTTGCGATCGGCACGCTCGGCGCCGAACAGCGGGTCGCCTCGTTCCTGCTCGACCTGGCCGCGCGCCTGTCCGCGCTCGGCTTCAGCGAACGCCGGCTCACGCTGCGCATGACGCGCGCGGAAATCGGCAGTTTCCTGGCCCTGCAGCTGGAGACGGTGACCCGCGCGCTGACGCGCCTGCAGGCGCGGGGCCTGATCGAAGTGGACGGCCGCCAGGTCCGGATCGCCGATGCGGCGGGCCTGCAGGCGATCCAGCACGGCGGCGTGCACTGCCACTGACCCGTCACGCGTCGCGCGCGCTCAGGCGGACACGCCGGGCGCCTCCGCGGACCGGTCCAGCAGGCGCCGCACCTCGGCGGTCAGCCGGTCGCGCAGGTAGGGCTTGCGCAGCAGGCTGAAGCCGGTGGGGATGCCGGCACGCGCCTCGTCGCCGGACGCCAGCAGAACCGCGAGCTGCGGCCGGCGCAGGCGCGCCTCGCGCGCCAGTGCATGCCCGTCCATGCCCGGGCCGAGCATCAGGTCGGTGAACAGCAGGTCGAGCGGTTCGCCGCCGTCGAGCAGCGCCAGCGCCTGGGCGGCATCGGCCGCGGCCACGACCCGGAACCCCGCGGACCGAAGGAACGCGCAGGCGATGCCGCGCACGTCCGCGTCGTCCTCCACCACCAGCACCGACTCGCCGCGCCCGCTCGCGTGCGGGGCCGCGGCTGCGGGCAGGGCCTGGGGCCGGTCGCGTGCGGTGGGCAGGTACAGGATCACCCGGGTGCCGCTGCCCGGGGCGCTTTCGATGCGCAGGCCGCCGCCGCTCTGGCGCACGAAGCCGTACACCATGCTCAGGCCCAGACCGCTGCCGCGGCCCGCGCCCTTGGTGGTGAAGAACGGTTCGGTCGCCCGCTCCAGCGTCTCGGCCGCCATGCCGCGGCCGGTGTCGCTCACGCTGATGCGCACGAAGTCGCCCGCGGGCACCTCCGGCTCGGCACCGGTGGCACCGATCGGCGCATGCCGGGCGCCCAGCCGGATCGTGCCGCCCTGCGGCATGGCGTCGCGCGCATTGAGCGCCAGGTTGACCAGCGCGGCCTCCAGCTGTCCCGGGTCCACGTAGACGTCCGGCAGCGGCTGCGCAAGGTCGCTCTCCATCCGGATCGCGTCGCCGAGCGTGCGCCTGAGCATCGCCGACACGTCCGCGAACAGCGCCGCCACGTCCACCGACCTGGGCAGCAGGCGCTGCCGCCTGGCGAACGCCAGCAGCTTGCCGGTCAGTTCGGCGCCGCGTCCCACCGAGCGCAGCGCGCTGGCGATCAGCTCCTGCCCGGAGTCGCTGCGGCATTCGGTTTCCAGCAGCTGCAGGCTGCCCGACAGCACGGTCAGCAGGTTGTTGAAGTCGTGCGCGATGCCGCCGGTCAGCTGGCCGATGGCATCCAGGCGCTGCGCATGCGTGAGCTGCTCCTCGATCCGGCGCTGGCGCAGCGCCGCCGACAGCATGTGCGATGCGTTCTGCAGCAGATGCCGGGCATCGCGCCCGAAGCGGCCCGGCTGCGGATCGGCGGCCAGCAGCGCGCCCATGATGCGGTCCCGGTCGAACAGGGGCAGGTAGGCCGCGCACCCCGTGGCCGGCAGCGCCACCGGGAATCCGGACGCGTCCGCCAACGGGCGCGCGCAGTCCTCGACCACGATCGCGTCGGCCGGCAGCGCCTGCGCGGCGCCTGCGGCGAAGGCCGCGGTCCACTGCGGACCGACCTGTTCGCACTGGGTCGCATGCCTGCCGTCGTCGCCCGGCAGCCAGATCGCCACGGACTGCACGTCCAGCACCTCCGCCAGCAGCGACGGCAGGCGCTCGACGAGGCGAGCGGTGCCGGCCTGCTCCAGCACCAGCCGCGCGATGCGGACCTCGAGGGCGTGGTAACGCTCGCGCGCCTCGGCCTGGCGCTCGCGTGCGGTGCGCGAGATGTCGCGCACCGATGCCAGGAAGCACGTGCCTTCGGCGCCCGTGAACGGACTCAGCGCGATCTCCACGGGGAACTCGCTGCCGTCGCGGCGCAGTCCGGTCAGGCTCTGCTCGGTGGCACCCATCGGGCGCGTGCGTGGCCGGGCCATGTAGCCGGCGCGGTGCTGGCGATGGCGGTCGCGTGCCGCGGCCGGCACCAGCGCGTCCACGTCCAGGCCGTCCAGCCCGCCGGAGGGGTAGCCGAAAAGCTCTTCCGCATGGCGGTTGGCCCGGATCACGCGGCCGTGCGTGTCCACGGTCAGCAACGCGTCCGGCACCGCCTCGAACAGATCCGGGTGCAGCGTCGGCTCGTGCATGCGGCGTGCGCCTACAGGCGCTCGACGTCGGCCGCCAGAAGGTAGCCGGCGCCCCGCACCGAGCGGATCAGCGTAGGCGTGCCCGGGTCGCGCTCGATCTTGCGCCGCAGCCGCGCGATCGCCACGTCGATCGCGCGGTCGTACGGGCCGGCTTCGCGCCCATGCAACGCACCCATGAGCTGGTCGCGGCTGAGCACGCGGTTGGGCTGCTCCAGCAGCGCCAGCAGCAGGTCGTATTCGCCGGTGGTCAGCGGCACCTCGGCCTGGGGGCCCTCGCGAAGCCGGCGCGCGCCGGTGTCCAGCTCGAAACGGTCGAAGCGCAGCCGCGGTGCCGCCGGCGCGGACGGCGTGGGCGCCGCGGCGCGGCGCAGCACCGCGCGCACGCGCGCCAGCAGCTCGCGCAGGTCGAAGGGTTTGGACACGTAGTCGTCCGCCCCCAGTTCCAGGCCGACCACGCGCTCGACCGTGTCGCCGCGGCCGCTGACCACGATGACCGGGGCGCCGCGCGCGCGGATCTGCTGCAACAGTCCCAGTCCGTCCGCATCCGGCAGCCCCAGGTCCAGCAGCACCAGGTCCGGCCTGGCCCGGGCCAGCGCGTCGCGCATCTGCGCGCCGCTGGCCGCGGTTTCCACCGCGAAGTTGTGGCCTGCCAGGTAGCGGTGCAGCAGCGCGCGGATCTCCGGGTCGTCGTCGACGACCAGGATCGCCGCGGCGCTGGCCTCGGCCGGTGGCGGTTTGCCGCAGACGGGGCGCTCGGGGGTCTCCATCGCAACGCAGGATGCGCCGGTTGCCGCCGATTGCCTAGCGCGCCGGATCCGCCACGCACCTGCCAGCGCGGTGCTGCCCGGGGCGCCGGATGCGGCGCTGTAACCTAGCGCCACAGGCCCGCGGCGCCGGGCCGCTGCGCGCCGTTTCCCTGCCACTTCGCGAACCGACCACATGAGCGCACTGGCGCATCCCGACCGCGGCGATCCCGCATCGCATCCGCGCGACACGCCCCCGGCGCACGCGCTGCGCCTGTCCGTGGCCCCGATGATGGACTGGACCGACAGCCACTGCCGCGTGTTCCACCGCAGCATCGCCCCGGGCGCGCGGCTGTACACGGAGATGGTGCACGCCAATGCCGTGATCCACGGCGACCGCGGCCGCTTGCTGGCGATGGACCCGGTGGAGCATCCGGTGGCGCTGCAGCTGGGCGGCAGCGAGCCTGCGCTGCTGGCGCAGGCCGCGCGCATCGGGGCGGAACACGGCTTCGACGAGATCAACCTCAACTGCGGCTGCCCGTCCGACCGCGTGCAGGCCGGGCGCTTCGGCGCGTGCCTGATGCGCGAACCGGCGCTGGTCGCCCACAGCGTGGCCGCGATGCGCGCCGCGGTGCCGCCCGGCGTGCCGGTGACGGTGAAATGCCGCCTGGGGGTGGACGACGACCACGACTTCGGCCGATTCCTCGCCTTCATCGACACGGTGGCGGCGGCGGGCTGCGGCCTGTTCGTCGTGCATGCGCGCAACGCATGGCTGCAGGGGCTTTCGCCCAAGGAGAACCGCGAGGTGCCGCCGCTGCGCTACGACTGGGCCTACCGGCTCAAGACCGAGCGGCCGGCGCTGCAGGTGGTGGTCAATGGCGGCATCGCCGATGCGTCCGAGGCCACCGCACACCTGCAGCACGTGGACGGCGCCATGCTCGGGCGCGCCGCGTACCACGACCCGTACCTGCTGCACCGGCTCGACGCGGCCTGGTTCGAACGCCCGCTGCGCACGCGCGGTGCGCTGCTGCGGGCGATGCGGCCGTACGTCGAGGCGCAACTGGAACGCGGCGTCCCGCTCAACCGCATGAGCCGCCACTGGCTCGGGCTGTTCGGCGGCGAGCGCGGCGGGCGCGCGTTCCGCCAGGTGCTCAGCGAAGGCGCGCATCGCGAAGGCGCCGGCTGGGCGCTGGTGGAACGCGCACTGGCGATGACCGAGGCCGGCGAGCGCGCCGCCGCATGAGCGCGTGCCCGTGCTGACGCGCGACATCGACGCGTTCGTGGCGTTCGCGCGCGGCGTCGCTCCCGACTTCGGCCCGCCGTGCGCACGCGCGGCTTTCCTGGTGGCGCCCGACGGATTCGCGCGCGCCACGCAATCGGCGCAGGACAACCGCTACATGGCCGATGCCGCGCGCTTCGACGCCGGCGCGGCGTGCGCGCAGCATCGCGAACTGCAGCGCGCGCTGGCCGGCGAGCTGCCGGTGATCTGCTTCCCGGGCGATGCGGACGCGCCCGATGCGGTATTCCCCAACAACGTCTTCGCGACCGCGCCGGGGCGGCTGGTGGTGGGGCGCATGCGCCATCCCGTGCGCCAGCGCGAAGCGGCGCGCGCCGACATCCGCGGCTTCTTCCGCGACGTGGCCGGGTATCGGGAAATCGACCTGTCCACGCAGCCGCATGCGTGCGAACTCACCGGCGCCCTGGTGATCGACCGCGCCCGCGGGCTCGGCTTCTGCGGCCTGTCCGAGCGCTGCGACCTGCAAGGCGCCGCGCTGATGCACGAGGCGTTCGGGCTGCGCGCCACCCTGGCCTTCGAGCTGGCGCCCGGCGAGTACCACACCAACGTGGTGCTGGCGCTGCTGGCCGGGCGCGCCGCGCTGCTCAGCGCGGCGGGATTCGCCGATCCGCGCGTGGTGGAGGCCATCGCGTCGCTGTACGCGCCGCACGCCATCCGGGTCGGCGCGCGGGAACATGCCGCGTTCGCGTGCAACGCCATCGCGCTGGCGCCCGGCAGCGTGTGGATGAGCGCGGCGGCCGCGGACGCGCTGACGCCCTCCACCCGGGCGGGGCTGCACGAAGCCGGCTTCACGGTGCGCTGCGCGGCGCTGCAGGCGATCGAAGTCGCGGGCGGCTCGCTGCGCTGCTGCGTGGCGGAAATCTTCTAGCGTTCAAGCACTTGCACCGTGGTCACCGGGACGCGGACGCGGGTCCGTTCAGCAAATTAAGGATGGATTCACCGCCCCGTTTCGACAATTCGCCTCCGCCACGGATGGGCGAGCAAACCCGGGCGCGCGCCGTGCCGGCCCGCCACCCGATCCGCCGCTGCATCGCCCTTCCGGAGACGTTCCCCGTCATGTCGCATCGCCTCGCCACCTTCGTGCTCGGTTCCGCCCTGCTGTGCGTGGGCGCATCCGATGCGTGGGCGCAGGGCCGCGGCCGCGGCGCGCCGCCGCCGGCGGACGACCACACGCTCTCCGACAGCGTGCGCCGGATCGAGCGCGATACGCGCGGCGAAGTGCTCAGCGCCGAGCGCGTGCCGTTCGACGGCCGCGAGATGCACCGCGTCAAGGTGCTCGACGACCGCGGCCGCGTGCGCGTCTACATGGACGACCCGCGCGCGCACGACGATCACCGCCACGGCCAGGACCGCCGCCACCAGGACCGCGACGCGAGGCGGCGCCCTGCACGCGACGACGACGATTGATCCGACACCCTCTGCACCGACCCAGGTGTAGCGCTGCGCCCGCGCGGCGGGACCAACCCCAATTCGACGGAGATTGACGCATGCGTATCCTGCTGGTGGAAGACGAGGCACCCCTGCGCGAAACCCTGGCCGCGCGCCTGAAGCGCGAAGGCTTCGCCGTGGACGCGGCGCAGGATGGCGAGGAAGGCCTGTACATGGGCCGCGAAGTTCCCTTCGACGTCGGCATCATCGACCTGGGCCTGCCCAAAATGTCCGGCATGGAACTGATCAAGGCGCTGCGCGACGAAGGCAAGCAGTTCCCGGTGCTGATCCTGACCGCGCGTTCCAGCTGGCAGGACAAGGTCGACGGTTTGAAGCAGGGCGCCGACGACTACCTGGTCAAGCCGTTCCATGTCGAGGAACTGCTGGCACGCATCAACGCGCTGGTGCGCCGCGCCGCCGGCTGGAGCAAGCCCACGCTGGAATGCGGGCCGGTCACTTTGGACCTGGCCGCGCAGACGGTGAGCGTCAACGGCGGCAACGTGGACCTGACCAGCTACGAGTACAAGGTGCTCGAGTACCTGATGATGCACGCCGGCGAACTGGTCTCGAAGGCCGATCTGACAGAGCACATCTACCAGCAGGATTTCGACCGCGATTCCAACGTCCTGGAAGTCTTCATCGGCCGCCTGCGCAAGAAGCTCGATCCCGATGGCACGCTGAAGCCGATCGAGACCGTGCGCGGCCGCGGCTACCGCTTCGCCATCCCGCGCAGCAACGAGGGCTGAGCCGGCCGAACCGTCCGCCCCGCGTCTTCCAGGGATGAGCAGCGCGCGCGCCCGTGGCGGCTTCGGCTGGCGTCCGCGCTCGCTGCAGTCTCGCCAGCTGCTGGCGGCGAGCCTGGGCCTGGTGGCGTTCCTTGCGCTGGCCGGCTACGCGCTCGACCGCGCGTTCATCCGCACCGCCGAGAACGGCCTGCGCGAACGCCTGCGCAGCATGGTGCTGTTCTACGCCGCGGAGACCGAATTCGGCCGCGGCGGCGACCTGATCCCTCCCTACGATCCCCCCGACCCGCGCCTGCGCCGGCCGGGCAGCGGCCTGTATGCGGAAATCGTGCTGCCCAATGCCCGCTGGCAGTCGGCGTCGGCCGAAGGCCCGGGCCTGCCTGCCGGGCCGATGCTGGAGCCGCGGCGCGAAGCGTTCGACGGCCCGCTGGCGCTGACCGAGATCGACGGCGCCCCGGGGGAGGCGTACCGCTTCGGCGTGGGCCTGACCTGGGGCGACACGCCGCAGGCGCAGTTCCCGTACACGATCTACGTGCTGGAAGACACCACCAACCTGCGCAACCAGGTCCGGGTGTTCCGGCAGGCGCTGTGGGGTTACCTGGGCGGCGCCGGCGCCATCCTGCTGCTGCTGCAGGCGCTGATCCTGCGCTGGAGCCTGTGGCCGCTGCGCCGCGTGGTGCACGAGCTCAAGCGCGTGCACCGCGGCCAGGCGAACCGCATGAGCGAGCTGCATCCGCGCGAGCTGGAACCGCTGACCGAGAGCATCAACGCGCTGATCGAAAGCGAACGCGAGCAGATCGACCGCCAGCGCAACACGCTGGCCGACCTTGCGCACAGCCTGAAGACGCCGCTTGCGGTGCTGCGCGCGCGACTGGACAGCGGCACCAGCGAGGCCGAACTGCGCGAGGAAGTCGGCGTGCAGGTGCAGCGCATGAACGACCTGGTCGGCTACCAGCTGGGGCGCGCCGCGTCCGGTGCGCACAAGCTGTTCGCCGCGCCGGTGGAAGTGGCGCCGCACGCCGAGCAGATCGTGCAGGGCCTGGAGAAGATCCATGCCGCCAAGGGCGTGCTGTGCGAGTTCGACCTGGACGAACAGGCGCGCTTCCACGGCGAGCCGGGCGACCTGCAGGAACTGCTCGGCAACCTGCTGGAAAATGCGTTCAAGTGGGCGAAATCGCGCGTGCTGCTCACCGTGCAGACCGGCGACACGGCGCCCAACCGCCGCCCGGGCCTGCGCATCGTGGTCGAAGACGACGGCCCCGGCATCCCGCCCGAGCGCATGGCGCATGTCCTGCAGCGCGGCGTGCGCGGCGACGAGCGCGTCCAGGGTCACGGCATCGGCCTGGCGATCGTGCAGGACATCGTGCGCAGCTACCGCGGCGAACTGCATACCGGCGCCTCGCCGGAAATGGGCGGCGCGCGGTTCGAGGTCGTGCTGCCACCCGGGCTGTGACGCGCTTCGAACGCAGGCGTCGGCGCCGCGAAACATCGGCCCGCCGATTCGTGGGAACGGCTTCCGCCGCTAGCGCTTCGCCCGGAAATCTAACCACCGGACGCCTGTAGCGGCGGCCCCGCCCGCGAGCCTCTCGCAGCAACGTGCCGGCGAAACAGCGGCTACAGGCCCGACCGCCCGTAGAACCGTTCCAGGTGCGCGGCGACCGTCGGCAGCGCCGCGCGCAGCAGCGCAGGATCGCTGAAGTGGTATTCGCTGCATACCGCGAAGAATTCTTCCGGCGCTTCGGC
Source organism: uncultured Pseudoxanthomonas sp. (assembly GCA_964425695.1). Lineage (GTDB taxonomy): Bacteria > Pseudomonadota > Gammaproteobacteria > Xanthomonadales > Xanthomonadaceae > JAKPBU01. The sequence continues at coordinate 186,931 of CAYRNF010000004.1, forward strand.
CGCGTACGGATCGATCGCCACGTCCTGGCCGGCATCGACCTGGGCGCAGAAGCCGTCGTACGCCCGCTGGAAATCGCCTGCCCACGCGCGCTGCCACGCGCGCGGCAGCGGCGGCGTGCCGTCGAGCACGCCATCGAGCGCATCGAGCTTGTGCGCCATCTCGTGCACCGCCACGCAGTAGCCCGCGCCGGGTTCGTCCAGGTCGGCCAGCACGTCGGCCCACGACAGCACCATCGGCCCCTGTTCCCAGGCTTCGCCGATCAGCTCGTCGTCCCATTCGTGCATGACGCCGGCGGCGTCCACGTGGCTGCGGTGCGCGCGGAACGCGTCCGGGTACACCAGCAGCTGCGACCAGCCATGCAGGCCTTCCGCACCGAATTCCAGCAGCGGCAGGCAGCACACGGCGGCCAGTACGGTGCGGTCGGTGGCGTCCAGCGCCAGCGCCCCGACCGGCGTGATCGTCTTGCGCTGCACGAAGGCCGCGGCGAGGTCGGCCAGGCGCGCCTTGCGCCCGGCATCCAGCCCGCGCGCCCATGGCACTCGGCGCAGGGCCGCTTGCCACAGTTCGGCGTCGATCGGTTCAGGGCTGCGCCGCAGGAACCCCAGCAGCGAGCGCGGCATGCCTCAGCGGATCATCCCGGGCAAGATGCTGTGCCAGCGCGGGCGGCTCGTGGCGTCGCCGCCGCGGACCATCGGCGTGGCCTTGGGCTTGTCGCGGACCGGGCCGCGCTTGCCGGCCTGCGGCAGCGGCACCGGATCGTGTTCGTCCACGCTGGCTTCCGGACATGTCCCGCCATTCCCGTTGGGTCCCTGCAGGCGCACTTCGCGCGCCCCGGCTACGGCGGGCAGCAGGACAAGGGCGCCGGACAGCAGCGCGCAGGCGATGCGGGAGCGGTGGAGGCTGGTCATGGCGGTGGCCCGGTATGTCCGCTCGGGAGAGGGACTCGTGAACTATAGCTTGGATGCAGGCCGGGCGCAGAAGGTTGCATGCTGCGGTGCGGTAGCGTCGCGTGGCCGATAATCGGTGCCGGACGGGGCGGAGCGGCATGAACGAACGCGATCTTCTGCAGGCGCTGGGCCAGGGCGCCAGCTCGGGCGACGCGCTGGCGCGCCGCTTCGGCCTGACCCGCGCGGCGGTGTGGAAACGCATCGAGGCGCTGCGTGCCAGCGGCGTGCCCATCCACGCCGAAGCCGGGCGCGGCTACCGCCTTGAGCATCCGCTGGAACTGCTGGACGCGGACGCGATCCGGGGCGCCATGGCACCCGCCGCCGCGGCGGGGCTCGCCGGGCTGGAGGTCGCGTGGTCGCTGGATTCCACCAACGCCGAGGCCCTGCGCCGCGCCGCGCCGGCGCAGGGCACGCAGGTGCTGTTCGCCGAACGCCAGAGCGCGGGCCGGGGGCGCCGCGGGCGCCCGTGGGTCGGTCCACCGGGCAACAGCCTGCTGCTGTCGCTGTCGCGGCGTTTCGACGGTGGGCTGGCGCGCCTGGGGGGGCTGAGCCTGGCGGCAGGCGTGGCGGTGGCGGAGGCGCTGCATGCGTTGGGCCTGCAGGCGGCCGCGCTGAAGTGGCCCAACGACCTCGTGGTGGCGCAGCGCAAGCTGGGCGGGCTGCTGGTGGAGGGCAGCGGCGAGGCGGCCGGCACCGCCAGCGCCGTGGTCGGGCTGGGCCTGAACCTGCGCATGCCTGCGGCCGTCGGCGAGGCGCTCGACCAGCCTTGGACGGACCTTGCCCACCACCTGGCGCCGTTGCCGGGGCGCAATGCCATCGCGGCGTGCCTGCTCGACCACCTGCTGCCCGCTCTGGACGTCTTCGACGCTACGGGCCTGGCGCCGTTCCTGTCGCGCTATGCGCGACTGGACGCGCTGCATGGCGCGGAAGTGGTGCTGCACCAGCCAGACGGCCTGACGCCCGCAACGGCCCTGGGCATCGCCGACGACGGCGCGCTGCGGGTGTCGGTGGCGGGCGTGGAGCGGCGCGTGCACTCCGGCGAAGTCAGCGTGCGCCGCGCATGAGCGGTGCACCGGATACGTGGCTGTTCGACCTGGGCAACACGCGCCTGAAGTGGACGACGCTGGCGTCCGCTCCCGGCATGGGTGAAGCCGAAGCCTTCGCGCATGCCGGCGCGGCGGAGGCGCTGGCCCGGGCCGAGTTGCCGCGCGGCCAGGTGGCGTACGTCGCCTGCGTGGCGGCCGCGCCGCTGCGCGATGCCCTGCTGCAGGCGCTGTCGCAGCGCTTCGCACGGATCCACGTGGCGCGCACGCTCCCGCGCTGCGGCGGAGTGCGCATCGCGTATGCCGCGCCGGAACGCCTGGGCGTGGACCGCTTCCTGGCGCTGCTGGCCGCGCGTGGGCGCGGCGGCGATGCGCTGGTGGTGTCGGTGGGGACCGCGCTCACCCTCGACCTGCTGGATGCGTCCGGCCAGCACCGCGGCGGACGCATCGCGCCTTCGCCGGCGACCATGCGCGAAGCGCTGCATGCGCGCGCGCCGCAACTGCCGCCGGTCGGCGGCACGTACCGGGAGTTCGCCGCCGACACCGACGACGCCCTGGCCTCCGGCTGCGAGGGTGCGGCGATCGCGCTGGTGGAGCGCAGCCTGGCGCAGGCGCGCGGCGTGCTGGGCGCAACGCCGGCACTGTTGCTGCACGGTGGCGGCGCGGCGTCCCTGGCGCGGCACCTGCCCGCGGCCACGCTCGCGCACGGGCTGGTGCTGGAAGGCCTGGCGGCGTGGGCGCGCATCGGCGACGCCGCACCGTGACCTTAGAATCGCGCGCATGGTGATGCGTGCGCTGATCGTGCTGTTGCTGGTGCTCAACGCGGGCGTGGCCGCCTGGTGGTGGCTGGCCCCCGCCTCCGCGCCCGCGGCGCCGCCCGCGCACCCCGCGGGCGTGCCGCGCCTGCAGCTGGTGTCCGAGGCCCCGCCCGGCGCAGCCGGTGCGCGCGTGGCCTCGGCCGCCGTGCCGCCCCCGGCACCCGTTCCCGACGCGCCGGGCGCAGCGGCGGCGCCGGCCACGGTGTGCGCGCGCCTCGGGCCGTTCGCGGACCCTGCTGCCGCCGAGGCCGCGCGAGCCGCGCTGCCGGCCGGCGTGCTGTCCGCGCGCGTGGGCCCCCAGGGCAGCACCCGCGGCGCCTGGAACGTGGTCATGCCGCCGCAGCCCGATCCGGCCGCGGCGCAGGCGCTGGCCCAGCGCATCGATGCGGCCGGCTTCAACGACTACTACGTCATGCGCGACGGCGCCAACGCCAACGGCATCGCGCTGGGACGCTTCGGCAGCGCCGAGGCGGCGCAGCGGCACCAGGCCAGCCTGCAGGCCGCCGGTTTCGCCGCGCAGGTGCAGGGACCGCCGGGCGCCACGTTCTGGGTCGACGCCGATGGCGCCGCAGGCTTCGACCCGAACGCCGCCGCGCGGGCGATCGGTGCGGTGCAGGCCGTTGCGCGCTCGTGTCCTGCACCCGATCCAGCGCCGCGGCGCCCGCAGGCGGTGGGATAGAATCCGGACCCCGGCGGCCATCGCGCCGCGGTCATGCCTGCCGGCATAGCTCAGTTGGTAGAGCAACCGCCTTGTAAGCGGTAGGTCGTCTGTTCGAGTCAGACTGTCGGCACCACCGGAGGTCGCCCGTGAAGCAGTTCCCGCCCGTGTCCCTGATCGGTGCCCCCACCGACATCGGCGCGGGGCACCGCGGTGCGTTGATGGGGCCGGACGCGCTGCGCATCGCCGGCCTGGGCGAAGCCCTGGCCGAGCGCGGCGTGGAAGTCGTGGATCGCGGCAACCTGTCGGGCCCCGGCAACCCGTGGCAGCCCCCGCACGACGGCTACCGGCATCTGGCCGAAGTGGTGGAGTGGAACCGGCTGGTGATGGAGGCGGTAGGCGCCGAACTGCGCGCCGGCCGCCTGCCGATCATGCTCGGCGGCGATCACTGCCTGGGCATGGGGTCGATCACCGCCGTGGCCCGCCACTGCCGCGACATGGGCAAGCGCCTGCGCGTGCTGTGGCTGGATGCGCACGCGGACTTCAACACCAGCCAGGTCACGCCCTCGGGCAACATCCACGGCATGCCGGTGGCGTGCCTGTGCGGCCTGGGCCCCGAGGCGCTGGTCAACCTGGGCGGTTCGTCGCCTGCGGTACGGCCCGAGGACATCCGCCAGATCGGCATCCGCTCGGTGGACCAGGGGGAAAAGCGCCTGGTCAAGGAATACAACCTCGACATCTACGACATGCGCTACATCGACGAAGTCGGGATGCGCCGCGCCATGGAAGAGGCGCTGGACGGGATGGACGACGACACCCACCTGCACGTCAGCTTCGACGTGGACTTCCTCGATCCTTCGATCGCGCCCGGCGTGGGCACCACGGTGCCGGGCGGCCCGAACTACCGCGAGGCGCAGCTGGTGATGGAAATGATCGCCGACAGCGGCAGGATGGGCTCGCTGGACATCGTTGAACTCAATCCGATGCTGGACAACCGCAACGAAACCGCACGGGTCGCGGTGGACCTGGTCGAAAGCCTGTTCGGGAAGTCGACCCTGATGCGCGATTAGCGCATCGAACTCGCTCCCGGCCGTGCGCCGATCCCCGACAATCCGCACAGCCGGAGCGCGCAGCGATCAACACGACGGCGCCGCTGCGCGCCAAGCCGCCACCCATCGCGCCGCGCAGACCCAACGGAGACTACCGATGAAGCGACTCACCGCCGTGGCCTTGCTGGCCCTGTTTGCCCTGTCCGCGTGCAACACCACGCGCGGCTTCGGCCAGGACCTGCAGAAAGTGGGCGAGAAGATGGAAGACGCGGCCAAGGACACCGGCGCCACCGATCCCCGCTGAGCGCGCGCGCGGGCCCACTCGCCGCTGAACGCAGCGGCGCCGGTTCATCGCGGGTTGGCGCCGCGCGACCACCATGGCCGCGGATTCCACGCAGGCTTCACGGTGCGATGGGGTTCCATGCGCGGGTGGGCGCCCCCGCCCCAACCCAGAACCGGAATGAGGAGAGTTCACATGAAGCGTTTGACTGCCCTGATGCTGCTCGCGCTGTTTTCGTCGGCGTTCCTGAGCGCCTGCAACACCGTGGAAGGCGTCGGCGAAGACGTACAGAAGGTCGGCGAGAAGGTCGAGGACAAGGCCGGCGACTGCAAGGACGGCAAGTGCTGATGCGTTGAACGCATCGCATGCGTGGAAGACGGGCCGCCTGCGGCCCGTTTTCCTTTGTGCAGCGCGTGGTGCGACGCGCTTGCGGAAACGGGGGCCGCAGCGATTCGGAAACGTTCTCTTGATCCTGCCTGAAGGCTACGGCGAGCAAGCTGCCCGTGCGGCATTCCCCGCCGCGCAAGCAAGTCGAGGTAAGCACATGAACAAGGACATCATCGCGGGCAAGTGGACGCAGCTGAAAGGTCATGCACAGCAGAAATGGGGGAAGCTGACCGACGACGTGTTCGATGTCGCCGAAGGCGACAGCAAGTACTTGGCCGGCAAGCTGCAGGAGCAGTACGGCTGGGATCGCGACCGCGCCGAGCGCGAGGTGCGCGACTTCGAGAGCACACTCAACTAGCGCCGGCGCGAAGGGCGCAGACGGAGCAGGCTCGACGGGAGCGCGCTCCCCATGCGGGACTGGCCCGCCCACGCGGCGCTGCCGCGCCGCCATCCAAGAAAGGGCCGGCCATGCCGGCCCTTTCGCTTGCACCCGTAGGTCCGCCGTCCGTGGCGGCCCGCGCCCGGCCTCGTCGCCCGGTGCGGGTCGTCGCAGCGAATCGGTTACCAGCCGGGAGGGTCGGCGACGAATCCATCGGGAAAGGCGCGTGGCGCGGAATCCGCGTGGCGGTCCTGCCAGCCGCGCCAGGGGACGATCCCCAGCGACGCCAGGGTGTCGGCATCGTCGTAATGCAGTTCGGTGACCTGGTGTGGGCGCGTGGAGGCGCGCACGAAGGTGGCCCGTCCGGCCGGCGCCCATTCGCGCGCGCCGTGGCCGGTGCCCAGGCGGCGCGATTCGCGCTCGATGGGATAGGCGCCGGGGGAGGTGGCGTCGGCCGCGGCCGATTCCTGCATCGCCTGTCCCTGTGCCGCCTGCGGCGCGCGTGCGGCGGCGGAGCGCTCGTGGCGGTTCCCCGAAGCGACGGGCGGCGAGGTCACCGGATACGGCGGTGCGTACTGTGCGCGTTCCAAGAACACCGCGATGCCCACCACGCCCACGTGGTCCGGCCGCCCGGTGCGTGCCGCGTAGCTGTCGGGCAGGTCGGTGAACTGGAACTGGGCCACGTCCTCCAGCGACTTGCGCCAGCCGGCGATCTGCGCGCTTTCCCACGGCGCCAGCACGTAGCCGGCCTGCGCGGGCGAGGCGGTTTCGCCGGTGACCGCGTTGACGCCGTCCACCGACAGCACCACCAGCACCCGTTCGGCGCTGTGGTTGGTCAGGCGCACCGCGTAGCGGTGGCCGGCTTCGCCCGGCACGTACAGGCGGCCGCGATGCGCGTATTCGGGCAGCGTCTGGCCGCGCTCGCGGTCGACCAGGTCGATGTCCACCAGGCTGCGCGCCTGCAGCGGCGCGCACGCGGCCGGCAGCAGCGCGGCGGCGAGCAGGGCGGCAAGGGGCAGGGGCGACAGGCGGGACGGGCAGGGCATGGGCGTTCTCCTCGGTGGTCGAACCGGGCAAACGCGCAGGGCGCGGCGGTGGGGTTGACGCCGCGTGCCCACGGCCGGTCGCGGGGGATGCGCCTGTAAAATCGCGGGATTCGTTTCCCTGGCCACGCCATGCAGCCCGGTTCCCCCGCAAGCCCCATCCGCATCCTCACCGGCATCACCACCTCCGGCACGCCGCACCTGGGCAACTACGTGGGCGCCATCCGCCCGGCGATCGCGGCCTCCGCCACGCCGGGCACGGAGAGCTTCTACTTCCTGGCCGACTACCACAGCCTGGTCAAGACCCAGCAGCCGGCGCGCGTGCAGCGCTCCACGCTGGAGATCGCCGCGGCCTGGCTGGCCTGCGGGCTGGATCCGGACAAGGTGTGGTTCTACCGCCAGTCGGACGTGCCCGAGATCCCGGAGCTGACCTGGCTGCTGACCTGCGTGGCCGGCAAGGGGCTGCTCAACCGCGCGCATGCGTACAAGGCCGCGGTGGACCGCAACCGCGCCGAAGGCGAGGACGACGACGCCGGCATCAGCGCCGGGCTGTTCATGTACCCGGTGCTGATGGCCGCGGACATCCTGCTGTTCGGCGCGCACAAGGTGCCGGTGGGGCGCGACCAGGTGCAGCACATCGAGATGGCGCGCGACTTCGGGCAGCGCTTCAACCACCTGTACGGCGCACCCGGCTCGAAGGAGTACTTCACCCTGCCCGAAGCGGTGATCGACGAGCACGTGGCCACGCTGCCCGGCCTGGACGGCCGCAAGATGTCCAAGAGCTACGACAACACCATCGCGCTGTTCGCGCCGCGCGAGCAGCTGCGCAAGTCGATCTTCTCCATCGTCACCGATTCGCGCGCGCCGGGCGAGGCCAAGGAGACGCAAGGTTCGGCGCTGTTCCAGCTCTACCAGGCGTTCGCCGGCGCGGAGGAAACCGCGCGGATGCGCGCGGCGTACGCGGAGGGCATCGCCTGGGGCGACGCCAAGCAGCAGGCGTTCGAACGCATCGATGCCGAGGTGTCGCCGCTGCGCGCGCGGTACGAGGCGCTGATGGCGGACCCGGCGCGCATCGAGGCGGTGCTGCGCGACGGTGCGCGGCGCCTGCGCGAGCGCCATGCCACGCCGGCGATGCGCGCGCTGCGCGAAGCGGTGGGACTGCGCGATCTATCCAGCGTGCCGGCCGCGCCCGCTGCGCGTGCGCACACCTGGTCCGCGCTCGCCGCGGCGCGCGAGCTGCCGGTGTTCAAGCAGTACCGCGAGGCCGATGGCCAGTTCTACTTCAAGCTGGTGCGGGGCGAGCAGCTGCTGCTGCAGAGCGGTGGTTTCGCGTCGCCACGCGATGCCGGTCTGGCGATCGCCTCGCTACGGGCTCGGGATGCGGGTCTGGCGGACGCGGCTGCTGCGCTTGGCGATGGCGTGACGCAAGCCGACGTCGACGAGGCGCTGAATGCGCTTGCGGCGGCGGACGCAGACAAGGCCGCGGCGAAAGCGGGCGGTGCGGCATGAGCCCGCTGGTCGAGGTCAACCTGGCGCTGATCCTGTTCCTGCCCTGGTTCGCGATCCTGGGCGCGCTGTTCTGGCTGTATCCGCGGCAGCCGCGCAACGCGACGCGGCGCGTGTTCGACATCGCGGCCCTGGCCGCCTGCGCGGTCGGCTTCGTGCTGTCGGTGCAGTGGGCGCATGCCAGCGCGGACCCGGGGTACGGGCGCATGTGGAAGCAGGTCTTCGCCACGTCGGTGGGCTATGGCGTGTTCCTGGCGGTGATGCTCGTCGCCTTCCTGGTGCGGCGGCGCTGGCTGGGGCGGTTCGCCTGAATCGCGCGGCGCCGAACTCGCGCGGTGCCGCGTGGTCCGATCACGCGACCGCATGAGCGCTTCCGCCCACCAACCTCCCGACGCCGATGCCGCCGCGGTTGCCGCCGAGCGCAGCCGGCTGGCGGCGCTCGATGCGCTGGACATCCTGGATACGCCGGCGGAAGCCGCCTACGACGACATCGCGATGCTGGCGCAGATGCTGTGCGACGCGCCGCTGGCGATGGTGGCGCTGATCGATGCCGAACGGCAGTGGTTCAAGGCGCGCATCGGCACCACGCTGGGCGCCATTCCCCGCGCCAGCGCGGCCTGCGATCACGTGCTGCGCGATCCGGGGCGCGTGACGCAGGTGGCCGACGCGACCCGCGACCCGTGCTTCCGCGAACATCCGCTGGTGGTGGAACCCCCGTACATGCGTTTCCACGCGGGCGCACCGGTCGTCACCGGCGATGGCCACGTCCTGGGCGCGGTGTACGTGATGGACCGGCGCGTGCGCCGGCTCGACGCGCCGCAGCGGCAGGCGCTGCAGGCCCTGGCGCGCCAGGTCGCGCTGCTGCTGGAACTGCGCGCGCATCGCAACCGCCAGGGCGCCGAGGCCGCGCAGCGCGACCGCGACGTGCGCCGCCTGATCGATGCGCGCGACGACCTGCAGCGCCGCAACGCGGACCTGAAGCAGGTTGCCCTGCACGACGAGCTCACCGGCCTGCTCAACCGTGCCGGACTCAACCGCCTGCGCGGCAAGCCCGAAGCCATGTCGCAGCTGGCCGGCGGCAGCTACGCCATGGCGGTGATGGACCTGGACCTGTTCAAGCGCGTCAACGACCGCCATGGACACCTGGCCGGCGACGCCGCGCTGCGGGCGGTCGCCAGGGCGGTCGGCGCCTCGATCCGCGCCACCGACGTGGCGGTGCGCTACGGCGGCGAGGAATTCCTGCTGGTCTTCCCGCGCACGCCGCTGGGCAAGGCGTACGAGGTGGCGGAGCGCATCCGCGATGCGGTGGCCGCCTGCGACCTGCCGTTCCCGCTCACCGTGTCGATCGGCCTGGCCGCGGGCGATCCGCAGCGCGACACGCCCGAAACGGTGTTCGAACGCGCGGACCAGGCCCTGTACCGGGCCAAGGCGGCGGGCCGCAACCGCGTGGTGGCCGACGACACCCCGCAGGTCTGACGCGGCCGCGGGGGGTTACGCGCCGTCGTCGTCCGGCGGCAATCCCTGCAGCGCGCGGCGGTACAGCGCATGGTCGGCGCGCTCCAGCCGGAAGCCGTGCAGGGCCGATACGGCCGCCCCGCGCTGCTGCGGATCGGCGCCGGGGTCGCTGGCGATCGCCAGCAGTGCATCCTTGACCCGATCCGAGCGCACGCTGGCGGACAGCACGCCGGCGATCGCGGCTTCGCGCACCTGCGGCTCCGGGTCCAGCAACGCGCGGTGCAGCAGCTCTTCCGCGGCCTGGCCGGATTCCCACTGCGCGGACTGCAGCACGCTGCCGGCGCGCACCGCCGGATCGGGATGCGTGCGCAGGCGCGACAGCGCGTCGAGCATGGGCGCCGCGTCCTCCAGCGGCAGCGGCGCGGGCACCAGCAGGTCCAGCGTCTGGCGCAGCAGCGCCGGGTCGCGTTCGCGTTGCAGCTGCTGCACCAGCAGCGTGCGCACCTGGGCGTCTTCCACCGAGGAGGCGGCCAGCAGCGACAGCCCGTCGCGGCGCGTGGCCGGATCCGGGCTGCGCGCCAGCTCCAGCGCCACGCGCTGCACCTCGGGGCCGCCGACGCCCAGCAGCAGCGCCAGCAGCGCGCCCTTGCGGTCGGCTTCGGTTTCCGTGCGGTAGCGCGCGAGCAGGCGCCGCAGCTGCGCGGGGTCGCGCACTGCGCGCGTCACGTCGGCCTGGTAGCTGCCCGGCGCGTTTGCGGCCGGATACGCGCTGGCCGTGGCCGGACTGCGCCGCGCCGCGTCGGCATCGGCCTGCGTCGCGGTGCGCTGCGCAGTCGCAGCCGCCGGCGCCGCCGTGCGGCGCCCCAGCTGGTAACCGATCGTGCCGGCCACCGCCGCGCACGCCAGCAGCCATGCGGCGAACCGGATGCCGTTCATGGCCGGCATGTTGCCCGCGTGCCGCCGCCGCGGCCAGCCTCCAGCGGCGCTGGCGTCAGCAATTGGGCGCCACGCGCCCGTCGCTGCCGGTGTAGGTGTAGGCGTCCGGGATGAAGCGGCCGCTGCCGATCCGGTTCCACAGGTTGCTGGTGCCGTAGGTGCCGGTGATCGACTGGCCGGTGGTCTGGCACTGGATGCTCACGCGCGTGCCGTCGGCCAGGCTGTCGACGATGGCGTAGCTGGTGCTGGGCCCGCTGCGCACGTTGAGGTTGGCGCCGCTGGTGTTGACCGTGCCGGAGGCGGTAACGCTGCCGCAGTTGCCGCTGGTGTAGTTGCGGGTGCCGTAGTAGTAGACCGTGCTGCCGTTGAATTTGGGCCACACCGGCGAGCCGTTGTAGCGCTGTTCGTAATGCAGGTGCGGCCCGCTGGATCCGCCGGTGGAGCCCACGGTGCCGATCTGGCGGCCGCGCGCCACCGACTGGCCCACCGATACCGAGAACGAATTCAGGTGCGCGTAGTAGCTGGTCCAGCCGTTGCCGTGGCTGATCACCACGTACTTGCCATAGCTGTCGCCACCCAGGTTGCGCACCGTGGTCACGGTGCCCGCGGCGGAAGCCAGCACCGCGTCGCCCAGGTCGTCGGTGCGGTTGAAGTCGATCGAGCGCAGCGGGTTGTGGTTGGTGCGGGTCTGCCCGGACCAGACCTGCCCGCAGGCGAACGGCAACTGGAACGCCGGCGCCGCCAGCGCCGGTGCGGGCGCGGTGGCGGCCAGCGCGGCGAGCGCGCCGGCGAAAACGGGCAGGGCATGGTGGCGGACGGCAGGCTTCGATCGCATCGTGTTCCCCTCGCGTGGTGGCCCGCACGTCGATCGCGACGATCCGTTCGCAGGACTCGGTATTCCCCTTCGCCCCGCAATCTAGCCGGGGATGCGCGACGTACCAGCTAGGGCAAACCCTCGGTGGGCCGCGCGCTGCACGCGCGTCACGCCCAGTCGTTGGCGCGCGCGCCGCGTTCCGGGTGCTTCATCCGCACCACGCAGAAGCGCTGCCCGGTGGGCGCCTCCATCACCCACCAGCGCTTGACGAACCCGATGCGCCTGGCGCCCAGCGCCTCCAGGCGATCGGCTTCGGCGTCGATGTCGTCGGCCTCGATGTCCAGGTGCACGCGCGAGGCATGCGCCACCTTCTGCACTTCGATGTGCAGGTCGCCGGGCGTGTCGCCCAGCATCTGGTATTCGGCCTCGCCGTCGCCCGCGTCGCGGTCGGCGATGGTGGCGCCCAGCGCGCGGCTCCAGAAATCCGCCGCCGCATCCAGGTCGTCGGTGTTGCAGTCGATGATGAAACCGGCCAGGCGGCTGCGATGGGGCATGCGGCAATTTCCTCGTTGTGGGAGCGGCTTCAGCCGCGAGCCGCTCGCTTCGATCGTCCTGCACGCGAAGGCTCGCGGCCCACGCCGCTCATGCGCATCGACGTCAGTTGGGCAAGGCCAGGTCGTCCAGCATGGCCTTCAGGAATCGCGCCGCTTCGCCGCCGGTGCAGGCGCGGTGGTCGAAGGTCAGCGACAGCGGGATCACCCGGTGCGCCTCGAACCCGCCCACCACCGGCGTGATCTGGTGGCGGCCGCGGCCGGCGGCCACGATGGCCACGCACGGCGGCACGACGACCGGGGTGGCATAGCGGCCGGCGAACATGCCGAAGTTCGACAGCGAGATCGTGTAGCCGGTCAGCTCGGTGGCCGGGATGCTCCGGTCCTGCACCTGCGTGCGCAGCCGGTTGATGCCTTCGCGCACGCCGCGGGCGTCCAGCATGTCGGCGTTGCGCAGCGCGGGCACGAACAGTCCGTCGTCGGTGTCCACGGCGATGCCGATGTCCACGTGCGGGTGCAGCGTGCGCACCAGCTTGTCGCCGTCGAACCACGCGTTCAGCGCCGGCACCGCCTTGCAGGCGGTGCTGATGGCGCGGATCAGGCGCACGGTGACATCGTTGCCGGGGGTCCAGGCGTGGATGTCCGCGTCATCGGCGAGCGTGGTGGGCACCACCTTCGCGTGGGCGTCGGCCATGACCCGCGCCATGTTGCGGCGCACGCCCTTCAGCTGTTCCGGCTGGCCGCTGGCGGACACGCCCGGCGGTTGCGTGCGCATGGGCTTGCCGGTGGCGGACAGCTGCGTGCGCGCGCCGCCGGCTGCGCTTGCAGGAGCGGCTTCAGCCGCGAGCTTCTGACTTTGCGAGCCCGGAGAAGCGCCTGCGGCTGAAGCCGCGCCTGCCACCGCCGCACCCGCCTGTGCGGAACCGTCCGCCGCCGCGCGCTTCACGTCCGCCATGGTGACCACGCCGTCGGCGCCGCTGCCGCGCACGCGCGCGATGTCCACGCCCAGCTTGCGCGCCATGGCGCGCACCGCGGGCACCGCCTTCACGCCGCCGGCGGTGCTGGCCTGCTCGCTGTGCACGGCGTCGGAGGACTGCATCGCACCGACCACCGTGCCGCTGTCCGCACGCTCGCCTGCGGCCGCGGACTTCTGCTCCGGCTGCGGTGCGTCGGTGGCGGCGATGGCGCCGCCGTCGCTGGAGGCCACCACCTTGTCGTCGGGCGCCGGGTCGTCGCTGCCCACCCCGTGCGAGGGCCCGTGGTGGTGGCCGGTGTCCTGGCCTTCCGCGCGCTGCGGCAGGTTCGGATCGATCTCGAATACGGCCAGCATGGTTCCGGTGACGATCACGTCGCCCGGACCGCCGGCCAGCTTCAGGACCTTGCCCGACACCGGCGAAGGCACCTCGACCACGGCCTTGGCGGTTTCCATCGACACCAGATTGTCGTCGAGGCGGATCGTGTCGCCTTCCTTGACGAACCATTCGACGATGGTGGCGTCGGGCAGGCCTTCGCCGAGGTCGGGGAGCTTGAAGGTTTTCGTTTCGGCCATCGGGATTTCTCGCAGGTCGTGTGATTGCTTCCCCCTTCGCGGAAAGGGGGACTGACGGGGATTCGCCTTGCACCTTCCTACAGGATCGAGCGCGAATCCCCGGTGGCCCTCTTGTTCAAAGGGGGCGAAGCCAAGGCAAGGGCAGCAGCGTCATTCGATGATCTCGAGCGCGCGCGCGGGGATCCAGCCGCTGTCGCCGCCCGCGTTCGTCGCCCACCACCAGCCTGCCAGTTCCTGGTGCAGCGTCACCACGTCGCCCACGGCGACGTCGAGCTCGCGCGTGTCGTAGTCCTGCAGCGCACTGGCCTGGCCGCGTTCGGCATCGAACAGCGCGCTGGGCACCCAGCCGCCCAGGCCGCTGGCCAGCGCGGTCCACACGAACTGCGGCCACTCGGTGTCGCGATCGCCCAGGGTCACCCGCTCGCCGGCCTGCACCTGGATCGCGGGGCGATCCGGCGCGCGGTGCGGCAGGACGACGCGGGCCTGCCGGGCCACGACTCAACCCGCCGCCAGCGTGCGCTTGGCCGCCGCCACGATCTTGTCCACGCTGGGCAGGTACTTCATCTCCAGTCGGAACAGCGGGATGTGCGTGTCGTAGCCGGTGACGCGTTCGATCGGCGCCAGCAGGTCGTACATGGATTCCTCCGCCAGGCGCGCGGCGATCTCCGCGCCGAAGCCCGCGGTGCGCGGCGCTTCGTGCACGATCACGCAGCGGCCGGTGCGTGCGACCGATTCCTGGATCGTGGCGAAGTCGTAGGGCTTGAGCGTGGCCACGTCGATGACCTCGGCGCTGATGCCGTCCTTGGCCAGCGCTTCGGCGGCTTCCAGCGTTTCCTTGACCTGCGCGCCCCAGGTCACCAGGGTCACGTCGGTGCCGTCGCGCAGCACGAAGCACACGTCCAGCGGCAGCGCCTCGCCGTCGTCGGGCACGAGTTCCTTGTACTGGCGGTAGATGCGCTTGGGCTCGAAGAAGATCACCGGGTCCGGTTCGCGGATCGCCGCCAGCAGCAGTCCGTAGGCGCGCGCGGGCGAGGAGGGCAGCACCACGCGCAGGCCCGGCACGTTGGTGAAGATCGCCTCGTTCGCCTCGCTGTGGTGCTCCGGCGCGCGGATGCCGCCGCCCCACGGCACGCGCAGCACCATCGGGCAGGTCAGGCGCCCACGCGTGCGGTAGCGCATGCGCGCGGCGTGGCAGACGATGAAGTCGACCATCGGATACATGAAGC
>CAYRNF010000005.1:0-155712 GCA_964425695.1 uncultured Pseudoxanthomonas sp.
TCGGAAGAGCGCGAGCAGCTGATGGAGAAGCTGGTCGAGGGCGCGGTGCTCAAGGGCGTCGTGAAGAACCTGACCGACTACGGCGCGTTCGTGGACCTGGGCGGCATCGACGGCCTGCTGCACATCACCGACATGGCCTGGAAGCGCGTGCGCCATCCGTCCGAAGTCGTTGAAGTGGGCCAGGAGCTCGACGTGCGCGTGCTCAAGTACGACCGCGAGCGCAACCGCGTCAGCCTGGGCCTGAAGCAGCTGGGCGAGGATCCGTGGGACAACATCTCGCGCCGCTACCCGGCCAACAGCCGCGTGATCGGCAAGGTCTCCAACGTCACCGACTACGGCGCGTTCGTCGAAATCGAGCCGGGCGTGGAAGGCTTGGTGCACGTCTCCGAGATGGATTGGACCAACAAGAACGTCAATCCGTCCAAGGTCGTGCAGGTCGGCGACGAGGTCGAGGTGATGGTGCTGGACGTGGACGAAGAGCGTCGCCGCATCTCGCTGGGCATCAAGCAGGTCACGTCCAACCCGTGGGAAACCTTCGCGGCGATCCACAAGAAGGGCGACAAGGTGGAAGGCCAGATCAAGTCGATCACCGACTTCGGCGTGTTCATCGGCCTGGACGGCGGCATCGACGGCCTGGTGCACCTGTCCGACCTGTCCTGGAACACCAGCGGCGAGGACCTGGCGCGCAACTTCAAGAAGGGCGACACGCTGGAAGCCGTGGTGCTGGCTGTGGATCCCGAGCGCGAGCGCATCAGCTTGGGCGTCAAGCAGCTCGAGCAGGATCCGATGGGGACCTACGTGGCCAGCAACTCGCGCGGCGCCATCGTCAAGGGCACGATCAAGTCGGTCGATGCCAAGGGCGCCACGGTCGAGCTGTCGGACGGCGTGGAAGGCTACATCGCCGCGCGCGACATCTCGCACGACCGCGTCGACGATGCGACCCACGTGCTGAAGGCGGGCGAGGAGGTCGAGGCCAAGATCATCGGCAACGACCGCAAGACCCGCGTGATGCAGCTGTCCATCAAGGCGAAGGACGAGGCCGAGACCAAGGAAGCGCTGGCCGAGTACAACAAGGCCGCTTCCGATGCCTCCAGCGGCACCACCAAGCTGGGCGCGCTGCTGCGCGAACAGCTGGAAGGCAAGTCCGAGTAATCCGGCAGGCGACAGACCGGTTCCGGGGTGCCGCTTCGCGGCGGTACCCCGGGCCCCGGTTGCGATGGATGGGCGATGACCAAGTCCGAACTGATCGAAGTACTCACCGCGCGCCAGCCGCACCTGAAGGCCGACGACGTCGACCTGGGGGTGAAGGCGCTGTTGGACATGATGGGCAGCGCGCTGGCCGGCGGCGAGCGGATCGAGATCCGCGGCTTCGGCAGCTTTTCCCTGCACTACCGGCCGGCACGGACCGGCCGCAATCCGAAGACCGGCGATGCGGTGCCGCTGCGCGGCAAGCATGTGCCGCATTTCAAGCCCGGCAAGGAGCTGCGCGAGCGCGTCAGCGACGTGATGCCGCTGGAAGACGCCGCCTGACGCAGGCACCGCGTGCGGGCCCGGTGGCACACCCTCGGGTCGGTTAAGCTTTCATCCCCGTGCCCCCTGCCGCAGCAGGCAGGCCCAGCTGCGTGGCGAGGCCCGATGGCGTTCATCGAACAATGGTTCTGGTGGGTCCTGCTGCTGCCCAGCGCGGCCCTGTTCGGATGGGTCATCGGCCGCCGCGGTGGCGAGCGGCACAGCGACAGCCAGGTCAGCAAGCTGTCCACCACCTACTTCCGCGGCCTGAACTACCTGCTCAACGAACAGCCCGACAAGGCGATCGAGCTGTTTCTGCACATCGCGGAACTGGACAAGGACACGTTCGAAACCCAGGTGGCGCTGGGGCATCTGTTCCGCCGCCGTGGCGAGGTGGATCGCGCGATCCGGCTGCACCAGGCGCTGGTGCAGCGCCACGACCTGAACGACGCGCAGAAGGTGCAGGCGATGCTGGCGCTGGGCGAAGACTACATGCGCTCCGGGCTGCTCGACCGCGCCGAGACGGTGTTCAGCGATCTTGCGAAGATCGACCAGCGCGCGCCGCAGGCGCTACGCCACCTGATCGGCATCTACCAGGCCGAACGCGACTGGCCAAAGGCCATCGAGAACGCGCTGCGCTACGAGGCGGCCACCGGCGAGCCGATGGGCAAGCTGGTCGCGCAGTTCGAATGCGAACTGGCCGAACGCCTGCGCGGCAACAGCGATGCCGCCGGCGCGCGCGAGGCGGTCGCCCGTGCCTACCAGGCAGATTCGAACAGCGTCCGCGCCGGGATGATCGAAGGCAGGATCGAGCTCGACGCAGGCAACGATGCCGCCGCGATCCGCGCGTTCGAGCGGGCCGCGCGACACGACCCGGACTACCTCCCGGAGATCCTGGCGCCGCTGCTCGGTGCGTACGAGCGCGTCGGCGACAACTCGGGCGCGCGCGCGTTCCTGTCGGAAATGAGCGAGCACTACCGCGGCATCTCGCCGGTGCTGGCGCTCACGAGGCTGGTGGAAGCGGAGGAGGGCGTGCCGGCGGCGCGCACCTACCTGGCACAGCAGCTGAAGGACCGCCCATCGGTGCGCGGCGAGGCCGCGCTGATCGACCTGACGCTGGCGGAAGGCACGGACGTTGCAGCAACGCTGCACGACCTCAAGCACATCACCGACCAGCTGCTGGTGCGCAACCCCAGCTATCGCTGCACGCGCTGCGGCTTCGGCGCGCGCAGCCACCACTGGCAGTGCCCCAGCTGCAAGGAATGGGGCACGGTGAAGCCGCTGCTGAACTACGCGGTGGTCTGATGCCGCCGTTTCCGGGGCCCGCAGGCTGGGTCGTGCTGTTCGTCGCCCTGTCGGCCGGTGGCACCTGGCTGGCGCGGCGCTATGCGCTGGCACGCAGGCTGATCGACCAGCCCGACGCGCGTCGCAGCCACAGCGTGGCCACGCCGCGCGGCGGGGGTATCGCCATCGTCGCGGCGTTCGCCGTGGCGATGGTGGCTGTGATGCTGCGCGTGCCGGACTGGATCGTGGTCCTCGGGCCCGCGATGGCGGGGCTGATGATGGTCGCGGCCATCGGGTGGGTGGACGACCACCGGCCGCTTTCTCCCGCTCTGCGCCTGGCGGTGCACGCGGTGGCCGCCGCATTGCTCGCTGCCGGCTGTCTCGCGGCCGGACGCGGTGCATGGGAAGCGGCCTTCGCCTTCGGCCTGGCGCTGGTCCTGGTCAACGCCTGGAACTTCATCGACGGCATCAACGGGATTGCCGTTACGCAGGCGGCGCTGGTCGCCACGCTGTGCGTGCTCAGTCTGCCGGGCGGCAGCGTGGGGTGGATGCTCGCGTGCGCATTCCTTGCGGCCTGCTTGGGCTTCCTGCCGTTCAACTTTCCCGTGGCCCGGATTTTCCTGGGGGACGTGGGCAGCGGCGCGATCGGCTATGCCTTGGCGTTGCTGCTGGTGCTCGCAGGCGGCGCACAGCCGGGCAGGGCGTGGCTGCTGCTGCCGCTGTCGGCCTGCCTTCTTGACGTGGCCTTGACCTTGGGAACGCGCATTGTGCGCCGGGAGCGCTGGTGGACACCCCACGTTCAGCATCTCTACCAGCGAATGGCGCGACGCTGGTCGGGGCATGCCGTCGTCACGCTGTCGTATGCCGCGTGGAGCATTGCAGCCTTGGTACTGGCGTTGTGGGTGCGTTCCGGAGGCATGACCACTATCATGAGCGTCGTTTTTCTTTGGTACGCGTTGGGTGCGGCGGTCTGGTTGGCCACGCGGCGGGTATCGTGTTGAGCCACGGAGTGCAGAGCCAATGAGCGGCTGGAAGGATCTTGCCCGCGTGGGGCTGCCCAGGGCCGCCGTGGTCGCCCACGACCTGTTCATGGTCTGGCTCGCCTGGTATGGCCTGCACCAGTTCCGGTACGCGATCCAGCCGAACTCGCCGCCGCTTCCCTACTTCTCGGTCGACATCGCGCTGGTCCTGTTCGCGCAGGGCCTGGTGTTCTGGCGGGTGGGCCTGTATCGCGGCATCTGGCGCTTCGCCAGCGTCCCGGACCTGATCAACATCTTCAAGGCCAGCCTGTTCGGGCTGGTCGCTGTTGCGGTCGCGTTCGTCTTCTACAACCGGCTGGGCCAGGTCCCGCGCAGCGTGCTGGTGCTGTATCCGGTCGCGCTCACTGCGCTCCTGGGCATGCCCCGGTTGGTGTACCGCAGCTGGAAGGACCAGTCGCTCAATCGCACCAACAAGGCTGCGATGCGCGTGCTGATCCTGGGCGCCGGGCGTGCGGGCGAGGCGCTGGTCCGCGACCTCCGCCGCGCGGGCGCTTACCAGCCGGTGGGCTTTCTGGACGATGCCACCAAGCTGCGCGGCAGCTACCTGCAAGGCGTCCCGGTTCTGGGCAAGATCGAGGATGTCGAGCGCATCGCGCCGGAAACGGCGGCGCGGCTGCTGGTGATCGCGATGCCGTCGCTGGACGCCGCCGCGATGCGTCGCGTCGTCAACGCCTGCGAGCGCACCGGGCTTCCGTTCCGGACCGTTCCCCGGCTGGACGACCTGCTGGAAGGGCGCTCGCTGCCGGGCGAACTGAAGGAAGTGGCGATCGAGGACCTGCTCGGCCGCAAGCCGGTCACGCCCGACTGGAAGGCGATCCGCAGCTGGCTGGGCGGACGCAGCGTGATGGTCACCGGGGCCGGCGGGTCGATCGGCTCGGAGCTGTGCCGCCAGTGCGCGCGCCACGGTGCGCGGCAGATCACCCTGGTCGAGATCGACGAACTCGCGCTCACCACCACGCAATCCGAGCTGCGCCGCGACTTCCCGCAGGTCGAGTGCATCCCGATCCTGGGTGACTGCGGCGACCCGGCGGTCATGCGCCATGCGATGGGGCGCGCCGCGCCCGATGCCGTCTTCCACGCGGCTGCCTACAAGCAGGTGCCGCTGCTGGAAGCGCAGCTGCGCGAAGCGATCCGCAACAACGTACTGGCGACCGAGACGGTGGCGATGGCGGCGCAGGAGGCCGGCGCGGGAACCTTCGTGCTGATTTCCACCGACAAGGCCGTCGATCCGGTCAACGTGCTGGGCGCGACCAAGCGCCTGGCGGAAATGGTGTGCCAGACGCTGGCCGAAGCCCGGACCACCCGCAGCGTGACCGTGCGCTTCGGCAACGTGCTCGACTCGGCCGGCAGCGTGGTCCCGCTGTTCCGCGAGCAGATCCGCAGCGGCGGGCCGGTCACGGTCACGCACGAGGACGTCACCCGCTACTTCATGACCATCCCCGAGGCCTGCCAGCTGATCCTGCAGGCGTCCGCGACCGGCTCGCAGCATGCGATCTATACGCTGGACATGGGTGAGCCCGTGTCCATCCGGATGCTGGCCGAACAGATGATCCGGCTGGCGGGCAAGCAGCCTGGGCGCGACGTCGCGATCGTCTACACCGGGCTGCGCCCGGGCGAGAAGCTGCACGAGACCCTGTTCCACGCCGACGAGCGCTACCGGCCCACGTCGCATCCCAAGATCCTGCAGGCCGAAGCCCGAGAAGTCGTGGGCGAGCGCATCCGCGCCGCCAACGTGCGGCTGCGCGATGCCGTGGCGCGCTACGACCTGGACGACCTGTCGCTGGTGCTTCGCGATTCGGTGCCCGAGTTCCTCCCTGCCGAAGGCGGGCGCGAAAGCACACAGGGCACGGTCGTGGCCTTCCCCGCACGCCACGCGCGCAAGGTCTGATGGCGCGCACGGACCATCCCCGCGTCCGTCACGCGGTCTTTCCCGTCGCGGGTCTCGGCACGCGATTCCTGCCGGCGACCAAGACGGTGCCGAAGGAGATGCTGCCGATCATCGACCGGCCGCTGATCCAGTACGCCGTGGACGAGGCGATCGAGGCCGGCTGCGACACGCTCGTTTTCGTCACCAACCGCTACAAACACGCCATCGCCGACTACTTCGACAAGGCGTACGAGCTCGAACAGAAGCTCGAAAAGGCCGGCAAGCACGAGCAGCTGGAGCTCGTGCGCAACGTGTTGCCCGAAGGCGTGCGCGCGGTGTTCGTGACCCAGGCCGAAGCCCTCGGTCTCGGCCACGCGGTGCTGTGCGCCAGGCCGATCGTCGGCGACAACCCGTTCGCGGTCCTGCTGCCCGACGACCTGATCTGGAGCCGCGGCGAAGGCGCGCTGAAGCAGATGACGCGTCGCGCGGAGGCCACCTCGGGCAGTGTGGTGGCGGTGCAGAACGTGCCGCGTGAGCAGACCGGCAGCTACGGCATCGTGGAAACCACGGCGTTCGACGGGCGCGCCGGCCGCATTACCGGGATCGTGGAGAAGCCGTCGCCGGAGGAAGCGCCCAGCGACCTTGCGGTGGTGGGGCGCTACGTGCTTTCGCCCGCAATCTTCGATCTGCTCGAATCGACCGAACGCGGCAGCGGCGGCGAGATCCAGCTCACCGACGCCATCGCCCGTCTGCTGGTAGACGAAACAGTCGAAGCCTACCGCTTCAGCGGCACTCGCTTCGATTGCGGGACCCACATCGGACTGGTCGAGGCCACCATCCGCTACGCACTGGACCACGAGAAGCTCAGCGACGCCGCATCCGAAATGATGCAGAGCGCGCTCCGGGAGCTGGGCGTCACCGAACTGGAGTAGGTCTGGGCGGGCCGCTCGCCCACGCCAAGCGGGAGCCTGCGCCAACACGGCGGCACTGCGACCGCAGTACCGCACTACGCCTCACACAGAGGCTCCTGACGGGCATGCAATCGCCGCCTTCGGCTCTTGCCCGCACTGCAGGGTGCCGCACACAGCGCGCGCGGCGACCCTGCGGATCTCGGCACATGGGCGGCCTAGAGCGACTCGAAGATGCCAGCCGCGCCCATGCCGGTGCCGATGCACATCGTGACCATGCCGTACTTCTGCTTGCGGCGGCGCATGCCATGCACCAGGGTCGCGGTGCGGATCGCGCCGGTCGCGCCCAGCGGATGGCCCAGCGCGATCGCGCCACCCAGCGGGTTGACCTTGGCCGGATCGAGCTGCGAATCGCCGATCACCGCCAAGGCCTGCGCGGCGAACGCCTCGTTGAGTTCGATCCAGTCGAGCTGGTCGCGGGTCAGTCCGGCCTGCTTCAAGGCCTTCGGGATCGCGGCGATGGGTCCGATGCCCATCACTTCGGGCCGCACGCCTGCCACGCTGAAGCTCACGAAGCGCGCCAGCGGGGTGAGGCCGTAGTCCTTCACTGCCTGTTCGGACGCCAGCAACACCGCCGCGGCACCATCGCTCATCTGCGAGGAGTTGCCGGCCGTCACCGTGCCGCCGAACTGGCCGTTGCGGAACACGGGCTTCAGCTTGGCCAACCCTTCCAGCGAGCTGTCGGGTCGCGGACCTTCGTCGGTATCCACGCGAAGCTTCTTCAGCTGGATCGTGTTGCCGGCAAGGTCGGGAACATGGGACATGACCTCGTAGGGCGTGATCTCGTCGCGGAACTCGCCGGCATTGATCGCCGCAATCGCCTTCTGGTGCGAGGCGAGGGCGAACGCATCCTGCTGTTCGCGCGTGATCTTCCATTCCTCCGCCACCTTCTCGGCGGTGATGCCCATGCCGTAGGCGATGGCGACGTGGTCGTCGTCGAAGACCGACGGCGCCAGCGCGACCTTGTTGCCCATCATCGGCACCATGCTCATGCTTTCGGTGCCACCGGCGAGCATCAGGTCGGCGTTGCCCAGGCGGATCTGGTCGGCGGCCAGCGCGACGGCCTGCAGGCCGGACGAGCAGAAGCGGTTGATGGTCTGTGCGGCCACGGTGTCGGGCAGGCCGGCCAGCAGCACGCCGATGCGCGCCACGTTCATGCCTTGCTCGCCCTCGGGCATCGCGCAGCCGATCACCGCGTCGTCGATGCGCGACACGTCGATGCCCGGCGCCTGCGCCACCACGCTGCGCAGCACGTGCGCCAGCATGTCGTCGGGCCTCGTGTTGCGGAATACGCCCTTTGGCGCCTTCCCGACTGGAGTGCGGGTGGCGGCGACGATGTAGGCGTCCTGGATCTGCCTGGTACCGGCTTGCTTGGTCATTCTCTGGATTCCTCGTTCGTCGGCGGTCAGTTACGCAGCGGCTTGCCGGTTTTCAGCATGTGCGCGATGCGCTCCTGGGTCTTGGGCTGCTGGGCCAGTTCCACGAAATGCTGGCGCTCGAGCTTGAGCAGCCATTCCTCGTCGACCGTTGCGCCGCGGTCCACCTGGCCGCCGCACAGCACGGTCGCGATGCGGGTCGCGATTTCGTCGTCGTACGGGCTGATGAAGCGGCCTTCCAGCATGTTCACCAGCAGCATGCGGAACGTGGCGATGCCGACATTGCCCGCGACGCGGATCGCGCGTGCCGGCCGCGGCGGCCGGTAGCCGCGTTCGGCCAGGCCCCGCGCCTGCGCCTTGGCGATGTGCAGCAGTTCATGGGCATGGAACGCCACCACGTCCTCCGCACGGAACAGGCCGAGTTCCTTGGCCTCCAGCGCCGATGTGGACACCTTGCCCATGGCCACCGTTTCGAAGGTTTTCTTCAGTTCGGCGAACACGTCACCGTTCGGGCCGGCCGCGTCGGAGGCGCGCACCGCGAGTTCCTTCAGGCCGCCGCCGGCCGGCAGCAGGCCCACGCCGGCTTCCACCAGGCCCACGTAGCTTTCCAGGTGGGCCACGGTGCGCGCACTGTGCATCTGGAACTCGCAGCCGCCGCCCAGCGCCAGCCCGCGCACGGCAGCCACCACCGGCACCTGCGAATACTTGATGCGCTGGCTGGTGGCCTGGAAGTTGGCGACCATCGCCTCGAAGGCGTCGAGCTTGCCGGCCTGCAGCAAGCCCAGCGCGCCGGACAGGTCGGCGCCGGCCGAGAACGGTTCCTTCGGCTGCCACAGCACCAGGCCGGCGAACTTGCGCTCGGCGATGCCGATGGCTTCCTGCAGGCCATCCAGCACCTGGTCGTTGACCGTGTGCATCTTGGTCTTGAACGACACCACGCCCACATCGTCGCCGGCGTCGGCCCACAGGCGCACGCCTTCGTTCTCGAACACGGTTTCGCCCGGGTCGAAGCGTTCGCCCAGCAGCGGGTCGGGGAAACGCTGGCGCCGGTAGACGGGCAGGGCGGAGCGCGGCAGCTTCGCGTCCTTGCCCGGGCTGTAGCTGCCCTCGGCGCCGTGCACGCCGTCGCGGCCGTCGAACACCCAGTCCGGTAGCGGGGCGCTGCTCATGGCCTTGCCGGACACGATGTCCTCGGCGATCCAGTCCGCCACCTGCTTCCAGCCCGCGGACTGCCAGGTTTCGAACGGGCCGAGCGACCAGCCGTAGCCCCAGCGGATCGCGAAGTCGACGTCGCGCGCGGTTTCAGCAATGGATTCAAGCTGATAGGCGCAGTAGTGAAACAGGTCCCTGAACAACGCCCACAGGAACTGGGCCTGCGGGTGTCCGCTGGCGCGCAGCCTGCCGAACTTCTCGGCAGGGTCCTTGAGCTTCAGGATCTCGACCACCTCGTCGGCTGCCTTGCGGTCGGCGGTGCGGTAGTCCTGCGCCTTCAGGTCCAGGACCAGGATGTCCTTGCCCTGCTTGCGGAAGATGCCGGCGCTGGCCTTCTGGCCCAGCGCGCCCTTGGCCACCAGGGCATCCAGCCACTTGGGCGACTTGAAGTACGCATGCCACGGGTCGTCGGGCAGGGTGTCGGCCATGGTCTTGATGACGTGGCCCATCGTGTCCAGCCCGACCACGTCGGAGGTGCGATAGGTCGCCGACTTCGGGCGCCCGATCAGCGGCCCGGTCAGGGCATCGACCTCGTCGAAGCCCAGGCCGAACGCGTCGGTATGGTGGATCGTCGCCAGGATCGAGAACACGCCGATCCGGTTGCCGATGAAGTTGGGGGTGTCCTTGGCGCGGACCACGCCCTTGCCCAGTTGCGTGGTGAGGAATGCCTCGAGCGCATCCAGCACGCCGGGTTCGGTGGTCCGGGCGGGGATGAGCTCGGCCAGGTGCATATACCGCGGCGGGTTGAAGAAGTGCACGCCGCAAAAGCGCGGGCGCAGTGCTTCGGGAAGAACATCGGCCAAGGCATTGATTCCCAGGCCCGACGTGTTGCTTGCCAGTACCGCGTGCGGCGCCACGTGCGGCGCGATGCGCTTGTACAGGTCCTGCTTCCAGTCCATCCGCTCCGCGATCGCCTCGATCACCAGGTCGCAACCTTCGAGGAGCGGCAGGCCGGTGGCGTAGTTGGCTGGCGTGATCGCGCCGGCCAGCGACTTGCTCGCCAGCGGCGCGGGAGACAGCTTGGCCAAGTTGGCCAGCGCCTTGTGAACCACGCCGCTCGGATCGCCGTCTTTGGCCGCCAGGTCGAACAGCACGGTGTCCACCCCGGCATTGGCCAGATGCGCCGCGATCTGCGCGCCCATGACCCCGGCGCCAAGCACCGCGGCGCGGCGGACAAGTAGTTTCTCAGACATGTCGTGCAAGCCCTTGATTGGATTTAGATAGTGTCGGCGCGTAAGCCCGCGGCGGCGAACCGGATCAGTTCCCGTGCGGCGTGTTCGCGATGTGCGGCTTCGGACACGCCCGGGGGACGCTTGATCAGCCCGAAGTCGGCCATGGCGTAGGTCAGCGCGCCCGACAGGAAGTCGAGCCGCCAGTACAGCGCTTCCTTGCCCAGCCCCGGCACGCAGGCGCCGATGGCTTTGGCGAAGTCGCGCAGCACGTGCCCGTACTGGTCGGAGAGGAACTTGCGCAGCGCGTCGTTCTTCTCGGCATACGCGCGCGCGATGACCCGGATGAAGGCCGCGCCGCCGCCGTGCCGGTCCTGCGCCAGCGCCAGGGCGGGTTCCACGAAGGCGGCCAGCACCGGCTCCAGTTCCCCGGGAGACTGCTCGGTGGCAGCCTGCAGGGCCGCGAGGCGCTGTGCGCTCATCCCGTCCATGCGCCGGCGGAACACCTCGTTGACCAGGTTTTCCTTGCTGCCGAAGTGGTAGTTCACCGCGGCGATGTTCACGTCGGCGCGGGTCGTGACCTCGCGCAGCGAGGTGCCGGCGAAACCGCGCTGCGCGAACAGTTCCTCGGCGGCGCCGAGGATGCGGTCCTTGGTCGAGAACTGGGTGGTCGCCACGGCTACCTTCCAAGCGTTGGATTCAAACGTGCGTTTGAGCATAGGCCGGGACGCCCTGCCGGGTCAATCCGGACGCGCGCGCGACACAGGCGCGCCGCGCCCAATGCGTGCAAGCCGCGTCACCATTCCGATAGAATTACCGCAGCCATATCGGCTAAACCCGCGCCACGCCGCGGGTTTTTCTCATCCCATTCTGTTACCCTCGGGTCCGGCGACTGACGCAGAGCGTCAGTTTCCGGGGCCCGCCTGACCGGAGAAATTCCCAATGGCGCTGGAGCGCACCCTGTCGATCGTCAAGCCCGATGCCGTCGCCAAGAACGTCATCGGCGAGATCTATTCGCGTTTTGAAAAGACCGGCCTGAAGGTCGTGGCCGCGAAGATGAAGCACCTGTCCAAGCAGGAAGCCGAAGGTTTCTACGCCGTGCACCGCGAGCGTCCGTTCTTCGGCGCACTGGTGAACTTCATGGTGTCCGGGCCGGTGATGATCCAGGTGCTGGAAGGCGAAGGCGCGGTGGCCAAGAACCGCGAGCTGATGGGCGCCACCAATCCCAAGGAAGCCGCACCCGGCACCATCCGCGCCGACTTCGCCGACAGCATCGACGCGAACGCCGTGCACGGTTCGGACTCGGCGGAGAACGCCGCGATCGAGATCGCGTACTTCTTCCCGTCCACCGACGTCTACGGGCGCTGATCCCGACATGGTCGCCACGCGCACGCCCGCCATCGACATCGCCCTGACGGGCGATGCCGGCGTGCGTGCGCCTGCGCCGCCTGCGGCAGCCGCTGGCGCGGATGCGTCGAGTTCGTCCGGGGCCGGCAGGACCAACATCTTCGATCTCGACCGCGCCTCGCTGGAGCGGTTCTTCGAGGAGACGCTGGGCGAGAAGAAGTTCCGCGCGCACCAGGTGATGAAGTGGATCCATCATCGCCATGTCACCGACTTCGGCGACATGACCGATCTGGGCAAGGCGTTGCGCGCCAAGCTGGAAGACCGCGCGGTCGTGCATGCCCCGCAGGTGGTGTACGACAAGGCGTCCGAGGACGGCACCCACAAGTGGCTGCTCGGGATGGACCCGAAGAACGCCATCGAGACGGTGTACATCCCCGACAAGGGCCGCGGAACGCTGTGCGTTTCCTCGCAGGTCGGCTGCGCGTTGAACTGCCAGTTCTGCTCGACCGCGACCCAGGGGTTCAACCGCAATCTTTCCACCGCCGAGATCATCGGCCAGGTCTGGGTGGCCGCGCGCCACCTGGGCAACGTGCCGCACCAGCAGCGCAGGCTCACCAACGTGGTGATGATGGGCATGGGCGAGCCGCTGGCGAACTTCGACAACGTGGTCCGCGCGATGAGCATCATGCGCGACGACCTGGGCTACGGCCTGGCCAACAAGCGCGTCACCCTGTCCACCGCAGGCATGGTGCCGATGATCGACAGGCTGGGCGAGGTCAGCGATGTCTCGCTGGCCGTCTCGCTGCACGCGCCCAACGATGCCTTGCGCACCGAACTGGTGCCGCTGAACAAGAAGTACCCGATCGCCGAGCTCATGGATGCCTGCGTGCGCTACGCGCTGCGCAAGCGCGGTACGTCGGTGACGTTCGAATACACCCTGATGCGCGGCGTGAACGACCAGCCCGAGCATGCGCGCGAGCTGGTCAAGCTGCTGCGCGAGTTCGACCGCCGCGTGCAGATGAAGGACGCGGCCAAGGTCAACCTGATTCCGTTCAATCCGTTCCCCGGCACGCGCTTCGAGCGCCCGGACGACGTGGCCATCCGCGCCTTCCAGAAGCAGCTCAACAACGCGGGCATGATCGCGCCCGTGCGGCGCACCCGCGGCGACGACATCGACGCCGCCTGCGGGCAGTTGAAGGGACAGGTGATGGACCGCACCCGGCGCCAGTCCGCGTTCCGGGAATCGCTGCGCGCCAGGGGAATCGACGATGCCGCCGCGTAAGGCCTGCGCCGGGGTGGTCGTGCTGCTGGTCGTGGCGACCGGCTGCTCGAGCATGAGCCGCAAGTTCACGTTCATGCGCCCGGATCTTTCGAAGCGCGAGTTCACCCGCACCGCGCCCGAGTACGACATCCGCCCGGATCGCGGCAGCCGGGGCGTGCTCGATGCGCGTACCCGCGTGGCGCTGGCCGACCAGCGCCTGCGCACCGGGCAGTACGACCAAGCCGCCGTCGAGGCCCGCGCCGCGCTCAAGGCCGATCCCAAGTCCGCGCCGGCCCACACCATCCTTGGCGTCGTGGCCGACAGCAAGGGCCAGGCGCAGCAGGCGGGCGTGCATTACGCCAAGGCCGCTGCGCTGGCGCCTTCGGACGGCAGCGCGCTCAACAACTACGGCGCCTGGCTGTGCAGCAACGGGCGTGCGGCCGAGTCGTTGGCCTGGTTCGATCGTGCCCTGGCAGCGCCCGGCTATGGCACGCCGGCATCGGCGCGTGCCAACGCTGGATCCTGCGCCCTGGATGCCGGCCAGCCGCAGCGCGCCGAGCGCGACCTGCGTCTGGCTCTGGCGCAGCAGCCCGAGAATCCCACCGCCCTGGCGGCGATGGCGCGCCTGGCCTTCGAGGCGGGTCGCTATCTCGAGGCGCGGGCCTTCAGTGAACGCCGGCTTTCGGCGGCGCCGGCGGTGGCGGACAACCTGCGCCTGGCGTCACAGATCGAACAGAAACTCGGCGACAACCAGGCGTCCGCGCGTTATTTGCAGCAACGGTCTGCGCAGTTCCCGCAACGGGTGGCGCAGCCCGGGGAGACGGTAAACAAATGAAGGCAGGCAACGACCTCCAGCTGGCACAGCAGGGTATCGGCCGCCGGCTGCGCGAGGCCCGCGAAAGCGCAGGCCTGGGCGTGGCGGAAGTGGGCCAGCGTCTGAAGATGCCGGCGCGGGTGGTGGAGTCGCTGGAGGCGGAAGACTGGGCCCGCCTGGGCGCACCAGTGTTCGTGCGCGGCCAGCTGCGCAGCTATGCGCGACTGCTCGGGCTTCCGGTCGACGACGTGGTGCGGATGCCCGAACTCGCGCCCGTGGTGGCCAGCGAACTCAGCCCGCGCACTTACACGCCGCGGATGCAGCGCTTCGCGGAGCAGGCGGCGCGTCGCGCGGTCTACATCGTGCTGACCGCGGCCATCCTTGTGCCGGTATGGCTGGCCACGCGGCCGCAGGCGGGCATGGAGGGCGCGACGTCGGCTTCCCTGGATGCGCCGCCAGCGTCGGCATCGCCCGCAGCAGCGACCAGGCGCGAACCGGCCACGGTGCGTGCCTCGATCGCGCCGATCCCGTCGCGCCCTGCAAGGCCGATGCTTGTCCTCGAGTTCCAGGGCGACAGCTGGGTCGAGATCCACGCGACCGACGGCAGCGTGGTGGAATCCGGGCTGCTGAAAGCGGGCGAGCGTCGCTCGTACGCAGCAGGCGCCGTGTCGCGAATGAAGCTGGGCAACGCGGCCGCCGTACGCGTGCTGAACGGCGGCCAGGAGCAGGATCTGACACCGTACGTGCGGGCGAGCGTTGCCCGCTTTGCGGTATCCTCCGACGGTTCGCTCGCGCCTCCGGCCGAGTGACGCCTCACCCGGCCATGCCGGGTCCTGCTGTTTCCACCAGGGCGCCCGCGGCGCCTGGATCATCATTCGCAACGCATGGCAATCGACGAACTGCTGGACGAGCACGAACAAAGCGAACGCGTACGCGGCTGGCTGCGCAGCAACGGGGCCGGGATCATCGGCGGCGTGGTGCTGGGGCTGGGCCTAATCGGCGGCTGGCAGTGGTGGCAAAAGCACGAGCAGCAGCAGCGTGCGCAGGCGGGCGAGCGTTACACCGCGGCATTGAAGGCGCTTGAGGGCGGCGATCCTGCCAAGGCGAAGGCGCAGGTCGCCGCGCTGCAGGGCAGCGCCTATCAGGGGCTGGGGGCGCTTGCCATGGCGAAGGCGCAGGCCGACGCCGGCCAGCGCGATGCCGCCATCGCCACGCTGCAGGCCGCGCGCGGTGCCGACGCGGCGCTGGATGCCGTGATCGAGCAGCGCCTTGCGCGACTGCTGATCGACGCCGGCAAGCACGCCGAGGCGTTGAAGCTGCTGGCGGACGCGTCCGGCGCCGGTGCGCTGGAAGCGCGCGGCGATGCCCAGTTCGCTGCGGGCCAGCGCGATGCCGCGCGCGACAGCTACCGCAAGGCGCTGGCCGGCACCATCGAAGGCTCGCCGCAGCGCAGGCTGATCGAACTGAAGTTGTCGCAGGTCGGCGGTAGCGCCGCCGACACCCCTGCCAAACCCGAGGCCTGAGCCGATGCTTTCCCCCGCACAAGGTCGGCATGCCGACCGTTCCCGCCGTACCCGCGCCACCCGCGCCGCGCTGCTGCTGACGGCCCTGCTCGCCGGCTCCGGCTGCAGCACCGTCAGGGGCTGGTTCGGCAGCGATGACGACGACAAGCCCACCAAGCCGAGCGAGCTGACCGAGTTCGCTTCCACCGCCACCGTCACCCGCATCTGGTCGGCGAACGCCGGCAAGGGCGAGGGCCGCATCGGTGCGCGCCAGGGGCCGGCCATCGTCGACGGGCGCGTGTACGCGGCTGCGGTGGAGGGCGGGGTGCGCGCGTTCGACCTGCAGTCCGGCTCGACGCTGTGGCATTACCCCTCGGACCTGCCGCTGGCGGGCGGGCCGGGCGCCGGCGAAGGCACGGTGGCCGTGGGCAGCCTGGAAGGCGACGTGATCGCCCTGGATGCCGCCACCGGCGCCGAGAAGTGGAAGGCCAAGGTGGCCAACGAGGTGATCGCCGCACCCACTGTGGGGCAGGGCGTGGTGCTGGTGCACAGCAACGACGGGCGGGTCAGCGCGTTCGACGCGGCCACTGGCGAGCGTCGCTGGTTCTGGAACCGCGATCAGCCCACCCTGACCGTGCGTGGCATCTCCAGCGTCACCCTGGGTCCGGGCATCGCATTCGTCGGCAACGACGACGGCAGCATCTCGGCGCTGGCGCTGGCCGATGGTCGCCCGCTGTGGCAGGCGTCCGTGGCCGCGCCGGAAGGCCGCAGCGAACTGGATCGCATGGCCGACGTGGACGGCGCGCCGGTCCTCGACGGCGCGGTCGTGTTCGCCACCAGCTACAAGGGCAGCACCGTCGCGCTGGAGGGCCCGAGCGGACGCGTCCTGTGGTCCAGCGAGAGCGGCGGTGCCGGCCGCGCCGGCGTGTCCGCGGACCGCGTCGTGGTGTCGGACCGCAACGGGCTGGTGCACGGACTGGACAAGACCAGCGGCGGTGGCATGTGGCAGCAGGGCGCGCTGGCGCGCCGCGACCTCACCTCCGCGACGATCCACGGCAACTTCGCCGTGGTGGGCGACTACGACGGCTACCTGCACTGGCTCAAGCTCGACGATGGCGCGTTCGCCACGCGCACCCGCGCCAGCCGCAATCCGCTGCGCGCCACCCCGGAAGTGTCCGACGGCGTGCTCGTCGTGCAGGACGTGGACGGCGGGCTGAGCGCGTACCGGGTCGAGTGACGGCGGGGCGCGGGAGGCCACCGGCGGGTCGCAAGCGCGTGCGCAGGGCGGATTGGCCCAAGCGCCCGCCGCACCCGGCGCGGTTCCCGTTCTACCCTTCCTGACTCACCCCTCCGATCCCGGGCCTTTCCATGCTTCCCCTCGTCGCCCTGGTCGGCCGCCCCAACGTCGGCAAGTCCACGCTCTTCAACGCGCTGACGCGCTCGCGCGATGCGCTGGTCCATGACCAGCCGGGCGTGACCCGCGACCGCAACTACGGCGTCTGCCGTTACGACGAGGCGCGCCCGTTCGTGCTGGTGGACACCGGCGGCATTGCCGGCCAGGAGGAAGGCCTTGCCGGCGCCACGGCGCGCCAGGCGCGTGCCGCCGCGGCCGAGGCCGACCTGGTCCTGTTCGTGGTGGACGGGCGCGAAGGTGCATCGTCGCTGGACGACGAGATCCTGGCCTGGCTGCGCAGGATCGATACGCCGGTCTTCCTGGTGGTCAACAAGACCGACGGGGTCGACGTGCAGGCGGCGCTGGCCGACTTCGCGCGGTACGGCTTCCGCGACGTGCTGGCGGTGTCCTCTGCGCACAAGCGCGGCATCGACGAACTGGTCAAGGCCGCCCTGGCGCGCCTGCCCGCCGATGGCGATGCCGAGCTGCTCGACGACGACCCCGAACGGATCCGCATCGCGTTCGTGGGCCGGCCCAACGTGGGCAAGTCCACGCTGGTGAATCGCATCCTGGGCGAGGAACGCATGATCGCGTCCGACGTGCCGGGCACCACGCGCGATTCGATCGCGGTGGACATCGAGCGTGACGGCCGCAAGTACCGCCTGGTGGACACCGCGGGGCTGCGCCGCAAGTCCAAGGTGGACGAAGTGGTGGAGAAGTTCTCCATCGTCAAGACGCTGCAGGCCATCGAGCAGTGCCAGGTGGCGGTGATCATGGTGGACGCCAGCGAAGGTGTGACCGAGCAGGACGCCAGCGTCCTCGGCGCCGTGCTGGATGCCGGCCGCGCGCTGGTGGTCGCCGTGAACAAATGGGATGGCCTGACCACCTACCAGCGCGAGCAGGTGGGCGGACTGCTGGAGCGCAAGCTGTCGTTCGTCGACTGGGCGCCGGCGGTGCGCATCAGCGCGAAGCATGGCTCCGGTCTGCGCGAACTGTTCCGCGCGATCCACCGCGCGCATGCCTCCGCGACCAAGGCCTTCGGCACCAGTGAGGTGACTCGGGCCATCGAGGCGGCTTACGAGGCCAATCCGCCTCCCGTGGTGCGCGGCCACGCGCCCAAGCTGCGCTACGCGCATCCCGGTGGCGAGAACCCGCCCACCTTCATCGTGCACGGCAACCGCCTGCGCAACCTGCCCGAACACTACAAGCGCTACCTGGAGAACTTCTTCCGCAGGCGCTTCAAGCTGGTGGGCACGCCCGTGCGGTTCGTCTTCAAGGAAGGCGACAATCCGTACAAGGACAAGAAGAACGTGCTTACCGATCGCCAGGTCGCGCGCAAGAAGCGGCTGCTGAGGCACGTCAAGCGCAAGGGATGACCGATCCGGCGCATCCGGATGCCGCGCGGATCGCGGCCGCGGGGATCACGCTGGGCATCCTGGCCGGTGGCCGCGCTTCGCGACTGGGCGGAATGGACAAGGCGTGGATGCGCCGTGGCGGCGTGCCGCAGGTGCTGCGCATCGCGCACCGCTTCGATGGGGCGGTGGGCGCGGTGCTGGTCAGCGCCAACGCCGACCTGCCGCGCTACGCGCAGTCCGGCCTGCGCGCGATCCCCGACCGCTACGAAGGCATCGGCCCGCTCGGCGGACTGGAGGCGCTGGCGCAGGCATGCCCCACGCCCTGGTTGCTGACCCTGCCGGTGGACATCGTGGACGCCGGCGAAGGGCTGGTGGACATACTGGCCGCGGCGGGCGGGCAGGGCGCATGCGTCGAGGACGGTGCCGGGTTGCAGCCGCTGGCGGCGCTGTGGAACGCCGCGATGCTGCGCGAAGGCGCGTCCGGGGCCATCGCCGTTGGCGAGTACTCGGTGCAGGCGCTGCAACGCAGGCTCGGGATGCGCGCGATCCGCATGGCGGGCAGACGCCTGGGAAACCTCAACACCTTGCAGGACCTGCAGGCAGCGGGAGTCGAAACGCAATGAGCCAGCCATCACCCGCATTCCCACAGCGCATCGCATTCGCCGAAGCCGAAGCGATCCTGCGCAGCGTGGCGGCCGCGCGACGCCTGCCCGCCGAGCGCCTGGCGATCGGCCGCGCCCACGGCCGCGTGCTGGCGCAGGACATCGCCGCGCCCATGCCGCTGCCGGCCTTCGACAACAGTGCGATGGACGGCTTCGCCCTGCGCCACGCCGATGCCGCCGCCGACGCCACGCTGCGCCTGGTGGGCGAACAGTTCGCCGGTGCGGCGCTTGCGTTGCAGGTGCGCACGGGCGAATGCGTCCGCATCACCACCGGCGCGCCGCTGCCGCCCGGCGCGGACACCGTGGTGATGAAGGAGGATGCGGTGATCGACGGCGACCGCGTGTGCCTTGCTGTCGCGCCACGTGCCGGCCAGCACGTGCGTCATGCCGGGGAAGACGTGCGCACCGGCGATCCGGTGCTGGCGGCGGGCGAGCCGCTCACCCCGGCGCGCATCGCGCTGGCCGCGTCGATGGGCCTGGCGGACCTGCCGGTCTCCGCGCGGCCCACGGTGGCGGTCTTCGCCACCGGCGACGAACTGGTGGAACCCGGCCTGCCGCTGCTGCCTGGCCAGATCTACAACTCCAACCGCGAGCTGCTGCTGGGCCTGCTGCGCGCCGACGGGCTGGAACCCACCGCGTGGCCCACGCTGCCGGACGATCCGGCGCGGCTCGGGACCATGCTGCGCGATGCGGCCGGCAGCTTCGACCTGGTGCTGACCTGCGGCGCGGTATCCGCGGGCGAAAAGGACCACATCCCCGCATTGCTGCAGGCCGACGGCCGAGTGCACTTCTGGAAGGTGCGCATGCGCCCGGGCATGCCGGTGCTGTTCGGCGAGCTGGGGCAGGCCGCCTTCCTGGGCCTTCCGGGCAATCCGGTGTCCGTGCTGGCGACGTGGCTGACCCTGGGCCGGGTACTCATTGACGGCCTGCAGGGCAGGGGAGAGCCTCGGCCGCGGCTGCGCGCGCGCCTGTCCGCCCCCTGGGCCAAACGCCACGAGCGGCTGGAGTTCCTGCGCGGGCGGCTGCGGCCGGGCGCCGACGGCGTGCTGTGGGCCACCCCGAATCCCGCGGACGGCTCCCACCGCATGCGTGGCGCCGCCGACAGCGACGTGCTGCTGGTCCTGCCCGAAGGCGCGCGGGCGTTTCCGCAGGGCGAAGCGGTGGACGTGCTGCTGTACTAGGCTGGTGTACCAGGCTTGTCGCTCCACAGGACGGATTCCCGCATGGCCATCCCCCAGATCAGTCCGCGCGAGGCGCAGCAGTGGATCCACGCCGGCGCCGTGCTGGTCGACGTGCGCGAGGAACACGAATTCGCCGAAGGCATGGCCGTTGGCGCACGCGGCGTGCCGCGCGCGGAGCTGGAACGCGGTCCGGCCACCTACTTCGCCGACCGCAGCCAGCCGCTGGTCCTGATCTGCCAGGCCGGCGGGCGTTCGATGCTGGCCGCCGAAGTGCTGGCCAGCCTAGGCTACCTGAAGGTGGCCTCGATCCGCGGCGGCATGAACCAGTGGAAGGCGACCGGGCTGCCGGTGAGCGCGCCGGCGGCGGCCGTGGATGGCGACTTCAACGAGCGCTACGCGCGCCACCTGCTGCTGCCGGAAATCGGCGCGCGCGGGCAGCGCCGGCTGGAGGCGGCCAGCGTCCTGCTGCTGGGTGCGGGCGGGCTGGGTTCGCCGGCCGCGTTCTACCTGGCCGCTGCCGGGGTGGGCCACCTGCGCCTGGTGGACGACGACGTGGTGGAGCGGAGCAACCTGCAGCGCCAGATCCTGCACGCGGACGCCGACGTGGGCATGCCGAAGGTGGATTCCGCGGAGGTCCGCCTGTCCGCGCTCAACCCGCGCACCACGATCGAGGCCGTGCGCGAACGGCTCGACGCGGGCAACGTGGAGCGCCTGCTCGGCGGCGTGGACGTGGTGGTGGACGGCGCGGACAACTTCCCGGCGCGCTACCTGCTCAACGATGCCTGCGTGAAGCTGGGCATTCCGCTGGTGTACGGCGCGGTGCATCGCTTCGAGGGACAGGTGGCCGTGTTCGACGCCGGGCGCTACCGCGGCGCGGCGCCGTGCTACCGCTGCCTGTTCTCGCAACCGCCGCCGCCGGAAGCCGCGCCCAACTGCGCCGAAGCCGGCGTGCTCGGCGTGCTGCCCGGCGTGACCGGACTGCTGCAGGCGACCGAGGCGTTGAAGCTGCTGCTGGGGCTGGGCGATCCGCTGCGCGGCCGGCTGCTGCACTTCGATGCGCTGGGCATGCGGTTTCGCGAGACGCGCCTTTCGCCCGACCCGGACTGCGCGGTGTGCGCGCCGGGCCGTGCATTCCCCGGTTACATCGACTACGCGGCGTTCTGCGCATCGGCGTAGCCGGCGCGGCGTGTGCAGCCTGCGTGCAGGCCCGCGGCGGGGCATCGATTAACCTGTGCCGGTTCCCCGACACGAGCCTTGCGATGCGCCGCCAGATCCGGTTCCAGATCCTCGCCCTGTTGCTGCTGCTGGCCGCGTGCAGCGTGTCGCTGCCGTCCTTCGCCGCCGATCCGTGCCCGGCGTTGCGCAACCAGAAGAACGCCGCCGACGTGGCCACGCGCATCGCGGCGTGGGCGTGCGAAGCCAACCAGAACTGGTATTCGCCCTTCATCGATGTCGAGGGCCGGGTGCATGGCGTGCGCACCTACGAGGCGGAAGCGAGCGCGCTGGCCAACAGCGTGCAGGCCTGGCAGCAGGTGGCGATCTACTGGAACGACAGCGGCCTGCTCCCGCAGGCCTACGGACGCCCCGGGGCCAGCGAATGCGCGTACGCCAACACCTCGCGCTATCCGTCGCCGGCGTGCCGGTCGTTCGTGATCGACACGCCGTGGTCGGCGGCGTTCGTGTCCTGGGTCATGCGCCGCGCGGGCGTTCCCGGCTTCACCGGTTCGCCCAGCCACGTCAGCTACGTGCGCGATGCCTACCGCAACGGGGAGCAGAACGCCTACCAGGTGGTCGACCCGCGCGCGGGCAAGCCGGCGCCGGGCGACATGCTGTGCTACGTGCGCGTCCCGTCGCGCATCTACGGGTTCGGCGACCTGGCCACGCTGCTCAGTTCGGCCAACGGCGAAGGCCTGAACATGCACTGCGACATCGTGGTGGGCGCTCGCGCCGGGAACCTGGCCTACCTGGTCGGCGGCAACGTGGCCCAGGCCGTGACGCTGCGCATGCTGCGCCTGGCGCCCAACGGCTACTTCGCCAACCTGCCGATGCGCACCCCCAGCGACCCGCAGTGCACGCCCGACACGCCGGACGGCTGCAACAGCAACCGCCAGGACTGGGCGATGCTGCTCAAGCTGCGTCCGGCCGCTGAGCTGGCGCAGCTGCCGCCGCCGTACGTGCCGCCACCGAGCCAGGTGCTGCCGGCTCCGCAGAACCAGCAGTGCTGCGTGAACTGCGTGGTCGGTTCCGGCATCCCGCGCTGCCCCGCGGGGAGCACGTCGCCCGTGCCGGCGAATCCGGATCCCGCCCGGCAGGTGCCGCCGACACGGCCGTGAACGGGATGCAGGCCACTGTCCGCAGACCCGGTCGCGATGCAGGTGGCATGCGCGCAGCGCGTTGAGCCGGACGCACCCGCGTGACCACCCACGTGCTGTTCGTCTGCAGCCAGAACCGGCTGCGCAGCCCGACCGCCGAGCAGGTATTCGCGAACTGGCCCGGCGCCGAAACGTCCTCCGCCGGCCTGAATCACGACGCGGAGAACCCGTTGACGCCGGAGCTTCTGCAGTGGGCCGACATCATCTTCGTGATGGAACGCGCACACCGCTCCAAGCTGTCAGCAAGGTTCAATCGGCACCTGGGCGGCAAGCGCGTCATCTGCCTGGAGATCCCGGACGACTACGACTACATGGACGAAGACCTGATCCGCCTGCTCCGGGCCAAGGTCCCGCGCCATCTGCCGGCGCGGTAGCCAGCGCGCGATGCGATCCCCCGCCCATGCCCGCGCGCGTCGCGCAGGCGCGGCCCGACATGGCGGCCTAGGGCGCTAGCGCGACAGGAATTCCGTCAACGCCTTCGCATACATGGCCTCATCCAGCGCGTTGTGGCCGGCGTCCGGCATGGCAACCACTTCAGGCGGCTGCGGCACGGCCGCGATGAGCGCGTCGGTGCGGGCAGGCGGCACCACGGTATCGCGTGCGGCGCGCACGACGAGCCATCGGCCACGGTACGCACGCAGCCATGCCGCCGAGGGATAGCGCTCGTGCAGCAGCCAGCGCACCGGCAGCCACGGGTAGTGCGCCTGTGCCACGGCCGCAAGGCTGTCGAAGGGCGTCACCAGCACCAGCCGGTCGACGGGCCGCCGCGATGCCACGTAGCTGGCCACGCCGCTGCCGAGGCTCCGCCCGATGACCGCGGGCGGCGCAGCGGGATGGCGGCGCTGCGCTTCGTCGTAGATCGCCAACGCGTCGGCGAGCAACGCGGGTTGCGAAGGTTCGCCGTCGCTGGCGCCGTACCCGCGATAGGCCAGCAGGTACACGGCGTGGTCGGGCAGGGCGCGCGCGAACACGGCGCGGTTCGCGCCGACGTCTTCGCCATTGCCGCCGAAATAGACCACGGCGCGTCGTGCGCCCGGATGCAACCGCCATCCGCGCAGGGTCGTCCCGTCATCGCGCGGCAGCGCGAAATCGGTGCCGGCAGCGGCGACGCGCGTGAACTGGGGGTAGTACACCAGTGCGCGCTGGTTCGCGGACATCCAGGCGCACAGGCCGCCATACGCCAGCAGCACGGCGCCCAGCAGCAGCCATGCCCGCCGGCGGATCACGGCAGGGGCTTGGGATGCGCCCGTTGCGCGCTTTCGAACGCCGCCAACTGCTCCGCGGTCGCCTCGCGCTGGTGCTTGGCTTTCCAGGCCGCGAAGGGTTCGCCGTACACGGCTTCGCGCGCGGTGTCGCGGTCCATGGCGATGCCGCGTTCCGCACCCGCCTCGCGGTACCAGTCGGCCAGGCAGTTGCGGCAGAAGCCGGCCAGGATCATCAGGTCGATGTTCTGCACGTCGGGCCGCGCCTGCATCAGGTGGTCGCGCAGGCGGCGGAAGGTGGCCGCTTCCAGCTCGGTGGTGGTGTCGGTCATGGTGTCTCCGGCTGGCCGTGGATTCAGCTGCGCATTGTAGGAGCCGCGGGCGCGGCGTCCGCCGTGGTCCTGCCGGCGGAAGCCGATGCTCCGACGGCGCGCCTGCACGGACTGCGCGATCGGGGACAATAGCCGCTCCGCTCCACGCAACAGGCCCGCATGACCGCCCGCATCCTCGACGGCCGCCGCATCGCCGATGCCTTGCTCGACAGCCTGAAGGCGCAGGTGGACGCGCGCGTGGCCGCCGGGAAATCCCGGCCCGGCCTGGCCGTGGTGCTGGTGGGGCAGGACCCGGCCTCGCAGTCGTACGTGCGCAACAAGCGGCGCGCCGCATCGATCGTGGGCATCGAGGCCTTCGACTTCGACCTGCCCGCCGGCACGTCGCAGGCGGAACTGCTGGCCCTGATCGACCGCCTCAACGCCGATCCGACCGTGCACGGGATCCTGGTGCAGCTGCCGCTGCCGGGCATCGCCGATGCCACGGCCCTGATCGAGCGCATCCGCCCGGACAAGGACGTGGACGGTTTCCACCCGGCGAACGTGGGCCACCTGGCGCTGCGCCAGTTCGGCCTGCGTCCCTGCACGCCGCGCGGCATCACCACCCTGCTGGCGTGGACCGACCGCCCGGTGCGCGGGCAGAGCGCCACGATCGTGGGGGTCAGCAACCACGTGGGCCGGCCCATGGCGCTGGAACTGCTGATCGCCGGCTGCACCGTGACCAGCTGCCACAAGTTCACGCCGCCTGACGTGCTCAGGCGCCACGTGGGCGAGGCGGACATCCTGGTGGTGGCCGTGGGCCGCCCCGGGCTGATCCCCGGCGAATGGGTGAAGCCCGGCGCGGTGGTGATCGACGTGGGCATCAACCGGCTGGACGACGGCCGCCTTACCGGCGACGTGCAGTTCGAAGCCGCGGCGCGGCGCGCCAGCTGGATCACTCCGGTGCCGGGCGGGGTGGGGCCCATGACCGTGGCCACCTTGATGCAGAACACCCTGGAAGCCGCCGAAGCCGCGGATGGCCTGTAGGGGCGGCTCCCACCGCGACCGCTTGGCGCAGCACTCCGACTCCGGGGACAGACCGCTGAAGCCTTGCGACTGAAGCCGCTCCTGCGAGACGGCGGCCATCGCGGCCGGCAAACCGGCTAAAATGGCGCGCTTCCCCACTTCCGGGTCCGCCGATGCTCCGCATCCAGGCAGAAGCACTCACGTACGACGACGTTTCGCTCGTCCCCGCGCATTCCAGCGTCCTGCCCAAGGACGTCTCGCTCGCCACGCGGCTCACCCGTTCCCTGCGCCTCAACCTGCCGATCGTGTCGGCCGCGATGGATACCGTCACCGAGGCGCGCCTGGCGGTGGCCATGGCGCAGCTGGGCGGCATCGGCATCGTCCACAAGAACCTGTCCATCGAGCGCCAGGCCGCGGAAGTGGCCAAGGTCAAGAAGTTCGAGGCCGGCGTGATCCGGGAGCCCTTCACGGTGGGGCCGGACACCACCATCGGTGAGGTGCTCAAGCTCACCCGCGCGCGCAACATCTCCGGCGTGCCGGTGGTGGACGGCGAGGGCCAGCTGGTCGGCATCGTCACCGGCCGCGACATGCGCTTCGAAAAGAAGCTCGACGATCCGGTCCGCCACATCATGACCAAGCGCGAGCGCCTGGTCACGGTGCGCGAAGGCGCGTCTGACGACGAGGTGATCGGCCTGCTGCACAGGCACCGCATCGAGAAGGTGCTGGTGGTCAACGAGGAGTTCGCGCTGCGCGGCCTGATCACCGTCAAGGACATCCAGAAGAAGTCCGACAACCCCAACGCCGCCTACGACAGCAGCGAGCGCCTGCTGGTGGGCGCGGCGGTCAGCGCCGGCGCCGACAGCGAACAGCGCATCGAGGCCCTGGCCGCGGCGGGCGTGGACGTGATCGTGGTCGATTCCGCCCACGGCCACGCGCAGGGCGTGCTCGACCGCGTCGCCTGGGCGAAGAAGCGCTTCCCGCAACTGCAGGTTGTCGGCGGCAACATCGTCACCGGCGATGCGGCGCTCGCGCTGATGGACGCGGGCGCCGACGCAGTGAAGGTCGGCGTGGGCCCCGGCTCGATCTGCACCACGCGCGTGGTGGCAGGCGTGGGCGTGCCGCAGGTCACCGCGGTGTCGATGGTGGCCAACGCGCTGGCCGACCGCATCCCGGTGATCGCCGACGGCGGCATCCGCTACTCCGGCGACATCGGCAAGGCGATCGCGGCCGGCGCGTCCACGGTGATGCTCGGTGGCCTGTTCGCCGGCACCGAGGAAAGCCCGGGCGAAACCGAACTGTTCCAGGGCCGCAGCTACAAGAGCTACCGCGGCATGGGCTCGCTGGGCGCGATGGAGAAAGGTTCGAAGGACCGCTACTTCCAGGACGCCAGCGACGCCGACAAGCTCGTACCCGAAGGGATCGAAGGCCGCGTCCCGTACCGCGGCCCGCTGGCGGGCGTGGTGCACCAGCTCGCCGGCGGCCTGCGCGCGACGATGGGCTACGTGGGCTGCGCGACGATCGAGGACATGCGCAAGAAGCCGCAGTTCGTGAAGATCACCGGCGCGGGCCAGCGCGAAAGCCACGTGCACGACGTGCAGATCACCAAGGAACCGCCGAACTACCGGGCAGGCTGAAACGCACCAACCCCAGTCGTCGTCCCCGCCTAGGCGGGGATCCAAGGACGCCGCATTCCTTGCTTCGACGATCCAACGTCCATGGTTTCCCGCCTGCGCGGGATCGACGGTTTCCAGATGACCGACCCGCACACCGACAACCTCCATGCCGACCGCATCCTGATCCTCGATTTCGGTGCGCAGTACACGCAGCTGATCGCGCGGCGCATCCGCGAGATCGGCGTGTACTGCGAGATCTGGGCCTGGGACCACGATCCGGCAGAGATCGCCGGCTTCGGTGCCAAGGGCATCATCCTGTCCGGCGGGCCGGAATCCACCACGCTGCCCGGGGCGCCGGTGGCGCCGCAGCAGGTGTTCGACAGCGGCCTGCCGGTGCTGGGCATCTGCTACGGCATGCAGACGATGGCCGCGCAGCTCGGTGGCGCCACGGAGGCCGCAGACCAGCGCGAGTTCGGGCATGCCGAAGTCGACGTGGTGCACCCCGACGCGCTCTTCGCCGGCCTGAGCGACCACGGCGGCGCGCCGCGCCTGAACGTGTGGATGAGCCATGGCGACCACGTTTCGCAGGTCCCGCCCGGCTTCACCATCACCGCCACCACCGGCCGCATCCCCGTGGCGGCGATGGCCAACGAAGACAGGCGCTGGTACGGGGTGCAGTTCCATCCCGAGGTGACGCACACCCTGCAGGGCCAGACGCTGCTGCGCCGCTTCGTGGTGGACGTGTGCGGCTGCGCCACGCTGTGGACGGCGGCCAACATCATCGAGGACCAGATCGCCCGCGTCAGGCGGCAGGTGGGTTCGGACGAGGTCATCCTGGGCCTGTCGGGCGGGGTGGATTCCTCCGTGGTCGCGGCCTTGCTGCACAAGGCCATCGGCGACCAGCTGACCTGCGTGTTCGTGGATACCGGCCTGCTGCGCCTGAACGAAGGCGACCAGGTGATGGCGATGTTCGCCGAGCACATGGGCGTCAAGGTGATCCGCGTGGACGCGGCGGACCGCTACTTCGAGAAGCTCCAGGGCATCGAGGATCCGGAGGCCAAGCGCAAGATCATCGGCAACCTGTTCGTCGAGATCTTCGACGAGGAGTCGAACAGACTCGCCAATGCCAGGTGGCTGGCGCAGGGCACGATCTACCCGGACGTGATCGAGTCGGCAGGCAGCAAGACCGGCAAGGCGCATGTCATCAAGAGTCACCACAACGTCGGCGGCCTGCCCGAGCACATGGAGCTGGGCCTGGTGGAGCCGCTGCGCGAACTGTTCAAGGACGAGGTGCGGCGCCTGGGCGTGGAACTGGGCCTGCCGCGCAGCATGGTGTACCGCCATCCGTTCCCGGGCCCCGGCCTGGGCGTGCGCATCCTGGGCGAAGTGAAGCGCGAGTACGCCGAGCTACTGGCCAGGGCCGACGCGATCTTCATCGACGAGCTGCGCAAGGCCGACCTGTACGACCGAACCAGCCAGGCCTTCGCCGTGTTCCTGCCGGTCAAATCCGTGGGCGTGGTGGGCGATGCACGCGCCTACGAATGGGTGATCGCGCTGCGCGCGGTGGAGACCGTGGACTTCATGACCGCGCACTGGGCCCACCTGCCGTACGACTTCCTGGGCACCGTGAGCAACCGCATCATCAACGAACTGCGCGGCGTGTCGCGCGTGGTGTACGACATCAGCGGCAAGCCGCCTGCCACGATCGAGTGGGAGTGAGTCTGCCGGGAGATCGCATGGACGTCACAGGGGGAAACGGATGAAGACGATCGTATTGCTGGCGATTCTCGGTGCGCTGGCGTGGTGGTACTTCGACGGCAGCCGCGAGCTGACCGAAGAGCACGTGCGCGCGCACTACGCCGAGCAGAACCGCATCCTGACCGCGCTGGAGAAGGAAAGCGCTTGCACGGCGATGGCGGACGACTACCGCGTCCGAACAGTGAGCCACCTCGACGAAC
Source organism: uncultured Pseudoxanthomonas sp. (assembly GCA_964425695.1). Classification (GTDB taxonomy): domain Bacteria; phylum Pseudomonadota; class Gammaproteobacteria; order Xanthomonadales; family Xanthomonadaceae; genus JAKPBU01. The sequence continues at coordinate 28,420 of CAYRNF010000005.1, forward strand.
GTGCGGAGACGATGGATTTCAACCGGCAGCAGGCCTGCGACGCGATGACGGCGGTGTTCGACATGTTCGGCCAGATCAAGGCCGTGTCCGGTGGCGCGTTGCATCCCACCTTGCGCCACGAATACAAGCGCATCACCCTGTCGCCGGACCGCAAGAGCGCGACCGTGGAATACAGCAACAAGCTGCTCATCGGCGATCGGCTGGTCTCGCGTTCGCTCACCAGCGAGACGCTGATCCGGCGCACCGGCAGGACCCTGTCGCTGGGAGGCCACAGCGAGAGCTGGTCCTACCCGTAGGCGGCGCATGCGGCGGGCTGCGCACGCTCCCACGGCCAACAGGGGCGCGGTGCGGACGCAACCGCATGCATCGCATGTGCCCTCCCGATCGGGATGCGTCACGCATCACGTCCGCGCGCGACGCGTGGAGCCGCAAGGGCCTTCCCGTCAGGGCGTACGATAACGACCGATGACCACTCCGTTGGACACCGCCGCTGCCGCAGATTGGATGCGCCACGCACTGGCGCTTGCGGAGCGCGCCGAACGCGAGGACGACGAGATCCCCGTCGGCGCCGTGGTCGTCGATGCCTCGGGCAAGGTGGTCGGCGAAGGCTGGAACCGCAACATCGCCGAGCACGATCCCACCGCGCATGCGGAGATCGTCGCGATGCGCAGGGCAGGGCAGGCGCTGGGCAACCATCGCCTGGTGGGCTGCACGCTCTACGTCACGCTGGAGCCATGCGCGATGTGCGCCATGGCGATGGTCCATGCGCGCATCGCGCGGGTGGTGTTCGGTGCGTACGACCCCAAGACCGGCGCGGCCGGCAGCGTGTTCGACCTGCTGGGCGATCCGCGCCACAACCACCGCGTGCAAGTCGAAGGCGGGGTGCTGGGCGCGGAGGCCGGTGCGCGCCTGACGGAATACTTTCGCGCCAAGCGCCGCAGACCGCGGGCCGGCGATGTGCTTCCGTAGGAGCGGCCTCAGCCGCGAGCTCTTGCCTTTTCTGTCGCGTTGAATGGCAACGGCGCCCGTGGATTCGCGTTCGTGCGCCGACGACTTCAATGGGTTCCTGCCGCGTCATTGTTCCGATGACGGGTCATGGACAACCCTGCGAGGTTCGGAAAACGCCTGCCATGCATGCAGGCAACAGTGCCGAAGCGCTCGCGGCTGAAGCCGCTCCTACGGGGGCTCCGGCGCGTCCTTGGTATCGGCTTTCGCGTCCGCCTTCTCCTCGCGCTTGCGCATGCGCGCGATGGCGTGGCGATGGTCCATCTCTTCATCGATGACCTTCACCGCCAGCACCGACTCGCGGGCCAGGTACAGGCTCGCCGCGAACAGCGACAGCACGCCGAGCACCGCCAGGATCGTGGGCAGGGCGCCTACGCGATAGCCGATGAGCGCATCGGCCGCCACCGCCAGGCTGGTGCCCACGAAGAAGCTGATGGCGCCGTACAGCAACTGGCTGCCGCGCAACACCAGCCGGCTTCGCAGCCGCTGGATCTGGATGCGCCGCTCCAGCACGCCGCGGTACTCCGGATCTCCGGTGTCTTCCAGCTCCTTCAGCACCGTGCGTAGCCGGTCGATCACGCGCGCGAGCCGCGTGTTGGCGGACATCAGCAGCGACGCGGTGGCGGTCAGGAAGAACGCCGGCGCCAGCATGGCGGTCAGGATCGCGTAGTGCGCTTCGGCGGGCGTGGTGGGCATGCCGTTATGATGCCGCGACCCCGACACGCATGCGAGCGATGGCCAATCACAGCGCTGGTTCCGACCGACTGATCTGGATCGACCTGGAGATGACCGGGCTCGATACCGGGCGGGATTCGATCCTGGAGATCGCCACGGTGGTGACCGATTCGGACCTGCAGGTGCTGGCCGAAGGCCCGGAACTCGCCATCGCCCATCCCCTGTCGGCGCTGGAAGCCATGGACGACTGGAACCGCAACCAGCATGGCAAGTCGGGGCTGTGGCGGCGCGTGCTGGAAGAGGGCGTGCCGATCGCCGAGGCCGAGGCGCGCACGCTGCGCTTCCTGCGCGAATGGGTGCCGGCCAACGCCTCGCCCATGTGCGGCAACTCCATCTGCCAGGACCGGCGGTTTCTGCACCGCCTGATGCCGCAGCTCGAGCGCCACTTCCACTACCGCAACCTCGACGTCAGCACGCTGAAGGAACTCGCGCGCCGCTGGGCGCCGCAGGTGCTGGCCGGAGTGGAGAAGGAAAGCGCGCACACCGCATTGAGCGACGTGCGCGATTCGATTGCCGAACTGCGCCACTACCGGCGCCACATGGCGGCCCTGGCGCCGTCGTGATCATTCGGTAACGGCACGTCGCGATCCCGGGGAGGGGAGCGCCATGGCCAGCGGCACGCCGCTGCTGTGCCTGTTTTCGTTGACCGCCATGACCGCAATGGCCACCGTCGCCGAGGCGGGCCCGCCGGTTCCGCCCGGGACGCCCAACGTGGTCGCGCTGCAGACCCAGAACTGCGGCGGACCCGCGATGGTCGGCTGGGTCGTGCACCCTCGGCGGGCGGCCTTCCAGGCACAGGGATGGATGCCGTGCGGCGACACGGGCTACCGGATCGACTTTCACCGCCTGGGCGCTTTCGCGAATGGACGGTGGCGGAGCGGCTGCGCGACCGCTCGCGCGGGGTCGACGACAGCGGCGCGCTGCTGAGTCCGAGCGGGACAGGCCCCTGTCGTGCTGCCTTCGTGGTGACCCGCATGCCACCGGGCCGGGAGATGGGGGACGACGCCCTGCTGCAAAGCGCCGTGCGGATCCAGGCCGACAACGCGGGTAACACGGTGCCGTCGTTCATCGCAGTGGACACGCCACTGGGCAGGGGAGTCGAAATGGTCGTGGGCGGGCGCGCGGGTTCGACTGCTTCACCACCAGTGCGTTCCGTCACGCAAGGGCCGGACGACGCCTCCATCGGCATCAGCCGTTTCGCGCTGCGCAGGGGCCATCTGATCGAGTACGCCCTGGTCCTGCCTTGGCGGGACGGCGTGCCGCAGGCGCAAATGGTCGCCAGGGCCCAGGCCGAACTGACGGCGCTGGCCGCGGCGTTTTCGCCCGTGCCTTGGGGATGGCGTGTTGGCCTAGCCGGTACGCGCCGGCTTCGGCCGGTCGCCGTCGTCGGCCACGGATCGCATCAGGATCTCGGCGATCGGCCGGCCATCGGCATCGCGGTGGTACACGTGCAGGTCGCGCTGCGGGTACGGGATGTCGATGCCGCTGCCGATCAGCCCATTGCGCAAGGCCTCGATGACGTTGCTCTGCGCATCCCCGAAGTCGCCGTTGCTCGCAAAAGCGAACAGCTTCAGGTCCACGCTGCTCTCGCCCAGGTTGGCGACCTGCACGAACGGCGCGGGGTCGGCGAGCACCTTCGGTTCGGCCTTGGCCAGTTCCAGCATCAGGGCCTTGGCCTTCTTGAGGTCGTCCTCGTACCCCACGCTCACCGCGATCTCCATGCGGCGATAGGGCAGGGTCGAGAAGTTGATGATCGGCGCGGTGGTGATCTCGCTGTTGGGCAGGATGATCACCCGGCCATCGAACGCGCGCAGCGTGGTCTGGAACACGCGCACTTCCGAAACCATGCCCTCCTGTCCTGCGGCGATCACGTGGTCGCCGGCACGGAACGGGCGCAGCACGATCAGCATCACGCCCGACGCGATGTTGGACAGCGAGTCCTTCAGCGCAAGGCCCACGGCAAGGCCCGCGGCGCCCAGCACGGCGAACATCGAGGTCGTCGGTACGCTCAGGGCCGACAGCGCGGTCATGATCACCAGCACCAGCAGCACCGCGTAGGTAACGTTGCGCAGGAACCCGGTAAGCGTGGCATCCACGTTGGCGCGGCCCAGAACGCGCTCCAGCCCCTTCGTCAGCTTGCGCGCCAGCCACTTGCCGACCAGGAAAATGACCAGCGCGGCGAGCAGTTTCAGGCCCCACGTTTCCAGCAGGTGCAGCCAGTCGATGCCGCGCAGACCGTTCAGCAGGTCGGCGGGATCGACACGCGGTTGCGCGGCGGGCGGGGTGGGGGATGCAGGGGTTTGCAGCATTGCAGTCGGACTCCGGAACCTGGACGGCCGCGTCGAGGGCGGCCTTGCATGCAGGAAATCCTAGGGACCGGAGCGTTAAGCCCCGGCTTGCGGCGTGTTCAGCGCATCCAGCGCCGCGTAGGAGCGGCTTCCGCCGCGAACGGCTACGCGGCCTTGGACTTGGCCAGCCTGAGCCAGGTGTCCACGACGGTATCGGGATTGAGCGACACCGATTCGATGCCCTGGTCCATGAGCCATTGAGCCAGATCCGGGTGGTCGCTCGGGCCCTGGCCGCAGATGCCGATGTACTTGCCCTTGGCCTTGGCGGCGCTGATCGCCATCGACAGCATCTTCTTCACCGCCGGGTCGCGCTCGTCGAACAGGTCGGCCACGATCGCCGAATCGCGATCCAGCCCCAGCGTGAGCTGGGTCATGTCGTTGGAGCCGATGGAGAAACCGTCGAAGATTTCGAGGAACTCGTCCGCGAGCAGGGCGTTGGAAGGCACTTCGCACATCATGATGACCTTCAGCCCGTCCTGGCCCTGGCGCAGGCCGTTCTCGGCCAGCACCTCGATCACCTTGCGCCCTTCGCCCACGGTACGCACGAACGGGATCATGACCCACAGGTTGTCCAGGCCCATGTCCTCGCGCACGCGCTTGACCGCGCGGCATTCCAGCGCGAAGGCGTCCTTGAACGACGGATCGATGTAGCGGCTTGCGCCGCGGAACCCGATCATCGGGTTCTCCTCGTGCGGCTCGTACTTCTCGCCGCCGATCAGGTTGGCGTATTCGTTGGACTTGAAGTCCGACAGGCGCACGATCACCGGATTGGGCGCCACAGACGCGGTGATGGTGGCGATGCCTTCGGCCAGGCGATCGACGTAGAACTCCACCGGGCCTGCGTAGCCCGCGATGCGCTCGTCGATCTTCTTCTTCGTCGCGGCGTCCTGCTTGGCGTACTCGAGCAGCGCCTTGGGATGGATGCCGATGTGGCTAGCGATGATCATCTCCAGCCGCGCCAGGCCGATGCCCGCGTTGGGCAACTGGCCGAAGTCGAACGCGCGCTCCGGATTCGCCACGTTCATCATGATCTTGAGCGGGGCCGGCGGCATGTTGCCCAGGTCTGTGGTGGTGCGCTCGAACGGCAGGTTGCCGGCGTAGATGTAGCCGGTATCGCCTTCCGCGCAGCTGACGGTCACTTCCGCACCGTCCTTGATCAGATCCAGCGCGTTGCCGGTGCCCACCACGGCGGGTACGCCCAGCTCACGCGCGATGATCGCCGCGTGGCAGGTGCGCCCGCCGCGATTGGTCACGATGGCGGCGGCGCGCTTCATCACCGGTTCCCAGTCCGGATCGGTCATGTCCGCCACCAGCACGTCGCCGGGCTGCACGCGGTTCATGTCGTCCAGCGAGCGCACCACGCGCGCCACGCCGGCACCGATCTTCTGGCCGATGGCGCGGCCTTCGGCCACCACCTCGCCGCGCTGCTGCAGCGCGTAACGCTCGATCTGGGTGACGTGCGCACGCGACTTCACCGTTTCCGGGCGCGCCTGCACGATAAAGAGTTTGGCGCTGATGCCGTCCTTCGCCCACTCGATGTCCATCGGGCGGCCGTAGTGGTCTTCGATCACCAGCGCCTGCTTCGACAGTTCCTGCACGTCGGCGTCCGAAATGGAGAACGTGTTGCGCAGCTCGGCCGGCGTCTGCTCGGTGCGCACGCGCTCGCCGGGCACGTCGGAATAGACCATGCGCAGCTGCTTGCTGCCCAGCGAACGCCGCAGGATCGCCGGCCTGCCGGCCTTGAGCGTGGGCTTGTAGACGTAGAACTCGTCGGGATTCACCGCGCCCTGCACGACCATCTCGCCCAGTCCCAGGCTGGAGGTTACGAACACCACGTCGCGGAAACCCGATTCGGTGTCCAGCGTGAACAGCACGCCCGATGCGCCCACGTCGGAGCGCACCATCTGCTGCACGCCGGCCGACAGGAACACGTCCTCGTGCGCGAAGCCGTGGTGCACGCGGTAGGCGATGGCGCGGTCGTTGTACAGCGAGGCGAAGACCTCCTTGACCTTGCGCACCACGTCGTCGACGCCGGTGACGTTGAGGAAGGTTTCCTGCTGCCCGGCGAACGACGCATCGGGCAGGTCTTCGGCCGTGGCAGAGGAACGCACCGCCACGGCCATGTCCGGCACGCCGTTGTCGCGGCACATCTGCGCGTACGCGGCGCGGATGTCGGCGTCCAGGTCGGGCTGCAGCGGCGCGTCCATCACCCAGCCGCGGATTTCGGCGCCAGCCTTGGCCAGCGCGGCCACGTCTTCCACGTCGATCGTGCCGAGCTCGTCGTAGATGCGCGCATGCAGGTCGTTGTGGGCGATGAACGCCTTGAACGCGTCCGCGGTCGTCGCGAAACCGCCCGGTACCGACACGCCCAGGTCGGCCAGCTGCCCGATCATTTCGCCGAGGGAGGAGTTCTTGCCCCCCACCTGCGCGAGGTCGGTCAGGCGGAGGTCTTGCAGCCACAGGACGTTCTTGTTCGAGGGCAGGGCGCTCAAGGCTTGGCTCCGGATCGGCGGGGGCGTCGCCGCCGCAGGGAGGCGGCGGGCGAAAGCGGCTATTTTAGCCACTGCCCGAATCCGGACCCGTGCACCGGAACCTGCAACCGCTTCCATGAGCGCACCGCGTCCCGTGTTCTTCGTTTCCGACGGCACCGGCATCACCGCCGAAACCATCGGGCATACGCTGCTGACCCAGTTCTCGGGCGTCACGTTCGCCACCGACCGCATTCCGTTCGTGGACACGCCGGAGCGCGCGGCCGCGGCCGCCGAGGAGATCCGCCAGGCCGGGGAGAGCGCCGGGTGGCGACCGATCGTGGTCAACAGCTGCGTGGACCCCGCGCTGACGGCCGTGCTCACCGCCAGCGGCGCGCTGATGCTGGACGTGTTCGAGCCGTTCATCGAACCGCTGGAACGCGAACTGGGCGCGCAGCGCCACTCGCGGGTGGGTCAGGCGCACGGCATGGTGGACTTCGACACCTACCACCGCCGCATCAACGCCATGAACTACGCGCTGACCCACGACGATGGCGTCAGCATGGACTACGCGGACGCCGACGTGATCCTGGTAGGCGTGTCGCGCGCCGGCAAGACGCCCACGTGCGTGTACCTGGCCCTGCACTACGGGATCCGCGCAGCCAATTACCCGCTCACCCCCGACGACCTGGACGGCGAGCGCCTGCCGGCCAAGCTGCGTGCCCACCGTTCCAAGCTGTTCGGGCTGACCATCGATCCGCAGCGCCTGCACCAGATCCGGCAGGAGCGGCGTCCGGATTCGCGCTATGCGGAACTCGCGACGTGCCGCCGGGAAGTACAGGCGGCTGAATCGATGTTCAGGTTCGAACGCATCCCGGTGCTCAGCACCACCCACGCATCCATCGAGGAAATCTGCAGCCGGATGCTGGAGGAGCTGAACATCAACCGCGAGATGTACTGATCCGCGCGGCGCGCGCATCGGTGGCGTACGCGGGAAAGACACACGCAGGGCGCGTGCGGCGCGGGGTGCGGGACCCGTAAAAAGCCCGCATGCACAGACGGGCTGAATGCCCAAGGTAGTCCGCACCGGCGCGATGCGTCAATGCTGCCCGCGGCGGTGCACCGCGTGTAGGATCGGGGCATGACCGCAGTCCTCGCACGCACCAGGAAACTCCCCAGCATCGGCCGCTTCGGATGGCTGATGGGCCTGTACGCGGAGAACCATCGCAAGCTGACGCGCCTATTCGAACCCGCCGATCTGGCGCCGGGCGAATACGTCTCGCGCGCGGGCAGCGGGCCGGACCTGCTGTTGCAGGTGATCGAGCAGCATCGCTACACCGTGGAGCTGCGGATGACGTACGCGCTGCTGGATCCGGTCACCGGCGAACCCGACCCTTCGGCCTTCCTGCGCGTGTACCGAGATGCGCGCCAGGTGGAGGCGACGCACTGTTACGTGGGGCGCCGCTGGCAGGACGTGATCGGGATGTATCCGCCGCCGGCCGAGGTGATCGGGCATCGCCTGCGCATGAACACGTTCCTGGGCAAGTGGCTGGATTTCCTGGCCGACGGCGGCCACGGCGTGGCCACGCTGCAGCCCGGCGGGCACGCATCGCGTCGCCTCGACGCTTCCGGCGATGCCGATGCATCGGAAGTCTTGACGCTGCCGCAGGGGCATCGCTAAACTTTCGCGCTTTCCAGCCCGTGGGGCCATAGCTCAGCTGGGAGAGCGCCTGCATGGCATGCAGGAGGTCGGCGGTTCGATCCCGCCTGGCTCCACCACGGTTCAAGGCAAAAGCTTTTACGGCAAGCAGGGCTGCCTCGCCCGGTTCGCCAGAGACAACGTCCCCATCGTCTAGAGGCCTAGGACATTACCCTTTCACGGTAGCGACCGGGGTTCGAATCCCCGTGGGGACGCCACTTCAGGACCCGGCTTCGGCCGGGTTTCTTTTTGCGCGCCGCAGGGGCGTGCGTGCCGGTCGAGCGCCGCGCAAGGCAAGCGTGCCGCGGGCGGTACACCGCGCGTCGCGAGTCGCACATGGCGCATGGCGTGCTAGAACCAGAAGCGGACGCCTGCCACCCACATCCTTTCGCTGCGCGGTTCTCCCGCATCCTCGGCCAGGTCTGCGGTGCGGCCGAGGCTGCGTTCCCACTCGTATCCCACGTAGGGCGCGAACTGGCGATGGAACTCGTAGCGCAGGCGCAGGCCGAGCGCGAGATCGCTCACGCCCCTGCCCACGCCGCGCTCGGGGTCGTCTTTCGAATACGCGTCGAGTTCGGCTCGCGGCTGCAGGACCAGGCGATTGGTGAGCAGCAGTTCGTACTCGGCTTCCACGGTGGCCGCCAGCCGGCCGTCGCGCCCGGCATAGCCGGTGGCCGACACTTCGAACTTGTAGGGCGCCATGCCCTGCACGCCGACCGCGAGCCAGTCCCGCGACGGCCCATGGCCCAGATCGTGACGGATGCCGATCAGGCGATCCCACCAGGGGCCTGTCGGGCGGCCCCAGAGCAGTTCGACGTTGCCATGTTCGGTGCTGCCGTGGCGACGGGCGCCCTCGCTGCGCAACCAGACCCGGTTCTGCAGATCGCCCGCCCAGCCCTGCAGCTCCCAGCCCAGGCCGCTGGCGTCTCCCGTGTCTTGCCACTCGAGGCGGTCGAACAGCAGCGTGGCGAGCACCGGGTCGTCGTCCATGTGGTCCTGCATGCGCATGCCATGCAGGTCGGGGAATGCGGCAGCCAAGTCCTGCGGCGTCGGCGGCGGAAGCGGGGCAGGGGAGGCGGTTTCAGCGACCGGAACCGGATGCGCATGGCCGGGCGGCGACTGGGAAGGTGCTGCCGCCGGGGTGTCGGGCATCGCGTGCGCCGCGTGCGCGTCATGCCCGGCGGCAGGTTGCCGGGATGGCGTGCTCGGATGCGCGTGCTGGGCGTGCCCATGCCCGGCGTGCTGGGCGAGGGCCTGCAACGGCAGCGCTGCGATCAGGAACCACGTTGCGCCTGCGTGCGCGCTGCGCCGCGCGGTCATGGATCCACCCGCACTTCGCGGAACATGCCCAGTTCCATGTGCAGGAGCATGTGGCAGTGGAAGGCCCAGCGACCCAGCGCGTCGGCGGTGACCCGGTAGCTGCGCGCGCTGCCGGGCGGCACGCTGACGGTGTGCCGGCGCACCTGGAACGCGCCGGCTTCGTCCTCCAGGTCGCTCCACATGCCGTGCAGGTGGATGGGGTGTTCCATCATGGTGTCGTTGACCAGCACGATCCGCATGCGCTCGCCGTAATTGAGGCGGATGGGTTCGGCTTCCGAGAACGGAATGCCGTCGAACCCCCAGGTGTAGCGTTCCATGTTGCCGGTCAGGTGCAGTTCGACGGTGCGCGCCGGGTCCCGTGCGTCCGGGTCCGCGAAGCTGGACTTGAGATCGGCCGCGGTGAGCACGCGGCGCCCGTTTCCGCGCAGGCCGATGCCCGGATCGTCGAGCCGGCGCGAGGGCGTCATGGTCTGCATGTCCACGCGCGGATTGCCGGCCTCGCTGGCCGGGTGCCGCTGCATGCCGGCGCCGTGGTCTTGGCTGGCGTGGCCTGGCGACAGGCCCGTCATGTCGTGGCCCGCGTGGTCCTGGGCGTGTTGCGGCATCGCGTGGCCCATCGCCGCGTGATCCGCCTGCGGCGCTGCGCGGCCCTGCATGGCGTGATCCTGCATGGCGTGCTTCTGCGTGTCATGTCCGGCCATGTCGTGTCCCGGCATGCTGTGCCCGGGCATGCTGTGCCCGCCGTGGCCCATGTCGGCCATCGTCAGGATGGGGCGCGGATCCAGCGGCGGGACCGGGGCCACTAGGCCCGGCCGCGGGGAAAGCGTGGCGCGCGCGTAACCGCCGCGGTCCATGGCCTGCGCGAAGATCGTATAAGGCTGGTCCGCCGGCTCCACGACCACGTCCATGGTTTCGGCGACCGCGATGCGGAATTCGTCCACCGTCACCGGATGCACCGGCTGGCCGTCCGCACCCACCACGGTCATCTTCAGTCCCGGGATGCGCACGTCGAAGAAGGTCATGGCCGACCCATTGATGAAGCGCAGGCGCACGCGCTGGCCCCGCTCGAACAGCGCGGTCCAGTTGCCGTCCGGCGTGGTGCCGTTGGCCAAGTAGGTGTAGGTGAGCGAAGTGACATCGGCCAGGTCGGTGGGGCTCATGCGCATCTGCCCCCATGCCTTGCGATCGGCCAGGGCGGCGTCGAACCCGTCGCGCCGCGCATCGCGCAGGAAATCGCCCACGGTGCGCTTGTGCAGGTTGTAGTAGTCGGCCTGGATGCGCAGCTTGCGCACGATGGCGTGCGGATCGGTATCGCTCCAGTCCGACAGCACGATCACGTGGTCGCGGTCGACGGCGACCGGATCCGCATCGCGCGGCTCCACCACGATCGCGCCGTACACGCCCAGCGCTTCCTGCAGGCTCGAATGCGCGTGGTACCAGTAGGTGCCGGACTGCCGCAGCCGAAACGTGTAGAGATAGCTTTCGCCGGGCCGGATGCCGTGGAAGCTCAGTCCGGGCACGCCGTCCATGTTGGCCGGCAGCAGGATGCCGTGCCAATGCAGCGACGTGTCCTGGCGCAGGCGGTTGCTGACGCGCAGGCGGACCGTGTCGCCCTCGCGCCACCGCAGCGTGGGAGCGGGCAGGGTGCCGTTCACCGTATTGGCCCATGCGTCGCGGCCGGTGAAGTTCACCAGGCTGCGGCCGATGTCCAGGGCGAAGTCGGTCCCGCGCAGCACGGGGACCTGCACCGGCGCGGACGCGGGCGCGCGCGCAGCCGAGAACGCACCGCGCGGCATGGCGCCGGCCAGGCCCAGGCCCAGGCCCAGGGCGCCGGTGACGAACGTGCGGCGCTGGAGACGGGTCACGCCGCCTCCGGCTCGAACGAGAGCACGCGCTCGACGATCGGGCAGCCAGCGACCGGCCCATGACCCGAACATGCGGTAACCAGCCCCGCCAGCGTGTCGCGCACCGACTGCAGCTCGCGCAGGCGTGCCTCCACGTCCGCGAGCCGCTGCGCCGCAAGCGCACGGATCTCACCGCGATCGGCGTCGCGCGCCGAACTCAGGCGCAACAGCTCGCGGGTTTCCTCCAGGGTGAATCCCAGCGCCTTGCTGCGCCGGATGAAGCGAAGCGTCGCCACGTCCGTGGGAGCGTATTCGCGGTACCCCGAGGGCCGCCGCATCGGCTCGGAAAGCAGGCCCCGGCGCTCGTAGTAGCGCACGGTATCCACGGGAACGCCGGCTTGGCGCGCGAGTTGGCCGATCTGCATGGGAGCCGGTCCACAGGTAGGGCCAGCAGTCTGCACCCTGGACCGTGGTACAGGGTCAAGGCCTTCGTTGTACTTACATAATCTGCATTATGCGTAAAAGTGGTACATATTGAGGTGTTGCGTTGGGAAGGCGTTCTAGCCCTACTTGACCGCAATAGTGACGTGATAAATGGTACAAATCATGTTGCTCTCCAAGAGTTCCTTGTGCTTAGACTGCTGAATGATCCTCAAGTCCCGAGCTCACTCCGAGGCGCATTGATCGTCGACGATCGCTACAGGTTGCCGCGCTACTGGGCCAACGTCTGGATATCGATGTCGAGTTCTGAGCTTGCCGCGTCAACTCAGATCAAGCGGCTACGCTACGTGGAGAACCTCTACGCCCATGCAGACGGCCTATTTGGAACCAGTTCTCTAGACGATGCGTTGGGCGATCTGGATGACGTTCGGCTTGCCGAGATTCTTGAGTCTTGGTTCATATCCATCCGAAACCAAGCCTACGTAGGACCTGCCGACGAGACCCGTTGGAGAACCGGGTTGTCCTTCGTTACGGCCACAGTCACTTGGCTGTCGAAGACAACCCTTCCGACGGATCGATTACGGCATATCGAGAGTCGGTTGCATCGCCTGTCCAATCTCTATGGGCAGCTACATGTGCGAAAGAGCAAGCACGCGAGCCAAATCCGTTCACTGCCGGCCAGCGTGGTTGAAGTGTTATACGAAATGCTGGATCCAGCATCCGCCACCAACCCATTCCCCAGAACGCATACCAGGTGGCTTACCTTCTTGGCGTTCCTGCTGATGCTTCACCAGGGCCTCCGGCGCGGCGAGCTGATGCTTCTCACGGCAGATGTTGTCAAAAGCGGATTCGATGATCGTCAGCAGCGGCCCCGTTATTGGTTGAACGTCTCGGAAAGCAAATACTCCGATGACGAGGCTGATCCACGATACTCGCGGCCCAGCATTAAATCTGCGGACTCCGTTCGTCAACTGCCAGTGAGCAACACGATTGCTGCGGTGGTGCAAACCTACGTCGAGAACTATCGAGGGAAGCCAAGTCACGCCTTCCTGCTGAACACTCAACAGAACAGACCGTTGTCAACGGAGTCTTTGACGAAGATGTTCGCAAAGATCTCCGCGAGCCTTCCACGCGCTGCCCTTAAAGAGCTGGCGGACAGAAATCAAAAGACGGCCATAACGCCGCACGATCTGCGTCATACATGCGCGGTGGTAAGACTGAATCAGCTGCTGCAGCAGGGTGATCCGATGGAAGAAGCGCTCCAGAAGCTCAGGGCGTTTTTTGGGTGGTCCAGAGAGTCACAGATGCCACTTCGCTACGCCCGGGCAGTGTTTGAGGATCGCCTCTCGTCAGTCTGGAACGACGCGCTAGATGAGAGAGTTGCCGTTCTAAGAGCGATCCCGTCCTAAGCCACGCTTGGAGCGCAACATGGCTAGAAGTGAAAATGTTCAATGGAAGTTGGAAGCTGGGGCTTACGAGATAGTTGCTCAACTACCGTTGTTGCCTCCGGTGATTCGGTACTACGACGATTTCGACGAAAAACAACGATCAATTCGAGATCCAACCACTGCCAAATGTTTTGCGGTCCATGTCGATGGCCGCGTCGTGAAAGTTGGTTTTGATCATTTGCCAGAGCAACTCACCCTATTGATAAAACACGTCTTCTTGTACCTCCTAGGTGAAGGGCTGGCTCCATCGTCGGCAAGCAAGTACGCCCTTGGCAGCAAGGCGATCGGCGAGGCAGGAATCGTCAATTTGTTGGGGGTGGAACCAACAGAAATAGGATCGTTCTGGGCGGCATTTTTTGCACGCGACCTGCCGACGGAAGCGTACGCGTGCGCGAAATCGATCCTGCGACTGCTATGCAAATATCGACTCAACCAATGGGCTGACTCCTACCACGGGGTGATATCCGCCCTCCCCCTCCCCTTCAAAGACAAATACGCTGTCGTTCGGTCCGGCGAAGCGTTTATTTCGGTGGACGATGAAGCAGCCGTAGTTCGATTTTTGGATGGAGCGGCGATCCAGGCCGAAGAGTCGTTGCTGGCTCTCGAAGATGCGCAAGACGCAGCGATGTTGCTTTGTGCATACCAGTTCGCAATGCGACCGGTTCAGATTGCAATGCTCACGTTTCGTGATGTAAAAGTTCGTCGAGAAGGTGTCGACATGCTCGCGTCCGTCCACCTCACATTCCGCATGGCAAAGCAGCGGAGTTCCAGTGCCGCCAAGCCGCTGCTTAGGCGAGTGAAACGTGAGTGGACCCCACTCTTCGTCGAGATTGATCGGCGCTTTCAGGCTAATGGCGATGATGCGGGCGCTAGGGTCTTCGGCGCCACATCCGCTAATGAAGCAAGTCGTCGCATCAGCTCCCTACTTCGCGATCTGCTCGATCCAGGCGCGACCGCCGTCAATCTGCGGCACACAGCCGCTCAACGCCTCGTTGACGCCGGCGCAAGCCAAGAGGAACTGGCCGAGTTTCTTGGGCACTCGGATATGACTACTGCGCTTGTGTACTACGAAACATCGGTCAACCAGGCTGAGCGGGTGAACAAAGCACTGGGGATCTCTGAGATCTATCAGCGCGTGGCTCGCATTGCCCACGACCGGTTTATTGGCCCCGAAGAACTCGCGCAATTGAAGGAATCCCAGCAGATCGGCGGAGCGCCACATGGTGTGCCGATCGCGGGGATCGGTGGATGCACCTCCGGGCAGGCTGCGTGCCCCTACAACCCGATCCTGTCCTGCTATGGCTGCAGGAAGTTCATGCCGATTCACGACGTTCAGATGCACTCGAAAGTTCTAGCCGACTTTCGGGGTGTGGCGCGGTTCTTCCATGACTCATCTCGTGGCGACGCGGTTTCGCCCGCCTATCTACAGCTTGAACGGACGATCGCCGAAGTTCAGGCGGTGGTGGCTGAGCTCGAAGGTTCGCCGTCTTGAATCCCCACTACTTAGCTTTCATCCAGCTCGGAAAAGAGCTGGCCGCAACGCATGGAGTTGCCTGGGAAATTCCCCTGGACCAGAGCGGCACGGCGATCAAAGGGCATGACTGGGACCTCACTGCGCTAGCAGGAGGCGTCGCTCCCAAGCATCGCTTGCGCCACTTCAGTTCGGAACGTTCGGCACTTGATGCGCTCAACGCAGCCCGCTCTTCCAACGGGCTGCCGGTTCTGTCTGGTCGCACTTTGTCGACTGCATGGCAGGACCTCATCAAAGCTGCCGTCATGGAACAGCTGTTTGTTCGCCGCAACTCGTTCGGTCACATCGCCAACAATGTGGCGCGCCCCTTGCGTGTGATCGCTACGTGTGCGGCAGACACCGAGCCATGGAGTGTCACTGTTGATGAGATGGCTCTCGCGGTTCGTACCGGCAACAGCATCCAGGCATCGGGCAAGCTTGGCGATTTGATCGCGGGGCTGACCAAGGTGTTGTTTGATACCAACCACTTGGCCGATGTGGGACCGCTCTACCCTGCCCTCGCCGCCGCACGCCTCCAGCCTAGAGCCACTCGACGGTCCAAATTTCTCAATTCTCACGCGGAGATTCGGCACAACCTGGAAGATCGCAAACGCGCTGAGCGCCTACCCGAACGTCGCGCGTTCTGGGAGCTGGTCCGGATCGTCATGACCGAGCAGCCCCTGACCTTCATGGACGAACTGCGCTTTGCAGCCATTCGCATCATGATCTTGACGGGCTTCCGAATTGGAGAGGCCACACTTCTCCCCGCTGAGTGGCGCACAGACCGGCATTACTTCGACTCGAAACAGCGGCCTGCAGGGGAGCTAGGTGGGTATTCCCAATCGCTCATGATCCGGCACTTCGCCGAAAAGCAGCAGGCAAAGAACGCCGACAGCAAGGTGCTCATCGACAAGACTCACTACGTTCCCCAGATGTTCGAGGAGATTGTGAGCGAGACCCTGACACGTGCTGCGGCAATCACCAGCCCGCTACGGAACACGCTGAGGAAGCAGACTGAAACAGGGCGCGTTTTGCCAGACTTTGCGCTCAGTGAGCTGGTCCCGGTCACGCAAATTTACACTCGCCTCACTGGAAACGCTTTCTGGCTAGACATGAGCGAGGAGCAGAAGCGGTCTTGGATACAGAAGTGCCGGAAAAACTATTCTACCGAGTGCTTCGACGAACTCCAGAAGATGCAGGAGCAGAGAAGCGTTCATTCCCCAGGCGAAGTGAGTGCGACCGCTCGTATGTACTTTCGTCGGATGGCCCAATTTGACGGGAAGGATGGTGCCGCATTGGCGCTAAGAAGCGCTGATGGCACGGCCATCTCGCTCAGGGGCAAGCATGACATGAGCGAGCTCTTCGTAAAAATCGGAGAGCTTGAAGATTACCTTCGTGCTGCGGCCGCTTCAAAGTTGCCGGACACCGAGTTTTTCAGTCTGACCGATCGTAGCTTTGCTTCTTGGGAGTTCCTTTTCCTGCATCCGAAACGATCCTTGGCTGAGGAGCGAAACAACGGAGTCTGCGATGTCACCCGATACGTCTCCGTTGGCCGACCCGATACGACCTTGGTCAATCTTTCCCTTGGCGAGCAGAAGTCCTGCGATACGCTGTTCAAACGTTATGGGCAGTCCAACGGCGACACAGCGTTGGTGCTCACTTCCCACACCCTGCGCCACCTCCAGAACACCGAGCTTTTCCGCCTCGGCGTGGCCGATACCATCATCTCCAAACGCTTCAATCGCAGAAGCGTGGCCCAAAGCTACGAATACGATCATCGCAGCCTGGCGGAAGAGCTGGATCAACTCGAACTGCCTGCCGACGTGGAAATGGCGCTCGGCGAGAAAGCCAGCACTGTCGCGAAGATGATCCAATTTGGCAAAGCCAGCGGTCCGATCGTGGATGCGTTCAAGCGGATCCAGAGCAGCGAGGGTGACACCGCCGCGTTCGAGTTCCTGAAGGTCGAAGCCGACGGCTTCCACGCGACTCCCTACGGGCATTGCTTGAACAGCTTCACTGTCGATCCGTGTCCTAAACATCTGGAGTGCTTTTCCGGCTGCCGCCATCTTTCGGCGACCAATTTGCCCGAGAATCGTGGCCATCTGCGCACCCTCGAACTCAAGTTGGCCGCGGCTGTCGAGACCGCGGAGGCTAAGCCATCAAAGAGCATCGGCCGCACAAACCAGATTCAGCATGCCAAGGTCCGGCTTGCCGGCGTGCGTACGCTCTTGGCGACCAAACAGGGCGAAAAGCCATTTCCCGATGGTCCCGACCTCTCTCTTCCTCGCCGCACGGGAGTCATGGATGGATAACGACAGCTTGGAACAACCCACATCCGATTCCGATCCGGGAATGCGCCGAGTGCTGGACGACCTGCTCTCGCGCGACGAGGACATTACCGCGCGGGCAGTTGCACGATTACATCCGCGAATCAATGCGGCGTCGTCGATCACCCGGAGCGCCGAACGCAGCCACATGCTTGCGCAGTATCAGGAGCGGCAAGCCGAGTTCCGTCGTTGGCGTGGCAGGCCGGGCAAGCTGTCCGGTGTTGCCGCGGCCAGCGCACTGGCAGATCGCGACGTGCGCATCGCCGAGCTCGAATCGCAGGTCGCCCTGCTCACGGCATCCCACGTCGCGATGATCCGCGCCGTCGGCGAACTGGGCGGCTTCAGCAAGTGGGCGCAGTTCTATGAGTCTTACCGCGGTACAAGGGATCAGCTGGCGCAGTTGGGCGCGCTGCCGGAGGCGACAGTGGAGTCGCTTCCACCGCGCAGGCCAAAGTAGCCGGCCTACCCTGCCCCGCTTTTCCGCGCTCTGTTTCTTGATGCGCTGGTGGCCAGAGCTTTGAACACGGGCGCATGTTCTTTCAGAAAATCAGTCATCACATAGCGAAATCGGAACACTTCGGCCGATGCAGGTACGCCGAGTCTCTTGGTTATCGCAATCGCGTAAGCCGTTTGCGCTGCGGTGGGGGGCTTCAGATCGCTATCCAGGCAATCGATCAGTGAGGATTCGAGGAGGGCGCCAAGCTTCTGTCCGAAAGCCTCTCTGTCCTCGTCATTGCTCAAGCGCTCCCATTGCGCCCTGACCGTCTCCGGCGCGAGCGCTGAGGCTGTGATTTCGACCAGGAGGTCGGATTCGGTGTCGATGAGGAGCCAAGCCATTGTCGGTGGCCAATCCGATATATATATGTAGACTACATATAAAGGCGTAGCTGTAGAAGTATCACATCCATAGCGTGCGCTCATGGATGAGATATCGCTTCAGCGAAAGTTTGGGGGCGCGGTGCGCAAGCGTCGGCTGGCCTCGGGCCACAGCCAGGACACCTTTGCGGATGCCATCGGGATGCACCGGGCCTACTTCAGCTCCATTGAGCGAGGTGAGCGGAACATCACATTGCAGACGATGCGGCGCGTGGCCGAAGGGTTGAGAACCACTGTTGCTAGCTTGATGAGCGACGCAGGGATATAGAACCGGTCCGCCGCCCTCGTAGCGGCGGACCGTGGTACATGAAGCGGGCCCCATTCGTTTGAACAGCAGAACCCTGTTCGATAAGTGGGTCGGCTGCCGACGTGGAGGATGAGATGACCTACACCTATGACCAGGTGCTGGGCTACGAAGTGGCCCGCGAACTGATCAATTCGCACATTGCCGATTGCTCAGCGGAAATTAGCGATGAAGAAGCTAGGGCCAAACCCAGCGTTGATCGACTGGCCGAGATACACCGCCGGCAGATCGAGTTGGTTTTGGAGCGCGAAGCGCTGGATATGAAGGACGATGTGGCTGTCAGCCACGTCGTGGCCAAGTACAGGCGCATACCGGCTTCATCAGAAGCCCCACCAGAATTTCACTGGCAGTGATGCAAGACGCCTTGGTTGGCCCGCTGTAGCCGGGCTCTCCGCTCCTTCCACCAAGGGCTTACTTCAACTCCATCGAACGGGGCGAGCGAAACGTCACCCTGCAGACTATGCGAAGGGTCGCGGAAGGCCTCGGAACCACGGTGACTGGCTTGATGAGTGACGCAAGGAACAGCGCGAGCAGGAGCAGCGCCGGCACGAACAGCAGTTGCAGGAGCTGCAGGTTGCCCTGCGGCAAGCCAACGAAGCGCTGAACGCGAAAAACCATGAGTTACTGCAGCTCAACCGCGACAACGTCCATTTTCTCGAACTCAATGGCCGCCTGGATCAGGAGGTTCGCAAAGTCCGCGCCGACGCAAAGGATCAACAGCAAGAGTTGGACGCGCTGCGGCTGCTCGCTGCCGAGCACACGGCGCTGCAGGTGCGCTGCGCAGGACGCGCTGCATATGGAGAGACTGCAGGCCGAGTTGGGATGCGCGTCCGATGCGTTGTCGCAGGAACGCGCTCTGCGACAGCAGACCGAGGCCGAGACGCTAGCGCTGCGCGCACGGCTGGACGCTACGGAGGCGGTATTCGCTCGTCTGCGCCCGGCTGTAGCTGCCACGATGGCGACAGATACCGAGTGAAAGCGCGGCGCGGGGCCATTAATGCGCGAAAAGCCGTGGTTCACACGCCGTGAACCCGTTGCGCCTTAAGCAGGGTAAAATTCCCCCATGACACCAGCTGCAACCCTGCTGCGCCTGCTGCTCAGCCTGATCCTGATTTTCAACGGGATTGGCGGAGCCTTCGCGGGTGCGCAAATGCAGTTGCAGCACGCGCACCCGGACCAGCCGACAGTCACTGCCGAAGCAACCGCCAATGTCCACGCGGGTATGCCGGAATGCGATGAAAGCATAGAGCAAACCCAACCGGCGCCTGCTGCAATTGATCTGGCGTCGTCACCGGATGAAGCAGTACCGGCGTGCTGCGAGAACATGGTGTGCGACTGTGCCTGCGCTCAACACGGCTCGGCTATGGTCACCGTGTCTCGCATTGCGCTGACCATGCATGGGCATGCTTCTGCCTTGCATCCGCTGACGGTCGGCCACGTCGCCCCCGCCTTGCCCCGCCTGATTCGACCTCCGATCAGCTAAGCGTCTGGGGCGCCGCTAGCTAGGCGCCCTGTTCCTGCGTGCTTCCTCCCCGCATCGGCGGGTGAGACGCCGCACGGTCTCCGGCATCGGTAGATGCCTCTCAAGACGCAATCGGAGTTTTCCATGTCCTTTCCGTTCACCGGCTTCGAGCCGGTCGCGCCGTCGCGGCGGCGCTTCATTCAGGGCCTTGCTGCTGGCGGCGCAATCGCCGGTCTCGGCCTGTGGCCCAAGCCAGTCTGGGCGGTGCAATCGCTCGGCCAGAAAAGCGTGCTCGCCGGCACCGAATTCGACCTCGCCATCGGCGAGACGCCGCTCAACTTTACCGGCGCCACCCGCACCGGCATCACCGTCAATGGCTCGGTGCCGGCGCCGCTGTTGCGCTGGCGCGAGGGCGACACGGTCAATTTGCGGGTATCCAACACGCTGCCGGAGGACTCCATCCACGGCCACCAGACTTCGATCCACTGGCACGGCATTCTGTTGCCCGCCAACATGGATGGCGTGCCAGGATTGAGCTTCGACGGCATCAATCGCGGTGAAACGTATCCGTACCGCTTCGACGTGATCCAGAACGGCACGTACTGGTACCACAGCCATTCCGCATTCCAGGAGCAGGCCGGCGTGTATGGCGCGATCGTGATCGACGCGCTGGAGCCCGAACCGTTCCGCTACGACCGCGATTACGTGGTCTTGCTGAGCGACTGGACCGACCTGGATCCGACCGTGTTGTTCAGCCGACTCAAGAAGATGTCCGACTACGACAACTTCGCCAAGCTCACCGTGGGCGACTGGGTCGATGACGTGCAGGAGCACGGCCTGGCGGCCACCCTGCAGCACCGCAAGATGTGGGGCGAGATGCGGATGACGCCGACCGACCTGTCGGACGTCAACGGCAACACCTACACCTACCTGCTCAATGGCACCACCGCGCTGGGTAACTGGACGGGAATATTCCAATCCGGTGAAAAGGTGCGGTTGCGTTTCATTAACGGCTCGTCGATGACCCATTTCGACGTGCGCATCCCCGGTCTGAAGATGACCGTGGTCGCCGCCGACGGCCAGTACGTGCGGCCGGTGCTGGTCGACGAGTTCCGCATCGCCACGGCTGAAACCTTCGACGTGATTGTCGAGCCGACCGGCCAGGATGCGTTCACCATTTTCGCGCAGGACCTGGGACGCACCGGTTATGTCAGCGGCACGCTGGCGGTGCGCGACGGCCTGCGCGCGCCGGTGCCACCGGTCGATCCCAAACCGATCCTGACGATGGACGACATGGGGCATGGCGGCATGGGCGGTGGCGGTCACGACATGTCGTCGATGTCCAACGCTTCCATGGCAAGCATGGATCACAGCGGCATGGACATGAGCGGCGCTCAGGCGACCAGCTCTGCTGACATGGCCGGCAGGGACCATAGTGGCCACGACATGTCCTCCATGGGCGCCGGCGCGATGGCCGGCGGAAGCATGGCGGGGATGGACCACGGCGCCGGCGGCATGCAGCAGCACCCCGCCAGCGAGACCGACAACCCGCTGGTCGACATGCAGACCATGGCCCCGACCGCGAAGCTCGACGACCCCGGCATCGGCCTGCGCGACAACGGCCGCCGCGTGCTGACCTACGCCGACCTCAAGAGCACCTTTTCCGATCCCGACGGTCGCGCGCCCGGTCGCACCATCGAGCTGCACCTGACCGGTCACATGGAGCGCTTCGCGTGGTCGTTCGACGGCATCAAGTTCTCTTCGGCCGAACCGCTGGTGCTCAAGTACGGGGAGCGCGTGCGCATCGTGCTGGTCAACGACACGATGATGACCCACCCGATCCACCTACACGGCATGTGGAGCGACCTGGAGGACGCTGACGGCAACTTCATGGTCCGCAAACACACCATCGACATGCCGCCTGGCAGTCGTCGCACCTATCGCGTGCGCGCCGACGCGCTCGGCCGCTGGGCCTACCACTGCCACCTGCTGTACCACATGGAAGCCGGCATGTTCCGCGAAGTGCGGGTGGAGGAATGAACGCCATGAAATTGATAGCTGCCACCACACGCGCCCGCACGCTAGGCCTTGCGATCTCGATCGCGCTGGGCGCTTTGTCCGCACCCGCCCTTGCGCAGGAAATGGACCATTCAAAGATGCAGATGCCGGCGCCGAAACCAGCCCCTGCGGTCCGCAAGCCAGCGCCGAAGCCGAAGTCGTCAACAGCCCCGACCGCCACGCCGAAGCCAGCGGTCGATCCGCTTGCCGGTCATGTCATGCAGGCGCCAAAACCCACACCCAAACCCAAACCCAAAGCCAAACCGGCCCCGGCCCAAGCCACTGCGGTCGACCACTCCGCGATGGGTCACGACATGGCGCCCACGGAACCCACAGAGGCGATGGACCACTCGGCAATGGGTCACGACATGCCGCCCGACGAGCCAACCAAGCAAAAGGATCACTCCGCCATGGGGCACGACATGGAAGGCATGACGGCGGAAGAGCATGCCGGCATGCAAGGACAGGATTTGCCGGCGAACGCCACGCCACGCGAACCTATTCCCGCAGTGACCGATGCGGATCGCGTCGCAGCCTTCCCCGACGTCGCCGGACACACCGTTCACGACGACGGCGTGCATTGGTTTGCGCTGCTCAACCGGCTCGAAACCTGGGACGCGGATGAAGGCGACGCCTTCGGCTGGGAAGGCACCGGCTGGATCGGCACCGATCTCGACCGGGTGTGGATCCGCAGCGAGGGCGAGTCGATCGACGGCAGCATCGAGTCGGCCGATGTCGAAGTGCTTTACGGCCGCGCGATCGCCCGGTGGTGGGATGCGGTGGTCGGAGTCCGCCACGATTTCGGCGAGGACCCTTCGCAGACCTTCGCCGCGGTCGGCGTGATGGGCTTGGCGCCGTATATGTTCGAGGTCTCGGCTACCGCCTATCTCGGCGAGTCGGGCCAGTTCGGTGCGAATGTCGAAGCCGAGTACGAGACGCTGTTCACCAACCGCCTGATCCTGCAATCGCTGGTCGAGGCCGATGTCTGGGGCAAGGACGATCCGCGTCGCGGCATCGGTTCGGGCCTGAGCAAGATCGAGGCCGGCTTCCGCCTGCGCTACGAGTTCACCCGCCAGTTCGCGCCGTACATCGGTGTCGTGCGTGAGCGGGTGTTTGGCGGCACTGCCGATCTTCGACGCGTGCAAGGCGGAGACATCGACGACACCCGTGTCGTAGTCGGCCTGCGCACCTGGTTCTGACAAAAAAGGGGATCAACATCATGGCGTTCGTGACACGTAAAACACTGGTCACCCTGGCCGCACTTCCCGTTGTCGTCGTGCTGGCCATCGGCGGCTACGTCTGGTCGGGCTCGTACAACGTCGGTGCCGATGACCCCCACACCGGGCCGGTCTACGCGGTACTGGAGACTGTGCGCGACCGTTCCATCGCGACCCGGGCGAGCAGGCTGCAGGTGCCCGGCGATCTGCAGGATCCGGCGCGCATCACCCAGGGCGCCGGCAACTACAACGCGATGTGCATGGGCTGCCACCTCGCCCCGGGCATGGCGGCCACCGAAATGAGTCGAGGCCTTTATCCGGCCCCACCCGACCTGAGCAAAGATACCGTGGAGGCGGCCGCGGCGTTCTGGGTGATCAAGCACGGCATCAAGGCCTCGGGCATGCCTGCATGGGGCGAAAGCATGGCCGACGAGTACGTCTGGAACATGGCCGCGTTCCTGCAGGAGCTGCCCAAGCTCAGCCCCGAGCAGTACCAGGCGATGGTGGCCAGCAGCGGCGGACACGACCACGGCGGCGGTGAAACCGAGCCGCATGCCCATGCCGAAGGCACTCCGGCCAACCATCACGTCACGCCGACGGAAGGCATGCCGACCGACAAATCCGCGCCGCATGCCCACCCCCCTGGCACGCCCGCCCATGACGACACACCGGCCGATCCCCATGCCGGCATGGACATGGGCTCCGATGCCGCCGAGGCAAGCCAGTCACACCCGCATCCGCCCGGCACGCCGGCTGACCATCATGGGCCAGCAGCATCGGCTGAGTCTGCGGAGACGCCGGCTCCGCCCGCGCCTCCAACCGACACCACGACCGAAGCCGACGACGGTCACAAGCACCAGCACTGACCCAGCAACCCCTCGAACAGGACACCGGCCACCATGAAAACCACCACTCATCTGCTTGCGATCGCCGTGTCCTTCGCCATCGCATCCTCGGCACTCGCACAAACGCCGCCAACCGCTACTGAGCAGTCGCACGCGGCCGATCAGCCCGCGGTTGCATCGACCATCGATGTGGCGGCGGGGGCGGAAGCCGCGGTAGCCGTGACCGATGCCTTCGGCAAGGCATTGGCCGCGGCCGACTTCGATGAGGTCGAAACGCTGCTGGATCCGGCCGTAATCATTCTCGAAACTGGTGGCGCCGAGCGCAGCCGCAGCGAATATCTGAGCCATCACGCCCGATCCGATGCGAAATTCCTCGCCGGCAGCCACTCCACGTTATCCCGACGCATCGCCAGGCTCGACGGCGACACCGTCTGGGTCGCTAGCGAGAGCGAATTGCACGCCAGCAAGGACGGCAAGCCGATGACTTTGCTCAGCACTGAAACTATGGTGCTGAACAACACTCCGGCCGGCTGGAAGATCGTCCACATCCACTGGTCTTCGCGACCGAAGAAGTGAGGGAAGCATCGATGAAACAGAACGCCATCGCTATCGCCGCACTCGCGCTGGCCGCAACCGCGCTGACGGCATGCGCGCGAACGCCGCAGCCTACGACGACGCAGACCGATCCAGCAGCCGTCGCCGTCGCGCCGCAACCTGCAGTCGCCGTTGCCACCGCAGACGCCGAGCCAATACCCGCTTCGCCAACGCTCGCGCGAATGGTGGTGCACAAAAGCGCCAGTTGCGGCTGTTGCAGTCTCTGGGTCGACCACGTGCGCGATGCCGGTTTCGAGGTCGAAGTGCGTGACATCGACAACCTCCATCCGGTCAAGGAACGCCTGGGCGTCCCCCTGGGCAAGGGCTCGTGCCACACCGTCGAAGTGGGTGGCTATTTCGTCGAAGGCCACGTGCCGGCCGAGAACATCAAACGCCTGCTGGCACAGAAGCCTGACGCCAGGGGGCTGGTGCTACCCGGCATGCCGGCCGGTTCGCCGGGCATGGAAATGCCCGACGGCCGCACGCAGGCTTACACGGTGGAGCTCGTCAGTCACGACGGCACCACCACGGCCTTCGCGCAGCACAGCCGATAATCGAACAGGGGCGGTGATGCGGGCGCGCCGGTTCTCGCCCGTCGAATGAAAGGAAACTCCGATGACTCACCACAGCGCCGAACATCGCGACCCGGGCATGAACGACTGCATCGACAACTGCACGCAATGTCATGCGATTTGCCTGGAAACCATCAACTACTGCCTGAGCAAAGGCGGCGAGCACGCTGCGCAGAAACACCTCTCGCTGCTCGCCGCATGCGCCGATATCTGCGCAACCAGCGCCGACACCATGCTGCGCGGTGCGTCCGTGCACACCGTCACGTGCGCTGCCTGTGCGGAGATTTGCCGCCAGTGCGCCGACGCCTGCGAACGCATGGGTGACGATGCCGAGATGAAACGCTGCGCCGAAATGTGCCGACGCTGCGCCGACAGCTGCGCGGCCGTGGCGGCGCACTGACGTCCCTGCGGTCCTGCCGTAGACCGGCAGGGCCGCCTTGGGTGAGATGACGATCGATCCAGGCCTTGACTCTGGACCAGGGTCCAGGGTGCAGACTCGCTGCGACGCCTCTTCCCAGGCATTGGATGCGGTCATGAAGATTGGTCAACTCGCTCATCGCGCTGAGGTCGGCATCGACACGGTGCGTTACTACGAACGGCACGGACTGTTGCCCGCGCCAGAGCGGCTGGCATCGGGCTATCGTCGCTACGACCAGAGCGACGTCGCGCGCCTGCGCTTCGTGCGTCGCGCCAAGGCACTGGGTTTTACCTTGGTCGAGATCAGGGAATTGCTCGCCCTATCGGGTCGTCGCGAAGATGACATGGGCGGCCTGAAAGCTGCTGCCACCGAGAAGCTGGCCGATGTCGAGGCGAAGCTCGCCGAACTCACCCGTATCCGCAATGGCTTGAAGACCCTGGTGGCGTCCTGTCCGGGACACGGCGCCTTGGAGCAGTGCCCCATTCTCAACGCACTTGCCGAGGACAACGTATGACGACCCATTCAGAACCCGCACACGGGCCCGCAGCGCCAAGCGGCCATGGCTGCTGCGCGAGCGGGACGCCTTCACAAACGTCGGCGACAAACAACACCGCCATCGATCCCGTCTGCGGCATGCAAGTAGATCCGCTGACCACCGAACACCATGCGACGCACGCAGGCACGGACTACCACTTCTGTTCGGCCCGTTGCCGCGAGCGCTTTGTGGCCGATCCGGCGAAATACCTGTCGCCTGTCACGACAGCGCCGACGGCACCCGCCGGTACGACGTACACCTGCCCGATGCATCCTGAAATCCGGCAGGAAGGACCGGGCACCTGCCCAATCTGTGGGATGGCCCTGGAGCCGGAGATGCCCAGCCTGGAGGAGGAGGAGAATCCCGAGCTTCGGGACTTCTCGCGCCGGTTCTGGTGGACCTTGCCGCTCAGCCTGGTCGTGCTCGTGCTGGCGATGTTCGGCCACTACTTGCCCGACGTGTCGGCGAGTTCGCGCACCTGGATCGAACTGGTGTTGAGCGTGCCGGTGGTGCTGTGGGCCGGCTGGCCGTTCTTCGAGCGTTGCGTGGCTTCGATCCGCAACCGCAGCCCCAATATGTTCACCTTGATCGGGATCGGCGTGGCCGCCGCGTTCGGCTACAGCGTGGTCGCGACCGTCGCGCCCGACCTGTTCCCGGCCTCGTTCCGCGACATGGGCCGGGTTGGCGTCTACTTCGAGGCGGCCGCCGTGATCGTCTCTCTGACCCTGCTGGGGCAACTGCTGGAACTACGCGCGCGCAGCAAGACCGGCGCGGCGATCAAGGCCCTGCTCGGGCTGGCGCCGAAGGAAGCGCGCCGGCTAAACCACGACGGCAGCGAAGAGGACATCGCTCTGAGTCATGTGCACGTTGGCGACCGCCTGCGCGTACGCCCGGGCGAGAAGGTGCCGGTTGACGGCGAGGTGGTCGAAGGCCGCTCCAGCGTCGACGAGTCGATGCTGACCGGCGAGCCGATCCCGGTCGAAAAGACCGCAGGCGACACCGTGATCGGCGCGACCCTTAACGGCACCGGCGCACTGGTGATCCGCGCCGGCAAGGTCGGTTCCGACACCGTGCTGGCGCAGATCGTGCAGATGGTCGCGCAGGCGCAACGTTCGCGCGCGCCGATGCAGCGCATGGCCGACAAGGTCGCGTTCTGGTTCGTGCTGGCGGTGCTCGGCATCGCGGTGCTGACGTTCTTCGCGTGGGGCTTGTTCGGGCCGGAGCCGGCCTGGACCTTCGCCGTGCTGAACGCGGTCTCGGTGCTGATCATCGCCTGTCCGTGTGCGCTCGGTCTGGCCACACCGATGTCGATCATGGTCGCGACCGGCCGCGCCGCCCAGCACGGCGTGTTGTTCCGCGACGCCGAGGCGATCGAGCGGCTGCGCACGATCGACACGCTGATCGTCGACAAGACCGGCACCCTGACCGAAGGACGCCCCGTCTTGCGCGAATCGATCGGGATGGAAGGCTTCGACGAACAACAGGTACTGCAGCTGGCGGCCAGCCTCGACCAGGGCAGCGAGCATCCGCTGGCCGCCGCGATCGTCGCCGGGGCGCGCGAGCGCGGACTGGCGTTGGACAAGGCCGAGGAATTGGATTCCGTCACTGGCCTGGGTGTGCGGGGTCGTGTCAACGGACGTGCGTTGGAGCTGGGCAACAGCGCACTGATGCGCGAACTGGGCATTGACCTGCAGGCGCAGCACGACGCCGCCGAAAAGCTGCGCAAGGAGGGCGCAACCGCAATGTTCCTTGCGGTGGATGGTCGCCTGGCCGGGATCATTGCGGTTGCCGATCCGATCAAGGAGAGCGCCGCTTCAACCATTGACGCCCTGCAGGCCGCCGGGCTGCGCATTGTGATGGCCACAGGCGATGGTGAAACCACCGCCCGCGCCGTCGCCGGCAAGCTGGGCCTTAACGAGGTACATGGCGAGGTGCGCCCGCAGGACAAGGCCGAGTTGGTACAGAAGCTCAAAGCGGAGGGGCGTCGCGTGGCAATGGCCGGCGACGGAATCAATGACGCACCCGCGCTGGCCGCGGCCGATGTCGGCATCGCGATGGGCACCGGCACCGATGTCGCGATGTCCAGCGCCCAGGTGACCCTCGTCAAGGGCGATCTGCGCGGCATCTTGCGCGCGCGCGAACTGTCCGCGGCCACGGTTGGCAACATGAAACAGAACCTCGGGTTTGCATTTGCCTACAACGCCGTCGGAGTGCCGATCGCCGCCGGCGTTCTTTACCCGGTGTTCGGCCTGCTGCTGAGCCCGATGATCGCGGCGCTGGCGATGAGCCTGAGTTCGGTGTCGGTGGTCGGTAACGCACTGCGGCTCGCGCGCTCACCGCTCCGGGAAGTCACTGACCCCGCTCCTCACCGTCATACAACGCACGCCACCTAAACTGCGACAACCTCGAAGGGAGAAGCAGCCATGCCAAAGTACGCCAGGTTCGGCCTCATGATCGCCACGTCCACAGTCGTCATGTTCGGGTTGATGTATCTCAATACCTACCAGCTCGACCACGTCTTCTTCAGCGAAACGCGCATGTACATGGCCTTCGTCATGGGCGCCACCATGGGCGTGATCATGCTGCTCTTCATGCTTGGCATGTACGAAAACAAGAAGCTCAACGCGGGAATCCTGACCGCCAGCGTGTTGGTCTTCGCCGCGGCATTGTGGCTGCTACGCAGCCAGGCGACCGTCGAGGACGTGTCGTACATGCGGGCGATGATCCCGCACCACTCGATCGCCATCATGACCAGCGAGCGGGCCAACATTTCCGACCCGCGAGTGCGCGAACTGGCCGACGAAATCATTGCTTCGCAACGTCGGGAAATCCGGGAGATGAAGGCGCTCATCTCGGATCTTGAGCAGCGAGGGAGCCAATGAGCCAGCTCGGACTGATCCGGGTCCTTGCCCGGTTTTATATCCATTAGAACAATGAGTTAACTTGCTTTTGGCTGTTTTTTACACGAATCCCTGCCGACCCTCAGCACGTGCCGATTCGGAGATGGCTGTGGGCGCGGTTGATGGTCCGCAGATGTTGCGCCGGGCTCAGTTCCCGGCCGCAACGAAGCCGGGGCAAGCTGGCATGCAACATGCGATTGCCGAGTTCCCCTTGGAAACCCGCTGTTTCATTAGCCAGAGGTCACGCAACGCTTGGTAACTAGTACCAAGATTGCGAAGTTAGGAAGGCATGAGCCGGCTTCATTTCTAGATCCGGTAAACGCTCCGGGCCGCGGCGGCGGATTGTAGCGCTTCGAACTAATTCGAGCCACTTATTCGAAGGAAGCACTGGAACATCTGGTGTAACCAACCGAGGTATCTGATTTGCTTCAGCTGCACCAGAGGCTTCGCTCGGTGTTCCCATATTCGTTCCGCGGCACGTTTGCGCCTATCGAATGCCCAGCCATGTCCACCTCGAAACGCGCGGGCTCTATGGCGATATGGATTGGCTTTAGCGGACCGGGGCGACGGGTGCTGGTTCCCTTCGAGCCCGACGGTCACAACTGCGCATACTGGTGCCGGAGAAGAAGTAGACCCCTACTCCGAGGTGCCCATGCGTTCGATCTCCAATGCGTTCTTGCACCAGGTCGAAATCACCCAGGTCAACCGCTGGGATCAAGGGCCGCTCGAGCTCGCCTTCTTACGCGAACCCAAGGAGCGGCGCCTGGAGTGGGTCGCCCACGTGCACGAATGGAATGCCACCCAGCGGGCGGGGTTCGTGCGCTCGAGCGAGGCCATGGAGGGCCTCAAGCCGGTCGTCCCCTACCTTGAGCAACGCCGTAACCCGAACATGATCCTGGTGCCGACCTACGGCGGGAACTCGGAACTCGACGTCATGCTAGCGGGGTTGCTTCCGGACGAGGTGCTGGCCAAGGCCGGCCTCGAACGCCTGCGGGCGCTGATGGGGCTGATGTACATGCACCACACCCTGCCTGCCGACTACGGCTCGCGGGCGCGAGCCGCGTTCGCGCACTACATCTGGACCCGGTTGTGCCCCCTCGCCCGCCTAGGCGAAGGGGCCTTCAGCGCCCGATCGTCGTTGCGGCTGCTCGCCGGCGACACGCCGTACTGGGCTCATCGGCTTTATCGCTTGGCGCTCCAGCGGCGCGACGACTTCTTCGAGCCGACCACGCACGAGGACGAATCCTGGGAGCCGCTCGACGCACTACGAGACAAGTTCATGGCGGACTTGTCCGAAGAGGATCGGCCGCACTTTCAGGTGCAGCCGCCGCTGGTGGGCGGCGATGTTTGGGACGAGTTCGATGCCGACGAGCGCGAGGACGTGCTGCAGTCCGCGATCGACGGCGACGGCGTCCTCGAATCGCTCGACCCGGTCGTCGAGTTGCTGCACCGGCACCGGGCGCACGAGGACTTCTCGGGCGCGAACTCCTGGATCAAGGAGGATTTCGAGCGCAGCTTCTATTCCAAGCGCGCGAAGCTGAAGGTCGACCTGGTCGAGACCATCGAGACGCACCCGCATACGCGTTGGAACCCAACGAGCCGTACGAGCAGGTGCTGTTCCGCGACGTGATCGCCGTGCTCGACCAAAAGGAGCGGCGCCTCGTGCTGGCCCTGCGCTCGGGCAAGAACGCCTCGACGATCGCGCGTGAGTCCGGCCTGCGTGGCCACGCCTCGGTCTCGCGGCGCATCGCCGCGCTTAAGGCGAAGGTGAGCGAGCTGCTCAATTGAGAGACCGCTTTCGTGGCGGTCGCGGCGGGAGCGCGCCGGTCTGCTGCCATAAGTTAGTGCGCGATTCGAGAGAAAACGTCACGCCAGCCGGGCCAATCGGTGGTTCCAAACCGGCCATCTCCCGTTACGTTCAACGCTTCCCATGCCTCCAACGCGGCCTTCTCGTCTGCGGTCATCAACGCGTGGGCCGCGAGCACGCGCTCGACGGTAATCAGGAAAGGGTTTTCCGTTTCGCCCATTGGTTCACCGCCATGATCGCGCTTAAGCGTTCTGCCGAGTTTCGGGCTCCAGCCAAAACCGACAGCTGAAGTTGTTGAGGCACCGGTCAAAGGCGTCAACTCTTGCCTGGAACGCCCTCGGAATTGCCGCTCCGTCGCGACCTTCCCGGAAATACTCGACCAGCGAATGGAGCCCATGACTCTTCAAGTGGTCCCATTGCTGCCACAGCTCATCCTGCAGGTCTCGTTCCTGTTTCCTCGCACTCGGTTTCCGCTTGGGAAGTGGGGCCGTGTAGTCCGGCCGCGGGTCATGGACGTGAGAAAACGTGATGCTCCCATGAGTCCATTCGGCCTCGATCGAGGGGCGCCACCGGTACCTCACGGGCACCGACAGCTGCTTGCTAAAGCTAGTAGGCGGGATGACATGGTCGTCGACGAAGAAGAGCTGCGCTTCCTGCTCCTGCGTGTCGACACGGTGCTGCATTAGTCGAACGGCGTTCTCTAGCGCACTGCCGGCGCGTCGGGCGCGGGTCTCGGTGTCCGCCAACTTCTTTGCGGCTTTCGCGCCGGCGTACTCCGACAGCGCGGTCTCGAACAACCGAAGCTTGGCGGAAACGTACCCCCCACAGTTGTCCAGCCGAAGTGCCCGCAACGCGGATCCCAGGCGCCTCGTGTCCAGACACTCGTTGATCGTCCTGTCCAACGCCTGCACATCAATGGCGCGCAGGCGCTCCTGCTCGTCACGAGGAATGTTGATCTCACTCACTTCGCTTTCGTCTCCGGGGCGGGATCTTTGTGGGCGACACCACGGGGTTGGGATGTTGCAAGAACGCCAAGCGATGGCCTGCTCCTCGGGCGTTCGGCACGGCAGTCACGACGTCTTGCGCCGGGCCTTGGCCGCCCTCGCCACGGGCTTGCGAGCAGGCGTCGCGTGTTCGGCCAGGCTGTCGCGCTGCTGCCCCAGATCCAAGAGCTGCGCGGCCTGTTGGGCCAAACGCTGCTGCGCTTCGTCCAGCCGCGCTTCGGCCACCTGCCGCGCCTGCTGCGCCTCGCGCAACGGGATTTGCAACGCAGCCTCGGCCTCCGCCAAGCGGCCGCGCTGGGCCTCGACCGCGGCGCGTTCCCACCATCAAACCCGGTTCCAAAGAATGCCTTGGCTCGTATCTTCGCATTGGAGTGGACAGGGCTTGAATCGGATTTCTGGACTGTTCCGCCTGAAGTAAATGCGCTTGGGGGACAGCGGTTGCCCAAGTAGGTACGTAGCAAGCCGACTCCATGCGTCCAGCGGTCGTCTTACGCTTGGATCCCTGTACCTGCAACGTAGCTGCAATAAGCACTTGCAACAATACGGCTATTCCGGAATAGTCGTTCAATGGACATTGAACAGTCGCTTGCCTCGCTGCAGGCCCTCGCCCATCGCCATCGCCTCGATGCCTACCGCGAACTCGTTCAGGCCGGGCCTGATGGGCTGTCGGTCGGGCAATTGCGCGATGCGCTGGATGTGCCACCGGCAACGCTGACCTCGCATCTCAACCAGCTTCGCGCCGCCGGTCTTGTCATCGATGAGCGTGAGGGGCGTGTCATTCGCGTGCGCGCCGACTTCGACGCGATGAACGCGCTGATCGGCTATCTGACTGAAAACTGCTGCGGTGGCGCGCCTTGCGCGCCTGCTGCACGCACATCGAAACGCTGAGACTCCCTCCCACATCGAGCCACCTTCATGACCGATACGCCCTACAACGTGCTGTTCCTGTGCACCGGCAATTCCGCCCGCAGCATCATGGCCGAGGCGATCCTCAATGTGTTGGGCCAAGGCCGCTTTCGGGCCTTCAGCGCGGGCAGCCACCCAAGCGGGCGTGTGCAGCCCATGGCGGCCGAACTTGCACGGGAGATCGGGTACGACGTAGACAAGATCCGCAGCAAAAGCTGGGACGAGTTCGCGGCCGAGGGTGCACCGGAGATGGATATCGTCATCACCGTCTGCGACAACGCTGCGGGCGAATCCTGCCCGGTGTGGCTGGGCCACCCAGCTCTCGCGCATTGGGGCGTAGCGGATCCAGTCGAGGCGACAGGTGACGAGGATGCCAGGCGCCGTGCGTACACCGCAGCCTTCGCCACGTTGCGTCGCCGCGTGGAACTGCTTCTGTCGTTGCCACTGGACAAGCTTGATCGTCTGGCAGCGCAGGCAAGGCTGCGCGAAATCGGCCAGGTGAGCGCAGAATGAGGCGAGCGCTCATGTCCGAGGCCATTGCCACCGCATTGCTGCTTGCGGTCGTGATCGGCTCGGGAATCATGGGCGAGCGCCTCAGCGGAGGGAATGTCGCCATCGCCCTGCTCGCCAACACGCTTGCCACGATCGGTGGGTTGTACATCCTGATCGAAGTGTTCGGACCGGTGAGCGGCGCGCACATGAATCCTGCCGTGAGTGTCGTCATGGCTGCGCGTGGACACCTGCCTTGGCCGCAACTGCCCGGCTACGTCGGTGCGCAACTGCTGGGCGCCGCCTGTGGCGCGTGGCTTGCGCACGCCATGTTCGATCTGCCGATTCTTCAGTGGTCGGCCAAGTCACGCACAGGCAGCGGTCAATGGCTCGCGGAAATCGTCGCGACCGCCGGATTGGCGCTGGTCATTCTGCGTGCGGCGCCGAATCGGGTTGCGGCAATGGTGGCCGCGTTCATTGGCGCGGGGTACTGGTTCACGGCATCGACTTCCTTTGCCAATCCCGCCGCGGCGTTTGGCCGCATGTTCAGCGATACGTTTGCCGGCATCGCGCCGAACGATGTCCCTGGCTTTGTCGTCGCACAGGGCATCGGTGCCGCAATTGGTGTTGGCTTGCATCACCTGCTTGGTCGGGCTCGCGATGCTTGATACCGATGCATTGCCGAACATCGTCCCCGAGCTGTTCGCCATCCCGGCTGCGGACAAGCTTGTTCCGATCCCCCAATCGAGCCATCGGCCGCGCGTGCTGCTGCTGTACGGCTCCTTGCGCGTGCGCTCCTACAGCAAGCTACTCGCACTGGAGGCGGCGCGACTGCTGGATGCCATGGGCGCTGAAACCCGGGTATTCGATCCCGAAGGGCTGCCCCTGCCCGATGCTGCTCCTGATTCTCATCCAAAGGTGCGAGAGTTGCGCCAGCTCGCGCGGTGGTCGGAAGCGATGGTCTGGAGTTCGCCGGAACGGCACGGCGCGATGAGCGGCATCATGAAAGCGCAAATCGACTGGATCCCGCTTTCGCAGGGAGCTGTGCGGCCCACCCAAGGCAAAACCCTTGCGGTGATGCAGGTCTGCGGAGGCTCGCAGTCCTTCAATGCGGTCAATCAGTTGCGGATCCTGGGGCGCTGGATGCGCATGATCACGATCCCGAACCAGTCGTCCGTGGCCAAGGCATTCAGGGAGTTCGACGAGGACGGGCGGATGAAGCCTTCCGCGTTCTACGACCGCCTCGTCGATGTGATGGAGGAGCTGATGAAGTTCACCCTGCTGACACGGGACGTCGCACCGTATCTTGTCGACCGCTACAGCGAACGAAAGGAAACCGCCTAACAACTGGTCGCCCGCTTGAACCAGGACGCGATCTAGAAGCGGATGGTCGCTGCAGATGCGCTCTTTTTCACTATGAGTAGGTCGTGTGATTGCAATTCCCAACGAAGTTTCTGACGGGTTACGAATGATCAGGTATGGCGGCGGTCATCTGTTCTAAGTGAAACGTGTTCATGCCAAAGCCGGCGCGTGGATGCAAGGTGTCTCTTTTTTATCCGGCAACTCCACTCGACCCATCCACGCCGCGCGCATCCTGCGTTACTTCTTCTGAAGTAGACCGCGCGATGTTGGTGGGCGCTCCGGTGACGGACCCGGATCCTTGATCAGCAGTTCGACTTCGCTCAGGCCAAACTGATCACGCAACACTTGAGCCGCGGTGGCTCGCACCATCCCCTGATCGACATCCGGTGACGCCAACGCGATGGTGGCGATAACCCCTGACCCTCCCGACTCGGTGGGTACAAGTCGAACGTCATCGACGGACTTCACGCCCGGGTGGACGAACATGGCCCGCCGGATAGCTTCGAGATCCATACTCATCTTCCTCTGTGCCGCTTTGCGGTCATGCGTGCAACCCATGGTCACCGCAATCGGTCGATTCCACCTGGAGCGTGGCGTGTCCGATGTGGAATCGATCTTCCATCATTTGCGTCGCGTTGCGGCGCACGTCGTCTGCGGCCAAGGATGGATCGGCCAACACCAGGTGCGCGGTCATCACCGGCTGGCGTGAAGCCAGTGCCCAGACATGGAGGTCATGGACTTGGGTCACGCCGGGCAGCTCTGTGAGTGCGCGGCGGATGGCATCGAGGTCGACGCCCTTCGGGACACCTTGCATCAGCACCTGTCCGGCCTCGCGCAGCAGCGTCCAGGTGCGCGGCAGCACCCACAGGCCGATCAGCACGGCAACGATCGGGTCGATGACCCGCCAACCGGTGGCCATGATGAGGATGGCGGCGATGATCACGCCCAGCGAGCCGAGCATGTCGGCCCAGACTTCGAGGTAGGCGCCCTTGACGTTGAGGCTTTGGCCGCTGCCGGCCTTGAGCAGGCGCATGGCGATGAGGTTGACCAGCAGGCCGAGTAACGCGATCACCAGCATCCCGGTGGACGCGACTTCGGGCGGTTCGTCGAAGCGTTGCACGGCCTCCCACAGCACGTAGAAGGCGACGGCGAACAGCAGCAGGCCGTTGACCATCGCGCCGATGGCTTCCATGCGCGCATAGCCATAGGTGCGCTTCGCATCCGCCGGTTTGCGGCTGAGCCGCACCGCTACCAGCGAGATCGCCAGTGCGATCACGTCGGTGGCCATGTGCGCGGCATCCGACAGCAGCGCGAGGCTGTTGGTCAGGATGCCGCCGACGACTTCGGCGATGAGGAAGGCCAGGGTGAGGCCGAATGCCCACCACAGCGGACGCTCGTGTTTGATTTCACCCGTGCCGTGATCGTGTCCTGCGCCCATGTCAGATCTCCTTTGTGATGGGTTGTTCGTTGGCTTCGCGGCCGTGCAGCCAGCGGTACAGCGCCGGCAACACCAGCAGCGTCAGCAAGGTCGACGAGACGATGCCGCCGATGACCACCGTGGCGAGCGGCCGCTGCACTTCCGAGCCTGCGCCGACGTTGAGCGCCATCGGCACGAAGCCGAGCGACGCCACAAGTGCGGTCATCAGCACCGGGCGCAGGCGGCCGAGCGCGCCGTCGACGACGGAGTCGTCGAGCCGGTCGCCCTGTTCCCGCAGGCGCTTGATGAAGGCGATCATGACCAGGCCATTGAGCACGGCCACGCCGGACAGCGCGATGAAGCCAACACCCGCGGAGATCGATAGTGGAATGCCACGCAGTGCCAGCGCGATGACACCACCCGTCAATGCCAACGGCACGCCACTGAACACGATCGCAGCGTCCTTGCCCGAGCCGAAGGCCATGAACAGCAGGCCGAAGATCAGCACCAGCGTCACCGGCACCACGATCCCCAAGCGCCTGCTGGCCGAGATCAACTGCTCGAACGTGCCGCCGTATTCGATCCAATAGCCGGTCGGCGCCTCGATCCCATCCCCGATGCGCTGTTGCAGCTCAGCGACGAAACTGCCCAGATCACGGTCGCGCACGTTGGCCGTCACCACGATGCGGCGCTTGCCGCTCTCGCGATTGATCTGATTCGGCCCGAGGCGACGTTCGACGCGCGCCACCTCGCGCAGCGGCACCGTCTGCGGAATGCCAGCACTCCAGGTCGCGGCCTGGCTGGACTCGTCGACCTCGCCGCCGGTGCCCAGCGGGATCGGCAGATCCTGCAGGGCCGCGGGATCCTGGCGCGTGTCCTCTGGCAGGCGTACGACGATGTCGAAGCGGCGGTCGCCTTCGAACAGCTGCCCGGCGACTTCGCCGCCCACGGCTGTGGCCACGGTGTCTTGTACGTCGCCCGGGTTGAGGCCGTAGCGCGCCAACGCCTCGCGATCCGGCGTCACCGTCAGCAACGGCAACCCGGTGACCTGTTCGGTCTTGACGTCGGCCGCGCCGGGTACGCCGGCTACCACCTGTTGCACCTGTGCTGCGGTGCGGACGAGCTGGTCGAGATCGTCGCCATAGATCTTCACCGCTACGTCCGCGCGCACGCCCGAGATCAGCTCGTTGGTGCGCATCTGGATCGGCTGAGTGATCTCGTAGTTGTTGCCCGGCAGCTGCGTGATCGCCGCTTCGATCTCTTCCAGCAGTTCGTCCTTGGGCTTGTCCGGATCCGGCCAATCCTCGCGAGCCTTGAGCATCACGAACGTGTCGGCGATCGACGGCGGCATCGGATCGCTCGCCACTTCGGCGGTGCCGATCTTCGCGAACACGCGCTCCACTTCGGGGAAACGGGCCAGCGTCCTTTCGAGCGATTCCTGCATCGCGACCGACTGCGTGAGGCTGGTGCCAGGGATGCGCAGCGCCTGCACGGTCACGTCGCCCTCGTCGAGATTCGGAATGAATTCCGAACCCAGGCGCGTGGCGAGCAGGCCGCACAGCACCACCAGCACGGCCGCGCTGCCGATCACGATCCGCCCATGCCGCAGCGACCAGCCAAGCAACGGCGCGTAGCGGCGCCGCATCCACGCCATGACCCGGTTTTCCTTTTCCTCCACCCGTCCGCCCAGGAACATCGCGATCGCGGCCGGCACGAAGGTCAGCGACAGCAGCATCGCGCCGGTCAGGGCGAGCATCACCGTGATCGCCATGGGGTGGAACATCTTTCCCTCGATGCCGGACAGGGCAAAGATCGGCAGGTACACCGCGGTGATGATGCCCAGGCCAAACAGGCTCGGCCGGATCACCTCGGCGGTGGCCGACGCGGTTTCGTCGAACCGTTCCTGGTCGGTCATCACCCGCCCGAGCCTGTGCTGCAGCTCGCCGAACCGGCGCAGGCAGTTCTCGATGATGATCACCGCGCCATCGACGATCAGGCCGAAGTCCAGCGCGCCCAGGCTCATCAGGTTGCCGGACACGCCGCCGCGCACCATGCCGGTGAGCGTGAACAGCATCGCCAGCGGGATGACCGAAGCGGTGATCAGCGCCGCGCGGATATTGCCGAGCAGCAGGAACAACACCGCGATCACCAACAGCGCGCCTTCGATGAGGTTCTTGGCGACGGTCTTGATCGTGCGGTCGACCAGCGCGGTGCGGTCGTAGACCGGCTTGGCGGTGACGCCCTTGGGCAGGCTTGCATTCGCCTCCTGCAGCTTCGCGCCGGCCGCCTGCGATACGTCGCGGCTGTTGGCGCCCACCAGCATGACCACAGTGCCGATCACGACTTCCTTGCCGTTCTGGGTGGCCGCGCCGGTGCGCAGCTCGCGGCCTTCGCCCACGCTGGCCACGTCACGGATCCGGATCGGCACGCCCTCGCGGCGGTCGAGCACGATGTTGCGGATGGCGTCCAGGTCGTCGACCTGGCCCGGGACGCGCACCAGGAACTGCTGGCCGGTGCGCTCGATGTAGCCGGCGCCCACGTTCTGGTTGTTGGCCTCAAGCGCCTGGACGATGTCGTGCAAGGTAAAGCCGAGCGCGACCATCTGCGCCGGATCTGGCGTGACGTGGATCTGCCGCTCGAAGCCGCCGATGGTGTTGACCTCGGTGACGCCTGGCACATTGCGCAGCTGCGGCCGGATTACCCAGTCCTGCAGCGTGCGCAGGTCGGTCGCGGTGTACGGCGTGCCGTCAGGCTTGCGTGCGTTCGGCGTGGCTTCGACCGTGTACATGAAGATCTCGCCCATGCCGGTGGCGATGGGGCCCATCTCGGGTTCGAGACCTTCGGGCAGCTGCGACTTCACCTGCTGCAGCCGTTCGGACACCTGCTGCCGCGCGAAGAAGATATCGGTGCCGTCCTCGAAGACGACGGTGACCTGCGACAGCCCGTAGCGCGAGAGCGAACGGGTGTAATCGAGGTTCGGCAAGCCCGCCAACGCCGTCTCGATCGGGTACGTCACCCGCTGCTCGGCTTCGAGCGGGGAGTAGCCGGGTGTTTCGGTGTTGATCTGCACCTGGACGTTGGTGATGTCGGGAGTGGCGTCGATCGGCAGCTTGGTGAAGCTCCACACGCCAAGCCCGATCAGGGCCAGGGTGAGCAGCAGCATCAGCCAGCGATGCGCAATCGCGAATCGAATGATCTTCTCAAGCATGTCGGCCGCCTCAGTGATCGTGTTCGGCGGTGGACTTCTCGATGTCCGCCTTGATGAGGAAACTCTGCTCGGTCACGACCTCTTCGCCGGCCTTGAGCCCGCCCAGCACCTCCACGCGCTGCGCATCGCGGCGCCCGAGCTTTACCGGTCGCGTGATGTAGGTATCGCCCTTTTTCACGTACACGACCTCGTCCTCACCGGCGCTCTGCAGCGCGGAGAGCGGAATCACCAGCTCGACCGGCGCGCGGTCGACGGTGACGCGCGCCTTGACCGCGGTGCCGGGGCGCCAGAGGCCATCGCGATTGCGCAGGCGTGCACGGGCCACGGTGCTCTGGCTCGCCGTCGCGGTGGTCGGCAGGATGCGCTCGATTTCGGTGTCGGCGGTCTCGCCATCGCTCATGCGGGTGATGACCACCGCGTTGCCCGGGCGGATGTGCTGCGCGTCGCGGCCGAAGATGTGCAGGTCCACCCACAGCTCCGACAAGTCCGCGATCTCGAACAGCGCCATGCCTTCGGACGCCACTGTGCCCACCGAAGCGTCGCGTGCGAGCACGACGCCAGAAATCGGCGCCGACACGCTGTAGTTGGTCAGGCTCAGGTTGCTCTCGATCGTCGCCAGCGGCTGCCCGGCGCGCACCTGGTCGCCGACATTGGCGCGCAGGGTGCGGATCGGTCCGGGGAAGCGCGCCATGACCTTGGCGATCCCGCCCTCGACCGGCGTCAGCAGGCCCTGGACTTCATGTTCGTCCGCGATCACGCCGGGGCCCACGCGTCCGCTGCGGATGCCGGCGTTGGCAGCGACCTGCTGGGCGATCTTGGTTTGCGCCGGGCCTTCTTCGTGGCCAGCTTCCCCGCCTTCTGCGTGCTCGCCTTCTTTGTGCTCGGCGTCTTCGTGGCCCGCTTCGGCGGCATGCTCGTCGGGCTCGGTTGACGGCGCCGGCTTGCCGCCGCAGGCGGCCAGCAGTGCCGCGAGCAAAAGGGAAATGCAGTGATACGACTTCATTTGACGTCTCCATTGGGCGCCGCCGTGCTGCCCACGAAGGGCTGGCCCGTCAGGCGCTGGATTTCGATCAGGGCTGCGTGCGCATCGAGCGCGGCATCGAGTTGCTGGCGTCGGGCCGAGATGCGTTCGGTCTGCAGCTGCGCCCACTCCAGGTAGCTGATCGCACCCGCGCGATAGGCACGCTCGGCGGCGGCCTCGGCGCGGCCCAGCTTCGGGATCACGTCGCTGCCCAGGCGCGCGACCGCAAGCCGCGCGGTGACGTAACGCCCGTGCGCTTCGGCCAGCGTCGAATACAGCGACAGCTGCTTCGATTCGCGCTCGATCCCGATCAGGACCAGTTCGGCCTCGGCCGCGCGGATCTCCGGTTGCGCGCGGCGCTGCGTGCCGAGCGGCATCGACACGCTGGCCACGAACCCGACGTCGTCGGTGTCCTGCAGGCGGCGCACACCGACCTGCCAGTCGAGGTCGGGCGTGGCCTGTGTCCGCGCGAGTTGCAGCCGCGCTTCGCGGATGCGCTGCTCGCCGGCGAACTGCGCGATCTCCGGCGTACGCGCGAGCCAGTCGGCGAGTTCGTCGAAGGATGCGACCTGTTGCAGCGCGAGCGGATCGACTGCGGCCACCTCGAAGGTCGGGCCGCGTTCGCCCCACAGCGCCGCCAGATGCTGGCGTGCCGCGGCCTCCTGCTGCGTGGCGCGGGCGCGCTCGAGTTCGGCGCGGGCCAGCGCCGCTTCGGCGGTGAGCACGACGGACTCAGGCGAAGCGCCGGCCTGCAGGCGATGGCGCGCGCCGGCAACGGTGCGCTGGCGCTGTTGGATGTCGAGATCGGCGATCTCGCGCTGCTTCTTCGCCGACACCACGGCCAGATAGCGGCGCGCGACTTCTGCGAGCAGATCCAGACGGCGCGCCTCGCGCTGCACGGACAGCGCATCGATTCGCGACTGCGCGACCGCACGACGTGCATCGAGCTTGCCGCCGCGTTCGAGCACCGACGCCAGTGTCAGCGTCAGCTCGGCGCCGGACAGGCCGCTGGCCGCGCCGGTGCCGAAGGCGTTCTCGATTTGCGCACCGGCGACCAGCGCTGGCTTGAACGCGGCGCGATCCAGCTCGGCAGCGAAGACGTCGCGCCGGCCGCCGATCAGGCGCAGGTCGGGATGGGACTGGGCGACGCGCGCGAAGGCGTCGTCCAGGGTCAAGGATTCGGCGGCAGACGCGGGCACAGCCGCGAGCAACGCCGCCAACAACGCGGCCGCAGCCGCGATTCGCAGGAACATGGAATCACTCCGATCAGGCAGGACGGGACAAGCCGACCCAAGGCCGGCGCCAGCGTCAGCCGTGGATCGGAGGCCTGAAGGGTCCGAGCAAGGAGTCGTTCGCGGGCGGGGCCGCGGTAAGGCCGTCAGGGACAGCGGCGTGCATCACCTGCACCGACGCCGGATGCGGTTCGAACGCAGGCAGCGCCACCTGGCCACAGCAATGCGCGATGTGGTGGATGACGTGGAGCAAGCCCGCCGTCGGATCGCCGGACTCGCCGTGTTCGGCAACCTCGTCGGTGACCGGGGCATGGCCTTCGGAGGCGAGATGGGTTTCGCCCAGGCCATGGCCCAACTCGTGCAACTCGCCGACCGCCGCCAGCGTCGGCTGCAGCACCAGCGCCAGCATCAGGCTGACGGTGATCAGCCAGTGCAGGAGTTTTCGGCGTTGGCGGGCGGCGCGTGTCATCGACCGGACTTGGACTCCGAACGCGCCTTGCGCGCGTCCGACAGGATCTCAAGCGCTTCCTTCACTACATAGAGGCCAATCAGGGTACCAATTACGTAATCGGGGATCGGTGAGCGCAGCACCAGCACCAGCACGCCGGCCAGGATGACGCCGACATTCGCCACCACATCGGCGCGGGTGAAGATCCAAGTGGCACGCAGATGCACTTCGCCGGACTTCAGCGGCGCCAGCAACCGCAGCACGATCAGGTTGACGACCAGCGACAGGCAGGCGGTGCCGATCATCCAGCCGCTGAGCGGCTCGGCCCCCTGGACCACGCGGCGGCCCACCTCCAGCAGCAGCCCAAGCCCCAGCACCAGCAGCACGCTGCCGCTGACCGTGGCCGCGTTGGCCTTGAAGCGCGCACCGCGGCCGATGGCGACCAGACCGATCGCGTAGGCCGCCGCATCCGACAGCATGTCCAGCGCATCGGCCAGCAAGCCGGTCGACTGGCCGATCCAGCCGGCCACGCCGCCGATCACCGCCATCGCGGCATTAAGCGCCAGCGCAATCGTCAGGATCCGTCGTTCCTGCGCGTTCTTCGCTTCGTGATGGCAGCCGCAGTCGCTCATCCGTTGTCCCTGGTTCGTAGGAGCGTGATACTAAAGTCCGTAGCCGCTACAGGGTCAAGCATGAAGATCGGGGAAGTATCCGCCGCCAGCGGCTGCCATATCGAAACCATCCGCTACTACGAGCGGATCGGCCTGATGACGTCACCTGCGCGCACCGCAAGCGGCTACCGCCAGTACCGGGACGCTGACGTCGAACGCCTGCGCTTCATCACGCGCGGTCGTGCGCTTGGCTTCAGCCTCGAAGAGGTCGCCAGCCTGCTGCGGCTTGCGGAGGAAACCGCCCTGCCCTGCAGCGATGTGGATCGCTTGGCTCGGCGCCATATGCTTGATGTCCAGCAACGC
Source organism: uncultured Pseudoxanthomonas sp. (assembly GCA_964425695.1). Taxonomy (GTDB): domain Bacteria; phylum Pseudomonadota; class Gammaproteobacteria; order Xanthomonadales; family Xanthomonadaceae; genus JAKPBU01. The sequence goes on from CAYRNF010000005.1 coordinate 71,214, forward strand.
ATCGCCGACCTGCAGCGGATGGAACGCGAACTACAACGAACTATCGAAAGCTGCGACGGGCGGGAACGAGCAAGCTGCAGCATTCTCGGGGCGCTTAAATTGAACGCAGCAAGCGATTAAAATCTGCAATTCACCGCTTTCATGAGTGAAGGGCTCTAACTAAAAACGATCTGTGTCCGCTCCGCTCGCCAGGCAACACCAAGTTCGGAGCATGGCGATGGCCGTTGCGTCGGTCGCCAACTGATAACGCAACACTTCCAGCTTTAAGCGTCACGCAACGAGTCGCCAAGATTTTTTTGTGAAAGCCCATAGATCATGCGGGTTTTCATTCGCAACAGTCCGCATAAGTACCAAGATTGCGAAGTCAATAGGGTGGCAATGCGCGTCATTCTGCGGTTCGTGAAGCGCCCCCACCGGGCCGGCCCACGGCCTTTCTTAGCATCGGCGCATGGTTCAATCGCCCCTCGACGTAGAGATCGGCCACATCTTGACGCGCCGGCTCCAACGCGGGTTCGCGCCCGACAGGGGGCAATTGACGATTGTCAGCCCAGCTGACGTAACCGTCCGGTAGCAACGGACTCCAAACTCCGAGCTCGCCACCGACATTGCCGGTGTCCCCAATGGTAGCTAGCAAGTTGCCTGCAAAATAGCGCTCGAGGTTCTGGCCTTCGTTCGGATACTCGCGACGCCAAGCATCGCGCCAAGCGCGGCCTGCGGGACCTAACATCTCGGAAATGAAAATGAACCCAGTCCTCTCGTTGTCGCCCGCGATGTTCTCTCCTAGCCGTTGCCTCATCCACAGAAAACTTTCCTCTGCGACCTTCTGCGATAGATGGTAGACACCCGGAAACGTGCCCTGATCGAACCGACATCTGTGACATTTGGATTCAGAATTGCGCTCATGCCTCGTTCCTCACGATCCACTGTTTGATGACGGTGCGCGCAGGGTCGATCACGCTCCGCCAGTGTTCGAGTCCATGACGCACCAGACCCCTACCGCGGCTGCTGAATTCGTAGTTTGCCTCTCGACCTTGGATGGAGAAATAGAATCGACAGGAAGTAGACATGCAGTAGGTGTAGCCGCCATCGTCATCTTCGATTACCGAAGGCGGCGACACATAGTCGCCGAGCGTTGACAGATTACAATTGGGAAGTGCCTGGTTCGCGTCACGCCGCTCCGCCAGGATTCTTCGAACCTCTGCGGTCTGCATCTCTGTCGGGGAATAACAAGTTCCATGCGAATACTGCTCTAACCCGGATACGTCATAGTTGCGAAAGAGTCCCGATCCGTATGGACCCACTCCATAGAGACCATCCACTGATTGTTTGATCACGGCTCTGATCCGCGCGCGCTTGTCATACCCACCAACTTCCCGCGTTACCTGAACTACGCGATAGCGCTCACGTGCCACTGCATAAAAAGCCTGTCTCTTCGCCGGATCACTGATCTTTGGCAGCGCCGGGCAGGGTGTTGCGCCCGGCATCTCGAAACACACCATAAAGCTGTCGATGCGCTCGCGAGTGCCGTAGACCGAGCCCTTCACCATGTACTCCACCGGGATGCGGTAACGAACGCTCGGCGCACCTTTCTCCGAAGGCCAGGCAACTTCGTAGTAACGAGTAGTCTGGGAAGCACTCTCGAGTTCGGCTCGCGCACCGGCGTCATCGGCAGATGGCTTGCAGCCCATCAGGCCAGACGACAACGCAAGCGCCAGTGCTACCACCTGCCTCTTGGATACCGCGATGTTCAGGGCAGTAAATATCTTCATGTCTGCGCAATGTTATTGATCGCCGATCCACATAGGCGGCAGGATTTATCATCGATCCTGTAACTTCACAATGGTGTTAGGAACTTGTCTCAGAGCCCCCCCATATCCGTACGTAGTTAGCGCATCCTTGAGAGTATTAATGATGGCTTCTTGAGGAACATTAGCGGGGATGTCGATGTCAACGAGTCTCCTTACAACTACGAAGGGAACTTCAGAAAACGAACTTGAGCCGCCAGAATGATCTAACGTGATCAAAACGCGGACCCCGTTAGCCACGTAAACAAATACTTCTTGTGTAGTTGGTTCCGGCCTGCCGCTAGGTCCGTCCTGGTGGATGCCCTTTACTCGTATCAAAAACGAACTGATGTCGCGGTCGATCGTCCAAGCATGAATGAATCCGCTAGGGCGACCGTTTCTCCAGGTGAATTCGTGGAACCCTGCCAGTAGCTCGTCCAATCTGTAGTTGCGGATGTCTTCTTCCGATACCAGTTCGTTTACGAATGCCATTTCCAGTTCCTTTGTCCCTGCTGAGCACGGTCGCTTCAACCTCCAGCGGTTCCTCGCTGGGCACTACCGCCGGCAGTGGCTGGGCCGGCGTGACCAGGCCGTCAATCATATTGGTCGGTCGCGGCTGCCTGTACGAGAGGCCGCAAGTGTCCCTTTATCTTGTCCCGTTCGCGCAACAGAGGAATAGGTGCCAGACCGGTGAATCTGTAGCCCGTGGAGTACTTCGTAATTTGCGCCGGGCAGGATTGCGGATTACCGACACCGCTGGCAGCGCTCGACGGCGTGGCCGGACTGACTGGCGCCGCCGCGTTGCCCCTCCGTGAGGCAAACGTATCCCGGGGCCGGGCCTGACCGGTGGCCTAGCGGCACGCCCGGTACACGCGCTCGTCCAGGGCGCGCAGGAGATCGAAGTTCCGGGACATCCCGGCGTTGCGCAGGACGTGGTCCCGCTTGGCTTTCGCCTGCGCGCACCCGGCAGCCCGCTGCTGGCTTGCGGTGGGACCGGACCATCCACGGCCCTGACGGGCGCCCGTCGACGCGTCCTTGCGCCGCGCGTCCGCCTGCGCTGCTTCCAGTTGCCGCAGCCGCCGCGCCGCGGATTCGCTGTTTGCCGGCGCGTGATACGTCTTCGCTTCGCTCGCATGGCCGCTCGCGCACGGTGCGCTCTGGATCGAGACGTTCCCGTTCGCGGCCTTGCACCGGTAGATGGTGTCCGCCTGGGCGCCGCATGCGCACGCCAAGGTCAACCCTGCGATCTACGCCCGCATTCGCCTGCCCCCGTTTCCACGGTGCGAGCTTACCAACCAGTGGTGTCACGTCCTCTAGATGCTGGGGCGGCGGCACCGGCTGTGCGCCAGGCACTCCTGCGCGGTCAGGCGTAGCCGTTGGGATTGGCTGCCTGCCAGCGCCACGCATCGGCACACATCGCGTCGATGCCCAGCCGGGTCCGCCAGCCGAACAGGCGTGCCGCCAGCGACGGGTCGGCATAGACCTCGGCCACGTCGCCGGCCCGGCGGCCGACGATGTCGTACGGCACGTCGCGGCCGCTGGCGTGCTCGAAGGCGCGCACGAGCTGCAGCACGCTCACCCCGTGGCCGGTGCCGAGGTTGACGTTGCAGCCCTGCCCGGTATCGGCGAGGTAGTCGAGTGCGTCGCCATGTGCGCGGGCCAGGTCGCTGACGTGGATGTAGTCGCGCACGCCGGTGCCGTCCGGCGTGGGCCAGTCGCCCCCGAACACCTGCAGCCGCTGCAGGCGGCGGACCGCCACCTGGCACACGAACGGCATCAGGTTGTTGGGAATGCCGGTGGGATCCTCGCCGATCAGGCCGGATTCGTGCGCGCCGACAGGATTGAAATAGCGCAGGTTGACCGCCTGCAGGCCGCTGCCGTAGCGGCACGCGTCCTCGATCAGCTGCTCCACGACCAGTTTGGTGCGCGCATAGGGATTCATCGCCGAAAGCCGCGCGTCCTCGGCCACGGGCACGCGCTCCGGGTCCCCGTAGACGGTGGCCGATGAGCTGAACACCAGTCGCCCGACGCCCGCGGCCTGCATGGCCTGCAGCAGGTGGATGGTGCCGCCGATGTTGTTGTCGAAGTAGTCCAGCGGCCTGCCGCACGATTCGCCTACCGCCTTGAGCGCGGCGAAGTGCATCACCGCGTCGTAACGACCATGGGCGAGCACGCCGGCGATCGCCGCACGGTCGCGCAGGTCCACGCCATGCGCTTCGAAGCGCGCGCCGGCCAGGCGCTCGAGACGATCGAGCACCCGGGGCGAGCTGTTGACGAAGCTGTCGGCGATGACGACCTGGTGCCCGCGCGCGGCCAGGTCCAGGCACGTGTGGCTGCCGATGTATCCCGCCCCGCCGCACACCAGTACTCGCATCGCCCGCGTGCCCTGCCCTTGGTGAGCCAAGCAACGCAGCACGGGGCGCCCAGCGGCCGCGTGCAACGCGGGGCGTCCTGCGGCAGCGGGTTTCCACGTTGTTGCAGGCATGCGCGCTGCGGAGGGCGGAGCGCCCTCCTCCACGGTCTTTCCAACGCATGCGCATCCTGGTCACCGGCGCCGCCGGGTTCATCGGTTCCAAGCTCAGCGAGCGCCTGCTGGCCCGCGGCGACGACGTCCTGGGTTACGACAACCTCAACGCCTACTACGATCCGGCGCTGAAGGAGGCGCGGCTGGCGCGGCTGCAGCCGCTGCCGGGCTTCCGGTTCGTGCGCGGCAACCTGGAAGACCGCCCGGCGCTGGAAGCCGCCTTCGACGGCTTCGCGCCCGAGCGGGTGGTCAACCTGGCCGCGCAGGCCGGCGTGCGCTACTCGCTGGAGAATCCGCAGGCGTACGTGGACAGCAACATCACCGGCTTCGTCAACGTGCTGGAGGCCTGCCGGCACCGCGGGATCGGGCACCTGGTGTACGCGTCCTCCAGCTCGGTGTACGGCGCCAACCGCAAGCTGCCGTTCGCGGTGGAAGACAGCGTGGACCATCCGGTCAGCCTGTACGCAGCTTCCAAGAAGGCCAACGAGCTGATGGCGCATACCTACAGCCACCTGTTCGGCCTGCCCACCACCGGCCTGAGGTTCTTCACCGTCTACGGGCCGTGGGGACGACCGGACATGGCGCTCTTCCTGTTCACGCGCAACATCCTGGCGGGCAAGCCGATCGAAGTGTTCAACCACGGCCGGCACACGCGCGACTTCACCTATATCGACGACATCGTGGAAGGCGTGATCCGCACCCTGGACCGGCCGCCCGGAGCGGACCCGTCCCACGATCCGATGGCCCCCTCCCCCGCCACGTCGTCCGCGCCGTTCCGGGTCTACAACATCGGCAACCATCAGCCCGTGCAGCTGCTCGACTACATCGACACGCTGGAACAGTGCCTGGGGCGCAAGGCCGAAAAGATCCTGCTGCCGCTGCAGCCGGGCGACGTGCCCGACACCTGCGCCGACGTGTCGGCGCTGATGCGCGACACCGGCTACCGCCCGGATACGCCGGTGGCCACCGGCATCGCGCGGTTCGTGGAGTGGTATCGCGCGTTCTACCGCGTCTGAGCGGCCGCCTGGCGGCGCGCCGGTGTCCCCGCGTCGCGCGGTTTCGCGTTCTTGAAGACAGACCGGATGCCGCCCGCGCATCCGCAACGGCACCACGGAGGTCTCCATGCGGTCCCTGCGATTCGTCTTCGCGGCCATATCGGCAATCCTGTCGGCAAGCCTGCTCGCGTCGTGCGCGAGCGGCGGCGGAGCGAGCTCGGCGGCGCCTCCGCCGGATGCGGCGCCCATGGCGGTGGAGTCCTACAAGATCGGCGTGGACGACATCGTCCAGGTGTCGGTGTGGCGCAACCCCGAGCTGGGCATCACCGTGCCGGTGCGGCCGGACGGAAAGATCTCCGTGCCCCTGGTCGGCGACGTGGATGCCGGCGGCAAGACGCCGGACGAGGTCGGCAAGGACATCCAGCAGAAGCTCAGCCAGTACGTGCGCGAGCCGCAGGTCGCGGTGATCCTGACCGACCTGCGCAGCCACGAATACCTTTCGCGCGTGCGCGTGACCGGTGCGGTGCGGCAGCCGGTGTCGGTGCCGTTCCGGCCGGGCATGACCGTGCTGGACGCGGTGCTCGCCGCCGGGGGCGTGACCGAATTCGCGGCCAGCGACCGCTCCGAGCTGTACCGCAAGACCGGACAGGGCGACGCCACCACCATGCATCGCGTGCGGCTGGACCGGATCCTCAACCATGGCGACCTGGCGACCAACTTCACCGTGGCCCCGGGCGACGTCATCACCGTTCCGGAGCGCGTGTTCTGATGGGTGCGAGCGCACTTTCGATGCGGCGAGGCGGCCCTGCGGCCGCGCGCCACGACACCCTGCCTCCGCTGGAGTTGGCGGCGCTGCTGTTGCGCGAGGCGCGACGCTACCGCGTGGTGCTGGCCACGATCTTCGGCGTGATCGCGCTGCTGGTGCTGCTGGCCGGGCTGTTCCTGCTGCCGCAGAAATACACCTCGACCACCACGATCCTCGCGCAGGAGAGCGACATCATCCAGCCGCTGCTGGAAGGGCGCGCGGTGTCCACCAACGTGGCCGACCGCGCCGGCATCGCCCGCCAGGTGGTGTACGGGCGCAAGGTGATGCTGGGCGCGCTGGAAGCCGGCGGCTGGCTGGAAGCGGATCCCACGCCCGTCGAGCAGGAGCGGCTGATCGAGGAGATCCAGGGCCGCACCCGGATCACCGCGCCGCGCGAGAACCTGGTGGAGATCACCTACAGCGATTCCGACCCGGAACGCACGTTCCGCGTCACCCAGCGCCTGGCGGACCTGTTCATCGAGGAGAGCCTGGCCACCAAGGAGCGCGAAAGCCGCGAGGCCTACGAGTTCATCGACAAGCAGGTGGGCGACTACCACGACAAGCTCACCGGGGCCGAGGCCAACCTCCAGGCGTACCGTTCGGCCAACGCCGACGCCCAGCCCGGCAGTGCCACCGACGTGAGTACGCGGATCAGCGCCCTGCGCACCCAGGTGGAGCAGTCGCGCATGCAGCTGATGGAGCAGCGCTCCAGCGAAAGCGCACTGGCCTCGCAGTTGTCGGGCGAATCGGCGGTGACGGCGGTCCAGACCCGGGAAAACGTCTACCGCGCGCAGCTGTTGGACCTGCAGGGGCAGCTGGATTCGCTGCTGCTCAACTTCACCGAGCAGCATCCGGACGTGGTCCGCATCCGCCACCAGATGGCCGACATCCAGACCGCGATGCGGCAGGCCGCCGAACGTCGCGACCGCCCCGGCGCGGAGAACGGCGCGCTCGGCGACGCACAGCTCAATCCGCTGTACCAGGAGCTGCGCAGCCGGTTGGGCGAGACGCGCCGCGAGGCCGCCGCCACGCAGTCGCGCCTGGCGGCCTCGCAGGCGCTGCTGGACGAAGAACTCGGGCGCAGCCGGCGGATCGCGGCTTCGGAAAGCACCCTGGCGGAACTGACCCGCGACTACGAGGTCAACCGCGACATCTACCAGGACCTGCTGCGCCGGCGCGAGAACGCGCGCGTGTCGATGGAACTGGACCGCGAGAAGCGCGGCCTGACCCTGCGCATCCAGGACCCGGCGGCGATGCCGCTGCGTCCCAGCGGCCTGCGGCTGATGCATTTCGCGCTGGGCGGCCTGGCCCTGGCGGTGCTGATCCCGCTGGCCCTGCTGTTCGTCAAGGTCCGCTTCGATTCGCGCGTGCGCACGGTGCGCCAGCTCGAAAGCCGCAGCGGCGCCTATCCCATCCTCGCGGTGGTGCCGCGCTACCTCACCGCGCGCGATCGCCGCAACGAACTGGCGCGCACGCTGCTGTCGGCGTCGATCGTGATCGGCGTGGCCCTCGCCTTCGGACTGGTTTATGGATACCGGCAACTGCATGCATGACGTTTCGCAGCGGATCGACCCGCCCGCCCCGGCCAGCGTGCCGGCCGAGTCCGGCACGCCGCGCGCGCGCTCGATCGTGCGCGGCGGTGGCGGAGGGTCGCTGACCACGGGGCAGCTGGAGGAACGGCGGCTGATCCACCGCAGCGAGTCGATGCGCGAGCAGGCCGACGCGTTCCGCGAACTGCGCACCCGGCTGCTGGCCCTGGGCGGCGACCGCAACTTCGTGACCCTGGTGGCGCCGGTGCGCTACGGCTGCGGCGGCAGCTTCGTGGCCCGCAACCTGGCGGCCGCGTTCGCGTTCGACGAGTCCAAGACCGCGCTGCTGATCGACTGCGACGCGCGGCACCCGTCGCAGGACGCGGCGATGCGCGTGGACGTGTCCTCCGGCAGCCTCATGGCCTACCTGGACGATGCCGGCAGCGATCTGGCCGATGCGATCTACGAGACCGGCGTGAACCGCCTGCAGCTGATCCCGGTGGGTCGCCGCCGCGAGATCAGCGGCGAGGCCTTCACCTCGTTCCGGATGCGCGCGATGGTGGACTCGCTGCGTTCGCGCCACGCCGACCGCTACCTGATCCTGGACGCGCCGCCGGTGGCGGGCGGCCCGGACGCGCGGATCCTGTCCGATCTGGCGGACGTGGTGGTGCTGGTGGCCGGCTACGCGCGGGTCACGCCCGAAGACATCGACAAGGCGGTTGCGGCATTCCCGCCGGGCAAGGTGGCCGGTGTCGTCTTCAACGAGCGGCCCTAGGCGCCGGAGGCTGGCCATGTCGCGTCGACTGTGGGTGATGACCGCTTCCTCGCTCGCCGTGGCCATGGCCGCCGCGCCCGCGCACGCCTTCCGCGTGGACTACGACCTGGGGCTGGGCGTGGAGCGCAACGACAACCTGCTGTTCACCCCCGACAACGAGATCGCCACCACCATCCTGCGCCCGGGACTGGGTTTCAGCCTGTCGCACGACACGTCGGCCTGGCAGGCCGAACTCACCGGCCGCGGCGAGTACCTGCACTACCAGGACGACCGTTTCGACAGCACGCTCGAAGGGGTGCTGAGCGGCCGCTTCAACTGGGTGGCGATCCCGGAGCGGCTGGCGTTCACGGTGGAAGACGACCTCAGCGTGCAGCCGGTCAACACGCTGTTGCCCGATTCGCCGGGCAACCGCCAGCAGGTCAACGTGCTGTCGGTCGGGCCCACCCTGTTCTTCGACATCGGCCGCACCCTGCGCGGCGCGGCGGAACTACGCTTCGTGGACAGCGATGCGGAAATCACCGAGGAATTCAACTCCAGCCGCGTCAACGCCGCGCTGCGCGCCACCAAGCAGATCGATCCCACCTCGCGCCTGTCGGCCAACCTGCAGCTGCAGCGGGTGGACTTCGACCTGGACACGGTGGCGCGCGACTACGACCGTTCCGACCTGTTCGCGCGCTACTCGCGCAGCCTGGCGTCGATCGATTTCGCGGTGGACGCGGGCCTGTCGCGCATCGACTACCGGCGCGGCGGCGGCAACCGCTCCGAACCGCTGCTGCGCGTGGAAGGCACGTGGCGCTCCGGCGAACGCCACCGGGTGACGCTGCGCGCGTCCAGCCAGTTCTCGGACACGGCCACCGACGCGCTTGCCGGCATCGGCACCGACGCAGGCGAGGCCGCCACCGTCCCGGGAAGCGTGCCGGTCGGCGAAGCGGTGGTGAATGCCTCGCCCTACGAGGTGCGCGGGCTGGAACTGCAGTACACCTTCACCGCGCCACGGCTGACCGCGGTGGTCGCGCCGTACTACAACCGGCTTCGCTACGTGGATGCGGACGGGTTCGACCAGAACACCCACGGCGCGCGCGGCGACCTGAACTGGCTGGTGCGCCCGCGCCTGAACGTGGGCGCGTACGGCGCGTACGGCCGCATCCGCTACCTGCAGGGCGACCGCAGCGACGAAACCCGCGAAGTGGGGCTGTACGCCGGCTACGACTGGACGCGCAACCTGCGCACGCGGCTGAGCGTCGCGCGCAACCAGCGCGAGCTGCTGGGCGTGGACGCGACCCAGAACGTCGCCCTGCTCACCGTGTCTTGGCACAACCGCTGAGCCGCACGGTGCCTCGCGGCCGCGGCCATCGTCCCGCATCCGGAGGAATCCGTCCCATGACCACGACCTGCCTGGCGCTCCTGCTGTCCGGCGCCTTCGCCACCGGCTGTGCACCGGCGGGCCATGGCGGCGCCGCGGACGGGCATGCGGCCGCGCGCCCTGCCCGGCTGGCGCAGGCGGCTGCACCGGCCCCGGCCGCGCCCATGGCGGTCGAGCCGGGCATCCCGCTCGATCTGTCCTACGTGGATCGCAAGGGCCGCGGCCTGGCCACCCTGCGGCGCTGGGTGGACAGCGCGGTGTCCGGCAGCCCGGGCTATGCCTTCGCCGCGGGCGATGCGGCGGTGCTGTACCGGCTGACGCCCCGGCAGGCGTACTGCGACCTGGCGGTGCGCATGGTGGAGCGGCAGGTGTCCGACGCCGAAGCCGCGATCGCGCGCGGCGCGCGGCCGGAGATCGCCGGCGACTCCTACCTGGAGGTGGGCCCGCGCATCGCGGACCTGTCGCTCACGCTGGACACGTGCAAGGCCGGCATCGACGAGGCCACGCGCAAGCGCTGGAGCGCATACGCCGAGCAGGCAGTATGGAACGTCTGGAACCACCAGGCCGCGCAATGGGGCGGCCATGCGCACGCGTGGACCGGCTGGTCCGTGGACAACCCCGGCAACAACTACTACTACAGCTTCGTGGAGGCGACCCTGTACTGGGCGCTGGCCAGCGGCAGCGGCAAGTGGATGACGTTCCTGCGCGACCGCAAGCTGCCACCGTTGCAGGCCTACTACGCCAGGCTGCCTGGCGGCGGTAGCCTGGAAGGCACGGGCTACGGTGCCGCGCACATGCGACTGTTCCCGTTGTACCGGCTGTGGCGCGACGCCACCGGCCAGGACCTGGCCAACGCAAACCCGCACGCCAACGACAGCATCGCCTACTGGGTGCACGCCACGGTGCCCACGCTCGACAGGTTCGCGCCGATCGGCGACCAGTCGCGCAGTTCCGTGCCCGAGCTGTACGACTACCACCGCCGCGTGGTGCTCGAAGCGCGACAGCTGAGCAGGGACCAAGGCAATCGAGCGCTGGCGTCATGGTGGCTCGACAACATTTCGCTGCAGGAGATGAGCGGCTTCAACAGCCTGGCCGCCCTGCTGCCCACCGGCGACGCGGCGGGCGCGCCCACGGCGCTGTACCACCACGCCACGGGCACCGGCCACCTGTTCGCACGCAGCGCCTGGGATCGCGATGCCATGTGGCTGGCCGTGGTCGCCGGGCCGTACAACGAAAGCCACGCCCACCAGGAACATGGCGGCTTCACCCTGTTCGCGCGCGACTGGCTGGCCGTGAGCCAGAACATCTGGAGCCACAGCGGCATCCAGCAGGGCACCGAAACCCATAACGTGCTGCGGTTCGAGCGCAGCGATCCCGAGGCCCGCCAGTGCATGTCGCCGCAGGGCGACCGCGTGGTGCACCAGTGCGAATCCCCGGACAGCGCCGCGACCATGCGGGTGCAGGATCTCGGCAACGGGCGCCTGGCGATCGACACGGACCTCACCGGCGTTTACGGCGGCAACCCGGCGGTGAAATCGTGGCAGCGCCGCTTCGACTTCGGCGGGCGGATCTTGCGCGTGTCGGACCGGTTCGCCGTGGGGCCGGGCACGCGCGCGATCTTCCAGGTCAACGTGCCCGAGCAACCCCGCGTGCAGGGCAATGAGGCGACCGCCGGGCGCCTGCGCATCCGCGTGCTCGAACCGGCGGACGCGACGCTGAGCGTGCACGACTGGCGCACGGTGGACGGCCAGGAGTTCCGGCGCGGCTGGCGCCTGGACGCCTCGGGCGGCACGTCCACCTACGTGGTGGAGCTGAGCGAAGCCGACTAGCCCGCGCCGGCGGGAGGCGTCTGGCCCCACCGCGAGCCGGTCCGAAGCGATCTTCCCCGCACAGCGGAACACCCTGCCCGCCGGCACCGCGGAAGGCGACATCCAGCCCTCCGGAAGGGGCGGCCGCCTCGCCTCTCACCGTCCGGCTGGTCATGCGGGGTGTTCCCCGCTATCCTGCGCGCGCCCGCGGACGGCCCTGGCTCCAGGTCCAGGCCATCCGGCAGGCGGCGCCAGAATCCGGCGCAACAGGCGCCGTGCCACCGCAGACGGAGCGGACAGGCACACAGGGGGGCGCAGCGATCTCACCCGCCAGGATGCAATCCTTACAGGCGCCCCCGCTTGGACCCTCTTTTAAGCCGCCCCAGCCTCCCTGCCCCGGTGCGCGCACATCGCGCGCCCTGCGCTCTTCGCGCCAATGCCTTGCCTGACCAGCCCACCGCCTTCGCGGGGAGGCGCCGATGAGCCGCCGCCCGGGTCGGCTGCCGCCCGCGGTCGCAGCACTTGCCGGCTTCTGCCTGGTCCCGGTGCTGCTGGTTGCCGCCGGCGTGGTGGCCCGGCACGTGAGCAGTCCTGGCCGCACTGACGTCCTCGTGGCCGCGCCTGCGGCCGCGCCAGGCAAGCCGGTTGCCGCCTCGCGGGCGCAGGCGCGGCACGCAACCCCTGCCGGCGGAGCACTGGGCGAGTCGCCCCGACCGGTGCCGAACCCGGTGGCTTCGGTGCCGGCAACGCCGGTCGGCGCGGCCGACCCGCTGCGGCAGACCACCGAGCGCGGGACCTCGCCGGAAGTCGAGGTATCGCCGGCCGTTGCCGCGCAAGCACCGGGCGGTTCCGTGCCTGCGTTCGCCCGCCGCCTGCAGTCGGGTCTGGTGCGCGCCGGCAAGAGCGTGGTTGACGACCTGCGCACGGTATTGGCACCCCTGTTCGCGCCTTCGACCGGCTGGGTGCGCGCACCGGACAAGTTGGCACGCACGCCGGAATCCCCGGAAGAGCCACGCACGCCGGACCCCGACACGCCCGATACAGCCACACCACCGCTGCCTCCCGGCACCGAGGTCGAGTTGCGCAGCGTCGAGGCGATCTCGCGCGCGGACCTGGTGCAGCTGGCGATCGACGTGACCGCGGTGGATCGCGCTTCCACGGCCTACACCCGCTTCAAGTCCTGGGTAGACAGCGCCGTCAACGGCAGCCCGGGCTACGACTTCCATGCCGCCGACACGGCGATCATGTTCGCGATCACACGCGACACCCGCTACTGCAGCACCGGCGTGAGCCTGGTGGAAGCGCAGGTCGCGGCGGCCGAATCGGCGATCGCCGGCAACCGCAACCCGGCGATCGCCGGCGACTCCTACCTGGAAGTCGGCCCGATGATCGCGGACCTGGCGTACGTGTACCAGGCATGCAGCGCGCAGATGACCGCGGCCCAGCGTCAGCGCTGGGCGGCCTACGCGGAGCAGGCGATCTGGAACGTGTGGAACCACCAGAACGCCCGCTGGGGCAACCGGTCCGCGCCCTGGAGCGGCTGGTCGGTGACCAATCCCGGCAACAACTACCACTACAGTTTCATCGAAGCGACCATGACCTGGGCGCTGGCCTCCGGCAGCAGGACCTGGTTCGATTTCCTCGCCAGCAACAAGCTGCCCACGATGCAGGCGTACTACGCCACGCTTCCGGGTGGCGGCAGCCTGGAAGGCACCGGCTACGGCACGGCGCAGATGCGGCTGTTCGACCTGTACCGGCTGTGGAGCAAGTCCACCGGCCAGGATCTTTCGCTCACCGGCACCCATGCGCGCAACACGGTGCCCTACTGGGTGCACGCCACGGTGCCCACGCGCGACCGCTTCGCGCCCATCGGCGACCAGTCGCGCAATTCGGTGCCGGAGCTGTACGACTACCACCGCCACCTGGTGCTGTCGGCGCGCGCCCTGAGCCACGATCCGGCGATCCGCGACATGGCCAGCTGGTGGCTGCGCAACATCTCGGTGCCGCAGATGGGCCAGGGCGCGAACCTGCGCTACGACGCGCTGCTGCCGGCCGGCAGCGCCAACTCCCCGCCCAGCGCACTGCACTACGTGGGCGAAGGCACCGGGCACGTGTTCGCGCGCACCGGCTGGGACACGCAGGCGATGTGGATGGCCTTCGTGGCCGGCCCGTACAACGAAAGCCACGCCCACCAGGACCAGGGCTCGTTCACGCTGTTCTCCCGCGGCAGCTGGCTGGCGGTGACCGAGAACATCTGGAGCCAGAGCGGCATCAACCAGGGCACCCAGTTCCACAACGTGGTGCGGTTCGAGCGCAGTAACACCTCGGCGCAGCAGTGCACGGCGCCGGCCGGCGATCCGATCGTGCACCAGTGCGAGGGCACCCGCTCCACCGCCACGGTGACGCCGGGCGAGAACGGCGCGCTCACCATCACCGCCGACCTCACCCCCGCCTATCGCGGCAACCCCGCGTTGCTGGGCTGGAACCGGCGCCTCGACTTCGGCGCGCGTCGCCTGCGCGTGCTGGACAACTTCTCGCTGGGCGCGGGCACCACAGCGTGGTTCCAGCTCAACGTGCCGGTGCAGCCGACCGTGGTGGATGCGCGCACCGTGGACGCTGGCGGCATGCGGGTGCGCGTGCTGCAGCCGGCCAATCCCACCATCCGGCTGGTCAACTGGACCGGCAACGGGTTCAACCAGGGATGGCGGATCGATATCGGCGGTGCCGCGACGACGTACGAAGTGGAGCTGGCCGAGCGGTAGGCGCGGTCCCGGCGGGGTTCTTCACGCGCGGCGATGGCACGCGACCGCGCTAGTGCCGCTTGAGCAACGCGTTGCCTGCGTAGTGCGCGAAGTACCAGCCTGAGCGCACTGGATCGAGTCGTTCGATTTCACGGTAGATGCGCCACTGCCAGCCGGCCGCGCGCAGCTTGTTGCCCGACAGCGACCCGCCGCGCACCAGGTAATCGGCGACCGGGGCGGGATCGGGCAGGCGCAGCGCCTGCCCTGCCCTGCGCACCAGTTCCAGCCAGAACACGTAGTCCTCGTGGCCGATGCGCTGGAAGCGCATGTCGCCCAGGCTGCGGTCGTATGCACCGGTCAGGTTGCCGATGCGGTTGCTCTTGAGCATATCCGCATGGCGCACGCGCGCAGGCGGGCGCACCAGCGACAGCACGCGCCCGCGCTCGTCCACGCGCCGGTAGCTGGCGTAGCTGACCTGCGCGCCGGTGGCCTGCATGTGCCGCACCTGTCGCTCGAGCTTGCCGGGGTGCCAGGTGTCGTCGCTGTCCAGGAACGCCACGATGGCGCCGGTCGCCGCCTCGATGCCGAGATTGCGCGCGGCCGCCACGCCGGCGTTGTGCGCCTGCCGGATCGGCACCACGCGGTCGTCCCGCTCGGCCGCGGCCTGGGCCAGGGCCCACGTCGCGTCCTGCGAGCAGTCGTCCACCACCAGCAGCTCGAGCGCGTCATGCGACTGGCGCAGCACCGAATCCATGGACGCCTGCAGGGTGCAGGCCGCGTTGTAGGCAGGCATCACCACGCTGACCCGGGGCGCGGACGCGGCCTGCGCGCGCATCCCCGGATTCACGACGCCTTCCGCAGTTCGGCCGCTTGCGCATGCCACGAAGACACCGGGCGCGGCAGCGCGTAGTCGCGGTACTCGTTGGGATCGCCGCGTTCGCCTGCTTCGGCGGCCTTGATGATGTTGTAGGTTTCGCGCGCGGTGACGTAGTGCAGGCGGTAGCGCTCGCCGTCGTTGTACTTGCGCTCCAGGTGCGTGTGCATCGCATCCACCGGCGTGCCCAGCAGCGTGTCCATGTCGGCTTCCTGGGTGCCGTGGGTATGGATCTTGACGAAGATCCATTCCGGCCGCCCTTCCACGTGGATCCCGGTGCGCACCCACGCATCCACGCGGTCCGCGGTGGGCGGGCAGCCGGCGCGCACGTCGGAGTTCTCGATGCGCGGCATCACCCCGTGCCGGCGGTTGCGCCAGTTCAGGCCCAGCGGACCCTGCACGATCATCAGGTCGCCGGTGGGCTTGTGCCCGGCGCGCACCGGTACGCCGCTGTCGTGGGACTTCGGCGCGTTGGGATCGTCGGTGGCGTAGTAGATCGAATTGATCGTGCCGGTCTGCGTGTCGCTGGGCGCAGACGGCAGGGTGAAGTCGGCGTAGCAGCCCAGCTCGCGCAGCAGGGTCAGTTCGTTGTCCAGGCCGCACCAGCGCCCGTCCGGGCGCGAGTTGTCCAGGCACCAGTTGCCGTGGATGAAGCCGAAGCGCAGGCGGCCATCGTACGGGTCGCGCGACAGCGCGCCGTGGCGCTCGTGGAGCACGCGGCAGAAGCGGGTGATCGATGCGCGGAAGTTGCGCTCGGTGTCGTTGTCGTGGTGCAGGTGGACCTCGAGCTCGCCGTAGCCGTCCGCGCACAGCGATGCGAGCTTGTCGAGGTGCTCCTCGGCGTATTCCTCTTCCGGGTAGAAGAACGTGTGCTGCGGCGGGCGCCCGTCGGCATCGCGGTGGCGTGCCGCCAAGGCGCGGTACTCGCTGCACCAGCGGTCCACGCGCGCGCGCTGGGTCGGCAGGTCCGCCCCTTTCCACATCGGTTCGAAGTGGTCCACGAAGCAGAACATCACGTGCACCGCGCGGTCCGAAGGCGGCCGATGCGCCGGCCGGCGCAGCCAGGCCCCGATCCACTGGTGCATGTTGCGGGCCTTCAGCAGGCGCCAGGTCGCCAGCGCGAGCAGCGCTGCCAGTGCCGGCACGGCGAGCAGGAACCAGCCCAGCGCGTTCATCGGGCACGCTCCGCTTTCGGCGCATCGCCCGGCCGCAGCGCCGCGAACGTGTGGCCCTGCGCCCGCCACTGCGGCAGCAGCGTCTCGAGCATCACGAGCGAATGCGCGCTGTCGTCGTGCATCAGCACCACGTCGCCGGTGCGCACAGGATGCGCGGCGATGTTCGCCAGCAGCGCCTCCGGCGCACGCTGGCTGTAGTCCATGCTGTCGTAGGACCAGTACGCCAGGCGCGTGCCTCGCACCGCGCAGTCCAGCAGCAGTCCGGGCGTGGCCACGCCGCGTGGCGGGCGGAAATCGTGCGCGGGTTGCCCGTCGATCGATTGCAGCAGCTCCTCGGTCCGGTCGATCTGCTGCATGCGCGCGGCGCGCCCGAGCCGGTCGAAATGCGGGTGGTCCCAGGAATGGTTGCCCAGGGCGTGCCCCTCTTCGACGATGCGGCGCGCGAGCGGCTCGTGCCGCTGCGCGTTGGCGCCGATGACGAAGAACGTGGCCTGCGCGCCGTGGCGCGCCAGCAGGTCCAGCAGGCGCGGGGTGTGGTCCGGGTGCGGGCCGTCGTCGAAGGTGAGGTACAGCGCGTGACCGGCGCGCGCGCCGGTGGTCACCGCGCAGCGCCGCGGCAGCAGGCGCAGCACGCGGTCGCGGCGCGGGCGTGGCGCCAGCGCCGCGCGTGCAGGCGGCACGCCCTCGCCCAGGGGCAAGGGGTGGTCGCCGGGCGGGGCCGGCGGCGTCATGGTGTGGGCATCCTGCATGTGCCTTGTCAACGTATTCCGCGGCTACGAGCGGACGCGCGTTGTTCAGGCGCGGTCACGGTCATGCACCGGCGCCATACAGGGCCTCGTAGCGCGCCGCCATGGCGCGCAGCGAGCCATGCACGGCAGCCCAGGCCTGCCCGGTGGCGCCCATGCGCGCGGCCATGGCGGGGTCGCCCAGCACCCCCGCCATGGCGCGGGCGAAGGCGACGGGATCCTGCGCGGGCACCAGCAGGCCGTTGCGCCCGTCCATCACGATCTCGCCGTTCCCGCCCACGTCGGTGGCCACGATCGGAAGCCCCGCCGCGCACGCTTCGAGCAGCGCGATCGAGTAGCCCTCGCTGCGCGAGGACAAAGCGAACAGCTCGAAGCCGCGCAGCAGCGCGGCCACGTCGTGCCGGTCGCCGAGCAGGCGCACCCGGTGCGCCACCCCCAGCTCGCGCGCCTGCGCCTCCAGGCCCGGGCGCGCGGGGCCTTCGCCCACGATCACCAAGGCGGCGTGCGGCATCGCCGCGTGGACACGCGCGAACGCGTCCAGCAGCATCGTCTGGTCCTTGACCGGATTCAGGCGCCCCACGCTGCCGACGATGCGCGCGCCATCGCCCAGGTCCAGCGCATGCGCCAGCGCGCCGCGGGCTTGCGCATCGCCGGGCGCGAACGCATCGATGCGGATCCCGTTGCCCACCGCCAGCAGCCGGCCGCGCGGCGCCACGCCCTGCACCTGGAACCGGGCGCGCGCCGCTTCGCAGACCGCGGCGACCACGTCGGTGCGCGGCATGGCGCGGCGGTAGAGCCATTCCTTGCGGCTGCGCGCATCGGCGGCGCCCATGCCGTGGCGGGTGTTGACCACGCGCCGCCACGCCAGGCCCAGGCCAGCGGCGCACGCCAGGTAGTGCGCGGCCGCGTTGTGGGTGTGCAGCACGCCGCCTTGCGCGGTCCGCATGGCCTGGCGCAGGCGCCGCATCGCGCGCAGGTCCAGGCCGTCGCGCTTGCCGCAGGCGACCACCGGCACGCCCAGCGCGTCCAGCTCCGCGGCCAGCAGGCCTTCGTTGAACACGCAGGCCACGCGCACCTCGTGCCCGTCGGCGCGCTGCCGCGCCGCCAGGTCCACGACCATCCGCTCCAGCCCGCCGCGCTCCAGGTTTTCCACCACGTGCAGGATCTTCACTGGGGCGCCGTCACTCCAGTTCGCTCACGGTGACGCGATGCTTGCCGCTGGGCGTGAGCGGGATGTCCTCGACGAAGGCGAACTCCAGCCGCGCCGCCGGACCCAGCGCCCGCTGCAGGAAAGCGCGCCCGTACTCCAGCGAGTCGGCCTCGAAGTCGGCATCGCGCACCACCCGCATCTCCACCCGGTCCGGCGCGGTCTGCACCGCCTGGTAGCGGCGCACGCCCTGCGCGTTGAGCATCGCGTACACCACCATCTCGCCGGGGACGAAGCGGCCGTCCACCGAATACAGCGCGTCGAGCTTGCGGCCGTCCACGCTGCGCAGCGTCGGCAGCCCGCGCCCGCAGGCGCAGGCGTGCTGCGCGCCGGCCGTGGCCAGGTCGCCGTTCGCGTAACGCAGCAGCGGCATGCCGTAGTTGTGCAGGTCGGTCACCAGCAGCTCATGCGGGCCGCCATCGGCGCCATCGGACGACGCGCCGGTTTCCAGCAGCACGTGGTCCGCGGTGGTGTGCAGCGATCCATGAGTGCATTCGGAGGCCAGCAGCATGGTTTCGCGGCAGCCGTAGGTGTTGAACACGGGGCAGCGGAAGACCCGTTGCAGCAGCGCGCGTTGCGGTTCATGCAGGGCTTCGGCCGCGGTCAGCACCCGCGCCGGCGCGGGCACGCTGCGGCCGGACTGCTCCAGCCAGGTCGCGAACCGGACCAGCGGCGCCACGTAGCCCACCACGGTTTCCGGACGGAAGCGCGCGAACGCCTCGGCATAGCCGGGCAGCTGCGCGTCGTGCATGTCGAAGGCGTTGAGCATGCGGCGGTTGAAGGCCGCGTGGTACAGCCGGTCCTTGCGGGTCGGCCGCTCCGGCAGCCCCCACAGGTACAAGGTGCGCTGGCCAAGCCGCGCCCCCGCCCAGCCGTAGCCGCGGTGCATCACCGCGATGCGCCGCTCGTAGCTTTCGCGTGTGTAGCCGAAGCGCAGCGGCTCGCCGGTGGAGCCGCCGGTGGTCTTGAACAGCAGCCGGTCGCGCCATGCCGGCGCCACCAGTGCATCGCAGTGGGCGCGGATCTCGGGCTTGGTGAGCACCGGCAGGCGCGCGAAGTCCTCGCGCGTGCGCAGGTCGCCCGGGCCGGCGATGCCCAGCTCGCGCCAGCGCGCACCGTAATACGGGACGTGATCCCAGCAGTGGGCGACGAGCCGCTGCAGCTTGGCCCACTGCAGTTCGAGCAGCTGCTCGCGCGGTAGCCACTGGCTGCGCTCGTACTCGCGCAGGTAGCGCAGCGTGCCGCGGCGGCGCAGCCCGGTTTCGTACGCGGGGTACAGGGCGTTGCGGAACAGGCGCTCGTAGGTGCTCACGGGGTCGCCTCGCGGTGCGCGCGCGCGTGGGCCCAGGCCAGCAGGCGGCGCCCGCCCAGGCCGCGCTGGGCGCCGTGGCGCTCGTACAGGTGCTGCACGTGTTCGATGTCGCCGCGGCTCCAGCACCCCAGCAGGATGCTCAAACCCAGGTACAGCGCGGCGAACGCCGGCGCACCGATCGCCAGGTCGGCCAGCGGCACCAGCCACTCGCGCAGCGGCAGCACCACCAGCCCCGCCAGCGCCGCCGCCAGCGTCGCCCGGCCCAGCCTGCCCCATTCCGGCACCGCGCCGCTGCTGCGCATGCCCAGCAGCAGCAACGCGCACGACTGCACCACGCACACCGTGGTGAACGCGGCCACGGCGCCCTCAACGCCAAACGCATGGATCAGCGTTGCGTCCAGCGCCACCTTGAGCACGCCGCAGGCCAGGGTCACCACCAGCACGCTGCGCTGCCGGTCCGCACTGATGAGCAGGCTCGAGGCTCCCATCGATGCCGCCGTGAACGCCGTGGCGAGCAGGCAGTAGGCCAGCAGCGGGCCGGCTTCCCAGTACTCGCGTCCGTACAGCACGTGCACCAGCGTGTCGGCGAACACCGCGCCGAACGCCGCCAGCGGCGCGGCCAGCAGCACCAGGTAGGTGGTGGATGCGACGAACTTGCGGCGCGTGGCTTGCCCGCCGTGGCTCAGCGCGCCGGCCATCATCGGCAGCAGCAGTGCCCCGAATACGCCCGGTACCAGGGCCGCGGCGCCTGCCGCCAGCTGGTAGGCCACCTTGAACAGGCCGGCGCCGTGCTCGTCGTTGTAGAGGTTGAGGAAGAACACCTCCGCCTCGCTGTTCACCACGAAGGCCACGCCCACGGTGAGCGCGCTGTACAGCACGTGGTGGCGCACGCGCGGCGCCAGTTCCGCCTGCAGCGCCGCGTCCACCGGCAAGCCGCGGGTCAGCGGCGCGACCTGGCGCCGCGACAGCCACCAGAACAGCACGCTGGAAGCGAAGAACGCGCCGAGCTGCCAGTACACCGACAGGTCCAGCAGCGCCACCAGCAGCACCAGCAGCAGGTTGGCCGGGGCGGCGGCCAGCGCCACCATCGCGTTGGCGCGGAAGTTCTCGAATCCTTTCGCAGTGCCCACGTTGAACATGTAGGCCGCGCGCAGCGGGATGGTGACCAGCAGGAAGCCGAGCACGATCCAGGCGTCCAGGCTGGGAGCGACCTCGTGCCCGGCCAGCAGCAGCGTCAGCGCCGCGGCCGCCAGCACCAGCAGCAGGAATCGGCGCTGCAGGCGCCTGAGGTACGCCAGCAGCGGCGCCACCTGCCCCTCGCGTCCGCCGGCACGCAGTTCCGCGATGAACTTGATCGCCGCGCTGGCCGTGCCGGCGTTGGCGATGGCCACGCCCATGGCCATCAGCCAGATCACGCCGCTGTACGCACCGAAGGTCTGCGGCCCCAGGTGGCGCGCGATCACGATGGACACCAGCATGCCCAGCGCGAATTCGGTGTACAGCCCCACCGTGGAGAACAGCGTGTTGCGCAGCGTGTGGGCCCGAGAACTCATGCGCCCAGCACCAGCAGGACCTTCACCACCACGTACAGCGTCACCACCCCGCCCACTGCCAGCAACGGCCAGCGCAGCAGGTCGTGGTGCAGGCCGAAGGCCGGCAGCGTGTCGTTGCGGCTGCGCATGGCGGTGTAATGCGCCACCACCAGCGCCGCCAGCAAGTACAGCACCACCACGTAGCTGCGGCTCAGGAAGAACCCGGCGATGAAGAACCCGCACAGCGCCAAGAACAGGGTGAACGCGATCGCGCGATCCTCGAACCAGGCGGCCACTTCCTCGCCGTCGGCGGCTTCACCGGGGTCCCCAGCGTCCTCGTGTTCGAAGGCGGCCAGCACGGACTCGGGCGGCGAGCGCAGCGCCACGTACATCATCCGGAAGCAGTAGCCCACGAACGCCAGCCACAGGGTGAACCCGACGATCCCGGTCTCGGCCAGCACCAGCACGAACGAGTTGTGCGCGGTGAGCCGGTAGTGGTCCGAGTACAGGTCCGCGCCCACGCCCAGCAGCGGGTGCTGCCGGAACATCTGCAGCCCCTCGTACCAGGATTCGACGCGACCCATCGCCGAGGCTTCGGACACGTCCATCTCCTGCATGCGCGACGGCAGCGCCATCAGCGCCGCCAGCGCCGCGGCGCCCACGGCGCCGGCGAACACCAGCCCCTTGCGCCACCACACGTACACGCCCAGCAGCCCCAGCGTGGCCACCAGGGTGCCGCGCGAATCGGTCAGCACGATCCCCCACACCAGCGCCACGATCGCCGCCCACCACAGCAGCCGCGCCACCCCGCCGCGGCTGGCCAGGTAGAACGCCATCGGCAGGCAGGTGACGAACAGCATGCCCAGGTCGTTGGGGTCGTTGAAGATGCCCACGTACTGGATGCGCGTCTCCTGCGACATGCCGATGCCGGTCCAGCCCACGCCCAGGCGCGACTGCTCGATACCGTGCACCGCCAGCACCGCGGCGCACAGGGTCATCACCGCCATGGCCGCCACCATCCTGCGACGGTCGTCCACCGCGTGGGCGAACACGATGAAGGCCAGCACCACCGGCGCGAACTTGTTGAGCTGCACCAGCGCGCCGCCGAACCAGCCGTTGGCCGCGTTGGACAGCATCATCACCACGAAGAACAGCAGCAGCAGCAGGTACTGCGGCGCGTCGAAACGCTTGCGCGCCGAGAACAGCCACAGCAGCGCCGCCAGGATCAGCGCCAGCGGCAGCAGGGGCACCGGGATGCTGTCCACCAGCGCGGGATAGTCCTGCGGGCGGATGATCACCAACACCAGGTAGGCCAGCATCGCAACGAACATGGGCGGCCCTATCCGTTGCGCGCGCGGGAGGGATAGGCGAACACTTCCGGCAGCGCCATGGTGGCCTCGAACCAGGCATCGTCCATCTGCCGTTCCACCGGGATCCTGCGCAGCCGGTAGCGGCGCGCCTCCGGCGCGTGCTCGGCGCCGGCCTGGTACGAGCACGCCAGGCGGTACCCGGCGTCGCGCACGGCCTGGATCACCTCGGCGTCGTACGCGTCCGGGCCGCCCACCGGGTAGGACAGCACGTCCACGCGCGTGCCCAGCTCGCGTTCGATGGCGGCCTTGGATCCGAACACCTCGGCGCGCATGTCTTCCACTGGCAGCTTCGCCAGCATGCGGTGGTGCACGCCGTGCGATCCCACCTCCATGCCCGCGGCCTGCATCTGGCGCAGCACGTCCCAGCGCATCGGCGCGCACGCCGCATGCCCGGCCGCGCGCGGCATGGCCCACGCATGCTCCAGGCGTTCGACCAGGCGCTCCTGGCCCGCGGCGTCCAGCACCTTGATGCGGTCGAGCAGCCGCCGCGCCGCTTCCCGGCGCGCGTCCATGGACTCCGGCAGCGCCAGCGACAGGCCCAGCTCGGGAACATCCACCTGCCGGGCCGGCGCGGTGCACAGCATGTGCACCAGCCAGTCGTACGCGTACGGCGCGCCGGACTCGATATGGCCCGTGGACACGAAGAACATCGCCGACATGTCCAGCTCGCGCAGGATCGGGAAGGCGATGCGATGGTTGTCCTCGTAGCCGTCGTCGAAGGTGACCAGCACCGTGCGCGGCGGCAGGCTGCGGCCGCGCTCCAGCCTGTCGCACAGTTCGTCGAAGCGCATCGGGTGGAACCGGGCCCGGATCAGCCGCATCTGCGCGCGGAACGCATCGGCCGATGCGCTGATCAGGTCCACGTCGAAGTCGAAGTCCGCAGGTTCCGCGGACTCCAGCACGCGGTGGTAGGCCAGGATGCGCAGGTCGTCGCGCAGCAACGCGCGCAGGCGCGCGGCCAGCGGCAGCAGGCCGCAGCGTCGCGCCATGCGCGCCAGCCGCGGCCGGCGCCCAGGCGCGGCCGCGTGCATGTTGTGTCCGCCCCCGGTGGTCATTGCGTGGTCGCGCCATGCGCAGGAATCCGTTGTGGCATTCAACGCGAAAAGGCGGCGCCCCCGGCCGCGCTTGCGCAGCACGCGCCAACGGGGTCCACTGGTGCGAGGGAGGATCTGCGGACATGGCAGAGCACGACGATTTCGCGAGCCTGTACCGCGAGCTCGGCATCCATGGCGCCTGCACGCCCGAGGCGCTGCGCCGCGCATACCGGCGGCGCGTGTCCCAGCTGCATCCCGACCAGCGCGGCCGCCAGGACGACGTCGCGCAGCTGCAGGAACTGAACCGGCTCTACGACGCCGCGCTGGACTTCCTGCGCACCCACGGGCGCCTGCCGGGCAGCGCCGTGCCCGGCGTGCACGATACGCACCTGCCGCACGCTCCCGCGGCGCCCAGCGCAGCGGGCAAAGCAACGGCGCCGGCTGCGCCTTCCGCGCACACGGCATGGCCCGACACGACAATGGCGGCCGAAGCGCCGGCCGGAAGCGGACGCCTTTCGCGTTACTTCGTGCTGTTGGCGGTTCTTGCGATCGCCGCGCTCGCCGCATCGGCGCTCAAAGGGACGATCTCCGTGCACCAGGACACACCACGCGACACCGGCGCCATCCCACCGCAGGCCGACGCCCGCGTCGACACCGGCGACATCGCGCTGGGCATGGGCAAGCGCCGCGTGCTGAGCATCCAGGGCGCGCCGGTTGGTGAGCACGACATCCGCTGGGATTACGGCCCGTCGTGGATCGACTTCAAGTGCGGCGACGTGGTCACCGACTGGTACAGCTCGCCGCTGCGTCCGCTGCGCACGGCGTCGCCCCACCCCACGCCCGGCGACTGGGACCGCTTCGACGCCGCGCGCCCGCCCGGCTGCTGACAGGAAGGACGCACATGCTGGATCGGGCCAGGAGCCTGCTGCACAAGGCCAGGCGCAGGCTGTGGATGAAGTACGCGCTGCGCGGCGTGGGCGGCAGCGACAACCACGCGCGCCTGGACCTGGCGTACGCGGTGGCCGATCCGTGGAACATGGAGTCGCCGCTGGAACGCGCCCGGTTCGAGCAGACCAACGCGGTGATCGAACGCGCGTTCGGGCCGGTCGGCAGCGTGCTGGAACTGGGCTGCGGCGAAGGCCACCAGACCGCGTGGCTCGCGCGGCTGAGCCGTGAGCAGTACGGCGTGGACGTGAGCGCGCAGGCGATCGAACGCGCCCGTGTGCGCCTGCCCTCCGCGCAGTTCGCGGCCACCGACATCTTCGGCCAGCCTTGGGGCGATGCGCCGGGACGGTTCGACCTGGTGACGGCCTGCGAGGTGCTGTACTACCTGAGCGATCCGGCGGCCACCATCGCGCGCATGCGGCAGCTCGCGCCGCGCGGTCTGGTCACGATCTTCGCGCCGGCCTGCGGGCGCGTCGGGCCGCACCTGGAGGCCGTACCGGGCCTGCGCAAGGACTGGATCTTCCACGGCGGAACCGCCTGGCTGGTGGGTTGGTGGAACGATGCCGCCTGAGGCCGCCCGCGTCCCCTGTCCCGCCGCCTTGCAAGGCCTGGGGGTCGCCTACTTCGGCAACGACTGGCGTGCCGAGAACCGTACCAGCAGCCACCACGTGGCGATGCGGCTGGCGCGCTGCATGCCGGTGCTGTACGTGGATTCGCCCGGCATGCGCGCGCCGTCCGCGTCGGGACGCGACCTGCGGCGCGCGCTGCGCAAGCTCCGCGAAGCGGTGCGGGCCCCGCGGCAGGTCGCCGACAACCTGTGGCACTGCACGGTGCCGCAGCTGCCGTTCCGCCGCATCCCCGGCGTGGATGCGCTGAACCGCGCCTTCGGGCGCTGGGCGGTGCGCCGCGCGCTGCGCCTGTGCGGGATCCGGCGCCGGCTGTCGTGGTTCGTGGTGCCGCATCCGGGCTTCCTGGCAGGACGCCTGGACGAGCAGCTGTGCGTGTACTACTGCATCGACGACTACGCCGCGCATCCGGGCGTGGACGCCGACGCCATCGCCGCCTGCGACGAGGCGCTCAGCCGCCGCGCCGACGTGCTGTTCGTGGCGCCGCCCGCGCTGCTGGCGCCCAAGCGCGCGCTCAACCCGCACGTGGTACCGGCGCCGCACGGCGTTGACCTGGCGCTGTTCGCGCGCGCGGCCGACCCGGACACGCCCGTGCCGGCCGCGGCGCGCGACCTGCCGGGTCCGGTGGTGGGCTACATCGGCTCGCTGCACGAGTGGATCGACATCCCGATGCTGGCGTGGCTGGCCGCGCAGCGCCCGGAATGGTCATTCCTGCTCGTGGGACAGGTGCACACCGACGTCAGCGCGCTGCGTGCGCTGCACAACGTCCACTTCGCAGGCGCGCAGCCGTACGCGAGCCTGCCCGGCTGGGCGCGTGCGTTCGATGCCGCCGTCATCCCCTATCGCCTCAACCGCCAGGTCGCCCATGCCAATCCGCTCAAGCTGCGCGAATACCTCGCCACCGGCAAGCCGGTGGTGAGCGTGCGCAATCCCGAGATCGAGAAGTTCGCCCGCTGGGTGCGGCTGGCCGATGGCCGCGAGCAGTTCCTGGCGCAGCTGGACGCGGCGCTGGCCGAGGACGACCCGCGGGCGGCACGCGAGCGCATGGCCGCGGTCGCCGGCCAGGACTGGGACGCGCGCGTCGCGGACGTGCTGGCCACCGTTGCCGCAGCGCTCGACGCGCGGCGCGCGCCGGCCGCCGCGCGCATGGCGACGGCCCCATGAGCGCGCTGCCACCGCGCAGGCTGCGCGTGGCCGTGGTGGGCGCCGGATACGTGGCGACCCACCACCTGGCGGCGCTGCGCGCGCTGGAGTTCGTGGACATCGTGGGCATCTGCGACAGCCACCTGCCCGCGGCGCAGGCGCTGGCCCAGCGCTTCGGCGTGGGCCTGGCCTGCGCCACGCTGGCCGAACTGGCCCCGGCGTCGCCCGATGCCGTGCACGTGCTCACGCCGCCGACATCGCATCCGGCGCTCGCCATCGAAGCCATGCGCATGGGCTGCCACGTGCTGGTCGAAAAGCCCATGGCCGACAGCGCGGCCGACTGCGAGGCGATGATCGACGCCGCGCGCACCCACGGACGGATTCTGGGCGTGAACCATTCCGACCTGCTCGATCCGGTAGTCCGGCGCGCGCTGCAGGCGGTGTGCGACGGCCGCATCGGCGACGTGCTGTCGCTGGAGATCGTGCGCAACTCCGAGTATCCCGCCTACGCCGGCGGGCCGTTGCCGGGGATGGTCGCGCAGGGCTCGTATCCGTTCCGCGACCTCGGCGTGCACGGGCTGTACACCATCGAGGCGTTCCTGGGCGACATCGAGTCGCTGGACGTGCGCTGCCAGGCCCGCGGCGGCGACCCCAACCTGCACTTCGACGAGTGGCAGGCGCAGGCCACGACCGCGCAGGGCGTGGGCCGGCTGCTGCTGTCGTGGAACGCAAGGCCCATGGAGAACCGGCTGGTGGTGCGCGGCACGCGCGGCACCATCGACGTGGACCGTTTCCTGCAGACCTGCCACGTGCAGCGCGCGTTGCCGGGGCCGAAGTTCGTGGGCATCGTGGCCAACGGCCTGCTGCGCGCGCTGCGCGACGCGCTCTGGATTCCGCTGAACGTCCTGCGCTTCGCCACCGGTTCGCTGCAGCCGTCTCCCGGCATCCGCATGGGCGCCGAACGCTTCGCGCGCGCCGTGTACCACCTGGAGCAGCCCCCGTTCACGGGCGCGGACGCGCTGCGCATCGCGCGCCTGCTGGAACCTGCCTGCGCCGAACCCGACCGGCAACGCACGCAGCAGCTGCAGGCGCGGCTCGAAGCGTCGTTGCCTGCCGCCGATGTGCTGGTGACCGGCGCCGCCGGGTTCCTGGGCCGTGCGCTGGTGCAGCGCCTGCGCGCGCAGGGCAGGACCGTGCGCGTGCTGGTGCGCCGGCACGATGCCGCCTTCGCCAACGATGCGGGCGTGCACCAGGTGATCGGCGACCTGGGCGACCCGGCGATCGTGGACCACGCCGTGGCCGGCGTGCCGCTGGTGCACCACGTGGGCGCAGCGATGCGCGGCGGCCCGCGCGCATTCGAAGCCGGCACGGTGTGGGGTACGCGCAACGTGGTGGATGCGTGCCTGCGCCACGGCACCGCCCGCCTGGTGCATGTCAGCTCGCTGGGCGTGCTGGACCATGCCGGCCGCGATGCCGCGATTCCCGTGCACGAGTCGTCCGCGTACGAGCCGCATCCGGACCGCCGCGGCGCGTACACGCAGACCAAGCTGCAGGCGGAGCGCATCGTGCTCGATGCGGTGCGCGACCGCGGACTGCGCGCGGTGGTGGTGCGGCCCGGCCAGGTGTTCGGCCCGGGCGCGGAGCGCGTCACCCCCAACGGCACCATCGCGCTGGCCGGGCGCTGGATCGCCGTGGGCGACCGCACCCGCACCGTCCCGCTGGTGTACCGCGACGACGTGGTGGACGCCCTGCTGCTGGCGGCCAGCAGCCCGGCCGCGGAAGGCCGCGTGTTCAACGTGGTGGACCCGCAGCAGGTCACCCTGCAGCACTACCTGGACCGCGTGCGCGGACGCTTCCCCGACCAGCCGATCCTGCACGCGCCGGAATGGCTGTTCCTGGCGCTGGGACGCGGCGTGGAGTGGCTGGGGCGGGCCTTGAAGCGCGACGTACCGCTGACCCGCTACCGCGTGCGCTCGCTGCGTCCGCTGGCGAACTTCGACCTGGAGGCCGCGCAGCGCATCCTGGGCTGGACGCCGCAGACCGGCGTGCATGCGGGCCTGGACCGCACCTTCGGCGCGCCCGATGCTGGCGCGCCGCAGGGCCGAGCCGCCGCCGCGCAGCGCAGCGGCTGAGCGCAGCGCGCGGTCTTACCCGCGCTTGCGCGCCAGCACCCGCTGCCAAGGCGCCAGCCACACGAGCACCGGGGCGGCCCAGGCGAGCCAGCGCAGCCGCGGATGGCTGGCCAGCCGGTCGCGCAGCATCGGCGCCACGTCGCAACCGGCCAGCATGCGGCGCAGCGCACGCCGGCTGCTGGCCCAGGGATAGCCCGCCCTGCGCCGCTGGTTGCCGAACCAGCGCCCCGAATGCAGCTCGCGCGCGCGCACCGGGTTGGGGGTCGCCACGTACAGGTGCCCACCGGGCTTGAGGACGCGCAGCATCTCCGCCATGAGCGCCTCGCGCCCACCCTGCGTGGACACGAACTCCAGCACGGACACGCAGGTCACCAGGTCGAAGCATCCGGCCGCGAACGGCAGCGCAGCCCCTGCCGCCACGTGCACGAACCAGACCCGCTCCGTGTCCAGGCCGTGCGCCCGCGCCCGCACCCGCGCGGCTTCCACCGCCGATTCGCTGGCGTCCAGCCCGACCACCACACCGGCGTGCAGCTCCGGCCCGGACAGCGCCACGGTGGTGCCACCGGTGCCACAGCCGACGTCGAGTACCCGCTCCGCGCCGCCGATGCGCAGCGCCAGCGGCGTGCACAGGCTGCGCGCATGCAGGTCCACGCGCTCCAGCTCGCGCTGCAGGAAGCGTTCGGACGCGTGCGGGTCGGCGCCGGAGTCGTAGTCGCCGGCGGATTCCGAATCGTGGATGTCGCGCGCGCCCGCGCCTGCCTGCACCAGGCGGGCGAACTCGGAGCGGTAGGGCTCGCGCATGTTCACGCGCCTGCTTCCGCTACCGCCCGCGCGCGACGCGCCCGCCACGCGCTGCGCAACGCGCGCATGGCCGGGCGTTCGACGCACGCGCCCAGGAGCGCCGCCAGTGCCAGCACCAGCGCGAACGCCAGCGCGATCGCCGCGCCCGGCGCGGCGCCCGCCGCCTCCAGGCGCTGGATCAGCGCATAGCCGATCGCCTGGTGCAGCAGGTACAGCGCGTACGACGTGGTCCCCAGCCAGACCAGCGGAGGCGCGGCCAGCCAGCGCAGCCGGCCGGAGGCGAACAGGCCGAACACCGCGCAGCACGCCAGCGCCACCAGCACCAGCACCGGCGGGCCTTCCAGCGCGATCGCGGCCAGGCACAGCGCCATCAGCGCAAGGTCCGCGTGAGGCCGGCGGTCCGGGCGCGACCAGAGCCGGTAGAACAGGATGCCCAGCGCGAAGAACGGGATGTGCCGCACGATCAGGAGCTCGCGCACCGCGTACGAGAAATGCATGTGGTGCTGCACGCTCTCGGCATGGCCCACCGCCAGCGCCAGCCACCCCACGATGATCCAGCGCACCTGCGACAGCAGGCCCAGCATGTACCAGCCGAGCATCTGCGCGTAGAAGAACAGTTCCACCTGCAGCGTCCAGTACGACCCGTCCAGGTGCTCGGCGCCCAGGAACTGCTGCAGCATGGTGGCGTTCAGCAGCAGGTCGCGCAGCGGCAACCGCTGCTGCGGCATGCCGATGGCGTAGACCACCGCGGCGGTCAGCGCCACAGCGCCCCAGTACGCCGGGAACAGGCGCGAGAAGCGCGAGACCACGAAATCCATCGCCCCGCGCGTGCGCTCCAGGGTCATGAAGATCACGAAGCCGCTGATCAGGAAGAACAGGTGCACGCCGTAGTCGCCGGCGGGAAACCCGTAGGCGAGCGGCGCGCTGTGCCCCACCTGCGCGCCGTACTGGGTCGTGTAGTGGAACGCCACCACCGACAGCGCAGCCAGCCCGCGCAGCGCATCGAGCTCCACCAGTCGATCCGCTGCCCCGCGCTGCACCACGCTCGCTCCCGTTGAAGACTTCCACCGCCCAGAACGTGTCGCGCCCGCGCGTCAGGCCACCGGGCCGCGGATGCCGGCCGTGCATGCGCGCGCAAGGGCATGGCTAGAATCCGGCTTCGCACGGGGGCCGCATGCGCATCCAGGTCGTCACTTCACAGTTCCCCATCGCCGGCGAGCCCAGCCGCGGCCGCCCGGTGCTGCAGACCGTGCGCGAACTGGCGCGCATCGCGCACGTGCAGGTGCTGTGCCCGGTGGCCACCTACCCGCGCTGGGCCCGGCCGCGCAGCTACCTGTACCGCGAGCCCGGTCCCGCCGACGCGAGTCGCGGCCTGGATGTGCGCTACCTGCCCTACGCGGCACTGCCCGCGGTCTCCCGGCCGTTCAACGGTGCAGCCTGCGCGCGAGCGCTGCAGGCGCCGGTGCGGGCGTTCCGCCCCGACGTGGTGCTGTCGTACTGGCTCTACCCGGACGCCTACGGCGCCCTGCGCGCGGCGCGGAGCGCCGGCGTGCCCCTGGTCGCCGGCGCGCGCGGCTCGGACCTGCGCGTGCGCGACGCGTTGAGCCGCCTGCTCACGCGTCCGGTGGTGCGCCGTGCGGCGCGCCTGCTGGTGGTCAGCGAAGACCTGGGCCGCGTGGCCTGCCAGCGCTACGGCGCCGATCCGGGGCGCGTGCGCGTGATTCCCAACGGCTGCGATGCGGCGATCTTCCGGCCGCGGGCGCGCGCCGACGCGCGTGCCGCGCTGGGCGTGCCCGCAGATGCGCGGCTGGTCGCCTACGTGGGCCGGCTGGTACCCGAAAAGGGCCTGCGCGAACTGGCCGATGCGGTGCAGTCGCTGGCGGCATCCGACCCGCGCGTGCAGCTGGTGCTGGTGGGTGACGGCCCGATGCGCGCCGAGCTGGACACGCGCCTGCAGGCGCTGGGCGCGCGCGCGCGCATGGCTGGCGCCCAGCCGCCCGAAGCGGTGGCGCAGTGGATGGCCGCGGCCGACCTGGTCACCCTGCCCAGCTATTCCGAAGGCCACCCCAACGTGCTGGTCGAAGCGCTGGCCTGCGGGCGGCCGGTGGTGGCGACACCGGTGGGCGGGATACCCGAAGTGGTCGATGCCGCCAGCGGCGTGCTGGTGCCGCCGCGCGACGCCGGCGCGCTGGCCGATGCCCTGCGCGAGGTGCTCGAGCGCACTTGGGACGAGGCCGCACTGGCGGCGCGCTTCTCGCGCGGATGGGACCAGGTCGCCGCGGACACCCTGCGTGCATGCCAGGAAGCGATGGCCACCGGGCGCGCGTGAGCCACCTTGGTAGAAGCGGCTTCAACCGCGACCGGTGCGTTGCGTCGCCAACCTCCGAGTCGTTCGCTGCGCGACCCTGCGCCGGGCGTGGCGGAACCCGCCCCCGTTTTGCGTTGTGACTGGTTCGAGGCTGCCAACCGGCGGCGAACGGGAGCGCCACCGGCGTGTGTGGAATCGCAGGATTCAGCGGACCCGACGTCGAACCCGGCGCGGCGCGGCCGCTGCTGGCACGGATGATCGGCACCCTGGCCCACCGCGGCCCGGACGGCTTCGGGTTCCACGCCGCACCCGGCGTGGGCCTGGCCCATGCGCGCCTGTCGATCATCGACCTGGCCACCGGTGACCAGCCGATCCACAACCCGCGCCGCGACGTGTGGACGGTATTCAACGGCGAGATCTTCAACTACGTGGAGCTGCGCGCGGAGCTGGAAGCCGCCGGCCACGTGTTCTACACCCGGTCCGACACCGAGGTGATCGTGCACCTGTACGAGCGCCACGGCGATGCGTTCGTGGAGCACCTCAACGGGCAGTTCGCGATCGCGCTGTGGGACGCGCGCCGGCAGCGCCTGCTGCTGGCCCGCGACCGCACCGGCATCCGGCCGCTGTTCCACGTGCGGGCGCAGGGGCGCACCTGGTTCGCGTCGGAACCCAAGGCGCTGCTGGCGGTGCTGCCGCAGTGCGCGTCGCTGGATCCGCTGGGCCTGGTGCAGACCCTGTCCACGTGGTCGGCGGTCGAACCGCACACCGTGTATCGCGACGTGCACAGCCTGCCGCCGGGCCATCTGCTGGCGGTGGAGCGCGATGGCCGCGAAACGCTGACCCGCTACTGGGACTGGACGTTTCCCGATGCGTGCGACACCACGCCAGCGCGCTACCCCGGCAGCGTCGAGGATGCCGCCGCGGAGCTGCGTACGCTGCTGGTGGACGCGGTGCGCCTGCAGCTGCGTGCCGACGTGCCGGTGGGCGCGTACCTCAGCGGAGGGCTGGACTCATCCGGCATCGTCGCCATGATCCGCGGCTTCACCGACACCCCGGTGCGTACGTTCTCGGTGGCGTTCGAGGACGGCGAGTTCGACGAAAGCGAACACCAGCTGGCCATGGTGCGCCACCTGGGCACCGACCACACCACGCTGCGCTGCTCGCGCACCGACATCGGTTTGGCGTTCCCGCGCTTCATGCGCCATGCCGAGACCCCGGTGCTGCGCACCGCGCCGGTGCCGCTGATGCTGCTGTCGGGCAGCGTGCGGGCGCACGGCTACAAGGTGGTGCTGACCGGCGAAGGCGCGGACGAGGTGTTCGGCGGCTACGACCTGTTCAAGGAAGCCAAGGTGCGCCGTTTCTGGGCGCGGCAGCCGGACTCGCGGCTGCGCCCGCGCCTGCTCGAGCGGCTGTACGGCTACCTGCCCAACTCGCCGGTGCGCAACCCCGCGTTCGCGCAGTCGTTCTTCGGGCAGGGGCTGGAACACATCGGCCGGCCGGTGTTCGCGCACGTGCCGCGCTGGACCACGTCGCAGCGCGCGCTGGCGTTCCTCTCGCCGGAGCTGCGCGCGTCGGTGGGCGGCTGGGATCCGCTGGCCGGCATCGAGGCGACCCTGCCCAAGGGCATCGCCCGCTGGAGCCCGCTGGCGCAGGACCAGTACGTGGAAGCCAAGTCGCTGCTGGCGGGCTACCTGCTGTCCGCGCAGGGCGACCGCGTGGCCATGGCCAACTCCATCGAGGGCCGCGTGCCCTACCTGGACCATCGGGTAGTGGAATTCGCCAGCCGCCTGCCGCCCAGCTGGAAGATCCGCGGACTCACCGAGAAATACCTGCTGCGCAAGGCGCTGGCCGACCTGCTGCCGCCGGCGATCGCCACGCGCACCAAGCAGCCCTACCGCGCGCCGGACAGCCAGAGCTTCTTCGTGGACGGCCGGCCTCTGGACTACGTGGACGACTTGCTCTCCCCCGCGCGCATCCGCGCCGCGGGCTATTTCGACGCGGCGGCGGTGACCCGCCTGTTCGACAAGGCGCGCGCCGGCCGCGCGACCGGTTTCGCCGACAACCAGGCCTTCGTCGGGGTGCTCTCCACCATGCTGGTGCACGCAGGACTGGGCGCCGCGGGTCATGCATGCGCCGACGCGGCCGCCGCGCCGCAGGCCCAGGAGTGCGCCGCTTGAATCCGGGGGAAAGCGCATGCACTGGCGCCTGAAGGGCCTGGCGCAGAAGGCGCTGGGCGTGCTGCCCGGCGGACAGGCCCTGCATTACCGCCTGCAGCGGCGCCTCGGCGGACTGCGCGATTTCCGCCGCGAGTTCGACAGCAAGGTCGAGGACTGGACGATCATGGCCCGCCACCTGCGCGACGCGGGCCTGTCGCTGCCCGGGGCACGCTGTTTCGAACTGGGCACCGGCTGGTACCCCACCTTTCCGCTGGCCTGCACCATGGCGGGCGCGGCGCGCGTGGACACGTTCGATCTCAACCCGCACCTCAAGGGCGACCTGGTGCGGGCCTGCGTGCTCGCACTCGGCGACCACGTGGAGGCCATCGCCGAGGCGGCAGGCGTCGAGCCTGCGCAGGTCGCGCAGCGCCACGCGGCGCTGTGCGAAGCGCTGCAGTGCATGGACGACCCGCGCGACCTGGGCACGCTCAGCGCCGGCGTGATCCGCTACCACGCGCCGGCCGACGCCACGCGCACGGCCCTGGCGGACGGCTCGGTGGACGTGGCGTTCTCCAACAGCGTGCTCGAGCACGTGCCGGCGGACGCGCTGGCGCCGCTGTACCGCGAAGCCATGCGCGTGCTGCGTCCGGGCGGGCTGATGTTCCACTCCGTCAACTGCGGCGACCACTACGCCTACGTGGACCGGGGCGTGCACCAGCTCAACTACCTGCGCTACGGCGACCGCGCGTGGTCGCTGTGGAACAACGCCTTCCTGTACCAGAACCGGCTGCGCGTGGACGCGTTCCTGGACACCGCGCGCGATGCCGGTTTCGACCTGGTGCTGGACACCTCGAACACGCGCCCGGAACGTCTGGCGCAGCTGCAGGCGATGCCCGTGCATCCGCGCTTCGCGCACGTGCCGCCGGAACGGCTGTGCATCACCACGGTGGACTTCATCGGCCGCAAGCCGTCCTAGCGGTCATCTGCGCCAGCGTGTCGCCGGGGATGCGGACAAGGCCATCGCGGCACAGCGCAGGCCGGCCCGTCGGTGCAACGCATCGCGAAGCGGTGCGCTGCACGCGACCCTAGGGCGCTGCCGCGGGCGCGAGCCTGAGCAGTTTGCCGGCCTCGGCGTCCACCAGCAGCCAGATCGCGCCGTCAGGGCCCTCGCGCACGTCGCGGATACGCTCGCCGCGCGATTGCAGCAGCCGTTCTTCGTGCACCACGCGGTCGCCTTCCAGTTCCAGGCGGATCAACTCGCCGCTGGCCAGCGCGCCCAGGAACAGGTTGCCGCGCCACGCCGGAATCGCCTTGCCGCTGTAGAACAGCATGCCGCTCAGGCCGGGCGACTTGGGCCACACGTGGTGGGGCGGCTGCATCCCCGGCGCGGTCCGGCCCACCGAGCCGGGCACCGGCTGCCCGCTGTAGTCCACCCCATGGGTCACCACGGGCCAGCCATGGTTGGCGCCGGCCTGCGGGATGTTGAGTTCGTCGCCGCCCATCGGGCCGTGCTCGCTGGTCCAGACCTGGCGCGTACGCGGATGCAGCGCGGCGCCCTGCATGTTGCGGTGCCCGTACGACCAGATTTCGGGACGCGCGTCCTTGCGCCCCACGAACGGATTGTCGGCCGGGATGCGTCCGTCCGCGTGGATGCGCACCAGCTTGCCCTGCAGCTTGTCCAGCTGCTGCGCGGCTTCCGGCGCGGTGCGGTTGTCGCCGGTGGTGACGAACAGGTGGCCGGCATCGTCGAACACCAGGCGGGCACCGACGTGGGTGCCGGCGGACAGCTTGGGTTCCTGCCGGTAGATCACGTCCACGTCGACCAGCGCGTTGCCCTGCAGGCGCCCGCGCGCCACCGCCGTGCCGCACACGTTGCCGCGCAGGCTGGGCTCGGCGTAGGCCAGGTACACCAGGCCGTCGCGCGCGAAGTCCGGCGACAGCGCGACATCGAGCAGACCGGCCTGGCCGTCGGCGAAGACGCGCGGCACGCCGGAGATCGGCGCCGAGACGCTGCCGTCGCGGCCGATGCGGCGCAAGCGCCCGGGACGCTCGGTCACCAGCATGTCGCCCCCGGGCAGGAACGCCAGGCTCCACGGGTGCTGCAGGCCCGTCACCACCTCGGTGACGGTGAACGCCGCGTCCTGCGACGCATGCGCCTGCGGCGCGGGCTGCGCCACCGCGCGCGGCTCGGCCGCCGGGGGCTCCGGTGCACCGCGCTGGCACGCCGCCAGCGCGGCGGCGATGCACAGCGCGGCGATCAGGCGGCGCGGCTGGGTTTGCAGGCGGATCGGCATGCGCTCGGGTCTCATGGAAGCGTTGTCCCGCGTGGAGTTAGCGACGTAGTGGCGTAACGCGCCGGCTGGCCGCGCCAGGCCGCGTTCGACGTTCAGCATGGCTGACACGGGGAAAACCATGCAACGACTCGCCATCAAGCGCTACCTGCTGAAGAACTTCCTGTTCACCGACGACGAGAACGCGATCGACGATGGCGAATCGCTGATCCGCAAGGGCATCCTGGATTCCACCGGCATCCACGAACTGGTGATGTTCATCGAGGACGAGTACGGCATCGCCGTCGCGCCCGAGGAGATGGTGCCGGACAACTTCGACAGCATCGAAGCGGTGGACGCGTTCGTCACCCGCAAGCGGGGCGGCTGAGCGCGCGGTGCGCACGCTGCCGGCCCAGCTCGAAGCCCACGCCCGCGCCGCGCCGCAACGCGTCGCGCTGGTCGACGGCGCGCGCCGCATCGGCTATGCGCAGCTGTGGGAGCAGTGCCTGGCGTTCGCGCACGCGCTGCGGGAGCGCGGGCTGGTGTCGGGCGAGCGCGTCGGCATCGTGCTGCCCAACCGCGCCGAGGCGGTAGTGGCGCTGTACGGCACGTGGCTTGCCGGTGGCGTTGCGGTACCGCTCAACGTGCAGGCGCGCGAGCGCGACCTGTCGCCGTGGCTTGCGCACTGCGGTGCGCGGCACGTGGTGCACGAAGCCGGCCACGCCGACGCGCTGGCGGCGCTGCGCGCGCAGCCGGCGGCGCCGGTGGCCTGGCCGCTCGAACCGGGCGAACCCATCGCCTCCGGGCTGCCGGCGGGTGCCTGCGCGCCGCAGGATCCGGCTTCGCCCGCGCTGATCCTGTACACCTCCGGCACCACCGGAGATCCGAAGGGCGTGACCCTCTCGTACGCCAACCTGCTGGCCAATGCGCGGGCGGTGGCCGCCTACCTGCAGCTGGACGGGTCCGACAGCGTGCTGGGCATGCTGCCGTTCTACTACGCGTACGGGGCCTCGGTGCTGCACACGCACCTGCTGCGCGGCGCGCGCGTGGTGATCGCATCGAACCAGCTGTTTCCCCATGCGCTGATGCAGGCCGTGTCGCGCGAACGCGTGACCGGCCTGTCCGGGGTGCCGTCCACGTTCGCGCTGCTGCTGGATCGCCTGGACCTGGCCGCGTACGACCTGTCGGCGCTGCGCTACCTGACCCAGGCCGGCGGCGCGATGACCCCGGCGCTCACCGCGCGCCTGCGCGCCGCGCTGCCCGGCCCGCGGCTGTTCGTGATGTACGGCCAGACCGAGGCGACCTCGCGGCTAACGTGGCTGCCGCCAGAAATGCTGGATTCCAAGCCCGGCTCGGTGGGCGTGCCCATCGAAGGCGTGCGGTTGCGGATCGTGCGCGAGGACGGCTCGCCGGCCGCGCACGACGAGGAAGGCGAGGTCGAGGCGTGCGGCCCCGGCGTGATGCTGGGGTATTGGAACGCGCCCGACGCCACGGCCGCGGTGCTGCGCGAAGGCTGGCTGCGCACCGGCGACCTGGGCCGGATCGACGCGGACGGCTTCCTCTACCTGGCCGGGCGCCGCAGCGACATGATCAAGACCGGCGCGCATCGCGTGCATCCTGGCGACATCGAGGAAGCCATCGCCGAACTGTCTGCGGTGTCCGAAGTCGCCGTGGTCGGCTTTCCGGACGACGTGCTCGGCCAGGTGCCCAAGGCGTTCGTGGTGCTGCGCGAGGCGGCTTCGTCCGCGCACGAGATGGCCATCAAGGCGCACTGCCGCGCGCGCCTGGCGCCCTACAAGATCCCCCGCTTCGTCGAATTCGTGGACGCGCTTCCCAGGACCGCTTCCGGGAAAGTGCGCCGCATCGCCCTCACACCGCCCATGGCCACCGCCGCATGACCGCACTCGACTGGACCGTCCTCGACCTGGACTATGCGCAGGAAGCCGCACGCATCGGCGAACGCCTGCGCCAAGCCCTGGGCCGCACCCTGCACCGCCGCGGGCTGGTGGTCGCCATCTCCGGCGGCATCGACAGCTCCACCTGCGCGGCGCTGGCGGTGCACGCGCTGGGGCCGTCGCGCGTGTTCGGGCTGGTCCTGCCCGAGCGCGACTCGTCCGACGACAGCGCGGTGCGCGCCGGCATCCTGGCCAGGCACCTTGGGATCCGCACCGAAACGGTCGACATCGCGCCGGCGCTGGAAGCCATCGGCTGCTACCGCTCGCGCGATGCGGCGGTTCGCAACGCACTGCCGGAGTATGGCGATGGCTGGAAGTTCAAGATCGTGATCGACGGCGGCATCGAAGGCCGGGTGAACCGGTTCCGCCTGGTCGCCGAAGCCCCGGACGGCACGCCGCACGAGCGCGACCTGGCGCTGGGCGACTACCTGACGATCGTCGCCGCCACCAACTTCAAGCAGCGCATCCGCAAGACGCTGGAGTACTTCCACGCGGACCGCCTGAACTACGCCGTGGTGGGCACGCCCAACCGGCTCGAGTACGACCAGGGCTTCTTCGTGAAGAACGGCGACGGCTCCGCCGACGTCAAGCCGATCGCGCACCTGTACAAGTCGCAGGTCTATGCCATGGCCCGCCACCTGGGCCTGCCCGAGCGCGTCTGCGCGGCCGTGCCCACCACCGACACCTACAGCCTGGCGCAGGGCCAGGACGAGTTCTATTTCGCCCTGCCCTATCGGCAGATGGATCTGGCGCTGTGGGCGCTGAACCACGACGTGCCCGCGGAACAGCTCGCCGGCGCGCTCGGCATCCCCGAGCCGCAGGCGCTGGCGATCTACGACGACATCCGCAACAAGCGCCGCACCACCCGCTACCTGCACATGCCGCCGGTACTGGCCGGCGAGGTGGACGAGCTGGAGCAGGCGCACTGATGGGCGCCGCGCTGGCCAGCCCGCAATACCTGGCGCGGGTGGGAGACGTCGCCCGGGACCGCGACGCGGTGCTGTCGATCTGGCGCGGCAACCTGGGCGACGACGCGCGCATGCCGCGCAAGTACGCGTGGTTCTACGAGCAGGCCGATGCTGGACCGCCGTTGCTGGAACTGCTCACGGCCGACGGGCGCGAAGTGGGCACCTGTTCGGCCGGGCGGCGGCGCATGCTCCGCGACGGGCAGCCCTTGCGCGCCGGAGTGATGGTGGATCTGGCGGTGATGCCAGAACACCGCACGCTGGGCCCCGCGATGATGCTGCAGCAGTCGCTGGCGCAGGCCGCGCGCGGGCAGCTGGATCTGCTGTACGCCTTCCCCAATCCCAAGGCGGCGCCGGTGTTCAAGCGCATCGGCTACCGCCCGCTCGGCGACCTGGTGCGCTACGTGCGCGTGCTGCGCCATGGCCCCTACCTGGCGCGCCGTATGCCGCGCGTACTGGCGTATGCCGCCGGCATCGCCGTGGACGCCTGGACACGCGCGCGCGACGCCCTGCGCCATGCCGGCACCGCGCCGCTGCGCGCTACCTGGAGCGACCGCGTGGACCCGCGCGTGCAGCAGCTCTGGGAAGACTCCACCAAGCCGGACGGCATCGTCGGCGCACGCGATGCCGCGCACCTGCGCTGGCGCTTCGACGCATCGCCCGAGGGCGGCTTCCGCCACCTGCTGGTGCGCGATGCGTCCGGCGACGCGCTGGTGGCCTGGTTCGCCGTCCGCGCCAACGGCGCCACGCTGCACGTGCACGATTACTGGTCGCTGCACGGCCCGGCGATCGGGACGCGCTGCCTGGACGCGCTGTTGCGCGCCGCGCGCAAGGCCGGGCACGCGGCGGTGTCGCTCGAACTGGCCAGCCTGTCGCCGCACCTCGCGCCGTGGCTGGCGATGGGCTTTTCCGAACGCAGCCGGCGCGCGGTCTTCGGCTACTGGGATGCGGCGGCGCTGGGCGAACACCTGGGCCAGCTGCACCTGACGGCGGCGGACGAAGACGAGTAGCGGCACGCCCTCGCACCAAGCGGCCGCGGCGCGCGCTCCGAAAGCATCGCAAGGCGTCGGGTGTCCGCGTCCGCGCGCACCCGCTACGCCAGCATCCGCGCCTCGCGCCGGAACAGGTACCAGGCCAGCCAGTCGTCGCGGAAGCGGCCGCGGCGGTCCACCACGCCGCCCGTCTCGAACCCGGTACGGCCCAGCAGCCATCCCGGACCCGAGCCGGTGGGATTCAGCACCGGAACGCTGGTGAACAGCAGCTCGTAACCCGCCTGCCGGGCACGCTCGGCGATGCCTGCATCGTGCGCGCCGTGCGGGAACGACAGCGTCACTTCCGGCGCTTCGCCACGGCCGCTGGCTTCGCCCAGACGCGCCGCCAGGGCCACGCGCGCACCCTGCAGTTCGGCGTCCAGATCCTCGGCTTGCGTCATGCGCACGTGGCTCTTGCCATGCAGCCCCAGCGCGACGCCTCCCTCGCGCAGGGCCAGCAGCTGGCGTGCGTCGACCATGTGCTGCAGGCCGTCGTCCATGGCCGGCTGGAAAGGGGCCAGCAACGCCGCACGCCGGTCGTCGGACAGCGCCTCGAGCCGCGTCACCAAGGCGCGCATCGCCGCCAGGTTCTCCGTATCCGGCAACACCTCTCCGCCGTCCGCGGGCAGGGCCGCGGCGATGTCCGCCACGGCGATCGCACCGCGCCGCCACGCGGAGATCAGGCGTTCCTGCCAGAACGGCTGCCTGCGCCCCACCGCGTCGGCCACCACGAACATCAGCGCGGGCAGCCCGGCGCGCTGCAGCTCGGGCAACGCATGGTCCACGTTGTCCGCCCATCCGTCGTCGAAGGTCAGCAGCATCGCGCGCGGCGGCAGCGCCTCGCCGCCGCGCCGCGCGTCCAGCACCTGCTGCAGCGTGACCACGTGGTAATGGCGGCGGAAAAACGCGAGGCTGCGCGCGAAGACATCGCGCGCCAGCGTGTAGTCCGGATCGCATGTCGCCCAGCGCGGATCGTCGCGACAGAGCGTGCGATGGAACATGACCACGGTTAGACTGCGTGCGTTGCGCACGCGGTGGTACAGCGGCAGCGCACCCGATGCGTACAGCACTCGACGGACAAGGTCTTTCAGCATGGCGCAGCCGCCCCGGGTCTCAGCGATCATACCAACGTACAACCGGCGCGAACTCGTCCAGCGCGCCATCGACTCGGCGCTTGCGCAGACGCTGCCGCTGCACGAGATCGTGGTGGTGGACGACGGATCCACCGATGGCACCGGCGATGCGCTCAAGGCGCGCTACGGCGAGCGCATCACCTACCTCTGGCAGTCGAACGCGGGCGTGTCCGCCGCGCGCAACGCAGGCATGGCCATGGCGCGCGGCGAGCTGTTCGCGCTGCTGGACAGCGACGACCTGTGGGCACCGGAGAAGACCGAGCGCCAGTGCGCCTACCTGGACGCCAACCCGCAGATCGGCATGGTGGTGTGCGACGTGGCGCGGGTGGACGCGGACGGCCAGCCCTTCGACTTCTTCCGCCGCCGCGACGTGATCGCCAGCGACGGCTGGGTGCTCGGCGACCTGCTCATGAACCCGGCCTTGATTCCCGCGTCGGCGATGCTGCGGCGCGAAGTGTTCGCCGATGTCGGCGGCTTCGACCCGGCGCTGCGCACCGCTGAAGACATCGACTTCTTCCTGCGCGTCGCCCGGCGCTGGCAGGTCGGGGTCAGCGAAGGGGCGATGGTGCGCGCGATGCGCGGCCACGAGGGGCTTTCCGCCGAGTCCAGCACCTACGACGACTACGTGCGGGTGATGGAGCGCGTGGTCGCGGCGTGCGAAGGGACGGTGCCGGAGGACGTGCGGCGCAGGGCGCTGTCGGCCGCGTACGTGCGCAACGCGCGCGGCCTGATGCTGCGCGGCCGCTGGCGCGATGCCTGCACGCTGGCGGCGCGCGCCTGGCGCGCCGCGCCCGACGCCGCCGCGCGTCGCGACACGGCGGGGCTTGCCGGCTTCGCCCTGCGGCGCTTGGCGGTACGCACGCTGCGCCGCTGAGACGCGTGCGCGCTCAGCGCGCGCCACGGCCGAACAGCACCACCTCGACCGTCTGCAGCAGGATCAGCAGGTCGAACACCAGGCCGTGGTTCTTGACGTAGAACAGGTCGAACTTGAGCTTCTCGTCCGCATCGCGCACCGATGCGCCGTACGGGTAGCGCAGCTGCGCCCACCCGGTGAGGCCCGGCTTCACCGCGTGGCGCACGCCGTAGTAGCGCAGCTCGCCGGTCAGCAGCTCGACGAACTGCGGCCGTTCCGGGCGCGGGCCCACGAAGCTCATCTGCCCGCCCAGGATCGAGAACAGCTGCGGCAGTTCGTCCAGGCGCGTCTTGCGGATGAAGCGGCCCACGCGCGTGCTGCGGTCGTCGTCCTTGCTGGCCCAGCGCGCCACGCCATCGCCTTCGGCGTCCACGCGCATGCTGCGGAACTTCACGATCTCGAAATGGGTGCCGCGTTCGCCCACGCGTACCTGCCGGTACAGCACCGGCCCGCTGGACTCCAGGCGCACGGCGAGCGCGGTGAGCAGCATCAGCGGCCAGGTCAGCAGCAGGATCACCGAAGCGGCGACCAGGTCGAACCCGCGCTTGGTCAGGCGCCGCGGCAGCGAGTAGTCGAACCCGCCCGAGAACACCAGCCACGACGGGTCCACCACGCTCAGCGGCACCATGCCGGCCTCCCGCTCGAAGAAGGTGGACAGGTCGGTGACCGCCATGCCGCGCTGCACGCACTGCAGCATGTCTTCCATGGGCATGCCGCCGCGTCGCTCGTCGGGCGCGATGATGATCTCGTCCACGTTGAGCCGGTCGGCGAGCGCGCACAGACCCTCTGCGGGCGGCACGACCAGGCGCGCTTCGTCCACCACGACCTCGTGCCCCGGCACCGGCACGAAGCCGAGCAGCACGAACGACTGGCGGTCGCCGCTGCGGCGCAGGCGCTGGTTGATGAGGTCGGCGTTGCGGCCGGCACCGAACACCAGGATGCGCTGCTTGAGCGCCTCGAACCGGAACGCGCGGAGCACGAACAGGCGGGTGCCCAGCACCGCCAGCAGCGACAGCGCCAGCGAGATCGCCAGCACGCCGCGGCCGATGTACGCCTGCGGCAGCAGGTAGTAGATGACCACCAGCACGATGCCGCCGCACACGAACGACAGCAGCAGGCGCAGCAGGAAGTCCGCGCGCGTGTGGCGCACGTGGACCTGGTACAGGCCGAAGGCGGTCATGGCGCCGGTCAGGCACAGCCCGATCAGCAGCGCGCGCAGCGGCGCCTGTTCGATGAAGACCAGCCGGTCGTGCAGGTTGCCGTGGAAGCGCAGCGCGGCCGCAGCCAGCACCGACACCACGATCAGCGACAGCTCGATGACCCACAGCATGCGCAGGGCGATGCCCTTGCGGCTGGAACGCGACCTCTTCATGACGCCCTGCCCCCCGTTTCCCCGCCCCCGGGGAGGGTGCGGGCCAGCACGATGGCGTTGCCCGAGGCAGCGGCCGCCGTCCTGGAAGAACCGATGCATCGCAGCCGATGCGGACCCGCGCGGACGCGGACTTCCCGTGACGTCTGTGTGAACGCGCCGAGCGGGCCACACAGGACACGGCCGGGCTGGCCGCGCCGGGTCGGGTGCAGCGCCGGCTCAGTCGCTGCGGCGCGGCTTGCCGGCCGTGGACGCACCGCGGGCGGCGCGCAGGCGGTCGAGCTTGTCCTTGAGCTTCAACTCCAGTCCGGCTTCGCGCGGGCGGTAGTACACGCGCCCTTCGAGCGCGTCCGGGAACCCGGCCTGGTCCAGGGCCACGCCGCCGTCCACGTCGTGGTCGTAGCGGTAGCCCCTGCCATGCCCGAGCTGCTTCATCAGCGCAGTGGGCGCGTTGCGCAGCTGCGTCGGCACCTCGAGGCTGCCGTGCTCGGACACGTCGCTGCGCGCCTGGGCGAAGGCGGCATAGACGGCGTTCGACTTGGCGGTACTGGCCAGGTAGACCACCACCTGGGCCAGGGCCAGGTCGCCCTCGGGGGATCCCAGTCGGTCGTAGGCGTCCCAGGCGTCGATCGCCATCTGCAGTGCGCGCGGGTCCGCCAGGCCGATGTCCTCCACCGCCATCCGCGCCAGGCGCCGGGCCAAGTACGCTGGATCCGCGCCGCCGTCGAGCATCCGCGCGAACCAGTACAGCGCCGCGTCCGGATTGGAACTGCGCACGCATTTGTGCAGGGCGGAGATCTGGTCGTAGAAGTGGTCGCCGCCCTTGTCGAAGCGGCGCGTGCGGTCCGCCAGGACCTGGGCCAGGGTGGATTCGGTGACTTCGCCGCCCTCGCCTGCCAGCTCGGCGGCGATCTCCAGCAGGGTCAGCGCACGGCGCACGTCGCCGTCGGCCGCCTGCGCGATCTGCTCGACCAGGACGTCCGCGATGCGCAGGCCGCGACCGCCCAGGCCGCGTTCGGCATCCGCCAGGGCCGCCCGCAAGGCGCCGGCGATGTCCGCGGCGGACACCGCCTCCATCACGTGCACCCGGCATCGCGAGAGCAGCGCCGAATTCAGTTCGAAGGACGGGTTCTCCGTGGTGGCGCCCACGAACACGATGCTGCCGCGTTCGATATGCGGCAGGAAGGCGTCCTGCTGGACCTTGTTGAACCGGTGCACCTCGTCCACGAACAGCACCGTGCGCCGCCCCGCCGCGAACCGCTGCCCGG
Source organism: uncultured Pseudoxanthomonas sp. (assembly GCA_964425695.1). GTDB lineage: Bacteria > Pseudomonadota > Gammaproteobacteria > Xanthomonadales > Xanthomonadaceae > JAKPBU01. The sequence goes on from CAYRNF010000005.1 coordinate 115,803, forward strand.
CCTCCTCCAACACCTTGCGCACCTCGGGCAGTCCGCACAGCACCGCGGAGATCGCGCGGAACTCGGCGTCGGCATGTTGCGCCAGCAACAGCGCGAGCGTGGTCTTGCCGCATCCGGGCGGGCCCCACAGCACCATCGAATGGACGGCACCGGATTCGATCGAGCGCCGCAGCGCGCTGCCTGCGGACAGCAGGCGCCGCTGCCCCACCATCTCGCCGAGCGTGCGCGGGCGCATGCGCTCGGCAAGCGGCGCCAGGCCGCATTGGGCTGCCGGGAGCAGGTCCTGCGCGTCGGTTCGGGAGGATTTCGGCACGGCTTCGGATCTGGGTCCTGCGCCGCACGATAGCAAGCCGGCCAGGGCCCGCGCGGACCCTGGCCGCGCGGGGATGTCAGCGCACCGCCTGCAGGCCCGCCATCGAAATCGGGACGGCCGCGCCCAGCGCGTAGTTGACGCGCAGCCAGGCATCACCGCTACGGTCGTACAGCGCTTCCACGCGCGCAGGCGTGCGTCCGTCCACGCCGAAATCGGCCAGGCCGCTCGCGTTGATGCGCACGTAGCGTCCGCCGCTTTCGTAGCTTTCGATCTGGTCCAGCTGCAGCCAGACCTGCTTGCCGCCCAGTTCGCCGCTCAGGGCGGCGGCAACGCGCTCGTCGAGCTGGCCGATCAGGCGCGCGTCGTTGGGGACCAAGCGCTCGCCGCCGCCGGGAAACCCGCTGACCGTGATCGACGGGTAGCCTGCGTGGGCATCCACCACGTCATAGAGGGTGCGATACGTGAACGAAACCGCGTCGCTGCCCTGCGCCCCCATCTCCACGGTCCCGCGACCGGAGACCAGGCGTTCCCGGGCGCTCGAAATCGTCACGTTGTAGTCGTCGATCTTCACCGAGATCACGCGGCCGTCGAACTGCTCGGTCAGCGCGACCACCACGACCGACGCCACCGCATCCTGCAGCGACTGGTCGGGCTGGTCCGGGGCAGGCCCAGACGCTGACGCTTCTGGCAAAGCCCTTAACCCGGCCTGCGCCAAGGCGACGCATGGCACCAAGCACGCTGCAAGAATGCAAAGGAGGATGTAGGGCAGTGCGCGCTGCGGAGCCACGGCGGTCTTCCGGTCGCCCGGACTTCCGGGGAGTCTGACTATGGATAACGGCGCCCGGCTCCCGAACCGGCCGCCAGCGCGCGTGCGGGTTCAGCTCAGGGCGCCGCTTGCGCCATCCCCGCACCGAGCTCGTAGCCCACCTGCAGCCATTCGTTGCGGCTGCTGTCGTACAGCGCGTGCACCACGGCCACGCTGCTGCCCTGGCTGTCGAAGTCCACGGCGCCTACGCCTTCCAGGCGGACGTAGCGCTTGCCCGCCGCGAGTCGCGTGATCCTGTCCAGCTGCAGGCGCGCCGGCTGCTGGGCGAACTCGTCGTGCAGGCGGATCGATGCCTGCTCCGCCAGGTCGCGTCCCAGCGGGGACGTCGGCGACACTTCCGCCGATTCGCCGGTGCCGCCCACGGTCAGGCGCGGCTGGGCGACGCTGGCGCCCACGGAGTCGTACAGCGCGTTGAAGCGCAGCGGCAACCATTCCTCGTCGTCACCGATCCGAAGCCGGCCGGCACCGCTGACCTGCAGGTCGATCAGGTTGACCGGTTCGGTCTCCAGTCGATCGAGCTTCACCTCGACCTTGCGCGCCCCGAACTGCGAAGAGATCGCACCGATCAGCGCGGCGGCCACCGCGTCGTCGATCGACTGCGCGGCTTCGCCACGCGATTCCGGCGCGCCTACCAGCGCGCGGCCTTCGACCTGCGGCGCAGGCTTGCCGGTCTGTGCCTGCACGCCGCCGGCTGGCGCCAGCGTGCCGACGGCGAACACCATCCCCAGGCAGGCGACGGGCAGGAAGAGCTGGACGATTCGCGAGTGCATGGCGGCATCGTCGGCAGCCCCTGGTGCAGGCCGCGTGACCGGCCCAGAGGCGGTTCAGCTACCGGTCGGCCGCAATGAAAAACGGCGGGACTGGCCCGCCGTTTCTGCCGTGCGACTGGTGCGTTCAGCCTTCGCCGACCACGTCCACGTTCTTGCCAGGCACGTAACGGAACGTGCCGGCCTTGAAGCTCGGGTTGCGCTTCCAGCCGCTGAACGCGATCTCCGTGCGCTGGCCCAGCGCGTCCACCACCGTCATCTTCTGCAACCCGCCCTTGCCGAAACCGAGCTTGGCCGAGCGGAACCCGCCTTCTTCTTCCTTGCGCGGTGTGAGCTGCAACCACTCCAGGCCGGCGGAGGTGCCCGCCTCGGTCACGGTGTAGTTGCGCTCGAGCTTGGCCGGATCGATCAGCGCCGCCAGCGGGCTGTTCTGCTCTTCGGCGCCCTGCGGACGCTTGGTTGCCTGCTCCAGGTCGGGCTCGTACACCCACACGTGCTTGCCGTCAGCCACGATCAGCTGCGGATACGGCCGCGTGTACTCCCACCGGAACAGCCGGGGTGCGGACAGGGAGACCCGCCCGCTGGCGTTTTCCTTGCGCTTGCCGCTGGTGTCGTACACCTGCTGGGTGAAGGTGCCGTCCAGACCCTTGAGCCCCTTGGTGAAGGCCGCCAGGTCGTCGCGTGCGCCCGCCTGCGCGTTGCCCGCCACCAGCAAGGCACCGGTCAGCGTGGCGAGGATCGTGGTCTTCATGGCTGCTCCGTGGAATGCGATGGCGCGCAGTGTGGCCTGAACAAGCTGAATGCGCTTGCACGGCAGCGGCGCCGGTATGAACGCCTGCCTACGCCACCCCGACCGGCGTCAATGCGACGGCGGTGGCGGCGCCAGCACGGATCGGTCGCCGTTGTGTTCGGGCGGCGAGACCACGCCCGCGGCCTCCATCGCCTCGATCAGGCGCGCCGCCCGGTTGTAGCCGATCTTCAGCCGGCGCTGCACGCCGGAGATCGACGCGCGGCGGGTCTCGGTGACGATGCGTACCGCCTCGTCGTACAGCGGGTCGGATTCGTCGCCGCTGGAGGCTGCAGCCTCCGGCAGGCCGGTCGCGCCCACCGAGCTGCCGTCGTACATGGTCTGCGCCTCTTCCAGCACGCCTTCGATGTAGTCCGGCCCTCCCCCGCTCTGCTTGAGGTGCTCCACCACGCGGTGGACCTCCTCGTCGCTGACGAAGGCACCGTGGATGCGCTCGGGCATGGCGGTACCGGGCGGCAGGTAAAGCATGTCGCCGTGGCCCAGCAACGTCTCGGCCCCGCTCTGGTCCAGGATGGTGCGGCTGTCGATCTTGCTGGACACCTGGAAGGCGATGCGCGTGGGGATGTTCGCCTTGATCAGGCCGGTGATCACGTCCACCGAAGGGCGCTGCGTGGCCAGGATCAGATGGATGCCGGCCGCGCGCGCCTTCTGCGCCAGGCGCGCGATGAGCTCTTCGACCTTCTTGCCGACGATCATCATCATGTCGGCGAATTCGTCGATGAACACGACGATGTACGGCAGCGTCTCCAGTTGCGGAGGCGCCTCGTTCAATTCGGGGTTGGGCTTGAACAGCGGGTCGAGCAGCGGCTGGCCGGCGTCCTGCGCGTCCTTGACCTTCTTGTTGAAGCCGGCGAGGTTGCGCACGCCCACCGCGGACATGAGCTTGTAGCGCCGTTCCATCTCTGCCACGCACCAACGCAGGCCGTTGGCGGCCTCCTTCATGTCGGTGACCACCGGCGCCAGCAGGTGCGGGATGCCCTGGTAGACGCTGAGCTCCAGCATCTTCGGGTCGATCATCAGCATGCGCACGTCGCTGGGACTGGCCTTGTACAGCAGGCTCAGCACCATGGCGTTCACCGCCACCGACTTGCCCGAGCCGGTGGTGCCGGCGACCAGCAGGTGCGGCATGCGCCCCAGGTCGGCCACGGTGGGACGGCCGGCGATGTCCTTGCCCAGCGCCAGCGTGAGCGGGCTGCCGGACTTGTCGTATTCCTTCGAACGCAGCAGCTCGCTCAGATAGATCATCTCGCGGTGCGTGTTGGGCGTTTCCAGCCCGATCACCGACTTGCCCGGGATCACGTCCACCACGCGCACCGACTTCACGCTCAAGCCGCGCGCGATGTCCTTGTCCAGCGAACTGATCTGGCTGACCTTCACGCCGGGCGCAGGCTGGACCTCGAAGCGGGTGATGACCGGCCCGGGATACGCGCCCACCACTTCGGCGTCGATGCGGAAATCCTTGAGCTTGAACTCGATCTGCCGCGACAGGGTTTCCAGCGTGTCCTCGTCGTAGCCCTTGGCCTGCGGCTTGGGGTCGTCGAGCAGCGCCAGCGGCGGGATGCCGGAGCCGTCGCCGCCGTGAAACAGCGGGATCTGGGTCTCGCGCTTGGCGCGGTCGCTCTTTTCGACCGCGGGAGGCGCGGGCGGCTCGATCTTCACCGGCGCACGCTTGGCGCGCAACTCGGTTTCGATCTTGCGCGACTCCTCGCGCTCGATGCGCATCTCGCGCGCCTCGATGCGCTGCGCGGCTTGCTTGGTTCCGCGCCGGAACAGCGCGGGCAGCTTCCACACCCACTGGCCGATCCGGTCCATGACCGCGAACCACGACAGGCCGGTGGCCAGGGTTACCGACACCAGCAGCAGCGCCAGCAGGAACAGGTTGCCGCCCACCGGGCCGAAGCCCGCGTACAGCGAACGCCCCACCAGCCGCCCCAGGATGCCGCCAGCGCCCGAGGACAGGTCCACCACGTTGCCGATCCGCAGCTGCAGCAGCCCGGTGGCGGCCACCAGGAAGCCGACGATGCCCACCAGCCGCAGCGCAGGCCCCAGGTCCGCATCGCCGTCGCCGTCCGCGTCCAGCCCGAACAGCGCGATCCAGGCCACCGCACCGAGCATCAGCGGCAGCAGGTAGGCCACGTAGCCGGTCAGGCTGAGCAGCACGTCCGCCAGCCACGCGCCCACGCGCCCGCCCCAGTTCTGCAGCGGCGCGGTGATGCTGCCGGAGTTGGACCAGCCCGGGTCCGACGGCGAATACGTCAGCAGGCTCGCCAGCATGTACAGCAGCAGCGGCGCGATCAGGATCAGCGCGATATCGCGCAGCAGCCGCTGGCGACGGGGGTTGGGCGGGCGCGCCGCCGACGCGGGACTCGCCTTGGCGGCGCGCTTGCTACGCGCGGTGCGTCCCGTGTCTTCGGAGAGCGGTCGAGCCACCGTGTGCGGTTACCTTAAGAAAATCCCCTAGGGGCTTGATCTTACGCGAATTCCGGAACTGTCACGCATTCCAGCCGCCGTAGCGGATCCGGGCTGGACGGCCCGGACCGGGGATCACAGGCTGTGCCGGATCCAGGCTTGCCCGGATCCGGCACCGAGGCCTCACAGCGCCATGTCGAGCAGCGCGGGATGCACCAGCTTGCCGGCTTCCAGGTTGATGCCCTTCACCAGCGCCGCGTTGTCGCGCCACTGCGGTCCGGATGCCAGCTTGTTCACCCACGGCAGGATCGCGGCGCAGATCGCCTGCGAGGACGTCTGCGGAACGGCGCCGGGCATGTTGGTCACGCAGAAGTGGGTCACGCCCTCCTCCACGTAGGTCGGCTCCTTCCAGGTGGTGGGGCGCGAGGTCTCGAAGCAGCCGCCCTGGTCGATGGCGATGTCCACCACCACGCTGCCGTCTTCCATGCCCTTGAGCATTTCGCGGGTCATCACCTTGGGCGCGGCGGCACCGGTGACGAGCACGGCGCCGATCACCAGGTCGGCCGAAGCGACTTCCTTGGCCACCACGTCCGCATACGGATACAGCGCGGTCACGTTGGGGCCCAGGCGCATGGCTTCTTCCATGCGGTCGGTGCGCATCTCGAACACGGTCACGTTGGCGCCGCCACCGGCGGCGAGCGCGGCCGAAGCGCTGCCCGCCTGGCCCGCGCCGAACACCACCACCTTGCCGCGCTCGGTCGAAGCCAGTCCACCCAGCAGCTTGCCCTTGCCGCCCATGGGCTGGTGCAGCAGATGGGTGCCCACCTGCACGCCGATCTTGCCGGCGATCACCGACATGGGCGCCAGCAGCGGCAGGTCGCCGTTGGGCAACTCGACGGTTTCGAACGCGACGCCGGTAAGCCCGATGTCCAGCAGCTGGCGCGTCAACGCGGGTTCCGCGGCCAGATGCAGATAGCAGAACAGCAGGTGGTCCTTGCGCAGGTGCTGCAGGTCGCCGGCGATCGGCTCCTTCACCTTCACGATCAGCTCGCCCTTCTCGTACAGGCTGGCGGCATCGGGCGCGATCTTGACGCCCAGCGCGGTGTACTGCGCATCCTTGAAGCCGGACTTCACGCCTGCGTCCTGCTCGATCCAGACCTCGTGGCCGCGCTTGACCAGGTCGCCGGCTGCGGCGGGTACCAGGGCGACACGCCCTTCCAGGGTCTTGGTTTCCTTCGGGACACCGATCCGCATCTGCCTTCTCCGCGTTGCATGCAGGCACGCTTCGCAGGCGCGCCAGATGGATTGTCGTGTTGCGCGTGCGCGCCTTGTGTTGGTGGAACGCCGCCGCCAAGCTATGCGCAGCAGGCTCGGTTCCGTGCCGCGCGCAGTATACCCAGCCCCCTGATCCCGGCTTCCGCCGCCTCCCGCATACCAGACCGTATTCATGACCTCTTCGAAGCATTGCCGCCTGTTGATCCTGGGCTCCGGCCCCGCGGGCTGGACCGCCGCCGTGTACGCCGCGCGCGCCAACCTCAAGCCGGTGGTGGTGACCGGCCTGCAGATGGGCGGCCAGCTGATGACCACCACCGAAGTGGACAACTGGCCCGGCGATGCGCACGGCCTGATGGGCCCCGACCTGATGGCGCGCATGCAGGCGCATGCCGAGCGCTTCGAGACCGAGGTGATCTTCGACCACATCCACACGGCGGACCTCTCGCAGCGCCCGTTCCGGCTCAAGGGCGACAACGGCGAGTACACCGCCGATGCGCTGGTGATCGCCACCGGCGCCACCGCGAAGTACCTGGGCCTGCCTTCGGAAGAGGCGTTCAAGGGCCGCGGCGTATCCGCCTGCGCCACCTGCGACGGGTTCTTCTACAAGGACCAGGACGTGGCGGTGGTCGGCGGCGGCAACACCGCGGTGGAAGAAGCGCTGTATCTGTCCAACATCGCGCGCAAGGTGTACCTGGTGCATCGGCGCGACACGCTGCGCGCCGAGAAGATCATGCAGGACAAGCTGTTCGCCAAGATCCAGGCGGGCAAGATCGAACCGGTCTGGCACCACACCGTGGACGAGGTGCTCGGCAACGAGGCGGGCGTGACCGGGCTGCGGGTGAAATCCGTGCATGACGGCAGCACCCGCGACCTGGACGTGCACGGTTTCTTCGTGGCCATCGGCCACACGCCCAACACCACCCTGTTCGAAGGCCAGCTGGCCATGAACAACGGGTACCTGGAGATCCGTTCCGGCCTGGGCGGCGGCGCGACCGAGACCTCGGTGAAAGGCGTATTCGCCGCCGGCGACGTCGCGGACCAGCACTACCGCCAGGCGATCACCAGCGCCGGCTTCGGCTGCATGGCGGCGCTGGATGCGGAGCGCTTCCTCGACAAGGGCGAGTGATCGCCGGTCGCCCTGACGCCACCGTCCCTGCCAGCGCGGGGATGCTTGGCGATCGTGCGTCCGCGCAACGGGTTGGCCTGTTCCTGCGGCAACGCCAGGGCGGATCCCCGCCCTCGCGCCGATGACGGCAGGACGCGTCCACATGCCGAAGGCGCGCATCGTGCCGTCCCTGGCGGACATCGCGCCCGACCGCTGGGACGCGCTCCACGACGGACGCAACCCCTTCGTCACCCATGCGTTCCTGCATGGCCTGGAACAGCACGGCTGCCTGCGTGAACAGTGGGGGTGGACGCCACGCCACCTGACCGTGTGGGAAGGCGACACGCTGGTGGCCGCGGCGCCGGGCTACGTGAAGACCAATTCGCACGGCGAGTTCGTGTTCGACCATGCCTGGGCGCATGCCTATGCACGCCATGGGCAGGCGTATTTCCCGAAGTACCTGTGCGCCGTCCCGTACTCGCCCGTGACCGGGCCGCGGCTGCTGGCAACCGCAACCGCAGAACGCACGCAGCTGTTGCAGGCCATGGCGGCGCTCGTGCGCGGATCCGGTCTGTCCTCGGCGCACGTGAACTTCCATGCCGAGGCGGAGGACGCGGCGTTCGGCGAGGACTGGCTGGCGCGGGCCGATGTGCAGTACCACTGGCGCAACGACGCCGGCTGGTCCGGCTTCGACGACTTCCTGGGTGCGATGGACCACAAGCACCGCAAGAACATCCGCCAGGAACGCGCCAGGGTGGCGCGCGCCGGCGTGACGTTCCGCGTGCTGCACGGCGACGAGGCCAGCGACGACGACCTGGCCGCCATATTCGATTTCTACCTGCAGACGTTCGCCGAGTACGGGAACTCGCCCGCGCTCACGCTTTCGTTCCTGCAGCATCTGGCGCGCACCGTTCCGCGCTCGCTGGTGCTGTTCCTTGCGCAGCGCGACGGACATCCGGTCGCCGGCGCGCTGTGCCTGCGCGGTGGCGACACGCTGTATGGCCGCTACTGGGGCGCGGCGAACACGCTCGACGTACGCCGGGTACCGGGCCTGCATTTCGAGACCTGCTACTACCAGGGCATCGAGTACTGCCTGCGCGAAGGCCTGCGCGTGTTCGAGCCCGGCGCGCAGGGACAGCACAAGATCGCGCGCGGGTTTCTTCCGGCCGTCGTGCGCAGCCGGCATTTCATCGCCGATGCGGACTTCGCCGCCGCCTTGCGCGGCTGGTGCGCGGAGGAAACCGCCTCCGTGCGTGAGCACGCGGCCCTGCTGGCGACGCATTCCCCGTTCCGCACCTCGGCACCGTAGAAGCGGTTCAAGCCGCGAAGTCGGGCCCCGGTGCCCACCGGGAAAGCGGTTCCGGCCGAAGCCGCTCCTACAATCGCCCCATGTCGCTGCGCCTGCCCCAACTCGGTGGCGAACCGGATGCGCCGTTCCCGCCGGTGGACGGCGCATTGCGCGATCCCGACGGGCTGCTCGCTTTCGGCGGCGACCTGTCGCCCACGCGCCTGCTCAGCGCGTACCGCCGCGGCATTTTCCCGTGGTACTCGGACGGCCAGCCGATCCTGTGGTGGAGCCCCGACCCGCGTACGGTGTTCCGCACCGGCCACGTGCACCTGCCGTCGAGATTCCGCCGCCAGCTGCGCCGCTCGCACTGGATCGCACGGGCCGACACCGCATTCGATGCGGTGGTCGAGCGCTGCGCGCGCACGCCGCGCGCCGGGCAGTCGGGCACCTGGATCACCGACGCCATGCGCGACGCCTACGGCCGGCTGCACCGCCTGGGGCATGCGCACTCGGTGGAGGTGTACGACGCCGGGCCGGCCGGCGACACGCTCGTGGGCGGCATCTACGGCGTGGCGGTCGGCCGGATGTTCTTCGGCGAAAGCATGTTCAGCGCTGCCAGCGGCGGCTCCAAGGCGGCGCTCGCGGCCCTGGCCCACCGTCTGCATGCCTGGGGCTGGCCGCTGCTGGATGCGCAGGTCGGCAACCCGCACCTGTCCAGCCTGGGCGCCGAAACGTGGCCTCGCCCGCGCTTCCTGCGCGCGGTGTCGGATCTTTGCGCGCAGCCCGGGGCGACGGGTTCGTGGCGTTCGCGTTTCGGGAACCTGCCGCTGTCGTCGCTCGGCGCGTCCAACGTGTCCGAGGCCAGCGAACCTGCGCCAGGCGACGCCGCTTGAGCGGACTTTTGCGCGCCCCACCCCCGCGTGGCACAATGCCCGACTTTTCCGGCCCCAGACAGGGCGCCGGGCACAGCAGGAAGACACCTGACCACATGGCGAAAGACGACGTCATCGAATTCGAAGGCACGATCTCCGAAACCCTGCCGAACACCATGTTCCGGGTGAAGCTGGAGAACGGCCACGAAATCATTGCCCATATCTCCGGACGGATGCGCAAGCACTACATCCGCATCCTCACCGGCGACCGGGTCAAGGTGGAAATGACACCCTACGACCTGACCAAGGGTCGGATCACCTACCGCCACCGCTGACGCCGGCGGCACGCAGAACAAGGGCGGCCACTGGCCGCCCTTTTCGCGTCCGCGACATGGCGGATGCCTCGCCGCCTGGAGCGCCGGGCACACCGCACCGCGCGCCCGTGGGGCGCACGGCCGGTCACACCGTGACCGGCAGCAGCTTCTCCGGCTCGGGCTGCACGTCGATCACCAGCTCGCCTTCCTTCACGTCGACGTTCACCCGGCCGCCGCCCACCAGCTTGCCGAACAGCAGCTCGTCGGCCAGGCGGCGCTTGATCTTCTCCTGGATGATCCGCGCCATCGGCCGCGCGCCCATCAGCGGATCGAAGCCGTGCTGCGCCAGCCACTCGCGGGCGTCCGGGGTCGCCGACAGCGCGACGTTCTTCTCGTGCAGCTGGGCTTCCAGCTCGATCAGGAACTTGTCCACCACGCGCAGGATGTGGTCCATGCCCAGCGCCTGGAACTGCACCACCGCGTCGAGGCGGTTGCGGAACTCCGGCGTGAAGCCCTTGCGGATCACTTCCATCGCATCGGTGCTGTGGTCCTGGCGCGTGAAGCCGATCGAACGCCTCGAAGCCTGCGCCGCGCCGGCGTTGGTGGTCATCACCAGGATCACGTTGCGGAAGTTCGCCTCGCGCCCGTTGGTGTCGGTGAGCACGCCGCGGTCCATCACCTGCAGCAGGATGTTGAAGATGTCGGGGTGCGCCTTTTCCACCTCGTCCAGCAGCAACACGCAGTGCGGCGTCTTGACGATCTTCTCGGTCAGCAGGCCGCCCTGGTCGAAGCCGACATAGCCCGGAGGCGCGCCGATCAGGCGCGACACCGAGTGCGGCTCCATGTATTCGCTCATGTCGAAGCGCACCAGCTCGATGCCCAGCTGCAACGCGAGCTGCCGGGTCACCTCCGTCTTGCCCACGCCCGTGGGACCTGCGAACAGGAAGTTGCCGATGGGCTTGTCCGGGTTGCCCAGGCCCGAGCGTGCCAGCTTGATCGCGCTGGTCAGCGTTTCGATAGCCGGATCCTGTCCGAAGATCACCATCTTCAGGTTGCGCTCCAGGTGCTGCAGCACGTCCTTGTCGGACGCGCTCACCTGCTTGGCGGGAATGCGCGCCATCTTGGCGACGATGGTCTCGATCTCCTCCACGTCGATCACGGCCTTGCGCACGTCCTCGGCCAGCAATCGCTGGCGCGCGCCGGCCTCGTCGATGACGTCGATGGCCTTGTCCGGCAGCAGTCGGTCGCCGATGTGCTTCACCGACAGGTCCACGGCGGCCTTGATCGCGTCGTCGGCGTAGCTGACGTTGTGGTGCGCCTCGTACTTGGGCTTGAGCCCCTGCAGGATCTCGATGGCCTCGCCCACCGTGGGTTCGACGATGTCGATCTTCTGGAAGCGCCGCGCCAGCGCCCGGTCCTTCTCGAACACGCCGCGGTACTCCTGGAACGTGGTCGACCCGATGCAGCGCAGCTCTCCGCTGGCGAGCGCCGGCTTGATCAGGTTCGACGCGTCCATGGTGCCGCCGCTGGCCGAGCCGGCGCCGATGATGGTGTGGATCTCGTCGATGAACAGCACCGCGCCGGGCACCTTCTTGAGCGCGGCCAGCACCGCCTTGAGGCGCTTTTCGAAGTCGCCGCGGTACTTGGTGCCGGCGACCAGCGCACCCAGGTCAAGCGAGTAGATCGTGGCGTCCAGCAGCACCTCGGGGACGTCCTCGTCCACGATGCGCTTGGCCAGGCCTTCGGCCAGCGCGGTCTTGCCCACGCCGGCCTCGCCCACGTACAGCGGATTGTTCTTGCGGCGGCGGCACAGCACCTGGATGGTCCGTTCCACCTCGTCCGCACGGCCTACCAGCGGGTCGATGCGCCCTTCGCGCGCCATTAGGTTGAGGTTGCTGGCGTACTCCGCCAGCGCGTCGCCCTTGGCTTCGCCCTCGCCGCCCTCGGTCCTGGCCTCGCCATCGTGCGCGTGCGGCTCGTCGCCGCCGTGCTTGGCGATGCCGTGCGAGATGTAGTTCACCACGTCCAGGCGGTGCACGTCCTGCTGTCCCAGCATGTAGACCGCATGCGAATCCTTCTCGCCGAAGATGGCGACCAGCACGTTGGCGCCGGTAACTTCCTTCTTGCCCGACGACTGCACGTGGTAGACCGCACGCTGCAGCACGCGCTGGAAGCCGAGCGTGGGCTGGGTGTCGCGCTCGTCGTCTCCCAGGCGCGCCACGGAGGTGTCGATGGCCGCCTCCAGGTCGCTGCGCAGGCGCGGGAAATCGGCATGGCAGGCCTTGAGCACCGCCTCGGCGGACGGGTTGTCGAGCAGCGCAAGCAGCAGGTGTTCGACCGTCATGTACTCGTGGCGCGCCTCGCGGGCGCGCTTGTAGCACTGGCCGATGGTGTACTCGAGGTCCTTGCTGAACATGGGGCGGAAGCCTCCGGAAGACTACTGCCGCTGAAGATGGAGCCTGCCGTGCGGGAATTCCAGTGGCCGTCCGCCGTCCCGGTTTACGCCTTCTCCATGGTGCACAGCAGGGGGTGCTGGTTGAGGCGCGAGTACTCGTTGACCTGCGCCACCTTGGATTCGGCCACCTCGCGGGTGAACACCCCGCATACGCCGCGGCCGCGGGTGTGCACGTGGAGCATGACCTGCGTGGCGCGCTCGGCGTCCAGGGCGAAGAAGCGCACCAGCACGTCCACCACGAAGTCCATCGGGGTGTAATCGTCGTTCAGCAGCAGGACGGAATACAGCGGAGGGCGCGCCACTTCGGGGCGGCTGGTTTCCACCACGACACCGTGGTCGCGCTCGTGTTCGGGTTTGCGGGCCATGGGCGAATTATAGGTCGGCCGCAGCCGGGTCCCGAGCCTGCCGGTGGCGTCCACCGCGGCGGGGCACGCCGGTGCAACGCTTACAATCCGGCCATGAGTTATCGCGAAGGCCGCTTCTGGCAACCCGACGTCACCGTGGCCACCCTGGTGGTCCGCGACGGCCGGCTGCTGATGGTGGAAGAACGCGCCAACGGCCACCTGGTGCTGAACCAGCCGGCCGGGCACCTGGAACCGGACGAAAGCCTGGAGCATGCCGCGCTGCGCGAAACGCGCGAGGAAACCGGCTGGGACGTGCGCCTCACCGCCTTCGTCGGCGCGTACCAGTGGAAGTCGCCGGTGCAGCCGGACGGCACCGGTGGGCGCCACTACCTGCGTTTCGCCTTCGCGGCCCAGGTCGATCGCCACCACCCCGGCCAGGCACTGGACGACGGCATCGTGCGCGCGCTGTGGATGACGCCGCAGGAACTCCAGCACGAGCAGGCGCGGCACCGCAGCCCGCTGGTGTGGCAGGTGGTGCGCGATTTCCTGGGCGGGGCCCGGCATTCCCTGCACCTGGTGCGGCAGGTCCCGTGACCGTGGCGCGCACCATCGTGGGTATGTCCGGCGGCGTGGATTCGTCGGTGGCGGCGCTGCTGCTGCAGCGGCAGGGCGAACCGCTGGCGGGCCTCTTCATGCAGAACTGGGCCGATGACGGCAGCGGCGACTGCCGCGCCGAGGACGATCGCCGCGACGCGGTGGCCGTGTGCGGCAGGCTGGGGATTCCGATCCATTTCCGCGATTTCTCCGCGGAGTACTGGAGCGGCGTCTTCGAGCATTTCCTGGCCGAGTACGCGGCCGGCCGCACGCCCAACCCCGACGTGCTGTGCAACCGCGAGATCAAGTTCAAGCATTTCCTGGACGCCGCGCGGGACCTGGGCGCGGAAGCCATCGCCACGGGCCACTATGCCCGCGTGGTGGACGATGGCCGGCACGCACGCCTGTTGCGCGCGGCCGACACCTCCAAGGACCAGAGCTACTTCCTGCACCAGCTCGGGCAGGCGCAGCTGAAGGCCACGCGCTTTCCGCTGGGAGGCCTGCACAAGCCCGATGTGCGTGCCATGGCGCTCGACGCCGGATTGCCCACCGCGACGAAGAAGGATTCCACCGGGATCTGCTTCATCGGCGAGCGCGATTTCCGCAGCTTCCTGGCGCAGTACCTGCCCGCCCGGCCCGGAGAGATCCACGATCCGCAGGGCCGAGTCCTGGGCGAACATCCGGGCGTGTTCTTCTTCACCCTGGGACAGCGCGGCGGGCTGCAGCTGGGCGGCCTGCGCGGACGCGAAGCCGCACCGTGGTACGTGGTGCAGAAGGATGTGGAACGCAACGTGCTGGTGGTGGACCAGGGCGTGGACAGCGCCTTGTTGATGTCGCGCACGCTGTGGTCCGAACCCGCCCACTGGGTGCGCGGCACGCCTCCGGCGGCGCAGTTCGACTGCAGCGCGCAGACACGCTACCGGCAGCCTCCAGCCGCCTGCCGGGTCGAGGTCGACGCCCATGCCGGCACGCTGTGCGTGCGGTTCGCAGCGGACCAGCGTGCGGTGGCGCCGGGCCAGTCCGTGGTGCTGTACGACGGCGACGAATGCCTGGGCGGTGCCGTGATCGCCGCCACCGATGCCCCCCTGGAACGCCCCCATCTGGAGCACTCTCACTTGGAGCCGTCCATGCAAGGAGTCGCGGCTTGAGCGCGATGACAGACCGCACCCTGGCGCTGGCCGGGCTTGCGCAGGCACTGGCGCAGGTGCGCCGCATCGCCGACACCGGCCAGGCGGACCAGGCGGTGCTGGCCACCGCCATGGACAGCGTGTTCCGGATCGACGCCGACACGCCGGCGGACGTGTACGGCGGCGTGTCGGCGCTGCGGCCCGGTATGCGCCTGCTCGGCGAATACTTCCGCAACGAGGCTGAGGATCCGCTTCTGCCGCGGCTCGCGCTGGCGGTCGTCCAGCTGGAACGCAGGTTCGTGCGCGACGACGACATGACCGACCAGGTGCTGCAGGGCATCGCCGCGCTCTCCGGCCAGGCGCGCAACCAGGGCACCACGCATCCCGAGGTGCTCGCCGCGCTGGGGCGCCTGTATTCGGACACGGTCAGCCACCTGCGCCCGCGCGTGATGGTGCAGGGCAACCCGCATTACCTCGCACAGGCGGACGTGGTGGGCGAGATCCGCGCGGTGCTGCTGGCCGCGCTGCGCTCGGCGGTGCTGTGGCGCCAGCTGGGTGGCAGCCTGTGGGATTTCCTGCTGCGCCGCCGCGAGATCGTGGCCACCGTGGAGCAGGTCCTCTAGCCCGAAGCCGGCACGCCCGGCTCCGGACGACGCCGCTCCCGCCTGCGCATCGCCGCGCACCCGCCGTCAGGGCATCAGGCGGCCGGCACGATCAGCTTCAGGCCCTTGAAGTAGTCGCGATAGAACGCAGCGTCGCGGGTGATGAGCCCGTCGCATTGCAGCAGCGCGTGCGCGCCCACCATGAAGTCGGCGACGGTGCGACCGCCCGTTCCGGCGCGCTGCCGGTACCGCCGCTGCATCTCGCCGGCGCGCAGCGCGGATTTGCTTTCCACCGGAAGGAAGCGGATGCTCATGTCCTCGAGCACGGCCAGCACTTCGGATCCGTCGCGCAGCGCTCCGCACACTTCGGCCAGGGTGACGTCGCAGACCACCACCGGCCCGCCGACCAGGCACTGCCGCAGCGACACCTCCGCCGCATCGGCACCGGGTCCACCGGTCAGCAGGTCGATCAGTACCGGTGTGTCGATCGCGATCACGTGCCGCCCTGTCCTTCGTCGCCCGAGCCGCCGCGGATCGCCTGCACGGCGGCGTCGGTGCTGGCGAAGCCCTGGTCCAGACGGAAGCGGCCGCGTGCGCGCGAGATCGCGTCGTCCACGCTCTTGCGCAGCACGATCCGCCCACCCTCCAGCTCGATCTTCAACACGCTGCCCTTGCTCAGGCCCAGCGCATCGCGCACCGCCTTGGGCAGGGTGATCTGGCCACGCTCGGCAACGGTGACTTCCACGGCCGGCTCCTCGCAGGGCTACGGTATGCAACGAGAATACATACTTCACTTTGCATACTCAAACCGCCATACTATGCCGGCCGGGCCACGCCCGCCCGCCCCCTCCCCGACGCCACCTGCCAGGGCCCTGCGCCCGAGCCCACGGAGTACCCCATGGCCGATTCCTTCGCCACCCGCGCGACCCTCGAGGTCAACGGCAAGTCCTACACCTACGCCAGCCTGCCCCGTCTCGCAGAGCGCTTCCCGGCGCTGGCGGCGCTGCCTTACTCGATGAAGATCCTGCTGGAGAACCTGCTGCGCAACGAAGACGGCGGCATGACTGTGGGGTCGGAGCACATCGAGGCGGTGGCCAGCTGGAACCCCCAGGCCGAACCGGACACCGAGATCGCCTTCATGCCGGCGCGCGTGGTGCTGCAGGACTTCACCGGCGTGCCGTGCGTGGTGGACCTGGCGGCGATGCGCGACGCGGTGGTGAAGCTGGGCGGCCAGGCGGACCAGATCAATCCGCTGATTCCTTCGGAACTGGTCATCGACCACTCCGTGCAGGTGGACGTGTTTGGCCGGCCCGACGCGCTGGACCTCAACGGCAAGATCGAGTTCGAGCGCAACAAGGAGCGCTACAGCTTCCTGCGCTGGGGCCAGAAGGCGTTCGACAACTTCAAGGTGGTGCCGCCCAACACCGGCATCGTCCACCAGGTGAACCTGGAAAACCTGGCGCGGGTGGTGATGGAGCGTGAGGTCGACGGCGCGCTGTGGGCGTTCCCGGACACCGTGTTCGGCACCGACAGCCACACCACCATGATCAACGGCATCGGCGTGCTGGGCTGGGGCGTGGGCGGCATCGAGGCCGAGGCCGCGATGCTGGGCCAGCCGTCGTCCATGCTCATCCCGCAGGTCGTCGGCTTCAAGCTGACCGGCAGGCTGCCCGAAGGCACCACCGCCACCGACCTGGTGCTGACCGTGACCCAGATGCTGCGCAAGCTGGGCGTGGTGGGCAAGTTCGTGGAGTTCTACGGCGACGGCCTGCAGCACCTGCCGCTGGCCGACCGCGCCACCATCGCCAACATGGCGCCCGAGTACGGCGCGACGTGCGGCATTTTCCCCATCGATGCCGAGGCGATCGCCTACCTGCGCCTGTCCGGCCGCAGCGAGGAGCAGATCGCGCTGGTCGAGGCGTACGCCAAGGCGCAGGGCCTGTGGCATGACGCGGCATCGCCGCATGCGACCTACTCCACCACGCTGGAGCTGGACATGGCCACGGTGCGCCCGTCGCTGGCCGGGCCCAAACGCCCGCAGGACCGGGTGCTGCTGGAAGACGTCCACCGCAATTTCGCCGACAACCTGGCCCCGCTGGTCGCCAATCGAAAAGCACGCAACGGACAGGTGGCCGAATTCAGGGAAGAAGGCGGCGCCCAGCCGCAGGCCGAGCACCTGGCGGCAAAACCGATCTCCAAGATCCGGGTGCGTGACGTCGATGCGGAACTCACCGATGGCTCGGTGGTGATCGCCGCGATCACCTCGTGCACCAACACCTCCAACCCCGCGGTGATGCTGGGTGCCGGCCTGCTGGCGCGCAACGCCGTGGCCAAGGGGCTCAAGGCCGCGCCGTGGGTCAAGACCTCGCTCGGCCCGGGCTCGCTGGTCGTGACCGACTACCTGAAGAAGGCAGGCGTACTCGACGACCTGGAGCGCCTGGGCTTCTACGTGGTCGGCTACGGCTGCACTACCTGCATCGGCAACTCCGGCCCGCTGCCCGACGAGGTCAGCAAGGGCATCGCCGAGAACGAACTGGTGGTGGCATCCGTGCTGTCGGGCAACCGCAACTTCGAAGGGCGCGTGCATCCGGAAGTGAAGGCGAACTACCTCGCCTCGCCGCCGCTGGTGGTGGCCTACGCGATCGCCGGCACGGTGAACATCGACCTGACCCGCGAACCCATCGGCAAGGATGGCGACGGCAACGACGTCTACCTGCGCGACATCTGGCCCAGCAACAAGGAAATCGGCGACACCATCGCCGCCACCGTGGGCCCGGAGCTGTTCGCGCAGAACTACGCGGACGTGTTCAAGGGCGACAGCCGCTGGGCGCAGGTGCAGTCGCCGGACGGCCAGATCTATGCCTGGGACGCGGCGTCCACCTACATCAAGAACCCGCCCTACTTCGACGGGATGACGATGGACGTCGGCGGCATTTCCGACATCCACGGCGCGCGCGTGCTCGGGCTGTTCGGCGATTCGATCACCACCGACCACATCTCGCCGGCGGGCAACATCAAGAAGGATTCGCCCGCGGGCCGCTTCCTCATGGAACGCGGCGTGCAGCCGGCCGACTTCAACAGCTACGGCAGCCGCCGCGGCAACGACGACGTGATGGTGCGCGGCACCTTCGCCAACATCCGCATCAAGAACCTGATGTTCGGCGGCGAGGAAGGCGGCAACACGCTGTATCACGCGCCCGGCGGCGCCAAGCCGGAGAAGCTGGCGATCTACGACGCGGCCATGAAGTACAAGGCCGACGGCGTGCCGCTGGTGGTGGTGGCGGGCAAGGAGTACGGCACCGGCTCCAGCCGCGACTGGGCCGCCAAGGGCACCAACCTGCTGGGCGTCAAGGCCGTGATCGCCGAGAGCTTCGAGCGCATCCACCGGTCCAACCTGGTCGGCATGGGCGTGCTGCCGCTGCGCTTCAAGGAGGGCGAGAACGCCGAATCGCTGGGGCTGGACGGCTCGGAAACCTTCGACATCACCGGCCTCCAGGACGGCGCCTCCAAGACCGCACAGGTCACCGCCACCAAGGCCGGCGGCGGCAAGGTGGAGTTCGAGGCCCAGGTGCTGCTGCTGACGCCGAAGGAAGTGGAGTACTTCAAGAACGGCGGACTGCTGCAGTACGTGCTGCGCCAGCTCGCCGCCCGCAAGGCCGCCTGAGTCCAGACCGCCCGCGCGAAGCCCGTCATCGTTCGGGGAGAACCGGCATCCGCATCGTTGCGGATGCCGCACTCCCCATAACGCAGTGGGGCGCAGCGCCGCACTGGCATGCTGGGGTAAACGGGACCGTTGCTCCTCCTTTCGCGCAGGGGAGGAGCGAAGGGGATCTGCCCTCCGCTGGAGGCGCACGTTGGAAAGTGGACGCGTCGCGTCGCAACGCGACCCCGCGCCGCGGCAGACACCCTACAGGCGCGGCGCCCACTCCGCGCTGGTCATCCGCCACCCGCTGCCGCTGTCGCGCCAGCCGGTGGTGACGTCGTACAGCTGCGCGTCGCCCGGCAATGCGCCCCCTGCCCCGCCCGTTGCCGCAACGGCAAAGGCCACCGTCGCGCGCGTGTCGCCGTGCATGCGCACCTGCAGTGGCCCGAACGCCGCACCCACCTTCCGGTAACGCAGGAACACACCGGCCGCCATCCGCTGCGCGCCGCGCCGGTCCAATCCTTCGTTGCCGATGAAATCGTCCGCCAGCAGGTCCGCGATTCCCGACGCGTCGCGCGCATCGATATTGCGTTGCAGCAAATCGATCCGCTCGCGCAGCGCCTGCTCCGGTGGCGTGCGCGCGCAACCTGCGAGCAAGCACGCAGCCACCATCGCCACGATTGCGATCTTGGGTGCGAAAGCGATGCGCATGCGGTCTCCAGTGCGTTCCGGACGCTCCGCAGTATGTCCCGGCCCGGTGCACTGCGCCCGCCTTGTCAGTGATTAGGGCCTATGCTCCAATCCGGCAACGTACGGCGCGGTACCGCGCGCTGGCGCAGGGGACAGGAGAACCACGCATGACCAAAGCACGCCCGTGGCTGGCGCACTATCCCGCCGGAGTTCCGGCCGAGATCGATGCCGACGAGTTCTCGTCGATTCCACAGGTGCTGCGCGCGTCGATCGACAAGTTCCGCGACAAGCCTGCTTTCAGCAATCTCGGCAAGACCCTGACGTATAACGACATCGACCGGCTGAGCGCGCAGTTCGCCGCGTACCTGCTGGGCGAACTGAAGCTCAAGAAGGGCGATCGCGTCGCGATCATGATGCCCAACTGCCTGCAGTATCCGATCGCGACGTTCGGCATCCTGCGTGCGGGCCTGACGGTGGTGAACGTCAATCCCCTGTACACGCCGCGCGAGCTCAAGCACCAGCTGTCCGACTCCGGTGCGCTGGCGATCGTGGTGGTCGACAACTTCGGCCGCACCGTGCAGGAAGCGATGGCTGGCACCCCCGTGCGCCAGGTCATCACGACCGGGCTGGGGGACATGCTCGGCTTTCCCAAGGGGGCCCTGGTCAACTTCGTGCTGCGCCACGTCAAGAAGATGGTGCCCGACTACGACATCCCGGGCGCCATCCGTTTCGGCAACGCACTGAGCCTGGGCCAGCGGCACGCGCTGCCCGACGTCCGCATCGACTCGGACGACATCGCCTTCCTGCAGTACACCGGCGGCACCACCGGCGTGTCCAAGGGCGCCATGCTCACCCACCGCAACCTGGTGGCGAACATGCTGCAGGCAGGCGCATGGGTGGGCGCGCTGGTGCGCGAAGGCGAAGAAACCATCATCACCGCGCTGCCGCTGTACCACATCTTCTCGCTCACCGCGAACGGCCTGGTCTTCATGAAGATCGGCGGACTGAACCATCTGATCACGAATCCCCGCGACATGCCGGGCTTCGTGAAGGAACTGTCCAAGGTGAAGTTCACCGCCATCACCGGCGTCAACACGCTGTTCAACGGCCTGCTCAACACGCCGGGCTTCGACAAGATCGACTTCTCGAACCTGCGCCTCACCCTGGGTGGAGGCATGGCCGTGCAGCGTGCCGTGGCCGACCGCTGGAAGCAGGTCACCGGCTGCACCCTGGCCGAAGCCTACGGGCTGACGGAAACCTCGCCGGCGGTCTGCATCAATCCGCTGGACATCGCGGCCTACAACGGATCGATCGGCCTGCCCGTGCCATCCACCGAAGTGTGCGTGAAGGACGAAACCGGCAACACGCTGGCACCGGGCGACGTCGGTGAGCTGTGCGTGCGCGGTCCGCAGGTGATGAAGGGCTACTGGCAACGTCCGGACGAAACCGCCGCCGTCATCGACGCGGACGGCTGGCTGCATACCGGCGACATGGCGCGCATGGACGACCAGGGCTACTTCTACATCGTGGATCGCAAGAAGGACATGATCCTGGTGTCCGGCTTCAACGTGTATCCCAACGAGGTGGAAGACGTGATCGCGCTGATGCCGGGCGTGCTCGAGGTCGCGGCCGTCGGCGTGCCCGACGACAAGTCGGGCGAAGCGGTCAAGGTGGTGATCGTGAAGAAGGATCCTGCCCTCACCGCCGAGGACGTGAAGGCCCACGCGCGCGCCAACCTCACCGGCTACAAGCATCCCAAGCACGTCGAATTCCGTGACGAGCTGCCCAAGACCAACGTCGGCAAGATCCTGCGTCGCGAGCTGCGCGATCCTCCCCCCAAGCACTGATCACGCGGCGTTGACGCTGCGCTTTGCGGTTGTCGGCGTGCGTGTGGACGCGCGCCATGAAAACGCTTGCACTTTGACGGTCAAAGGCGCATAGAGCGCCCTACGGGCCGATCATTCCGCCGCGGCGCGCGCCGTCGGCCCGTGGCGCGCGCCTCCAATCAGGGGGCTCCCCACATGCACAACGTCGAAAAACTCAACATCGCACCCCGTTACCACTCGCTGCGCACGTTCTCCGATGCGTCGCGGGGCGTGCACTGGTGCTACATGCACGCCGACCACGCCACCGCGCCCGGCCGGCCCTGCTTCAAGTCCCGCCTGGTGGACGACATCCTGCATTACCAGCAGGCGCTCGCCGACGACATCCGCGTCGACAAGGTCAAGGGCTTCGAAGGCATCGCGCACGTCGTATTGGCGTCCGACTCGGATGTCTTCAACCTGGGCGGCGACCTGGAGCTGTTCAGCCAGGCGATCCGCAACCGCGACCGCAACACCCTGCTGGGCTACGCGCGCCAGTGCGTGCGCGGCGTGCATGCCTTCCACAACGGGCTGGGCGCCGACGCGCACACAATCGCGCTGGTGCAGGGCGACGCGCTCGGGGGCGGCTTCGAGGCGGCGCTGAGTTGCCACACCATCGTCGCCGAGGAAGGCGTGGGCATGGGGCTGCCGGAAGTGCTGTTCGGCCTGTTCCCGGGCATGGGTGCGTACTCGTTCCTGTGCAAGCGCATCCCGCCGCACCAGGCCGAGAAGCTGATGCTGGAAGGCAACGTCTACAGCAGCGACGAGCTGCATCGCATGGGGCTGGTTGACGTGCTGGTGCCGCGAGGCGACGGACTCCAGGCCGTGGAGGAAGTGATCCGCGCCAACCGCCGCATCCCGCACGCGCGCGCCGCCATGCATCGGGTGCGCAGCATGACGCAGCCGGTGCCGCTGGAGGAAATGATGGCCATCACCGAGATCTGGGTGGACACCGCGCTGATGCTGGATGCCAAGTCGCTGCGCACCATGGAACGCCTTGTCCGCGCCCAGTACCGCCGGGGCAGCGAACCGAACGTCGCGACCGCATGATCCCCGCGGCGGGCCGCGCTGCGCACGCACCCGCCTGGAAAGAACCGTCTAAGCGTCCGGCTCGCCGGGCGCGCCTGCGTGCCCGGCCCCGGTCGCGGCCGCCGACAGCATCTTGCCGAGCTCGCCGCGGGTATCGCGCGCGGCTTGCTCGGTCAGCGTATCCAGGTCCCGGACCAGCTGGCTGGCGCGTTGCGCCAGTGCGGGGTCGTCGAGCCGCATGATTTCCTGGCAACGCGCCACCAGGGGTACCGCCCCGATGTTTTCCGCCACCCCGCGCATGGCATGCGCCTGTTCGCGCATGGCCGCACGATCGCCCTGCGCGGCCGCCTGCTGCATCAGCAGCATGTTGCGCCCGATGTCGCGCAGGCACTGCTCGACGAATTCGCGCAGGAACGCCTCGCCCAATCCCATCGAGGCAAGCTCCTGCAGCACACCCTCGGTGCCTGCGGGCCCCGCGGCGTGCACCGGCTGCGCCACCACCGGCGCATCCTCCGCACGGGCATTGCGCTCGATGGCCGCGCGACGGCCCGCGGCCACGCGCGCCAGGGTGTCCAGCAGCGTCGGCACGGAAACCGGCTTGGTGAGGTAGTCGTAGGCGCCCGCCCGCGTCGCTTCCTCCATCGTTTCCACCAGCGCGTCCGCGGACAGCACCACGATCTCGGTCCTGTCCGCCCGGCCAGCCTGCATGACCCGCGCCTGCCGGATCACGTCCAACCCGCTGAGCTCGGGCATGTGCAGGTCCACGATCATCAGGTCCGGCGCGTGTTCCGCCATCAGGTCCAGCGCCTGCTCCCCGTCCTCGGCGAGCATCACCTTGTGGCCGGCGCGCTCCAGCAGCTTCTGCAGCATGGTGCGGTTGGCTTGCTGGTCGTCGGCCACGATCACCCGCAGGCTGCGCACCTTGCGCCGGTGGCGACGGAACGGATCGTCGAACTCGATGATCTTGCTGGCAAGCCCCGCGCGGGAGCGTCCGTCTGCCGCGACGCGATCCGCTGCGGCGTCACCGGCAAGCGCGGCATCGCCGGGCTCCGCGAACTGCGGCGCTTCGCGCTCGGCCTTCACCTGCAACGGCAGGTCCACCCAGAAGTGGGTGCCACCGCCGGGGTTGGGCTCGAAATCGATGGTGCCTCCCAGCAACTCCGCCAGGCTGCGCGCGATGGACGCGCCCAGCCCGCTGCCGCCGAAGCGGCGGTCGCGGCCGGTATCGACCTGTTCGAACGGCGCGAAGATCCGGGTACGCGCCTCTTCGGGAATGCCGATGCCGGTATCGCGCACCGAGAAACGCACCTTCACCGTGTCGCCATCGCGCTGCAGTTCGCGGGCCTGCAACGTGACGTGGCCGAAGTCGGTGAACTTGATCGCGTTCTGGGTGAGGTTGATCAGGATCTGGGTCAGGTGGCCGGCGTCGCCGTGCAGGTCCAGCGGCAGGCGGATGTCGGTCTCGAACACCAGGTCCAGGCCCTTCGCCTGGGCCCGGGGCTGCAGCATGCGGTAGATGCGCGACAGGGTCTCGGCAAGGTTGAAGTCGCGGTCCTTGCGGCTCATCTTGCCGGCTTCGATCGCGGAGATGTCCAGCACCTCCTCGATCAGCATCAGCAGCGTCTGCGCGGACGATCGCACCATCTCGGCGGACTCTCGCTGGTCGCGATCCAGCCGGCCTGCGACGAGCAGCTCCGACATCCCCAGGATGCTGTTCAACGGGGTGCGCAGTTCATGGCTCATGTTGGCCAGGAAGCGGCTCTTGGCCTGGTTGGCCTGCTTCGCCTGGGCGATCGCCAGCGTCAGCGACTTCAGCAGCGACGCGAAATACAGCGGCACCGCGATCAGGCTGATCAGCAACCCCCACGCCATGTAGGGATTGGCGACCCAGTACGGCGTGGACAGGATCACGCAGAGGAACGACGCGCCGGCCAGCGCGGTGGCGAAGTACAGGTAGCGCGGACCGTAGCGCAGGCCGTTGCCGATCGTGACCCACAGGTACACGCCGTACAGCGGCGATCCGGGTTCGGCCAGCAGCCACATGACCAGCCCGATCGCCGTGTAGTCGGCGAGCATGCCGATCCAGCGACGCACGTGCGACACGCCCGGATTCGCCAGGATGGCGCCCATCAAGGCCAACGACAGCAACAGTTCGCCGAACAGGACCAGCCAGGTTGCCGACAGCGTGTCGAGCTGGCCGAGGCCTTCCGTCCGGAACCCGAGATACAGGCAGAACAGCGTGGTGATGACGATGCGCACCAGCACCTGCGCGTGCTCGCTGTCCGGCCGCCCGGACAGCCGCGCCTTCACCGTGCCGAGGATGGAAAGCATGGCCATGGCTATTGCAGCGACGGATTGCCGGCGGGCACCGAGGTGCGGCTGCAGATCTCGCGCAGCCGCGCTTCCTCGCCCAGCAGCACGTCCACGCACTGCGGATCGAACAGGATGCCGCGCTGCTCCACCAGGTACGCCAGCGCCTCCTCGATGCTCCAGGCGCGCTTGTACGGCCGCGGCGAGATCAACGCGTCGAACACGTCGGCCACCGTCACGATGCGCGCGGCCAACGGGATCTCCTCGCCGCGTAGCCCGTCCGGATAGCCGCTGCCGTCGTAGCGCTCGTGGTGGCGCAGCGCGATCACCGCGCTGGTCTGGATGAAGCGGTTCTGGCTCTCGGACAGCAGCTTGAACCCGATCCGCGGATGAGTGCGCATGCGGTGCTGCTCGGCCGCGTCGAGCGGCCCGTCCTTGAGCAGGATCGCGTCGGGGATCGCGATCTTGCCGATGTCGTGCAGCGGCGCGGCCAGCTCGATGGTGCGCACCTCGTCCTCGTGCAGGCCCATGCCCTCGGCGATGAGACCGGCGATGCGCGACATGCGCTCCAGGTAGGCGCTGGTGCCCGCGTCGCGGTACTCGATCGCACGCGCCAGGCGCACCAGCGTCTCGCGTTCGCGCTCCTCGATCTCGTGCATGCTCGACAGCAGCCGCTGCTCCAGCGACAGCGCGCGCTGCTTCACCGATTCGCTCTGCTGGCGCAGCTGCAGCAGGTTGCGGCAGCGTGCGCGCAGCTCGCGCGGGCGCACCGGCTTGACCAGGAAGTCGATCACCCCGGCGTCGAGCGCGGCCTGGCGGATGGGTTCGTCGCCGACCACGGTGACCAGCACGATCGGGACGTCGCGGTGGTTCAGCGGACGCCGGAAGCGGCGCGCGAACTCCAGGCCGTCCAGCTGCGGCATGCGGTAGTCCAGCAGCAGCAGGTCGGGGCGATTGCTCTCGCACCAGCCCAGTGCTTCCACCGGGTCGCCGAAGTCGCGCACCCGCAGTTCCGGCCCGATGTCCTCGAGGATATGCCGCAGCATGGTCCTGGCGGATGTCTGGTCGTCCACGATGACGATGTTCACGAACCCTCCGGTGCCCGAATGTCCGAGACCTGCCGCCGCCTGTTGAACCCGTTCCATCCCGGCCTCCTGCCTGTCGTCCATCCGGAAGCGAACGGATGCGCCGCCGGCCTGCGGCCACGCAACCCTCGCTTCCCTGCCGTGCCCCGGGATGCACCAGCGCGCCTCGCGGAACGCCGATGCCTACTCCGGAAGCAAATTGTGTACCACGAAACGCGCGTTTCCGGTCAGGCCTCGGGCCGCATGTACGGAAACAGCAGCACGTCACGGATCGAGGCCGAATCGGTGAACAGCATCACAAGCCGGTCGATGCCCACGCCCAGGCCGCCGCTGGGCGGCAATCCCACTTCCAGGGCGCGGATGTAGTCCGCATCGAAGTGCATGGCCTCGTCGTCCCCACCGGCCTTGGCTTCGACCTGGGCGTGGAAGCGCGCGGCCTGGTCCTCCGGGTCGTTCAACTCGGAGAAGCCGTTGGCCAGCTCCTTGCCGCCCACGAACAGTTCGAACCGGTCCGTGATGCCCGGCTCGGTGTCCGATTCGCGGGCCAACGGCGAGACCTCGACGGGATAGTGGGTGACGAAAGTGGGCTGGATCAGCCCTGCTTCGACGGTTTTCTCGAAGATCTCGAGCAGCAGCTTGCCCCAGCCGTAGCCGGCCCTGACCGGGATTCTCAGGCGCGCGCAGTGCGCGGCCAGCGCCTCGCGGTCGCGGCAATCGGCCGGGGTGATCTGCGGGTTGAGTTCGCGCACCGCCTCTTCCAGCTTCCAGCGCCGGAAGCGCGGGCCGACATCGATCGCGTTGCCTTCCCACTGCAGCGCAGTGCCGCCCACCACCTCGCGCGCAACGTCGCGAATCATGTCCTCGGTCAGGTCCATGACCTCCTCGTACGTGGCGTAGGCCTCGTAGAGTTCGAGCATGGTGAATTCCGGGTTGTGGCGGGTACTGACGCCCTCGTTGCGGAAGTTGCGGTTGATCTCGTACACGCGCTCGAAGCCGCCCACAACCAGGCGCTTGAGATACAGCTCCGGTGCCACGCGCAAATACAGGTCGAGCCCGAGCGCGTTGTGGTGGGTCTGGAACGGCTTGGCGGTGGCGCCACCGACGATGTAATGCATCATCGGGGTCTCGACCTCCAGGAAGCGCCGCGCATCCAGCCAGCGGCGGATCGCAGCGACGATCCGCGAACGCGCCACGAACACCTCGCGCGCCTCTGGCGTCACGATCAGGTCCACGTAGCGCTGGCGGTAGCGCTGTTCCACGTCGGCAAGTCCGTGCCACTTGTCCGGCAGCGGACGCAGCGACTTGGTGAGCAGACGCAGGCGATCGGCCTTGACCGACAGCTCCCCGGTCCTGGTGCGGGTCAACGCACCTTCCGCCGCGACGATGTCGCCCACGTCCCAGCCCTTGAACGCGTCGTACGCCTCGCCCAGCACGTTGGACTGCAGGAACAGCTGGATGCGGCCGCTCACGTCCTGCAGCTGCGCGAATGCGGCCTTGCCCATGACGCGCTTGGCCATGACCCGGCCGGCGATGGCGACGCGGCGCGCCGACGCCTCCAGGGTCTCGGCGGGCCACGCCACGGCATCGGCGTATTCGGCCAGCAGGTCGCCCGCGTGGTCGATGCGGCGGAAATCGTTGGGATACGCGATGCCCTGCCCGCGCAGCGCCGCGAGCTTGGCGCGGCGTTCTGCGATCAGGCGGTTCTCGTCCGTGGCGTGTGGGGCGGAATCGTCGGTCATGTCGATGCTGTGGAAGGCGCGGTGGCAGCCGCGAGGCGTTGATCGGGGGCGGACGGCTCGCGGCCGAGGCGGCGCCTACGGAACGGCGGCGCTCGCGAGCATTACACCGCGTCGGTGCGTTTGGAACCCGCCTCCAGGCCGGACTTCAGGCTGGCCTCGATGAACTCGTCCAAGTCGCCGTCCAGCACCTTCTGCGTGTCGCTGCGCTCCACGCCGGTGCGCAGGTCCTTGATCCGGCTCTGGTCGAGCACGTAGTTGCGGATCTGGCTGCCCCAGCCGATGTCGGACTTGGTGGCTTCCAGCGCCTCCTTCTCGGCGTTGCGCTTCTGCACTTCCAGCTCGTAGAGCTTGGCGGCCAGCATCTTCATCGCGCGGTCGCGGTTGGCGTGCTGGCTGCGCTCGGTCTGGCAGGCGACCACTGTATTGGTGGGGATGTGGGTGATGCGAACCGCCGACTCGGTCTTGTTGACGTGCTGGCCGCCGGCGCCGGAGGAGCGGTACACGTCGGTGCGCAGGTCGGCGGGGTTGATGTCGATGTCGATGTCGTCGTCCACCTCCGGCGACACGAACACCGAGGTGAAGCTGGTATGGCGGCGGTTGTCCGAATCGAACGGGCTCTTGCGCACCAGGCGGTGGACGCCGATCTCCGTCTTGAGCCAGCCGTAGGCGTACTCGCCATCCACCTTGAACGTGGCCGACTTGATCCCGGCCACGTCGCCGCCGCTGACTTCCAGCAGCTCGGTCTTCCAGCCGCGGCTTTCCGCCCAGCGCAGGTACATGCGCAGCAGCATCTCGGCCCAGTCCTGCGCCTCGGTCCCGCCGGCACCGGCCTGGATGTCCACGAACGCGGCGTGCGAATCCATCTTGCCGGAGAACATGCGCTGGAACTCGAGCTGGTCCACGCCCTTGCCGAAGCGCTCCACGTCGGCGACCACGGCCAGCGCGGTCTCCTCGTCGTCCTCGGCTTCGGCCAGGTCGAGCAGCTCGCCGGCGCCGCCGAGGCCCTCGGTGAGCTCGCGGATGCCGTTGACGGTCTTGTCCAGCAGCGATCGCTCGCGGCCCAGGGCCTGCGCGCGCTCCGCGTCGTTCCAGACGTCGGGATGTTCCAGTTCGCGCTCTACTTCCTCGAGGCGCTCGCGCTTGGCGTCGTAGTCAAAGATACCCCCTCAGCGCATCCAGCCGACCCACCAGGTCGGCGATGCGCTGGCGCACGGGATTGAGCTCGATCATGTGCGTGCGAAAACTCTGGAAAACGGCCGCGGATTGTAGCCCAGCGGCGCGCATGGCCTGCGGCGGCGGGCTCGGGCGGCGTAGGTAGCCTCATGCCGGTTCCCGATCACCGCAGGAAGGTCCGCGGCCGAGCCCGCTTCCATACGCAGGCTGCACGCAGGGCGGGCGGCGTGACGGCCCGGAGTCCGGCGCTCAGGCCGCTTCGCGATGGACCACGACCAGCTGGATCGCGTCGCCGCCGCGCCAGTCGTCGGGGACCAGGCGGTACGCGATGCGGATGCGCGACGCGGGCGGTTCGCCCTGGGCACCGCCGAATTCGATGGCATCCAGCAGGCGCGCGCCGCTGCGCAGACGCAGCTTCAGGTGGCGCTCGCCCACGAGACGGGTGCCTGCGACTTCGAACACGCCGTCGAACAGCGGTTCCGGGTAGCCCTGGCCCCAGGGGCCTGCGTCGCGCAGCAGTTCGGCGTGGTGGCGATCGAACTCGTGCGCGGCCAGTTCGCCATCGCTGAGCAGTTCCGCCTTCAGCGACTCGGGATCGAGCATACGCTCGATCTGCGCGAGCCACGCGCCGCGGAACGCATCGAGCGAGGCCAGCGGCAGGCTCAGGCCGGCGGCCATGGCATGCCCGCCGAAGCGCTCGATCAGGCCCGGGTGCGCGGAATCGATCGCCGCGAGCACGTCGCGGACGTGCAAGCCCGGGATCGAACGCGCCGAACCGCGCAGCTGCGTGCCGCCGGGTTCGCCGGGCGCGAAGGCGATCACCGGGCGGTGCGTGCGCTCCTTGAGCTTCGAGGCCACCAGGCCCACCACGCCAGGGTGCCACTGCGCGTCGTGCACGCACAGCGCCGCGGGCAGCGCGGCATGGGGATCCAAGGCCGGGAGCATCGCCTCGGCCTCGTCCACCATGTGCTGCTGCAGGCCCTGCCGCTCGGCGTTGATGCCGTGCAGGACTTCGGCCAGGTCGCGCGCGCGTCGCGGTTCGTCGCACAGCAGGCATTCGATGCCCAGCGACATGTCCTCCAGGCGCCCGGCGGCGTTGATGCGCGGTGCGATGCGGAATGCGATGTCGGTGGCGGTCAGCGTGGCCTCGCGGCAGCCGGCGATGTCGATGAGCGCACGCAGCCCGGCGGTACCCTGCCCCGCGCGCAGCCGCCGCAGGCCGGCCGCCACGAGCGCTCGGTTGGTGGCGTCCAGCGGCACCAGGTCCGCCACCGTGCCGACGGCGACAAGGTCGAGCAACGCGCCCAGATCCGGCGCGGGCGTCGCCAGCCTTCCTTCCGCCAAGAGCTGGCGCCGCAGCGCGAGCAGCACGTAGAACACCACCCCCACGCCGGCCAGCGCCTTGCACGGGAACGCATCGCCACGCAGGTTGGGATTCACCACCACGTCGGCGCCCGGCAACGCCTCGCCGGGCAGGTGGTGGTCGGTCACCAGCACCTGCCAGCCGCGCGCCTTGGCCGCGGCGATGCCGCCATGGCAGGCGATGCCATGGTCCACCGTGACCAGCAGCGCAGGCTTGAGCGGGGCGAGCTCCTGCACCAGCGCGGGCGACAGCCCGTAACCGTGCGCGATGCGGTTGGGTACCGCATGCAGCACGTCGCGCGCGCCGAGCATCCTGAGCCCGCGGACCGCCACCGTGCAGGCGGTGGCGCCGTCGCAGTCGAAGTCGCCCACCACCAGGATCCGGCGCTGGTCCGCGATGGCATCGGCCAGCAGGCCTGCGGCCTGCGCGATGCCGGTCAGCGCATCCGGCGCCGGCAGCTGCGCGAGCCGGGGCTGGGCCTGCGACATGTCGCGCGAGCCGCGCGCGGCGTGGATGCGCCGCAACAGGGGCGCAAGACCGTCCGGCCAGTCGCCGGTCTGCCCATCGCAAGTGCGGCGGCGGATCACCGGGCGCATAGGCAGGCCAGGCGCGTGGCCGCGCCGCGGCGGGCGACGCGGACCACACGTACTCGATGCGTGGCACGCACGGAGACTCCGCGCCGCCTCGCAGCCAGAAGAAACGAACGCGATGGAGTCGCGCCATGCGCGCAACGGCAGCGCCTGCCCGGCATCGCGCGTTCCGTGCCCGTCGCGCCGGCCATCGCCTCAGTCATCCAACCGTACCAGCGGCCTGCGCCAGACACGCCAGCGCTGCCCGCGGCGCAGTTCGAACGCCCGTCCGTCGCCGAAATCCAGACCCAACGCCGCCAGCGCACCCGACGCGACATCGCCCAGCGCGGGCTGCAGCCAGTCGCGCTCGATCGCGGCAAGATCGCGCGCCTCGCGCAGGTCCGCCAGCAGGTCGTCATGGGGCGTCGCGTAGCGCGCGGGCAGCGACGCGGCCGCCACGCCGGCGGCAAGCGCGCGCACCACTTCGTCGTGGGAGCGCACCTGCGCATGTCGCGGCGTCACCTGGTCCGGCAGCACGCCCGCGCCCCAGAACCACAGCGAATTCACCTGCAGCCTGCCTTCCGCGGCACGCTGGGCGTTGACAGGATGGTGGTGCAGCAGCACCTGCGCCTCGTTAAGCAGCGCGCGCCAGCGGCGTCCGCCCTCGCCGTCGGGCAGGTGCTCGAAGACATCCTCGCCCAGCGCGTCGCCGGGCTCCGAGAACACCGGAAGCCGCGCCTCGCGCGGCAGGCGCAGGTACCAGTGCGCGGGCACCGGTGCGTCGATCGGGATACCGGCGTCGCCGAACAGCGGCCGAAGCGGCCCCAGCAGCGCGGCTGCCTCGCCCGGATCAAGCGCGAGCATGTCGCCGGTGGCGACCAGGGTGGCGCCATTGATGGACGCACGCACATGCGCCGGATCCGCGCGCAGCCAGCAGGCGGCTTCGGCGTCGCCCGCGTCCATGCGCCGGGTCAGCGCGGCCAGCGGCCAGTGGTCTGGCACCAGCGCGAACTGGCGGCGCAGCTGCGCACGCGCGCCGGGCTGCGTGGTGCGAACGTCCGCCCGGCCCAGCGCCTGCGCCAGCGCGCGCGACGGACGCTGGCCGCCGAAGCGCGCGCGGGCAGGCAGCAGGAAATCGACGCGCGCCACGGCGGTCGGATCAGCCTTCGTAACCGACGCTGACGATCTCGTACTCGCGCTGGCCGGCCGGGGCGTCGATGGTGATGGTGTCGCCGGCGTGCTTGCCGATCAGCGCCCGTGCCACAGGCGAGGAAATCGCGATGAGGCCCTGCTTGATGTCGGCTTCCAGGTCGCCGACGATCTGGTAGCGGCGCTCTTCGTCGCTGTCCACGTCGGCCAGCACCACGCTGGCGCCGAACACCACCTTGTCGCCGGCGTTCAGGCTGGCCACGTCGATCACCTGGGCGTGCGAGATCTCGGACTCCAGGCGCTTGATCCGGCCTTCGATGAAGCCCTGCTGCTCTCGGGCGGCGTGGTACTCGGCGTTCTCCTTCAGGTCGCCGTGCGCACGCGCCTCGGCGATGGCGGCGATGATCGCCGGCCGCTGCACCGACTTCAGCTCCTCGAGCTCGGCGCGCAGGCGCGCGGCGCCCTTCGCGGTCATGGGGGGTCTCATGATGCTTCCAGTTCCTTGTGCAGTTCCTGCAGCGACCACACCGGGCCGCTGTCGCGATAGTCCAGAGAATGCAGCAGCGCCTTGGCGCCGGCAATGGTGGTGGAGTACGTGACCCGCTGCTGCAGGGCTTCGCGACGGATCGAGAACGAGTCGCCGATGGCCTGCTTGCCCTCGGTGGTGTTGACGATGTACGCGATCTCGCCGTTCTTGATCAGGTCCACGATGTGCGGACGGCCTTCGATGACCTTGTTGATGGTCTCGCAGTCGAAGCCGTTGTCGCGCAGCCACTGGGCGGTGCCACGGGTGGCGATCAGCGGGTAGCCGCGCCGCACCAGTTCCTTGGCCACCGGCAGCACGCGACGCTTGTCCGGGTCGCGCACGGACACGAACGCCTTGCCCTGCACCGGCGGCGCCTTGATGCTGGCCGCCTCCTGCGCGCGCGCGAAGGCGGCGCCGAAGCTGCGGCCCACGCCCATGACCTCGCCGGTGGAACGCATCTCCGGGCCGAGGATGGGATCGACGCCCTGGAACTTGGCGAACGGGAAGATCGCCTCCTTCACCGAGAAGTAGTCCGGGACGATCTCCGCGTTCGCACCCTGCTCGGCCAGCGTCTTGCCCGCCATGCAACGCGCGGCGATCTTGGCCAGCGGCAGGCCGATGGCCTTGGACACGAAGGGCACGGTGCGCGAGGCGCGCGGGTTCACTTCCAGTAGGAAGATGGTGTCCTCGCCGCCATCGGCACCGGCCTGGATGGCGAACTGCGTGTTCATCAGCCCAACCACCTTCAGCGCCTTCGCCAGCGCCACGACCTGCTCGCGCAGGCGGTCCTGGGTCCGCTGCGACAGCGAATACGGCGGCAGCGAACACGATGAATCACCGGAGTGCACGCCGGCTTCCTCGATGTGTTCCATCACCCCGCCGATCAGCACGTTGCCTTCGGCGTCGGCGATGACGTCCACGTCGGCTTCCACCGCGTTGTCCAGGAAGCGGTCGAGCAGCACCGGCGAATCGTTCGAGACCTTCACCGCATCGCGCATGTAGCGCGCCAGGTCGGCGTCGGCATGCACCACTTCCATCGCGCGGCCGCCGAGCACGTAGCTGGGACGCACCACCAGCGGGTAGCCGATCTCGCGCGCCAGCAGCAGGGCTTCTTCGGCGCTGCGCGCGGTGCGGTTGGGCGGCTGCTTCAGGCCGAGGTCGTCGACCAGCTTCTGGAAACGCTCGCGGTCCTCGGCCAGGTCGATGGATTCCGGCGAGGTGCCGATGATCGGCACGCCGTTGGCTTCCAGCGCGCGCGCCAGCTTCAGCGGGGTCTGCCCGCCGTACTGCACGATCACGCCCTTGGGCTTCTCCACGTCGACGATGGCCAGCACGTCTTCCAGCGTGAGCGGTTCGAAGTACAGGCGGTCCGATGTGTCGTAGTCCGTGCTGACGGTCTCCGGGTTGCAGTTGACCATGATGGTCTCGTACCCGTCCTCGCGCAGCGCCAGGGCGGCATGCACGCAGCAGTAGTCGAACTCGATGCCCTGCCCGATCCGGTTCGGCCCGCCGCCCAGCACCATGATCTTGTCGCGGCCGGTCGGGTGCGCCTCGCACTCGTCTTCGTACGTCGAATACAGGTAGGCGGTGGTGGTGGCGAACTCGGCCGCGCAGGAGTCCACGCGCTTGTACACGGGCTGCACGCCGTGCGACTTGCGCAAGGCGCGGATCGCCGCCTCGTCGGTGCCCACCAGCTGCGACAGGCGCGCGTCGGAGAACCCCCTGCGCTTGAGACGGCGCAGGCGGTGCGCGTCCAGCGCGCCCACGCCTTCGGCCATGACCTGCGCTTCCTCCGCGATCAGCTCCTCGATCTGGTCCAGGAACCACGGATCCACGAACGACAGCGCGTGCACGTCTTCCACGCTCATGCCCGCGCGGAACGCATCGGCCAGGTAGAACAGGCGTTCCGGGCCGGGCTCGCGGACCTCGCGGCGCAGCGTGGCCAGGTCGTCGGCGTCGGACAGGTCCAGGCCGGTGGGATCGAAGCCGACCTTGCCGGTCTCCAGCCCGCGAAGCGCCTTGTGCATGGACTCCTGGAAGGTGCGGCCGATGGCCATCACCTCACCCACCGATTTCATCTGCGTGGTCAGGCGCGCATCGGCCGCGGGGAACTTCTCGAACGCGAAGCGCGGAATCTTGGTGACCACATAGTCGATGCTGGGCTCGAACGATGCCGGCGTCAGGCCGCCAGTGATCTCGTTCTTCAGCTCGTCCAGCGTGTAGCCCACGGCCAGCTTGGCCGCGACCTTGGCGATAGGGAAGCCCGTCGCCTTCGACGCCAGCGCCGAGGAACGCGACACGCGCGGATTCATCTCGATCACCACCACGCGCCCGGTCTGCGCGTTGATGCCGAACTGCACGTTGGAACCGCCGGTGTCCACGCCGATCTTGCGCAGCACCGCGATGGACGCATCGCGCAGACGCTGGTATTCCTTGTCGGTCAGCGTCTGCGCCGGGGCGACGGTAATGCTGTCGCCGGTGTGCACGCCCATCGGATCGAGGTTCTCGATGGAGCACACGATGATGCAGTTGTCCGCGGTATCGCGGACCACTTCCATCTCGAACTCCTTCCAGCCCAGCACCGACTCCTCCACCAGCACTTCGGTGGTGGGCGACAGTTCCAGGCCGCGGTTGACGATCTCGACCAGTTCCTCGCGGTTGTAGGCGATGCCGCCACCGCTGCCGCCCAGGGTGAAGCTCGGCCGGATGATGGTGGGATAGCCGACGCGGGTCTGGATATCCAGCGCCTGCTCGAGCGTGCGCGCAACTTCCGCCTTCGGGCATTCCAGGCCGATCTCGGCCATGGCCACGCGGAACAGCTCGCGGTCTTCGGCCATGCGGATCGCATCGCGCGAGGCGCCGATCAGCTCCACACCGTGCGCCTCGAGCACGCCGTGGTCGGCCAGGTCCAGCGCGCAGTTCAGCGCCGTCTGCCCGCCCATGGTGGGCAGCAGCGCATCGGGCTTCTCCTTGGCGATGATCTTCTCGACGGTGCGCCAGTTGATCGGCTCGATGTAGACGGCGTCGGCCATCTCCGGGTCGGTCATGATCGTCGCCGGATTGCTGTTGACCAGCACCACGCGATAGCCCTCGTCGCGCAGCGCCTTGCACGCCTGCGCGCCGGAGTAGTCGAATTCGCAGGCCTGGCCGATCACGATCGGGCCGGCGCCGATGATCATGACGGTCTTGATGTCGGTGCGCTTGGGCATCAGTAACTCCGGGACTCGGGACTCGGGACTGGGGACTCGGATTCGAGTCTGCGGACCAGAGCCTGGTGCAATCGCAGCAGCATCTGGCCTACGCGGTCGCACAGTGAAAGACAGCGCTCGATGGAATCCGCGTCTCCCAGCGAAAGTTCGATCGAAAGCAGCAGTTGGGTTTGCAGCTCGGCGCACGACCCCTGTGCCATCGACACGAAGCGCGCATAGTCACGTGTTCCGGAACGCGCGTTCCCTTCGGCAATATTCGAGGGAATCGACACCGCGGAGCGTTGAAGCTGCGCGACAAGCCCGTAGCACTCTTCACGCGGGAACGTCGCTGTCGCAAGGTAGACCTGTTTCACCAAACTCATGCCCGCCTGCCACACATCCAACTCGCGAAAGTGGGACACGCTCACGGTGCGCATCCCGGGTCCCGGGTCCCGTGTCCCGAGTCCCGCCGGACACGCATGGCGTCGATGAAGCGGTCGAACAGCGGCGCGACGTCGTGCGGCCCCGGCGAGGCTTCGGGATGTCCCTGGAAGCTGAAGGCCGGCGCGTCGATCAGCGCGATGCCCTGGTTGGATCCGTCGAACAGGGAGCGATGCGTGACCCGCACGTTGGCAGGTAGCGTGGACTCGTCCACGGCGAAGCCGTGGTTCTGCGAGGTGATCATCACCCGCCCCGTGTCCAGGTCGATGACCGGATGATTGGCGCCGTGGTGGCCGAACTTCATCTTCAGCGTCTGCGCGCCCACGGCCAGGCCCAGCAGCTGGTGGCCCAGACAGATGCCGTAGGTGGGCAGCTTCCGGTCCACGAATTCACGGATCGCGGCGATCGCGTAGTCGCACGGCGCCGGATCGCCGGGGCCGTTGGACAGGAACACGCCGTCGGGCTGCAGCGCCAGCACGTTCGCCGCAGGCGTCTGCGCGGGCACCACGGTCACGTCGCAGCCGCGCTCTGCCAGCATGCGCAGGATGTTGAGCTTCACGCCGAAATCGTAGGCCACGACCCTGTAGCGGCCGCCGCCTTCCACGAACGCATTGCTGTCCAGGTCGAGTTGCCCCACGCTCCATGCGTACGCCGCCGCGGTGGTGACTTCCTTCGCCAGGTCCATGCCCTTGAGACCGGGGAACTTGCGCGCCGCTTCGATGGCGCGCTGCGCGTCGACGTCGCCGGCCATCAATGCGCCGTTCTGCGCACCGCGATCGCGCAGCAGGCGGGTCAGCTTGCGGGTATCGATGTCCGCGATGGCGACGATGCCACGCGCCTTCAGCCAGTCCTGCAGCGAGGTTTCGCTGCGCCAGTTGCTGGGCCGGCGCGGCACGTCGCGCACCACCAGCCCGGCGG
The DNA here is from genome assembly GCA_964425695.1 of uncultured Pseudoxanthomonas sp. Classification (GTDB taxonomy): domain Bacteria; phylum Pseudomonadota; class Gammaproteobacteria; order Xanthomonadales; family Xanthomonadaceae; genus JAKPBU01. Next base: position 152,587 of record CAYRNF010000005.1, read on the forward strand.
CCCACGCGCGCGCGGCCTCGTCGTCGTGGCCGGTGCAGCCGGTGTTGCCGATGTGCGGGTAGGTCAGGGTCACGATCTGCCGCGCGTACGACGGATCGGTGAGGATTTCCTGGTAGCCGGTCATGGCGGTGTTGAACACCACCTCGCCGACCGACAGGCCGGGGGCACCCACGGAAATGCCCTCGAAGACCGTTCCGTCTTCAAGCGCAAGAATGGCGGTTTCAGTCACGGGTTTCGCCTACGTCAGGTTGCAAAAAACCGCCAGAGCGGCGGGCAACCGGTCCGGGGGCATGGGGTTCAGGCGAGCGGGAATTCTAACGGGCAAGCGCGCCCGGCGCCAGCCGCACCGTTCAGTCGATCACGTCGCGCATCGCGTAGACCCCGGCGGGCAGCCCCGCCAGGCGCGTGGCCGCGTGCAGCGCGCCGGCGGCGAAGATGTCGCGATTGGTGGCGCGATGCACCAGCTCGATGCGCTCGCCCTGCGAAGCGAACTGCACCAGGTGCTCGCCCACGATGTCGCCTGCCCGGATCGAGGCATAGCGCGCCTGGGCGCCGCCGCGCGCGGCCGCGCCGCCCAGGGCCAGGGCGGTGCCGGAAGGCGCGTCCTGCTTGTGCACGTGATGGGACTCCACGATGTCGCAGTCCCAGCCGGGCAAGGCCTGCGCGGCGCGTTCCACCAGTTCGCTCAGCACCGCCACGCCCAGGCTGAAGTTGGCGGCCCACAGCACCGGGATGCGTTGCCCGGCCGCCGAAACCGCGGCGCGCTGCGTCTCCGACAGGCCCGTGGTGCCCGACACCAGCGCCTTGCCGCGCTTCAGGCACAGCGCCAGCACCGGATCGAAGGCCGCAGGCAGGCTGAAATCGATGGCCACGTCGAACTCCGGCGTGCCGCCCATTTCGGTCGCCGCGAACTGCGGCACGCCGTCGACCACGCGCTGCCCGACCGTGCGCGAGACCGCCGCCACCACCTGGCAGGCGCCGCCGTGCGCACACAGGCGCTGCAAGGCCTGGCCCATGCGGCCGTTGGCTCCGTGGATAAGCAGTCGCGTCTGTGGCATCGCGACAGGCTAGCGGGCGGTGTGTGCCACCACAAGGTCGCTGCAGGTGCGCCGCGCCACGCGTGCACCGCACCTGCGCGGTCTTTCAGGGAATGCCGCCTCGACCGACATCGCGCGGGTTTCCGGGGCTGGCCGTTGCCGCAGGCTCAAGCACGCCGCTTCAAGCGCCCCAGCGTTGGTGAGCGTCGCCCTTGCAGCGAGGCGTCGATGTCAGGACACCATGCGGTCCCAGAAGCCCTTCACCCCGTCAACGAACGTGCTGGACTTCGGCGAGTGGCGGCGAGCGCCTTCGCCCACGAACGTCGCTTCGAACTGCTCGAGCAAGTCGCGCTGTTCCGGGGTGAGGTTCACGGGCGTCTCCACCACGACCTTGCAGTACAGATCGCCCGGGGCCCGGCTGCGCACCGACTTCACGCCCTTGTCGCGAAGCCGGAACACCTTGCCGGTCTGGGTTTCGGCGGGGATGCGGATCTCCGCCTCGCCGCCCAGCGTGGGCACGCGGACCGTATCGCCCAGCGCGGCCTGCGAAATGCGGATCGGCACTTCGCAGTGCAGATCGTCGCCGTCGCGCTCGAAGATGTCGTGCGCGCGTACGCGCACCTCCACGTACAGGTCGCCCGGGGGTGCGCCCGCGGGCCCGGCTTCGCCCTCGCCGGCCAGGCGGATGCGGTCGCCGGTGTCCACGCCTGCGGGGATCTTGACCGACAGCACCTTCTCATCCTCGACGCGGCCGTTGCCGTGGCAGGACTTGCAGGGGCTGGAAAAGGTCCTGCCGCGGCCGCCGCAGTGCGGGCACGGCTGCTGCATGGTGAAGATGCCGCGCTGCATCCGCACCTGGCCGCGGCCGGCGCAGGTGCTGCAGGTGTCGAGCTTGCCGTCCTCGGATCCGGTGCCGTTGCAGGGCTCGCATGCGGCGAGCGTGGGCAGCTCGATCCGGCGCTCCACGCCGGCAACGGCTTCCTCCAGGTCCAGCTCGAGCACGTAGCCCACGTCGGCCCCGCGTCGCGGACCGCGCGCGCCCGCGCCGCCGCCGAAGATGTTGCCGAAGATGTCGCCGAAGATGTCCCCCACGTCGTGGAAGCCGGGCCCCGCATTGCCGCCGCCCATGCCGTGCTCGAACGCGGCGTGTCCGTGGTGGTCATACAGGCGGCGCTTGCCGCCGTCGGACAGCACTTCGTACGCCTCCTTGCATTCCTTGAAGCTGGCCAGCGCGGCGGCGTCGCCCGGATTGCGGTCCGGGTGGTACTTCATGGCGCAACGCCGATACGCCTTCTTGAGCTCTTCTTCGCTGGCGTTGCGTTGGACGCCCAGAACTTCGTAGTAATCGCGTTTGGACATGGAGCGTTGATCTCTGAAGGGCACTTCCCCTCCCCCGCCGGGAGAAGGTGGCGCGAAGCGCCGGATGAGGGTTCGGCGAAGGCGTTGGCGGCGATCAGCCCGGAACGTGGCAGCGTTCGTGCCGGTCGGCATGCACCGCTTCGCCGGCCCCTCACCCCACCCCTCTCCCGTGGGGAGAGGGGCTTGTCGCGGCGATTACTTCTTGTCGTCTTCCTTGACCTCGGTGAACTCCGCGTCCACCACGTCGTCGTTGCGCGGCGCGGCGCCCGGGGCACCGCCCTGGTCCGCGCCTTCGGCACCGGGCTGCTGCGCGGCGGCGGCCGCGGCGAACAGCGCCTGCGCGGCTTCCTCCAGCGCCTTGCTCTTGGCCTCGATCTGCGCCTTGTCGTCGCCCTTCATCGCGGTCTCGAGTTCGGCGATGGCGCCTTCGGCGCGCCCGATCACCTCGCCGCCGACCTTGTCGCCGCTGTCCTTGATCGCGCTGCGCGTGGTGTGCACCAGCGCATCGGCCTGGTTGCGCGCGCCGACCAGTTCCTGGAACTTGCGGTCCTCGTCGCGATGCGCTTCGGCGTCCTGCACCATGCGCTGGATCTCCTCGTCGGACAGGCCGGAGCCGGCCTTGATCTCGACCTTCTGCACCTTCCCGGTCTTCTTGTCCTTGGCGGTGACGTGGACGATGCCGTTGGCGTCGATGTCGAAGGACACCTCCACCTGCGGCATGCCGCGCGGC
>CAYRNF010000006.1:0-167 GCA_964425695.1 uncultured Pseudoxanthomonas sp.
GTCAGCCCGTCGCGGCGCGGTCCGGCGGCCGCGTCGTCACCGTCGTGGACGGCCACATCGACTGGTCGCTGCGGCACCTCCCCGCGCCGCGGCGCGTTGCGCGAGCAAAGCGGCCGTCAGCCCGTCGCGGCGCGGTCCGGCGGCCGCGTCGTCACCGTCGTGGACGG
>CAYRNF010000006.1:267-141101 GCA_964425695.1 uncultured Pseudoxanthomonas sp.
CCATATCGACTGGTAGCTGAAGCACCTCCCCGTGCCGCGGCACGTTGCGCGAGCAAAGCAGCCGTCAGCCGATCCCGGCGCGATCGGGTGGCTGCATCGCCAGCGTCGTGCCTGGTCGCGTCGAATCGAACCTTCGCCTACGCGAAGCCGGCATCCCAAAAAAAACGGGGCGCAAGCGCCCCGTTCAAATCGCCCTCCCTTACTCGGGCCTGACATCCACCAGTACGCGGATGCGATCCCCCGGGTGGTAGCGCGTGCGCGCGGTGTACTCGCGGCCGCCGTACTCGTAGGTCACGTCGTAGGCGTTGGCCCCGGCGCCGCCGGTGCCGTAGGTGTCGTAATAGCGATCGTCGGGGACCGGATCGCAGACGGTGACCGTGCCGCTGCGCGGGGATCGGTTGCGTACGGAATTCTCGTAGACCTTCTGCCCGGCGATACCGCCCACCATCGAACCGATGGCCGAGGTGGCATAGCGCGCCGAACCGCCACCCACCTGGCTGCCGATCGCCGCGCCGACGATTCCGCCCAGCACCGTCGCCACCGTGCGCCCGGTGCTGCTGCCGCCGTAGCCGTTGCCGTAGATATCGCCGGCATCGCGATAACCGCCGTCGCGCCCGTAGTAGCCGTCGTTGCGGTAGCCGCCATCGTTGCGGTAATAGTCGTCGCGTCCGGCGTAGGTATCGCTGCGCTGGTAGCACCGCTGCGAGGAAGCCGGATAGCCGCGATAACCGCCGTCCATCACCGGACGCACGCTGAGCACGCGCGCGTACGCATACGTGGGCTGCGTGCCGTAGCTGCGGCTGTCGTACGGCTCCGCGCCATAGCGGCCGTCCTGGTAGCGGCCGGTGTCGAAGTACGTCTGGGCCGATGCCGTGCCTGCCGAAACCGCCAGCCCCAGCGCCAGGATCGAGGTGGCCACGCCGCGAATTGGCATGCGCTTCATCGTTGTCTGCTCCGTCGCCGGCGGAAATCGCGGCGCCAGGGCATGGTCCGGGCCGCGCAGTAAAGGCGTGCTGAATCGAAACCGCTTCCACTGCACCGGCACAGCACGTTTGACGCGACGTTCACCTGGCCGACAGCCACGCCAGCACGCGCGACGCGAGCGGGGCGGCTTCCGCGCCCAGGAGCGGGTCGACATGGCTGCTGCGGTCCAGCCGCATCAGGTCGGCCTGCCAGGCCTGTGCCCAGGCCTCGGTGGCGGCAGCGGGCACGTCGTCATCGCACAGCGAGGCGATGCACAGCACGGGGCAGGCGGGCCGCGCCACGTGGATCCCGGCGTGCGCTTCGCGCAACGCCGCGCCGCTCTCGTCGCGCCAGCGGCGGAAGGCGAACACGGCGGTGGCCGTATCCGCACCCGGCAGCGCGGCGCGCGTCGATTCCAGCCGCGCTTGCCGCCGCCACGGCACGACCGCAGGGCGTTCGCGCGCGCGCAGCGCGCCATGCCAGGGTGCCGCCGGCACCGGGTTCACCAGCACCAGCGCTGCGGGGTGCCGTGCCAGCTGCGCCGCCAGCAGGCCACCCAGGCTGGCGCCGATCAGCACGCACGGCGGCGGCAACCGATCCAGCTCGGCGGCCGCCTGGTCTAGGTAGTCCTTCAGCCGCGTGGCGGCGACGCCTGCCGGTGCGGGCCGGAGGTCCGGCGCAACGACCTGCAGCCCGCCGGCCTCCAGCACGCCGCGCCACACGTTCCATTCCCAGCCTCCGCCGCCGGCGCCATGCAGCAGCAGCGCCGAACGCAGCCCGGCGGCGCCCGTCATGCGCTACGCCGCTTCCAGGTCCGCCTGCAGGGTGATCGGCACCGCGCTGAGCGCCTTGGACACCGGGCAATTCACCTTGGCGTCGTCGGCCAGCGCACGGAACTGCGCCGCTTCGATACCCGGCACCGTAGCGCGGGTGACCAGGCGGATCGCGCTGAGCGTGGGCCCACCTTCCATGGATAGGTCCACGTCGGCGCGCGTGTCGATGGTCGTGGGCGGGAAACCGGCTTCGGTCAGCCGCGCCGACAGGGCCATGGTGAAGCAGCCGGCATGCGCGGCGGCGATGAGCTCTTCCGGGTTGGTGCCCTTGGTGTCGCCGAAGCGGCTGTTGAAGCCGTAAGGCGTGTCGGCGAGCAGCCCGCTCTGCGGCGTGCCGAGTTTGCCCTTGCCGGACTTGAGGTCGCCTTCCCAATGCGCGGTGGCGTGGCGGGAAATGCCCATGTGCGGTGACTCCTGTTGGGGGAAACGGGACCGCCAGCGTAGGCACCGCTGCGTTACCGGCGCGTACACCGGCACGCGTTTGTTGCGCCGCAACGCGATTCCCGCCCCGCACTCGCATAAGGTGGATGCCCGCCATGACCGCCCGCCGAGCGCCCGCTCGGACGGCTGCGCTCCTTCCGCTGCGGACAGCCATGACGGCCACGCTCCTTCGGAGCATCACCCTCACAGGGAGATCCGGCCTCATGCCCTACTCGACACAGCAGATCCGCAACGTGGCCCTGGCAGGCCACCCCGGCGCCGGCAAAACAACGTTGTACGAAGCCCTGCTGCATGCCGGCGGCGCGATCCAGACGGCAGGCACGGTCGAACGCGGCAGCACCGTGTCCGATTTCGATCCACTGGAAAAGGAACGCGGCCATTCGCTGGACGCCGCGATCGCCAGCATCGACCACGCGGGCGTGCACCTTAACCTGATCGACACGCCCGGCTATCCGGACTTCCGCGGCCCTGCGCTGTCGGCGCTGGCGGCGGTGGAAACCGTGGCGGTGGTGGTGGATGCCGACACCGGCGTGCAGTACGGCACGCGACGCATGATGGAACGCGCGCGCGATCGCGGGCTGTGCCGCGTCGTCGTGGTCAACAAGATCGACCACGAAGGCGCCGACCCGGCGCGCGTGCTGCAGGAACTGCGCGACGAGTTCGGTCCGGAAGTGCTTCCGCTCAATCTCCCCGCCAACGGCGGCAAGGCCGTGGTGGATTGCTTCGGCACCGCGGCCGGCGGCGCGTCCGCCGGGAACAGCGACCTGGGTCCGGTGGCCGACTGGCACCAGAAGATCATCGACCAGGTGGTGGAGATCAACGAGACGGTGATGGACCGTTACCTGGACCTGGGCGAGGAAGGCCTGTCCGGGCAGGAACTGCACGATGCGTTCGAGCAGTGCCTGCGCGAGGGCCACCTGGTGCCGGTGTGCTTCACCTCGGCGCGCAGCGGCGTGGGGATCCGCGAACTGCTCGACGTCGCCGAACGGCTGTTTCCCCATCCGGGCGAAGCCAATCCGCCACCGTTCGTCAAGGGCAGCGGCGAAGACGCGCAGCCGGTGGATGCGCGCCCGGATCCGGCTGCGCACGTCATCGCCGACGTGTTCAAGATCGTCAACGATCCCTTCGTGGGCAAGCTCGGCGTGTTCCGCGTGTACCAGGGCACGGTGAGGAAGGACACGCAGCTGTTCGTGGACGACGGCAAGAAGCCGTTCAAGGTGGCGCACCTGTTCAAGCTCAAGGGCAAGGAACACGTGGAAGTGGCGCAGGCGATCCCGGGCGACATCGCCGCGGTGGCCAAGGTGGACGACCTGCACTTCGACGCGGTCCTGCACGACAGCCACGACGAGGATCAGATCCACCTGGCGCCCGTGCCGTTCCCGAAGCCGATGTTCGGCCTGGCGGTGGAAGCGGCCAGCAAGGGCCAGGAACAGAAGCTCGCCACCGCCCTGCACAAGCTGTCGGAGGAAGACCCGTGCTTCGCGGTGGAGCACCTGGCGGAAACCAACGAAACGGTGATCCACGGCCTGTCCGACCTGCACCTGCGCGTGGTCCTGCAGCGGCTCAGGGACAGGCACGGCGTGGACGTCTCCACCCATCCGCCGCGCATCGCCTACCGCGAAACGGTCGGCGCCAGGTCGGAAGGCCACCACCGCCACAAGAAGCAGACCGGCGGCGCGGGCCAGTTCGGCGAAGTGTTCCTGCGTATCGAGCCCCTGCCGCGCGGCGGCGGGTTCGAGTTCGTGGACGAGGTCAAGGGCGGCACGATTCCCGGCCAGTTCCTGCCCGCCGTCGAGAAAGGCGTGCGCCAGGCGCTGTCGTCCGGCGCGGTGGCGGGCTATCCCATGCAGGACGTGCGCGTGATCGTGTACGACGGCAAGCACCATCCGGTGGACAGCAAGGAAGTGGCGTTCGTGGCGGCCGGCAAGAAGGCCTTCCTCGATGCGGTTTCGCGTGCGGACCCGCAGGTGCTGGAACCGATCGTGGACTTGGAGGTGAGCGCGCCCGAGCAGCACATGGGCGACATCAGCGGCGGCCTTGCCGGCAAGCGCGCGCGCATCAACGGCACCGATGCGGCGCGCGGCGGCGAGATCGTGGTCAAGGCGCAGGTTCCCCTGTCCGAGCTGGAAGGTTACGCGGCGGAGCTGAAATCCGTCACCGCCGGGCGCGGTCGCTACTCGATGGACTTCAGCCATTACGAACCGGTGCCTGCGCAGGTGCAGGCGCGGCTCGTGGCCGCCTTCAAGCCGCGCCACGAGGAGGATTGAACCGGCGCCGACCGGACGCCGCGCGGCACGGCTTCGCCGCCCGGCGGAAAGACCGGGAAAAATGCCGGAAATCCCGGCAAAAAGGACTTGGCGCGCGGGTTTTCTTGCAATACATTGCGCGTGCCGGCTCCAACGGCCCACTCGAACAACCCACAAAAACAGTCTTTTCGACGAGGGAATCACACGCACATGGCAAAGAAGAAAGTCGCTGCCAAGAAGAAGGTCGCCGCCGCCAAGCCGGCCGCCCCCAAGCCCATCAAGGAAGCCCTGAGCAAGTCGGGCCTGGTGGCCCACATTTCCGCCGCCACCGACGTGGCTGCCAAGGACGTGCGTGCCGTGATGGCCGCGCTGGAAGGCGCGATCCACGCTTCGCTCAGCAAGAAGGGCGCCGGTGCGTTCACTCTGCCGGGCGTCGCCAAGTTCTCCGCGGTCAGCGTGCCGGCCAAGCCGAAGCGCAAGGGCATCAACCCGTTCACCAAGGAAGAGCAGTGGTTCGCCGCCAAGCCGGCTTCGGTCAAGGTGAAGGTGCGTCCGCTCAAGAAGCTCAAGGATTCCGCAGCCTGATCGCGGGATGAGGCCGCGTGGCGCAGCAGCGCACGCGGCGGCCAGGACAGCGCAGGGGCCGGGTTCGCCAGAACCCGGCCCCTGTTTTTTGCGCGCACGCGCAGCGCACGCCTTGAACGCGGCTGGCCGCGGCCGCATCGTTCCGGTTCGGCCCATCGGAGCGCACGCATGAAGACCCAAGGGTTTCTGGACCAGTTGCTCAAGACCGCACAGCAGCAGATCGGCGGCGGCGGCCTGGACGGGCTGCTCGGCGGCACCGGTGGCGGGCCGCTGGCGCGGCAGGACACGCGCGCGCCCGCACCCACCGGTAGCGACGGGCGTGGCTGGCTCAATGCGGACTTCGGCAAGGGTGCGCTGGCCGGCGGCGCGCTCGGTCTGCTGTTGGGCAACAAGAAGGCGCGCAAGTACGGCAAGAAGGTGGCGCTGTACGGCGGCGTGGCCGCGGTGGGCGTGCTGGCCTACCGCGCGTACGGCGACTGGAAGCGGCAGCAGGGCGGCTTCGCCGCGGGCGCCGAACCGCAAACCATCGACCGCCTGCCGCCACCGCAGGCCGAGCTGCATGCGCAGGCGATCCTGAAGGCGCTGGTGGCCGCGGCCAAGGCCGATGGCCACATCGACGCGCGCGAGCGCGAGGTGATCGAAGGCGAATTCCGCCGCATCGACGCGGATGCCTCGCTGCAGCAGTGGCTGCACGAGGAACTCGAACGCCCGCTGGATCCGGCGGAAGTCGCGCGGGCGTCGCAGTCGCCGGAGATGGCGTCGGAGATGTACCTGGCCAGCCTGCTCGCCGCGGACGAACAGAGTTTCATGGAGCGCGCCTACCTGGACGAACTGGCGCGGCAGCTCAAGCTGGACGACGCGCTGAAGCAGCGACTCGAGGACGAAGTGCGCCAGGCGGCCGGATGACGCCGGCGCCCGACCGGATCCCGAACGGCGCCCGCGCTTGAGCGCGTGGGCGCGCATCGCCGCGTGGCTACTGGTACTGGCCGCGCTGGGGTTTGGCGGGCGATGGCTATGGCACTCGCGCTGGATGGAGGTGCCGCGCACCACGTGGGAGCTCTCGCGCATGCCGCCGCCGGACGGTGTGGCGATGCCGGTGCAGGGCGTGCAGGCGCGCAGCGTGGCCGACACCTTCGGTGCACCGCGCGGCCGCGACCGGCAACACCATGGCGTGGACATCTTCGCCGAGCGCGGCACGCCGGTGCTCAGCAGCACGCGCGGCCTGGTCGCTTCCGTGCGCGAGAGCGGCATCGGCGGGCGCCAGGTCTGGGTGCTGGGCCCCGCGCACGAGCGCCACTATTACGCACACCTGGAGGACTGGGCGCCTGGCATCGCGGCGGGCAGGATCGTCCAAGCCGGCGACGTGCTGGGCACCGTGGGCGACAGCGGCAACGCCAAGGGCACGCCGCCGCACCTGCATTACGGCATCTACGGCGCAGCCGGCCCGTACGATCCGCTGCCGCTGCTGCGCGCAGGACCCACCCGGGCTGCGGCGCTGCCGCCACGGTAGGATGGGCGCTTCCGACGACATCCGGAGTGCGCGCGATGGACAAACGTTTCCTGGTCTGCGGGCTGGTGGTGTCGGTGGCGGCGATGCTGCTGGACATGCTCATCCACGGCGTGGTGCTGCGCGCGGACTACCAGGCGCTGGTGCCCGGCGGCTTCGTGCGGGGCGAGGCGGAGGCGCAGGCGTTCCTGCCGTACATGATCGCGGCGCACGTGCTGATCGGCTTCGGCATGACCTGGCTGTACCGGCAGGTGATGACCGCGGGCGAGCGTTCGCTGACGCGCGGACTGCGCTTCGGCGCCGCGTTCGCGCTGGCGGCCACCCTTCCCGGCTACCTGATCTACTACGCCGTGCAGCCGTGGCCCGCGGCGCTGGTGCACAAGCAGATGGCCCTGGGCACGGCCGCCGTGCTGGTGCTGGGAATGCTGCTGGGATACCTGCATCCCAGGCGCGTCGTGCTCTGAGCACCGACCGGCGATAACCGCGCGTTCACCGTGCGCCGGCCACGTTAGCCGCCCCACCCCACCGGACCATCCCATGCGCAAGCCCGGCTCCGTCTTCTGCCTGCTGGCCGCGACCGTGCTGGTCGCCGCGTGTTCCACGCTGGGTACGGTGGGTGCGCTGCTGGGCGACAGCGTGGCGTTCACCGCGCCGCAGCTGCAGGGTTATCTGGATCGCCGCTTCCCGCGCGACTACGACAAGCTCGGCGGCCTGGTGCGGTTGAGCGTGCTCAATCCGCGGCTCAGCATCCCGCAGGGGAGCAACCGCCTGCGGCTGGACTTCGATGTCGGCTTCGGCGCGCTGGGCAACGACAGCCGCCGGCCGGCCGGGCGTTTCGCGGTGGTCAGCGGCCTGCGCTGGGATCCGCGCACGCGCGGGCTGCACCTGGACGCGCCGGCGCTGGAAAGCGTGGACGTGCCGCAGCTGGGCGGCGCGATGAACGCCACCGGCCGCGACCTGATCAACCGCTGGCTGGCCGACTACGCGCGCGACGAGCCGGTGTACGAATTCGAACCCGGCCTGTGGCAGCAGATCGCCGCGCGCAGGATCGACGCCACCACCATCGAGAACGGCCAGGTCGTGGTGCGGCTTGGCCAGTGAGGAACCTGCCTTGATCGACCGAACCCCCTTCCGAGCCGCCCGCTGCGGCATTGCGCTCGCGCTTGCCGTGGCGCTGTCCGCCTGCGGCGGCGATGGCGACGCGGCCCGACAGCGCGCCGCGCAGGACGCCGGCGAAGGCCTGCCCACGCCGTCCGGCGCGGGCGGCGTGACCGGAACCCCCGACGTCGGCCCCGGCAACCAGGACCAGGCGCCCGTGCTGGGGGGCGCGCCGGCCGCGACCGCGGCGGACGAGGACCTGGTGATCGATCCGGCACTGGCGGGCGCGGCCAATCCGGAAACCGGGGTCGGCGTGGATCCGGACGGTGACGGCCCGCTCACGGCGCCGCCCGCGCCCGATGTGGGCGCCGCGCAGCCCACGGCAGCGGACGCGGTGGCGCTGGTCCGCGACTACTACGCCTCGATCAATGCACGCGACTATGCCGGCGCGCACCGCCTGTGGTCCGACAATGGCGCCGCAAGCGGCCAGACCACGCTGCAGTTCGCAGGCGGTTTCGAGGGCACCCAGGGCGTGTCGGTGGAGGTGGGCGCGCCGGGTGCGGAAGACGCGGGCGCCGGACAGCGCTTCATCGAAGTTCCGGTGAACGTGTCCACCACCCAGGCGGACGGCAGCGTCAGGCGCTTTACGGGGCGCTACGTCCTGCATCGCAGCGTCGCCGACGGCGCGAGCGCCGAACAGCGTGCGTGGCGCATCCGGTCCGCGGACCTGCGCGAAGCCGCGCCCTGAGCCGAGTCGCCCGGCGCCGCGCGTGCGGCGACGGCCCGCGCACGCCGCGCGCTACAGCTCGAAGCGATAGCTCAGCTTGACCAGCAGTTGTTCGCTGTCGCGCAGGTCGAACGCATCGCGGAACTCGCTGCCGACGCCGAACGGATCGCCCGGCGAGCCGCCCAGCGCTTCCTGGAACAGCGAACCGCCGCGCACGTAGGCGATGTAGAGGTAGGACAGCGGCGCGAGCTCGTAGCGGTAGCGCACCTGGAAGCCCAGGTTGCGCACCGAGAAATCCGGCACCGCCTCGTCGCTGGCCACCGCGGTGCGCCCGGCCACGCGCCAGGCCTGCACGGCTTCGGCATCCAGGCCGATCGCCTCGAGCCGCACGCGCAATTCCTGCCTGGGATCGATCAGCCAGGTCGCGCCCGCGGCCAGGTAGGCCAGATCGGAACGGTAGGTCGCCAGCAGGTTGTTACGGCCCTGGGGCCGTCCCTCGTTGCGCCACAGCAGCCAGTCCTCGTTGTGCGACAGCTCCAGGCTGGCGCCGAAGCTGAGCGCGTCGTTGACGAAGTAGGTCGGCTCGAAGCTCAGCGTCACTCCGCCCCTGCCCGGGCCCTGCAGGCCCTCGCCCGCGTAGCGCGCCGAGCCGGACAGCTGCCACGCGCCCTTGCGCGGGCGGAAGCGCTCGTAATACGCGTACAGCTTGGCCGGCATCTCGACGATCCCGTTGCCGCGCATGATCAGGTCGTCCTGCCCGCGCGACCACATGGCGACGTCGAAGAGCTCGTTGCCGCCGTCGCGGCGGTTGCTCTGCCGGTTCACGGCGGCCGCCCAGGCGATGCGTTCGCCCTGGTCGTTGCTGCGGTACGAGGCGGCGTAGTGCCAGTCGTGCCCGCTGTAGGCCGAGGTTTCCGGCAGGTCGGTCACACGGCGGCCCAGGTCGTAGCGCAGGTAGTTGAAGTTGTTGCGCTCCAGGTAGCCGAAGTCGTTGAGCTGGAAGTCCCGGCCGATGTGCAGCGCGTACAGCTGCTGCCGCCAGTCGTTCTGCATGTCGTAATCCAAGATCACCTGCGCGCCGGAATCGCGCAGCGACACGCCGCCCTGCGCCACGTCCGATGCCACCACGGTGCTGCGCACGTTCCAGCGCGCGTTGGACCAGCGGTGATCGGCCTCGTAGACGTTGGCCGTCCCGTCCAGGAAGGGCGCTTCCACGCGCGTGGCCATCGCGCCGAGCCCGTGGTCGCCGCGCTCGCCGCCTTCGAAATCGCGGGTGGCGCGCACCGCGTAGAAGTCGCGGCCGTCGTCCTCGTCGGCCGCGAACACGCCGTAGTTGAAGGCGCCCAGGCTGCCGTTGACCTTGACCGCCGCGGTCACGTCGCCCGACACGCGCCGCGTGTACAGCAGCCGGCTGCGCTGGTTGAGCGAGCCGAACGGCACGTCGAAGAATCCCTGGTTCTCGGTGAAGAACGGGCGCTTGTCGCTGAAGAACGTCTCGGTGGCGCTGAAGTTCACCACCAGCTCGTCGCTCTCGACCTGGCCGAAGTCCGGGTTGAGCGCGGCACTGAGCTGGAAGCGACCGTTCGGCTTCCAGAACAGGTCGGCGCCCGCGTCGAAGTCGCTGCCGCGCCGGTCGAGCTCGCCGTTGGCGTGGATGCCCGACACGTAGGGCGTCACCGCCAGCAGCGACTGGCTGTATGCCGGCACCGTGACCGGCTGCAGGCGGGTCAGGAAGCGCGGTTCGGTGAACCCGACCGCCGGCCACGATGCCCGCTGTCCGGTTTCGGCCACCACCCGGTCCAGCCCGATGCGCAAGGTGCGCTGGCCGCCGCTGGCCTCGCGCATCGGCGCGATATGCCAGGGGATCAGCATCTCCACGTACCACGCGTGCTCGTCTTCACTCGTGGCATGGCGGAAGTCGCCGTCCCAGTCCGAGTTGAACTGGTTCTCGTTGGTGATGGTGGTGTCGTTGATGCTGTTGGCCAGCGTCACCGTGAAGTTGTAGCCGGTTCGGCCGTCGCCATCGAAGTCCACGTACAGGTTGACGCGATCCACGGCGCCGCCGTTGTCGCGCTGGCCGCGCTGCCGGTTGCGCGGCACGCCCGGCGGCTGGGTGTTGCGGAACCCGATCGCCAACCCGTCCTGCGTCGCCAGGATCAGGGCTTCGGTGGGCAGCGCCAGCGGCTCGCGGCTCAGCGGTTCGGTCAAGCGGAAGTCGGCCACGCGCTGCGCACCGGTCCACTCGGCGTCGTCGATACGGCCGTCGATCTCGACTGCGGCCACGGGCATCGCGCAAGCGAGCAGCAGGAAGCCGAACGTGGTGCGCATTCGTGTTGTCCCCTCGACGGATGGCGCAGCCTGCGCCCGTTGCCAAAAGCGATCGACTGTCGTTGGTCACCCAACTTCCGGCATCGGCCTCCCGCATTCGCAGCACAAGCCTGTTGCAGAAGCGGCTACAGCCGCGAGCCCTGAATCGTTGCAAGCAGCGCTTCGCGGGCGAGCGGCCGCGCAACGGCAAACGCACAACGGCGCCTGGATGCGTACCGCGCCAAGGGCTCGCGGCTGAAGCCGCTGCTACGGAAGCACCCGGGCCATCGCGTGCGCGCGTCGCGCGCTACAGTTCGAAGCGGTAGCTGAGCTTTACCAGCAGCTGTTCGTCGTCGCGGATGTCGAAGCTCTCGCCGAGCAGGCTGCCGACGTCATCCGAGTACGCGTCCTGCCGGTAACCGCCACGGCCGTACACCACGTACAGGTAGCTCAGCGGCGCCAGTTCGTAGCGGTAGCGGATCTGGAAGCCGAGCGTGCGCACGTTGAAATCGTCCACCGGCTGGGCCGAGACGATGTAGCCGCCGCCGGGCTGGACTTCGATCGCCTCGTCCAGTTCCGCATCCAGGCCCAGCGCCTGCAGCTTCACCCGCAGTTCCTGGCGGCTGCCGATGTTCCAGTCCAGCCCCGCGTTGAGCTGCAGCGCGCGCTCGTCGTAGCGCCCCACCACGTTGCCGCCCTGCCAGACCAGCCAATCGGGGATGCGCTCGGCGAACACGCCCGCGAACAGGCTCAGGTCGTCGCTCACGTAGTAGGTCGGGGTGAACTGCGCCGACCAGCCGACCCGGTCGTTGCCGGCCAGGCCGCCGCTGCGCGCGCCCAGTTCGGTATCGAACGACCAGTCGCCCTTGCGCGGCCGGCCGTACTCGAAGAACGCATTGAAGCTGGCCGGGCGGTTCAGCACGCCGTTGCCGCGCGTGATCTGGTCGTCCACGCCACTGCTGTTGACGTTGATCTGGGCGAACTCCGAACTGCCGTTGCGCAGCTGGCTCTGCCGGCTGACGCGGAGCTGGCGCTGCAGGCGATCGCCGCGGTTGTTGTCGGTGCCGCTGATCCGCCAGCGCCAGTCCTTGGAGGCGTAGCGCGAGGTCTCGGGCAGGTCGGTGAAGCGGCGCGACACCTGCCAGTGCAGGTAGTTCAGGCTGTTGCGCGCCAAGTAGCCGGCGTCGTTGATCTGCAGGTCGTTGCCGAAGTGCATGGCGATCCACTGCTGGCGCCAGCCGCGATCCATTTCGTAGTCGGCCCAGACCGTGGCGCCCAGGTCGCTGGCGGTGCGCCCGTCGTCCTCGATGCGGCTGCCGAACACGCGGCTGCGCACGTTCCAGCGCGCGTTCGGCCGCCAGTCGTGGTCGACGCCGAGCACGGTGGCTTCGCGATCCAGGAAGGGCCGGTCCACGCGGGTGACCATCAGGCCCAGGTTCTGCGCGGAAAAATCGCGCACCAGGCGCAGCGCGCTGAAGCTGCGCCCGGCATCGCCGCGCTCGTCGGCATGGAACACGCCGTACTTGGCGCTGCCCAGGTTGCCATTGAGCTTCACCGCCGCGGTGATGTCGCCCGCGCCGCGGCCGTCGTCCGCGGGCCCGCCCACGCGGCGCGTGTACAGCAGCTGGCTGAAGTCCGACGGCGTGGTGTATTCGAAGATGCCCTGGTTCTCGGTGAAGAACGGCCGCTTGTCGCTGATGAAGGTCTCGGTGGCGCTGAAGTTCACCACCAGGTCGTCGCTCTCGACCTGGCCGAAATCCGGATTCAGCGTGGCGCTGAGCTGGAACTGCCCGTTGGGCTTCCAGAACAGGTCCGCACCGCCGTCGAAATCGCCGCGTCCGCGCACGTTGTCGTACAGGCCCGACACGTACGGCGTCACCGCCAGCAGCGACTGCGTGTACGCGGCGACCTGCACCGGCGCGAAGTCGGACATGAAGCGCGAACGCTCGAAGGTCACGGCCGGCCACGCCGCGCGCTCGCCGGTGGCGCCGATCACCCGGTCGATGTTGATCTTCATGCGCCTCATTCCTTCCTCGCCGCCGCGCATGGGCGCGATGTACCACGGGATCAGCGCCTCGGCGGTCCAGCCGGCTTCGTCCTCCTGGGTGGCGTGGCGCCAGTTGCCGTCCCAGTCGTCGTTGAAGTTGTTCTCGTTGGTGAACACGCCGTCGCCGATGCCGTTGGTCGACGAGATGCAGAAGTTGTAGGCGGTGCGCCCGTCGCCGTCGAAGTCGATGTTGACGTTCACCCGGTCCACCTGCGCGTCGAAATCGCGCTGGACCGCCTGGCGGCTGCGCGGCGTACCCGGGTCCATGCGCACGCGCCATGCGATCGCCAGGCCCTCGGGCGTGGCCAGGATCCACGCCTCCATCGGCTGCGACGGCGCAGCGCCGGTCAGCGGCTGCACCACCTTGAAGTCGGTGACGTGCTGCGCACCCGCCCATTCGGTCGGATCGATCCGGCCGTCGACCTCCACGGCGAACGCCGGGGCCGCGAGCAACCCCAGCAACGCAAGGCAAAGGCGGGTGTGCACGGGCTGGACGCGACGACGCATGGCGGGGTTCCGGGACGGGACAGCGGTGCTCCGCTGCGACGGCGTGCAAGGTAGCCGCGCGCCCTCCGCCGACCGACTGCCGCAAGTCATGTAAACCAAACGTGCGGCACCGGCATCCCTGTGCCCGATATAGCGCATGCACGTGGTTCGGGTGCGCGCGCGACGCGACGCGTCCCGCGCGGCGATGCCGTCAGCTCCGCACGGGCCGGGGTCCGGCCCGCAACCGACGTGATCCTGAGGCCTGGATGGGATGTCCCGGATCGGCCGCAAGCCGATCGCGTCGCGGTCGGCAGGCGGGGCGTCGGCGCGCGCGTGTCCGGGCGTGGTGCGAACCGGCGGGGCGGCGATCGGGCCGGTGGTGCTCTGCCGCTGCCGCTGTGCTGCGGCTCGCGGCGCGCCGCTACTTCTTGGGCTGCAGCATCGTCCCGGTGCACTTCTTCGCGCCACACTTGCACGCCCACAGCTGCTTGAGCTTCTTGGTATGCGGTTCGTCCAGCACGATGCCGTAGTTGTAGGTCAGTTCCTCGCCGGGCCTGATGTTGCGCAGGGCCACGATGTAGACCTTGTCCTTCTTGGACCTGCCCTTCTCGTCCTCCTCGACTTCCGACTCGCAGTTGGGCGCGCAGCTGTGGTTGATCCAGCGCGCCACGTTGCCGCCTGCGTTGGCGTCGATCACGTAGTCGTCGTTGAGCGTGAACAGGAAGGTGTGCCCGTCCTCGTCCTGGTCGCCGTATTCCTCGTCCACCTCGGCGTGGGTGCGCAGCGTGCCCTTGTAGCGCACGATGCGCTCGCCCTTCTTGATCGCCTCAATGGCGAAGACGCCGTTGCCGTGGATCGGCGAGAGACGGGCTTCGATCTTGTGCTTGGACGTCTTGGGCATGCGGGCGGGGTCTGGTCGCGGCGTCGGGGGGCCATTGTGACGGACATGGGCAGCCGCCGCCACGCGCATGGCCTTGCGACGCCGCGCAGCGCGTTGATGCCGGGGCAACGACGGCCTCGTTACTCGCCCACGCACAGGGGAAGCGCAATGCCAGCAGCCACCGCCAGCGCACCGGGCCTGCTGATCGGCGTCACCGGTCATCGCAAGCTGCGCGAGCACGACGTGCCGGGGCTCCAGGCGCAGGTGCGTGCGCTGTTGCTGGATCTGCAGCGGCGCTATCCGCAACTGCCGCTGGTGGTGCTGTCGCCGCTGGCCGAAGGCGCGGATGCGCTGGTGGCGGACGTCGCCTTCGAACTGGGCCTGCGCGTGATCGCGCCGCTGCCGCTGCCGGTGGAGGCGTACCGCAGCGATTTCGACACCCCCGGCGCCCTCGCCGCGTTCGAGCGCGGGGTCGCGCGGGCGGAACTGCTGCCATTGCCGGTGCAGCGCGACGCCCTGGGCGATCCGGCCGTGCGCGGACCGGCGCGCGACCGCCAGTACGCGCAGGCCGGCTTCTTCGTGTCGCGCCACTGCCATGTGCTGATCGCGCTGTGGGACGGGCAGGAGCAGGCTTCGCTGGGCGGCACCTCGCACGTGGTGCGCTACCACCTGCATGGGGACGTGCCCGGGCAGCTGCAGGCGCGCACCGCGGCCATGACGCTGCTGGGCATGGAAGACAGCACGCTGGTCTGGCACCTGCCCGCGGCGCGCCGGGACGATCCCGCGCCACGGCTGGGCGCGCCGCGCTGGGTGACATCGCTGGACGACCTGGCCGGCAGCGCGACGCTGCTGGACGCGTTCGACCAGATGTTCCGCCGCCAGGCCGAGTTCAACGACGACCGCGCCAAGTACGCCGCAGCCGCGCAAGGCGAGCCGTCCGACCCCTGCCCCATCCATCGCCTGTTCGTGTCGGCGGACTGGATGGCCCGCAACTACCAGCGCCGGGTGATGCGCGTGCTGCGGCTCACCTATGCCATCGCCGGCGCCACCGGGGCGGCGTTCATCCTGTTTGCGCACGTGCACTCGCAGGACGCGATGATCTACCTGTACCTGCTGCTGTTCGCCGCCGGCGTCGGCCTGGCGGTGCTGGTCAAGCGGCGCCAGTGGCACCGCAAGTACCTGGACTACCGGGCACTGGCCGAAGGCCTGCGGGTGCAGTCGTACTGGCGCCGCGCCGGAGTGGTGGACCTGCACCATCCGTCGCACGCCAACGAGCACTTCATCCAGGAGCAGGACCTGGAACTGGGCTGGATCCGCAACGTGATGCGCGCGGCGAGCCTAGAAGGCCTGCTTGTCCCGCACGCCAGCGGCGGCGCCGAACTCGGTGCGGTGATCGACGAATGGGTGGGTACGCCCGCGTCCGACGGCCAGCTCGGCTACTTCCGCGCCACCGCGGCGCGGCGCGCGCGCCAGCACCACAACGCGGAGCGCCTGGCGCGCGCCTGCCTGGCGCTGGGGATCGGCATCAGCCTGGTGCTGGCCGTCTTCGCGCACCGCTGGGGCTACGGCACCAAGAACGTGCTGGTGGTGGCGATGGGCCTGCTGTCGGTCGCCGCGGGCGTGCACGAGGCGTACGCCCACAAGAAGGCCGACAAGGAGCTCGTGAAGCAGTACCGCTTCATGGAGCGCATCTATGCGGGGGCGAGGCGCAGGCTCGATGCCGCCACCACCGACGCCCAGAAGCGCGCGATCCTGCGCGTGCTGGGCGAAGCCGCACTGGCGGAGCACGTGGAGTGGACCCTGGTGCACCGGGAGCGTCCGCTGGAGCACACGCGCCTGGGTGGCTGAAGCGCGCTGACTGCCATCGGGCGGACGCAGGAGCGGCTTCAGCCACGTGCTTCGCGAACGGCTCGCGGCTGAAGCCCCGTCAGCAACAGCTGCAATGCGCCGCGGGGAGCGGAATTGCACGGGATTGAGCCGCCCCGGTCAAATGCGTACAATTTCGGTACGAATTGATCGCCAGCCAGGGGCCCGCCCTCCGCCCCGAGCCACCGCCATGCTCCGCGTCACCAAGCTCACCGACTACGCCACCGTGGTCCTCACCGTGCTCGCCAGCGAGCCCGACACCGTGCTCAGCGCGGCCGGGCTGGCCGAACGCGCGGGCCTGGAAATGCCCACCGTGGCCAAGGTGCTCAAGCCGCTGGCCCAGGCCGGGCTGGTGGAGGGCTTCCGCGGCGCCACCGGCGGCTACCGGCTCGCGCGCCGCGCCGACGAAGTGAACCTGGTCGACATCGTGGAAGCGATGGAAGGCCCCCTGGGCATGACCGAATGCAGCGTGCACGCGGGGGCCTGCGGCATCGAGTCCTCGTGCGGCGTGCGCGCCAACTGGCGGCGCATCAACGACGTGGTCGCCGATGCGCTGCGCGGCGTGACCCTGGCCGACATGCGCGCGCCGGTCGCGCCCGCGCGCGGCGCGCGCCCGATCCCCGCCGTGCTGGCCACTGCCTGAGGACGCGACATGAGCGCCGAAACCCTGCTCGAACGCAACGCCGGCATCGCCGAACAGCTCGGCCGCCGCTACGACGCCGGCTTTTCCACCGACATCGAATCCGAGTCGTTGCCGCCCGGCCTGGACGAGGACACGATCCGCGCCCTGTCCGCGCGCAAGAACGAACCGGAGTGGATGACCCAGTGGCGGCTGCAGGCCTACCGCCACTGGCTGACCATGCGCGAACCGCACTGGGCCAAGCTCGAGATCGCGCCGATCGACTTCCAGGCGATCAGCTACTACAGCGCGCCCAAGGGGCCGAAGTACGCCTCGCTGGACGAAGTGCCGCAGGAACTGCTCGATACCTACGAGAAGCTCGGCGTGCCGCTGCACGAGCGCGCCAAGCTGGCCGGCGTGGCGGTGGACGCCGTGTTCGACTCGGTCAGCGTGGGCACCACCTTCCGCAAGGAGCTGGCCGAGAAGGGCGTGATCTTCTGCTCCATGTCCGAGGCGATCGCCGAGTATCCGGACCTGGTGCGCAGGTACCTGGGCAGCGTGGTGCCCACCGGCGACAACTATTTCGCGGCGCTCAATTCCGCGGTGTTTTCCGACGGCTCGTTCGTGTTCATCCCCCGCGGCGTGCGCTGCCCGATGGAGCTGAGCACCTACTTCCGGATCAACGCGGTCAACACCGGGCAGTTCGAGCGCACCCTGATCGTGGCGGAGGAAGGCAGCTACGTCAGCTACCTCGAAGGCTGCACCGCGCCGATGCGCGACGAGAACCAGCTGCACGCCGCCGTGGTGGAACTGGTGGCGCTGGACGATGCCGAGATCAAGTACAGCACCGTGCAGAACTGGTACCCCGGCGACGAGAACGGCAAGGGCGGCATCTACAACTTCGTCACCAAGCGTGCCGAATGCCGCGGCGCGCGCAGCAAGGTCACGTGGACGCAGGTGGAAACCGGTTCGGCGATCACCTGGAAGTACCCGTCATGCGTCCTGCTGGGCGACGACAGCGTGGGCGAGTTCCATTCCGTGGCGCTCACCCACCACCGCCAGCAGGCCGACACCGGCACCAAGATGATCCACGTCGGCAACCGCACCAAGAGCAAGATCGTCAGCAAGGGCATCAGCGCCGGGCGCGGCCAGAACAGCTACCGCGGCCTGGTCAGGGTGGAGCGCGGCGCCGAGGGCGCGCGCAACCACACCCAGTGCGACAGCCTGCTGATCGGCAAGCAGTGCGGCGCGCATACCTTCCCCTACATCGAGGTCAAGCACCCCACCGCCACGGTGGAGCACGAAGCCACCACGTCCAAGATCAGCGACGACCAGCTGTTCTATTGCCGCAGCCGCGGCATCGCGCAGGAAGACGCGGTCAGCCTGATCGTGGACGGCTTCTGCAAGCAGGTGTTCCGCGAGCTGCCCATGGAGTTCGCGGTGGAAGCCAAGAAGCTGCTGGAAGTGTCGCTGGAGGGCTCGGTCGGATGAAGGCCGCGTTCGCGCTTGCCGCTGTCGTGCTGTTCGCCAGCGCCTGCCGTGCGGGCGAGCCGGGCGTGGCCGCGTCGGCGCAGGGCGCACCTGCGGCCGCACGTGCGCCGGATGCTGCGAACGCGCAAGGCGTGCGGATCGGCCGCACCGCCGACATGCCCTCGCCGCGCGCCGCGCACAGCGCCACGCGCTTGCCGGACGGACGCGTGCTCATCGCCGGAGGCTGCGCCGCCGACGGTTGCGAGGAGGGGCTGTCCGGCGACGCGGTGCTGTTCGATCCGGCCGCCTCCTCGTTCGCGCCGGCCGGCACGCTGGTCCAGGCGCGCGCGGGGCATCGGGCCGTCGCGCTCGCCGATGGCTCGGTGCTGCTCATCGGGGGTTGGACGCGCGAGGGCGTGACCGCCAGCGTCGAGCGCTACGTGCCCGGCAGCGGCCGGTTCCAGGCGGCAGGCGAACTGCAGCAGGCTCGCGACGGCTTCAGCGCCACGCTGCTGGCCGACGGCAGCGTGCTGGTGGCCGGCGGCTACGGCGACGGCATGCGCCGCCTCGCCAGCGCCGAGCGTTTCGACCCGCGCAGCGGCCGCTCCACGCCGGTGGGCGCGCTGGCGACGGCGCGCATGTCGCATACCGCCACCCTGCTCCCCGACGGCCGCGTGCTGGTGGCCGGCGGGTCGAGCGACGCGCGCACCGTGCTGGCGTCGCTGGAAGTCTTCGATCCGGCCACTTCGCGGTTCACACCCGCCGGCACCCTGGCACGCGCCCGGCACAAGCACGCCGCGGTGATGCTGGGCGATCGCGTGCTGCTATTCGGCGGCGCCTCGATCCCGGAGGAAGCCGGCCATTTCCGCGACAACGAATGGTGGCGCGACGGCACGGCGTCTCCCGGCCCGCAGATGGCCGAAGGACGCTACAAGTTCCTCGACGCGGTGCTCGCATGGCCGGACGGCTCCGTGCTGGTGGCCGGCAGCGGCACGGGCGCCGAGGTGCTGGACGCGGATGCGCAGCGCTTCGGGCAAATCCCCGAGGCGGTCGGCGCCAAGCTGGCGTTCTCCACCGCCACCGCTCTTACCGACGGACGCGTGCTGATCGCAGGCGGCTACGACCCTCAGATTTGCCCTTCCGCGCACGCGTAGCTGGTCACGCGCACGCCCCCCTCCCCTCGCGATTCCGTCGCATCCACCGACTGACCCAGGCACATGCTCAAGATCGAAAACCTGCACGCAAGCGTTGGCGGCCGCGAGATCCTCAAGGGACTCTCGCTCCACGTGGCCGCCGGCCAGGTGCACGCCATCATGGGTCCCAACGGCGCGGGCAAGTCCACGCTGGGCAACATCATCGCCGGCCGCGACGGCTACGACGTCACCAGCGGCAGCGTGACCCTGGACGGTGAGGACCTGCTGGCCAAGGAGCCGGAACAGCGCGCCGCCGACGGCGTGTTCCTGGCGTTCCAATACCCGGTGGAGATCCCGGGCGTGAACAACACCTATTTCCTGCGCAGCGCCCTCAACGCGCAGCGCAAGGCGCGCGGCGAGGACCAACTGGATTCCATGCAGTTCCTCAAGCTGGTGCGGGAGAAGCTCAAGGTGCTGCACCTGCCCGACACGCTGCTCAACCGCGGCGTCAACGAAGGCTTTTCCGGCGGCGAGAAGAAGCGCAACGAGATCTTCCAGCTGGCGGTTCTGGAACCGAGGCTGGCGATCCTGGACGAAACCGACTCGGGCCTGGACATCGACGCGCTCAAGGCCGTCGCCGACGGCGTCAACGCCCTGCGTTCGCCCGGGCGCGCGTTCCTGGTCATCACCCACTACCAGCGCCTGCTCGACTACATCCGCCCCGACGTGGTGCACGTGCTGGCGGACGGCCGCATCGTGGAAACCGGCGGGCCGGAACTGGCGCTGGAGCTGGAGGCCCACGGCTATGCGTGGGTGAAGGACCGCATCGCGCCGGAAGCCGCGGCATGACCGCGGCGTGGGCCATGCGCGCCACCGGAGCGCGGGCATGAACGCGCTGCTCGATTCGCTCGCAGCGGGGTTCGAGGGCGACGGCGCGCGCCGGGCCGCGCTAGACGCGGCGCTGCGCGACGGACTGCCCGGCCCGCGAAGCGAGGCGTGGAAATACACCTCGCTGCGAGCGCTGGAGCGCCGCGCCTTCGGCACCGCCGCCGCAGTGGCCGGGATCGACCCGGCGCTGCCTGCCGGCATTGCCGGGCCGCGGCTGGTCTTCGTCAATGGCGCGTACACACCGATGCTTTCCGACGCGGGTGCGCTGCCTGCGGGCGTGTCGCTGCAGCCGCTGTGCGAAGCGTTGCGCGGCGATGCGCGCGACACTGCGTTCCTTGGCCGCCGCTTCGACCGCGGCGACGAGGTCTTCGCCCGCCTCAACGCGGCCCTGGCGCGCGACGGCGCGGTCCTGCGCATCGACGAAGGCGTGCAGGTGGAGGCGCCGATCCATCTTGTCTTCGTGGGCGCGGCGACAGGCAGCGACGTGGCGTGGCATGCGCGGCACCTGGTCGAGCTGCGCCGCGGCGCGCGCGCCACCGTGGTGGAGCATTTCCTGGCGCACGATGCGCACGCCAACCTGGGCAATGCGCTGTGCCACGTGCATCTGGCGCCGGGCGCGGCGCTGTCGCACGCGCGGCTGCAGGCGGAATCCGATGGCGCGACGCTGTTCAACCGGGTCGACGCCGTGCTGGGCCGCGACGCGCGCTACCGCCGCGTGGACCTCGAAACCGGCGGCGCGCTGTCGCGCAACGAACTCAACGTGCGCCTGGAAGGCGAAGGCGCGCAGCTGTCCGCCAACGGCGTGCTGTTCGCCGATGGGCGCCGCCACGTGGACACGCGGCTGGGCATCGAGCACATCGCACGCGACACCGCCTGCGAACTGCTGTGGCGCGGGCTGGCCGACGGGCGCGGGCGCGCCGCGTTCCATGGCGGCATCGCGATCCGGGCAGGTGCCGACGGGACCGTCGCCGAGCTGTCGAACAAGAACCTGCTGCTGTCGGCCAACGCGGAGATCGACACCCAGCCGGTGCTGGAAATCCATGCCGACGAGGTGAAGGCCGCACACGGCGCCACCGTGGGCCAGCTCGATCCCACCGCGCTGTTCTACCTGCGTTCGCGCGGGCTCGGCCAGGACCAGGCCAAGCGCCTGCTGACCGCGGCGTTCTGCCGCGAGACCGTGGCCGGCTTCGGCGACGACGCCCTGCGCGGCGCGCTGGAATCCGCGCTGGACGCCGCGC
The DNA here is from genome assembly GCA_964425695.1 of uncultured Pseudoxanthomonas sp. Classification (GTDB taxonomy): domain Bacteria; phylum Pseudomonadota; class Gammaproteobacteria; order Xanthomonadales; family Xanthomonadaceae; genus JAKPBU01. Next base: position 21,602 of record CAYRNF010000006.1, read on the forward strand.
TGCTGCGGCTGCGCACGCCATGAACGCCGGCGGCCACGGCACCGCGGCACCGCCTCCGGTCGACTGGGCGCGCGTGCGCGCCGACTTCCCGCTGCTGGAACGCGAGGTGCACGGCAAGCCGCTGCTGTACTTCGACAACGCCAATACCGGCCAGAAGCCGCGCAGCGTCATCGAGACGGTGGACGATTTCTACCGCCACCACAACGCCAACGTCAGCCGCGCGGTGCACGCGCTCGGCAGCGAGGCCACGGACGCGTACGAAGCCGCGCGCCGGTCGCTGGCCGGCTTCGTCAACGTGCGCGCCGACGAGCTGGTGCTGTGCAGCGGCACCACGTTCGCGATCAACCTGGTGGCCTACGCGTGGGCGCTGCCGCGCCTGGGCCCCGGCGATGCGATCGTGCTCACGCGCATGGAGCACCACGCCAACATCGTGCCGTGGCAGCTGGTGGCCGAACGCACGGGCGCCGCGATCCGGGTGGCCGACATCACCCCCGACGGCGCGCTCGACCTGGACGCGCTGCACGCCGCGATGACCCCGGACGTGAAGCTGCTGGGCCTGACCCACGTGTCCAACGTGCTCGGCACCGTCAACCCCGTGCGCGCGATCTGCCGCGAAGCGCGCCGGCGCGGGATCGCGACGCTGGTGGACGGTTCGCAGGCGCTGCCGCACATGCCGGTGGACATCGCTGCGATCGGCTGCGATTTCTACGCCTTCACCGGCCACAAGATGTGCGGCCCGACCGGCACGGGCGCGCTGTGGGCCAGGCGGGAGCACCTGGAGGCCATGCCGCCGTTCCTGGGTGGCGGCGAGATGATCAGGGAAGTCAGTTTCGACGGCACGGTGTTCAACGATCCGCCGCACCGCTTCGAGGCGGGCACGCCGAACATCGCCGGCCACATCGGACTGGGCGCGGCCGTGCAGTACCTGTCGTCGGTGGGTATGGCGCACATCGCCGCGCGCGAGGCGGAACTGCTGGCGCATCTGCACGAGGAGCTGGGACAGGTCGATGGCCTGCGCCTGATCGGCACGGCGCCGGGCAAGGCCGCCGTGGTGAGCTTCCTGCTGGAAGGCGCACATGCCCACGACCTGGCCACCCTGCTGGACCTGGAAGGCGTCGCCGTGCGCTCCGGCCACCACTGCGCGCATCCGCTGATGAAGTTCTACGGCGTGGCCGCCACCTGCCGCGCGTCCCTGGCGTTCTACAACACCCACGACGAGGTCGAACGCTTCGTTGCCGCCCTGCGGAAGGTCCGCAAGCTCCTGCTGTAGGCGCGGTTCCGGACGTGGGGTCCGCCGCTGTTGCGGTATCTTCCGCCGACCCTCGCGGCCAGGCCGCTCCTGCCAGCCAACCCGTGTCCGACATCCGCTTCCGCGACGCCACCGACGACGACGTGCCCGCCCTGGTGGCGCTGGTGACGTCCGCCTATCGCGGCGACGTCAGCCGGCAGGGCTGGACCACCGAGGCGGACCTGCTGGACGGCCCGCGCATCGCGCCCGAGGTCCTGCTGCGCGACATCGCGCGCGCGCGCAGCCGCGTGGTCGTCGCCGAGCGCGCCGGTGCCCTGCTTGCCTGCGCACATGTCGCCGAAGAAGACGGGGCGGGCTACTTCGGCATGTTCTCGGTGCGCCCCGACCTGCAGGGCGCGGGCCTGGGCAAGCGGCTGCTGGCCGAGACCGAGCGCATCGCGCGCGAAGACTGGGGCCTGCCGGCGATGCGCATGACGGTGATCGATCTGCGCGACGAACTGATCGCGTTCTACGAACGCCGGGGCTACCAGCGCACCGGCATCCACAAGGCGTTTCCGTACGGCGACCCCCGCTACGGCATCCCCCGGCGCGACGACCTGCGCTTCGAGGTGCTCGAAAAGCAGCTGTAGCAGCGGCTTGCGCCACGACCGTGTTGCGGTGACCGCCCGCCGAGTTGCGGTGACCGCCCACCAACGCCCGGAGGCCCCGTCCCCGCCACGGCAAGGCCCGCGGCCGGGGCCGCTCCTACAATGCGGGCCGTACCCGCGAGAGCACGACATGACCGCCTGGATCCGCGTCTGCGCCACTTCGGAACTGCTGCCGGGCGAATCGAAGGTCGCCTGGGACGGCGACACGCCCATCGTGGTCTTCAACTACGACGGCGACTACTACGCGCTCGAGGACCGCTGCAGCCACGAGGACTTCGAACTCTCGGCCGGACCCTTCGACGGCGAAGCCGCCACGATCGAGTGCGTCCTGCACGGCTCCAGGTTCGATGTGCGCGACGGCCGCGCCCTCAACGCACCCGCATACGCGCCCATCGTCAAGTTCCCGGTCGAGGTGCGCGAAGACGCGATCTGGACCCGCGACGACCGCGACTGAGCGCCTGTCCGGCGCTGCGGGGGAAAAGCAGCGTGGTTGCGCCCATTCATCTTGTAAGTGCAAATCGTTCTCATTAATATTCCGGTATCGCGCCCTTCGGCGAAGACCTGATCACCGGAATCCAGACATGCATCGCATCCGCCTGTCGGCCGCCCCGCTGGCCGCCGCTCTCGCCTCCCTGCTGGCTACGCCCGCCTTCGCCCAGTCCTTGCCTGCCGCGGCCGCCGCTGCGTCCGCCGCGGACGATGCCGCAGCGACCGATCTGGACACGGTGCAGGTCATCGGCAAGGTGGATTACGGCTATCTGCGCAAGCGCACCGGCTCGGCCACCAAGACCGATACCGACCTGCAGGACGTGCCGCAGGCGATCACGGTGGTCACCCAGGACCTGATCCGCGACCAGGCGATGCAGAACCTGTCCGATGTGGTCCGCTACGTGCCCGGCGCCACCATGGCGCAAGGCGAGGGCAACCGCGACACGCCTGTGCTGCGCGGGAGCGCGTCCACTTCGGACATGTTCGTCGACGGCATTCGCGACGACACCCAGTACTTCCGCGACCTTTACAACATCGAACGCGTCGAAGTGCTCAAGGGACCGAACGCGATGATCTTCGGCCGTGGCGGCAGCGGCGGCGTGATCAATCGCGTGACCAAGCAGGCCGGCTGGGACACCTTTCGCGAACTCGATCTTCAGGTAGGCTCCTGGAATCGCCGTCGCGTGGCTGCCGACGTCGCGCAGCCGGTCAACGACGCGTTCGCCGTGCGCGTGACCGGCATGTTCGAGGATTCCGAAAGCTATCGCGACGGCTATGAAGCGAGGCGCTGGGGCTTGAATCCCACCGTGGCGTTCGCCGCCAGCGAAGACACCCGTATCCACCTGGGCCTCGAGCACTTCGAGGACGAGCGCGTGGCCGATCGCGGCGTTCCGTCCCTCCCCAACGCCACCAACGGGCGGCGCCTGCCGGTGGAAACCGACCGCTCCACGTTCTTCGGCGATCCCGCGCGCAGCCCCACCTGGGTCGACGTGGACGCCTTCACCGCGCTGGTCGAACACGACTTCGGCAGTGGCCTGAGCCTGCGCAATCGCACGCGTCTGGCCGACCACCACAAGTTCTACCAGAACGTTTACGCCAGCGGCCCGGTCAACTTGAGCGGAACCACGGCACGCGTGCCGGTTGCCGCCTACAACAACCTGACCACGCGCAGGAATCTCTTCAACCAGACCGATCTGGTCTGGAACATCGACGGTGCGATCCAGCACACCCTCCTGTTCGGCGCCGAACTCGGACGCCAGGAAACCGACAACCTGCGCCTGACCGGGTATTTCGGTGATCCGGGCAGCGACGTGAGCTCGGTGCTGGTGCCGCTGGGAGACCCGCGCTACACCGGCCCACTTTTCTTCGCCCCGAGCAAAACTGACGCAGAGAACCACACGGTTGCGAAGGTCGCAGCGGTGTACGTGCAGGACCAGATCGAACTCTCACCGCAGTGGCACGCCCTGGTCGGCCTGCGCTACGACCGCTTCGATGTCGATTTCCACAACCTGCGCACCGGGGAACGCATTTCGGCCACCGACAATCTGGTGTCGCCGCGTGCGGGCCTGGTCTACAAACCGGTCGATTCGCTGTCGCTGTATGCGAGTTACAGCCTGGCGCACCTGCCCCGCTCCGGCGAACAGATGACCTCGCTGACTGCGAACAACCGCGCCTTCGATCCCGAGGAATTCCGCAACTACGAGCTCGGCGCGAAGTGGGAGGTCATTCCCGGCCTGAGCCTCACCGCGGCAGCCTACCGGCTTGAGCGCAAGAACGTCATCTCACCGGATCCGAACGACCCGAAGAGCTCGATCCTGATCGACGGTCAGCGGATCGACGGCCTCGAGATTGGATTGGCCGGCAACATCACCGAGGCATGGAGCGTGATGGGCGGTTATGCCTGGCAGGATGGCGATATTCCGGGTAGCAACCTGGAACCGGCGCAGCTGCCCAAGCGCACAGCCTCGCTGTGGAACCGCTACGACGTCAACGACCGCTGGGGCGTGGGCCTGGGCGCGACGTATCGCGACGATTTCTACGCATCCACGAGCAACCTGGTGGTGGTGAAGGGCAACACGCGCTACGACGCCGCCGTGTTCCTGGATCTCACCGACAACGTCGAGCTGCAGCTCAACCTGGAAAACGTGTTCGACAAGGAGTACTTCGTTTCGGCGCACAACGACAACAACATCACGCCCGGTTCGCCTCGCGCCGTGTATCTGAGCGCGCGCTTCCGCTTCTAGCCGTGCCGGCCGGTCGCGCGCCTTTTCCTGGGCGCGTCAGGTCATCCCGCCTGTCGTGACGCGTGGCGACAGTCTTGCAAGCAGCGCCTCGCCCGCGCCGTCGAGCACGGCCCTCGCCCGACCGTCTGCCGCGCGCAACAACGCGGTATCGCCGGCCTGCAGAGCCGGCGTCCGTGAACCGTCCGCGAAGCCGGCGTGGCCTGCGACCAGGTGCAGCAGCCACGTCTCGCCGGGATCCACGAACAGCACCATCGCCCCCACCAGCGGGCGGTGCCACAGCTGCGCGTCCACCGCATTGCGGCGCCACATCAGGTTGAAGTCGGTGGTGCGCCCGTCCACCAGCTCCCCGACCACGCCCTCCTCCCCCGCGAAGCGCGCCGCCGCGTGCGGCGGCAGCAACTCGCGTACCCGGCCATCGTCGAAGCGCAGGCGCAGCCCGTTGCCGGAAAGCAGCACCAGTTCGCGATCGACGCCGGGGAACGCGGAGAACGCGGCGTCCTGTTCGATCTCGGCGATGGACACCCGCCAGTCCCACGCGCCGGTCGCGGGGTACCGGCAGATCTCCCGGGTCCAGCCCAGCCCGTTCTTCCATTGCTCGCGCCGGTACTCGTTGGCGGCGATCACGCGGATGCGGGCAGGCTCGGTACGCATGCAGGCAGTGTACGAAGATGCCGCCCGGCCGCCTTCCTGGCAGCCGTGCGGCTTACATCCGTGTCGGCCCTCCGGCCCTTTCCGGCGAAGCGTCCTGCTTCGCGACGACCGGGCGGCGTCCTTGCGCCCGGCCGAAGCAGGTCAGCGGCTGGCCACCGGCTTGCGAACCGGCGCCTTGGCGGCCGCACGGCCCTTGCCGGGCGCCCCGCCCACCACGATCCGGTCGCGGTTCTTCTCGATCGTCTTCAGGCCGATGCCCTTGACCTGCGCCAGCTGGTCGGGGCTCTTGAACGCGCCGTTCTGCTTGCGGTAGGCGACGATGGCCTCGGCCTTGGATGGGCCGATGTTGAGCAGCACGCGGTCGATGGTCGCGGCATCGGCGGTATTGATGTTGACCTTCTCGGCGGCCAGCGCGCTGCCCGCCAGGGCCAGCGACAGCAGCAGCGAATGCGCGGCCAGCTTCAGGGTGCGCAGTTTGAACAGGTGCATGGCGAGATCCTTTTCGTCGGGTTGGGTTCCATGGGTACCGGGGGCGTTGCATGGCCGGCCCGGCGAGGCACAGATTGCGTGGCGCCGCGGCCCGGCACCATCGGCGCACCACCCGCCACGGATCGGATTCCGGCCCGCCGCGGCCTAGGAAAAATCCGAGGGGGGGCCGGTGCCGTTAATGCCGCCGGGTCTAGAATCCCCGTACACAACGCGCCGGAGAACCACGTGGACGCCAGCAAGGTCGACCGCTACGTGAGCGAGAAATGGGACGACGAGATCGTCCCCCAGCTTGTCGAGTACATCCGTATCCCCAACAAGTCGCCGATGTTCGACACCGACTGGGTGAAGAACGGCTACATGGACGACGCGGTCAAGCTGATGGAATCCTGGGCGCGCGCGCAGGCGATTCCCGGCATGCAGCTGGAAGTGGTGCGGCTGGAAGGCCGCACCCCGCTGATCTTCATCGACATCCCCGCCACCGACGACAGCACCGGCGACGACTGCGTGCTGCTGTACGGTCACCTGGACAAGCAGCCGGAAATGACCGGCTGGGACGACGACCTGGGTCCGTGGAAGCCGGTGCTGCGCGACGACAAGCTGTTCGGCCGCGGCGGCGCGGACGATGGCTACGCGATGTACGGCTCGCTGGCGGCGATCCAGGCGCTGCAGGCGCAGGGCGCGCCGCACGCGCGCTGCGTGGTGCTGATCGAGGCCTGCGAGGAATCCGGCAGTTACGACCTGCCCGCGTACGTGGACCACCTGGCGGACCGCATCGGCAAGCCGTCGCTCGTGGTGTGCCTGGATTCGGGCTGCGGCAACTACGAGCAGCTGTGGTGCACCACCTCGCTGCGCGGCATGGCCGGCGGCAACCTCACCGTGAAGGTGCTCGCCGAAGGCGTGCACTCCGGCGATGCGTCGGGCATCGTGCCGTCGAGCTTCCGGATCCTGCGCGAGCTGCTGTCGCGCATCGAGGACGAGAAGACCGGCCGCATCCTGGTGGACGGCCTGCACGTGGAGATCCCGTCCGACCGCCTTGCGCAGGCGGCCAAGGTCGCCGAAGTACTGGGCGACGAGGTCTACAGCAAGTTCCCGTTCCTGCCCGGCATGGTGCCGATGGCCGACGACCTGACCGAACTGGTGCTCAACCGCACTTGGCGCCCGGCATTGTCGGTGACCGGCGCGGATGGCCTGCCGGCGCTGTCCTCGGCCGGCAACGTGCTGCGCCCGTTCACTGCGGTCAAGCTGAGCCTGCGCCTGCCGCCCACGCTGGACGGCAAGCGCGGCGGTGAACTGCTGCAGGAAGCGCTGCTGCGCGATGCGCCCTATGGCGCGCAGGTCGAGCTGAAGCTGGAAAAGGCATCGACCGGCTGGAATGCGCCGGCGATGGTGCCGTGGCTGGAAAAGGCCATCGACGCGGCGAGCCTGGAATTCTTCGGCAAGCCGGCGATGTACATGGGCGAAGGCGGCACGATCCCGTTCATGGGCATGCTCGGCGAGAAGTTCCCCGGTGCGCAGTTCATGATCACCGGCGTGCTGGGCCCGCATTCCAACGCGCACGGCCCCAACGAGTTCCTGCACATCCCGATGGGCAAGAAGGTCACCGCATCGGTGGCGCGGGTGATCGCCGAACACCATGCGGCCAGCGTGCGCGGCGAAACCACCGGCGTGGGCGTAGCCGCCGACAGCGGCGACCGCCACGGGGCGCACGGCTGCTGCTGAGGCGCGGCGTGGCGTGGCGTCGCCGCTGCATATCGGCATTGTCGCCTGTTCGGCCGAGGGCGCCGCGCTGTGCTACCGCACCGTCTGCAGCGAAGGCGCCGGCCTGCTGGGCGCGCATGCGCACCCGCAGGTGTCGCTGCACGGCGCCTCGCTGGCGGACTACGTGCGGTGTCTCGAGCGCGGCGACCTTGATGGCGTTGCCGCGCTGATGCTGGCCTCCGCTCGCAGGCTCGCTGCCGCGGGCGCCGACTTCCTGATCTGCCCGGACAACACCGTCCACCAGGCGCTGCCGCTGGTCGCTCCAGCCTCGCCGTTGCCGTGGCTGCACATCGCCGCGGCAGTGGCCGACGAAGCCGCCGCGCGCGGCCATCGCCGGCTGGGCCTGACCGGCACGCGCTGGCTGGTGGACAGCGAGGTGTATCCCGAAGCGCTGCAGGCGCGCGGCCTGGAATGCGTGCGGCCGGGCGATGCCGAGCGCGCCGAGATGGGGCGACGGATCATGGACGAGCTGGTGTACGGCATCGTGCGGCCGGACACCGTCGCCTTCTTCCAGCAGGCGATCCGGGGCCTGCAGGCGCGCGGCTGCGATGCGGTCGTTCTGGGCTGCACCGAGATCCCGCTGGCCATCGACGACCGCAATTCGCCGCTGCCGACCCTGGATTCGACCCGCCTGCTCGCGCGCGCCGCGTTGCGCAAGGCGGTCGGGGGCATGGCCCCGGCCCCGCCCTGGCGGGGGCCGGATCGCTGCTAACCTGTCGGCTCGTCCACTACCGGGTGTGCATGGGTCATGGAACTGTTCGGCAGCAGCAACTGGCTGTACATCATCCTGATCGGCTTCGTGGTGGGCGTGCTGGCACGCTTCCTCAAGCCGGGCAACGACAGCATGGGCCTGATCCTCACCACGCTGCTCGGCATCGGCGGCGCACTGCTCGCCGGGTGGATCGGCCAACAGATGGGCTGGTACGCGCCCGGCCAGCCGGCGGGGTTCGTGGGCGCGTTGCTCGGGGCGATCCTGATCCTGGTAGTGGTGGCGCTGTTCCGCGGTCGCCGTCCGCGCGCGCCGGTGGTCCGGCGTTGAAGCGAAGCCGGGCGCTGCCGCGCGTCAGTCGATCACGCCGAAGGTCTGCAGCAGGGTGCGCACGCTCAGTGCGATGACCAGCACCCCCACCGCGATCTGGAATGGCTTCGGCCGCACCCTGCGCACCATCCACGCGCCCAGCGGTGCGGCGATCACCCCGCCGAGCGCGAGCGCCACGATCATCCGCCAGTTGGTCAGGCCCAGGGTGACCAGGAACACGGCCGACGCGGTCAGGGTCACGAAGAATTCGACGGCATTCACCGTGCCCACCGTCATCCGGAACGCGTTGCCGCGCGCCATCAGGTTGCTGGCCACGATCGGCCCCCAGCCTCCGCCGCCGATGGCGTCGATCAGCGCGCCACCGAACCCGAGCGGCGCCAGGTGGGTGGTGACCTGCCGCGGGGGGAACTCGCGGAACGCCTTGAGCACGATCACCCCGCCCATCAGCATCAGGTAGCCGGCGATCCACGGCTTCAGCGCATCGCCGGGCAGGCTGGTCAGCAGATAGGCGCCGAGCGCCGCACCCACGATGCCCGGCAGCAGCAGGCGCTTGAACAGCTGGCGGTCGATGTTGCCGAACGTGCGGTGCGACAGCGCGGATGCGCCCGTGGTGAAGCATTCGGCCGCGTGCACCGTGGCGCTGGCCGCCGCGGGCGGCACGCCCATGCCCAGCAGCAGGCTGGAGGCCGTGACGCCGTAGGCCATGCCCAGCGCGCCATCGACGAGCTGCGCGGCGAAGCCCGCGGCCACGTACAGCAGGAATTCGGACACTTCCATGCAAGGCACCCGGGCGGGAAGTCGGCGACGGCCGGCAGTATGCGCAGCGATGGTTGCACGCGGCAGGCCGCTCCACGCATGACGGCATAACCGTCCGTCCTTTCACGCAGCCGCGGACGCTGGCTACGGTGCACGCTCCCGCCCGACCCAGCCTGCGCCTTGTCCGCCTCTCCTGCCATCGCCGCCCTTCCCCTGACCGAGCCGCAGCTGGCCCGCGCGCAGGCGCTGGCCGCGGAACTGGACGGCTTCGGGCTGGCGTGGCTGTCGGGTTATGCGGCCGGCGTCGCGCGCGGCCGCGCAGGCCACGCGGCGATCCTCGACCCGGCGCCGGCACCTGTACCTGCACCGGCCAGTGCACCGCTCACCATCGTGTACGGCAGCCAGACCGGAAACGCGCGCCGCGTGGCCGAACGCCTGGCAGCCGATTGCGAAGCGGCCGCCCTGCCCGTGCGCCTGCTGCGCGCCGACGCCTACCCGCTGCGCGATCTGAAGACCGAACGCCACCTGGCGATCGTCATCAGCACGCAGGGCGACGGCGATCCGCCCGACGATGCGCGCGACTTCTACGAGCACCTCGCCGGCGGGCGGGCGCCACGGCTCGAGCAGCTGCAGTACGCGGTGCTGGGCCTGGGCGATTCGAGCTATCCGCGCTTCAACGCGGTGGGCGAACTGCTGGACCGGCGGCTGGCGGAACTGGGCGCCACGCGCCTGCATGCGCGCGGTGCGGCCGACCTGGACGTGGAGGCGGTCGCCGATCCATGGCGCGCGCAACTGCTGGCAAGGGCGAAGGACGTCCTCAAGCCCGGTGCCACGATCACGCCGCTGCGCCCGGTAGCTGCGGTGGCAGCGGCCACCGTCACCCGCGACGCACCGTTCCATGCCCAGGTGCTGGCGAACCAGCGCATCACCGCGGGCGGCAGCGGCAAGGACGTGCGCCACGTGGAGCTGTCTCTGGACGGCGCCGGGTTGAGCTACGAACCCGGCGACGCACTGGGCATCTGGCCGCGCAACCCGGAGCGACTGGTCGACGAGGTGCTGGCCGCGACGGGCCTGGACGGCGACACGCCCGTGGCGCATGCAGGCGACACCCTGCCGCTGCGCACCTGGCTGCGCGAGCGGCGCGAACTGACGCGGCTCAGCCGACCGTTCATCGCGGCCCATGCCGGGCGCGCGCCTAGCGAGCGCCTGCAACAGCTGCTCGCGCCGGCCGGCAACGACGCGCTGCAAGGCCTGCTCGCGCAGGCGCAGGTGCCCGACCTGTTGCGGCGGCACCCGGGCGACTGGGACGCGGCCGGGCTGGTCTCCGCACTGCGCCCGCTGGTGCCGCGGCTGTATTCCATCGCCTCCAGCCGCAAGGAAGTCGGCGACGAGGCGCACCTGACCGCGGCCCACGTGGCGTACCGGTTCGATGGCGAGGCGCGCCACGGCGTCGCATCGCACCTGCTCGCAAGCCGCCAGGCCGGCGACACGCTGCCGGTGTACGTGGAGGCCAACAAACGTTTCCGCGTGCCTGCCGACCGCGCGCGCGACATCATCATGGTCGGCCCCGGCACCGGCGTGGCGCCGTTCCGTGCGTTCGTGCAGGAGCGGCGCGCCACCCGCGCTGCGGCGGCCGGGCACAACGGGCGCAACTGGCTGTTCTTCGGCAATCCGCATTTCCGCAGCGACTTCCTGTACCAGCTGGAATGGCAGCGCGCGCTGAAGGACGGCACGCTGGACCGGATCGACCTGGCCTTCTCGCGCGACGAGCCGGGGCGCAGGACCTACGTGCAGCAGCGCATCGCCGAACGCGCCCGCGAGGTGTACGACTGGTTGCAGGGCGGCGCGCACCTTTACGTGTGCGGCGCGATTGCGATGGGCAAGGACGTGCATGCCGCGCTGCTGGACGCCGTGGCCGCGCACAACGGCGGCAACCTGCAAACCGCCGCCGCGTATCTCGACCAGCTCGCGCGCCAGGGGCGCTACGCCCGGGACGTGTACTGATGTCCGGCGCGCATTCGGTGGAAGACATCAAGGCCGCCAGCGCCCGGCTGCGCGGCTCGCTGCTGGAATCGCTGGCCGATCCGGTCACCGGCGCGCTGCGCGAGGACGACCAGACCCTGATCAAGTACCACGGCAGCTACCAGCAGGACGACCGCGACGTGCGCGACGCACGCCGCCAGGCGAAGCTGGAGCCCGCGCACAGCTTCATGATCCGCACGCGCACGCCCGGCGGCTTGGTCACGCCCGCGCAGTGGCTGAAGCTCGACGCCGTCGCCACCACCTACGCCGAGCGCGGCCTGCGCATCACTACCCGCCAGGCCTTCCAGTTCCACGGCGTCATCAAGCGCGAACTCAAGGCGACCATGCAGGCCATCAACGCTGCGATGGTGGACACCCTGGCCGCGTGCGGCGACGTGAACCGCAACATCGCCGTCTCCGCCAACCCGCACGTTTCCGCCGCGCATGCGCAGGTACAGGCGCAGGCGGCCGCGCTGTCGCGGCACCTGCTGCCAAATACGCGCGCCTACTACGAGATCTGGCTGGACGAGGTGCGCGTGGCCGGCAGCGGCGAGGAGCCCGAGCCGATCTACGGCCAGGCCTACCTGCCGCGCAAGTTCAAGATCGGCTTCGCCATTCCGCCCACCAACGACGTGGACGTGTTCGCGCAGGACCTGGGCTTCATCGCGATCCTGGGCGATTCCGGCGAGCTGCAGGGATACGACGTGACCGTGGGCGGCGGCATGGGCGCCACGCACGGCGATGCCGAAACCTATCCGCGCCTGGGCGAGGTGATCGGCTTCGTCGCGCCCGGCCAGGTGATCGCAGTGGCGCAAGCCGTGGTCACCGCGCAGCGCGATTTCGGCAACCGCGCCGTACGCAAGCGCGCCCGGCTGAAATACACCATCGACGACCGCGGGCTGGACTGGTTCAAGGCCGAGGTGGAACGCCGCGCCGGCTTCGCGCTGGAGCCCGCACGTGCGTTCGCGTTCGACCACAACGGCGACCGCTTCGGCTGGGTCGAAGGGACCGATGGCCGTGCGCACCTCACGCTGCGCATTCCGTCCGGTCGCATCGTGGACGGTGCCCTGGATGGCCGCGGCAGCGCGGTGACGCATCTCACCGGGCTTCGCCGCATCGCGGAATTGCTCTCGCCGCACGCGGGCGTGGAATTGCGCATGACCGCCAACCAGAACCTGGTGATCGCCAACGTGCCTGCACAGGCACGCGACGCACTGGATGCGCTGGTGGCCGAACACGCGCTGGACCTGCATCTCCGCGCGAGCCCGCTGCAGCGCGACGCGCTGGCCTGCGTGGCCCTGCCCACCTGCGGGCTGGCCATGGCCGAAGCCGAACGCTACCTGCCGGCCTTCGCCGGACATGTGCAACGCCTGCTGGACGCGCACGGCATCGGCGATGCGCCGTTGCACCTGCGCATCAGCGGCTGCCCCAATGGCTGCTCGCGGCCATACCTGGGCGAGATCGCGCTGGTGGGCAAGGCGCCTGGCCGCTACAACCTGATGCTCGGTGCCGACCATCGCGGCCAGCGGCTCAACACGCTGTACCGCGAGAACCTGGACGAGGCCGCGCTGCTGGCCGCGCTGGAGCCGCTGCTGGCGCAGTACGCCGCGCATCGCCTGGACGGTGAAGGCTTCGGCGATTTCCTGGTGCGCACCGGCGTGGTCGCCATCCCCGCGCGCGATGTGCGCCCCGCCATCGCCCTGAACCTTGTCGCTGCCTGAAGCACGCCGCCATGAGCCCGCCCGATCCGATCACCGCCGCCGAATCCGCACCGGCCCTGCGCGAACTCAACCGCTGGCTCGCCACGCGCAGCGCGCCCGAGCGCATCGCGTGGGCACTGGACAACACGGCAGGTACGCATGCGCTGTCGTCGAGCTTCGGGGCGCAGGCGGCGGTATCGCTGCACATGGCGACGCGGCTGAAGGCGGACATCCCGGTGATCCTGGTGGATACCGGCTACCTGTTCCCGGAAACCTACCGCTTCGTGGACCAGATGACCGAGCGCCTGCAGCTCAACCTGCAGGTGTTCCGCCCGCAGATCGGCATCGCGTGGATGGAGGCGCGGATGGGCCGGCTGTGGGAGGACGGCAGCGAAGGCATCACCCGCTACAACCGCCTGCGCAAGGTCGAACCAATGCAGCGCGCGCTGCGCGAACTGGGCGTGCGCACCTGGATCGCAGGACTGCGCCGCGCGCAGTCGCGCACGCGCGCGGACATCGACTTCATCGAACTGCGCGACGGACGCTGGAAGCTGCATCCCATCGCCGACTGGACCGACCGCGACGTGGGGCGCTACCTGCAGCAGCACGCCCTGCCCTACCACCCGCTGTGGGACCAGGGCTACGTGTCCATCGGCGACGTGCACACCACGCGGCCGCTCAGCGCGGGCATGGACGTCGAGGACACGCGCTTTTTCGGACTCAGGCGCGAATGCGGGCTGCATGTCGACGACGGGGCCGGACTGGCGGCCTGAGCGCGCGCACGATGTTTCCGCAGCAAGCAGGATCGAGCGCGGAGCCCGGCTAGCGCCCGTTGTAGGAGCAGCTTCAGCCGCGAGCCTTTGGCCAGCGAGTGCACAGCCGCGTGGCGAAAAGCGAAGAGCTCGCCGCTGAAGCCGCTCCTACAGCGATGGTCGTACGCATGGCGCGCGCGACTCACGATGTGGCGGCCGTAGCGTGCGCCGTGCGCACGTGCGATCCAATCCGGTGCGCGACACCTCCCACGCACCGCCGCACGCCCTGTGGATTACGACACCTGTACCACCGTCTGCCGCGCCCGCTCCGCCCATGTCGGAGGCACCGGCCAGGCCGCTTCCTGGTTCCCTTCCAGTACGCGGCGCAGGTCGCGGCGGTCCAGCTGCGGTGCCAGCGCATGCAGCAGCGCCAGCGCGTACTCGCGCAACACGCGGCCGCGCGGAATCACCGCCCAGGTGATGCATTCGGGCAGTTCCTCGGGGGCCGGCAGCAGGCGCAGGGCCGGGTCCACCGCGCCGTCCCCGGCCGCGCGCGCGTCCACCGCCATCTCCGCCAGCAGGCCCGCGCCCAGGCCGGCGCGCACGTAGGTCTTGATCAGGTTGGCGTCGCGGGCGGTCATCGCCACCTGCGGCGCCACGCCCGCCGTTGCGAAGGCACGCTGCAGGGACGAATCGGCCCGCGTTGAACTGTCGTAGCTGATCAGCGGATGACGCGCGAGTTCGGCCAGCGTGGGGGCGCGGCCCAGCGCCGCCAGCGGATGCGCGCCGGGCACCAGCAGCACGCGGCGCCAGCGGTACAGCGGCACGGCCAGGCCGCCCTGCGGCACCGCGCCCGCGCTGCTGATCAGGGCCAGGTCCGCGCCGTCGTGCGCCAGCGTCTGCAGCACTTCGGCGTCGGCCGCCGCGTGCAGGTCCACGCTGACCTGCGGAAACTCGCGCTTGATCGCGGCGATCACCGGCGGCAGCACGTAACGCGCCTGGGTATGGGTGGTGGCCAGCAGCAGGCGGCCGGCGTGCTCGCCGCGTTCGTTGGCCGCATAGCTGCGGATGTTGCCGGCTTCGGCCAGGATCCGGCGCGCGTGTTCGATGACCTTCGCTCCTGCGGGCGCCACCGACTCCAGGCTGCGGCCCTTGCGCACGAACAGCTGGAAGCCGAGTTCGTCCTCGAGCTGCTTGAGCTGTTTGGACAGGCCCGGCTGCGTGGCGTGCACGCGCTCGGCGGCCAGGGTGATGTTCAACCCGGAATCGGCGATGGCGACGAGATAGCGCAGCTGGGTCAGGGTCATGGCGGCCGGCGCGCGGATCCGGCGGCAGGATCCATCGCTATATGCGTATGAAGGGATGAATATAGGCCGCCGCCTGAGCGCCGTCCACGCCGGCGTGGTCGCGGGCACATGCCGGATCGGCATGACGGCAGGCGTGCCGGCCATTTCACCGCGGCAGGCCGCCGGGCCTAGCGTCGCGGCATGGACCGCTCGCCTCCCGCCGCTCCCCCGGATCCGACCGCCGGCCCGCCGCTGTTCCCGCTGTTCGCGGACCTGCGCTCACGGCGGGTCGTAGTGGTGGGCGGCGGCGCGGTGGCGCGGCGAAAGGTCGAGCCGCTGCTGGAATCCGGTGCGGCCGTGGTGCTGGGCGCGGCCGAACTGCGCGATGCCACCCTGCGGCAGTGGGTGGCCGAAGGCCGGATCGCATGGCTGCCGGGGGTGTTCCACGAGCGCTGGCTCGACGGCGCCTGGCTGGTCATCGCCGCCACCGACAATGCCGACACCAATCGCGCCGTGGTGCAGGCCGCCGATGCGCGCCGCATCCTGGCCAACGTGGTGGACGACACCCATGCCTCGCGCTTCCACGTGCCCGCGCGCGTGCAGCGCGGCCCGCTGCAGATCGCCATCTCCAGCGGCGGCGGCGCGCCGATGCTGGCGCGGCTGGTGCGCGAACGGCTCGAGGCGCAGTTCGATGCCTCGTTCGGCCTGCTCGCGCAGTTCCTTGCGCAGCGGCGAACGCGGATCCGCGCGCGCTGGCCGGACACCGCGCAGCGCCGCAGCGCGTTCGCACGGCTGCTGGACGGGCCGCTGCAGGGCCTGCTTCGGCGCGGCAACCGGTTCGCGGCCGAGCACGCCTTCGAAACGGCGCTGAAGGACGCAGGCACGGCGACCGCGCGCGGATCCGTGGCCCTGGTCGGCGCCGGGCCCGGCGATCCGGGCCTGCTCACCCTGCGCGCGCTGCGCGTGCTCAACGAGGCCGACGTGATCCTGCACGACCGCCTGGGCACCGACCAGGTGCTGCCACTGGCGCGTCGCGACGCGGAAAAGGTGGAAGTGGGCAAGCGCGCGGGCGGCGTGGGCATGTCGCAGGACGCAATCAACGCGCTGCTGGTGGCGCATGCGCGTGCCGGCAGGCGCGTGGTGCGGCTCAAGGGCGGCGATCCATTCGTGTTCGGCCGCGGCGGCGAGGAACTGGAGGTGCTGCGCGCGCACGGGATCGATTACGAAGTGGTCCCCGGCATCACCGCGGCGCTGGCCTGCGCGGCCTACGCGGGCGTTCCGCTGACCCATCGCGAGCACGCGCAATCGGTACGCCTGGTCACCGTGCACCACCGCGACTCGCTGGACACCGTGGATTGGGCCAGCCTGGCTGCCGAACGCCAGACCCTGGCCGTCTACATGGGCGTGGCGGCGCTGGGCACGGTGCAGGGGCAACTGCTGGCACACGGTCGCGGTGCGTCCACGCCGTTCGCGCTGGTGGAGAACGGGTCGCGCCCCGAACAACGGGTTGTCACCGGAACGCTGGGCGAACTCGCAGCCACCGCGCGCCTGCACGCCGTGGTTTCGCCTGCTTTGCTCATCCTGGGCGAAGTGGCGGCATTCGCCGATACGCTGCACTGGTTCGGCGCCGCGCCGTTGCATGCCGTGCGCGCCGATGCAGGCACACGCCTGGAGGAAGCCGCCTAGCGCGTCCGTGCCGCCCCCTTGCGCTGTCCGGTGGCGTCATCGCCGCGCGGGCGGGAAGCCAGCGATGTTGTCCTGAACACAACGCTGCGAAGTGTCGATCCCATGCGACGACGCAGCGCGCAATTCCGGGCTTCGCGCGCCGGCAGAAGTCAAAGGCGCGCGGCCGAAGCCGCTTCTTCAGTATCAACTTCCGTTTCTCCGAGATACCCATGCCCCTGCACGACAGCATCCTCGACACCATCGGCCATACCCCCATCGTCAGGCTGCAGCGCCTGCCGCCGCGCCACGTCGCGCTGTACGCCAAGGTCGAATCGTTCAATCCGGGCGGCTCGGTCAAGGACCGGCTGGCGCTGGCCATCGTGCTCGACGCCGAGCGCAGCGGCGCGCTGAGGCCGGGGCAGACGATCGTCGAGGCCACGTCCGGCAACACCGGCATCGCGCTGGCGATGGTCGCCGCCGCGCGCGGCTATCCGTTCGTGGCGGTGATGACCGAAACGTTCTCGGTCGAACGCCGCAAGCTGATGCGCGCCTACGGCGCGAAGGTGATCCTGACGCCCGCGGCCGAGCGCGGCAGCGGCATGGTCCGCAAGGCGGCGGAACTCGCCCAGCGTCACGGCTGGTTCCTGGCGCGCCAGTTCGACAACCCCGCCAATCCCGCCTACCACCGCAGCACCACCGCGGCGGAAATACTTCGCGACTTCGCCGGCCGCCGGCTCGACACGTTCGTCAGCGGCTGGGGCACGGGCGGCACGCTCACCGGCGTGGGCCAGGTGCTGAAGGTGGCGCGGCCGGACATCCGCATCGTGGCCACGGAGCCGGCCGGTGCCTCGCTGCTGTCCGGCGAACCGTGGGCCCCGCACAGGATCCAGGGATGGACGCCGGATTTCGTGCCGTCGGTGCTCGATCGCGGCATCGCCGACGCGATCAGGCCGGTGGACGACGTGCTCGCCCGCGACACCGCGCGCCGCCTGGCGCGCGAGGAAGGCATCTTCGTCGGCATTTCGGCAGGCGCCACCGTCGCCGCCGCGCTGCAGGTGGCCGAGCAGTCGCCGCCTGGCAGCGTGCTGCTGGCGATGCTGCCGGATACGGGCGAACGCTACCTGTCCACCTTCCTGTTCGACGGCATCGAAGACGGTTCGGACGACGCGTGGCTGGCAGCGCAGGAGGCGACCGCGCAGGCGGCGTGAACCGGCAGGCCCGCGATCCCGGCGCGCGGCGAGCCGGCCCGAACGGCCGGGGAGGCGCGCAACCCAAACCACGCCCGCAGCACGCTGCGCGGCCTGGCGAGCGCGCCACAGGGTCAGGCGCGGCCGTACACGTCGTCGTAGCGGACGATGTCGTCTTCGCCCAGGTAGTCGCCGGACTGCACCTCGATCAGCTCCAGCATGTCCCTGCCGGGATTCTCCAGGCGGTGCTTCGCGCCGATCGGGATGTAGGTGGACTGGTTGGCATGCAGTTCGAACACGTCGTGGTCGCGGGTCACGCGGGCCGTGCCGCTGACCACGATCCAGTGCTCGGCCCGCTGCGTGTGCGACTGCAGCGACAGCCGCGCGCCTGGCTTGACCTTGATCCGCTTGACCTGGAACCGCTCGCCCACGTCCACCGAGTCGTAGCTGCCCCAGGGGCGGTGCACTTCGCGGTGCAGCACCGCGGCGCTGCGCTGCTCGGCCTTGAGCCGCGCCACCACGTCCTTGACCTGCTGCACCTTGTCCTTGCGCGCCACCAGCACCGCGTCGTCGGTTTCCACCACCACCAGGTCGTCCACGCCCACCAGCGCCACCAGGCGCTGCGCGTAGGCATAGCTGTTGCGGGTGTCGATGGCGATCACGTCGCCGTGGTGCGCGTTGCCGTCGGCATCCTGCTCGCTGACGTCCCACAGCGCCGACCAGGAACCCACGTCGTTCCAGCCGATGTCCACCGGCAGCACCATGGCCGCATCGGTCTTCTCCATCACCGCGTAGTCGATGGAATCAGATGGGCACGCGGCGAACGCATCGCGATCGAGCCGGACGAAGTCGCCGTCGCGCGCGCCATCGTTGAGCGCCCTGCGCACGGCATCCAGCATGTCGGGGCGAAACCGCTGCAGCTCCTCCACGTAGCGCGATGCGCGGAACAGGAACATCCCGCTGTTCCAGAAATAGCCGCCCACGTCGAGGTAGCCCTGCGCGGTGGACGCATCGGGCTTTTCGACGAAGCGCAGCACGCGACGCGGACCATCCTCCGCGCCGATCGCGCGATCGGCCTGGATGTAGCCGAACCCCGTCTCGGGCGCCTTGGGCACCACGCCGAAGGTCACCAGCGCACCGCCCTGCGCCGCAGGCAGCGCAGCCACCACCGCTGCGCGGAACGCCTGCTCGTCGCGGACGACGTGGTCGGAAGGCAGCACCAGCAGCACCGGATCGTCGCCCTGCTTCCGCATCGCCTGCAGCGCCGCGGCCGCAATCGCCGGTGCAGTGTTGCGCCCGATCGGCTCAAGCACGATCGGCGCATGCTCCACACCCACCAGGCGCAGCTGCTCGGCGACCAGGAAGCGATGCTCCTCGTTTGCGACCACGATGGGCGCCGCACCGGCCAGCGGCGCGATGCGCCGCCACGTGGCCTGCAGCATCGTGTCCTGTCCCACCAGCGGCAGGAACTGCTTCGGATAGGCCTCGCGCGACAGCGGCCACAGGCGGGTCCCGGACCCGCCGGACAACAGCACCGGTTGCAGTTTCGGCATGCGCGCCTCGCGTGGAATGCTCTGCGCAGTTTACCCTTCGCCCCGCACCCGCCTTGCCGCCATGCCGTGAACCACGCCGCTTCCCCCACAGCGCCCGCCGCGGCGCCCACGCCTTCCGACGCACGCGCCGCGCTGCGCCTGGCCTGGGCGCGCGACGCGCTGGGCGATGCGGGCGCGCTGCTGCAGCGCGCCTCGACGGATGCGGGCTTCCGCAGCTACTGGCGCACGCAGGCCGCGGGGCCGTCGCGGATCGTGATGGACTCGCCGCCGGACCAGGAGGACGTGCGCCCATGGCTGCGGATGCGGGACCTGCTGGAAGCCGGCGGCGTGCGCGTGCCGCGCGTGCTGGCGCGCGATGCCGAAGCCGGCTTCCTGCTGCTCGAGGACCTGGGCGCGCGCACCATGGCGCAGGTGGTCGATGCCGGCAGCGCCGACGCGCACTACGCCGCCGCCATCGGCCAGCTGCTGCGGCTGCAGGCAATCGCGCCCCCGGCCGACATGCCGGCGTTCGGCGAAGCGCTGCTGCAGCGCGATGCGGACCTGTTCGACACGTGGTTCCTGCGCCGCCACCTGCAGCTGACGCTGGATTGCGAAGACGCCGAATCGCTGCAGCTGGTGCAGCGGCGGCTGATGGACAACGCGCTGGCGCAGCCGCAGGTGCTGGTCCACCGCGACTTCATGCCGCGCAACCTCATGCCGGTGGCCGACGGCCCGGCGATGCTGGACTTCCAGGACGCGGTACGCGGGCCGGTGGCCTACGACGCGGTGAGCCTGGTGCGCGATGCGTTCCTGAGCTGGCCGTCCGAACGCGTGGACGGTTGGCTGCGCGAGTACCACGCGCGCGCCATGCGGGCCGGCATCCCGGTGCCGGTGCTGGAGACGTTCCTGCGCGACGCCGACTGGCTCGGCGTGCAGCGCCACCTGAAGATCCTGGGCATCTTCGCGCGGCTGCACCATCGCGACGCCAAGCCGCACTACCTTGCCGATGCCCCGCGCTTCATCGCCTATCTCGACCACGTGCTGCCCAGGCACGACGCGCTGGCGCCGCTGCAGGTGCTGTTCGAGCGGCGCATCAAGCCTGCGATGCGGCGCATGGCGGCGGGGCAACCGGCATGAATGGCGCCGCATGCACGCCCTGATTTTCGCCGCCGGCCTGGGCGAGCGCATGCGCCCGCTGACCGACCGCACGCCCAAGCCGCTGCTGGCGGTGGGCGGCAAGCCGCTGATCGTGTGGCACCTGGAAAAGCTCGCGGCATGCGGCATCCGCCACGTGGTGGTGAACACCTCGTGGCTGGCCGACCAGTTCCCGCAGGCGCTCGGCGATGGCGGCCGCTGGGGCCTGCGCATCCGCTACAGCTACGAAGGGCCCACGCCGCTGGAAACCGGCGGCGGCATGCTGCACGCGCTGCCGCTGCTGGGCGATGCGCTGCCGTCGAACGAGGCGTTCGTGCTGGTCAACGGCGACGTGTGGACCGACTACGACTTCGCCCGCCTTCCGCGCGATCCCGCCGGCGACGCGCACCTGGTGATGGTGGACCGCCCGCCGCAAGCCACGCACGGCGATTTCGCGCTGGACGCGCGCGGCTACGTCCGCAGCGAAGGCGAGCACCCGCTGACTTACGCCGGGATCGGCGTGTTCCGCGCACGCCTGTTCGCGCACTGGCGCGCCCACGTGAGCGACCCCGGTGCCGATGCGTCGCCGCCGCGCTTTCGCCTTGCGCCGCTGCTGCGCGCGGCGATGGCGCGCGACGCCGTTACCGGCGAGCACTACCGAGGCCGTTGGACCGACGTGGGCACCCCGCAACGCCTGGCCGACCTGGAAGCCACGCTGGCGTAGCGCCTGCTGTGCGCACGACGGCCGCGCGGCAGGCAACAGGGCGCAACCGGAACCGCCGCGCGCGCGCGGCACTACGCGCCGAGCACCTTGCGCAGGAACGGCACGGTCAGGCCGCGCTGCTGCGCCAGGGCGGCGCGGTCGAGCCGGTCGAACACCTGCGCAAGCCCGGCCGGGTCGCGCCCCACGCGCCGAAGCAGCCAGTCGATCGCGGCCTCGTCGAACTGCAGTCCGCGCCGCGCCGCGCGCAGGCGCAGCATCTGCGCGCGGCCCGCATCGTCCAGCGGCGCCAGCGCGATGCGCGTGCACTGCGCCAGCCGCGAACGCAGGTCCGGCAGGCACAGATCGAGCGCATCCGGCCACTGGCTCGCCGTGTACAGCAGCGCGCCGCCGGCGTCCTGCACGCGGTTGTGGAAATCGAACAGCGCCACTTCCGCATCGCGGTCGCCTGCGGTCGCGTCCAGGCCATCCAGCGCGACCAGCCGGTGCCGGTCCATGCCCTGCAAGGCATCGCGCACCCGCCCGGCCGCCGCATGCAGCGGCACATAGGCGGCTTCCACTCCGCGCTCGCTCGCTTCCGCGCACGCGGCCAGCGCCAGGTGCGTCTTGCCGCTGCCCGCGCTGCCGGCCACGTACACGTGGCGCACCGCGCCGTCGGGCTGCGCGAGCGCCTGCAGCGTCGCGGGCAGCGCCGCGTCGCCGGTGACGAAGGTGTCCAGGCGCTGGTCCGGCGGAAAACGCAACGCCAGCGCCAGTTGCCCGGGTTCGGCGGCCGCGCCGTTCACGCCTGCGGCGCGCTTCCCGGCGGCTCCGAGTCGGGCAGCACGATGCTATTGGGCGGCCGCTCGTTCACGATGATCGCCGGCGCGTCGCCCACGTAGGTGTCGCTGGCGCGGTAGTGCTCCACCGCGAAGCGCAGCAGCACGTTGGCCACCGCCGCCACCGGCAGCGCCAGCAGCATGCCCAGGAAGCCGAACAGCACCCCGCCGGCCATCACCGCAAAGATCACCGCCATGGGATGCAGGCCAATGCGGTCGCCCACCAGCTTGGGCGTCAGCACGTAGCTTTCGATCACCTGGGCCACGGTCCAGACCACGCCCACGCCCAGCAGGCCCTGCCAGCCCAGGCCCTGCACCAGCGCGGCGATGCCGCCCATCACCACCACCGACGTGGGGCCCAGGTAGGGCACGAAGCTCAGGATCCCGGCGACCAGCCCGATCAGCACGCCCACCTTGATCCCCACCAGCCACAGGCCCACGCCATACAGCACGGCCAGCGCCGCCATCACCAGGAACTGCCCGCGCAGGAAACCGCCCAGCACCGCGTCCGACTCGCGCGCCAGGCGGCTCACCGTCGCCAGGTGGTTGCGCGGCACCAGCGCCGCCACCCGCTCCACCAGCCGGTCCCAGTCGCGCAGGAAGAAGAACGCCAGGATCGGGATCAGCACCAAGTTGGTCACCCACAGCAGCATGGTCATGCCCGAACGCGACACGAAGCCCAGCACCGTCACCGCCACGCCGCTGGCCCCCTGCCAGTGCTCGCGCAGCAGCCCCATCAGGCGTTCCGTGTCCAGCCATGCCATCAGGTCGAAGCCGGTGCGCTGCTGCACCCAGGGCGCCAGCCAGCCGGCGAACCAATTGGTGAACCACGCGCGGTACTCGGGCCAGGACTCCACCAGCGTCACCACCTGGCGCGCGACCAGCGGCACCAGGATCAGCATCACCAGCAGCACCACCAGCGCGGTCACCGAGAAGACCACGAACACCGCGGTGCCGCGGCGCAGCCCGCGCGCTTCCAGGCGGTCCACCAGCGGGTCGCCCAGCCAACCCAGCAGCGCGCCCATCGCAAAGGGCGTGAGGATCGGCGACAGCAGCCACACCAGGGCCAGCACGCCCAGCCCGATCGCGGTGCGCTGCACGCGCTGGTAGAAGCGCGCGATCTCGCGCAGCGAGGCCCGGGTATCCATGTCGGTGGCCACGGGTGTCCTCAGCGCAGGTGGAACGTGGCGGGCACGGCGTCGGCGTCGCCCGGCACCAGCACGTCGTCGTCGAGCAGGCGGCGGAAGCCGGCCATGCCGGTGGACAGTTCCAGGCTCAGTTCCAGCGCTTCGGGCGTGGCGCGCAGCGGGACGAACCGCTTCACCACCGAGACCTTCTGCAGCTGCGCGGACAGGCGCACGTAGTCCTCGGCGCTGTCGATGCCGGTGATCCGCACGGTGTAGGTGCCCGGCGTGCCGCCGCCGGCCGGACGCTTGGCGTAGCGCTTCACCAGCGCATCGGCCGCGCCGTCGGCACCGCCGGCCATCGCGCGGCGCGCATCGGCGTTCTCGGTGGACCAGCGCGACAGCACCTTGCCCCGATCGACGAAGATCCAGTCGGCCTTCCAGCCGCCCTTGGCCTTGTACAGCTTGCCCACCAGTTGCATGGGCGGCTGGTAGCGCTGCGAGAGCCGTGCGATGGCCGCGGTATCGCCGCGCCAGATCGCGCCGGCTGCGGCCAGTTCGGCGGCACTGCCGTTGGGCAGGCCCAGGCGATAACCGCGGGCCTGCGCGCGGTCCAGCACCGCCCGCGCCGCGTTGCTCTGCGCCAGCCCCACCAGGCGCGGGCCGCGCCCGTCGTCGATCGCGAGCCACAGCACCGGCTTGGGCCGCGGCGAGGGCCAGATCGGCAGGCCCAGCGCGGACATCACCGCATCCACCTTGGCCTTGTCGAAGCGCACCACCAGCGTGGTCTGGTAGGTGGGCGCGCCGGTGACGCTGGAGACGCCCTCGTCCTGGCGGTAGTCGTAACTGCGCACGTACTCGCCGGCGCGGCGCATCTCCTGGCCGATGCCGGGGCGCGACGACGCGGAGCGGTCGCCCGAGATCTTGCCGATGACCTGGGCCAGCGCGCGTGCGAAGGCGGTGTTGCGCTCGCCGGCCGCCTGGCTGCGCACCGGCACTTCGGCGTCGTAGGCGCCACCGGCGCGGGCGATGTCCCCTTCCACGCGCTGCGCGGACGCAGGCGAAGCGGCCAGCAGGCCGGATGCGAGCAGGCCAAGCGCCATGAGGAGCGGGCCCAGCGCGCGGACGCGCCAACCCGCCGGGCGTTGCCCGATGCCACGCATTGCTGGCTGCATCCCAGGTCCTTCCCAAGCCGTTCGCGAAGCCGAAATGGTGCCGCAGGCAGCCCGCCGCGTCCATGCGCCATAGCGTGCGCGGTAAAATCGCCGCCCCGCCACGCGGCCGTGCGTGCGTCCCGGAATGCCCGTGAATCCACCTTCCGCCTCCGAACCCGCCGGCAAAGCCGCGGGCGGCACGTCCCTCACCTATCGCGACGCGGGCGTGGACATCGACGCCGGCAACGTGGTGGTCGAACGCATCAAACCCCTGGTCAAGCGCAGTTTCCGGCCGGAAGTGATGGGTGGACTGGGCGGCTTCGGCGCGCTGTTCGACCTGTCCGGCAAGTACCGCGAGCCGGTGCTGGTGTCCGGCACCGACGGCGTGGGCACCAAGCTGAAGCTCGCCCAGCAGCTGGGCCGCCACGACACCATCGGCATCGACCTGGTCGCCATGTGCGTGAACGACGTGCTGGTACAGGGCGCCGAGCCGCTGTTCTTCCTGGACTACTTCGCTACCGGCAAGCTGGACGTGGACACCACGGTCGCGGTCGTCGGCGGGATCGCCCGCGGCTGCGAGCTGTCCGGCTGCGCGCTGATCGGTGGCGAGACCGCCGAGATGCCCGACATGTATCCGCCGGGCGAATACGACCTGGCCGGCTTCTGCGTGGCCGGCGTGGAGAAGTCCGAACTGCGCGACGGCGCGCGCGTGCGCGCGGGCGACGTGCTGGTGGGGATCGCCTCCAGCGGCCCGCATTCCAACGGCTATTCGCTGATCCGGCGCATCTACGACCGCGCCGGCCGGCCTGGCGACCTCGACCTGGACGGCACGCGCCTGGACGACGCGCTGATGGCGCCCACCGCGCTGTACGTCAAACCGGTGCTGTCGCTGCTGCGCGGCGCGCAGGGGCCGGCGATCCACGCGATGGCCCACATCACCGGCGGCGGGCTCACCGAGAACATCATCCGCGTCGTGCCCGAGGGCCTGGCCCTGGACATCGACGGGTCCACGCTGGCGCTGCCGCCGGTGTTCGACTGGCTGCAGCGCGAAGGCGCCGTGGCCGATGCGGAAATGTGGCGCACGTTCAATTGCGGCATCGGCTACGTGCTTATCGTGGCCGCCGATGCCGTGTCCGGCGTCGAGTCCGAACTGGGCGCGCTGGACCTTGCGCACCGCAGGATCGGCCAGGTCGTCGCCGCGACCGGCGGCGAACGGGTGCGGATCGGCTGACAGCGGATGCTGATCGGGATCCAGCTGTCCGACCTGAGCCGCCGCAGCCGCTGGCTGCTGCTCATCGCCAGCCTGGCGTTCGCCGCGGGCCTGGCATTGCTGGTGCTGGCGCCGGAACCGCCGGTGCGCCTGCTGCGGGTCTGGCTGGGGGCGGTGATCGCGCTCGGGCTGTACTGGGTGTCGTTCCTGCTGGATTTCCGCGGCCGGTTGCGCGGCGGGCAACTGGCGGTCGCCAGCCTGTTCGCCCTGCTGCCGTGGTTCCTGGTGATCGCGCTGGTGCTCGGCTTCCCGCAGATCCTGCTGGCCGGCGCGGCGGCATGACCGCCGCGGGCGTGCCGCGCGCGCGCGTCGCGGTGCTGGCCTCCGGCCAGGGCAGCAACCTGCAGGCCGTGCTGGACGCGGTCGCGGACGGCCGCCTGCAGGCCGAGGTGGTGGGCGTGTGTTCGGACAAGCCGGGCGCGCCCGCGCTCAAGCGCGTACCCGAGGCGCTGCGCTGGAGTGCCGATGCCCGCAGCTTTCCGTTTCGCGAGGCCTTCGACGCCGCCATGGCCGAAGCGCTGGACGCGATGCGGCCGGACTGGATCGTGTGCGCCGGCTACATGCGGATCCTGGGCGCCGGTTTCGTGCGCCGCTTCCGCGGGCGGCTGCTCAACATCCATCCTTCGCTGCTACCGCGCCACAAGGGCCTGCACACGCACCGCGCCGCGCTGGACGCCGGCGATGCCGAACACGGCGCCAGCGTGCATTTCGTGGTGCCCGAACTGGATTCCGGCGCGGTGGTGGCCCAGGCGCGGCTTGCGATCGAACCCGGCGACACGCCGGCGACACTGGCGGCACGGTTGCTGCCGCTCGAACACCGCTTGCTGGTGGCCGTGCTGCAGCTGTGCGTGGCCGGGAGCCTGTCTGAACACGGCGATATCGTGCGGGTGGATGGTCATCCGAGGTTTACGCCGCTGCGGCTAGATTGCGGCGCCTTGGTCTGAACCCCGGTCTGCCGGACTTCCCCCGTATGCGTTCGACGCGCCGTTCCGCCGCCCTGTCCGCGCTTAGCGCCTGCCTGCTGGCCTTCGGATCGGCGGGACTGGCGCAGGACGCACCGGCCGTCGATCCCGCTGCAGCGGTCGGGGTCGAAGCGGCGAAGCCGCACACACTGCAGCCGTTCGTGGCCAGTTACCAGGTGTCCAACCAGGGGCGCGCGCTGGGTACCGCCACGATGCAGGTGGCGCCCGCGCCTGGAGGGCGATGGCGGGTGGACCTGGACCTGAAGGGCGGTGGCCTGATGCGCGTGGCGGGCCTCAACCTGCAGCAGAGCACCGTCTTCGACGTGCACGACAACCAGTACCGGCCGCTCAGCCAGGCGCTGGTGAAGCGTGTCTTCCTGTCCAACCGCAAGTCCGTCGGCGTCTACGACTGGTCCGCGCGCAGTGCGCGCTGGACCGGCGACGTGAAGGCATCGCGCCGCCGCCCCGTGCCGCTGCAGTCCGGCGACATGAGCGGCCTGCTCATCAACCTGGCGGTGATCCGCGATGCGCAACCGGGCCGCACGCTGCACTACCGGTTCGTCGACGACGGCCGCGCGCGCGATCACGTGTACAAGGTGGCCGAGGCCACCGAAACCATCCAGGTGGGCGAGCTGAGCTACGACGCCATGCGCGTCGAGCGGCTGCAGGGCGGCAGCGAGCAGACCGTGATCTGGGTCGCCGCGGGCGTGCCGACGCCGATCCGCATCCTGCAGCGCGAGGACGGCCAGGAAACCACCGACCTGCGCCTGATCGAATACAGCTGACCCCGCACGACGCTGCCGACTTCCCGCAATCTCGAACCAAACAGGAGTACCCATGACCCTGACCACCTCCCACCGCACGGCCGGCCTGCTGCTCGGCACCGCGATGCTCGCGCTGGCCGCGAGCGCCCCGGCGCGCGCGGTGAAGCCGTTCTCGGCGGATTACACGGCCAGCTACATGGGCATGCAGGGCACGGGCAAGATGACCATCGCCCCGGCCGGCGCCAACCGCTGGAAATACTCGCTCAACATCCGCAGCAACGTGGCGCAGCTCAGCCAGAGCACCACCTTCGAGGACAGGGGCGGCCAGTACCGCCCGCTGTCGGGTACCGATTCGTCGCTGCTGCTGATCAAGAAGTCCAACAAGACCGCGACGTACGACTGGGCCAAGGGCGAAGCGCGCTGGAGCGGCGACGTGAAGGCCGAGCGTGCCGGGCCGGTCAAGCTGCAGTCCGGCGACATGGACGCGCTGCTGGTGAACCTGGCCATCGCGCGCGACGCCGCGGCGGGCAAGCCGATGAACTACCGCATGGTCGAGGACGGACGCGCCAAGCAGCTGTCGTGGCAGGTGGCCGGCACCGAAACGCTGACCATCGGCGGCGCCTCCAAGCAGGCCACCAAGGTCTCGCGCACCGACGGCGACAAGCAGACGGTGGTCTGGGTGGTGGAAGGCATCCCGGTGCCCGCGCGGATCCTGCAGCGCAAGGACGGCCGCGACGAGATCGACCTGAAGATCGCATCGCTGAAGTAAGCACGCTTCACGCAGCGAATCCGCAGCACGAAAAAGCCCGCGTCAGGCGGGCTTTTTCGTATCCGTCGGTTCGCGCCGCGTCAGGCGATGCGTTCGACCCGCGCGCCGAGCCCGGCGAACTTGGCCTCGATGTCCTCGTAGCCGCGATCCAGGTGGTAGATGCGGTCGATCAGCGTGTCGCCCTCGGCCGCCAGTCCCGCCAGGATCAGCGACGCCGACGCGCGCAGGTCGGTGGCCATCACCGGCGCGCCGCTGAGCCGTTCCACGCCGCGCACCACTGCGGTATGGCCGTCCACGCGGATGTCCGCGCCCAGCCGCTGCAGTTCCTGCACGTGCATGTAGCGGTTCTCGAAGATCGTCTCGTTGATGATCCCGGTGCCTTCGGCGATGCAGTTCAACGCCATGAACTGCGCCTGCATGTCGGTGGGGAACGCAGGATGCGGCGCAGTCACGATATCCACCGCGC
This sequence comes from uncultured Pseudoxanthomonas sp., assembly GCA_964425695.1. GTDB lineage: Bacteria > Pseudomonadota > Gammaproteobacteria > Xanthomonadales > Xanthomonadaceae > JAKPBU01. Next base: position 50,249 of record CAYRNF010000006.1, read on the forward strand.
GCGGCCGGCGCCCGTGCATGTCCAGCGCGATGCTGGTGCCGTCCACCGTCACCTCGGCGCCGGCTTCGCGCAGCTTGTCCAGCACGGCGTCCATCGTCTCGGGCCGCGCGGCGCGCGCCACCACGCGGCCGCCGGTGATCGCGCCCGCCACCAGGAAGGTGCCGGTTTCGATGCGGTCCGCCACCACTTCGTGGGTACCGCCGTGCAGCCCTTCCACGCCATGGATGGTGATGCGCGACGTGCCGGCGCCCTCGATCCGCGCGCCCATCGCGACCAGGCAGTCGGCCAGGTCCACGATCTCCGGCTCCATCGCGGCGTTCTCCAGCACCGTGGTGCCATCGGCCAGCGCCGCGGCCATCATCACGTTCTCGGTGGCGCCCACGCTGACCATGCCGAACACGTGGCGCGCGCCGCGCAGGCGCTTCGCGCTGGCCTTGATGAAGCCATGTTCCACGCTGATCTCCGCGCCCAGCGCCTGCAGCCCCTTGATGTGCAGGTCCACCGGGCGCGAACCGATGGCGCACCCGCCGGGCAGCGACACTTCGGCATCGCCGAAGCGCGCCAGCAGCGGTCCCAGCACCAGCACCGAGGCGCGCATGGTCTTGACCAGCTCGTACGGCGCGACATGGCTGTGCACGCTACGCGGATCGATGCGCATCGTCGCGCCATCGCGCTGCACCCCCGCGCCCAGCTGCTCCAGCAGCCGCGCGGTGGTCAGCACGTCGTGCAGCCGCGGCACGTTGCCGATCTCCACCGGCCCGTCGGCCAGCAGCGTGGCGCACAGGATCGGCAGCACGGCGTTCTTGGCCCCGGAGATGCGGACCTCGCCTTCCAGCCGCGCGCCGCCGGTCACTTTCAACTTCTGCATGGTGTCCCCCGCTCAGCCGGCCTGCGCCGCTTCTTCCGGCGTCAGCGTCTTCAGGGCCAGCGCGTGGATCTCGCCGCCCATGCGCTCGCCCAGCGTGGCGTAGACCATGCGGTGGCGCGCGAGCGGCAGCTTGCCGGCGAACTGCGCGCAGATCACGCGCGCCTCGAAATGCACCCCGTCGTCGCCGTGCACGTCGGCGCTGGCGCCGGGCAGGCCCTGTTCGATGAGATGGCGGATGGTCTGTGCGTCCAAGGAGCGGCTCCGGCCGGTGCGCGGCCCGCCGTGAAGGGCATGGGGCGCCGCGCTGCGCGTAAAATGAATGGACCAGTCTAGCGGAACCCGCCCACAGCATGTCCGCATCCCACGCGCCACCGGCCGGCCGCACGCAAGGCGATCCAGCGCAGCCCGGCTTCGATTTCGCGGCCAGCGGGCGGCGCGTGTTCGGCATCGAGATCCAGGGCCTGCAGGCCGTGGCGGAGCGGATCGACGGCGCCTTCAGCGAGGCCTGCCGCCTGCTGCTGGCCTGCACCGGGCGCGTGGTGTGCACCGGCATGGGCAAGTCCGGCCACATCGCCCGCAAGATCGCGGCCACCCTGGCGTCCACCGGCACGCCCGCGTTCTACATGCATCCGGGCGAAGCCGGCCATGGCGACCTGGGCATGGTCACCGATGCGGACGTGGTGCTCGCGCTGTCCTATTCCGGCGAGAGCGACGAACTGCTGATGCTGCTGCCGGTGCTGCGCCGCCAGGGCAACCGGCTGGTGGCCATGACCGGCCGCCCCGGTTCGTCGCTGGCGCGCGAAGCCGACGTGCACCTGGACGTGAGCGTGCCGGCGGAAGCCTGTCCGCTGGACCTGGCGCCGACCGCAAGTACCACCGCATCGCTGGCGCTGGGCGATGCCCTGGCCGTGACACTGCTGGAAGCGCGCGGCTTCACCGCCGACGATTTCGCGCGTTCGCACCCGGCCGGCGCGCTGGGGCGGCGCCTGCTGCTGCACATCACCGACGTGATGCATGCCGGCGATGCGGTGCCGCGCGTGGCGGCCGACACCACGCTCAGCGACGCGTTGATGGAAATGAGCCGCAAGCGCCTGGGCATGACCGCGGTGGTGGACGACGCCGGTCGCCTGCTGGGCCTGTACACCGACGGCGACCTGCGCCGCACCCTGGACGATCCGAACGTCGACCTGCGCGCCACTCGCATCGGCGATGTCATGACCCGGTCGCCCAAGACCATCGCGTCCGACGCGCTGGCCGTGGAAGCCGCGCGCATGATGGAAGCGCACCAGATCAACGCGCTGCTGGTGCTGGACGGCGACGGCCGCGTGGTCGGCGCGCTCAACATCCACGACCTGCTCCGTGCGCGCGTGGTCTGAAGCTGCGCTCCGACCGCACGGCACGCCGCATTCAGCGCCCGCCCGCTACCCTCGCCCCCATGCCTTCTCCCGACATCCGCGACTATCCCGCCGACATCCTGGCCAGCGCCCGCAAGGTGCGCCTTGCGTGCTTCGACGTGGACGGCACGCTCACCGATGGCCGCCTGGTCTACGACAGCGAGGGACGCGAACTCAAGGCGTTCCATGCGCTGGACGGGCTGGGACTGAAGCTGCTGCAGTCCGCTGGCATCCGCGTGGAGCTGATCACCGCGCGGCGCAGCGTGGTGACCGAGCATCGCGCGCGCGAACTGGGCGTGGGCGTCCACACCCACGTGCACGATAAGCTGGCGCGCGTGCGGGAAATCGCCGCGGAAATGGACATCGGCATGGACGCGGTGGCCTTCATGGGCGACGACCTGGCCGACCTGTCCGCACTGCTCGCCGCGGGGCTTGCCGTGGCGCCGGCCAATGCGCACGCGTGGACGCGCGAACGCGTGCACTGGCGCACCACCGCCCGCGGCGGCGAGGGCGCCGCACGCGAACTGTGCGACCTCCTGCTGGCTGCCCAGGGCCATGCCGAGGCGCTGCTGGAACAGGCGCAGCGTTCCAGCGGCATGCTCGACGCCGCGCTGAAACACGGAGCGCAGGCATGAACGTCCGGCTCGCGCTTGGGCTGGTGCTGCTGGTGGCCGCGCTGGCCTCGGGCTGGTCCCTGTGGCGCAACCGCGTGCTGCCGGAGGACGCGTCCGCCGCGGCGGGCCGCTCCGAGTACGTGCTGCGCGATTTCGAGCTGACCTCGCTGGACAAGTCCGGCAAGGAAGCCTTCACCCTGCGTGCGCCGTTGCTGCAGGAAACCCCCGGCGCGAGCACCATGGACCTGGACACGCCGCTGTTCCTGCTGCCGGACAAGGACGGCAAGTACTGGGAAGTGCGTTCCAGGACCGGCTGGGTCAGCGCCGATCGCGAGGAGGTGCGGCTGCGCGGCGACGTGGACGTGCGCAGCCCGCAGGGCACCGCCGAGCCGGTGAACATGAAAACGCAGCAACTGAACGTTTTCCCGGACACCAACCGCGCCACCTCCCCGGACCAGGTCACCATCACCCAGCCCGGCCTTACAATGCGCGGCGTGGGGCTGGAGGCCGATCTGGCCGACAAGCGCTACAAACTCCTCTCCCAGGTGCGCTCGCGATATGTCCGCTAGAAACGCTTCCCCGCTGCTGGCCATCGGCCTTGCCGCCTGCTTCGGCGGCCTGCTCGCGCCCGGCGCCTGGGCGAAGTCGTCCGATCGCAACCAGCCGATGAACATCGACGCCGGCGCGCAGGAGGGCACGCTGGACGATCGCGCGCCGACGGTCCTGTCTGGCGGGGTCACCATCACCCAGGGCACCTTGAACATCCAATCTAGCCGCGCCGAGATCTTCTCCAAGGGTGGCGACGTGTCGCGCGCGGTGCTCACCGGCGGCCCGGTGGTCCTGCGCCAACAGATGGACGACGGCACGCCGATGACCGCGCGCGCCAGCAAGGTCGACTACAACATGCAGACCGAGATCGTCGTGTTCACCGGCAACGTCAACATCGAGCAGCCGCGCGGCACCATGAGCGGGCAGCGGGTGGTCTACAACCTCAAGACCGGCCAGGTGAACAGCGGCGGCAGCGGCAACGGCCGCGTCAAGATGACCATCCAGCCCAAGTCCAAGGGCGCTGGCTGATGCTGGTCGCCGAGGGGCTGCGCAAGCGCTACCGCGCGCGCGAGGTCGTCAAGGATTTCGGGCTCACCCTGGACGCAGGCGAGGTCGTGGGCCTGCTGGGTCCCAACGGCGCCGGCAAGACCACCTGCTTCTACATGATCGTGGGGCTGGTGCCTGCCGATGCCGGCCGCATCGTGCTGGACGGCCGCGACATCACCGCCGACCCCATGTACAGCCGCGCCAAGCTGGGCGTGGGCTACCTGCCGCAGGAACCTTCGGTATTCCGGAAGCTGACGGTGGCCGACAACCTGCGCCTGGTGCTGGAACTGCGCGAGGACCTGGACAGCGCCGGGCGCCAGCGTGAGCTGGCCGGCCTGATGGACGAGCTGCAGGTGGCCCACGTGGCCGACCAGATCGGCGCCAGCCTCTCCGGCGGCGAGCGCCGGCGCGTCGAGATCGCACGGGCGCTGGCCGCCAAACCCCGCCTGATGCTGCTCGACGAGCCCTTCGCCGGCGTGGACCCCATCTCGGTGGGCGAGATCCAGCGCATCGTCAGCCATCTCAAGGCCCGTGGCATCGGCGTGCTGATCACCGACCACAACGTGCGCGAAACCCTTGGCATCTGCGACCGGGCGTATATCCTGAGCGAAGGCAGCGTGCTCGCGCAGGGGGCACCGGACGCGCTGCTGGCCGATCCGGACGTGCGTCGCGTCTACCTGGGCGAATCCTTCCGCCTGTAGTCGCCGCGGCCTGCGTCCCCGACACGGGAACCCCTGGCGCCGCCATGAAGCCGAAGTTGCAGACATCGCTGGGCCAGCACCTCGTGCTGACGCCGCAATTGCGCCAGGCGATCCACCTGCTGCAGCTGTCCACGCTCGAACTGGAAGCGGAAATCGCCGAGGCGGTGGAGACCAACCCCCTGCTCGACTGGTCCGAGCCCGACACCGTGGCCGTGCGCGACGACGCCGCGCCCGCGCGCGACGAACCGCCCGCCGACGAGCGCGCGGGGGACGACGCGCCTGCGTGGGAAGGCGATGGCGACCACTGGCAGCAGCGTGGCGGTGGCGGCGGCGACGGCGACGAGCAGGACGGCGATCCCGCCGAACGCATCGCCGAATCCGAAACGCTGCAGGACCATCTGCTCTGGCAGCTGCACCTGACCCACCTGTCGGCCCGCGACCGCCAGATCGGGGCTGCGCTGATCGATGCCATCGACGACAACGGTTACCTGCGCGAGTCGCTGGAAGCGATCGCCGAAAGCCTGGCGCCCGCGCTGAACGTGGGCCAGGACGAAGTGCTGGCGGTACTGCACCAGATCCAGCGCTTCGACCCGGCCGGTGTCGGTGCGCGCGACCTGGGCGAATGCCTGCAGCTGCAGCTGCAGGCCCTGCCGGAAGCCACGCCTTCCCGGGCGCTGGCGCTGTCCATCGCGCGCGGCGGCATGGAGCGGCTGCCGCGCATGGGCGTGGATGCGCTGGCGCGCGAGCTGGCGTGCCAGCCCGAGGAAGCCGGTCACGCCCTGCAGCTGCTGCGCACGCTCGACCCGCGCCCGGGCGGCCAGGTCGGCACGCTGGCGCCGGACACCTACGTCACGCCGGACTGCGTGATCTGGCGCCAGCAGGGCGTGTGGCGCGTGGCGCTGGCTTCGAGCCACCTGCCCCGCCTCACCATCCACCGCGGCTACGAGCAGATGCTGTCCAGCGGCAGCGCCGGTGGCGACGCGGCCTACCTGCGCGGCCGTCTGCAGGAGGCGCGCTGGCTGATCAAGAACATCGAGGCGCGCGGCGAAACGCTGCTCAAGGTGGTGCGCTGCCTGGTCCGCGAGCAGTCCGGCTTCCTGGAGTTCGGGGCCCAGGCGCTGCGCCCGCTCACCCTGCGCGAGGTCGCGGCCGAGGTCGGCCTGCACGAATCCACCATCTCGCGCGCGATCTCGCGCAAGTACGTGCGCACGCCGCGCGGCACGCTGCCGCTGCGCGCGTTCTTCGCTTCCGGCATCGACACCGGCGGCGGCGGCGAAGCGTCCAGCACCGCGATCCAGGCCATGATCCGCCGCCTGATCGACGCGGAGAACCCGCGCAAGCCGCTGTCCGACGCGCGGCTGGCCGACACGCTCAAGGCCAGCGGCATCCCGGTGGCGCGCCGCACCGTGGCAAAATACCGCGAAGCGATGAACATCGCCTCGTCGCACGATCGCGTCCGCCTGGGATGAACGCGGCGTCGGCGACGGCGGCGACGGACAACGTTTTTTTCACCCCGCCGGGCCCGACAACGCGCCATGCTACGGGCGAGGCGGCACCGATCCGGGGCCGCAACCGCAGGAGGACGCCGAATGCGCATCGAAACCCACGGCCAGCAGATCGAAGTCACCCCCGCCTTGCGCGACTACGTGGAAAGCAAGCTCGCGCGGCTCGGCCGCCATTACGAGCAACCGCTCGAAGTGCGCACGCTGCTGACCCTGGACAAGCCCGACCATCGCGCCGAGGCCACGGTCAACATTTCCGGCAAGACCCTGCATGCCGATGCCAACGCCGTGGACATGTACGCCGCCATCGACCTGCTCGCCGACAAGCTGGACCGCCTGCTGGTGAAGCACAAGGAGAAGCTCGCGGACCGGTACCGCGGCGCCACCAGCGCGGCGCGCGCCGGCGAGTTCGGCTGACGCTCCATCCCGACCCAGCGGCCACGCCCATGCCGATTTCAGAACTGCTGTCCGCGGACCGCATCGCCATCCTGACCGAAGCGACCGACCCCGACGCGGTCCTGGATGCGGCCGCGCGGCTGCTGGGCGACGGCTCGCCCAACGCCACCCAGGCCATCTCCGACAGCCTGCGCCAGCGCGAGCGGCTGGGCAGCACCGCCATCGGCCACGGCGTGGCGATCCCGCACGGGCGCAGCGATGCGTACGACCATGCGCGCGCGGCGTTCCTGCGGCTGGAGCGCCCCGTCGCCTTCGCCGCGGGCGACGGCGAAGCCGTCGACCTGGTGTTCGCCATGGCGGTGCCGGAGCACTTCACCCAGCAACACCTGCAGTGGCTGGCCGAACTGGCGGAACGCTTCGCCGATGCGGCGTTCCGCGATGCGCTGCGCGCCGCACCCGATGCGGAAGCGCTGCGCACCCTGCTCCTGCAGGAACGCCTGACCCATGCTGCCTGAGCGCAGGCGGCCCGCGGCCGCGCTGCGCGGAGCCGCCGCGTGACCGTGCAGAGCATCAGCGCGCAGGAACTGTTCGAACAGCTGGGCGACCGGCTGGGATTGCGCTGGATGGCGGGCCGCAGCGGCGGCGCGCGGGTCGTGGAATCGGTGGAGACCGTGGCCCGCCGGCCCTCGCTGGCCGGCTACCTCAACGCGATCTACCCGAACAAGGTGCAGATCCTGGGCACCGAGGAATTGACCTGGCTGGACACGCTGGATTCGCGGCAGCGCTGGGAAACCATCGAGAAGATCATGCAGGTGCGGCCGCTGGCGCTGGTCATCAGCAAGGACCAGGCCTGCCCGGAAGACCTGCGCATCGCCGCGGAGGAATCCGAGACGCCGCTGTGGGTCTCGCCGCGCCGCGGCCATGAACTGCTCAACCACCTGCAGTACCACCTCGCGCGCACGCTGGCGCCGAGGGTCACGCTGCACGGCGTGTTCATGGAGATCTACTCCATCGGCGTGCTCATCACCGGCGAATCGGGTTCGGGCAAAAGCGAGCTGGCGCTGGAACTGATCACGCGCGGGCACCGTCTGGTGGCCGACGACGCGCCCGAGTTCACCCAGATCGCGCCGGACGTGCTCGACGGTACCTGCCCGGAGATGCTGCAGGACATGCTGGAGCTGCGCGGCCTGGGCGTGCTGAACATCCGCCAGATGTTCGGCGACACCGCGGTGAAGCGGAACAAGTACCTGCGGCTGATCGTGCACCTGACCCGCCCCAGCCTGGAGGCCGCGCCCAGCGGCATCGAGCGCCTGACCGGCGACCTCGGCACCCGCCACGTCCTGGACCTGGACGTCCCGATGATCACCCTGCCGGTGATGCCCGGCCGCAACCTGGCGGTGCTGGCGGAAGCCGCCACCCGCATGCACATCCTGCGCGCGAAGGGCGTGGACCCGGCGGCGGCGTTCATGGCGCGGCACAGCCACTTCCTGGAGCGCTCTGCGTGAACGCGCACGCGGCTCCTGCCCTCATCGTGGTCAGCGGCATGTCCGGCTCCGGCAAGTCGGTGGCGCTCAACACGTTCGAGGACCTGGGCTTCTACTGCGTGGACAACCTGCCGGCGGAACTGCTGCCGGACTTCGTGCGCAGCGTCACGCGCGGAGCAGGCGCGCCCGAGAAGCTCGCGGTGGGGCTGGACGTGCGCAACCGCCACGACCTCACCCTGGTCCCGCAATCGCTGGCCGCGCTGGGCGCGATGGGCCTGGACCCGAAGCTGGTGTTCTTCGACACCGACCGCGACGTGCTGCTCAAGCGCTACGCCGACACGCGCAGGCGCCACCCGTTGAGCCACCTGGGACTGGCGCTGGCCGATGCGATCGTGCGCGAGCGCGAACTGCTCAAGCCCCTGCGCGCGATCGCCGACCGGGTGATCGACACCAGCGCCCTCAACGTGCACCAGATGCGGCGCCAGGTGATCACGGAGTTCGGCATGGGCGACGACACGGCGCTGTCGCTGCTGTTCGAATCGTTCGCCTACCGCCGCGGCGTGCCTGCCGATGCGGACTTCGTGTTCGACGCGCGCGTGCTGCCCAACCCGCACTGGGACCCGCAGCTGCGCCCGCTGTCCGGCCGCGACGGCGCGGTACGCGGCTTCCTGGAGAGCCAGCCCGAGGTCGTCGCGTACGTGGAGCAGATTTCCGGCTTCCTGGACGCATGGCTGCCGCGCCTGAAATCCGGCACCCGCAGCTACGTCACGGTCGCCTTCGGCTGCACCGGCGGGCGCCACCGCAGCGTCTACCTGGCCGAAACCATGGCCGAATACGCGCGCCAGCGCGGCTGGCCGGAAGTGGCGGTGCACCACCGGGAGCTGGACTGAGCGGCACCGCGGCGCGCGCGGGCGCCCGGCGCTTTCGAAGCGTCACCGGCGTCTGTTAATTTGCCGGCATGGCCGTCGGCGTCCTGCTCATTACCCATGAAGGCATCGGCACCGCACTGGTTGCGGTGGCGACGCGGCTGCTGCGGCAGTTGCCGCTGCGGACCGAAGCGTTCGAAGTGGGATACGACGCCGATCCCGACGCCTTGCTGCCCCAGGCCAGCGCCGCCCTGCGCAAGGTGGACGGCGGCGATGGCGTGCTGGTGCTGACCGACCTGTACGGCGCCACGCCCAGCAACCTGGCGTCGCGGCTGGCGCGGATCGGCACGCCGGTCCGCCGCGTGTCGGCGGTCAACCTGCCGATGCTGCTGCGGGTCATGAACTACGCAGAGCTCGAACTCGACCAACTTCCCGCCGTGGCCGCCGCTGGCGCGCGCAACGGCGTTCTCCACGACGACGCCTAGACCCCACGATGCTCGAACGCGAACTGACCGTCAGCAACCGCCTGGGCCTGCACGCGCGCGCCACCGCGAAGCTCGTGCAGACCCTGTCCGGCTTCGGCTGCAGCGCCACGCTCACCGCCAGGGGCCGCGAGGTCAACGCCAAGAGCATCATGGGCGTGATGCTGCTGGCGGCCGGCCCGGGCACCACGGTGCTGCTGCGCGTGGACGGACCGGACGAGGCCGCCGCCGCCGAGGCGGCCGCCGCGCTGTTCGAACGCCGCTTCGACGAGGACAGCTGATGCGACTGGCGCTGCAGGGCCATGGGGCTTCGCGCGGCGCCGCCTTGGGACGCGCGCGGGTCCGGCTGCCGCATGCGCTGGACGTGGTGGAAGAACGCATCGAGGACGTCGATGCCGAGATCGCGCGCCTGCATGCCGCCATCGCATCGGTGCGCCAGGAGATGCACACGCTGCGCGACCGGCTGCACGGCGCGCTGGCGCAGGAGGTGGGCGAGTTCCTGGACCTGCATGCGCTGCTGCTGGACGACCCGGAACTGCTGCAGGGCCTGGACGACCTGATCCGCACCGGCCGCTACTCGGCCGACTACGCGCTGCGCCTGCAGCGCGACCGCATCGCCGGGGTGTTCCAGGGCATGGACGATGCCTACCTGCGCAGCCGCATCGACGACATCGACCAGGTGATCGGCCGCATCCACGCGGCGCTGCACAGCCGCGAGGCCGAACTGCTCGGCGTGGCGGGCGAGATCCTGATCGCGCAGGACGTGGCGCCGGCGGATCTTGCGCAGCTGCAGTCGCAGGGAGTGCTGGCGGTGGTCACCGCCGGCGGCAGCTTGCTGTCGCACAGCGCGATCCTGGCGCGCAGCCTGCACCTGCCCCTGATCGTGGGCGCGGCCGAGGCGCTGCTCAAGATCAACGACGGCGACGTGCTGGCGGTGGACGGCGGCAGCGGCCTGATCGTGCGCGAACCGGACGCGGCCGACCTGCGCGCCCACCGCACACGGCTCAAGGAGCAGGCGCGCGAACGCAAGCAGCTCAACCGCCTGCGGCGCGAGCCGTCGCGCACGCTCGACGGCGTGGACATCAAGCTGTGGGCCAATGCGGAGGCGCTGCAGGACGTGGCCGAGGCGCATGCGCTGGGGTCCGCCGGCATCGGGCTGTACCGCACCGAGTTCCTGTTCCTCAACCGCAGCGCCCACCCGCATGGCGCGCTTCCGGACGAAGAAGAGCAGTTCCGTGCCTACCGCGACCTGGTGCTGGGCATGACCGGCCGCACCGTGACCATCCGCACCCTGGACCTGGGCGCGGACAAGGCCGACCGCAGCGGCCTTGCGCTGCGCGGCGAGCCCAATCCGGCGCTGGGCCTGCGCGGCATCCGCCTGTCGCTGGCCCGCCAGGCGCTGTTCGAAACCCAGCTGCGCGCCATCGTGCGCGCTACCGGCTACGGCCCCGTGCGCGTGCTGCTGCCGATGATCAGCACCCGCGAGGAAGTGCTGGCGGCGCGCGCGCTGCTCAGGCGCGTGGAGCGCGACCTGCGCAGCGAGGGCCACGAGATCGCGGACAGCATCCCCCTGGGCGCGATGATCGAGGTGCCCGCGGCCGCCATCGCGCTGCCGGGTTTCATCGACGCGGTGGACTTCATCTCTATCGGCACCAACGACCTGGTGCAGTACCTGCTGGCGGCGGACCGCAACAACGAGGCCCTGGGCGACCTGTACTCCCCGCTGCACCCGGCGCTGCTGCGCCTGCTGCACGACGTGATGCGGGTCGCGCGGCGCCGCGGCAAGCCGGTGGCGGTGTGCGGGGAAATCGCCGGCGACGCGGCGCTGGTGCCGCTGCTGCTGGCGCTGGGGCTGGAGGAATTCAGCCTGCATCCGGCGACCCTGCTCGAAGTGCGCCGCGCGATCCGCGGCTGCGACCACGCACGCCTGCGCGCGCGGCGCACGGCGCTGCTGCGCGCCAACAGCCGCAGCGCGATCGAGAAATGGCTGGCCACCGCGCCGTGCCCGGGCACCGCGCTGGCGCCCGTTGCCACCAGCGCCGCGGTTTCTCGCAAGCACGCCTAGCAGCACCGCTTGGCGCGCCCGACGCAGGGTGGGCAAGGCACGGTACGCGGGCGATAATGCGCGCATGAACGCCTGACCCTGTCGCGCCTTGCCCGTCGCGACGCCGCCACCGGAACTCCCATGGCCGAAGCCGTCCGCCACGACAAGACCGCGCGCCAGCTGCGTCTGCTTTCCGACGCGCTCGACAGCGGCCGCCTCGGGCCCGTGCGGCGCCACGTCAACACGCTGACGCCCGCCGAGATCGGCAACCTGCTCGAGTCGCTGCCGCCGGGCAAGCGCGAGGTCGTGTGGGGCCTGGTGGACCCCGAGGACGACGGCGAGGTGCTGGTCCACGTCGGCGACGAGGTGCGCGAGAGCCTGATCGCGGACATGGACCAGGACGAGCTGGTCGCCGCGGTCGAAGACCTGGACATCGACGACCTGGCCGACCTGGTCGAGGACCTGCCCGACACGGTGATCGACGAGGTCCTGAAGTCCATGGACCGCGAGAACCGCGAGCGCCTGGAGCAGGTGCTGTCGTACGAAGAGGACACCGCCGGGCGCTTGATGAACCCCGACGTGGTCACGGTGCGCGCGGACACCACCATCGATGTGGTGGTGCGCTACCTGCGCCTGCGCGGCGAGCTGCCCGAGCACACCGATCACCTGTACGTGGTCAACCGTCGCCACCAGCTGATGGGCTGGGTGGCGCTGCAGGACCTGCTCACCAACGACCCGGGCACGCCGGTCAACAAGCTGATCGACGAGGAACTCGAATCGATCCACGTGGACGAGACCAGCGAGAAGGTCGCGCGCGAGTTCTCCGACAACGACTGGGTGTCCGCGCCGGTGGTGGACGACGCCAACGTGCTGCTGGGCCGCATCACCATCGACGACGTGGTGGACATCATCCGCGAGCAGGCCGAACACCAGGCGCTGGGCGCCGCCGGCCTGGACGAGGACGAGGACCTGTTCAGCCCGGTACCGCGCGCGGCCAAGCGGCGCGCGATCTGGCTGGGCATCAACCTGGCCACCGCGTTCCTGGCCTCGTGGGTCATCGGCCGCTTCGAAGGCACGCTGCAGCAGATCGTGGCGCTGGCGGTGCTGATGCCGATCGTGGCCAGCATGGGCGGCGTGGCCGGCACGCAGACGCTGACGCTGGTGGTGCGCGGCCTCGCGCTCGGCCAGGTGGCGCGCGGCAACCTCCGGCCGATCCTGCGCAAGGAGGTGCTGGTGGGCCTGCTGAACGGCATCGTGTGGGCGGTGGTGGTCGGCGTCGTCGCCGCGCTGTGGTTCCAGGATCCACCGCTGGGCCTGGTGATCGCCGCGGCCATGACCATCAACCTGGTGGTGGCCGCGTTCGCCGGGGTCGCCGTGCCGCTCACGCTCAAGCGCATGAACGTGGATCCCGCGCTGGCCGGCGGCGTGGTGCTCACCACGGTGACCGATGTGGTCGGCTTCCTCAGCTTCCTGGGCCTGGCCACGCTGATCCTGCTGCGCTGATCCTGCTGCGATGCTCCTGCTGCGCTGACCCTGCCGCACAGCAGCAGCTTCGGCTGCGGACTGCTAACAGCGCACCCCAACGTCCGCACCACGGGAGGTGCGATGCCGCGGGCGTGACGCACGAGACAGCCTGCCGAAGCCGCAGCGGCAGCGCATGCGCCATGCAGCGCCCGCCCCCAAGGCTTGCGCACGGATGCTTCCAACCGGATGCTGTGGCCACGTCCGACCGGAGACCGGCATGTCACTGCCCCGCGCCTTGCGCGCCATCCTGGTTCTGGCAGGCGCGCTGGCGCTTGCCGCATGCGCGAGCGGGTCGCGACAGCGCACGGCCGGCGAATTCGTCGAACGCAGCCTCGTCGCCGCCGGCACCACGTACCGCTACCAGGTGTTCGTCCCGGCACGGGGCGCGGCATCCGGCGAAGCTCCGGTCATCGTGTTCCTGCACGGCTCGGGCGAGCGCGGCAGCGACAACCAGGCGCAGGTGGACGTCGGCATCGGCGCCTACGTGCGCCGCCACCGGGCCGATTTCCCGGCCATCGTGGTGTTCCCGCAGGCGCCGGCGGGCAGCGAATGGAACCAGGTCGCCGACGTGGTCCTTGCGCAGCTCGAGGCGGCCACGCGCGAGTTTGGCGGCGACCGGCGCCGCACCTACCTCACCGGGCTGTCGATGGGCGGATTCGGCACCTGGGACTATGCGTTGCGCTGGCCGGAGCGCTTCGCCGCGCTGGTGCCGGTCTGCGGCGGGCTGGTGATCGACAGGCGGCCGTCCATGAACGTGGCGGCCGTCGCCGGCCTCGAGGATCCCTACGCCGCGGCCGCCGCCGCCCTGAAGCAAGTGCCTATCTGGCAGTTCCACGGTGCGAAGGACGACCTCGTACCGCCCGCGTACTCGCGGCGCATGCACGCCGCGCTGCAGGCGGCCGGGGCACGGGATGCCCGCTACACGGAGTTTCCCGACGCAAACCACAACAGCTGGGATCCTGCGTACCTGGAAACGCCGCAGCTGTGGACGTGGCTGTTCGCGCAGCGCCTACCGCAAGGCTGAGGCGCCGCATGCCGCCGGGCGACGATAGCGCAGCAGCGCCTCCAGCACCGCCATCCGCACCGCCACGCCGTTGGCGACCTGGCGCAGGATCAGCGACCGGGGGCCGTCGGCGACGTCGCTGTCGATCTCCACGCCGCGGTTCATCGGCCCCGGATGCAACACCACCGCCCCGGGCGCCGCGCGGTGCAGGCGCGCGGACGTCAGGCCGTAGTCGCGGTGGTAGTCCTCGAGCGACGACACCAGGCCTTCGGCCATGCGCTCGCGCTGCAGGCGCAGCATCATGACCGCGTCCACGCCTTCCAGCGCGGCGTCTAAATCGGCGACCACCGTGCACCCGTACAACAGCGCGGCCTCCGGCAGCAGCGCCGCGGGGCCGCACACCCGGATCTCGCCCGCACCCAGCGTGCGCAGCGCATGCAGGTCGCTGCGCGCCACGCGCGAGTGCCGCAGGTCGCCCACGATCGCCACCTTCAACGCGCCGAAATCGGCGCCCTTGGCTTGGCGCAGCGTCAGCATGTCCAGCAGGCCCTGGGTGGGATGCGCGCTGCGTCCGTCGCCGGCGTTCACCAGCGCCGTGCCCTCGCCCGCCGCCGCCGCCAGCGCGGCCACCGCGCCGTCGTCCGCATGCCGCACCACGAAACCGCGCACGCCCATCGCCTCGATGTTCTTCAGCGTGTCCAGCGCGGTCTCGCCCTTGGTGGTGGACGAGGTGGACGCGTCGAAGCCGAGCACGTCCGCGCCCAGGCGCTGCGCCGCGCGCTGGAAGCTGAGCCGCGTGCGCGTGCTGGGTTCGAAGAACAGCGTACACACCGCCTGGCCGCGCAGCGCGGTGCGGTCCTCGCCGCCGTCGGCCAGGGCCTGCGCGCGATCCAGCAGCGCCAGCAGCGCCGCGCGCGGCAGGCCTTCGAGCGTCAGCAGGTGGCGCAGCCGCCCCTCGTGGTCGATCTGTTGCATCGGTTTCCCCAGGTCCTATCCGCCTACCGGCGTGGCATCGCCCGGAGCCGCCAGCCAGCGCTCCACGATCACCGCCGCCGCCACCGCGTCCAGCGCCGCGGCGTCGCGCCGGCGCCGGCGTCCTTCCGCGCGATCCAGGGCGAAACGCTGCGCGGCCTCGATGGAGCTGGCGCGCTCGTCCACCATCACCACCGGCAGGCCGTAGCGGGCGTGCAGTTCGCGGGCGAAGGCCTGCGCGCGCTTGCGGATCGGCTGGTCGCCGCCGTCCAGCGTCATCGGGTCGCCCACCACCAGGCCGTGCGGCCGCCACTCCTTGTGCAGCCGGTCGATCGCGCCCCAGTCCGGCGTCTCGTGGTGCACGTCGATCACCGCCAGCGCGCGCGCACCGTGGCCGAACGCGCTGCCCACGGCCACGCCGATGCGCCGCGCGCCCACGTCGAAGCCGAGCACCGTGCCGTCGGGGGGGATGCTGCCGGCAGGCGCGTCGGAGGCGGCTTCAGGCATGGCCGGAGTAATCCGCCATGCGCGACATGTCCACGCCGATGCGCCCGGCCGCGCCCTGCCAGCGCTGCTCCACGGGCGTTTCGAACAGCAGCGCGGCGTCCGCGGGCGCGGTGAGCCAGCTGTTCTCGCCCAGTTCGTGTTCCAGCTGCCCGGCGCCCCAGCCCGCGCAGCCCAAGGCCACGGCGGCATGCGCCGGGCCGTCGCCGCGGGCCATGGCTTCCAGAATATCGCGCGACGTGGTCACGTACAGGCCGTCGGCGATCCGCAGGGTGGACTCCCAGCGCCCGCCGCCATCGTGCACCACGAAGCCGCGCTCGGGATGCACCGGTCCGCCGGCCAGCACCGGCTGGCTGCGCAGGGCCTCGCCGCCGCCTTCGATGTGCATCTGCTCGAACACATCGCCCAGCGTGTACTCCGACCTGCGGTTGACCACGATCCCCAGCGCGCCGTCCGCATCGTGTTGGCAGATCAGGGTCACGCTGCGGGCGAAGTTGGGATCGGCCAGCGCCGGGAGCGCGATCAGGACCTGGCTTGCCAGGGAGACCATGTCGTTCATGCGCCCATTGTAGAGGCAGCCCTTGAACCGGGCCGGTCCACCCCGTGCGCCGCGACCGGCCTAGGATGGGCCACCCGAACGCCCATCGCCCGCATGTCCAGCTATTGCGATATCGCCCCCGGCCACCCGGTCCACGCCGCCTACCACGCCACCGAATACGGCTTCCCGCAACGCGACGAATCGGTGCTGTTCGAGCGCCTGCTGCTGGAGATCAACCAGGCCGGGCTGAGCTGGGAGACGATCCTGAAGAAACGCGACGGCTTCCGGCAGGCCTACCACGGCTTCGACGCCGGGCGTGTGGCCGCATATGGCGAACCGGATCGCCAGCGCCTGCTGTCCGATGCCGCGATCATCCGCAACCGGCTCAAGATCGACGCGGCGATCCACAACGCGTCCGTGGTGCTGGCCCTGCGCGAATCGCACGGCGGGTTCGCCGCATGGCTCGACGCGCACGCGATGGATGGCACCCAGCCGCGTTCCAGGGCGGATTGGGTGAAGCTGTTCAAGCGCACGTTCCGGTTCACCGGCGGCGAGATCACCGGCGAGTTCCTGATGAGCCTGGGCTACCTGCCCGGGGCGCACCGCGCGGATTGTCCGGTGCAGCGCGAGATCGCGCGGCTCGATCCGCCGCCGGCCTGGATGCGGCACCGCGCCGCGCGCTGAGCGCGGCGGGAGAACACCTGACCGGCGACACCCGCGGCTGCGATCGCGCGCCTATTGCGAACGCCCGGGCGGCGGAACCGGCAACGCGCACGCATGCGCGCGGCCAGTCGTACGCGCCGCGGAGTCAACGCAGACCGAACTGCAGCTCCTCGGCCGTGGCCAGGCGCACGTCCACGACTTCCACGTCCAGCCGGAACGGCTTGCCGGCCAGCGGATGGTTGCCGTCCACGCCGATGCTGTCCCCGTCCACCGAGGTCACCACCACATCCAGCGGCCCGCGCGCGGTCTGCGCCTGCAGACGGCTGCCCACCTGCGGCTCGCTGCTGCCCTTGAAGGACGTGCGCGGCAGGGTCTGGACCAGCTCCGGGTGATGCTTGCCGAAGCCGCGCTCGGGATCGACCTGGACCTCGAACCGGTCGCCTGCCTTGCGCCCCTGCAAGGCTTCCTCCAGCGCAGGCACGATCCCGCCCGTGCCTTGCATGTGGACCAGCGGTGCGTGGCCGTGGGTACTGGCGACGGTGTTGCCGGCGTCGTCGTACAACGTGAAGTGCACGGTGGCCACGCGGCGGTCTGCGATCTCCATGGGCATTGGTCCGGTCAGCGTCGGGAAGGAACGGCGATCATGCGTGCCGATTCGTAAACATCGCGCATAGGCCACCGGTCCGCGTGCGCGCCGCTACCATGCCCCGACCACCGGAGGACGCCATGGCCCAGGGCACGCAGCATTCGGCAGACGACCCGCGCAACGCGGGCATCCGCATCTGGATCAACGGCGCGCTGAAGCCCCGCGCCGAGGCCACGGTGTCGGTGTTCGACAGCGGCTTCGTGCTGGGCGACGGCGTATGGGAGGGCATGCGCGTGGTCCGCGGTCATCCGGTTTTCCTGGATGCGCACCTGGACCGGCTGTACGAGGGCGCCAAGGCGCTGATGATCGACATCGGCCTGGACCGCGCGGCGCTGACCTGCGCCCTGTACGACGCGCTGCGCGCCAACGGCATGCACGCGGCGAGCGGCGTGCACCTGCGCCTCATGGTCACCCGCGGGGTGAAGCGCACGCCCTACCAGGACCCGCGGGTCACGGTGGGTCCGGCCACCATCGTGATCGTTCCCGAATACAAGACCGCGTCCGCGCAGGCCGCTGCGCAGGGCATCGCCCTGTACACCGTGCACGTGCGTCGCGGCTACCCCGACGTGCAGGACCCCAAGCTCAATTCGCACAGCAAGCTCAACTGCATTACCGCCTGCATCCAGGCCTACACCGCGGGCGCGGATGAGGCGCTGATGCTGGATCCGCACGGATTCGTGGCCACCTGCAACTCCACGCATTTCTTCATCGTGCGCAAGGGCCAGGTGTGGACGTCCACGGGCGACTACTGCCTGGGCGGCATCACCCGCGGCAACGTGGTGGCGCTGTGCCGCGAAGCGGGGATCCCGGTCTTCGAGAAGAACTTCAGCCTGACCGACGCCTACGGCGCCGACGAGGCCTTCGTGACCGGGACGTTCGCCGGCCTCACGCCCGTGCACACCATCGACGGCCGGCGCATCGGCGACGGCGCGTGGCCCATGGTCGATCGGTTGCGCGGCCTGTACCGGGAGCTGGTGGAACGCGATGTCGCGGCGCGCGCCGGTGCGGCGGCCTAGCGGCCCTGCCCCGGCCCGCCCGGACGGCGCGGGCGGCCTGGCCTGCCAGGCGGCATGGAGCGGAACCCCATGACGATCCGCATCGCCATGTGGTCCGGCCCGCGCAACATCTCCACCGCGATGATGCGCGCGTGGGAGAACCGGCCCGACTGCGCCGTCAGCGACGAACCGCTCTACGCGCACTACCTGGCGCATACCGGGCTGGACCACCCGGCACGCGACGCGGTCATCGCCGCGGGCGATGCCGACTGGCGCCGCGTGGTGGCCGCGCTGGCCGGCCCCGCACCCGGCAACGCGCCGGTCTGGTACCAGAAGCACATGACCCACCACCTGCTGCCGCACATGGGGCACGACTGGATCCACGGCCTGCGCAACGTGCTGCTGATCCGCGACCCGCGCGAGGTGGTGGCTTCGTACGTCAGGTCGCGCGCCACCGTCACCGCGCAGGACATCGGCCTGCCGCAACAGGCGCGCCTGTACGACGAACTGTGCGCCGCGGGCACGCCACCGCCTGTCATCGATGCTGGCGACTTCCTCCGCGCACCCGAGGCGTACCTGCGCGCCCTGTGCGGATGGCTGGGCATCGCGTTCACCGGCCGCATGCTGTCGTGGCCGAAAGGACCGCGCGACAGCGACGGGGTGTGGGCGCCGCACTGGTACGCGCGGGTGTGGGACTCCACGGGGTTCGAGGCCGCGGAGCCCTGCGCGCCGGCGCTTGCCGGAGGCGAGTCGGCAGTGGCGGAAGCATGCATGCCGCACTACCAGCGGCTCCACGACGCGCGCCTTCGGTTTCCTTAGCGTCGCGCGGCCGCGGTGCGCCGCGCGCAGACGCGAACGGCCGCGCGAGGCGGCCGTCCGGAGGCGATCGCGTGCGGCGCGATTACCTGACTTCGGCCACCTCCACCCCGTCCAGGCCCTGGGCCAGGGTGTGCGCGTCGCCGCCCTGGGCGAGCTTGATCTTCAGGCGCACCTCGTTCTGCGAGTCGGCATAGCGCAGGGCGTCCTCGTAGCTGATCTCGCCGGCCTGGTACAGCTCGAACAGGCTCTGGTCGAAGGTGTTCATGCCCAGCTGCACGGAGTCCTTCATGACCTCCTTCAGCTTGTGGATCTCGCCGTCGCGGATGTAGTCCTGCACCAGCGGCGTGCCCAGCAGGATCTCCATCGCCACGCGACGGCTCTTGCCGTCCGGCGCCGGGATCAGCTGCTGCGCCACCACGCCCTTGAGGTTCAGCGACAGGTCCATCAGCAGCTGCCCGCGGCGGTCTTCCGGGAAGAAGTTGATGATGCGGTCCATCGCCTGGTTGGCGTTGTTCGCATGCAGCGTGCACAGCACCAGGTGGCCGGTCTCGGCGAAGGCGATCGCGTGGTCCATGCCTTCGCGCGTGCGCACCTCGCCGATCATGATCACGTCCGGCGCCTGGCGCAGCGTGTTCTTCAGCGCGGTGTCCCAGCTGTCGGTGTCGATGCCGACCTCGCGCTGGGTGATGATGCAGCCCTCGTGCTTGTGCACGAACTCGATCGGGTCCTCGATGGTGATGATGTGCCCGGTCGAGTTCTGGTTGCGGTAGCCGATCATCGCCGCCAGCGACGTGGATTTGCCGGTGCCGGTGGCGCCCACGAAGATGATGATGCCGCGCTTGGTCATGGCCAGCGTCTTGATGATCGGCGGCAGGCTCAGTTCTTCCACCGTGGGGATCTTGGTCTCGATCCTGCGCAGCACCATGCCCACCTGGTTGCGCTGGTAGAAGCAGCTGATGCGGAAGCGGCCCACGCCGGCCACGCCGATGGCGAAGTTGCACTCGTGGGTCTTCTCGAACTCCTCGCGCTGCGGCGGGGTCATCACGTTCAGCACCAGGTCGCGGCTCTGCTGCGGCGTGAGCGGCTCCTGCGTGATCGGCTGGACCTTGCCGTTGACCTTCATCGACGGCGGCATGCCGGCGGTGATGAACAGGTCGGAGGCCCGCTGGTGGGCCATCAGCTTGAGGAAGGAAGTGAAGTCGATGGTGCTCATGGCAACGCTCCGGGACTCGGGACTCGGGGCTCGGGACTCGAAACGCGCAGGGCGGCTCCGGGTCGCGTGTTCGAGATCGCTACGGTCCGCTCAATGTCAGTCCAGGCTGCCGGGATTTGCTGATTCGCCGAGTCCCGCGTCCCGCGTCCCGAGTCCCGGCGTACTTGCCACTCATTCGAACAGGCGCTTGTCCTTGGCGTACTCGCGCGCCTGCTGCTTGGCCACCTGGCCGCGCTTGACCAGGTCCTGCAGGTGCTGGTCCAGGGTCATCATGCCGTGCTGCTGGCCGGTCTGGATCGCCGAGTACATCTGCGCCACCTTGTCCTCGCGGATCAGGTTACGGATGGCCGGGGTGCCGGTCATGATCTCCCACGCCGCGGTGCGGCCGCCGCCGATCTTCTTCAGCAGCGCCTGGCTGATCACCGCACGCAGCGATTCGGACAGCATCGAACGCACCATCGGCTTCTCGCCGGCGGGGAACACGTCGATGATGCGGTCGATGGTCTTGGCCGCGCTGGAGGTGTGCAGCGTGCCGAACACCAGGTGGCCGGTTTCCGCGGCGGTCAGCGCCAGGCGGATGGTTTCCAGGTCGCGCATTTCGCCGACCAGCACGTAGTCCGGGTCCTCGCGCAGCGCCGAACGCAGGGCCTCGTTGAAGCCGTGCGTGTCGCGGTGCACCTCGCGCTGGTTGATCAGGCACTTCTGCGAGGTATGCACGAACTCGATGGGATCCTCCACCGACAGGATGTGCGCGTATTCGTTCTTGTTGATGTGGTCGAGCATCGCCGCCAGCGTGGTCGACTTGCCCGAACCGGTGGGGCCGGTCACCAGGATCAGGCCCTGCGGCTGGTCGATCAGCTCGCGGAAGATCGACGGGCAGCCCAGGTCCTCCAGGGTCAGCACCTGCGACGGAATGGTGCGGAACACCGCGCCCGCGCCGCGGTTCTGGTTGAAGGCGTTGACGCGGAAGCGCGCCAGGCCGGGGATTTCGAAGGAGAAGTCGACTTCGAGGAACTCCTCGTAATCGCGGCGCTGCTTGTCCGACATGATGTCGTAGATCAGCGCGTGGACCTGCTTGTGGTCGAAGGCCGGCACGTTGATGCGGCGCACGTCGCCGTCCACGCGGATCATGGGCGGCAGGCCCGCGGACAGGTGCAGGTCCGAGGCCTTGTTCTTGACCGAGAATGCCAACAGTTCGGCGATATCCATGCGTGTCCCCTGCACTCGTATGGCTGCGCTCGCCTGAACGAGCGGCTGGTGTAGCGTGGTGGTCCCCTGCCCGCAGTATAGCCCCGCGGTTGCGGCGCCGAACTGCCAACCCCATCGTACAACCGGAAGGACGTCCGCCTTGCCTCCGAGCGCCCTGCACGAGGTCCTCGAATCCGTGGAAAACGCGGCGCGGCGCGCCGGCAGGCCAGTGCGCCTGCTCGCGGTGTCCAAGACGCAGCCCGCGCAGGCGGTGCGCGAACTCGCCGCGCAGGGCCAGCGCGCATTCGGCGAGAACTACGTGCAGGAGGCGTTGGCCAAGCGCGCGGCGCTTGCCGACCTGGACCTGGAGTGGCACCTGATCGGGCACCTGCAGTCGAACAAGGCCGCCGACGCGGCGCGTGCCTTCGACTGGGTGCAAAGCGTCGACCGCATCAAGCTGGTGCAGGCGCTGGCGCGGCACCGCCCGCACGACATGCCGCCGCTGCAGGTCCTGATCCAGGTGAACATCGACGACGAAGCCGCCAAGCACGGCTGCAGGCCCGCGGACGTGGACGCGCTGGCGGAGGCGATCGCCGCGCAGCCGCGGCTGCGCCTGCGCGGGCTGATGGCGATCCCCGACCCCCTGCCTGCGCTGGACGGCCGCCGCGCGGCCTTCCGCGCCATGAAGCGGTTGTTCGATACGCTGGCGGCCGGCCATCGCGGCATCGACACCCTGTCCATGGGCATGAGCGGCGACTACGCGGCCGCCATCGAGGAGGGCGCGACGATGGTCCGGGTGGGCACGGCATTGTTCGGGGCACGTCCCCCGAAGGAGCAAGGCGCATGAGCAACGACAAGGTGGCCTTCATCGGCGGCGGCAACATGGCGCGCAGCCTGGTGGGCGGGCTGGTGGCGCGCGGCGTTGCGGGCGACTCGCTGCACGTCGCCGAGCCGATGCCGGAGCTGCGCGATGCGCTGCGGCGCGATTTCGGCGTGCACGCGTTCGAACACGCCGAGGACGCGGTTTCAGGCGCATCGACCTGGGTGATGGCGGTGAAGCCGCAGGTGATGCGCGCCGTCTGCGAAGGGCTGGCGGCGCGGGCGCAGGCAGTGCGGCCGCTGGTGGTGTCCATCGCCGCGGGCATCACCAGCGCGCAGCTGGAGCGCTGGCTGGGCAGCGACGTGGCGGTGGTGCGGGCGATGCCCAACACGCCCGCGCTGCTCGGCGCGGGCGTGACCGGGCTGTGCGCGAACGCGCGCGTGGACGCGGCGCAGCGGCAGGCCGCCGAGGCCCTGTTGCGCAGCGCGGGCGCCACGGTCTGGGTGGACGACGAAGCGCTGATGGACGCGGTCACCGCGGTGTCCGGCAGCGGCCCGGCCTATGTGTTCCTGCTGGCCGAGGCCATGCAGGCGGCGGGCCAGGCGCAGGGGCTCCCCGCCGACGTCGCGCGCACGCTGACCCTGCACACGGTGCTGGGCGCGGCGCGCATGCTGACCGAAGGCGACGCGGACGCCGCCGAACTGCGCCGCCGGGTGACTTCGCCGGGCGGCACCACGCAGGCGGCCATCGAGACGTTCGAAGCCGGCGGGCTGCGGGCGCTGGTGGACAAGGCCATCGCCAATGCCACCCGCCGGGGCCGCGAACTGTCGCAGGGCAACGCATGAACGCACGCCACCGCACACCGCGCCTTGCCTGCGCCATCGCCATGTCCGTGGCCGCGCTGTCGGCCGGCTGCGGCGGCACGCCGCCCCCGCCGTCGGCCACCCAGCCACAGCCGCCGGCAGAGCTGCGCACCGGCGACGTGACCGTACGCGCCACCGCGCTGCACACGGCCCAACTCAACGACGCGATGGCGCGCACTTATGGCGTGGAACGCGACGACGACACCGTGCTGCTGGTGGTGGGCATGCGCCGCGGCGCGGACGCCAACGAGACGTCGTTGCCCGGCAAGGTCGCGGTGACCGCCAGCGACCTGCTCGGCAAGCGCCAGCAGGTGACGCTGCGTGCCGTGGAAAGCGGCGGCTACATCGACCACGTGGGCGAGTTCGAGATCTCGATGCCCGATACGCTGCGCTTCCGCGTGGATGCGCGCCCCCCGGGCGCGCCGGCCGCCATGCTCGAATTCAGCCGCGATTTCTTTCCGGCGACGCAATCGCCCTGAGACGCCCACCAGGAGACTGCGCGAGGCGGCTTCGCTTGAGTGAGCCCTCAGACGGCGCCCGTGCGATAGGGTTGGGAGGGGTTCTGCCCAATGAAGGCAGCGACGTCTCGACTTCTTCGTGGCAGCGCAGGCGCCTGCCTGCGGCCAGTGGAGGGGAAGCGGAACCCTGCTTGATGGAGCAGCTGCGTGGCTTTCCACGCGTCTGGATTGCGGCGAGGTGGTGCCTTGAAGCCACGCCCCATCTCGGCCATGGGCCCCGCGCAATTCGGGCATTGAGGCGAGGTGCCGTCGTTGCGCAACGCCCGCTTGAAGCTGAGGCGGCAGATGGAACAGGCATGCGCCACCAGATAGCGCGGCCCCTTGTTTCGGGGCTTCGATCCACTCGGGTCGGGTAGCGTGCGGAACCCCGTCTTGCGACGCAGTTCCATACGATCCGCCTAGGAGATGCGAGGTGACAAGAGCGATCCGCCTTATGCCAGCGACCGCCGCTCCGCCCAGGCGCGGAAGATGCGCGCCATGGCCTGTACGCCGTCGGTCAGCGCCGCGGGACCGGGCTGCAGGATCAGGGGCGACTTGATCTCGTGCAGCTGGCCGTCGCGCACCGCGGGGATCGCGTGCCAGCCTTCGCGCGCGGCCACCCTTTCCGGCCGGAACTTCTTGCCGCACCACGAGCCCAGGATGATGTCCGGTGCGCGCCGCACGACCTCGCCTGCGTCCTCCAGGATCCGCGCCTTGGCCAGCGGCTCCAGCGCGCGCTCGGGGAAGACGTCGTCGCCACCGGCGATGCGCACCAGCTCGGCGACCCAGCGGATACCGGTGATCGGCGGCTCGTCCCATTCCTCGAAATAGACCTTCGGCCGGCGCGGCAGGGCTGCCGCCTCGCGCTCGATCGCGTCCAGCCCGCGCTGCAGCTCCCCGGCGTACGCCTCGGCGCGCCGCGACGCGCCCACCAGCGCGCCGAGCCTGCGGACGTAGTCCAGGATGCCGGCCACGCTACGGTGGTTGCTGATCCACACCTCCACGCCGCGGCGGATCAGTTCGGCCGCGATGTCGGCCTGGATGTCGGAGAAGCCGACCACGAAATCCGGCTCCAGCGCCAGGATCTCGCCGATCTTCGCCGAGGTGAAGGCGCTGACTTTCGGCTTCTCGCGGCGCGCGATCGGCGGGCGCACGGTGAAGCCGCTGATGCCGACGATGCGGTGCTGCTCGCCCAGCGCGTACAGCGTTTCGGTGGGTTCCTCGGTGAGGCAGACGATCCGCTGCGGGCCGCTCACGCGTCCAGCGCCTTGCGGAAATACACCACGCGCTCGGTTTCCTCGAACCCGCAGGCCAGGTGCGCGGCATGCGAGGCGTTGTTGTCCAGCAGCGCATCGGATGCGAACTCGCTACAGCCCATCGCGCGCGCCCACTGCTCCGCCGCGCGCACCAGCGCCCGGCCCACGCCGCGCCCGCGCGAGGCCGGAACCACGTACCAGCCTTCCAGGAACCCCACCGGCGAGGTCGCGGTGCCGTTGACGTAGTCGCGGCGCAGGGCCAGGTCCACGAAGCCGATCGCGGCACCCGCCGCGTCGGTCGCCAGCAGCGCGGCCAAGCCCGCGTCGGCGTTGCAGGCGGCGCGCAACGCCTGCTCCGCGTCCACGTCTTCCTCGTCGGGCCACAGCGCGCGCCGCAGCGCGCCCCAGGCCGGGAAATCCCCGTCCGTCACCGGCCGGATGGAAAACGGCTGCGCCGCGGTCACGGGAACAGCATCCGCTTGCTCCATACGCCCGCCGCGTCGCGCTCGTACAGCCAGCGCTCGTGCAGGCGGAACCGCGCGCCGTACCAGAACTCGATGTGGCGCGGGCGCACGCGCAGGCCGCACCAGCGCGGCGGGCGCGGAATCTCGCGGCCCTCGAACTCGGCTTCCACCTGCGCGCAGCGCGCCTCGAACTGTTCGCGCGACGTGAGCGTCTCGGACTGCCGCGATGCCCACGCGCCCACCTGGCTGCCGCGCGGGCGCGTGGCGAAATAGGCGTCGGCCTCGTCGGCCGGCACTTCGTGCACGCGTCCTTCGATGCGCACCTGCACGCCGTGGCCGATGCG
Organism: uncultured Pseudoxanthomonas sp.; assembly: GCA_964425695.1. GTDB lineage: Bacteria > Pseudomonadota > Gammaproteobacteria > Xanthomonadales > Xanthomonadaceae > JAKPBU01. The sequence goes on from CAYRNF010000006.1 coordinate 76,004, forward strand.
CGGCCAATGGAACAGCAGCGCGGCATAGGGGTTGTCCTGCAGCTCCCCACCCTTGCGGCTGTCCAGATGGGTGTAGAAGGCGAATCCCCGCGCGTCGTGCGCCTTCAGCAGCACCATGCGCAGCGAGGGCCGCGCACCCAGCGCGCTGGTCGCCACGGCCATGGCGGTGGGATCCGGTTCGCCCGCGTCGCGCGCCTGCTGGAACAGGCGGTCGAAGGTGGCCAGCGCTTCCGCGTACAGCGCGTCAGTCGGTTCGCTCATGGAGTCGGTCATCGGCCTGCCGTGGTTGCGTGCATGGCGCTGCCGTGGTGGCGCGCCCGCGCTATTGTCGCGCGATGGGCACACCGACGCACCCGCCCCGCGCGCAGGGCTATCCGCCGGCGTTCGTAGCGCGCGTGCTCGACGACGCGCTGGCCAGCGGCGTCCGCGTGTACGGCATCGCCGGGCTGCAGGGCAGCGGCAAGTCGACGCTGTCGGCGCAGGTCGCAGCGCTCGCGGCCACGCGCGGGCGCAACGCGGCGGTGCTGTCCATCGACGACTTCTACCTGGACCGGCCCGCGCGCGTCGCCCTGGCGCGCGACGTGCATCCGCTGCTGGCCACGCGCGGGCCGCCCGGCACGCACGACCTGGCACTGGCGTGCATCACCCTGGACGCGCTGGCGAGCGGGCGCAGCGCGCCGCTGCCGCGCTTCGACAAGATCGGCGACGTGCGCGTTGCGCCCGCGAACTGGCCGCTGGCCCGCGCGTGCGACCTGGTGCTGCTGGAGGGCTGGTGCCTTGGCGTGCCGGCGCAGGACGATGCCGCGCTGGCGGCGCCGATCAACGCGCTCGAACGCCAGGAGGATCCCGACGCCATCTGGCGCCGCCACTGCAACGCGGCGCTCGCGCGCGACTATCCCGCGCTGTGGCGGCGGATCGACCGGCTGCTGCTGCTGCAGGCACCCGGCTTCGAGGTCGTGCCGGACTGGCGCTGGCAGCAGGAGGCCGCGCTGCAGGCGGCCAACCCGCACCGCCGCGCGATGGACCGGGCGCAGGTGCTGCGCTTCGTGCAGGGCTTCGAGCGCGTCAGCCGGCACGCGCTGGCGACGCTGCCGCGGATCGCGGACTGGACCGTACCGCTGGACGCGACACGCCGGCCGCTGGGGTAGCGTGTGCCGCGTCCCGGTACGCGCCGGGCCTTCGCAGGATCGACGGAATCCCCTCGGTCGACCTTCTTCGAAGACGAAGAAGCCGAGCGCTCCGCACGGACGCCTGGCTTGCGCGCTACTGCACCACGAAGCTGATGCGCAGGTTGACGCGCCATTCCTGGATGCTGCCGTCGTCATTGGTGACGACCTTGATCTCGTTGACCCACGCACCCTGGATGTTCTTCACCGTTTCGGCGCACTTGGACAGGCCGGTCTTCACCGCGTCCTCGATGCTGGTCCGCGACGACGCGCTGAGTTCGATGACCTTCGCGATCGACATCTGCCTGCTCCCGTGCATGGCGCCTGCGCGCCGGAAGCCGGAGCATGCGCCGCCCGCCGTCGCATGCTCGTTAACCGGGCCCGTTCAGTAAGATCGCGGTGCATGAACCCTTCCCCCAACCTCGTGCTGGTCGGTCCCATGGGGGCCGGCAAGACCTCGATCGGCAGGCGCCTGGCCGGGCGCTTCGGCCTGCCGTTCGTGGACGCCGACCGCGAGATCGAAGCGCGCACCGGCGCCAGCGTCACCACGATCTTCGACTGCGAGGGCGAAGCGGGCTTCCGTGCGCGCGAAGGCGCGATCCTGGCGTCGCTGCTGGGCGGTAGCGGCCAGGTGCTGGCCACTGGCGGCGGCGCGGTGCTGGCACCGGGCAATCGCCAGTTGCTGCGCGAACGCGGCTTCGTGGTGCACCTGCACGCCAGCGTGGACGCGCAGCTGGCCCGCCTGGCCCGCGACCGCACCCGTCCGCTGCTGCAGCGGCCCGACCGCGAGGCGGTGCTGCGCCAGATGGCCGACGCGCGCGCGCCGCTGTACGCGGAAGTCGCCGACCTGCACTACGACACCAGTCACCAGACCTGCACGGATGCGGCGGCGCGGCTGGCCGAACTGCTGGCCGATCGCTGGCAACAGCCGGCGCCGCCGGCCGGGGCGACACCATGAGCACCGCCTACGTCGATGTCGCGGGCGCGCAGCCGTACCGCATCGCCATCGGCCCCGGTCTGCTGGCCGATGCGGCGGCCCTGGCCGCGCCGTGGCGCGGGCGCCATGCGTTGGTGGTGAGCGACAGCAACGTGGCGCCGCTCTACGCCGAGGCGCTGGAACGCGCCCTCGCAGGCGCGAAGCCCGACGCCCGCATCGCCCGCTTCGTGCTGCCGGCGGGCGAATCGGCGAAGACGCTGGACAACTTCGGCGCCTGCATCGACGCGCTGGCCGCACTGGGCGCCACCCGCGACGCCTGCGTGTATGCGCTGGGCGGCGGCGTGGTCGGCGACCTGGCCGGTTTCGCGGCGGCGTGCTGGATGCGGGGCGTGGACTGCGTGCAGGTGCCCACCACGCTGCTGGCGATGGTGGATTCCTCCGTGGGCGGCAAGACCGCGGTGGACATCGCACACGGCAAGAACCTGGTCGGCGCCTTCCATCCGCCGCGCGCGGTGCTGGCGGACACGGGGACCCTGCGCACCCTGCCGCGGCGCGAACTGCGCGCAGGTCTGGCCGAGGTGGTGAAGTACGGCGCGATCGTCGACGCCGCGTTCCTCGACTGGCTCGACGCGCACGCCGATGCGCTGCTGGCGATGGACAACGCCGCCCTGGCCGAGGCGATCGCGCGCAGTTGCGCGCACAAGGCGGCGATCACCGAACGCGACCCGTTCGAACGCGGCGAGCGCGCCCTGCTCAACTTCGGCCATACCTTCGGCCATGCGATCGAAGCCGAGCAGGCCGCGCGCAGCGGCGGCACCTACGGCACCGGCCTGAACCACGGCGAGGCGGTGGCGGTGGGCATGGTGCTGGCGGCGCGCCTGTCGGCGCAGCTGGGGCTGGCCGCGGAGGACGACACCGCACGCCTGCACGGCCTGCTGGAACGCTTCGGCCTGCCCACCCGCCTGCCCGGGGGCCTGGATGCGGCCGCGCTGCTGGCGCGCATGCGGCTGGACAAGAAGGCCGCGGCGGACGGGCTGCGGTTCGTGCTGTGGGACGGGGCCGGGCGCGCACGCGTGGTGGCGGGCGTGGACGAGGACCAGGTGCTGCGCGTGCTCGGCTGAGCGGCCGGTCGCCGGCTGCGCAGACCAAGACAGGCACCCGCCCTGCCCGGCACAGGCCCCCGATCGCGGGACAACGCAGCCCAGCGCCGGCACGGCCCCTACAATGTGCGCCATGCGCCTGCTTCTGCAACAACGTCCCGACGGCCGCGAAGCCCCGCGCTTCGTGCAGCTGCAACTGGAACGCGACCTGCTGGGCGGCTGGGCGCTGGTGCGCGAAACCGGCCAGATCGGCGGCCGCAGCACCGTGCGCCGCGAGCAGCACCTGGACCAGGCCGCCGCGATGGCCGCGCTGGAACATGCGCGCGACGCCCAGCTGAAGAAAGGATTCCAGCTGATGTTCGTCCAGGGTGCCGAAGCGCCCAGGTAGCCGAGCCTGACCACCCGTCCGGGCGCCGCACCGCAGGCGCGCAGGCGAACGCTCGGCGCGCGTAGCGCGCCCTGCGCACCGCAACACTCGCGACGTCCGGTTCCCACCCTTACGAGAGCACGACCTTGTCCGCACCGCACCACGAAGACCCCGCCTCCAACAGCAGGTTCCTGCGCGCCCTGCGCCGCGAACCGGTGGACCGCACTCCCGTGTGGCTGATGCGCCAAGCCGGGCGCTACCTGCCGGAGTACCGCGCCACCCGCAAGGCCGCCGGCAGTTTCCTGGCCATGGCCAAGAACCCGGAGATCGCCTGCGAAGTGACGCTGCAGCCGCTGCGCCGCTACGACCTGGATGCGGCGATCCTGTTCTCCGACATCCTCACCATCCCCGACGCGATGGGCCTGGGCCTGTACTTCGTCGAGGGCGAAGGTCCCAAGTTCGAGCGCACCGTGCGCACCCCCGCCGATGCGGCCAACCTGGCCGTGCCGGACATGGAAACCGAGCTGCGCTACGTGATGGACGCCGTGCGCACCATCCGGCGGGAACTGGATGCGAAGGTGCCGCTGATCGGCTTCTCCGGCAGCCCGTGGACGCTGGCGTGCTACATGGTCGAAGGCAGCGGGAGCAAGGACTTCGCGCGGATTAAGGCGCTGGCGCTCAACGATCCAGACACCCTGCACCGGCTGCTGACGGTCAATGCCGACGCGGTGATCGCCTACCTGTCCGCACAGCGCGCGGCGGGCGCACAGGCGCTGCAGGTCTTCGACACCTGGGGCGGCGTGCTGAGCCCCGCGATGTACCGCGAATTCTCCCTGCCCTACCTGCAGCGCATCGCCGCGGCGCTGGGACGCGACGCCGCAGGCGAGCGCGTGCCGCTGATCCTGTTCGGCAAGGGCAACGGCGCCTACCTGGCCGAACTTTCCGAGAGCGGCGCGGACGCGCTGGGCGTGGACTGGCTGACCTCGCTGGAAGACGCGGCGGCGCGCTGCCGGGGCAAGGTCGCGCTGCAGGGCAACCTGGACCCGGCGACGCTGTACGGTTCGCCCGATGCGATCCGCCGCGAAGTGCGCGCCGCGCTGGACAGCTACCGCGCCGGCAACGGCGGCTCGCGCGAGGGCCACGTCTTCAACCTGGGCCACGGCATGTCGCCGGACATGGATCCCGAGCACGTGGCGGTGCTGGTGGACGAGGTGCACGCCTACAGCGCGCGATGACGCGCGCGCCCGCCGGGCCGTGCAGGCAGCGCCGATGACCGTTGCCCTGTTCGATTTCGACGGCACGATCACCACGCACGAAACCATGCCGGCCTTCGTGCGCGGGTCGGTGCGCGCGCACCGCTTGCTGGCCGGCTACGCGCTGCTGTTCCCGCTGCTGGCGGGGTATCGGCTCAGGATCGTGTCCGCCTGCCTGCTGCGCGCATGGATCGTGCGGCTGGCATACGCCGGGACACCGGCCGCGGAGCTGGAACGCCACGGCCGCGCCTTCGCGCACGACGCGCTGGACAAGGTGCTGCGCCCCGAGGCGATGGCGCGGATCGCCTGGCACCGCGCGCAGGGCCACACCGTGGCGATCGTCTCCGGCGGGCTGGACGCGTACCTGCGCCCGTGGGCCGAACGCCATGGCCTGGACGTCATCTGTTCGTCGCTGGAGCAGCGCGACGGCGTGCTCACCGGCCGCTACGCCGGCCCGCAGTGCGTGCGCGAACACAAGGTGCGCGCCGCGCGGGACAGGCTGGGCATCGCGCCGGGCCGGCGCGTGTTCGCCTACGGCGATACGCCCGAGGATCACGCGATGCTGGCGATGGCCACCGATCCGTTCTACCGCGCGATGCCGGCGCCGGGCGACGCGCCTGGCTGCGCGGGGCCCGCGGCGCACCGGCCCCTCGACACGCGCGGGACCGGCACGGGGTGAGGCGTACGGCGCGGGGCTAGTCGCCCCGCAGCGCCTGCGCCATGGCGTCCGCCAGCATCGCGCCGGTCAGCGGCTTGCGCAGGAAACCGTCGAAGCCTGCGGCGCGCGCCAGCGGTTCGGCATCGGCGTCGGCGCGGGCGGTCACGGCGAGGAGCGGCTGCGCGAACCCCTGCGCACGCAGCTGCCGCGCGAGCGCCAGTCCGTCGATGCCGGGCAGGTCCAGGTCCAGCAGGCCCAGGTCGAAACGGCCGGTGGCCACCTCGGCCAGCGCTGCCAGCCCGTGCGCGGCGTGGACGACGGCGTGGCCCTGCGCGCGCAGCAGTCCCGCCAGCACGTCGGCCACGGTGGGATCGTCTTCGACCAGCAGCAGGCGCAGCGGCCCGGGGGCGCTTGCGGTTTGCGGCGGGCCGGGCACGGGCTCTTGCACCGCGCGCACATGCGGCAGCGGCAGGTCCACGACGAAGCGCGTGCCCTGGCCCAGCGTGCTCTCGACCGCGATCCGCCCGCCCATGGCCGCGGCCAGTTCCTGGCTGATCGCAAGGCCCAGCCCGCTGCCGCCGTAGCGCGCCGCGGTGCGCGCGCCTTCGGCCTGTTCGAAGCGCCGGAACAGGCGCTGCTGCTGTTCCGCGCTCAGGCCGGGCCCGCTGTCGGCCACGGCGAAGCGCACGCCACCGCCCGGCAACGGCAGCGCTTCGAGCGAGACGAACCCGCGCTCGGTGAACTTGATCGCGTTGCCGACCAGGTTCATCAGGATCTGCGCGACGCGGGTGCGGTCGCCCTGCAGCGCCACCGGCGCGTCCGCGGCGACCTGGTCGGCGAACGCCAGCCCGCCCCGCTCCGCCAGCGGCGCCATCAGCCCGGCCACCTCGCGCACCAGCGCGCGCAGGTCGAAGGCGCCGCTGTCCAGCTGCAGCTTGCCGGCTTCGATCCGCGACAGGTCCAGCGCGTCGTTGACCAGCCGCAGCAGGTGTTCGCCGGCGCGGCGGATGGCTTCGACATGGCTGCGCTGTCGCGGTTCCAGGCGGCTGGCCAGCAGCAGTTCGCTCATGCCCAGCACGCCGGTCATGGGGGTACGGACCTCGTGGCCGAGCGTGGCCAGGAACCGGGTCTTGGCCTCCGACGCCTGTTCGGCCAGCGCCTGCCGCTGTCGCGCCATCTGCCAGGCGTGGCGCCGCTTCAGGCGCACCCGGTACGCGAACGCAGACCAGCCCAGCAGCAGCGCCGCCGCCAGCGCGAACAGCGCGATGGCCCACGGCGTGCGCCACCACGGCGGCGGCATGCGCAGATCCAGCAGCCTGGGGGCGCTCCAGTCGCCGTCGGCGGTGCGCGCCTGCACTTCCAGCCGATAGCGTCCGGGCGCCAGGCTCGCCAGCAGCCGCTCGCCGCTCGCGCCGGTATGCACCCAGCCCTGGTCGTAGCCGTGCAGCCGGAACCGGTAGCGGTGCGCGTGCGCGTTGGTGAACGACAGCAGGCGCGCGACGATGCGCAGGTCGCGATCGTCCGGTTCCAGCAGCAGCGTGCCGGTGCGCGACAGCTCCACCCGGCGATCGCCGCGGCGCACGTCCACCGAAGCGATGGCCAGCGTGGGCGTGCCGTCGCGCCATGCCACCTGGCGCGGGTGGAACAGCAGCAGCCCGTCCGCGGTGCCCAGCGCCACGTAGCCCAGCGGCGAGATCTGGATCGGGACCTTGCTGAACTCCTGGCTCGGCAACCCGTCGCGCACGCCGTACACGCGCAGCCGGCGGCGCTGCGGGTCGTAGCGCACCAGTCCGCGCAGGGTGGGCGCCCACAGGTCCCCGCTGCCGTCCACCGCCACCCCGGCGGGCATCACCAGCGGCATTCCCTGCGCGGGCCCCACCTGGGTCGCCGGATGCAGGCGCTCGCCGTCCCAGCGGTAGCCCGACAGCATGCCCATGCTGGCCAGCCAGACCGTGTCGCGCGCCGCCAGCGCGAATCCGGCCAGCGGCATCCGCGGCGCACCCGGCACCGGCTCCAGCCGGCGCGCGCCGGCGTTCCACATCGACAGCCCCGCGCTGCCGGCCACCCAGGTGCCGCCGTCCGGCGCGGTGCCGACCTGGCGGATGATGTCGTCCGCGCCCAGGCCGCGGCCATCGCCGGCATGCAGCCGGTCCAGCGTGCGACCTTCGCGGTCGCGGATCTGCAGGCTGGTGTCGTCGGTCGCCCAGACCGAACCGTCGGGACGTACAGACACGCTGACCGTGCCGCCGGGCGCCGGATCGGACGCATCGCCAACAGTCCAGGTCCGCCGCAGGCCGGTGGCCGGTGCCAGCCGCACCAGCTTGCCGTTGCATCCCACCCACACGCTGCGGTCCGCGGCTTCGGCCACGGACCGCAGCAGGTCGGCGCCGCAGACCGCACGCGCCACGTGGCGGATGCGGCCGGTGGACGGATCCAGGCTGTCGAGCACGCCGCCGCTGCCCACCAGCCACAGCGTGCTGTCGTGCGAAGGCGCCACGGCATGCACAAACGCGTTGGCGGGCGTTTCCGGGTCGTCCACGCGACGCGTCAGCAGGCTGAAGTCGCGCCAGTTCGAAGGCAGGTACCACAGGCCCGCGTCCCAGCTGGCGAACCACAGCCCGCCTTCCTTGTCCTGGTGGGTGAACGACCACTGCGGCCGCACGGTGCCGCGGCTGGTCTGGCTGTACAGAGGCACGTGGCGCACCGCCCCGCGGAGTTCCATAGCCAGGCCGCTGCGCGTGTCCAGCCAGCGGTTGCCCTGCGTGTCTTGCAGCATCACGTGCAGCGCCTTGCCTTCCAGCACCGGGTCGGCATACGGCAACGCGACGAAGCGCCCGTCCGCCAGGCGCCCGGTGGGGCGGCCCTGCACGTACAGCCACAGGGTGCCGGATGCGTCCAGCGACAACCCGTCGATGCGCTGGCTGCCGCTGGGCACGGCCACGCGCCGCAACGTGCGGCCATCCCAGCGCGCCAGGCCGCCCAGGGTGGCGATCCACAGCACGCCCTGCCGGTCGAACTTCAGCGCGGGCACGCCGTCCGCGGGCAGGCTGGACGCATCGCCGGCGCGGTGCGCGAAACGCCGGATCCGGACGCCATCGGGTGCGAGCCGGTACAGCCCGCCATCGGCGGTGCCGAACCACAGCGCGCCGTCGGGCGCGGACTGGATGCTCCACACGTTGTTGCTGGCGATCTGCGGATGGCTGCGCCGGTCGTAGTAGCGGAACGTGCGCCGCTGCGGATCCAGCACCGCAAGCCCCGCGCCGGCGGTGCCCACCCACACGCGGTCGCGCGCGTCCACGTGCACTGCGCCGATGTCGTTGTCGCGCAGGCCGCTGCCCACCTGCCAGACGCGGAAGCCGACGCCGTCGTAGCGCGCCAGGCCGTCGCGCGTCGCGATCCACAGGTAACCCTGGCGATCGGAATCCAGGCCCTGGATGGTGTTGGAAGGCAGCCCGTCCAGCACGCTGAACTGGCGCGGGTGCGGCGTGTCCAGGGCGGCGGCGTGCACCTGCAGGGCGAGCACCAGGGCCGCCACGAATGCCAGCAGCCATGCGATGCGCCGTGGGCCGCGCGATGCGCGCGCCGCATGCGGCGCCGCGTCGCGTGCGCGCAGCCTGCCCGCCTCCGGCCTCCGGCCGCGTGCCGCCTCCATGCGAAGCTCCCCTGCCTTCCCGGCAGGCATGCTCGCAATGCAGCGTTGCGCGCGCAAGCGGCGGGGTTCACGCGGCGGCGCCTAGAATCGCCCGGTCGCGCGCGGCACCCGCCGCTCGCGGCGCAGCCACGGCCCGCGGGAGGAGCCACGCCCCATGCGCATCCGGCACGTCATTGCCCTGCTGTCCTGGCTGGCGCTTGCCCCCGTGGTGCACGCGCAGGCGGAGCGCCATGTCCTGGACCCGGTGCACACGCGGGTGATGTTCTCGGTCAGCCATGCCGGCTTCTCCGATGCGATCGGCACGGTGTCCGGCAGTACCGGCGAACTGTGGTTCGACCCCGATGACTGGTCGAGCGCGCGGCTCAGCGCGCGCGTGCCCATCGCGCGGGTGGATCTGGGCGACGCGAAGTGGAACCAGGCCACGCTGGCGCGCAACCTGCTCGATGCCGCGACCCATCCGGAGGCGACCTTCGTCTCCACCCGCGTCGAACCGCGCGACGCCAACCGCGCCACCGTGCATGGCCTGCTGACCCTGCGCGGCGTGACCCGCGAGGTGGCACTGGAGGTGACCCTCAATGCCGCCAAGCGCCACCCGCTGCCGCCGTTCCGGCGCACGGTCGGCTTCAGCGCCACCACCTCGCTGAGCCGCAAGGACTTCGGCATCAGCGCCTGGTCCAGCATGATCGGCGACACGGTGCAGCTGCGGATCGAAGCCGAAGCGACCCGCGCGCGTGGCGATGGCGATGTCGAAAGCGGTACGCCGCCCGCCGCGCCGGCTGCGGAAGCGGAGGCGGCGGCAGACGACGCTGCGGCGCCGCCGCCCGAGCCTGTGCCCACCGAACCCCCGGCCGAAGCCGACACGCCACCGGATCCCGAGCCATGACCCTGAAGAACACCGCCGACCGCTGGGGCGCCGTGAGCCAGGCGTTCCACTGGATCATCGTGCTGCTGATCCTGGGCCTTGCGGTGGTGGGCCTGACTCTGGACGAGCTGCCGCGCTCCCCCAAGTATTTCTGGGTCTACACGGCGCACAAGTCGATGGGCATCACCGTGCTGGCGCTGATGCTGCTGCGCCTGGGCTGGCGGCTGTACGCCGGCGCGCCGGCGCCGGTCCCCGGCACGCCCGCCTGGCAGCGCGCGGCCGCGGCGCTGAGCCACTGGGGGCTGTACGGGCTGGCCATCGCCATGCCGCTGTCGGGCTGGCTGTACGACTCGGCCAGCGGCCTGCGGCCGTTCGAATGGTTCGGCCTGTTCCCCATGCCCAAGCTGGTGCCGCCCAGCGAATCGCTGGCCGACGCCGCGCACGACTGGCACGAAACCCTGTTCTGGGTGCTGGTGGCGCTGATCGCGGTGCACGCCGGCGCGGCGCTGTACCACCACCTCTTCCGTCGCGATGCCACCCTGGCGCGGATGCTTCCGCGCGGCTGGGTGGCCGCGCCCACCACGCAGGAGTCCGCCCGCCATGTCGACTAGGTTCCCCACGCCGCTCGCGGTCGCCACCGCGCTGGTGGCCACGCTCGCCACTGCGCCGGCGCGCGCCGCCGACTACGTGCAGGCGCCGGGCTCCACGCTCGCCTTCGCAAGCAAGTACGACGGCGAGGTGTTCACCGGCAGCTTTCCCGGCTTCGAGACCCGGCTGAGCTTCGATCCGGCGCGCCTTGCGGCCGCGAAGCTCGACGTGGCGATCCCCCTGGCCGGGGCCAGGACCGGCAACGCCGACCGCGACAGCACCCTGCAGGGCGCCGAGTTCTTCGACGTGGGCCGGTTCGCGCGCGCGCGCTACACCGCCACCGCGTTCCGCAGCCTGGGTGGCAACCGCTACGCGGCCGACGGCACGCTGGAACTGCGCGGCGTGCGCAAGCCGGTCACGCTGACCTTCACCTGGACGCCGGGCCCGCGGCCGCTGCTGGTCGGCAAGGCCACGGTGAAGCGCCTCGACTTCGGCGTGGGCGCAGGCGACTGGGCCGATACCGCCAGCATTCCCAACGAAGTGGCCATCAGCACGCGCGTGGTGCTGTCGCCCGCGCCTTGAGGCGCAGCGACGGCCCGTGCACGGCGCCCGCCTAGAATCCCGGCATGGCGCCGACCGCCCGCAAGTCGCAACCCGCACGCTGGATCGTCGCCGCACTGGTCGTGCTGGTGGCGGCAGCACTCGCCTACCTGCTGGTCGGCGCCACCGACACCGCGCTCACCGTGTGGAACAGGCTGCGCGACGCGCCGCAGTGGCTGCGCGTCGGGTTCCTGGGCGCGCTGGGCGTGCTCGGGCTGCTGGCCGGCTGGGCGGTGTGGCGGCTGCTGCATCCGGGCGCGGCGCGCACGCCGGTGGCCGAACCCATCGACCGCGCACGCATCGAGGCGCGCGCCGCGGCGCTGCCCGCCGAGGATCCCACCGCCGCGCTGCTGCGCGAGGAGTTGCGCCACAGCGACGCGCGACGCGATGCGCGGCGCCTGTACGTGGCGCTGTTCGGCGACATCAGCGCGGGCAAGAGCGCATTGATGTCCGCGCTCAGCGGCCGCGCCGTCGCCAGCCATGTCGTCGGCGGCACCACGCGCGAGGTCGCGCACGCCGACGTGGTGCTCGATGACGGCCTGGCGCTCGACCTGGCCGACGTGCCCGGCACCAACGAGGTGGACGGCGACGCATGGGCGCGCATCGCCCGGGCCGAAGCCGCGCGTGCCCACGCCCTGGTCTACGTCAGCGACGGCGAACCCACGCGCGCGCAGGACGCCGACCTGCGTCGCATCGGCCGCTTCGGGAAGCCGCTGCTGCTGGCGCTGAACAAGGCCGACCGCTACCGCGACGACGAGCTGGCCGTGTTGCTGCCGCGGCTGCGCGAGCGCTACGCCCGCGTGGCCATGGCGGTGCTGCCGATCCAGGCCGGCGGCACCGAGCGCCTGCGCGCCGCCGATGGCAGCGAGGTCGAACGCCCGCGCACACCGCAGCTGCAGCCGCTGCTGCAGCAGCTGCGCGCCATCGCCGCGCACGACCCGGCGCAGTTCGAACCCGCCCGCGAGCAGGCGGTGCTGGCCCAGGCCGACGAGACGCTGTCGGCGCGCGAAGCCGAGCTGCGCACGCAGCGCGCCGACGCCTGCGTGCGCAAGTACACGCGGCGCGCGGTGGTCGGTGCCCTGGCCGCGGTGGCGCCGGGCACCGACCTGATTATCCAGGGCGCGCTGGCCACCGCGATGGTGCGCGAGCTGGCTGGCATCCATGGCCTGCGCGTGCGCGACGTGGACATCGACGGGCTGATCGACAACGTGGGCGGGATCGCACGCACCACCGCGTCGGTGACGCTCGCCATTGCCGGCAACGCGCTCAAGGCCTTTCCCGGCCTGGGCACCGTGGGCGGCGGGCTGGTGCATGCGGTGGCCTACGGGCTGGTGTTCGATAGCCTGGGCCGCGCGGTGAGCGCCACGCTGGCGCAGGCCAACGCGCTGGACCGCAAGGCCACGCTGGATGCGTTCGAAGCGCAGCTGCAGCGCCCGGGTCGCGAACGCCTGGCGATGCTGGTGGGGATCGCGCGCGACGCGCTGCAGGACCGCTCCCATGCATGACGCGGCCACGCCGGGCGCGGGCGCACGCGCGCAGGACCCGCGCGCCACGTCGCACAGGCGTCGCGCGTGAGCCTGCGCAACGACGCCGACGGCTGGATGCGCTGGCTGCGCCAGCTGGTGCGTCCGCCCCTGCCGGACGCCGCGCAGGGCGAGCGCGCGCGCAGCGCAGGCCACGACCACCTGGCGCGCGCCTCCGACAGCCTGCGCGACCTGCTGTCCGATCCCACCATCCCGGCGGGCGTGCGCGACGCGCTGCGCGCCGACCACGCGGAGATAGAAGCGCTGCTGGACAAGCTGGACAAGCAGCAGCTGCACATCGCCGTGTTCGGCCGGGTCAGCGTTGGCAAGTCGGCGGTGCTCAACGCGCTGGCCGGGCGCGACCTGTTCGAGGTTGGCGTCCTGCACGGCACCACCACCACGGCGCACCGGCGCGAATGGGACGGCGTGGCGGCCGACGACACCGCGCTGGGGCCGATGCTGCTGATCGACACGCCCGGCATCGACGAGCTCGATGGCGAGCAGCGCGAGCGCATCGCACGCGAGGTGGCGCAGCGCGCCGACCTGCTGGTCTTCGTGGTGGACGGCGACATGACCGCGGTGGAGCACGACGCGCTGCGCGCCGTCGCGGTGGCCGGGCGCCCCACCCTGCTGGCCCTGAACAAGGCCGACCGCTACACCGGCGCCGAGCTCGATGCGCTGCTGGCGCGCCTGCGCGCGCATGCCACCGGGCGCGTACGCGCGCAGAACGTGCTGGCGGTGATGGCCAACCCCGCGCCGGAGCGGGTGCTCGCCGCCGACCCGGCGGGCAACGAGCGCGTGGTGGAGCGCGAGCGCGACGCGGACGTATCGGAACTGCGCCGGCGCATCCTGGACCTGGCGCGCAGCGAAGGCCGCACGTTCGCCGCGCTCAATGCCGCCTTCGCCGCCGGACACCTGAGCGATGCGATCAGCCAACGCCTGGTCGCCGTGCGCCGCGAGGCGGCCGAGAAGGTCATCCATGCGTACTGCCTGGCCAAGGGCGTCGCAGTCGCGCTGAACCCGGTGCCGGCCGCGGACCTGTTCGCCGCGGCCGCGCTGGACATCGCCCTGGTGATGCACCTGGGGCGCGTGTACGGCATGGATCCCACGAAGGTCGAGGCCACCGAACTGCTCAAGGTGATCCTGGCGCAGGTGGCGGCGCTAATGGGCGCCGTGTGGGGCGTGCACCTGGTGGCGTCCGCGCTGAAGCTCGGCACGGCCGGCTTCAGCACCGTGGCCACGGCCGGCATCCAGGGCGCGCTGGCGTGGTACGCCACGCTGGTGGTGGGTCGCTCGGCCGAGCGCTGGTACGCGCAGGGCAAGAGCTGGGGCGCGCGCGGACCCAAGCAGGTGGTGCGCGAGATCGTGGATTCGCTGGATCGTGATTCGGTGCTGCGCGAAGCCCGCGACGAAATCCTGGCGCGCCTGCGCACCCCCTGACATCCACCCCTCGGAGCGGCTTCGACCGCGACCGTGCTCGCGCTCGAATCCGGACCGGCCGGTTCGCAGCGGAAGCCGCTCCTACGACGCCAGCGGGATGTCAGCCGCGGGCTGCGAAGGCGCGCAGCGATGCCGCGTCGAAAGGCCAGTCCAGTTCCGCGCCGGTCGCCGTATCGCGCAGCACCGGCACGCGCGCGCCGTAGCGCGCTTCCAGCGCTGCGTCGTCGTCGATCCACACGCTCTGGAAATCGGGCACGCGCGCAGCCGCGAGCGCGGCCAGTGCCTGGTCGCACAGCGGGCAGTCGTCGCGCTGGTACAGGATCAGGGCCATACAGCAGCGTATTGGGGAGTCCGTCCCTAGGATACGTGCGGACCCCGGGGAGACACGCCATGCGACCTGCCCGCCGCGCCGCCGTGCTGCGCGTGCCCACCAGCCTGACGCTGGCCTGCATGGCAACCGCCTGCGCTTCCGTGGCCGGGCCCACGCTTGGTGCGGCGTGCGCGGTGGACGAAACCGCCCTGCTCGGTGGTTGGCGCCATGCGCGCGGTGCCGGTTCCTTCGAGGTGTTCGCACTGGAACACGACGGCGAAACACGCAGGTTCAGCGCGTGGCTGCACGAGCGACCCGAATCCAGCGGCCAGTGGTCCTTCGACCCCGTCGCTTGCCGCCTGCGCGTGACCACGGCGGGCAACATGGGCTGGGATTACCATGTGGCACTCGACGGCGATGTCCTGACCCTGCAAGAGGCGCAGGACGCTCCCGCTTCCTACCGGCGCGTTCCCGACTGACCGTCGCCGCACCGCGCCCGCCTATTCGGATCCCAGACCACACGCCATGGCCGTCAGCACCTTCGACCTGTTCAAGATCGGCATCGGGCCCAGCTCCTCGCACACCGTGGGCCCCATGCGCGCCGCGGCGCGCTTCGTCGAGCGCTGGCTGGTGGAACCCGGTCGCCTGCAGACCGTCGCGCGCGTGCGCGCCGAGGTGTTCGGCTCGCTGGCGCTGACCGGGCGCGGCCACGGCACCGACAAGGCCGTGCTGATGGGCCTGGAAGGCCACTGGCCCAACCTGATCGACCCCGACGTGATTCCCGAGGCGCTCGCACGGATCCGCGGCGACAAGCGCATCCGCCTGAACGGGACGCACGAAATCGCCTTCGACGAAAAGCGCGACCTGGCCATGAACAAACGCCAGAAGCTGCCGTACCACACCAACGGCATGCGCTTCACCGCGTACGACGCCGACGGCAACCAGATCGCCACGCGCGATTACTACTCCGTGGGCGGCGGCTTCGTGGTCAACCAGGACGAGGCGGCCGAAGACCGCATCGTCGCCGACACCACCGCGCTGCCGCACCCGTTCCACAGCGGCGACGAACTGCTGGCGCAGGCCGCGCGCAGCGGGCTGTCGATCGCCGCCATGATGTTCGAGAACGAGCAGGCCTGGCGCAGCGCGGAACAGGTGCGGGAAGGGCTGCGCGAGATCTGGCGCGCCATGCAGGGCTGCGTGGATCGCGGCATCCGCGAAACGGGCACCCTCCCCGGCGGCCTGCACGTGACGCGCCGCGCGCCGGCGCTGTACGCGGAGCTGTCCTCGCGTCCGGAAGCGGCCATGCGCGATCCGCTCACGGTGCTCGACTGGGTGAACCTGTACGCGCTGGCGGTGAACGAGGAAAACGCCGCCGGCGGCCGCGTGGTCACCGCGCCCACCAACGGCGCGGCCGGCATCATTCCGGCGGTGCTGCGGTACTACGACCGGTTCATTCCCGGCGCCAGCGAGCAGGGCGTGTTCGATTTCCTGCTCACCGCTTCGGCCATCGGCATCCTCTACAAGGAAAACGCCAGCATCAGCGGCGCCGAAGTGGGCTGCCAGGGCGAGGTGGGCGTGGCCTGTTCGATGGCCGCTGGCGGCCTGGTGGCCGCGCTGGGCGGCACGCCGGGGCAGATCGAGAACGCGGCCGAAATCGGCATGGAGCACAACCTGGGCCTGACCTGCGATCCGATCGGCGGCCTGGTGCAGATCCCGTGCATCGAACGCAATGCGATGGGCGCGGTGAAGGCCATCAACGCCAGCCGCATGGCGATGCGCGGAGACGGCAAGCACAAGGTCAGCCTGGACAAGGTCATCAAGACCATGCGCGACACCGGCCGCGACATGCAGGACAAGTACAAAGAAACCAGCCGCGGCGGGCTGGCGGTGAACGTCATCGAGTGCTGATGCCGGGCCTGCGTGCAGGAGGGGCTTCGGCCGCGAGCCCCGGCACCCGGCCGATGCACGGCCAAGCCGTCCGCACGCGCCGCGCCACCCCGGCGCGGCCCGCGCAAGCCACCGCTGCGGGGGGCGCGCACTGCGTCGATATACGCACCCGAACTGGACGCAGCGCGTCCATCTGCGGACGCGTTGCGGCGCGGGGCTGAACGAAAACGGCACGCCGCGGCGGGAGTCTTGGAAGCGGCCAAGGGAGCGATACACTCCAGCCCGGACGGGGACGTTTGGGGGAACGTCTTGGTTGCGAAACGTCTGTTCCTGCGCATGCTGCTTGCGGTGACGATGGCGTCGACCGCCGCGTTGGCGTGGGCGCTGGATCCGCACAAGTCCTTCGAGCATTACGTCCGCAACGCCTGGTCGATCGCCGACGGGCTGCCGCAGATCAGCGCGCTGGCGCTCGCGCAGGGCGCGGACGGCTACCTGTGGGTCGGCACGCAGTCCGGCCTTGCGCGATTCGACGGCGTGCGCTTCACCACGTTCACGCCCGAGTCCGAACCGGCGATCCCGGGCCTGTTCGTCCGCAGCCTGCTGGCCGACCGCGCCGGCAATCTGTGGGTGGGCACGTACAAGGGACTGGCGCTGTATCGCGACGGCCGGTTCACCGCCGTGCCCGCGGCCGAGCGCACGCGCTTCCCCGCACTGGATGTCGCCGAACTGGCCGCGCGCCGCAACGGCGAAGTGATCGCCGCCACGTCCGATGGCCTGTTCCGGGTCGCGTCCGGGCGCCTGCATGCGATCGGCGGCCCCGCACCGGCGCATGGCCTGACGGTGGAGGGCGACGCGCTGTGGGTCGGCACGGTGGGCGCGGTGGAACGGCTGGGGGACGGCCAGCGCGACCGCATTCCGCTGCCCGCCTCCGCGGCCAGCGCCACGGTCAACCGCATCGCACTGGTGGACGGCACGCCGTGGATCGGCACGTCGCAGGGCCTGTTCCGCCGCGAAGGCGATGCGTGGGTGCCGGTCCGCGCGCATCCGGCGGTGGACGGCGTTCCGGTCTCCGCCATGCTGACCGACCGCGCGGGCAATACGTGGATCGCCTGCAACGCGGGGCTTGCGCGCTTCCGTGGCGACGCGTTCGTGGAGTTTGTGCCCGACAACAACCCGCGTTCGCTCCAGCAGATGATTTCCATGCTGGAAGACCGCGAGGGCAACCTGTGGCTGGGCAGCCAGCTGGAGGGCGTGGCGCGGCTGTGGAACGGCTGGACGCGGCGCTACAGCGAAGGCGCGGGACTGCACGACCCGATCGTGTGGTCGGTGGCCGCCGATCCGGACCGCGACCGGTTCTGGGTCGGCACCAACGACGGCCTTGCCCTGCTCGAGAACGGACGCTACAGCCGCGTGGTGCCTGGCAACGCGCTGCCGCACCCGCACGCCTACAACCTGCTGGCCGAACGCGACGCGGTGTGGATCGGCACGCGCAGCGGGCTTGCGCTGTGGCGTGACGGGCGCCTGGGGATCCCCGCCTGGGCCGGGCCGCTGGCCGCGGCGCAGATCAACGGCTTCGCGCGCGCCGCGGACGGATCGCTGTGGATCACCTCGGGCGCGGGCCTGTTCCAGCTGGTGCAGGGCCGGCTGCGCCGTTTCGGCGAGGCGCAGGGCCTGCGCGATCCGCGCGTGCGCGTGCTGCGCTTCACCGGCGCGGACCGGATGCTGCTGGGCACGCAGGATGGCCTGTACGAGCTGCGCGATGGCCGCGCGCGCGCGCTGGGCCTGGACCGCGGCCTGCCGCCGCACCTGGACGTGACCGCCATCGACGTGCTGCCCGACGGGCGCATCGTGATCGGCACGCTCGGCGACAGGAGCTTCATCGAAGCCGGTGGCGTGTGGCATCCGCTGGGCGCAGCGCAGGGGCTGCCGGGCAACTCGCCATTCTTCATCGC
Source organism: uncultured Pseudoxanthomonas sp. (assembly GCA_964425695.1). Lineage (GTDB taxonomy): Bacteria > Pseudomonadota > Gammaproteobacteria > Xanthomonadales > Xanthomonadaceae > JAKPBU01. The sequence goes on from CAYRNF010000006.1 coordinate 94,299, forward strand.
CCATGACGACCGCGCGCTATGGCTCGTGGGGATCCGCGGCATCGCACGCGTGCCGTTGGCCGGTCTGCCCACCGACGCCACGCCGCGCGCGCGGATCGCCGGCGAGATGGTGCTGAACGATCGCGGCGACGCCAACGCCGGCCAGCAGGGCTATTGCTGCAACGGCGCGGGCATGTCCAAGGGCCTGATGCGCGACGGCGTGATCTGGGCACCGTCGCGCGACGGGCTGGTGGCCCTGGACACACGCGCGATCGTGCCCAACCCGCTGCCGCCGACCTTGAAGATCGAACGCCTGCGCACGGCGCGCGGCTGGCAACCCGCGCCACGCGCAGGCGAGGTGCTGTCGCTGGCGGCCGGCGTGCGCGACATCGGCGTGGACTTCACTGCCCTGAGTTTCCAGGACCCGCGCAGCGTGCAGTTGCGCTACCGGTTGATCGGCTACGACCCGCAGTGGCACGCGGTCGAGGACACCCGGCGCCGCAGCGCCAACTACACCAACCTGCCGCCCGGCGATTACGCCTTTGCGGTCATCGGTGCCAACAACGCCGGCGTGTGGAGCAACAAGCCGGCCATCCTGCGCTTCGCCATCGCCCCGTACTTCCACGAGACATGGCGCTTCAAGCTGCTGCTGGCGGCGCTGCTGGCCGCGGTGGTCTACGCCGGCTATCGCTACCAGGGACATCGCCATGCACGCCGGCAGCGGATCCTGGAAACGGAGGTACAGGCGCGCACCGCGGAGCTCAACGCCGCCAACGCGCGGCTGGAGCAGGCCAGCCAGACCGACCCCCTCACCGGCGTGCGCAACCGGCGCTACCTGGCCAACCAGATCCCCGCGGACCTGGCGTATTACGACCGCGAAGCCAGCCGCAGCGGCGAGCCCGCGCACCTGGTCGTGTTCGCCCTGGTCGACATCGACCACTTCAAGCGGGTCAACGACAGCTACGGGCATCGCGCGGGCGACCAGGTGCTGCAGCAGTTCGCGCAGGTGCTGGGCGGCCTGGTGCGCACGGGCGACTATCTGGCGCGCTGGGGTGGCGAGGAGTTCCTGCTGGTGTTCCGTCCCATGCACAGCCGCCACGTGTCGATGATCGGCGACCGCATCCGCTCCGCAGTGGCGGCCCATGCCTTCGGCGTCGAAGGCGGCACGCTGCGGCTCACGTGTTCGGTCGGGCTCGCCGGCTATCCCATGCCGCAGCTCGATCCGCAGCCCGGCTGGGAGCGCATGGTGGACCTGGCCGACGCCGCGCTGTACTGGGTCAAGCGCCACGGTCGCGACGGCTGGGCGCGCCTGGAACCGGCACCGGGCAGCGACCCTGCGGTGCTGCTGCGCCAGCTGAACGAGGACATGGCGCAGCTCGTCGCCAGCGGACAGGTGCGCATCGTCGGATCGGTGCACGGACAAGCGCAGCCGTAGGCGGGCTGCCGCGCGGCGGCACGTGCGGCGGCATGTCCGCCTGTGCGTACGACGAGTGTGGGCCGCGATGCGCGCCGGTTTTCCTATCCCGGTACGCGCAGCGCGCGGGCGAGCGCGCGGTCCGCCGCGTGGATGGCCGCCACGTCGTCCAGCAGTGCGGCCGCGGTCACCGCGGCACCGGCGCCGGGCCCCTGCACCACCAGCGGTCGCGCCCCGTAGCGTTCGGTGGTGATCGCAACGCGGTTGTCGGTGCCTTCGCCGGCGCACAGCGGATGCGAACTGGGCAGCGCGCGCAATCCCACGTCCGCAGTCGCGGCGCCCGCGTCGCTGGCATCGACGCGCGCCACGAAGCACAGCCGCTCGCCGCGCGTGCGCGCGGCGTGTTCGCGCGCGGCCAGCACCGTGTCCAGCGCCGGCAGCCATGCATCGATGTCCTGCGTGTCCGCGCGCGCCAGCGCTTCGGGCAACAGCGACGACACCCGGACCGCGGCAGGCGCGATCGCCATGCCCGCGGCGCGCGCCAGGATCAGCAGCTTGCGGCGCACGTCCTCGCCCGACAGGTCCACCCGCGGGTCCGGCTCGGTGTAGCCCGCGGCCCGCGCTTCTCGCACCAGTGCGGAAAACGGACGGGATCCGTCGAACTGCCCGAGCAGCCACGCCAGCGATCCCGACAGCAGGCCCTGGATACCCAGGACCCGGTCGCCACCTTCCACCAGCCCGCGGATGGTGCGCAGCAGCGGCAGTCCTGCACCCACTGTTGCCGCATCGCCGTACCGGGCATCGCCCGCACCCAACGAGCGGGCGATGCGCTGCGCCCTGTCGCAGCCGGCGCCCAGTCCGAGCTTGTTGGCAGTCACCACGTGCACGCCGTGCGCCAGCCAGTCCGCATGGTGGTCGGCGACCGCGTCGCTGGCAGTGGCGTCGACCACGATGTCGCCGCGCCGCAGCCGCTGCGTGGCGTCGCACGCGGCCGTCGCGGACGACGCAGCGCGACGCGACGCGGACACCTGCGGCAGGACCGCCAGCGCGTCCTCGCCGCACGCGCGGGCCTCGCGCGAGTTGGCGATCACGGCCAGCGGTGGCAGCGCCAGGCGTCCGCGCAGGCGCGCGTGGCGATGGACGAAGGCCGTGCCCACGGCGCCGGTGCCGAGCAGGACCAGGTGGGGCTGCCGCCATGCGGCCGCGCGCGGCGGCGCGGCGGCGGAAACCCCGGTTTCGACGTGCGCGCTCATGCGTCCGCGCCTGCACGTTTTTGCACGCGCGCCGCCAGCGCCTGCCGCGCGCGTTCCAGCGCCGCCGCCAGGTCGGCCTGCAGGTCCTCCAGCGCCTCGATCCCCACCGACAGCCTGAGCAGGCCGTCGGAAATGCCGGCGTGCGCGCGCGCCTGCGCGCTCATCGCCGCGTGGGTCATGGTGGCCGGATGCGCGATGAGGCTTTCCACGCCGCCCAGGGATTCGGCCAGCGTGAAGCACTGCAGGCCATCGACGAAGGCGCGCACCGCCGCCTCCTGCGCGGCGGCATCGTCGCCGCCCAGCTCCACGCTGAGCATTGCGCCGAAGCCCCGCTGCTGGCGCGCGGCCAGCGCGTGCTGCGGATGCGATACGAGCCCCGGGAAATGCACCTGGGCCACGGCCGGGTGCGCCTCCAACTGCACTGCAATGGCACTGGCGTTCTCCTGGTGCACGCGCAGGCGCGCGTCCAGCGTGCGCAGGCCGCGCAGGGTCAGGAAGCTGTCGAACGGCGACGCGGTCAGGCCCAGGCAGTTGGCCCACCAGGTGAACTGCTGGTGCAGTTCCGCAGTGCGCGCCACCACCGCGCCGCCGACCACGTCGCTATGGCCGTTGATGTACTTCGTGGTGGAGTGCACCACCGCGTCGGCGCCGAAATCCGCGATCGGCACCTGCAGCGCCGGCGACAGGAAGGTGTTGTCCACCACCGCGAGCGCGCCGGCCCGGTGCGCCGCATCGATCACGAAGCGCAGGTCGGTGATGCGCAGCAGCGGGTTGCTCGGCGTTTCGATCCACACCAGCTTCGGCGCGGTGCCGTCTTCGGCATTGCCCAGCGCGGCGGTGAGCGCGCGCGGGTCGGTGAGATCGGCGGTGACCAGTTCGAACTGGCCTTTCGCCGCCAGCGCGTTGAACAGCCGCCAGCTGCCGCCGTAGCAGTCGTGCGGCACCACCAGGCGATCGCCCGGCTGCGACAGCGCCTGCAGCACCAGCGTGATCGCGCCCATGCCGGTTGCTGTGACCACGCCGCCGGCGCCGCCTTCCAGCTGCGCCAGCGCTTCGCCCAGCAGGTCGCGCGTGGGGTTGCCGCTGCGGGTGTAGTCGTACTGCCGCTTTTCGCCGAAGCCGGCAAAGCTGAAGTTGCTCGAGAGCACCAGCGGCGGCACGACGGCGCCGAACGCGGCGTCGCGGTCGATGCCGGCGCGCACCGCACGGGTGGCGTGGCGACAGGGCTGCGTCGTGTCGGATCGATCGGCAAGGCTCATGCGTTGGCTCCGGTGGCAGGGTCACGCAGCGCAGCGCCCAGCAGCGCGTCGATGCGGTCGGGTTCCTTCAGGAAGGCGTCGTGCCCGTAGGGGGAGCGCAGCACCCGCAAGCGGCCGTGCAGGCCCAGGCCTTCGACCAGGGCCACGGCATCGGACAGCGGCACCAGGCGGTCGCCCTCCACCGCGACCACGGTGGTGGGCACGCGGATGGACATGGCGTCGACCCGGTGCAGGTCGATGGATTCGGACAGGCGCACCCACGCGGTGGCGGCGGTGCGCGCCACGAAGCGTGCGCCGGCCGCATGCAGGTAATCCTCGGCGGCCACGCGCAGGCCGCCGGCTTCCAGCACCGGGGGCGCGTCGAAGCGTTCGCCGAATTCCTCCGGGGTGCGGTAGCTGAGCATGGCGAACTGGCGCGCCAGCGACAGGCCCTGCGCTTCCGCGTCGTGCAGGCGCCCCAGCGCCACGACCTTGCGCTGCAGCGCGCGCCACGCGGCGGCGTACGGGTGCGCACGGTGCGCGCCGCTTACCGCCACAAGCCGCAGCAGCCGCCCGGGATGGCGCACGGCGAACTGCAGGCCCACCAGCGCGCCGTACGAATAACCCACGAAGGCCTTGACCCGCTCGATGCCCAGCGCGTCGAGCAGCAGCGCGGCGGCATCGGCCTGGTCGGCGGTGTCGATGGGCGCGTCCAGGCTGCCGTCGCCGCCCACGTAGTCGAAGGCGAGCACGCGATGGCAGGCGGGATCCAGCGTGCGTCCGGGCGCCAGCAGGTGCGGCGCCCAACCCGGTTGCGGATCCACGCGGTTCGCACCGACGTGGCGATGCGCGGAGATCCCGCCGGCCACGAACACCACCGGCGCGTCGTGGGCACCGACCAGTTCGTAGGCCAGGCGGACGCGCCGCGGACCCGCATGGCGCATGGCCAGCACGGCATCCACGGTGCCGCGGCGCACCGGCGCCGTGGCATCCGGGTCGGCGGAACCGGACCACGCGAAAGCGTGCGTGCCGCGTGGGTCGGCGGTGATGGGCGAAGGTTCGGCAAGGGACATGGCGGCACTCCGATGGAGGAAGCCATCGGATCGCGCGGGGTCTGCCGGAAAGGCCGGCGATGCGATCGCCAGCGGAAGCGCCGGCCTGCGGTGCAGGCGGCACGACCATCTTCCGGTGGACGCACAGGTCCCCGCAGGATTTGGCACCGCGAAGGAGGCAGCGCCCTGCGGCGTGCCTCCATCAGGTTGCCCCGGCTTCTTCGGGCCTGTCCCTCAGCCGGTCTCGATGGATGGCGGCAGGATGCCCGCGCGATTCCGGCTTGTCAATCGCTTCATGCGCATGAAGCGATGGATGCAGCGCGCCACGCGCTGGCGCACCCATCGCTTCTGGGCGTGAAGACGTTTGCGCATACTGGGCCCATGCCGACGTCCCGCCGCACCTCCGCCCCGTTTCCCGCCCGTTGCCTGGCGCTCGCCTGCGCTACAGCGCTGCTGGCCGCCTGTGCCGCTTCCGGGCCGCAGCAGGAGCCTCCCCGGTCGCAGGCCACGGCGCCGGCCGCGGTACGCATCGCCGAGCGCTACGTGGTGGGTGACTTGGGCAAGGAGGAGCTCGACTCGCTGGCCACCTGGGCCGCGCCCGACGGCCGTACCTGGCTGATCGCCAGCGGCAAGGCCACCGACCGGCTCTCCGTCTTCGACGCGGACACCGGCGCGCACCTGCGCACGGTGGGCGGACCCGGGCGGGCCGCCGGCCAGTTCGACCGGCCCAACGGCGTGGCCGTGCAGCAGGCCGGCAAGCAGGCGCTGGTGTTCGTGGTGGAACGCGACAACCACCGGGTGCAGGTGTTCGGCCTGCCCGATTTCGCGCCGCTGGCCGTGTTCGGCGCGGGGCGCCTGCGCAGCCCTTACGGCATCTGGGTGCACGCGCCCACGCCGGGCAGGATCGATGCCTACGTGACCGACAGCTTCATGTACGGCGAGCGCTTCGACGTGGTGCCGCCGCTGCCCGAACTGGTGCAGCGCGTGCGCCGGTTCCGGCTCGCCCTGGACGAGGGCCGCATCGACGCGCAGGACGCAGGCGACTTCGGAGATACCAGCGAAGCCGGCGCATTGCGCCTGGTGGAATCGCTGGCTGGCGATCCCGCCCACGGACGCCTGCTGATCGCCGACGAAGCCACCGGCCCCGCACCCCGCCGCTCCAACCTGCGCGAGTACACGCTCGATGGCCGCTTCACCGGACGCAGCCTGCCCGAGGGCAGTTTCGACGCCGAAGCCGAAGGCATCGCACTGTGGTCCTGCGGTGGCGACACCGGCTACTGGGTCGCCGTGGACCAGCTCTTCCCCCTGACGCGCTTCCACCTGTTCGACCGCAAGACGCTGCGCTGGCACGCGACTTGGCAGGGGCAGACCACCGCCAATACCGACGGCATCGCCCTGCACGCCGCGCCCACGCGCGCGTTCCCGCACGGCGCGCTGTTCGCGGTGCACCAGGACAAGGCCATCGCCGCCTTCGACCTGGGCGACGTGGCGCGCGCGCTGCGCCTGGCACCGGGATGCACGCCCTGAGGCAGCACGCGCGCGCCGGGTTTGCCGCGCTGCTGGCGGTGGCCTGCGCCGCGGCCGCCCTGTCGGCGCACGCGGCCCGCGTGTACCGCTGGAAGGACCCCGGCGGCACCGTCCGCTACGGCGACCAGCCCCCCGCGGCCACGGCGCGGCCCGCGTCCGTCGAGGTGATCCCGATGCGCGCCGAGCCCGGCGCGATCGCCCGCCTGCGCATCGCGGCGGCCGAAGACGGCTACCAGGCCTGGGCCGAGAACGCACTGGCCGGCCCGGTGGAGGTCCGCCTGAGCTTCAGCCGTGCACGCAACGCGCGCGGCGAACCGGAGCTGCCCGCGCGCGCCACGGTGCCCGCGCACGACAGTGCCCTGGTGGCGCGCATCTTCGGCCTGGGCGCGCGCACCAGCGGCGATTTCGAACTGCGCCTGGACGCGGTGCCGGGCCAGCCGGGCGCTCGCCATCGCGACGTCGAGTACGTGTTCCCGCTGCGCACGCACGACCTACGCGTGGAGCAGGGCTTCGGCGGCGCCTTCAGCCACCAGGACGAGCAGAACCGCTACGCGGTGGACTTCGCCGCGCCGCCGGGCACCGAGGTGGTCGCCGCGCGCGACGGCGTGGTGATGCAGGTGGAGAACGACTTCGACCGCGCCGGCCTGAACCGCGAGAAGTACGCCGGACGCGCCAACTTCGTGCGCATCGTCCATGACGACGGGACCATGGCCCTGTATGCCCACCTGCAGGAACGCGGCGTCATGGTGCGCATGGGCCAGCGGGTCCGCGCCGGACAGCTGATCGGCCGCTCCGGCAACACCGGCTTCACCAGCGGCCCGCACCTGCACTTCGCCGTGCAGGCCAACCACGGCATGCGCCTGGTCGCGCTGCCGTTCCGCATGTTCGGACCACAGGGGATCCTGCGGTTCGGCGAAGCGCGCCAGAGCGGGAGTCCGCCGTAGGGCGGGCTCACGCCGGGACGCTTTCGCAAGGCGTCCTGGCAATAGGCGCAAAGTTCGCGGCCGGAGCCGCTCCCGCGGCACGGCATCGGCGCAGCGGGGCCGGGTATGCGCCCCACCCGCCTATAATCCGCGCCCTCCCGCCCTGCTCCCGGCGCGCCCGAAGCGCGCATCCGCCATGTCCGCCGTCCGCCTGTCAGAAACCGCCGCGCAAGCCGCGCGCCGCCGCACCTTCGCCATCATTTCGCACCCGGACGCCGGCAAGACCACGCTGACGGAGAAGCTGCTGCTGTTCGGCGGCGCGATCCAGATGGCCGGCTCGGTGAAGGGCCGCAAGGCCGCGCGCCACGCCACGTCCGACTGGATGGCGCTGGAGAAGGAGCGCGGGATCTCGGTGACCTCGTCGGTGATGCAGTTCCCGTACGAAGGCAAGATCGTCAACCTGCTCGACACGCCGGGCCACGCCGACTTCGGCGAGGACACCTACCGCGTGCTCACCGCCGTAGACAGCGCGCTGATGGTGATCGACGTGGCCAAGGGCGTGGAAGAGCGCACGATCAAGCTGATGGAGGTGTGCCGGCTGCGCGACACGCCGATCATGACCTTCATCAACAAGCTCGACCGCGAGGGCAAGGATCCGATCGACCTGCTGGATGAAGTCGAAAGCGTGCTGGGCATCCAGTGCGCACCGGTCACCTGGCCGATCGGCATGGGCCAGCGCCTGAAGGGCGTCGTGCACCTGCTCACCGGCGAGGTGCACCTGTACGAGCCCGGCCGCAACTTCACCCGCCAGGATTCCACGATCTTCGCCTCGCTGGACGATCCGGAACTCGAGTCGCGCATCGGCACCGAGATGCTCGCCGCACTGCGCGATGAGCTGGAGCTGGTGCAGGGCGCCAGCCATCCCTTCGACAAGCAGGCCTACCTGGACGGCAGGCAGACGCCGGTGTTCTTCGGCTCGGGCGTCAACAACTTCGGCGTGCAGCCGCTGCTGGACTTCTTCGTCGAGCACGCGCCCTCGCCCCAGCCGCGCGAGACCACCGGCCGCGAGGTGCAGCCCGACGAGAACAAGCTGACCGGCTTCGTCTTCAAGATCCAGGCCAACATGGACCCGCAGCACCGCGACCGCGTGGCCTTCATGCGCGTGTGCTCGGGCCGCTTCGAGGCCGGCATGAAGACCTTCCACGTGCGCAGCGGCAAGGAGATGAAGCTGGCCAACGCGCTGACCTTCATGGCCAGCGACCGCGAGATCGCCGCAGAGGCGTTCCCGGGCGACGTGATCGGCATCCACAACCACGGCACCATCTCGATCGGCGACACGTTCACCGAAGGCGAGGCGCTGTCGTTCACCGGCATTCCCAACTTCGCCCCGGAGCTGTTCCGCCGCGCGCGCCTGCGCGACCCGCTGAAGCTCAAGCAATTGCAGAAGGGCCTGGCGCAGCTGTCCGAGGAAGGCGCGACCCAGTTCTTCCGCCCGCTGATGAGCAACGACCTGATCCTGGGCGCGGTGGGCGTGCTGCAGTTCGACGTGGTGGCGTACCGGCTGAAGGACGAGTACGGCGTGGATGCCACGTTCGAGCAGGTGCAGGTCGCCACCGCACGCTGGATCCGCTGCGACGACGCGAAGAAGCTGGAAGAGTTCCGCGACAAGAACGCGCTGAACCTGGCGCTGGACGCGGCCGGCCACCTGGTCTACCTGGCGCCCACGCGCGTCAACCTGCAGCTGGCGCAGGAGCGCGCGCCTGGCGTTCAGTTCCTCGCCACGCGCGAGCACGCCCACGCCGTGGAAACGGGCTGATCTCCCGCGATGCGTTCGAACGCGTCGAGCTGAGCAAAGACTCCGCTCGGCCCGGGCAAGGTCGCCGCATGGACACCACCTTCCCGCACCCGCCCGCGGCCACCGCCGAAGACCGCTCCAGCACCGCCACCGCCATCGCGGGCCTGCTGGCCGCGGTCGTAGGCGCCGCGGTGCTGATCGTGGCGGGAGCGCAGGCCGCGGACGGCTGGCGCCTGGCGTCGGCGATCGTGTTCGCGGCGTCGCTGGTGGCGTTGCACCTGGCGTCCACGCTCTATCACGCCGAATCGCGCCCGGCACGCAAGGCGCGGCTCAAGGTCTTCGACCATTGCGCGATCTACGTGCTGATCGCCGGCACCTACACGCCGTTCACCCTGATCGGGCTGCGCGGCCCGCTGGGCTGGACGCTGTTCATCGCGATCTGGTCGCTGGCCGCGCTGGGCATCGTGTTCAAGCTGTTCACCACCGGGCGTCTGCGCGTGCTGTCCACGGCGATCTACGTGGCCATGGGCTGGCTGGTGCTGCTTGCGATCAAGCCGGTGTATGCGGCGCTGGATGCGTGGACCTTCGGCTGGCTGCTGGCAGGCGGCGTGGCGTACACCGCAGGCACGCTGTTCTACCACCGGCCCTCGGTGCCGCACGCGCATGCGATCTGGCACCTGTTCGTGATCGGCGGCAGCGCCTGCCATTTCGTCGCGATCCTGGCGCAGGTGACCTCGCCAGCCTGAACGCAGCAGGTTCCTGCACGCACGCTTCACCATCGCTTGACCGGCGCCGGGCCAGTTTGCGGCGATGGACGCAACCGAAACACCTGCCCAGGCATCGACCGCACGCGCGCAGCGTGCACGTCATGCGGTCCGCACGCACCCGTGGCGGACGGCAGGCGTGCTGCTGCTGCTCGGGCTGGTCGTGCTGGTCCTGCTGTGGGACTGGAACTGGCTGCGCGGCCCGATCGGCCGCATCGTGCAGGCGCAGACCGGGCGCGAATTCGAGATCGCCGGCGATCTGGACGTGAACCTGGGGCGCAGCACCGCGGTGCGGATGGACTCGGTCCGCTTCGGCAATGCACCGTGGTCGAAGCTGGGCGACATGGCGGCGATCGACCAGGTGGAATTCGCCTTCGACCTGTTCCCCGCGATCTTCCGGCGCGACATCCACCTCACCGAGCTGCGCGTCGCCAAGCCGCGGCTGGTGCTCGAAACGGGGCCTGAAGGCGTCGGCAACTGGGTCTTCGGCGACGACCAGCCCGGCAAGCCGCCGCGCATCGACACGCTGTGGATCGAGGACGGCCGCCTGCATTACCGCGATGCGCCGAAGAAGACCGACGTGGACATCGCCCTGGACAGCCGGCAGGACAAGGGCGCGAACGCCGCCCCACAGGTTGCGGTGGAAGGCGGCGGGCGCTGGGGCGGCAACCGGTTCACCATGCGCGGCGTCGCCGAGTCCCCGCTCGAACTGCGCAATACCGAACAGCCCTACCGGATCGACGTGCGCGCCACGTCCGGCCGGACCCGCGCGCATGCGCGCGGCACCCTGCTCGATCCGCTGCGGATGCGCGATTTCGACCTGAAGCTCGCGTTGTCCGGCGAGAACCTGGAGGACCTGTATCCCCTGATCGGCGTCGCCACGCCGCCCACGCCGCCGTACGCTTTCGATGGCAGGCTCACGCGCGACGTGCGCAGCGCATCCAGCAGCACGTGGAAGTACGACGGCTTCACCGGCCGCGTGGGCGACAGCGACCTTGCCGGCATGGCGCACGTCACCACCGGCAAGCGCGTCTTCCTGAAGGCGGACCTGCGTTCCAAGCGCCTGGACTTCGACGACCTGGCGGGCTTCGTCGGGGGCGCTCCCGATGCCGGCGGCAGCGAGGACAGCAATCCCGAATTGCGCGCACTGGCGGCGAAACGCGCCGCAAGCCGGCGCGTGCTTCCCGACACGCCCTACGAACTGGACAAGCTGCGCGCGATGGATGCCGACGTGCGCTGGCGCGCCGCGCGCATCGACTCGCCCGGCCTGCCCCTGGAGGACATGGATGCGCACCTGTTCCTGGACAACGGCGTGATGCGTCTGGAGCCGCTGAATTTCGGCGTGGCCGGGGGCGACATCCGGTCGACCATCCGCATGGATGCACGGGAGTCGCCGATCCGGACGCGCGCCGACATCGCCGCGCGCGGGCTCGACCTGCCCAAGCTCCTGCCGGACGTGCAGCTGGCACGCGATGCGGTGGGCAAGGTCGGCGGCCGCATCGCCGTGACCGGCACGGGCAACTCGGTGGCGCGCATGCTCGCCACCTCCAACGGCGAAATCTCGCTGGGCATGGGTCGCGGGCAGATCAGCAACCTGCTGATCGAGCTGGCCGGCCTGGACATCGCCGAGGCGGTGAAGTTCCTCATCACCAAGGACCGCAAGGTGCCGATCCGCTGCGCGTTCGGAGATTTCGCGGTGAACGATGGCGTGATGGACGCGCGCGCCCTCGCCTTCGACACCACCGACACGATCATCGTCGGCGAAGGCCAGGTCAGCCTCCGCAACGAAACCTTCGACCTGCGCCTGCGCCCGCGGCCCAAGGACCGCAGCCTGTTCGCGCTGCGCTCGCCGCTGCTGGTGGGCGGCACCTTCAAGGATCCGTCGTTCCGGCCGGACATGGCGCGCGTGGGGCTGCGCGGCGCCATCGCGCTGGCCTTGGGCAGCATCGCCCCGCCGGCGGCGCTGCTGGCTACACTGGAGCTGGGGCCCGGCGAAGACAGCGGCTGCGGAGGGCGGTATGCGAAATGAGCTGTGGGAGATCGCGCGCGTCGCGACGCTGGGAGCCTGCTTGGCCGCAGCCGCTTGCAGCCGCAACGAACCTGCCGATACGCCCGCCACCGCCGCACCGGCCAAGCCCCTGCCGCCGGCCGCCACCATGCACCCCGACGACGTCGCGGCGGTCACCGCCAGCTACGACTGCGACGGCATCCGCGTCGACGTCATCCGCGACGCCGTTGCACGCGTCAACCTCGCGGTCGACAACATCGTCAAGATCGAGCGCATTGAAGGCAGCACCCCGGCGACCTACCAGGACGTGGGTCTCACGCTTGTGGTAACGGATACGGACGCGACGCTCGACGACGAGGACGGGCGCAGCCTTGCCTGCGTACCCGTCGCAAAACCGGAGAGCCCTGGGGGCGCTGGCGACTGAGGGCATGCGCTGTTCTACGCGCCTCTGCGTCAATCAGCCCTTGTGTCCAGCCGTATGCGCATCCGCACCAGGTCGAGATGACACCGCACAGGATGCGCGCGCAACCGGGCTAGAACGCGATCCGACAGCAGACCAGAACATGTGCGCGGACGTGCTGCACACGGCCCCCTACCCGACGCTCCAGCCCTGACAGAAGGTCGACGGGCGCCTATGGAGGCCCCACTTCAATGTTGGGTTACATCTCGACACGCGACACGCGGCTTTCAGCTGGCGATGTAGCGCTGCAGCTGGTCCAGCTCCAGCTGCTGGTCCTCGATGACCGCCTTGACCAGGTCGCCGATGGACACCACGCCGACCACATCGTCCCCGTCGCACACCGGTAGGTGGCGGATGCGGCGCGTGGTGACCAGCTGCATGCAGGTGTCGGTGGTGTCGTCGGGTCGCACCGCGATCACTTCCGCGGTCATGATGTCGCGCACCGGCGTGTCTTTCGAGGAACGCCCTTCCAGCACCACCTTGCGCGCGTAGTCGCGCTCGGAAAGGATGCCCGCCAGCCGCGCGCCTTCCATCACCAGCACCGCGCCGATCCGCTTCTCCGCCATCAGGCGGATCGCGTCGAGCACCGCGCTGTCCGGTGAGACGGAGAAGATCTCAGGCGGCCGGTTGCCGCTCGCCTTGCCTTCCAGCAACTGCCGTACCGTGCGCATGTTCGCCTCCGGTGCTGCGTGGGTGCCCAGAGGATACCGCCATCCCCGGCGCCCAGGTATCGACCAGGTACAAGGGGCGCTGCTTGGCTTCGGCATAGAGCCTGCCCAGGTATTCGCCGATCAGGCCCAGCGCCATCAGCTGCACGCCGCCCAGCAGCAGGATCACCGCCATCATCGTGGGCCAGCCGGCGACCGGGTCGCCCCAGCTCAGCGCCTTGAACACGATCCACGCCGCATAGACGAAGGCGACCGCCGCCGTGCCCACGCCCAGGTAGGTGGCCACGCGCAGCGGCGCGGTGCTGAAGCTGGTGATGCCCTCCAGCGCGAAGTTCCACAGCCGCCACAGGTTGAACTTGCTGCGTCCGGCCACCCGCGCGTCGCGCTCGTAGGGAATCGCGGCCTGGTTGAACCCGACCCAGCCGAACAGCCCTTTCATGAAGCGCTGCCGCTCGCGCAGTTGGCGCAGTGCCGCCAGCGCGCGCGGCGACAGCAGGCGGAAGTCGCCGGTATCGCGGGGAATGGGCGTCTGCGACAGGCGCGCGATCAGCCGGTAGAAGCCGTGGGCCGTGGCCTTCTTCAGCCAGCCCTCGCCGTCACGCTGGGTGCGGGTGCCGTGCACGTCGTCATAGCCCTCGCGCCACTTCGCGACGAACTGCGGGATCAACTCCGGCGGGTCCTGCCCGTCGGCGTCCAGGATCAGCGCCGCGCCTTCGTCCACGTGGTCGAGCCCGGCGGTCAGCGCCGCTTCCTTGCCGAAGTTGCGGCTCAGGCGCAGCAGCGCCACCCGCCTGTCGTCCGCGGCCAGGTCGCGCAGGACGCGCCAGGTGTCATCGCTGCTGCCGTCGTCCACGTACAGAACGCGCCCGTCGACATCGGCCATAGCGTCGAGTACCGCCGCGATCCGCGGGTGCAGGTGCGGCAGCGCGTCTGCTTCGTTGTAGGCGGCGACGACGACGGTCAGGCGGTCACGTGGCATGGCGCATCCTAAGCTGGTTTCGTGCGGCGCGTCTGTGCGTGACATCAGTCCAGCGCGCGCAGGTAGCCGCTGCCGCCGATGGCGCGCATCTGACGCTCGATCGCACGCGTGCGCCGCTGCACGTAGGGCCCGGGGCGCCCCGCGCTGTAACGCTTCGGGCTGGGCAGCACGGCGGCCAGGCGCGCCGCCTGCGACGTGCCCAGGTTCGCGGCATCCTTGCGGAAGTAAGTCCGCGCCGCCGCCTGCGCCCCGTACACCCCGTCGCCGAACTCGGCGATGTTGGCGTAAACCTCCAAGATCCGCTGCTTCGGCCACAGCGCCTCGATGAGCACCGTGTACCAGGCTTCGATGCCCTTGCGCAGGAAGCGTGTCCAGCCCTCGCCACTCCACAGGAACAGGTTCTTCGCGGTCTGCTGGCTGATGGTGCTGCCGCCACGCACCCGCTTGCCGCGCGCGTTCGACTTGCGCGCCTTCTCGATGGCCTGCATATCGAAGCCGTTGTGGTGCGCGAACGCTTGGTCTTCGGAGGCCACCAGGGCCACCGGCACGTTGCGCGACATGTCGTCCAGGTCGCGCCAGTCATGCGCGATGCGGAACGACCAGTCGCCCGCGGCCCATGCCTGCACCTGGCGGATCGCCATGAAGCTGGAGAACGGCGGATCCACGAAGCGCAGCACCAGCACCTGCAGGATGCTGATCACCACGGCGAGCGCGGGCAGCTTCCACCACCAGCCACGCAGGCGCCGCCTGCGGCGCGGGCGGGCCATCGGATCCTGATCGACTGCTTGCACTTCGCCTTCCCGCCCCAAAATGTAAGGAACCATCCTCGCCCCATTATCGGCCCAGCGCCGTTTCCCGCCATGTCCAGACCCGCTGCGCTGCCCGATGCCGACCGCCTGACCCGCTTCCTGCTGCCCGCCGCCGGCGTGCGTGGCGTGCGCGTGCACCTGCACGAGACGTGGCGCCAGATCCGCGTGCGCAGCGACTACGCGCCGGCCGTCTCCGAACTGCTGGGTGAAGCCAGCGCCGCCGCCGCGCTGTTCACCGGCCACGCCAAGGTGGACGGGCGCTTGTCCATCCAGCTGCGCGGCGAAGGGCCCTTGCGCACCTTGTTCGCGGAGTGCACGGCGGCCGGGACGCTGCGTGGCATCGCGCGCACGGACGAAGCCAGCGGCCCCGTATCGCGCGACCTGCGGGAGCTCGGGGATGGCGCATTGCTGGCCGTGACCATCGAGAATCCCGGCGCGGGCGGCCGCGAGCCGGTCCGCTACCAGGGACTGGTTCCCGTGCAGTCCGAGTCGCTGGCAGGCGCCTTCGAAGGCTACTTCGAACAATCCGAGCAGCTTCCGACGCGACTTCTGCTCGCGGTCGACACCGACACCGCCGCCGGGCTCATGCTCCAGAAGCTGCCGGGCGACACGGGCGATAGCGACGGCTGGAACCGGGCCTCGGCGCTGTTCGACACCCTCGCGCCCGATGAACTGCTTGGTCTGCCGGCCGATGCGCTGCTGCATCGTCTCTTCCACGAGGAGGCCGTGGAGACGCTTGCCGAGCGCCCCTTGGCCTTCGCCTGTTCCTGTTCGCGGGAGCGGGTGGCCGCGATGCTTGAGTCGCTGGGTGCGGAGGAGGCCCACGCCGCCTTGACCGACGGGGTGGCGAGCGTGCGTTGTGAGTTCTGTGGCCAGGAGTACCGCTTCGACCGGGCCGACATGGACGCGCTGTTCACCGGAACCGGTGTGCAATCCCAGGCGCCGGAACGCATTCAGTAAGGGGCTCAGGGCACGCGGTCACGCCCTGAGGGATTGTTAAGGAAACATAAATCCGCTAGATTCACGATCTAGGGGAAACGGGGAACTCGAACGCCCCGGGAGAGTCTCAGTCGGGCCATGCGCCACCGCCACCTGCCATTGCTGCTTGCTGCCCTGCTGTGCGCCCTCGGCGCGTCGGCCGGCGCGGTCGCGCAGGCCCGCCAGGCACAGGACACCGCCGTATTGCCGGTGTGGAACAACGCCAGCGGCAAGCTCGAGGCGTATCTGGTCCTGGAACCTTCCGATGTTGCCGATGCCCGCATCCGCAAGCGGTTCGGCATGAACTCGCTCGATGCGACGTTCGGCCTGGAAGCCGGCGATTCGCTGGCCCTGCTGTGCGACCGCAAGAACGGGATCGCCAGCGCCATCGGCAACCTCGCCAACAATTGCATGTTGGCCACGCTCAGCGACCAGATCGCGGGCGAACCGAGCAGGCGCGCGTCGGCCACGGCCGCATTCAATCGTGCCGGCAACCGCTTCGGCGCCACGCTCGGGAGCGGCCGCGACAACCTGCCCGGCTGGCTGACCCCCGGCGCTCCGGCCGACAACAAAGTGGACGTCAACGACCTCACCGTGTTCGGCCGCAAGTCCCTACCGCGCGAGGGTTACGTCTCCATCGCCGGCACCGTGGCCAAGGCCCGCCTGCTGTCCCCGGCCGCCGCCCAGGCCTCCGGACTGGACCTGGACCGCTGGACCAGCAAGACCCTGGAAGTGGGCGGTGGATTCGGCAACTTCGGTGCCAGCATCGTCGGCCATGTCGTGGATACCCCCGGCCAGCCCAAGTGGCAGGGACTGGGCCTTGGCGTGACCTGGCGCACCCCGTGGAGCGGTGAACTCAGCGTCGGCGCCGATAACGTGATCACCCGCGGGAAAAACCCGTTTGCCCCGGCGGGCGCGAACGAAGACGACGAGGGGACTGTTCCCTACGTGCGCTACGAGCAAGACCTCTAGCCGGGTTTCAACAAGGGTTGAGATTGCAGACGGAGCCCCGCCAGATGCGGGGCTTTTCGCTTTCTCCGGGGAGCCAGAAGTGTCCCTTAACGACACTTTAATTTTTCTGGAAGGGGGGCTACTATCGCCCCGACCTAACCGGTTTTGGCGTCTTCCTTGACTCCACCGGGCAGGTTCCCATGGGAATTACCAAGCCTCACTTGGAGAGAGAGAATGACCGTTAAGACCAGCAAGCTCCGCGACGCGATCAAGTTCGCGCTCGCCGTGGGCGCCATCGCCGGAACCGGCTCCGCGTTCGCGCAGGACCCGGCCGCCACCAGCGAAACCGAAACCACCGAACTCGATCGCATCGAAGTCACCGGTTCACGCATCAAGCGCGCCGACGTTGAAACGTCGCAGCCGATCTTCTCGCTGAACCGCGAGGACATCCAGGCCCAGGGATTGACCTCGGTCGGCGACGTGATCCAGAACATCACCTCGAACGGCTCGACGCTCAACAGCACCTTCAACAACGGCGGCAACGGTGAAACCCGTGTCAGCCTGCGCAACCTCGGTTCGAACCGTACGCTGGTGCTGGTCAACGGTCGTCGCTGGGTGGGTGGAACGGGCCTGGGCGGCGCCGTCGACCTCAACACGATTCCGACCGCCGCTGTCGAGCGCATCGAAGTCCTGAAGGACGGTGCGTCGACCATCTATGGTTCGGACGCCATCGCGGGCGTCGTCAACGTCATCCTGCGCCAGAACTACGACGGCGCCGAAGCCAATGCCTACCTGGGTGTGTTCGACAAGGGCGACGGCATGCGTCAGGCGTACGACTTCACTGTCGGCACCACCTCCGATCGCTGGTCGGCAATGATGGGAGTCGGCTACGTCCAGGAAGATCCGGTCATGGCCGGTGACCGCGAGATCTCCGCGGTGCCCAACTTCGGCGCTACTGCCGGATTCGGAAACAGCGGCACGCCGCCCATCGGACGATTCTCCATCAATGGTCGCCGCCCCGACGGTACCGCTGGCCAGTTCACGGGTGACCGCCCGGGCCCGCTTGGTTTCCGAAACTACAACGCTGTCCTTGATAACTACAACTTCGCACCCGACAACTACCTGATCACTCCTCAGGAGCGCATCTCGCTGTTTGCGCAGGGTTCGCTCGACATCACGGACAGCCTGCGTTTCAAGACGACGGTGACGTTCAACGAGCGCAAGTCCGAGCAGCTCCTGGCGGCCAACCCCATCGTGCTCGGCGTCATTGCACCCGGCACGAATGGCGCAAACGTCGTCATCTCGCGTAACAGCATTTACAACCCGTTCGGCCAGGACATCAATGGCATCCAGTACCGTCCCAACGAACTGGGCGGGCGTAGCTTCAACCAGAACGTCGACACGTTCGCGTTCAACGGCGGTTTCGAAGGCACCCTCACCTTCGGTGAAAAGTACTTCGACTGGGAAGCGGGTTATTTCTACGGCAAGAACGAGCAGAACGACGTTACCAACGGGCTGTTCAACATCAGCGCCCTGCGTCTCGCGCTCGGCCCGTCGTTCATCGATCCTGCAACCGGCCGTCCCACGTGCGGCACCCTTGCTGCACCCATCGGTGGCGGATGCGTCCCGCTCAATCTCCTTGATGGTGCGGGAAGCGTGACGCCCGAAATGGGCCGGTACATCGGGTTCGTGGCTCACGACCAGTTCGGGTACGAGCAGAAGAACTATTACGCCAACATTGGCGGCGATTTGTTCGAGCTCCCGGCCGGACCCCTGGGCTTCTCGTTCGGCGTTGAGTCCCGTAAGGAGTCCGGCTTCGATGAGCCTGACGCGTTGATCAACCTGGGTGACACCACCGGCAATGCCCGCAAGTCAACCGCCGGCGGCTATTCGGTCGACGAGGCTTATCTGGAACTGGCGATTCCGGTTCTTGCTGACCTTCCGTTCGCTAAGCTGCTCGACTTCAGCGTGGCCACGCGCTACTCCGAATACAGCAATTTCGGCGACACCCTGAACAGCAAGTTCGGTTTCCGCTGGAAGCCGATCGACGACCTGATGATCCGCGGCAACTGGTCCGAAGGTTTCCGTGCTCCGTCGATCTCCGAGCTGTTCACCGGCGTCTCCGACAGCTTCCCGGAGATCAGCGATCCCTGCGCCGGGTCCATTCAGGGCGATCCGAACACCGAGCGGGCGGCTTGCCCCGGCATTCCCGCGTATGACCAGCAGAACACCCAGATTCGTACGCTCGTCGGCGGTAATGTTGACCTCGGCCCGGAGAATTCCGTCTCCAAGACCCTGGGCTTCGTCTACAGCCCGAGTTTCGTCGAAGGACTGGATGTCTCGCTTGACTGGTGGGAGATCGAAGTCGAGAACGCGATCTTCACCCAGGGCGCGCAGTCGATTCTGGATAGCTGCTATCGCAATGGCTCCTCGGCTGCCTGTGGCCTGATCACGCGCGCGCCTGATGGCCAGATCTCCCGTTTGCTGGCAACGCCGGCCAACGTCGGTACGATCTTCAACGAAGGTGTCGATCTGACCGTGGGTTACCGCCTGCCGGAAACTAGCTTTGGCAAGTTCCGCTTTGTGTGGGATACCACGTACCTGATCAGCTCGACGACTGATGTCAACGGCGACGGGGTGGTGTCGGAGGATCCGGTTAACGGTGAGTCTGGCGACACGGTCGGTGAGTACTTCAGCCGCAACAACAACTGGCGTATTCGCTCCAACATCGCAGCCAACTGGGAGATGGGCGACTTCGGAGTCAACTGGAACGTTCGCTACTTCTCGCGCCAGGACGAGTCCTGCTTCGGCGTCACGCCCACGCAGCGCGTGAACCTGTGCTCCGACCCGACCCGCTTCACCAACCTGGATGGTGATGACGCGGATCGTCTGCCGGATGGCCCCGCGGCTCGCCCGGAGAACCGCATTCCTTCGGCCGTCTACAACGACGTGAGTGCCTATGTGAATGTGCCTTGGAATGCCAAGGTGACG
Source organism: uncultured Pseudoxanthomonas sp. (assembly GCA_964425695.1). GTDB lineage: Bacteria > Pseudomonadota > Gammaproteobacteria > Xanthomonadales > Xanthomonadaceae > JAKPBU01. The sequence continues at coordinate 114,088 of CAYRNF010000006.1, forward strand.
GTCGGTGTCAACAACGTGTTCGATCGCGATCCGCCGCGCTCGGCCAGCACGTTCGCGAACAGCTTCGATCCCCAGTACGAAGTTCCGGGTCGCTTCTTCTACATGCGCTACACCCAGAAGTTCTGATCACCAGATCGGAATACTTGAAAAGTTGGACGACTACGGCCCCGAAAGGGGCCGTAGCTTTTTGCGCGCTACTATGCGCACATTGCAATCTAGCTCCCGGACGGCGAGATACCGCATCAGGACCGCCATGCCCTACGACCTATCGCCGATCTTCGCCGTACCCTTTGCCCAAGACAGCCTCCCAGCGGCGGCCCCTATCAACGCCAAGCTGAAGTCACTCCTGCTGGCCAGAGAGGCTGCCGGCGATCGCTATGCCAACCCCAATCCTTCGCTCAAGCAGCAGCCTGGCGTTTTCGAAAGCGACTTCGACTTCTTCTCTTGGCCTGAGGAATGCGTCCAGCGAATAAGACAGTTTGCATGGGCGATTTTGGGGCGCACCGTGCAGCACTTGAATCGATACAGCGCCGACGAAGCCAAACGGCTGCAGATCTTCTCGCATAGCTGGTTTCACATCACCCGCTACGGCGGCTTCACGATTGTCCATAACCACGCCATGGCCTCTTGGTCAGGGGTTTACTGCGTCAACCCCGGTGAGACACCGACAGACCGACCAGAGTCCGGAGTGCTGAGATTCCACAGCCCGCATCACTACAGCAATATGTTTCTTGACAGCGGCAACCACCGGTTCCAAGCGCCCTATCACCACGGCACATGGAACGTGCGCTTGCAAGCTGGCCAGCTCGTCCTGTTCCCCTCATGGCTGCAGCACGAGGTTCTGCCGTTCTACGGCACGGATGAGCGCATCACTATCGCGTTCAACTGCTGGTTCGGAAATCGAGAGCGCTAAGCAATGGGGACGCTTGATCTGTGCGATCCAGGATGGTTCCCAGCCAACTACCTCGCATCGAGCGACGCGTTTCGCATGATTCGGCTCGATCTCGACACCATCGGCAGATCTTCCTTCCTGGACAGGCGCATGCAGGCTGCAGATAGCCAAGAGCCAGAGCTCGTGGTTCATCTGGATGGATTCGATTCGGTCTCCACGCCTTGTTTCTTGTTTCACACGGCATTCTGCGGATCCACGTTGCTTTCGCGCGCATTGCATGCGGCACCGGGAGCCGTCTCCCTGAAAGAGCCTTCGGTCCTTCTTGACATCTCTTCAGCGTTTCTTTCCGCGGCAGACCAAGACGCTGGGCGGCGTCTGGAAGCACGGCTCGGCACGGCCTTGAGCCTGCTTGCGCGGCCTTGGCAGGATCGCGGTCGCGTGCTTATCAAGCCGACCAATCAAGTGAACCGTCTGTTGCTCCAGATCAGGCGAACCTGCCCTCGGGCGAAGGGAGTCTTGCTGTACTCGTCGCTCGAAGAGTTCGTGATCTCTTGCTTCAAGAAGCTACCCGTTGCAGAAACCCGGGTGCGTTGGATGGCCCAGCATCTACTTGTAGGAAGCGAGCTATCCGTGCGCTTGGCGATACCACCCTTGCACATGTTCAACTTGCCGGCGTCGTGCGTCTTTGCTTGGTATGCACAGATGGAGCGCTACGCGAAGGCCTTGGAGCTGGACTCCAGCGACGCGCTTCGAACGCTGGATATGGGGGTAATGCTCGACGAGCCGCTCGAAACCGTCCGAGCGGCCGCCGACTGGCTGGACCTCCCTGCCATGCCGGATGTGCGGCTACGCGTTGAAAACATTTTCAAGCGCGACTCGAAAGCTCCCGACAGGGAATACAGCAATCAAAAGCGAGCGCTGGAAAAAGATGCGGTTACCGACAGATTCGGTGATCTGATCGCTCGCACACTGAGGTGGGCTAGCGACGAGATCCATCCCTACGCGGTGATGCCGTACAACTGGAAGCCGTTAATGCAGCAGCAGCCGAGGTTGGCAAGCTGACGCAGCGGCGCGCAAGACAAGTTATAGCGACGCGAGATCCACAGCTTCCCAGGTGAATCTACTCGGCCAGCGCACGGGCGATGCTCTGCCGCTGCGTCTCCAAGGCTCGTGGCAGTCGCGGACCGTATTCATCGAGATACTCCCGCAGCTCATTGACTTCTGCTTGCCAAGCGGACGCGTCAAAACCAAACAAGCTGGATCTCGCTTCGTCCGAAAGCGCCACACCGTCCAGATTGAGATCGGTAATCCGGGGCAGGAACCCAATCGCGGTGTGTCCCGTGTCAGCCTCGCCCTTCACCCTACCGATGATCCACTCGAGCACGCGCAGGTTTTCGCCGAAGCCGGGCCACAGGAACTTGCCGTCGCTGCCCTTGCGGAACCAGTTGACGTGGAAGATCTGGGGCAGGTTCGCGCCGGGTTTGTCGAACGACAGCCAATGGGCGAAGTAGTCGGCGAAGTTGTAGCCGCAGAACGGCTTCATGGCCATCGGGTCGCGGCGCACCACGCCGACCTGTCCGGTGGCGGCGGCGGTGGTTTCCGAACCCATGGCGGCGCCGATCAGCACGCCGTGGGTCCAGTCGCGGGCCTGGAAAACCAAGGGCACCAGCGAGGCGCGACGGCCGCCGAAGACGATGGCGGAAATGGGCACGCCTTGCGGATTCTCGGCTTCGGGCGAATACGACGGGCACTGCTTTGCGCTGACCGTGAAGCGCGCGTTCGGGTGGGCGGCCGGGCCGTTGGCCGGGTCGAAATCGCGGCCGCGCCAGTCCTTGGCCGGAACGCGGTCGTCCAGGCCCTCCCACCACGGCTGGTTGTCCTCGGTGACGGCGACATTGGTGTAGATGGTGTTGCGGCCGATCGTGGCCAGGGCGTTGGGGTTGGAGCCCGCGCCGGTACCGGGCGCCACGCCGAAGTAGCCGGCTTCCGGATTGATCGCGTACAGGCGTCCATCGGCGCCCGGACGCATCCAGCAGATGTCGTCGCCCACGGTCCAGACCTTCCAGCCGGCCTCGCGGTACGACTCCGGCGGGATCAGCATGGCCAGGTTGGTCTTGCCGCACGCCGAGGGGAAGGCGGCGGCGATGTAGTGTGTCTCGCCCTGCGGGTTCTGGATGCCCACGATCAGCATGTGCTCGGCCAGCCACCCCTCGTTGCGCGCCTGGTGCGACGCAATGCGCAGCGCGTGGCATTTCTTGCCGAGCAGCGCGTTGCCGCCGTAGCCGGAGCCGTACGACTTGATCGCGAGCTCGTCCGGGAAATGCATGATGAAGCGGCGATCCGGATCCAGTTCGCCGGTGGAATGCAGGCCCCTGACGAACGAGCCCTCGCGCTCGATGCGCGCCAGCGCCGGCGCGCCCATGCGCGTCATCAGGCGCATGTTCGCCACCACGTAGGGCGAATCGGTGATCTCCACGCCGCAGCGCGAGAGCGGCGAATCGATCGGCCCCATACAGTACGGAATCACGTACATCGTGCGCCCGCGCATGCAGCCTTCGAACAGCGCATCCATCTTGGCGTGCGCTTCGGCCGGCGCCATCCAGTGGTTGTTGGGGCCGGCGTCGTCGCGCTCGGGCGTGCACACGAAGGTCAGGTGCTCCACGCGCGCCACGTCGTCCGGATCGGAACGGTGCAGGTAGCAGCCCGGGTGCGTCTGCTGATTGAGCTCCAGCAGCGTGCCGTCGGCGAGCATCTGCTCAATCAGCGCGTCTGCCTCGGCCTGGCTGCCGTCGCACCAGTGCACGTGGTCGGGCTGCGTGAGCGCGGCGACTTGGTCCACCCAGGCGTCCAGCGCATGCAGCGTGGTGGGTCGGGCGTGCTTGGGAATGGCGTTCATGCGTTGGGCCTCATGCCTGCGTCGCGCGCGCGGGCGACGCATCCGGTGGGATCAGGGTATCCATGACGTGCTCGACGTACGCCTCGAACTCGTCGTGCTGCAGGCGCTGCTGCTGCAGTTGCAGGTTGAGCTGCAGGAAGCCGACGTACGCCGCGTACGCCAGGCGTGCGCGGTGCTGCGCATCGGTGCGCGCAAGGCCCGCCTGGCGGAACGACGCGGTGAGGTATTCGAACCGGCGCTGCGACACGCGCCCGATCACCGGGCTCACGGTGGGGTGGTCCAGGGCCTTGAGCAGTTCGCTGTACACCGCATGGGACTTGAACTCGTGCGCGACCAGATGGAACAGGGCACGCAGGCGGGCGCGCGGATCGGACACGGCTTCGAGCTTGCCGAACACGGTTTCCTGCTCGACCGCCTCCCAACGCTCCAGCGCCGCCTGCAACAGGGCGTCGCGCGACGGGAAATGCCAGTAGAAGCTGCCCTTGGTGACCCCCAGCCGGCGCGCCAGCGGTTCCACCGCCACCGCGGCAACGCCCTGTTCGGAGATCAGGTCCAGCGCAGCCTGCGCCCAGTCGTCGGCGGTGAGCCGGCCCTGGCGCTCGGCCTTGCCGGCGGGTTTGCTTGCAAGCGCGGCGGTCGTCATGGCGGGCAGTTTAACCGTACGCTCGGGCTGGTCGCGGTATTGAACCCTTGGAAACGGTTTCAGTTGCCGCCGCGACGACGCGGACAACCCGACTTTCAAACACCTGATTGACACCCGTGAGCCCGATGACCATACTCAAACGTATGGTCACGCCGAGCAGGCGTTGCCGCGGTTAACTTCCATCATCCGATGACCGGCCACGGCGGCCGGGGGAGCCCAGCAATGAGCGTCGCGATCCCGTTCCTCGCCTTCCTGTTCGCAGCGGCGTTCGCCGCCTACCATCGCCTGCGGCTGTGGCTCTGGGCTGCAATTACCGCCGCGCTGCTGGCCGCGTGCTGGCTGCTGGGCGCCGATCCCACCGCTACCCTCGTGGCGGCCGCACTGGTGGCGCTGGTGTCCGTGCCGCTGCTGCTGCCGTTCCTGCGCAAGCCGCTGATCACCGCGCCGCTGCTGAAGTTCTACACCCGGATCCTGCCGCCGCTGTCGGATACCGAGCGCACCGCACTGGAGTCGGGCACGGTCGGTTTCGAAGGCGAGCTGTTCTCGGGCAAGCCCGACTGGGACAAGCTGTTGACGCTGCCGAAGCCGGCGCTGACCGCGGAGGAGCAGGCCTTCCTCGACGGCCCATGCAACGAGCTGTGCCGGATGATCGACGACTGGGACATCACCCACGTGCGCGCCGACCTGCCGCCGGAGATGTGGGAATTCATCAAGAAGAACAAGTTCTTCGGGATGATCGTGCCGAAGGAATACGGCGGCCTGGGTTTCTCGGCGCTGGCCAACCACAAGGTGATCCAGAAGCTCTCGTCGATCTCCACCGTGGTCAGTTCCACCGTGGGCGTGCCCAATTCGCTGGGCCCGGCGGAGCTGCTGATGCATTACGGCACCGACGAGCAGAAGCGCTACTACCTGCCGCGCCTGGCCGACGGCCGCGAGGTGCCCTGCTTCGCGCTGACCGGTCCGTTCGCCGGCTCGGATGCGACCTCGATCCCGGATTTCGGCATCGTGTGCAAGGGAATCTGGAACGGCGAGGAGACGCTGGGCATCCGCCTGACGCTCAACAAGCGCTACATCACCCTGGCGCCGGTGGCCACGCTGATCGGCGTGGCGTTCCGCATGTACGACCCGGATGGCCTGATCGGCGACACGCGCGACATCGGCATCTCGCTGGTGCTGGTGCCGCGCGACGTCGAGGGGTTGAACATCGGCCGCCGCCACTTCCCGCTGAACTCGCCGTTCCAGAACGGCCCGATCCAGGGCCGCGACATCTTCCTGCCGCTGAGCCAGCTGATCGGCGGCCAGGCGTACGCCGGCCAGGGCTGGCGCATGCTGATGGAAAACCTGTCGATCGGCCGCTCCATCACCCTGCCCTCCACCGCCAGCGGCGGCGCCAAGCTCGCGGCCGTGGTGGGTGGCGCCTACGCGCGCATCCGCAAGCAGTTCGGCCTGTCGGTGGGCCGCTTCGAGGGCGTGGAGGAAGCGCTGGCGCGCATCGGCGGCAAGGCGTATGCCATCAGCGCGCTGTCGCAGGCCACCGCCGCCGCGGTGGCGCGCGGCGAGAACCCGGCCGTGCCTTCCACCATTTCCAAGTACCACTGCACCCAGATGGGCCGCGAGGTCTCGCAGGACCTGATGGACGTGCTGGGCGGCAAGGGCATCATCCTGGGGCCGCGCAATTTCGCCGGCCGCGGCTGGCAGGCTTCGCCGATCGCGATCACGGTGGAAGGCGCCAACATCATGACCCGCAGCCTGATGATCTTCGGGCAGGGCGCGATCCTGTGCCATCCGTGGGTGCTCAAGGAGATGAAGGCGGCGCAGCTGCCGGATCCGAAGCAGCGCATCGACGAGTTCGACCGCAACCTGTTCGGCCACATCGGCTACGCCATCAGCAACGCGGTGCGCAGCTGGTGGTACGGCCTGACCAGCGCCCGGATCGGCGCCGCGCCGGGCGATGCCTACACCCGCCGCTACTTCCGCAAGCTGGACCGCTACTCTGCCGCGTTGTCGGTGATGGCCGACACCTCGATGCTGCTGCTGGGCGGCAAGCTGAAGTTCAAGGAGTCGCTGTCGGGCCGCCTGGGCGACGTGCTCAGCCAGCTGTACATCGCCAGCGCCATGCTCAAGCGCTACCAGGACGAGGGCGCGCCGGAAGCCGACCAGCCGCTGCTGGCATGGGCCTTCCACGACGCGGTCAACAAGATCGAGACCGCCCTGTCCGGCGCGCTGCGCAACTTCCCGATCCGCCCGGTGGGCTGGCTGCTGTGGGCGCTGATCTTCCCGCTGGGCCGCCGCGCGCAGGCGCCTAGCGACCGGCTGGGGCATCGCGTGGCGTCGCTGCTGATGACACCCAACGAGGCCCGCGATCGGCTGATGTCCGGCGTGTTCACCGAGCCGACCGCGCTGAACCCGGCGGGCCGGATCATCGCGTCCCTGCCCAAGGTCATCCTGGCCGACCCGGTCGAGCGCAAGTTCCTGAAGGCGCTCAAGACCCGCGGCATCGAGGCCTGGGACTTCGCCGCGCAGCTCGACGAGGGCGTCAGGGAAGGCTGGATCACGGCCGAAGAGCGGCGCCAGCTGGAGGAACTGCGCGAGATCACGCTGGACGCGATCACCGTGGACGACTTCGATCCCGAGGAACTGCGCTCGGCCGGGTATCGCACGCTCTACGGCGAGGACCGGCCGCAGGCCGAATCGCGCGCCGCGGCGTGACAACGGGCGTCGTCCCCGCAGGCGCGGGGATGGCGCCGGAACCCTGCCCATGCCGCAGCCGAGCGTGCTGTCCCTCTACCACCGGCTGGCGCCGCTCCCCGCGGGCCGGTGGCTGTTCTCGCGCGTCATCTGCCTGAAGGCGCCCTATTTCGCCAGCATCGCGCCGCGCATCGAATCGCTGGCGCCGGGACGCGGCGTGGCGACGCTTCGCCACCGCCGCCGCGTCAGCAACCACATCGGCAGCGTGCACGCGATCGCGCTGTGCAACCTGGCCGAATTCGTCGGCGGCCTCACCTGCGACGTGAGCATTCCACCGGGCATGCGCTGGATCCCCAAGGGCATGACGGTGGAATACCTGAAGAAGGCGATGGGAACAATGCGCGCCACCGCCACGCCGGAGTTCGCTCCCGCGCAGGCGCAGACCGGCTACGAACTGCCGGTCCGCGTGGAGGTGGCCGATGGCGCGGGCGATGCGGTCTTCCGCGCGCGCATCGCGATGTGGGTGTCGCCCACCCCGCCGCGCTGAGCTGCGCCCGGCGCGCTGGCCGACTGGCGAACTCGCGCTGCCCGACGGTGCGGTGCGCACAGGGTCGCTGCATGGTGACGCGAATCCGGGGCGACGTGGTCGCGGCTGAAGCCGCTCGTGCCGCGTGGCTGCGTTGACCGGCCGCGCATGAAAAGGCCCGCCGTGGGGGTCCGGGCCGGCCTGGGAAGTGACCGGTGCTGGCCGGTGCGCGTCAATCCAGGGTCAGGGTGAAATCCCCCGAGAAGGTTTCCACCCGGATCTCGCCGGCGCCGTTGCCGTAGCGCGTGCGCAGGCTCGAGCCGGGGCCGAACTCCTCCTTGTCCACCTTGGCGCCCGGCGCGCGCAGCGTGCCGCTGAAACTGTCCGCCTCGACCCGCGCCGACAGCGCGCGCGGCAGGTGTAGGTCGATGTCCCCGCTCACCGTTTCGCCGCGCACCTCGCCGCCGCGCGCCAGGCCGATGCGCGCGGTGATGTCGCCGGACACGCTTTGCGCCGAGAACCCGCGCAATGCCTCGCCACGGCTGTCCACCTGCACGCTGCCGGAGACGGTTTCCACGTCCACGCGCCCGTTCATGCGCCCGCGCAGCGCGATCTCGCCGCTGACGCTGTCGGTGGACACGTCGCCGGCGGAATTGATGGTCAGCGTCTGGCTGCCGCTGACGGTCTCGATCTGGGCGCTGCCCGGCGCGCCGGCGAACACCACGTCGCCGCTGACGCTTTCGATCTCGAGCTCCTGCGGCGCGACGCCTTCCACGTGCACCTGCGCCGAGACCGACTCGATGTCCAGCGACGCCTGCAGCGGCACCTGCACGATCAGCGTGGTCGGCCCGCTGCGGCTGTTGCCGCGGCCCCAGCTGCGCTCCGGGTACTTCGCTTCGATGCGCAGGCTGGCGCCGCCGCCATCCACGATCAGCCGCTCCACGCCGTCGCCCAGCGAGCCGGTCACCCGCACCTCGTTGCGGTTCCAGGGCTTCACCTCGATGCGTCCCTTGAGGTTCTCGATGTGGACGCTGCCGCGCGCGTCGAGCGGGCGGGTCTCGTCGATGGGCGTGGCGGCGAACGCCGGGGCGGCGGCGGCCAGTACGGCGGTGGCGATGAGAGTGCGGCGAAGGCGGAACATGGCGTGGTCTCCGGACAGGGCAAGCCGAGCGCGGCGGCGCATCAGCTGAAAGTGGCGCGCTGGGTGAGCTCCAGGCGTTTGTCGTAGGTGCGGCGCAGCTGGTCCAGCAGGAACCGCGCATCGGGATCGCGCGCCAGCGCCGTGCGGATCTGCTGGGCGCTGCGGTCAAGTTCCTGCAGCGCGGCACCGGCGGGCGCGACCGGCGCGCCGGCGGCCTGCAGCTCGCGCAGCGCGCCTTCGTACTCGCGGGTCAGCGCCTGCGCCTGGCGTTCCAGCATGGCCCCGCCGGCGTCCGCAGGCGGCAGGCCCAAGCCGGGGCGCAGCTGCCAGGCCACGCCCACCGCCAGCACCAGCGACGCGGCCAGCGCGAACGGCGCCAGGCGACGTGCCCGGCCGGGGCGCAGCGGCACCACGTTGCGGGCCGCATCGGGCGCCGGGCGCGATGCCTGCGCGATGCGCGCGGCGATGCCCGGCCACAGGTCGTGCGCCGGCAGCTGTTCGCCGCGCAGTCCGCGCAGCTGCATCAGCAGGTCGGCGTCGCCGTCCGCTGCGGGGTGGGAGTCGGTGCGGTTCGTGGTCATGCGCGTGCGTTCCCGAGTCTGTCTGCCGGGTCGAAACCCGCCAGGCGTTGCCGCAGCAGGCCGCGTGCGCGGTGCAGCTGCGCCTTGGAGCTTCCCACCGCCATGCCCAGCTCGGTGGCGATCTCCTCGTGCTTCCAGCCTTCCACATCGTGCAGCACCAGCACCGCGCGGGCGCGCGGCGGCAGCGTGGCGACCGCGCGCTCCAGGTCGGTGCGCAGCGCGGTGCCGTGGCCGGCCGAATCGGCGGCGCCCAGGGTGTCGAAGACCGATTCGTCCTCGTCCTCGCCCGGCCGGCTGCGGCGGCTGCGCAGTTCCATCAGCGCGGTGTTCACGGCCAGCCGGTGCAGCCAGGTGGAAAAGCGGCTCTCGAACCGGTAGCCGGGCAGCGCCTGCCAGGCACGGACGAAGGCTTCCTGGGTCAGGTCCTCCGCGCGGGCGCCCGCCCCGCCCACCAGCCGCGCGATCACCCCGTGCACGCGGCCCAGGTGGCGCCGGTACAGCGCCTCGAAGGCCGGCATGTCGCCGCCGGACGCCAGCCGCGCCAGCGCCTGGTCCGGATCGTCCGCCGGGGCGGGGCTTTCGGCGGCGGCAGGCCAGGTGGTCACGGCAAGGGTCAGCATACGGATTGGGATGCGGGGCGGGCCCGCAGGGTTTAGAGCCGGTGCGAACCGGGCCAGGCGCCCCTGCATTGCGCCCGCCCCACGTGCCCTGCCGGGTACCAGGACCTTCCGGATTCCGTGCGCGTGCGACGGCGACACAACCAGGAACGTCCGCCGCCCGGGGAGGGGCGCAAGCCACGCCGCGTCGCGTCGCGTCCGCCCGGCAACGCCGCCCGGGCACGCGACGCCGCGTGGTCAGCCCTCCTTCGATGGATGCCGGGCATGCGCCGATGAATGCCCGCCGTTCCGCCGTGAATGCCAGGCACTCGACACCGAGCGATCCGCATTCAAGCGTGAGTGCGAACCGCTTGAGCGCGAATGCCGGGCATTCATGCATGAGTCCGAATCACTTGATCGTGAGTGCCGGGCATTCATGCATGACTCCGAACCAGTCGAGCGTGAGTGCCGGGCACTCACGCGTGAGCGCGAACCACGCGTGCGCGAGTGTCCGGCATTCAAACGCGTGTTCCGTGGGCTCGATGCCCGGCGCCGGCGGGTCACGGGCGACTGGCGGCACCTATCGCCGCCCTCTCGCGGCTCACCCGTGCCCCGGGCACTGTGCCGGCGGGCGCCTCCCCGGCGCTCCGCGGGTCCGCCGGGCGCCATCAGGTGCCGGTTCTAAGACCGCCTTCCTCAGCGCCCGGCCGCTGCCGTCCCTGCGCGGGCGGCGTCGGCGCTGCGCAGGGTCAACCGCGAGATCTCCGGCGGCACGCCCAGCCGCGCCGGCACGATGCTGGTGCCGATGCCCGGGCTGACGAACAGGCTGCGGCCGCCGTCCGCGATCAACCCGCGCAATCGGTGCGAGCCGGGGCGGAACTCGGGTGGCGGCATCAGCCCGAACGGGTTGATCTGCCCGCCGTGGGTATGCCCGGCCACGGTCAGCGCGGCGCGCGCGGGGATCCGCGGCCACAGGTCGGGTTCGTGGGTCAGCGCGATGGCTGGTGCATCGCCCGTCACACGCGCGAACGTGCCTTCGACATCCGGGTTGCCTTCCTGCAGGTCGCCCAGTCCCACCAGCCAGAAGCGGCAGCCGCGCACGGTCAGCGGCAGCGCGGTGTCGTCGACCATGCGCACGCCCGCGGCGGAGAAGGCCCGGGCCACCTGCGGCCCGTTCTTCCACCAGTCGTGGTTGCCCAGCACCGCGTACACCGGCTTGCGCGCGGTGAGCGGGCGCAGGTGTTCGGCGATGGTGTCGGCGGGGATGTAGGTCCCCATGAACACGCTCAGGATCACGTAGTCGCCGGCCATCAGCACCATGTCCGCGTCGCTTTCGGCCAGGCGCCCGACCCAGCGCTTGAGGTTGTCCACGCCGTTGCGCGGCGAGCCGGTGTGCGTGTCGGCCACCACGTCCACGCGCAGGCCGTCGCACTGCGCCGGCCAGCCGGTGGGCGTCACCGCATAGTCGCGCTCCACCAGCTGTCCCGGCTCCACCACGAAGCCGTGCACCAGCACCGCCAGCAGCGCGGCCAGCAGCAGTGCCGCCAGCACCTTCCACCCCATGCGTCCGCGCGCCGCGCGCGCCGTGGGCCTCATGCGGCGTGCCCGGCCGGGACCGGTCCGCGTTCGGCAGGCAGGCGGCGCTCCTCGCGCAGCAGCCGCCACGCACTGAAGGTCATGCCCGACGCGATCAGCAGGCCCGCGCCGAAGACCACGTTGGACCCGAATGCCGACAGCAGCTTGTGCACCCACACGAAGGTCAGGTCGCCGCCACGGTAGATCACCGTGTCGATGGCCGCACCGGCCTTGTAGCGCCACTCACGGCCCACGCGCGTGTAGATGGTCTCGCGCGCCGGCTTGGCTAGCGAGAACTCGCCCGCGCGCGTCACCACCTGCACGATGGCGATCAGCACCGGCAGCGGCGACGCCGACAGCATCGCGAAGCCGAACACGATCGCCGCCCCCGGGACCAGCAGCGCAGGCGCGATGCCGAAGCGCGACATCAGCCCGCGCGTCACCAGCAGCTGGATCACCAGGGTCAGCGAATTGACCGCCAGGTCCAGGGTGGCGAAATAGGCGGCGCGTTCGTCCGCGCTGGAGAACAGCGTGCGCGCGATCCGGTTCTGTTCGTTGTACAGCAGCGTGCCCACGCCCACGCCCAGCACCACCATCAGCGCCAGCCAGCGCAGCAGCGGCTCGCGCGCGACCAGCTTCAGGCCGGCCAGGATCTCGCCGCCCATCGGCACCTCGCCGCTGTTCTGACCGCGCTGCGCTTCGCGCGCCACCGCGTAGCGGCGCAGCTGCAGGATGCACACCACGCACACCGCCAGCAGCGCCGCGGACACCAGCATCATGTTCGCGATCCCCACCCGCTCCACCAGCGTGCGGGTCAGCGCCGGCCCCAGGAACGCGCCGATCGTCCCGGCCGCGCCGATGTAGCCGTAGTAGCGGCGCGCCTGCGCGTTGTCGTACACGTCGGCCATGAAGCTCCAGAACACCGCCACCGCGAACAGGTTGAACACGGTGATCCACAGGATGAACGCCAGGCCGCGCCCGGCCACGCCGCTGTCGAACATGGCGTGGAAGACCAGCAGGGTGCCGATGAAGAACCCGTAGATCACCGGCAGGAACACGCGGCGCGCGAAGCGGCTCACCAGCCAGCCGTACACCGGCTGCAGCAGCAGCATGATCACGAACACCGCGGTGAAGATGAACTGCAGCGTGAACTCGCTCAGCGCCACGCCGCGGCTGGCGAAGAAGGCGATCAGGCCGGGCGGGAAGATCGCTTCGATGTCGCTGGACGCGGCCATCGCCTCGCGCACCGGGCGCAGCACGTAGTAACCGCTGAGCAGGCAGAAGAAATACAGGAACGACCACAGCAGCGGCGGCGATTCGCGCATCGCCCCGCGCAACGTGTCCCAGCGGCTGGCCAGTGTGCCCAAGCGTGCTCCTGCGGCGGCTTCGCGGCGAACAACGCGCACGGTAGTCGAAGGCCCGCGCGCCCGCCACCGCGCCCGGAGCAAATGCTCTACCCTCGCCGCCTACCGTCGCCGCTCGACTCCCCGGAACGCGCTGCTCGTGCCGCCTGTCCACAAGCCGTTCGACTTCATCATCATCGGCGCCGGCTCGGCCGGCTGCGTTCTCGCCAACCGGCTCTCCACGGATCCCGACTGCCGCGTGCTGCTGATCGAAGCCGGCCCGCGCGACACCCACCCGTTCATCCACATGCCCGCGGGCCTGGCCAAGCTGGTGGGCAAGAAGGGCGTCAACTGGGATTACGACACCGCGCCGGAGCCGCATCTCGACGGCCGGACGCTGTGGTGGCCGCGCGGCAAGGTGCTTGGCGGATCCAGCTCCATCAACGCCATGTGCTACATCCGCGGCGTGCCGCGCGATTACGACGAGTGGGCCGCCGCCGGCGCCACCGGCTGGGACTGGGCCACCGCCCTGCCCTACTTCAGGCGCAGCGAAGGCAACACGCGCGGTGCCGATGCCCTGCATGGCGGCGACGGGCCGCTCACCGTGTCCGACCTGCGCCACACCAACCCGCTGTCGCACGCCTTCATCGAAGCCGGCCAGCAGGCGGGCTACGCGCGCAACGACGATTTCAACGGCCCGCAGCAGCAAGGCGTGGGCCTCTACCAGGTCACCCAGCGCGATGGCGCCCGATGCTCGGCCGCCACCGCCTACCTGTCGCCGGAAGTGAAGGCGCGGCCCAACCTGGTCATCCACGCGCGCGCGCTGGTGAACCGCATCACCTTCGAACGCGGCCGCGCCAACGGCGTCACCTACGCCATGCTCGGCCGCGCGTTCCACCAGGAGGCGCTGCGCGAGGTGATCGTGTGCGGCGGCGCGATCAATTCGCCGCAGCTGCTGATGCTTTCGGGGATCGGGCCGGCGGACGAACTGGCCCGACACCGCATCCCGTTGGTCGCCGCGCTGCCCGGCGTGGGCCGCAACCTGCAGGACCACCTGGACATCTGCACGCTGCAGCACTGCATCGCCGGCGTCAGCTACGACCGCGTCAACGAACTGAAGATGGCGTTCGACTATTTCCTGCGCGGCCGGCGCGGCGCCGGCACCAGCAACATCGCCGAGGCCGGCGGCTTCGTGCGCTCCCGCCTTGCGCCCGACGAGCGCGCCGACATCCAGCTGCACTTCGTGCCGGCCATGCTCGACGACCACGGACGCCAGCGCCTGCGGGGCGACGGCTACACCCTGCACGCCTGCTTCCTGCGCCCGCGCAGCCGCGGCCGCGTCACGCTGGCCACCAACCGCGCCAGCGACAAACCGCGCATCGAGGCCAACTACCTCGGCGATGCTGAAGGCTTCGACCTGGCGATGATGCTCGAATGCGCCAAGGTCTCGCGCCAGATCTTCGCCCAACCCGCGTTCGACGCGTACCGCGGCGCGCCGATCTACCCGGCGCGCAACGACCTGACCGACGCGGAGCTGGTGGAGTTCATCCGGGCCAAGGCCGAGACCGTGTACCACCCGGTCGGTACCTGCCGCATGGGCACCGACGAGCACGCGGTGGTGGACCCGCACCTGCGCGTGCGCGGCGTGCAGGGCCTGCGCGTAGTCGATGCCTCGGTGATGCCCACGCTGCCGGGTGGAAACACCAACGCGCCGACAATGATGATCGCGGAGCGTGCGGCGGACCTGATCCTGGGCCGGGCGTAGGACGGGCCTCGCTCCGCTACAGGAAGCTCCAGGGCACATCGCGTCTTCCTGCACCCTGGGGACGTTCGTGCTGCGGGCGCAAGGCGGATCATCACCCGCTGGCGCGACCTCACGCGTCCAGCTCGGCCTTGAGCATCGAAGGCCGGGGCCTTTTGGCCTTGGCTCGGCGAGACCCCACGCGTCCACAAGAACCCGGTGGCGGTTGGAGACCCGCCCCGTGCACGAACGCAATGGACTCAGCCGCGCTCCAGCATGGGCGGCAGCGGGCAGTGCAGCACGCCGCAGATGGTGCGCAGGAGCTCGGCTTCCGGCACCGACAGCCGCCCGTCGTGCGAGACGGCGGCGGTGATGGCTTCCACGAGCACCTGCTTGGCCATCGGATCGAGCGCGTCGAGCACCGGCCACGCCGCGTCCAGCGCCAGCGCGCCCCGCGGCTGCGGCGCGTAGGGCGGGTGCGTCTGCGGGAACACGCGCTGCATGCCGGACAGGTAGGCGCGCCGCGCGCTGTCGGCGTCGTCGTGCCCGGCCTGCGCTACCACCTGCAGCAGCGTGGCGACCTCCGCCTGCGCCTGCGACAGGCGCCTGCGCCCGAAGCGTGCATGGCGCGCGGGGTCCAGCGATTCGCGCACCTGCACGTGCAGCAGGCGGCCCAGGCAGTACTCGAACAGCGACACCTCGCCATCGGCATGCGATACGGCGGACACCGTGTCCAGGAACGCCTCCAGCTGCGGCCGCGGGCGCAGGCGCAGCACCGGGAAGGCGAGTGCGGCCAGCGGCAGGCGCAGCGACGGGTGCAGGTCCGCGGTGAGCTGTTCGTGGATGCGCAACGCATGCGCAGCGCAGTCGGCACCCAGACGCGCGCCGATGTCGGCGCGCTGGCGCTGCTGCAGGTCGCCCTCGGGGGCCAGCAGCAGCGCCAGCAGCAGCGGCGACACCGCCTCGCGCTGCGTGGCCAGGTCGCGCAGCGCCTCGGGCAGCCCGGCGGCGATCGCATCGGCACGGCGATAGTCGTCCGGCGCGGGCTGCGCGACCTGCGCCACGACGCTGCGTGGCGACACCGCCAGCTGCGCGCCTTCCGGCGGCAGGGTGCCTGCCGGCTGCGCATCCAGGCCCAGCATCCGGTCCTCCTGCAGGCCATCCGGCGGCGCCGCCAGCCAGCGTGCCTGCAGCGCATCGAGCTGGTCGGCGCGGAACTGCGGCTCCAGCGCCTGGATGCGTTCCAGCAGCGGCGGATGCGTGGCGAACCAACCGCGGAAACCGACGCCGTCGCCGAACAGCATGTGGCTGACCTCTTCGGCATCGCCGCGTTCGGCCAGCCGCGATCCGCCGGTCACGCCACCGATCTTCTTCAACGCACCTGCGAGCCCCTGGGTCTGGCGCGTGAACTGCACTGCCGAGGCGTCGGCCAGGCGTTCGCGCGTGCGGCTCACCCCGGCCTTGATCATGCGGCCGAAGAACAGGCCGATGTAGCCCACCATCACCGCGATCAGCGCCGCGACCACGATCGCGCCCGCGCCTTTGCCGCGCCCGACGCCCCGGCCGTGCTGGAGGATCCTGCGGCCGATCAGGCCCAGCATCAGGATCCCGAACAGCACGCCGATCAGGCGGATGTTCAGGCGCATGTCGCCGTTGAGCACATGGCTGAACTCGTGTGCGACCACGCCCTGCAGTTCGTCGCGGTTGAGCCGGTCCAGCGCGCCGCGGGTCACCGCCACCACCGCGTCGGACGGCGAATAACCCGCCGCGAACGCGTTGATGCCGGCTTCGTGCTCCAGCACGTAGAGCCTGGGCACCGGCACGCCCGAGGCGATCGCGATCTCCTCCACCACGTTGCGCAGGCGGCGTAGCGAGGCATCCGGCGTGGACTCGGGGACCAGCGTGCCGCCTAGCTGCTGCGCCACGCTGTCGCCGCCGCCGCGCAGCGAGGCGATCCGATACAGCGATCCCACGCCGATGATCGCCACCGTGACCACCGTGGCGAACACCAGCGCGTGCGCATTGGCGCCCCACACCACGGCCACCGCCAGGTCCACCGCCAGCACGATGCCGGCCACCGCCAGCGCGAACAGCACCAGCAGGCGGGTGGACACGCGGCGCGCCGCGGCCTGGCGTTCGAAGAAATTCATGCGTCGGCTCCTTCCTTCTCCCTCCGGGAGAAGGTGGCGCGAAGCGCCGGATGAGGGCCCGGGGTGCGATGCCACTGCTCGAAGGTCATCGCTTCGTGGCCCCTCATGCCAACCCCCGCTCCGCGCCCCGGCCCCGCGCAGCGCGCGGGGCGCTCAGCCGCACGCGCGCCAGTGCGCGCAAGATGTGCGGCTTCGCCCCGATGGGAGAGGGGCTAACGATCAGAACTCAACTTTCGGCGCTGCGCGCACCACGGCCTGCTGCTCGGCCGGGATCTCCAGCAGCGACGCCGGCGAGAAGTTGAACATGCCGGCGACCACGCTGGACGGGAAGACCTCGCGCTTGTTGTTGTAGCCCATCACCGCGTCGTTGTAGGCCTGCCGCGCGAAGGCGACCTTGTTCTCGGTGCTGGTCAGCTCCTCGGTGAGCTGCATCATGTTCTGGTTGGCCTTGAGGTCCGGATAGGCCTCGGCGACGGCCAGCAGGCGTCCCAGCGCCCCGTCCAGGGCGCCCTGCCCGGCGGCCAGCTTCTCCATCGCCGCCGGGTCGCCGGGGGTGGCCTTGGCCGCGGCCAGGCCGGACACGGCCGCGCCACGCGCGGCGATGACCGCTTCCAGCGTCTCCCGCTCGTGGGTGAGGTAGCCCTTGGCGGTTTCCACCAGGTTGGGGATCAGGTCGAAGCGGCGCTGCAGCTGCACGTCGATCTGGGCAAAGGCATTGCGGTAGGCGTTGCGCGCGGTCACCAGGCCGTTGTAGATGCCCACCACCAGGAAGCCGACCACCACCACGATTGCGAGCAGGATCAAGAAACTAGACATGGAACTTCCCCTTGTTCATGCAAAGAGCCGAGGACCGGGTTTAGACTCCGGGCAACGAGACGGCGCGAAGCCGCAGCATACGTAGGGGGGACGCCCGATGGAAACCCGCCGCCGCGGTCCGCGCACCTTGCTCCGGCCCGCCCTGCTCGCAAGCCTGCTCGCCCTGACCCTGGGCACCTCGGCGCAGACGCCGGTGCAGTGGCAGTCGCCCTCCGCGCGCACCACCGCGGGCACGCCGGACGCGGCACGCACCTTCGTCAATACCGCGCAACGCGCCCCGGCCGTGGATCGCGGCATCGCCTACCTGCCGCCGTCGCAGCCGCAGCCGGTGGGCAGCAACTTCGACGTGCGCCGGTTCGAGCTGATGGCCCAGGCGCTGGTCGCCAACCAGCGCATCCCCGGGCTGGCGGTGGCGATCGTCAAGGACGGGCAGATCCTGTCCGCGCGCGGCTACGGGATCACCGACGTGAAGGCCGCCGAGCCGGTGGATTCGCACACCGTGTTCCGCCTGGCGTCGCTGTCGAAGTCGTTCGCCGGCACCCTGACCGGCATGCTGGTGTCCGAAGGCGCGCTGCGCTGGGACAGCAAGATCGTGGATTACATGCCCACGCTGCGCTTCGCCAACCCGGCCGCAGCCCAGCAGCTCACCGTGGCCGAGGTGCTCAGCCATCGGGTGGGCCTGACCAACAACGCCTTCGACCGCGACATCGAGGGCTATGCCGAATACCGCGACGTGGTGGGGCGCTTCGCCTCGGCGCCGATGAAGTGCCAGCCGGGCACCTGCTACGCCTACCAGAACGTGGCCTTCAGCCTGGTGGGCGACGTGGTGTACGCCGCCAGCGGCCAGTTCTACAACGAGGCCGTGGCCAGCCGCATCTTCAAGCCGCTGGGCATGGATGACGCGTCCATGGGACTGGAAGGCATCCAGGCCAGTCCGCGCTGGGCCAAGCCGCACGTGCGCGGCGGCGGCGGCTGGACGTCGGTGATGCCGAAGCCGACCTACTACCGCGTCTCGCCCGCCGCCGGCGTCAACGCCAGCATCAGCGACATGGCGCAGTGGCTGCTCGCGCAGACCGGCCACCGCCCCGACGTGCTGCCGCAACCGCTGCTGGCCACGCTGCAGGCGCCGGTGGTGAGCACGCCCGGCGAGCTGCGCGGCTCGGCATGGCGCCGCGAACGCCTCAACGCCGCAGGCTACGGCCTGGGCTGGCGCGTCTACGACTACGCAGGCCACCGCGTGGTGTTCCACGGCGGCGCCGTGCAGGGCTACCGCGGCGCGCTGGCGCTCATGCCCGAACGCGGGCTGGGCGTGGCGATCCTGTGGAACAGCGAAAGCTCGCTGCCGACCGGGCTGCTGCCGACCATCCTGGACAGTGCGATCGGCCTGCCGTACCACGCCTGGCTCGACATCGACGTGCCCGGACCGGAACGGCCGGAGACCATGTACGCAAGCGAGCCGCCGGCGCGCGGGGTGGAGGCTTCCACGTCGAGCGCGGCGCCCGAGTAGCCGGGCCCGACGCTTCCAGCGACCCAACGACGCCCCGCATCCGCGGGGCGTCCTGCTTTGCGGGGTTCGTACGCACCCTGGCGCGTGCCGATCCCGCAGGCGCGTCGCCAAATGGGCCACGCCTGCCGCAGGAAAGAAAAACCGGGGTCTGCAAAAAAGAACTCCCTCCCCGCCTGGGCGGCGCGGGGAAGGAGGCTTCTACTACGGTGAATCGGGTTGTTTCAGATCATCGGCGCCGGAACAGCCGGCATCGCCACGGGGGCGGACTTGCGGGCCGACTTCCTGCTAGCTACTTTTTTTTTTGCGGCCTTCTTCGCGGTCTTCTTCGCTGCCTTCTTGGCGGTCTTCTTCGCCGCCTTCTTGGCAGGACGCTTGGCCGTCTTCTTGGCGGCCTTCTTCGCCGTCTTCTTCTTGGCTACCTTCTTCTTGGCGGCCTTCTTCGCGGTCTTCTTGGCGGCCTTCTTGGCAGGACGCTTGGCGGTCTTGCGGACGGCCTTCTTGGCGACCTTCTTCTTGGCTACCTTCTTCTTGGCGACCTTCTTGGCCGCCGTCTTGCGCTTGGCGACCTTCTTCTTCGCCGCCTTCTTGGCAGCGGGGCGTTTCTTCGCAGCTTTCTTCATGGCCATGTGATGGCACTCCTCGTCAGTGGACTTGCAGGTACAGCAGCCCAGTGAAAACCCCCGCGGGTGTCGGACCCATGGGAAACCGCCAACGCGCCAGGCGCGCCGCAACGGATCTGGTGCGGAAGCCGGCGACCGCGTCGACCGCGGTGCCCTGCCTCCATGAAAAAGCCCGCTTGCCGGAGGGAAGCAGGCTTTGCATCTGGGAGGTCGTGCGTTTTATCGAAGGAGACGACGCCCGCGTCCACCGTCATGACCAACCGGGCGGAACACTGTTTGTCGGCGTGCGTTGTCTTCTTGATGGAACCCACTCTTTGTGGTTGCGACCCCTGGTTGGGGCGAAACCTAATCACGGTTTTTTCGGCTGTCAACACCTTGTCGCAAATATTCCGCAGGCGCCAACCGCGCCGCGGCGCCCATCGCGCCGCGTCGCGTCGCGCGCATTGCGCCGCATGCAAGGCCGCGCGTCGCGCCGAACGACGCGCGCGCGGCAACGAAAGTGCTTTTTTTTCGGTGTTTCGCACGCAGCGCCTGTCGTGCATGCGCATGCGCGCCGGCGGCGCGCGGTGCCGAGCTTCGCGCATCCGGCGCCTGCGAGCGCCGCGCGCGATGCCGAAAAAAAGATTCATGCGCCGGTGCGTTTTTCGCGCCGCACAAACCCCAACTGCGCCGATTTGCGCAAGCGCGCGCATCGTCGCGCGCGCTTGGCGGAAGCGGATCGACGCGACTCGGGCAGTGGCGCGGGCGCGATGCATCGCGCCGCCCGCGCACCGGTGCGGCGCGCAGCGCGCCCCGCAAACGAAACCGGCCGCACAGTGGCGGCCGGTCGGGAAACGCGCGGTGTCGCGGCGTCAGTGGTCGTCGTCCTCGAGCAGTTCGGCGTAGTCGTCCGGGCCCAGCAGCTCGTTGAGCTGGTCGGGTTCCTCGGCTTCCACGACGAACAGCCAGCCGTCGCCGTACGCGTCCTCGTTGATGGTTTCAGGCTTGTCGGACAGGGCCGAATTCACTTCCACCACGGTGCCGCTGACCGGCGCGTACACATCCGACGCCGCCTTGACCGACTCCACCACCGCGCACGCGTTGCCCGCTTCCACGCGGTCGCCGACGTTGGGCAGTTCCACGTACACCAGGTCGCCGAGCAGGCCCTGCGCATGGTCGGAGATGCCGACGGTGACCTTGCCGTCGCCTTCGACGCGCGCCCACTCGTGGGATTTGAGGAACTTCAGGTCGCCGGGGATCTCGCTCATCGTGTACTCCGGAATGCAGGACAGTGGGGAAGGCGGGGATAGTGTAGCCAGAGGCAGGCGCGGCGAAGCAACCGGCGCGCGGAACTCAGATGCCGTCCTGCACGCGGCCCTCGCGCACGAAGGGGAACTTCACCACGCGCACCGGCACTTCGCGGCCGCGGATGTCCACCCGCACGTCGTCCTCGCCCGCGCCCGCGGGGATGCGGGCGAAGGCGATCGCCTTGCCGATGGTGGGCGAGAACGTGCCAGACAGGATCTCGCCCTCGCCGGCGTCGGTGAGCACCTTCTGCCCGTGGCGCAGCACGCCCTTGTCGTCCATCACCAGGCCCACCATGCGGCGCGGCGCACCCTGCGCCTGCTGTCGTTCGAGCACCGCGCGGCCGTTGAAGTCCCGCGGCGTTCCGTCAGCCGCGGCATCCAGCGCCACGGTCCAGCCCAGCGCGGCTTCGTAGGGGGACACCGTGTCGTCCATGTCCTGGCCATACAGGTTCATCCCCGCCTCCAGGCGCAGCGTGTCGCGCGCGCCCAGGCCGGCAGGCTTCACGCCGGCGGCGAGCAGCGCGTTCCACAGCGCCACCGCGTGCGGCTCGGCCACCACGATCTCGAAACCGTCCTCGCCGGTGTAACCGGTGCGCGCGACGAACAGCGGCACGCCGTCGCTGGTGACGACCTCGGCGGCGGCGAAGCGCGCCAGCTTGGCCGCCGCCCGTGCGCCTGCGGCATCGAGCAGACCGGTGACCTTGTCGCGCGCGTTCGGACCCTGCACCGCGATCATCGCCAGCTCGGCGCGTTCGGTGACGGTGACGCCGAACGGCTCGGCCTGCGCATGGATCCAGGCCAGGTCCTTGTCGCGGGTGGCCGCATTGACCACCAGGCGAAAGCGCTCCTCGTCCAGGAAATACACGATGAGGTCGTCGATGACGCCACCGTCCGCATTCAGCATGCAGGTGTACAGCGCCTTGCCCGGCTTGTGCAGCTTGTCCACCGAGTTGGCGACCAGCCTGCGCAGGAACTCGCGGGTGCGCGGGCCCTGCAGGTCCACCACGGTCATGTGGCTGACGTCGAACATGCCCGCGTCGTTGCGCACCTGGTGGTGCTCGTCCACCTGCGAGCCGTAGTGCAGCGGCATGTCCCAGCCGCCGAAGTCGACCATGCGGGCGCCTGCGGCGCGGTGGGCGTCGTTGAGCACGGTCTTGCGGGTCATCGGGACGGCCTGTGCGTGGGGAAAACCCGATTATCACAGACCCCGCCGGCGTGCCGCTCAGCCGTCGTAGCCGAAACCTTCGTTGAGGCAGCGCACGCCCTGCGCGGGCATCGCCTGCAGCCGGCCCTGCACATCCAGGCGCCACAGCCGTTCGAAGCGCATGTACCACTCGGTGTCGAAGTCGGGGCGGATCACCGCGACGATGCGGTTGTCGTCGACGCCGTCGCGCTGGCACAGGGCCACCAACACCTCGTTGCGCGCATCGTCGAGCGCCTCGACCTCCCAGGCGTCCGTCACCAGCGACAGCGGCTGGCGGCCGCCCAGGCGGCTGCCGTCCAGCGCGAACAGCGGGCGCGTGGCGATGATGCTGCGCAGCTGGGTACGTTCGTCGCGCAGGATCGAGATCGCTGCGCTACACACCTCCTCGCGCGACGCGATGCAGTGGCCCCCGATCTCCCGGTAGCCGGATGGCACCGGGCGGTCGATGCGGCCGATCCAGTCCGGGATGCGCTCGTCGCCGCCGGCTTGCGCCGCCGCGGTGGGCGCCCACGCCGCGGCCGCCGCGAGCAGCGCCAGCAGCGGCGCACGCGCGATCACGCCGGTTCCACCTGCAGCGTCATGCCGTCGGCGCCGACGATGCGCACCGTGGTGCCTGCGGGCAGCTCGGGGCCGCTCACGTCCCAGTACGCGTCCGCGATCTGCACGCGCCCGCGGCCCTGCACGATGCCGCGCTCCAGCGGCACCACGCGCCCCACCAGCGCGGCGGCGCGGCGGTTCAGCGCCGGCTGGTCGCTGGGGCGCTCGCGGCCGCGGAACCACGTGCGATAGACCTGGATCGACACGAAGCCCAGCACGATGAACGCCGCGACCTGCGCCAGCAGCGGAATGCCCGGCACCAGCAGCACGCCCAGGAACACCGCCACCGCGGCGAACCCGAGCCACAGCATGAACGCCCCGGGCGCCAGCGCTTCGGCGGCGAACAGGGCCAGCGCGATGGCGGCCCATGCGAAGACGTCCCAGCGCATCGTCAGCCTCCCGGCGGGAACGAGGCGCGCGTGGACGCCGGCGGCGTGTTGCCGCGCGGATGTTCCAGCGCTTCCTTGGCGAGCTCGGCGATGCCGCCCAGCGAACCGATCACGCCCGCCGACTCCATCGGCATCATCACGAACTTCTGGTTGGGCGCTTCGGCCAGCGCCTTGAACGCCTCGATGTACTTCTGCGCCACGAAATAGTTGATCGCCTGCACGTTGCCGGCGGAAATGGCGTCGGACACCATCCGCGTCGCGTTGGCCTCGGCTTCGGCCAGGCGCTCGCGCGCTTCGGCCTGCCGGAAGGCCGCTTCCTTCTCGCCTTCGGCCTCCAGGATCGCCGACTGCTTCTCGCCTTCGGCGCGCAGGATGTCCGACTGCCGCTTGCCTTCGGCCTCGAGGATGTTGGCGCGCTTCTCGCGCTCGGCCTTCATCTGCCGGGCCATGGAATCCACCAGGTCGCGCGGCGGCTGGATGTCCTTCAGTTCGATGCGGTTGACCTTGATGCCCCACGGATGGGTGGCCTGGTCCACGGCCACCAGCACCTTGGCGTTGATCTCGTCGCGCTTGGACAGCGACTCGTCCAGGTCCATCGAGCCGATCGCGGTGCGGATGTTGGTCATCACCAGGTTGATGATGGCGATCTCGAGCTGGGCCACCTCGTAGGCGGCCTTGGCGGCATCGAGCACCTGGAAATAGACCACGCCGTCCACCTTGACCACGGCGTTGTCCTTGGTGATCACGTCCTGGCTGGGCACGTCCATCACCTGTTCCATCATGTTGATCTTGCGGCCCACGCCGTAGACCACGGGCACCAGGAAGTGCAGGCCCGGGCTCATGGTGTGCGTGTACTTGCCGAAGCGTTCCACCGTCCATTCGTAGCCCTGCGGCACCATCCGCACGGTCTTGAACAGGATGACGATGCCGGCGACCAGCAGGACGGCGGCGAGCAGTGTTCCGGGCATGTGGCTTGTCTCCCCTGACGGCGACGACCGTCGCGCAGCGGAGTATAGGTGCGGCCCGGTCCTGCGGCATTGCGCACCGGGCGCGCCCAGGTGCGACCCTTTGCACCCCTGCGGCATCCACACATGGGAATGCCCGCCTTGCCCAACCCGCCGACGCCTGCGACCCGCACCGACCCGCCCAGGTCGGCGTTCGCCATCGACGTGCCGGCCAGCGTGCTGGCCCGCGCGCGCGCCGGCGACCAGGCGGCGTTCGAGCAGATCTATCGCTGGTTCGAACGGCCGGTGTTCACCCTGGCGCTGCGCATGCTGTCCGGGCGGCAGGGCGACGGGCGCGACGCGGCGCACGAGGTCCTGCAGGACACGATGCTGAAGGTGATCGACAAGGTGTCCGAATTCCGCGGCGCGGGCGTGTCCGGTTCGAGCCCGTTCTGGGGCTGGCTGCGGCAGATCGCGATCAACGAGGCGCTGATGCGCCTGCGTCGCGACCGCCGCCTGGACGCCGAGGTGTCGGCAGGCGAGGAAGCCGAAGTGCTGGAAGACCACGCCCCGCTGCCGCCGGCCGCCGCCGATGCCGCGCTGCTGCAGCGTGCCCTGGCGCAGCTGCCGCCCACCACCCGCAGCGTGCTGTGGCTGTACCACGCCGAAGGCCACACCCACGAAGAGATCGCGACGTTGATGGGCCGCTCGACCAGTTTCTCCAAATCGCAGCTCGCGCGCGGCACGCGCCGCCTGCGTGCGCTGCTCGCCCCCGAACCTGCGCCCGTGCGCGCCCTGGCAACCGCGGAGGCCGCCCATGCCTGACCACGACCTCACCCCCCGCCCTGCACCCATCCGCGACTGGAACGACGCCTTCGCCGCGTTGCCGCTGGAGACGCCCGATGCCGGCACCTGGCAGCGCGTGCAGCGCGCAGGCAGGCAGCGCCGGTCGTCGCGCTGGCCGCTGTGGCTTTCGATGGCGGCCATGCTGGCGCTGGCCGCGGTGCTGCCATGGCAGCTGTCGCGCACCGTCGGGGGCGGCGATGCGCTGGACGAGCCCGACGCACCTGCCGCAACGCCGGGCGGCGATCTCGGCAGGCCTGCGGCGGACTCCGGCATCGTCGCGGCCCCCGCACCGCGCGATACCACGCGCCACGCGCCCGCGCCGGCTGCTGCGCAGGTCACTGCGCAAGGAAAGGAGCGCACGCTCGCCGCCGTTGGCATCGCAGCGCGTCAGGCCGCAGCGGTGCGCGGGGCCCGGCCCGCACGCGCAGCCGGTGCGGATGCCGGTGCCGTCGCCGCACAGCGCGCGCCAGTCGCCACGGATGCCGCCGCTGCGCCGCCTGCGGCCGGGGACGCTGTGCCCCTGATGGCGGCGCATTCCGGCGCGAAGCCCGCTGTGGGCGCGCAGTCAGCCGCGGATGCGCAGCTGGAGGCGCTCTATGCCGAATCCGCCCGGCTCGAAGCGCTGCTCGCCCTGGCACGCGACGACCGCGTCGCCACCGGCGCGGTGGCGGCTCTGGGCGACGCTTTCGATGCGCAGGTCGCCAGCATCGATGCCGCCCTGCGCGAACCAGCCTTGCCGGACGACACGCGCAACGCGCTGTGGCAGCAGCGCGTGGACACGCTGCGCCAGTTCGCCGGCTTCGAATCCACCCAGCGCGCGCTCGCCGCCAGCGGCGAGCGCTACGACGCGATGCTGGTCAGCGTCGACTGACCGCCGCGCCGCCGCCTCCACTCCGCCACCGCCAAAGGGTCCGCCATGCACAACAACCGCCACACCAGACTCGCACTCGCCCTGCTCGCCGGCCTTGCCGGCGTGGGCGCGGTGTCCGCCCAGTCCGCCGCGCCCACGCCGGCGCAGCAGAAGGAGCTGGACGCCGCGCGTGCCGCATTGGACGGCGCGGCGCAGCGCTATGCCGAACTGGCCCGCAAGTACCACGGCGCCGACGCGCCCGTGCGCATCGAACGACGCGTCCAGCGCAAGCCGGTGCTGGGCGTGCTGCTGGCAGAGGATCCGGGCGGCGGCGTGCGGATCGCGGGCGTCACGCCCGGCAGCGGGGCGGCGAGCGCCGGACTGCGCAGCGGCGACCGTATCACCGCGCTCGACGGCACCGCGCTGGCTGGCGCGGAGGCGGAGGCGCGGCTGGAAGCCGCCCGCGCGCGGCTGCGCGAGCTGTCCCCGGACGCGCCGGTGCGCGTGTCCTACGTGCGCGACGGCCGCGAAGCGGTCGCGGTGGTGACGCCGAAGGTGGACGAGCGCGTGTTCATGTTCAACGACACCGACGGCTCGCCGTCGAAGTGGGCAGGCCCGGTCACCGTGGTGCGCGGCAGCGACGGCAGCCTGGAGGTGGAAGCCGGCTCGATGGAAACGGACAAGGAAACGCACCGCGTCGCGGCGCGCGCGATGGGCGCGCTGTCCGAACGCATGCCGCGCATCCGTACCGAGATCCTGCGCCTGGGCGACTGCAAGCCCGGCACGCCGTGCCGCCTGCCCGCACTGTCGGAGGCCTTCCGCTGGAACGGCCTGAACCTGGCCTCGGTGGACGCGCAGCTGGGCCGGTACTTCGGCACCGACCGCGGCGTGCTGGTGTTGAGCGCCGGCGAGGAGCTCGCGGGCCTGCAGGCAGGCGACGTGGTACAGCGCATCGGCGACAAGCCCGTCGCCACGCCGCGCGAGGCGATGGCGGCGCTGCGCGCGCAACCGTCCGACAGCCGCGTCCGCGTCGATTACCTGCGCGATCGCACGCCGGGCAGCACGCAGATCACCGTGCCCCGGCTCGATGCGCTGGTGCTGGCGCCCCCGCCGCCGCCAGCACCGCCCGCGCCCCCGGCCGCACCGCTGGCACCGCCCGCGCCCGCGCCGCGATCGCCCGCCA
>CAYRNF010000007.1:0-139811 GCA_964425695.1 uncultured Pseudoxanthomonas sp.
CGCGCCTGCGGCTGGCCATGCTGCGCATCGAGCACGACTGGGTGCCGCAGGTGCAGGCGATCCAGCTGGGCAACCGCCAGCAGGCGGAAGCCGGTCGCAAGCGGCTCAAGGAACTGCTCACCGCCTCGGTGCCGCTGTTCAAGGCCAGCAAGTTCTTCCTCAATACCGAAATGAGCCTGGCCGACTGCGCCATGGCACCGATCATCTGGCGCCTGCAGGCCCTGGATGTGCCGCTGCCCAAGGATGGCAAGGCGATCGAGGATTACGGCAACCGGATCTTCCGGAATCCGGGCTTCGTGCGCAGCCTGACGCCGCAGGAAAAGGCGCTGCGCGAGTTGCCCGCGTAGCGTCGGGACCACCGCCTGCGGACCTGCGCGCGTGACGCCCCGGCTGGCCGGACGCCGATGCAGGCCAGCGTAGACTTCGCCCATGACCGAACCCCCTGTTCCCGCGATGACCAGCCACCGCCCGTACCTGCTGCGCGCGCTGTGGGAATGGATCGCGGACAACGGTATGACCCCGCACCTGCTGGTGGATGCGACTAGGCCCGGCGTGCGCGTGCCGGCCCATACGATCAAAGACGGCAAGGTCGTGCTCAACATCGCCGACCGTGCGGTCGCGCGGCTGGAGATGGGCAACGAGGCGGTGAGCTTCAGCGCGCGCTTCGCCGGTGCGAGCCACTCGGTCGTGGTGCCGGTGGCCGCGGTCCTGGCGATCTATGCGCGCGAGACGGGGCAGGGCATGGCGCTGCCGGAAGACATGGGCGCCACGCCGCCGCAGGACGCGCAAGGCGCCGAGCCGGAATCGCCGCCGCCGGATCCGTCGCCGGACGACGATGGCGCGCCACCGCCGCGTCGCGGGGCGCACCTGCGCGTGGTCAAGTAGCCGCCCGCGACCCCATGCCGGCTCAGTGCAGCGGGACCACCGCAGCGCTGCGCGCCGGTCCGCTGAAGGACACGAGCTGGTCTCCGCGCAGCACCAGCCGGCCGATGTACCGGTCGCTGCCGTCGGTGGAGTACTCGAAGCGGAAACTACGCTCCAATCCCAAGCGTCCGTCCTCGCCCCGGCGCAGGCGGATGCCCGACGCGTGCACCGACTGGTCGAGCCACTGCACGCCCCCCGCCTGGCAGGCATCGCGCCCGAGCCTTTCGGCGCGTTCGGCGGCGGCACGGCCCGCGCTCCAGTAGAAGAACGCAAGCGTCGCAAGGATCATCACAAGCAAAAGACCGGGCATGCTCCTAATGTGGCGCCGCCAACGGCCGCCCGCAAGGCGCGCGACGTGGGTTGTCCCAGGATCGAGCACTCGGAGGCCATACGCATGAAACTCGTCTTTCCCGGCGGGGAGCACCCGCACGTCGTGCTCGGCCCAGGCATCAGCCGGGTTGGCTCCGCGCCCGATGCCAACATCGTGCTGGACCACCCGGGCGTGCAGCCGCAGCACTGCAAGCTGCACGTGACGCCGGCGGGCGTGATGCTGGCGGTACCGGATGGAACCGCGGTACGCGTCAATGATCGCCAGGTGCAAGGCCTGATCTCGGTGCGTCCCGGCGACAGCATCGCCTTCGACCGGGTCCAGGCGCGGCTCGCATCGGTCGAAAGTGCGGTACTGCCTTCGACGCCGGGCCATCCCGCGTTGCCCGAGCCCGCCAACGACGATCCGGGCGCGACCGCAGTGCGACCGGTCACGCCGCGCTACGTGCTGCGCGGCGTCTCCGGCGCCGCGTTCGGCCGGAATTTCCCCGTGGCGGGACCGACCACCGTGGGGCGCGCACCTGAATGCACGCTGCGGCTGGACGAACCGGGCATGTCCCGTACCCATGCGCGGCTGCTGCCCAGCCAGGACGCGCTGCTGCTCGAGGATTTGGGATCCACCAACGGCGTGTTCCTCAACGGCCGGCGCATCCTGCGCGGCGAGGCGCGCAACGGCGACGAAGTGGGTTTCGACACGCTCCGCTTCCGGCTGGTGGTACCAGGCCAGGTCGATGCGCAGGCACCCGGGGGCCATGCGTCCGCAACCGTCGCGCACGGCCGGCGTGCGTCGCGTTGGGTATGGGCCGCCGCGGCGGTACCCGTGCTCGGAGCGTTGGCACTGGCCGCCCTTCTGGGCTGACCCCGCCCCGGGTCAGCGCGGCACAGGGCCCAGTTTCATCGACAGGTCGATCGCGCGCACGTGCTTGGTCAGCGCGCCGATCGAGATGCAGTCCACGCCGTCGTGCGCGATCGCGCGAACGCCTGCCAGGTCCACGCCGCCGGACACTTCCAGCGGGATCGCGCCACCGAACGGCGCCGCGTGGGCGATACGCACCGCTTCGCGGCGCGTCGCGGCGTCGAAATCGTCGATGAGGATGCGTTCGCAGCCTGATTGCAGGGCGTCGCGAAGCTGGTCGAGCGTCTCGACTTCCACGATCAGGGGCTTGTCGGGATGCAGCTCCCGCGCACGCGCGATGGCCGCGCCGATGGAGCCGGCCACGCGCACGTGGTTTTCCTTGAGCATCACCGCATCGAACAGTCCGATGCGATGGTTGCTGCCGCCGCCGGCGCGCACTGCGTACTTCTGCGCCAGCCGCAGGCCGGGAACGGTCTTGCGGGTATCGAGGATGCGCGCGCCGGTGCCTTGCACGGCTTCCACGTACGCCGCGGTGGTCGTGGCGGTACCGCTGAGCGTCTGCATGAAGTTGAGCGCCGCGCGCTCCGCGCTGACCAGCGCGCGGGTCCGGCCCTGCAGGGTCGCCAGCACGGTACCAGCGGCGACGCGCGCGCCTTCCGCGACATGCCACTGGATGCGCACCCCCGGGTCGAGCACGCGGTGGCAGGCATCGAACCAGGGCCGGCCGCAAACCACGGCCTCTTCCTTGCACAGCAGGTAGGCGCCTTCAGGCGCGTCGGGCAGCAGCTGCGCGGTGACGTCGCCTGGACCCAGATCTTCCGCCAGGGCGCGCGCCACATCAGCGTCGACGACCTCCGGCGGTGGAGGCACGAGCGCCTGCATCGCGCTCATGCCGGGAAGCCGGCGACCTGCGCGGTCGCGATTCCTTCCTCCACCAGCAGCACCGGGATGCCGTCGTCGACGCGGTACACGGTCTTGCGGTCGCGCGTCACCAGCGCTTCGCGCAGCGGTTCGGACTGCAGGGTGTCGTCGCCACGGCGCAGCCCGCCGCCGGCGATGGCTTGGTTGAGCGTCTCCAGCCCGGCCTTGTCGAGCATCGACAACGGCTGGCGGGTGGCCGGGCAGGCCAGGATGTCGAGCAGTTTCTTGTCCATGGGCATCCGGTTCGGGCGAAGGCCGGGGCTGGGTGCCAGCCGCGGCGCACGCGTCTAGAATACGTTTTTAGCGTCCGGGGACGATGATGGCAGGCAATCCCGAAGCGCCCGGCCCTGCTGCGCAAAGCGCCACAGCGGCACGCGTCGGCATCGTGATGGGTTCGCGGTCCGACTGGGACACGATGCAGCACGCGGCCGCGCGCCTGGAGGCGCTGGGCATCGCGCACGAAGTGCGCGTCGTGTCGGCGCATCGCACGCCCGATGTCCTGTTCGACTATGCGGCCTCCGCGCGATCGCGCGGCCTGCGCGCGATCATCGCCGGCGCCGGCGGCGCGGCGCACCTGCCGGGCATGCTCGCCGCCAAGACCGCTGTGCCCGTGCTTGGCGTGCCGGTGCAGAGCAAGGCGCTGAATGGGCTGGATTCGCTGCTGTCGATCGTGCAGATGCCTGCGGGCATCCCCGTGGCGACCTTCGCCATCGGCCAGGCCGGCGCGGCCAACGCGGCGCTGTTCGCCGCGGCGATGCTGGCGGGCGAGGACGCGGCCGTGGCGCAGGCGCTGGATGCGTTCCGCAGCGCGCAGACCGAAGAAGTGGCGGCGCACGATGATCCGCGCCGCTAGGTCCCGCTGCCGGCGTTGGCCCCGTCCGCTGGCACGAACCACGCGCTCGGCTGCGGGCCACGCGCCGTGACTACGGTCGGCATTCTGGGTGGCGGGCAGCTGGCGCGCATGCTGGCCCTGTCGGGTGCGCCGCTGGGGCTGCGCTTCCTGGTCATGGACAGCGCGGCGGATGCATGCGCCGCGCAGTTCGCGCCGATGGTGGTGGGCGACTACACCGACGACGGTGCGCTGGCCGAATTCGCCTCGCGCGTGGACGTGGCCACCTTCGACTTCGAGAACGTCCCCGCGCAGAGCGCAGGCTGGCTGAGCGGGCGCGTCCCGGTCTTTCCCGCGCCCCGTGCGCTGGCGGTGGCGCAGGACCGGCTGGCCGAGAAGACCCTGTTCGGGGAGCTGGGCATCCCGGTTCCGCCGTTCGCCGATATCGCTTCACGCGGCGCGCTGGATGCGGCCGTGGAGCGCATCGGCACGCCGTGCATCCTGAAGACGCGGCGCCTGGGCTACGACGGCAAGGGCCAGTTCCGGATCCGCACGCGCCAGGACGTGGATGCGGCCTGGCAGACGCTCGGAGCGCAGGCCGGGTCGGTCGGGCTGATCCTGGAAGGCTTCGTGGACTTCGACCGCGAATTGTCGGTGGTGGCCGTGCGCGGCCGCGATGGCGAGTTCCGCACCTGGCCGCTGACCGAGAACTGGCACGTCGAAGGCGTGTTGTCCGCCAGCCTTGCGCCCGCGACGGTACCAGCAGCGCTGGGCGAGACCGCCATCGGATACGCGAAGGCTTTGGCCGAAGCGCTGGAATACGTGGGCGTCTTCGCCCTGGAACTGTTCTGCAAGGGCGACGCATTGCTGGCCAACGAACTGGCGCCGCGCGTCCACAACTCGGGCCACTGGACCATCGAAGGCGCCGAGACATCGCAGTTCCAGAACCACCTGCGGGCGGTGCTGGGACTGCCGCTGGGCGATACCCGGCCGCTCGGCACCGCCTGCATGCTCAACTGGATCGGCGCCATGCCCAAGGCCGCCGCCGTGCTGCGCGAAGCCGGCGGCCATTGGCACGACTACGGCAAGGCGCCTCGAGAGGGTCGCAAGGTGGGGCATGCGACGTTGCGTGCGCACACGCCCGGGGCGCTGGCCGCCGCACTGGAGCGGGTGGGCGACGCCCTGGGCCGGCAGGGACAGGTGGCACCGGTCATCGCGCGCCTGCGGCGCTGAGCCGCACCCGCGAAGCCGCGGCCAGCTGCGGTGTGCGGGCGCCGCCCCCCGCCGTCCAGCCGATCTGCCCAGGCGCGCCGCTTCCGCAACGCGCCCGCACAGCGTGAGCCTGTCCCGACGCGCGACTCTGCGGGTGCCAGAACGCAAAAGGCCGGGACAAGTCCCGGCCTTTCGAGCATCGCGCAGGCTTACGCGGCTACTTCATGTTCGAAGCAACGAAGTCCCAGTTGACCAGGTTCCAGAACGATTCCACGTACTTCGGGCGCGCATTGCGGTAGTCGATGTAATAGGCGTGTTCCCACACGTCGCAGGTCAGCAGCGGCGTGTCCTCGCCGGTCAGCGGCGTGGCGGCGTTGGGCGTGCTGGCCAGCGCCAGCGCACCGTCTGGACGCTGCACCAGCCAGCCCCAGCCGGAGCCGAAGGTGCCCACCGCGGTCTTGGTGAATTCTTCCTTGAACTTCTCGAAGCCGCCGAAGGCCTTGTTGATGGCCTCGCCCAGCGTGCCGCCAGGCTCGCCGCCGCCGTTGGGCTTCAGGCAGTTCCAGTAGAAGGTGTGGTTCCACACCTGGGCGGCGTTGTTGAACATGCCGCCCTGCGACTTGCGGACGATCTCTTCCAGCGCCATGTTGGCGAACTCGGTGCCTTCGATCATCTTGTTGAGGTTGTCCACGTACGTCTTGTGGTGCTTGCCGTAGTGGTAGTCGATGGTTTCGCCCGAGATATGCGGCTCGAGCGCGGTACGGTCGTAGGGCAGCGGGGGCAGTTCGATCGCCATGGCGAGGCTCCTGGGTGCGGGGAAGGGGGCTAGGCGTGCAGAAAGCGCCGGGGCCGGAGGGCCAGCGCTTACAATGCGAGTCTACCCGCCCACCCGGTTTCCGGTCCGTCAACGCCGGAACGCTGCCTTGCAGGAGTGCTGCCCCATGTCGGCAACGACGACAACATCCGTAATGGACCGGATCCAGGCCGAGGTCGAAGGCCACCCCATCGTGCTTTTCATGAAAGGCACGCCGCGCTTTCCGATGTGCGGATTCTCCAGCCGCACCGTGCAGGCCCTGAAGGCCGCCGGCGCCGACGAGATGCACACCGTCAACGTGCTGGAGGAACCCGAGATCCGCGCCAACCTGCCCGCGTATTCCAACTGGCCCACCTTCCCGCAGCTGTTCATCAACGGCGAGCTGATCGGCGGCTGCGACATCACGCTGGAACTGCACGAGGCCGGGGAACTGGCGCGCATGGTCGCGGAGACGCGCAAGGCGTGAGCGCGGTAGCCGCCGAACCGGCAACGCCAGCGCTGGCCGGCCGCACGGTCCTGGTGGCCGGTGCGCTGGGTGGGCTGGGGCAGGCAGCCTCCTTGGCGTGCGTGCGCGCCGGGGCGCGCGTGGTGGTACTGGGCCGACGCGTGCCGAAGCTCAACCGGCTGCTCGACACCATCGCGCGGGAGGGCGGGGAAGCCGTGGCCTACCCGCTCGACCTGGAAGGCGCCGCGCCCGACGATTACGCCGACCTCGCCGCGTGTGTCGGCGAGACGTGCGGCGGCCTGGACGGGCTGCTGCACTGCGCGGCGGAATTCAAGGGACTCACGCCATTGGCGAATACGGACCCGGCCGACTTCGCCCGCGCGCTGCACGTGAATCTCACCGCGCGCTGGTGGCTGACCCAGGCCTGCCTGCCGCTGCTCTCGCGCTCGCCCGACGCGGCCGTGGTGTTCGCGCTGGACGATGCCGCGCGCGTCGGACAGCCGTACTGGGGCGGATACGGCATCGCCCAGCAGGGCGTGGCCGCGCTGGTGCGGATGCTGGCGGCGGAGCTGGCCAATTCGACCGTGCGCGTCAGCGGGCTGCAGCCGGGTCCCATGCGCACGCCGCTGCGTGCCCGGGCCTACGCGGCCGACGAGGATCGGGCGGCGCGCGATGCGGCGGCCTATGCCCAGGCCTGCATCCACCTGCTGTCGCCCGCCGGCGCCGCGCATCGCGGCGAAGTCTTCGCGGCCACTCCCTGACAGCGCGCCATGACGATCCTTTCGGCCGCCCTGCTGCTGTTCCTTATCCTGGATCCGCTGGGGAATATCCCGGTGTTCCTGAGCCTGCTTCGCGGCATCCCGCCCAGGCGCCAGCGGATCATCCTGGCGCGCGAACTGCTCATCGCGCTGGGCGTGCTGATGCTGTTCCTGTGGTGCGGCAAGTACGCGTTGGAGGCGATGCACCTGCGCCAGGAGTCGGTGTCCATCGCCGGCGGCATCGTGCTGTTCCTGATCGGCATCCGCATGATCTTCCCGCCGCCGGAGGGGCTCATGGGCGAGCTTCCCGACGGGGAGCCGTTCATCGTGCCCATGGCCATCCCGATGGTGGCCGGCCCGTCGGGCATGGCGGCGGTGATGCTGATGGGCAGCCAGGAACCGGACCGGATGGGCGCGTGGAGCCTGGCCCTGATGCTGGCATGGGGTGCCACCGCGGCAATCCTGTTTTCCGCGACCCTGCTCTACAAGCGCCTGGGAAGCCGCGTCCTGATCGCGGTCGAACGCCTGATGGGCATGCTGCTGGTGGCGATCTCGGTGCAAATGCTCCTGGATGGCGTGCGCGCCTACCTCCAGCTCCAGCCCGCGGGATGAGGCTGGGGCAGCAACGGCAACGGGGGTTCGTGACACCCCCGGATCAAGGACTTGCCGGCACTAGCTCGCGTGAGGGCAGAACTTCAACCGTTCCAATGGGTTAGGCCTGCACGCGGTCGTCACGGCTCTGTCATGTAGCGACGCTACCGTGTTAATCTGATGTTAACCGCGGCGGACAATACGCCTCGGTAGGGGTATCCCACCGCTGACCTTCCGGAGCGCGCCGTCGGCGCGCTCGCTGCCGTAATTACTGTCCCGAGGCTCGAAACACATGACCCGCAACACCCTCCGGTTGTCCAAGCTCTCGCTCGGCCTGTTCACCGCGCTTGCTGCCGCATCCGCCTTCGCGCAGAGCACGTCCGCCGGCGTCGGCGGCATGGTCACCGGTGCCGACGGCCAGCCCGTCGCTGGCGCCGAAGTCACCATCACCCACGTCGAATCCGGCACGGTCAGCCGCGCCACCACTGATGCGAACGGCCGCTACAACGCGCGCGGCCTGCGCGTGGGTGGTCCGTACACCGTCTCCGTCAACAAGGCGGGCGTGGGCACCGACGTCGAGAACAACGTCTACCTCGAGCTCGATGCGACCAACCAGGTCGATGCGCAGCTCGGTAGCGCGGCCGCGCCGGCCGGTGACGCCACCGATCTGGCAACCGTGACCGTTGTTGCGCCAGTGGGCGCCGACGTGTTTTCCGCCGACTCGATCGGTGCTGCCACCACGGTGACGCGACAGCAGATCGAAGCACTGCCTTCCATCCGCCGCTCGCTCGAGGACTACGTCAAGCTCGACCCTCGCATCGTGCAGGTGGACGAGGAGCGGGGCGGCATCTCCGCCGCGGGGCAGAACAACCGCTACAACAGCATCCGCGTCGACGGCGTTCCGACCAACGACAATTTCGGCTTGAACGATTCCGGCCTGCCCGCCCTGAACCAACCGATCGTGATCGACTGGATCCAGGAGTTCAACATCGGTATTTCCGACTATGACGTGACGCAGGGCGACTTTGTCGGCGCCAACATCAATGCCGTTACGAAGTCGGGTACCAACGAGTTCCATGGCGCGGTTTACGGGATCTACCGCGACAAGGACATGATCGGTGACGAGATCAACGGCAACAAGGTCGCCGCGCCGTACAAGGATGAGATGACGTATGGCGCATACGTCGGTGGGCCGCTGATCAAGGACCGGCTGTTCTTCTTCACCGGCTATGAGAAGTTCGAGCGCAATGCCCCGGCGCCCGACAAGGGCCCGGCAGGCTCGGGTGCAGCAACCGAGTTCGCGGTGAACGATACGCAGCTCGCCCAGATCAGGGCAGCCGCTGCGGGCTTCGGTCAGCCCGATATCGGTTCGTTCCAGCCGCTGAGCGAGTTCACCAACGAAGACGAGAAGTGGTTCGCCAAGCTCGACTGGAACATCGCCGAAGGACAGCGTGCGTCCTTCCGCTATAACAAGACCGAAGGAAGCGTGCTGCGCCTCAATACCGGCGCCACGATCTTGCAATCGGACAGCAACTGGTACTCCGACGAAATCTCGTTCGAAAACTGGGCGGCGATGCTCTACAGCGACTGGAGCGCCAACTTCTCCACAGAAGCCAACGTCTCCTACTCCGAGTACCGTTCGCTGCCGGTCTCCTTCTCGAACTTCCCGCAGGTCGCAGTGACGGTCGCCAACGGTGGTCCGGGCGGCGTGGGTAACGGAATCGTGCAGTTCGGCCGCGAGCGCTCGCGCCAGGCAAACGAGCTGGCTGTCGACACCACGACGGCCTACCTGGCCGGTACCTACTATGCCGGCGACCACGAACTGAAGTTCGGCGGCGATTACGAAACTTCGGACGTGTTCAACCTCTTCCTGCAGGACACGATCGGAAACTACGAGTTCGCGAGCATTACCGACTTCCAGAACGGCCGCTGGTCGCGCTACCGCTACCAGGCCTCCCGCTCGGGGAATCTTGCCGATGTGGCGGCGCAGTTCGACGTGGGTACCTTCGGTCTGTTCGCTCAGGACACCTGGACGGTCAACGACAACCTGACCCTCATGTTCGGCCTCCGTGCGGACCAGACCATGGTGGGCGGCACGCCGGCGGAAAACGTGCAGTTCCGCAACGATTTCGGGGTTGATAATCGCAATACCCCGGATGGCGAATGGACGGTCCAGCCGCGCCTGGGCTTCAACTACACCTTCGATTCCGACCTGCGCGCCCAGCTGCGCGGTGGCGTTGGCCTCTTCCTCGGTTCCGCCCCCGGCGTGTGGTTGTCCAACAGCTTCTCCAACCCCGGCGTGCTGGTGAATTCGTACGACATCCGCAACGGCACCGGCGTTTCGCTGAACCCGAACGCGCCCCTGGTGCCGGCCACGGCCGGCGCGCAGCAGTTGGTCAATGCGATGGCGGATGACTTCGAGCAGCCGACGATCTGGAAGGCCAATCTGGCGTTCGAGAAGGAACTGCCCTGGATGGGCTTGGTGGCCAGTGCGGAATTCCTCGCGACCAAGACGCAGCGTGGCGTGCACTACGTGAACCAGGGCCTTGGCGCTGCACGCGGAGTATTGCCGGACGGCCGCGAGTCCTACTGGACCACGACTGCGACGACCGGGTTCTCGCAGACCAATGGCAATCCCACCGCTACCAACTTCCGCCGCGCCAACTGCATCCGCCTGAATCCCGCGGCGCCGCTGAGCACTGCGAATCCCTGCCGCTACACGAATGCCATCATTCTGGAGAACACCGATAAGGGGAGCTCGCAGAACTTCACCATGGCGCTGGAAAAGCCGTGGGAGAACGGTTGGTATGCGAAGGTCGCGTACACGGTGGGACATTCCCGTGACGTCAGCCCCGGCACCTCGTCTGTGGCGCTGTCGAACTGGGAAAACCGCTACGTCTTCAATCCGAACGAAGAGATCGATTCGCGCTCCAACTACGAGGTGCTCAACCGCGCGACGCTTGTACTGAGCAAGCGTTGGAACTTCTTTGGCGACAAGGCGCCGACGACGTTCTCGATGTTCTACGAAGGACGCAACGGCCGTCCGTTCAGCTACATCTTCAACAACGATGCGAACGGCGACGGCACGACCTTCGGCAACGACCTGTTCTACGTACCCGCCGGTCCCAGTGACGTTGCGTTCACCGCAGGCTCGACGGCGGCCGACCGCCAGGCGTTCTGGGATTACATCGCCAGCAACAGCGATTTGAGCGCCTTCGCAGGGTCGCCGACGCGTCGCAACATCGGGACCAGTCCGTGGAACAACCAGATCGACATCCGACTGCAGCAGGAGATCCCGCTGGGCTTCGGTGAGACGCGTCTGGAAGTGTTCCTCGACATCCAGAACCTGGGGAACCTGCTCAACAAGGAGTGGGGCCAGGTGCAGGAGGCCAGCTTCCCTTACGCCGTCACGTTGCCGGTCAACTTCGCCGGCGTGAACGCGGGTGGCCAGTACGTCTACGACGTGAGCGGTTTCGTCAACGAGCAGACGGGCGTCAGGCGCAACATCGCCCTGCCTTACCGCAACTTCGAATCACGCTGGGCCGCGCAGGTCGGCGTCAGGTTCGAGTTCTGATCGGGAACGTAAGACGAAACGGCCGGGCACCCCCCGGCCGTTTTCTTTGGTGCGCCCGGGTGGGTTAGAGTCGCCGCCTCATGAAGACATCCAGCACCCACGCCCCCCTGACCGCCGAGCATTTCGGCGCCCGTTTGCCCACCGTCGACGCCCGGATCTACCCGCGCGGCGGATTGGACGTGCTGTCGCGCGAGGAAGTCGCGCGGCTGCGCGATGCGTCCACCGGCATGCACGACCTGCTGCGCCGCTGCGCGCTGGCGGTGCTGACGAGCGGCAGCCACAGCGACGATCCGCGCGCGGCGCAGGAGCTGTACCCCGACTTCGACATCCAGGTGATGCAGCAGGACCGCGGTGCCCGGATCGAGCTGAGCAACGCGCCGGCCATGGCGTTCGTGGATGGCCAGATCATCCGCGGCGTTGCGGAGCTGCTGTTCGCCGTGGTGCGCGATCTTGCGTATACGGCGATCGAGCTTGCGCCCGAGTTCGCGGAAGACCTGGAAACCTCGCCGGGCATCACCGACGCGGTGTTCCGCCTGCTGCGCAACGCACGCCTGCTGCACCCGTCCGAACCGAACCTGGTGGTGTGCTGGGGCGGGCACTCGATCAACCGCAACGAGTACGAATACACCAAGGACGTCGGCTACCAGCTCGGCCTGCGCGGCATGGACATCTGCACCGGCTGCGGCCCGGGCGCGATGAAGGGCCCGATGAAGGGCGCCACCATCGCCCATGCCAAGCAGCGCCGGCGGCGCACGCGCTACATCGGCATCACCGAGCCGGGGATCATCGCGGCCGAGTCGCCCAACCCGATCGTCAACCACCTGGTGATCATGCCGGACATCGAAAAGCGCCTGGAGGCGTTCGTGCGCATGGGCCACGGCATCATCGTGTTCCCGGGCGGCGTGGGCACTGCCGAGGAGATCCTCTACCTGCTCGGCCTGCTGCTGCGCGAGGAGAACGCCGCCGTGCCGTTCCCGATGATCCTCACCGGTCCGACCGAGTCGGCGCCTTACTTCGAGCAGATCGACCAGTTCATCCGCCTGACCCTGGGCGACGCCGCCGCCAGCCGTTACGAGATCATCATCGACGACTGCGCGCGCGTGGCCACGCGCATGGCCGCGGGGATCCGCAAGGTGCGCGAGCACCGCATCGCGCAGAAGGATTCGTTCTACTTCAACTGGGGGCTGGACATCCCGCTGGACCTGCAGAAGCCGTTCGTGCCCACGCACGAGGCGATGGCCGCACTGGACCTGCACCACGGGCGCCGCCCGCAGGACCTCGCGGCGGACCTGCGGCGCGCGTTCTCGGGGATCGTGGCCGGCAACGTGAAGGAAGAAGGCCTGCGCCGGGTCGAGCAGTTCGGCCCCTACCGCATGCACGGCGACAGCGACATCATGCAGGCGCTGGACGCGCTGCTGCGCGCGTTCGTGCTGCAGCGGCGCATGAAGATCTCCGGCGAATACCGGCCCTGTTACGAGATCGTGGCTTGAGCAGCGGCCGGCATCGGGTCGCGCGGGATCAATAGCCGCGCGACGAACTCGCCGTCGCGCTCGCCGGCTTCGAGCCGGCCCTGGCCCTGAGTCACCGCCTCGACCCTCGCGCGCACCGCAGCCAGGCCGATGCCGTGCCCGGCCGTGCGCGGCTGCGGTGCGCGCGGCATCGCGTTGGCCACCGACACATGCAGCGCGCCGCCTGCCTGCAGGACATCGATCCGCAGATGCCTTCCGCGCGCGGTGTCGTCCAGGCCGTGCGCCACGGCGTTCTCGACCAGCGGCTGCACGGTCAGCAGCGGCACGTGCAGCGCCTCAAGGTCGTCGCCCAGGTGCCATTCCACCTTGAGCCTGTCGCCGAAGCGCAGCTGTTCGATCGCCAGGTAACGCCGGCACAGGTCCAGTTCGTGCCGCAAAGGCACCCAGCCCGGTTCCGACAACGCCGCGCGGAACAGGTCGCTCAGGTCCAGGAGCACGCGCTCGGCATCGTCTGGTCGCGCGTGCACCAGCGCCGCCGCCGAATTCAAGGTGTTGAACAGGAAGTGGGGGTGGACGCGTGCCTGCAGGGCTTCGAGCTCGGACTGCTTCGCGCGCGTCGCCGACTCGCGGGTACGCCAGTAGTTGTGGAAGGCCGCGAGCCCCAGCAGTCCGCCAGGCAGTGCGATCAGGGCGGTACGCCACAACACGTCACCCAGCGGCCCGTCGTGCTGCAGCGTGGGAAAGAAGACCATCCGGCCAAGCGCCACCACGGCCAGCGCGCACAACACCAGCACGCCAACCGCGAACGCGGCCGTGACTGCCGCCG
Organism: uncultured Pseudoxanthomonas sp.; assembly: GCA_964425695.1. Lineage (GTDB taxonomy): Bacteria > Pseudomonadota > Gammaproteobacteria > Xanthomonadales > Xanthomonadaceae > JAKPBU01. Next base: position 13,547 of record CAYRNF010000007.1, read on the forward strand.
GCAACCCGCGCAAGGCACCGCGCAGCAGGTAGAGCGTCGCCAGCGTCCCCAGCGAGGTCCACTGCACCGCCAGCGAGTACAGGCCGAGGGCCACCCAGCGCGATCCCTCCACCCCAGGCGCCAGCGCCAGGACGGTGGCCAATGCCTCGCCCACGATCAATACCCAGACCAGCGACGGGGCCTGCCAGAGCGTATCCAGGGGGGCACTGCGTCCGGTCATGGGCGGGCAGGGGAGCGAAGCGGCGATCATCCGCGAATGCGGCCGGCGCCGCCAACCATCCGGCCCGCCTGGGAGGCGGTTCCGGTCCGCTCGTCGGTCGCCGCTGGCCCGGGCAGGACGCTCTGGCTACGGTATGCGCGGGCCGGTGGGGACTGGCCGAGGATGTCCGTGTGCGCCCAGTTGTCGCCAGAAGCTCCCGCGGCTTTACGCTGATCGAGTTGATGGTCACCGTTGCCGTGATCGCCATCCTGGCGATCGTGGCCATCCCCAACTTACGGGACTTCGTCCATAACAACCGCCTGCGTGCGGCCTCGAACGAGCTGACAGCCGCGTTGCAGGCGGCTCGCATGGAGGCAATCAGGCTCAATTCACGCGCGCTCGTCTGCCGCAGCGCAGACGGGGCCACGTGCGCAGGCAGCAACGGCAACTGGACCGGTTGGGTTGTGCTGGCCGACCTGGACAAGGACGGCGCCGCGGATGATCGGGTCCGGTCCGGTACCTTGAACCCGGCAGTGCAGGTCTCCACGAGCGTGGCGATCGAGAACGGAAAAATCACGTTCTTCCCTGACGGGCTGGCGCGTGGAGCGAACACGCTGCCGCTCGATGCCAGCATCGGTGCCTGTATTCAGCCCAGCGGACTGGCCCAGAACCGCCGCATCGTTCGCCTGAGTACCGGTGGCCGGCTGCGTGTCGTTACCGACTCCTCATCTTCCTGCGCTGCTCCTTCCAATACTTGAGCACTGGTCACCGCGATGTCCGACATTCGACCGAAAATCACTGCCAACCTGGGTCGTCGTGCGCAAGGCGGCGTGAGCCTGATCGAGGTGCTGATCGCCGTGCTCATCATGGGCATCGGCCTGCTCGGCATGGCGGCCATGCAGACCACGGCCCTGCGTAACAGCCAGAGCGCGCTGGAGCGTAGCCAGGCGGCGATGCACGCCTATGCGCTGCTTGATGTAATGCGCGCCAATCGGGATGCGGCGCTGATTGGTGCGTACAACCTCAATACGTGGACCTGCGGTGCCCCGACCGATGACGGCACGCTCGTAAGCAAAGACCTGATCAACTGGTTCAATGCCGTTCGCACGCCAACGGCGCTGGGCGACACCACCTGCGCCCAGGTCACCTGTGGCGCCGAGAGCTGCCGGGTGGACCTGCGCTGGAACGATGCGCGTGGCAGTGGCGGCTCAGAGGAACAGACCTTCGTCACGGAGACACGCCTGTGAGCCGCGCGTCCGGGAGTAACCGCAGCAGATGGCAGGCAGGTTTCAGCCTGATCGAGCTGATGATCGCGATGGTGCTTGGGCTGATCGTCTCCGGCGCCGCCGTCGCGTTGTTCTTCAGCAATAGCCGGACCTATGCGTCCACCGAAAGCTTGGGGAGAATCCAGGAGAATGCGCGGACCGCGTATGAGCTGATGGCCCGCGATGTCCGCGAGTCGGCAGGAAACATTTGCGGGGCGGCCATGACCAACGTGGCCAACGTCGTCAATGACCAGGCCACCAACTGGTACGCCGACTTCAACGGGGGCGTGCGCGGCTACGAGGGCGGGACCGCAATGCTCGGATTGGCATTCGGCTCCGGCCGCGCGCAGCGTGTGGCAGGAACCGATGCGATCGACCTCTCTTCCGTGTTCTCGGATGGCGTCACCATCGAAGAGCACCAGCCGACCTCCGCGCAGTTCAAGACCAATACGGTCAACCATGGGCTCAATGATGGTGATATCGCGATGGCCTGCGATGCCAACCATGCCGCAATCTTCCAGGTGACCAATGCGCAACCTGGGACCAACGTCACCGTGGTGCACAACTCTGGAACGGGAACTCCCGGCAATTGCACGAAGGGCTTGGGGCTGCCGGTCGTCTGTCCAGGGCCCCCGAACGGCACGTCATACGAGTTCGGTTGTGCGTTCGGTGGAACCGACCTGGCCCGGAACTGCGCCGATCCGGCCAACCGTTGGACCGCCATCCTCGCAAAACTCCGTGCGTCCCGCTGGTATATCGGGAACGATGGCAACGGGCGCCGCTCGCTGTTCCAGATGGTACGGGTCGGCACCACGGACCGAGCTATCGAAGTCGCCGATGGCGTCAACGACATGCAGCTGACGTACCTGGTACGTGGTGGTACGGATTACATCGGGGCGGGCGCGGTGACCGACTGGACGCAGGTGGTCGCGGTACGCATCACGCTCGATCTAGTTGGCGAGGCGCTAGGCGCCAACACCCAGCCGCTGGTTCGGGATTTCGACCACACGGTCACGATCAGGAATCGCGTCGAATGAACGCCCCAACCGCCCAGCGAGTTGAACCCCGCGCCCGCCAGCGAGGCGCCACGCTTGTTATCGTGCTGATCCTGCTGCTTGTGATGACGGTTCTGGGCGTAGCGAGCATGCGTGGTGTGCTGCTCGAAGAGCGCATGAGTGCCAACATGCTGGATCGCAGCTATGCCTTCCAGGCGGCGGAAGCGGCGCTTCGGGAAGGCGAAGCTTTGGCCCAAGGGCGCCCCCGGCCGACTGTTGCCGGGTGCGTCAACGGTTTGTGCTCCCGGCCCGATCCGCGCGTGGCCAGCGACAACGCGCGGTGGATGGCGGACGGATTCTGGTCCTCCGGTGCAGCAAGGCTCTCGAGTCATGCTTTCGACGACGACATTGTCGACATCGTCCAGCCGGCGCAATTCATTGTCGAACTCATGGATGAGGGGCTGCCGTCGGACGGCGAATGCACGACCAGCATCGATGTTTCGCCAGAAGCTGCGTGCGCGGGCAACGAAGCGCGTTATCGGATCACGGCCCGCAGTCAGGCAGAAGGGCGGGCGGAAGTGATCCTGCAATCCATCTATGCGGTCCCGTGAGGCGGGAGCAATTTATGAACATTCGGAAGCAGAGCCCGTCCCGCCCTCGCTCGCCCTGGCGTGAGAAGCTGACCGCCTTGCTGGTTGGCATGGGCGCCGCGCTTGTCTGTGCGCCAGGCAGCGCAGTCACCGTTCCGGATCTGCCTTTGCAGACGGGCACGGCGTATCCACCGGCCAACATCATGTTCATCCTCGATGACTCGGGCTCGATGAACTTCGTCGCGATGCCGCGCGACGTGCAGGACGCGGGGGATCCTGCCAACTATGGCGTGCGAGTCGGTCTGGGAGACAATCCGACCGATCGTTCGTACTTGAACAACACCCTTTACTACGACCCAAGGAATACCTACCTGCCTTGGATGACCGATGCGGGCACCCGAATGACGGGGGGGCGCGACGTCACCGCGGTATTCACGTCGTGGGACCAGGCTACGACTGTCCGCGGTACCCGCGATCTTCGCGACAGCGCCGAAGGGGCCTTTTATGTGCCCAAGGCAGGCGTCACGAACTCTACCAATGCCGCCGACTTCGACCGGTACTTCGTGACCACGATCGGGGGTAGCACGGCCGTCGCCATGATGCAACGCGCCGCGATCTTCGATCGGAGCGGATTGGACGTGAACCGCCTCGGGTCAGTAAGTTTCACGGTCAACGTGCCGAATGGCACCCAACGGCTGGAGGTCGTAACCAGTGGTGGCAGCGGGGATGTCACGCTTGCCGTGTTCAACAACTTGGGGGTGCTGAGTTGTACGAGCGCGACGGCGGGAAGCAACAGCGAGTCATGTGACATAGCCGGCCCGGTAGGCGCCGGCAGCTGGACGCTCACGCTTGGCGCCCTGACCAACAACGTACGGAATGTGCGCCTGCAGGTGTTCGCCACGGCCCCGACGGCTGCAACACCGACCGGGAGGTCGCAGGCGGCGGAACTGCAGAACATTGCGACGTGGTACTCGTACCATCGATCGCGCATGAAGGCCGCCAAGGCGGGCGCGAGCGAGGCGTTCAGCCAGGTCGGCAGCAACCTGCGTGTCGGCTATGACTCGATCTGGAACCGCTTGACGGGCACTTCGACCTCGGTCGGCACGACGAATCCACCGGCCTTCCAGATCCCGGTGGACACGGACGGTGGTCTTTTCCGCGGCGCGAACCGTACGACGTGGTACACCCACATGCAGGCAGCGCGAGGCAGTGGAGGTACGCCGCTGCCGGGTGCATTGCAGCGTGCGGGTCGCTATTTCGAGAGCACGGCATCCACGGGTCCGTGGGGCCCAGGCGGTGCGGCTGACCAGTTGAGCTGCCGTCAGAACTTCGCGATCCTGACGACGGATGGGTTCTGGAACGACCTGTCCGGCTTCACCAGCGTTGGCGATAGCGACGGGACTGGGGGTTTGCGCATCGACCCCAAGACGCCGCGGAACGCGAGCGATTTCTTCCAGTACGCTCCGGCGGCCCCTTACACGGACAACTTCTCGACAACGCCGACCTCCCGGGCGGACACGCTCGCGGACGTCGCGATGCATTACTGGAAGCGCGACCTGCGCACCGATGCTGGAATGGTGAACGATGTGCCGTCCTCTACGGCAGATCCAGCCTTCTGGCAGCATATGACCACGTTCAGCCTGTCAATCGGCCTTGGGGGAACGCTTAATCCGCAGACCGACCTGCCGAGCATCATCAACGGCACGCGCCGCTGGCCGGACCCGTATCGGAATACCGGTGCCGGGCGCATCGACGACCTTTGGCATGCTGCCGTCAATGGTCGGGGCAAGTTCGTCGCCGCGAGCAATCCCACGCAGTTCACGCAGGGTCTTGTGGAGGCGTTGTCCACCGTAGCAAGGCGCTTGGGCTCAGCATCGAACGTGACATCGAACAGCACGTCGTTCCAGACCGATACGCGGGTGTACCAGGCCAGCTACGTGTCCGGGCGGTGGAGTGGAGAGCTGTCCGCATACGAGGTCAGCTCGGCAGGGATCTCGCAGCGTGACAACGACGGCGATGGGTTGCCCGACCCGGTATGGAAGGCTTCTACCCGGATTCCCACGACGGGCCGCACGATCCTGACCTGGAATGGCACTGCGGGCCGAACGTTCCCGACGGCGGGACAACTGTCGCAGCTTTCGCGCAGTACGGGACTCGCGCCGGTTTCGGCCGACGACAATGCCGCCTTCATCATGGGAGATCGTTCGGAAGAGAAGGCGCGGGGCGGCACGCTGCGGGATCGCGATACGGTACTGGGCGACATCGTGAATTCATCGCCGTTGTACTCGTCCGAGAGCAAGGTCATCTACGTCGGTGCCAACGACGGCATGATGCACGCGTTCACCACGGTCGACATCCCCCGTGGTCCAGCCGCCGGGACGGAGCTGTTCGCGTACGTGCCTGCTGGCATCGACTTCGCGGCCCTTTCCACGTTGAGCGACCCACAGTACGAGCACCGCTGGTTCGTGGACGGTCCGATTACCGTTTCCACGCGCACGCAGACGCCGGGCGCGAACTACCTGATCGGTAGCTTGGGCCGTGGCGGGCGTGGCGTGTACGCGCTCGACGTGACCACGCCCACCACGTTCGGCAACAACGACGTGCTTTGGGACCACACCGGCGCTTCGCTCGGAAACAACATGGGCCAAGTGCTGGGTGAGCCACTCGTCGTCACTCTGAACGATACGTCGGCAACCAAAGCCGTAATCGTGAGCAACGGAATCAACAGCCCGAATGGAAGTGCGGTTCTGTTCGTGATCAACCTTGAAACCGGATCGGTGATTCGGGAAATCAATACGAACGCGACCGGCGACAACGGGCTCTCTGCTCCGCGCGGTGCCGACACGAACGGGGATGGCAAGGTCGATTACGTGTACGCAGGCGACCGTTTGGGGAACCTGTGGAAGTTCGATTTCTCCGGAACGACCACGGCCTCGTGGGTGGTGGCGAATGGAGGCAGCCCGATGTTCATCGCGCAGGATGCGACGGGCGTCCGGCAGCCGATCACCAGCGGGCTGGGGCTCGCGCGCGAACCCGTCTCGGGCGACACCTGGGTCGTATTCGGCACCGGTAGCTTCCTCACCGTCGGTGACGTGAGCACGCGGACCACGCAATCCATGTACGGCATCCGCGACGACGGACTGGTTCGGCGGCCGAGTGATCTCACCGAGCGGCAGATCGTGGTGGCAACTGATTTCGCGGGCAAGAGCGTTCGTGCCTTCGAGCCCAACGGGACGCTGCCAGACACCAGCAAGGGTTGGTACGTGGACCTGGATACGCCGCCCAATACCGGCGAGCGGATCGTCAGTTCGCCCCGCGTCAGTGGCCGGGTGATGTTGACGGCCAGTCTGGTGCCTCCGGCGAACAACAGTTGCGAAGCAGGCGGCACCGGCTATATCAATGCCATCGACCTCTTCACCGGAACCAGCCTTCGGGAGGCGTTCTTCGACGTGAACACCAATGGCAACTTCGGCGACGATACGGTGACGGTGGGTGGAAACACACTGCCGATCGGATCGGTGGATCTGGGCGTGGGAATGCCGACGCTGCCGACGCTGATCGACAACCTGCTGGTGGTCGGTGGATCGACCGGAAGATTGGGTTCAGTGCCGATCAATCCACAGGGCGGCACTCCGCGACGGGTCGCGTGGCACGAAGTGGTGAGGAACTGACATGCGCAAGGGTCAAGCCAAGTTGCGCCGCCAGTCCGGTTTTTCATTGATCGAGCTGATGATTGTCGTGGTTGTGATCGCGATACTTGCCGCTATCGCGATCCCCAATTACCGGGAGCACACCATTAAGACGCGGCGTGCGGCTGCGGCCGGCTGCCTGCTTGAAGCGTCTCAACTTGCGGAGCGGGTATACACAGCCGAAATGAGCTACGAAAACGCGCCCGACCCTACATGCGATGCAGGTGTTGATCAGTATTACAGGGTTGAGTTTGTGGACGAACCAACAGCACGCACCTTTGCCTACCAAGCCGTTCCGATAAACAGCCAAACCGCCGACACAAAGTGTCAAACCATTTCGACCGACAATACAGGCGCCAAGAATCACACAGGCTCCGGGACGACGGCTGATTGCTGGTAGTTCGCCCGTTTCGCTTAGTCAAAGCAAAGGCCCGCGCATTGCGCGGGCCTTTGCTTTGACTATTGGACCAATCTGGCGCCCGAAGTTGGACTCGAACCAACGACCCCCTGATTAACAGTCTCAGGTTAGCGGTGCCGGTGCTGTAGCTGGAAACAAGGCATTCCGCGCTCGCTCCGCTGTCCAATACCCAAGCGGGAAATCCTCGCCAAGCCATTGATCCTGCATTAGCAGGATGACTCATATTGGACGGATCAGCGGGTCGGCTTGGACCGTTCGACCTTGCGCCGGTAGTGCCGCTTCGTCGTCTTAGCGTCGGCATGGCCCAGCAGCGTCTGCGCCGCTTGGTCGCTCTCCACGTCGCTCCCCGCCTTGGCGCGCAGGTCGTGCAGCCGAACGTCCGGGATGCCCGCCTTGGCCCGCGCAACGCGCCACAGGGAGCGCAGGCCGCTTGGCGTATAGGGGCCGATGCCGCGTGCGGCGTGCTTGCCCTTGGGCTTACTCTCGAACAGCCACTCTCGGCCAAACCGCCGCCACAGCTTCATGGCGTCCTCGCGGCAGGCCAGCAGCTCGTCGGACCACTCCAGCCCCTGCCACTTCTTCGACTTGCTGTTCCAGTAGGTGAAGCCGTCATCGTCCAGCACGGCCACCTTGAGCTTGAGCGCGTCTCCCTGGCGCATCCCGGTCAGGTAGCACCAGCGCACGATGCAGGCGAGGCGCGGGCTTGAGGCGGCCAGCAGGGCGGCGAGTTCGGCATCCGTGACGTACCGAACGCGCGGCTTCTCCTCGTTGCGGAACTGTAGACGCTTCGTGGGATCCTGCCCCTCCAGCGCCCCGCTGTTGCGCGCGTGGGTGAAGGCCGCCGACAGCAGGGCCTTGTCACGGTTGGCCTGCACGGTGCCGCTCTCGCTGACGTAGCGGTACACCATGGCCGGGGTCATGTCCTCCAGCGCCAAGGGGCCGAACACAGCGCACAGGCGGGCCGCTGAGTGCCGGTAGCCCTCCAGCGTGGCCGGCGCCAGCTTCGGGCGCCGATGCTCGATGTAGCCCCACACCGCGTCCTTGACGGTGCGCATGGTGGCCGGCGTACCGACCAGCGCCGCGTACTTCATCAGCGCCGCGCCGTACTCCTTCCCCAGCGGCAGCCACTTGCCCCCGCGCGTGAAGTAGTAGGCGCCATGCCGGAACTGGATGTTCTCGGGCAGATGACGGTTGTGCTTACGCGGGCGGCCCATCAAATGGCTCCGGCAGCGTCTTCCAAGCGATCGGCGTCCATGCAGGATGCAGGCGATTCCAGCCTGCCCAACCGGTGGTGATAAGCCACACCCACTGCTCGCTGCGGCCGTCGTGCGACCGTTCGGCCACGAAAGTTCTGCGCCCACCGTCGCTGCCTTCGACGGTGAGCAGGACAACGCCTTGATAGGGCGCGCTCTCTACGGAAGCCCACTCGCTCATGCTGCCTTGCTCCTGATCGCGCTCCAGTTCGGCTGCGCCTTCCGCTTGGCCGGGGCAGGGGACGATAGCACCGCGCTGCGCTCGACCAGCGGCCGGCCAATGGCGTTGGGGCGGAACGGCACGCCCATGGAGGCGAGCGCGCGGCACTGAGCCGAATACCGCTGGCGGCCGGTCAGTTCGTGCAGTTCGTCGGGCGTTAGCCAGGTATCGCTCACTCCCCCACCCCCAGCGACTTGCGGGCCTTGGCTTCAGGCTCGACCGGCGTGTCGTCGTCGCCCCAACGCTGCACGCCGTCCGGGCCCATGTACCAGTTGCGCACACGACCCGTCGCAACGTCGAAGGTGAAGCCGAAGCCGCGCAGGCTGCTCCCCACCACCTCACCGCGGGATTGGGTCATGCTGCCTCCTGCATCTGCTGTGCGCGCGATGCCATGTACGCACTCACGAACGCGGCCGCTGCTTGCGGGACGATGGCATTGCCATAACCGCGCAGTCGTCCCACACGGGCGGGTAGCCCATGAGCCAGCGGCTGTGTGCCGGGTTCAACTGGCCGCCACTTGCCATCTCGGCATCCGAGCCAGTCAGCATCTCGCCAGTGGCCGTTAGTCGCGCAGGCAGCGTCTCGTGCGCCGCCATGTTCAGCGTCAGTCCGAAGCCATTGCCGTTCCCCAACTTCTCCTGCACGCGCTTCCTGCGTTCGCGCCACACCTCCGGATTGTCCGCGCCGAATCCCGAGGAGTCCGGTGTCGGCCATCCCGCCAAGCTCGACACGTGCGGTAGCGCCACTGCCACCTTGCGGCCATCCGGCATCTTGCCCGTCGCGCTCATCCCTTCGCAGGACTGAGACCCCATCGCGTTTCCGACAGTCGGAGTCGGCCAACCTGACAGGGCCACCGTGCGCCTGCTGCTGTCGTTGTTGTCCGCCGCGTTGTTCCCGTTCTGCGCTGGCGTGCCCGCCATCGGCGTAGGCCAGCCCGCTAGCCAAGCCACCCGTCCCAGCAGTGAGTTCAGCGGCACGTTCGGCTGGTAGCCGCCATCCTTCCAGTCGCGTGTTGTCGGCGTCGGCCAGGCCGACGCCGCACCAGTAGTTTCTGTCTCGGATGTGCGGCGCGCCGATGCCCGCAGCCGGGAACGGGATACACCCGAAGGCGTAGCCCAAGCCTTCCATGTCAGCGTGTACAAGGTCGATCCAAGCGTCTGCGTGCTTGCTCGCAACCTGCTCTCCAAAGACGACTGGAGGGGCGCACTGCGCGATGAGGTGCTGCCAGGCGGGCCATAGATGCCGCTCGTCCGCAAACCCAGTGCCTTTACCTGCCGCGCTGAAAGGCTGGCAAGGGCAAGAGCCAGTCCACACGGATCGACTACGCGGCCATCCGGCAAGGTCAAGGGCGTAGGCCCAGCCGCCGATGCCGGCAAAGAAATGGCATTGTGTGTATCCGCGCACGTCATTAGGGGTCACGTCCTCGATTGAGCGGGTGTCGATTTCGCCACGCGGGATGGCGTCGGCGTCCATTAGTGCCTGAAGCCAGGCTGCGGCGTCTGGGTCGATCTCGTTGTAGTAGATGCTCACCCCGCAACCTCCCCCGCGGCTTGGCGGGCGGTGTCTTTGCGGATGAATCGCTTGTGCCAGTCGTTGACGTGAGTCAAGTTCGGTCCTGCGCCCTTGAATCGCCACATGACGTAGCCTTCAACGGGGTCGGACATAACGCGCGCCGTTCGGTTGGTGCGCCCGCAGTCCCATCGCTCGCCTTTCTTGGGCGCCGCCACAACCTCGCCCAGCTCGTTTGCAAGTTGGTTGGTTGCGCTCATCAGAAAATGCTCCCGTGGTGAACGGTCCGGTACTTGTATCGGGAACGTTCCTTAGCCTGATGGTGCTCGACGCACAGATAGCCAACGTCAAGCCGCGAAGCGTCGATCACGGTTCCGGTCGAAGGAAACTTCTGCCCGTGCATGATGGTGAACTCGACGGTGCTGCCGATGGGGTACATCCGCAGCAGTTCATCGCGCACCGCGTCGATGGCGTCTTTGTGCGCCTGCATCAGCTCCGCAATATCAGCCATGACTCACCCCCTCGGGCTGCGACGGGGAGGCGGTGTCCGGCCAAAGCGTGCAACCGTGGCAGTCGTCCTTGTCGCCACCGCATAGGCACTTGCCCTGCGCGTCTTCTAGGCTGACTGCTCCACATTCCATGCATGGCGGGTGCTTACCTCGTTCCTCCGCTGTTGCGATCTCTCGGGCGAGGGCGATGGCTTCATTTGGGTTGCATCCCGGGCACTGATTCGCGCCTTCGCACACGCATGAGCCGAATGGGGAAACCCACTCAACCGGCACCCCCAGGGCCTCGGCGGCGGGGCGGGTTAGAACGTAGTGCTGCCACACGTCGCTCCAACGGCACCACTCGCCGCTCTGGTCTTCGTGCGCGCGCACCTCCCAATGCAGCGCCCCTCCTACAACTTCATGCGAGTACCGGCGCACACCCCCTTGCGCTGCGCGGTCGCTGGCGAGGGCGACTTCGAGTTCATCGGCACAGTCTCGAAATACAACGGCGTAAGCGCAGCCATCCTTAGTTGAAATTCCCTGAGCAGCGTCGGCCTGCTTCCCCGCGAGTCGCCACCCTTCCACCAGCTTGCTGACCTCGCTCATCACCTTTCCTCCTCACAGTTGAGGCAAGCGTGCTCGCCTCGCACCCATCCGCCGCAACCGCTCCAGCAGAACCCGCACCCGCATGTTTTGCAGATCCCGGCGTCGGCGAGGTCAAGAGGTTCATCACAGACGCAGCACAGACCTATTGGCATGTCGCTCATCACCTCGTCTCCTGGTCGGCGGCGAGGGCGGCTTCGCCCTTCGCGGTCACTACGTAAAGCTCCCCCAGTTCCAAGGCATCAGCGATCCGCGTTATCAAGTCGTGCTGTTCTTCATCGCGGAAAATCCCAACGCTCGGGTCAGACTGCAAGCATCCGGCTGCGAGGTCTCGCAGATTGCCAACCGTGCATTCGATGTGGGATGGGCTTTCGGTGATCTGCTTGAGCCACCCGCTGCCCTCCACCGAATCGCCCCCGTGCTGCGGGGTGGTGGACGCATAGACGAGAATATCGTCTGGCTTTCCATCAGCCCACATAGCTGGTGGTTGTCCGTTGCGAAGGCGGATTGCGGCTTCGTTGGTGTACCCGATCAGTTCACCCCCCACCCGCGCATCCCCCACGCCCTTGCTGTCCGCCGCATCGGCTGGGCGGTGGGTGGTGTGGTCAAGTTCTGCAGCTACTTCGCCCACGCGCGTATAAAACTCAGACGCCAACCTGTCCCGCCAAACGGTAGGCTCGGCGATTACTGCGCACACCGCGCGGCCAATAGACGCAAAGCGCACACCCGTGCGTGGTTCCACCGCCTGCTCGGGCGCGGATGCGTCGCGCAGTTCGGTCGCCAGTTCGTTTAGCGCCATCGGCGCACACGTGCCGTGCTTGCGGATTACTTCCGCCAGTCTGTCCAGCTTGTCAGCCACCAGCGCATCCTTCGGGGCGGTCATGGGGTTTTCTCCAGGGCGGCGTCAATACGTCGAATGAGCGAGTCCGGCTCTGCAAATCCGCCAGCCAATCGCTGTATCTGATCGCGTGCTTCTTGAAGCAGGCCCGTCACCTCCACCCGCCCATGTGCTGCGAGCGAGGCGGCGACGGCAGTGCGGAGCTGGTCGATCTGGTAGCGCGGTACGAAGCACGTTGCGCCGCTGTCAGTTGCGGGCATCGCGTCTCGCACGATCCGTTCGCACACGTCGCGCAGGGGCAGCTCGGCAGGCGCGGGGGTGGCGTCACGCATCGAGCACCCCCGAAACCTTCGTGTCGTTGTTCCACAGGTATTCGACCTTCTTGGGGATTGCGATGAAGCCAGCTCGCGTGGGATCGTCGCGCTCGAGTTCACGAGCCTTGCTCAATGCTTCCTCCAACGATGCGGCCCGCACTTCAACTGCGACCTCGACGCTCACGGTGGCCTGCACACGAAACTTCTTCATCTCCCTCTCCTCGGGGTTGGGCTAGGCGGCTTTCGGCTGCACGGCGGCAGCAAGCCAATCGGGCGTGCGGCGCGCATCGAGCTGCGCAGGCGCAGCGCCTCGCTCAACGGTCACGCTGACCACGCTGGGGTACTTGTCGGTTTCGTCCACGACGATCTCGGACGGGCAAGGCAGGCACTCGTAGGCGACCGCCAAGGCTTCCTCGACCGTGCGCGGGACGGGCGCCGCCGTGCGTTCCTGCCACCACCGGTGCGCGCTGGATCGCGCGTAGCCGGCGTGCTCCAGGCACACGAACTCGTTGATGCGCCGCAGCCCGCACTGGTAGGTCACGCGCAGGTAGGGCGGACGGCCCGGCTTCTGGCCGCGGGCGTACTTGACTCCGCTCACAGCCAGCGTGGTCAGCACGCGCTCGCGCTGCGTGGACAGCACTGGCGCGTCGATGGGCCGGTCGCTGTGAGCCGGATCCGTCGCGCCGAACTGGTGGCCGCAGGTCGGGCACTCGCGGACTCCGAAGGCCAGCAGCGCGCTGCAGCTCGGGCACTCCTTGGCGCGCGCGGTTTCGACGGCTGCCGCTTTGCCCGGCCGCGCGCCGCGCACGCGGATCGCGTCCACCGGGCCGTGCTCGAGCATGTTGCCGGCGTAGTCCAGCACCAGGCAGTTCGCTTTGCCCGGCGCGAGCCGGAAGCCGCGGCCGACCTGCTGGTAATACAGGCCCGGCGACTTGGTGGGCCGGAGCATCGCCACGCAGTCGATGTGCGGCGCGTCGAAGCCCTCCGACAGCACGTTGACGTTGACCATCGCCCGCAGCTCGCCGGCACGGAAGGCGGCGATGAGCTCGCGGCGCTGCGCCTTCGGCGTTGCATCGCAAACCAGCCCCGTCGTGATGCCACGCGCCTGCAGCTGCGCCTGCACGTGCTCGGCGTGCTGCACGTTGACGCAGAACACGATCCAGGCGCGCCGGTCGGCTGCGCGCTCGCACAGGTCAGCCACCGTGCGCTCCACCAGGCCAGCATCGTCCATCGCGGCCGCGAGCTGCGCTTCGTCGTACTCGCCACCCTTGACCCGCACGCCGTCCAGCGACGGCCGCTCACCGGCCTTCGAGATCAGCGGCGACAGGTAGCCGTCCGCGATGAGGTCCGCCACGCGGGCCTCGTAGGCGATCTCCGTCAGCACGTGCCCGGGGCCGCACACGGGCACCGCGGCGCCCTGAAGGCGATACGGCGTGGCCGTGAGGCCGACGACGCGCAGCGCGGGATTCACAGCGAGCGCCTCGCGGATGAAGCGCAGGTAGCGGCCCTCGCCCTTGAGCGGGATCCGGTGCGCCTCATCCACCAGCAACAGGTCGAACCGGCCCAGCTCCGCGGCGCGGGTGGCCACCGACTGGATCTGCATGACCAGCACCTGGTCGAAGCGGTCCCGCCGGGCGAGCGAGGCGCTGTAGACGCCCGCCGGGGCTTCCGGCCAGTAGCGCTGGAGCGCGCCGTGGTTCTGCTCGCACAGTTCCGCCACGTGCGCCAGGATGCCGACGCGGCCACCCCAGTTCTCGACAGCCTCGCGCGCGATCGCGGCCATCAGCGGCGATTTGCCGGCGCCGGTGGGCAACACGAGCGCCGGGTTGCCGTCCGCGTGCCGCAAGAAGTCCCACAGCGTGGACAAGGCAAGCGCCTGGTAGGGGCGCAGGGTGAGGCCGGTCATGCGGGTTGCTCCAGCGCAGCATCCGCTTCGCGAATTGCGCTCGCGCTTGCTGGGTCGTTCTGTGGCATCCACTTAAGCCACAGATCACGACCACCGCGAGCGCCACCCCGGAGATACTGCCCCAGGTGCCGGCCCTGGCTGTGCTCGTGCCAGCGATAGAAGACGCGCGGATCGTCAGGCTCAATTTCTTCTGCGAGTGGCTCAGCCATGGTCGCTTGATAACGCTCGCGGATCGCCAAGAACTCGTCGTTGCGGATCAGCGCGGGCGTGGCGGCGTGCAGTTCCTTGCTGGTGTAGCTGCCCATGCCCCACGGGCCGTTGCGGAAGGTGAGGCCGTCGGCCGCGCGGTACTGCACCCAGCCTTCCGGCTCCGATGCGTCTTCCACCGCGCCCCAGCGGCTCAGCAGCGCCGGCACGTAAAGGTGCCGCTCGCAGCCGCGCTGCTGGAAGTCCAGCGGGATCGGGCCGGCGTCAGGCGCGGCCAGCGCGCACAGCCAGTCGCCATCGGTGCCATCAAGCGAAGGCGTGGCGTGCAGGCACGTGCGGCAGGAGGGCGCCGGCAGCGCGTCGCCGTGGCAGGTCGGCTTGAAGCTGCAAAACCGGCACTTGAAGTGCGCGGCATCCTCGCTCAGGCGCGACAGCGGCTCGGGCGCGGTGATGACGCGCTGTGCCTTCGCTTCCAGCCGCTCGGCGGCCGCCGAGTCCAGGCGGATGCGCTCGCCGTAGACCTCGTCGCTGTCCTTGTTCACCGACAGATACAGCGTGCGGTCAAGATTCGCCAGCTTCATCTCGATTTGAGACTGCGCCCAGTTTTCTGGCTTTGCCGCTTGCACCCCCTGCTTGGCCAGCGCGGCACTGGTCTTGGCGTTCGCCGTCTTGAACGACAGCACATGCCAGGCCTTCGGCGCGTCGGGCACGCGTAGCGCCACGCCGTCGATCTTGGCGACGAAGTGCCCGCCCACGGCGCGGAACTCGAACTGCTCGCCGGTGGAGGGATCGTGCGAGCGGACGTCGCAGCCGATGCCGCGCAGTTCCTCGATGAACACCGCTTCCTCGCGGTGCCCGCGGTTGAACAGGCGCTTCATGCGGCCGTCGAACTTGGCCCCGGTACCGCACCAGCGGAACGAGTACCACAGCTCGCGCTCGCACTCGCGGCCGATCTGGCTGGCGCCCAGCCTGCGGCTCAGGCGGTCGAGCTTGTTCTCCCACCACGAACGCATCGCCGTGACGGTCTTCAACTCGGTGGCGGTGGCGGGAAGGGTGGCCATGGGTTCTCGTTCGGTTCGGTTGCGGCGCGCCGGGCCGGGGATTGCCTCGGCGCGCCTGGGGTGGATCACGCCGCGCGCTTTGCCCACGGCGACGTGCCGGCAGCGGGCGCAGCGGCCGGAGCGGACGTCGGCGCAGGCTGCGCGCCGTCAGACTTCTTCCAGCCCTTGATCTCGTTCTCGGCACGCTCGCGCGGCTGGCCCTTCTTGCTGCCGTACTGGTACGGGCTGCCGGCCGGGAACATCTCGACGCGGATCACGTGCGGCTTGTAGTGCAGCTCTTCGGACTGGCGCGGGTTGGCGATGCCGGTGGCCTCGCGGATCGCGGCGAACTGCCGGTTGGCGATCTCGACGGTCTTCTCGTTCGGGTTGTCGAGGTTGAGGCGCAGCCACAGCTTGCGGCCCCTGAACTCGCCGTCGGCAATCTCGTACACCAGCTCCAGGTAGTGCCCGGTGTTGCTGCTGGTCGGCTTCATGTCGGACTCGACGATGTGCGCCAGGTACTCGCCGGAGGGGATGGGGCTGAAGTCCTGCTGGGCTTCGGCATCGGGGTTGAACGTGCCAGTGAGCATGGCCATTGCGTGTTCCTCGTTTCAGGTTGGGGTGGTGGTTGAATCAGGCCGCGGCTTGCTGCGCCGCCGGCTGCATGGCGCCCACGAAGGCGTCCCACGTCAGCGGCAGCACGTCGGGCAGGGCGTAGCGGTTGCCAGCGATGAAGCTGGGCTGAGCGTTGGTGTGGATGATTCGACGCCCGGTTGCGATGCCGCGGGCGCGCTTCTTGTTGAAGCCGAGGTCATCCTTCTTGATGACAGCTTCCTCCTGCGCGAACAGGATGGCGTCGGCCCATTCGACGACCAGGCCCAGCGCACCGCGTTGCAGCTTCAGCTCGTATCGGTCGAAGGGCTCGGAGTCCGGCGCTTCGAACCGCTTCACCGTGCTGTGTGCGATGCCGACGATTGCCATGCCGCGCTCCAAGCGCAACGCATTGAGCTTGTCCAGCACCTCGCGCCAGATGGCGTTGGCCGCGATGTAGCCCTTGCCGTAGCCGGGCGCTTCAATGTCGGACCAGTTGTTGCGACGACAGGCTTCCTGCCATACCAGCGGCTCCAGCCAGTCGAAGCTGTCCACGACGGCGGTGCCGTAGCTGTGCGGTTCGCTGTACAACGCCGTCAGGGCGTCGTTGAACTCCTGGAACGAGGCCAGCGGGGCGCCGCCGTTGAAGGCGTCCACTTCGATACCGGAAAGGCCGTCCTCAAGCGGCAGCACAATCGGATTGAACGCGCCGGCCGCGAACGTCGTCTTGCCGATCTTCTGCGGTCCGTGGATCACCACGCGCGGCGGCAGGCTGTTGCGGGTGGTGCGGGAAATGGAGCTGAGGCTGATAGCCATGGGTTCGGTTCCGTTTGAAGTAGGGGTTCAGGCGGCGCGCTTGGCTTCGCCCACGAACTCGACGCGCACCTGCGGCTTGCCGGGCGTGGCGATGAGGGCGTCGGCGAGCACCGCGTAGGCGTCGGGTTCGTTGTTCTGCAGGTAGCGCACGCCGGCCAGCACGGGCTCGGGCTTAAAGCGCACCGCCTGTTCGAACAGCGGCGCTGGCAGGCGCTGGCGCACGGCCTCGAGCGCGGCTTCGTCCAGGCGGCGGTTGACGACGGTGGTCACCGTCACCTTCCACTGGCCGTCGCGCACCGTGGTGGCGCCTTCGGGCTTGAGGTCGCCGGCCAGCGCGATCACGGCCTGCTCGGCGTCGATCCGCTCGGCGCGCGCCTGTTCTTCGGCGACCTTGGCGGCTTGCAGGCGCTCGCACGCCTCGGCATAGGGGCTGAACATCTAGACCTCCTGATAGTCGTCAGCAGACGGCGTGCTGTTGTCGATGGACTCGGCCAACGCGTAGCGCTCGCCGAAGGAAAGTGCGCGGCCTTCGATCGCCGCGTGGCGCAGCACCGCGTCCGCGTTGAAGAAGCGAGCCGGCAGGTAAGGCCGGTACGCGCGCAGGCGCTCTTCGTTGGTCAGCACGCGCGGCGTGTTGCGATGCCCGACCCGCTGGAAGGAGAGGTGCGCCAGCTCGTAGCCGAGGGCGCTCATGGCTGGGCGCTCCACAGGTAGATCGCAGCGGGCACGAACAGCAGCCAGCCCACGACGACCCACACGCGCAGCAGCCAGATACCGACGGCGCGTGCACGCGTGATCCAGGCGCCGCGCTCGACGCGCTTGGGCGCCGGGCGGCGTGGCGTGGCCGCGAGCTGCTGGTTGACCGCGGCCACGCTGCGGATCGGGCGCTGCTGCGCGGTGCGCTTGGGGGCGAGGTTCATGGAGGCTCCTTGCTGGCGCTGCGCGCGCCAGCGGCGACGCTCCGGGCCGGTGTAAGGGGCAGGGGGCACCACGCCGCGGGCCGCGTTGGTGCGGGCGATCAACGCGTCGAGGTCGGACACCGCCTGCTGCAGGACGCGAGAGGGACGGGGCATGGGGCGGAAGTCGAAGGCGCTCACTTGGCGGCTCCCACGGCGCGGAGGGTGGCGTCGATGGCTTCCGGCGTTGACCACACCCAGAAGGCATACCCAACGGTCGCTTCCTTGGCCTCGTGAGCCGGCGCCCAGGACGACAGCCATGCGCGCGTGGCAGCTTGCGCAGCTTTCGCGTCAACGCGCGGGTCGAACTTGGGCATTGCCCCGCCGCTGTAGAACAGGTCCATCGCGGCGTCTCGGTACGTACGGGGTACGTCCGGCAGGTCGTGCCGCTTGAAGAAATCACTTTCGCCTGCGCCGAACACCTGCGACGGGCCGTCGAACTTGGGGACCGGGAAGAAGGTCAGCCCGCGCCGCGTCGCGCTTGGCACAACCCCGCCCGCCTCACCCACCTGGCCGACTGCTTCGTTCGGGGCGCTCATGCCGCAGCCCTCCACGCCTGCACGCCTGCCTGCGCTTCCAGCACACAGCGCAGCGCGCGCTCGATCATCCAGTGCGCGGCGAAGCCGGAATTGGCGATGGCGAACTGGACCTGGCCGCGGTAGCCCTCGCGGGCCACGGCGTGGGTGAATCGGAACGGGCGCTTGCCCAGCGACTCGATGACCGCGGCAACGGCCGGGGGCACCGGCGGCTCATCAGGGCGGCGCATCTCGCGAAGGCCAGCAGGGCGCAGGGTGGCGAGGCGCGCTTCCTGCGTCAGGGTGCGGCCCAGGTCGCGGCCACGAGGCGGACGGGGCAGTTCGACGTAATCGCCGACCACGCTGGCGCAACGGCGGCGCTGGGTGCGGTAGGCGCGGTCTTTCGACTTCCAGGCGGTGCGGGCGTTCTCGTTCCGTTCCACGTTCCGTTCTCCACTGCCAGCGGTGCTGGGCGTGGAGTGCAGTAAAGCATAGCTTTAGTAGAGCGTCAAGCGATGCTTTATCGGATCAAGCAACATTTTTCTGAACACCCTTAACGCGGGCGTCGTTCCCACGAGCGGGCCTGGAATCTGGCTGGCCGGGTGGGTTGGGGGAGGGCGTAATGAATGGCAGGACGGACGTTCGCCAGGAGGGGAACGAACGGCACTTAATTCGTGTCAACTAAGTGCTAGGATTTCTGCCGCAGTTCACGGAACTGCATCGCTGTATCGCGATGGACGGATGCAAGACCGGGAGGCGACCATGCATTACCGATTCGGATGGCCCCTTGGCCGCTTGCTGGCCAAGGCAGGAATCCCGACAGTGATCCGTTTGAACGTGAGCCGTGACGATGAGGCTGGCGTCTACGTGGGCACCAGTGTTGACGTTGCTGGCCTGGTGCTGGAAGCGGAAACGCTGGATGAGATGTACGCGGAATTTCACGCGACCGTTCCGGCGCTGCTGGACTGCGCGGATGGCACCATGAAGCATGAGCCTGTCGCAGCATTCTGCATCCACGAAAACTTCGCTCATGCATGAATGGATACGAGAAGCAGGTTAAGGAAATCCTGCGCGCCAATGGATGGCGATTCTTGAGGAAGGGGAAGCACGAGATATGGGGCAAAGGCTCGCAGTCAGTAACTGTGAACTACGCCTGCAAATCGCGCCACACCGCTAACGAGATCATGAAAGCTGCCGGCATCGACCACAAATTCTAAGCCCCGCATCGCGGGGCTTTTTGTTGGGTTAGCGGCGTCGAATCTCGAGGATCGCGTCTGGCGCCGAATCCCAGCGCACTTCGCGCAGCGCGGCCTTGCAAGATCGGCCGGGCGTGTCGTCCTTATAGCTGTTGACGCCGACCACACGGCCGTCGAGAAACCAGATCACGCGGTAATCGTGGTATCCGAAGCCAGCGCCTGTCTGGCAGTACTGCCAAGCTTCCGCGCGGCCCTGCATCTGTGTGTCCTGCGGATCGCCAAGTGCCGCGATAACTGCAGCCTTGTCGTCTCCCGTGTTCACCATCGCAGCCTTCTTCTGCAGGCCGCCGCACGCGGCCAGCACCAAGCACACCAGCGCTAACCCTCCCAGCTTCCGATCCATCGCACCCTCCCAATGATCTTGATTGGCCGCCTGGGGTCATCCATGCGGCGCGGCTTTTTCCACCCGTGATCGCCCTTCGGGTTGTCGGCCTTGAACAGCACTAGGTCATCCAGCAGCTCGCACCGCTTCACGGTGTAGGACTCCGCTCCGGCGCCGGGCACCAAGATCACGTAGAGCTGTCCATCCCTCGGGCGTGTGTCCGATTGATCGAACAGCACGGCGTCGCCCGAGTGGATCCGCGGCTCCATGCTGTCGCCGTCGCCGTAGAACACCGCCAAGTTTCGCGGGTTCAGCCGCTTCTTGCGCAGGGAATCGGCACGGAACTTGAGCTTGTGGGTTTCGGCGTATTCCTGGGCCTCGACGCCTTCGGACAAGCCCACGGCCTGCGCATAGCCCTCGATGTCGCCCCAGTCGGAGTCGTCGGAGGCGGGGGACTGCTCGGCGCCGGTGATGAAGTAGTCCACTGACCGCCCACACAGAAGCGCCAGCCGAGAAAGGGAGGTCTTACCGATCCGGCCCTTCGATTCCCAGCCGGTGATGGCTTGAGGCGAGACGCCCAGTCGCTCGGCAACCTCGGCCTTTGTGTGCGGCAGCTGGGCGATCGCGTCGCGGATGCGCTTGGCCAAGGCCAGCCGCTGCTGTTCGGTCAAATCAAGCATGGCTTGAAGGCTGCGCGCCTCAGCGTTCCACGTGAAGCAACCTATGCTTGATCGGAAGGTAAAGCTATGCTTTACTGGGCCATGGACGCCATTACCCGAGCGATTGCCGCGTGCGGTGGGCAGCAGGCAGACCTTGCCCGCCGCCTCGTTGTCAGCCCCCAAGCCCTGAGCCAGTGGGTGCAAGGCACTCGCACCGTTCCTGCGGCCCGCTGCCCCGACATTGAGCGCGAGACCGGCGTGCGGTGCGAGGAGCTCCGCCCCGATCTGACATGGACCCGCAACACGGCGGGGAAGGTCACTGGGTACCACGTTCCGCTGGCTGCCTAACACCGGCTCGGCTCCGTGAGGGGTCGGGCCATTTTTTCGTCCAGGCGCTGATAAGCGCTGATAAGTCTTCGAATCAGGGGTTATCCATGCAGCAGCTGGCGCTGTCGTTCGAGCCGGGGTTGGCCAACAAGTACAGGGACTTGCGCGAGTGCTTCGCTGCCTGCGTCTATGCGCGGGGGCTGGGCAGGGTGGCCGCCGCGATCGACGCCCAGCCGTCGAACCTGTCGGCGATGTTGTCCGGCGAGCGCAACCTCGACACGGCCTTGGTCGAGCGCTACATGGCCGAGTTCCGGGACACCACGCCGGCGATGTACTGGGCGGCGCGGCACCTGACCGACGCCAGCACGCTCCAGCAGCAGGCCCTGGCTCAGATTCCGGGCTTGATGGCAGACCTGCAGCGGTTGGTGTCGGTGGCTGGCGGTGCGCGCTGACAGCGCCGTGACCGACGCCGCGCCCCAGCTGGACGACCTGCCCGCATGAGCGCAGCGCTCGCCCAACCGCACGATCGCTCGGAAGCCGAGCGGTTCCTGGCCCTGCTCGATGAGTCGGCGGAGCGGTTCTGCTTCCGCGTCTTCGACGATAACGAGCAGCGCAAGGACCCGCATCTCGCGGCCAAGTACGACGGCGCACTGGCGGACGTCTGGCCGGCCTTGCTTGCCAAGCAGGGGGCCGGATGCGGCGTTTACGTGGTCGCCAATGCCGGTGAGCAGACGAACGACACGATCTACAAAGTGCGCGCAGTGTTCGCCGACACCGACGGCGCGGACCTTGGTCCGATCCTCGCCTGCGGCTTGGAGCCCCACGTCATCGTGGAGTCGAGCCCGGGCAAGTGGCACGTGTACTGGCTGGTCGACGGCCTGCCCACCAAAGCTTTCCGGGAAATCCAGCGCAACATCGCGGCACGCTTCGGCACCGACAAGTCCGTGAACGACCTGGCGCGCGTGATGCGCTTGCCGGGGCTGCTGCACCAGAAGGGTCAGCCGTTCCTGGTCCGCATCATTCACGAGTCCGGCGGCCTGCCCTACAGCGCCGACACGATCCTGGAGCATTTCGGCAGGCCTGCCGCAGAAGCGCCGCCGGCGACCCCGAGCGTTGGCCTGTCGGGGCACGTGGAAACCGACCGGCACGCGGACGTGCTCAAGCTGACGCTGTTGCTGGCGCAGTCAGTGCGCAATGGCGCGATGACCCGCGACGAGGCGCTGGCGTTGATGCGCAGCCGGCGCGATTCGGGACGTTGGTCCCGGCACGTCCCCGACGACGAGATCGCGCGCGCCTTGGACGGCGCGCTGCAGAAGGGTGGGGCGGTGCAAGGGCTGCCCACCACGCCCCCCGAACCGCCCCAGCTCCAGTCCGCACTGGACGCGGCCGCGACGCCCTTCACCGACGACGAGTTCACCGCGGCGGCGATCGCGCACCCGCACGCCTTCATGTCCAGCGACGCCAGGCGCGGACTGTTCCCGGCCGGCGAGGTGACGGTGCTGGGCGCGCCGGGGCGCGAGGGCAAGACGACCATCGTCACCGGTATCGCCACGCACTACGCGCTGGGACTGCCGCTGGCCGACATGGCGCCGGCGGAGGTCGGTAGCGTGATGGTGTACTCCGGCGAGGACGACCGCGCCCAGTACGCGCGCAAGTTCCAAGCGCAGCGCGCTCGGCTCACGGAGGCCGATGCCAAGCGGCTGCAGGCCAACGTGATCGTGCCCGACCTGCACGGCGAGGCGCTGTCCGGCTGGCGCGAGATCGTGCGCCTGGAGGCCAGGCAGCCGGTGCGGGGCCGGATCCTCGATGCGCTCATCGAGACCATCCGCCGGCTACGCCAGCGCGAGTGCCCGCTGGGGCTGGTGATCTTCGAGACCGCCAGCACGCTGTCGGACGCCGAGGAGGACAACATCGGCCACCGGGTCATGGTCGACGCGCTCAAGCGCGTTGCCAAGGCCACCGGCGTGGCAGTGGTGCTGACCCACCACACCAGCCAGGAGTCGGCCAGCCGCCTGCCCACGCTCGACCTGTCCGAAACGGCCTTCCGCGGCGGCACGGCACTGGTCAACAACGCCCGCCAGACGCTGCTGGCGGTGAACCTGGGCAGCCTGCACGACCCGTTCCCGGACAGCGACTCGCGCACCGTCCTGCGCTCGCTGGTGGCGCCTGGTGAGTCCGAGCGCGTGACCCTCGTGGCGTGCATGTCCTCGTCCAAGTCGGTCGAGCCGCACCCGATGTTCTTCCGCTGGGAGGACGTCGAGCCCTACGGCCCGCGCGCGGTCGAGATTCGCACCGTGGCGCCCGTGTTCGGCCGGTCCTGGCGGTCGCTGCACAAGCAGCTATCCGGCGCCAAGGCGGAGGCCGCGGCCGACAAGAAGGCCGAGGCGGCGCAGGCCAAGGTGCGGCTCGTGGTGCGGGCTGCGGCCGAGCTGGCGGAAGAAGGCGTGCAGCCGACGGTGGCCAAGGTCAGCGCGAAGTGCGGGCATGGCGATGCGCGCTGGGCCAAGCAGTACCTCGAGGCCGCCGTGGAGTTGGGCGAGCTGCTGCGGACGACCGAACAGGTGAAGCACACGCGCGGCCTGTCCGACGTCTATCGGCCTGCTGACAGCGCCTTTCCGCCCGCCGCGGGCGCCCCGTGGCAAAGCCCGACGGCATGACTACTGGGACGCCCCAGTGGTGGACGCCAGTAGTAGCGAGAAATAGCAGTTAAATCAATTACTTGGACTACTGTTGTGACTACTGTGACTACTGTGAAAAGCCGTAAGGGCACGAGTGGAGAGGAAAGCGCGCTCTTTGGGGCGCTTCCTCCCTCCGTGCCCCGGTCCTCAGACTACTGGTGGGGTGTATCCCCCTATAGGGGGCCAGTAGTCAGAAGCCCAGTAGTCGCCGGGCCAGCCTGCCGCGAGCCCACCCCATGACCCGCCCCCAGCTGCCCGAGCACACCCACGCCGCGCTGCTCATGCGCGCCGTCCGCGGAGCCGAGGCGACCTGGCCGGAGCTGCGCTGGTTCGCGGCCGTGCCCAACGGCGCAAGGGTCGCGCGCGGCACGGCCCGCAAGCTCAAGGCCGAAGGCATGAACCCAGGCGTGCCCGACTACCTGTTCCCGGTCCGCCGCGGCGAGTACGTCGGGCTTGCGATCGAGCTCAAGACCGACACCGGCCGTGCGTCGCCCGAGCAGCGGGCCTGGCTCGCCCACCTCGAGGCCGAGGGCTGGCGTGCGGTCCTGTGCCGCGGCTGGGAGCAGGCATGGGCCGTGGTGCGCGACTACTTGGCCGCAGAGCCGGACGACGAATCCGCTCACATCGCGCGCGCGACTGGCGGTGCCGAGTGAGCCGCGATGCCTTTCGCCGCTGGGGTGCCGCCCAGTCCGCCCGCTATGACCGGCAGACGACCGGCGACCACGTGCTGAGCCGGGCACGCGAGTTCGCCCCCATGACCCGGGAGCGCGCCGAGAAGCGCCTGCGCGGCCGGGACGGCATCAGCCGCCGGCTGCTGATGGGCGCAGCTGCTGGGCGCGCCACGCTGACCGGCGTCGTGCTGCCGGTGCCGACGTGGGCGTGCGATCCAGTGGCTGGAAAGGAGAGCCGGGAGGCGTGCGGGCCCATTCGGGGCAGCGTGGGCAATGGCATGGACCACAAGCCTGCTTCTTGGGTGGACCCGCTGCCTGACGACCTGCGCTGGGTCGAGCGGGGTTACGCGCACCTGGCTCGGATCAACACCATGCGCGCCCGGGTGTTCCGCGAGGAGTTCAGCGGCACCGGCACGCAGACGATGAAAGCCGGGAGGGTCGCGGCGGAATACGGCGGCACGTTCACCGTCTGGCAGTACCGGGCGGAGCTCGCCAAGGCCATCGCGTTCGTCGAGGCGCGCGGTTTTTGACGCGGTGTTGACATGTTGCCAACGCAGGAGTAGCGTTTCTGCAAGCGTCAACAATTGTCCCCGAAGCCCTGGCACTCGCCGGGGCTTTTTCGTTCCGGCGAGTCAGGGTTGGGAGATCCCGGCCGCTCGCCACCCTCCAAGCCCGCAACCCACACCGGACACACCATCGCGCCCAGCCGGGAGCGGTGCGGGCGCCTATTGCTTCGAGACCGCCATGCCCGTGCCGCTGGACCTTGCCCACGTCCGCACGAAGATCATCGAGCAGACGTATCGGGAGGTCCTGCCCGGAAAGTTCCGCTCGACCGAAGCGACCGTGATGCTGCTGGCGATCGGCCTGCAGGAGTCTCGGTTCCAACACCGCGTCCAGGTCGGCGGCCCGGCGCACGGGTTCTGGCAGTTCGAACGCGGTGGCGGCGTTCGCGGCGTGCTGGAGAACAGGGCCACGCGGCCGTACGCGCTCGCGGCCTGTGCCATCCGCAACTGCCTGCCGACGGCCGAGGCTGTGTACCGCCGCATTGTGGACGACGACCTGCTGGCGTGCGCCTTCGCCCGGCTGCTGCTGTATAGCGATCCCAAGCCAATCCCCGTGGCTGGCATGGCTGCCGCGAGCTGGGACTACTACCTGCGCAACTGGCGCCCAGGCAAGCCCCATCGGCAAACGTGGGATGGACTCTACGCCAGCGCGATGGAAGCGTTGGCATGAGGCAAGACGTGCGCGAAGTGGACCGCCGCAAGCTCAACGTGATCGAGGGGCTGATCCTGGCTGCCTTGGTCGGGTTGGCGGCGTCGAACCTGCTGTTGCGCGATGCCGTGGTGCAGGTCAAGGCGCAGAACGACGCGCTGGCCGACCGCATCGAAACCCTGTCGGCGCAGATGGCCGATATCCCGACCCTTTCCACGCGGGTCAGCCAGCTTGAGGTGCGGCAGCAGGCGGACGCTGAGGCGATCCGGGAGATTCGCCAGATGCGGGGACTTCGATGATGGCTGAGCTGGGCGTGTGGTGGGGCCGTCTGGCCGAGGCGCTGCAGCACCCGACCTTCCATGCCGCCTTCCTGGCGCTGCTGGTGGGCATCGCGCTGACCGAATGGCTGGCGCACCTGCTGCCAGCCCGCCTCCAGGCAGCGGTGGCTGAGCGCATCGTGCGCGTGTGCGTGCTGCTGTCGGTGACCTTCGGGGCGTACCGGCTGCACCCGACGACCATTGGCGCGGGCTGGGCGCTGTTCGCTGGCCTGGCGTCGGTGAGCATCCACCACCACCTGCAGTCCTGGGCCTATGCCAAGTGGCCGAGCCTGCAACCGAAGGCGTTGCGGTCGTGATCCCCAATCCGTACTCGTGGCTCGCCGGGCTGGTGCTGGTAGCCGGTGTGCTGGGCGGGATGTACGCCTACGGGCGCAGTGACGGCCGTGAGGCTCAAGCCAAGGCTGATGCAGCCGAGATCGCGGAGGCGAGGGGCCACAGGGTCGAACTACAGCGCGCCCTGAAGGCCAACGCCCGGGCGTTCCGCGCCTACGCCGCCATTGCCCACGCCAACGAGCGCGCCGCGGCCGCACGCGCGAGGCAGCGCCAGGTAGACGAGGCGTTCGCAGTCGGCAGCCGGAAGGATCTGGAGCGCCGCGTGGCTGAACTCGCCCACGCCGCGCAGATCGAGCGCGTGACCTGTTCCCAGGCGGAGATGCGGATTTGCGGAGCGCCCCTACGATGACGGCCAGCTCGCGCGCGCAATGAGCCACTGGCTCAGTTTGTGCGTGACCCACCGCATTGACACCCCTCAGACCAACGGAAGGAGACCCTGCTATGACTGTTATGCGTGCCAAGCTTGAAGTGACCGGAGTCGAAAAACACGAGATGTGCGAGAACCTTACCTTCCGGGCCGTCGGCAAGGCTGGCGCCTATCCTGCGGACGGTAGTGACGAGGACAACACATTCGCCAAGTTCACGCCTAGCGCGAACCTGTCGTTGGGCATCGCCAACCCGGCGCTGTTCGGCAAGTTCGAGGTCGGGCAGAAGTTCTACGTGGACTTCACCCCAGCGTGAACGAGACGACCGTGATCTCCGTATGCCAAGGGCCGCCGCGCTGTTCGCTGCAGGGCGATGCAGCCCTGCGCGAGCAGCAGGCGGGTTGCCCATGGTGCACGGAGATCACCATCGACGAAGACGGCAACGAGCGTGTCGTGGAGCCGGGGAACGCTTGATGAAGCCCGCACTCGCCGTACTGGCCCTGCTGCTCACCTCCTGCCAGACCAAGCCTGACCTTCGCGTGGAACCTGCGCCGAAGATCGTGCGCGCCACGGTCGAGGTGCCGGTGTCGCTGTGCCCCAAGGGCGGCAGCGATTGCGAGTTGCTGCGCGACTGCTACAACGAGCCGGCCAAGGAGCAGACCTACAACGAGGCCAAGCGCCTGGCCAACCTGCGGGACGCCAGCATCGACGAGTGCAACAAGCGCTGGGCGCGCGTGCGAGCTGCGCAGCCTGCACGGCCGACCGTGGAGCGGAAGGGCAAGTGAAACGCCCCCGGTTCACCGTGTACGAGGCCCGCGACGGCTACCGCTGGCGCCTGCTGGCTGCCAACAACCGCCTGATCGCTGAGAGCGGAGAGGCGTACACGCGGGAGCGGGATGCGTGGCGGGCTGTGAAGGCTGTGAAGTTTGCGGTTGCGCGGAGCGAGTGGTGACCCACGCCGCGCACCGAGCATATGCCGACACCCCTCTGAGCCTGTGGGTGCGCGACGATGCTGGCCGACTGGATATGGCAGGCGCCGAGGTTGAGATCGCGCTTTTTCGCGACAGCTGCGAGGTGCGCGTGCTGCCGGCTACGAGTCCGCAAGCCGGGCAGGTAGTGCTGACCGTCACCGAGGACCAGGCGCGCGACCTGCGCGGCCGAATCCCCTACGCGATGCAGTTGCGCGTGGACGGCCAGTGCGTGGACGTGGGCCTGCTGGAAATCGCATGAGCGCCTCTACCTACACCGACTCCATAGCCGACGCGATCATCGACCACCTGGCCGAGGGCGGCACGCTCACCGCATGGTGTCGCATGTCGGGCGTTGGGCGGCGCACCGTGGCGGACTGGCGCGCCCGCTACCCGGAGTTCGCCGCCCGTTACGACCAAGCCATGCTCGACGGCTGCCACGCGCTGCTTGATGAGTCGCTGACCATCGCTGACAACATCGCGGAAGAGCCAGCGAGCCGGAAAGTGCGCATCTGGGCGCGGCACGAGCTGATGGCTCGCAAGCGGCCGGAGGAGTTCGGCAAGACGCGCCTGGAGCACACCGGAAAGGACGGCGCGCCGCTGTTCGACAAGATCGAGGTGGTCGTCGTGGAGCCGGGGCAGGCGTGAACACGCTGCGCCTGGAAATCCCGGCGAAGATGCGGCCGTTCCACACGCTACGTCGGCGCCACAAGATCGCCCGCGGCGGTCGTGGCTCGGCTAAGAGTTGGTCGATTGCGCGCCTGCTGGCGATGCGCGGCTATGCCGAGCCGATCCGGTGGCTGTGCTGCCGCGAAACGCAGAAGTCGATCAAGGAATCGAGCCACCGCCTGCTGTCGGACCAGATTCAGGCGTTGGGGCTTGGGCGGTTCTATGAGATCCAGCGCGACGCCATCAAAGGCCCGAATGGCACCGAGTTCGCGTTCGCCGGCCTGAAGGAGCACACCGCCGACAGCATCAAATCCTACGAGGGTTTCGATGGGGCGTGGATCGAGGAAGCGCACACGGTGTCGGATCGCTCGGCCAACGTGCTGATTCCGACGATCCGCAAGTCCGGGTCCGAGCTGTGGTGGAGCTACAACCCCGAGCAGGACGAGGACTTCGTGCACCAGCTGGCGGCGCAGGCCGACGACGACACGCTCGTGGTGGACATCAACTGGCGCGACAACCCGTGGTTCCCCGCGGAACTGGAAAAGGAGCGACTGAAGCTCCAGGCCGTCAACGACGACCTCTACCAGCACGTGTGGGAGGGCAAGTGCCGGAGCCTCGCCGGGTTGCTGTTCAAGCGCGCGTGGTTCAACTTCTACGACGTGCTGCCGTCGCGGCTGAACCTCTACATCGCCAGCGACTACGGCGTGACGCCCGATGGCGGTGACCACACCGAGCACGGCGTGTTCGGCCTATCGCCGACCGGCGACCTGTACGTGGTGGACTGGTGGTACGGCCAGACCGACCCGGCGGAGTGGATCGACGCCTGGTTGGGCCTGATCGCCACGCACCGCCCGCTGCGGGCGTTCGAGGAGAAGGGCGTGATCCTGCGGGCGGTCGATTCGGCCATCAACCGCAGGATGATGGAGACGCAGACGTTCGTTGGGCGCCACGCACTGGCCTCGGCCGGCTCCAAGGCCGAGCGGGCGCTGGGCTTCGCGGCGCGCGCGTCCGCCGGCGGCGTCTACCTGCCCGCCGGCAAGCCTTGGGCGGTGCGGCTGCTGAACCAGCTGTGCGCCTTCACCGGCGAAGACGGCCGCCAGGACGATGCCGTGGACGTGTGCAGCCTCATCGGCCGCGGGCTAGACAGCATGAGCAACGCCTCGGCGCCTGAGGCCGACAGCAGCGACGCGCTGGGCGATGACTACGGCGTGGATGACGAGGACGAGCAGGGGTGGAAGGTCGCATGATGGATACCAGCGCCGCCAAGACTGCTGACGAAGCCCGTCACGACCTGCACCAGCGGATCCTGCGGGACTTCGAGGAGTCCTTCGACCGCTCGCACGACGAGCGCCAGCGCGCTGAGCGCTGCCGGGACTACTACGACGGCTTCCAGTGGACGGCCGAAGAGCTGGAGACACTGCGCAAGCGCAAGCAGCCGGTGGTCACCACAGCCCGGCTAAAGAAGAAGATCGACTCCCTGATCGGCTTCGAGAAGCGCCAGCGCACCGACCCCAAGGCATTCCCTCGCACGCCCAAGCACGAGTCCGAAGCCGAGAGCGCGACCGACGCGCTGCGCTTCGTGTGCGACCAGAACCGGTTCCAGCAGATTCGCAGCGGCGTGGCGGAGAACATCTTCGTCGAGGGCCTGGGCGCTGCCACGGTGGGCGTGCGGCAGGGCCGCGATGGCTTCGATGTGGTCATCACGCGCGTACCGTGGGATCGCTACTACCGCGACATGCACAGCCGGGAGCGCAACTTCTCGGACGCGGCCTTCCATGGCGTTGTGGTGTGGATGGACGAGGAAGACGCGATCGCGCTGTACGGACGCGACGACGTGATCGGCGCGTGCTACGACAGCAGCATCGGCTCGGAGACCTACGACGACCGGCCGAAGCTGACTTGGGGCGACACGACGCGCCGGCGCATCCGTGTGCTGCAGCACCGCTGGAAGGAAAAAGGCGTCTGGCAGCAGGCCACGTTGTGCCGTGGCGGCTTCCTGCGCGACCCGCAGGTTTCCCCGTATCTGGACGAGAACGGCAACCCCGAGTGCGACCTGATCGCGGTGTCGGCCTACGTCACGCGCGAGAACGAGCGCTATGGCGAGGCCTGGCAGATGCTGTCGGCCGTGGACGAGATCAACAAGCGCCGGTCCAAGGCGCTGCACCGCCTGAGCGTGCGCCAGGTGGTGGCCGAGAAGGGCGCGGTGGCCAGCGTGCGCGCAGCGCGTGCCGAGCTCGCCAAGCCCGACGGCTACGTGGAGGTCAATCCGCAGTTCAAGTTCGAGATTCAGGACGCTGCCAACGCAGGGTTGGCGCAGGGCGAGATGGCGCTGTTGGCCGAGGCCAAGGCCGAGCTGGACACCTCGGGCGTCAATCCCGCGCTGGAGGGCGACCGCGATGCGCCATCCGGCCGCGCGCAGGAGGTCCAGCAGCAGGCCGCGCTGTCCGAGCTCACGGTGCCGTTCGAAGCCTTGCGGGAGTGGTCGCTGGCCATCTACCGCGCCAGCTGGAACCGCGTGCGGCAGTTCTGGACCGAAGAGCGCTGGGTGCGCGTCACCGACGACGAAAAGAACCTGCGCTGGGTCGGCATGAACAAGCCGGTGACGGTCGAAGACGAGCTGCGCGCCGCGCAGGAGGAAGGCCGGCAGCCCGATCCGCGGCTGGCGATGATGCCGGCCGAGGCGGTGTTGCGCATCGAGAACCCGGTGGCAGAGCTCGACGTGGACATCCTCATCGAGGACGGCCCGGACAGCGTGACCATCCAGTCCGAGCAGTACGCGCAGCTGGTCGAGCTGAAAAAGGCCGACCCGACCGCCATCCCGACGGAGATGGTCATCGAGGCCAGCCAGCTGCGGAACAAGGACCGCATCCTGGAGCGCATGAAGTCCGGCGGCATCCCGCCGCAGGTGCAGCAGCAGATGCAGCAGATGCAGGAGGCGCTGCAGAAGGCGCAGACGGACTTGGCGCAAGCCCAGGGCGATCAGCAGCAAGCGCAGGCCGAGCACGCTTTGAAGATGGCGGAGCTGGCGCTGGATCGCGAGCGGCTCAACCTGGAGCGCTTCAAGGCCGAAACCGAACGGCTGCAGCTGCTCAAGCCCGAGCCGCCACCTCCGCAAGCCCAGCCTCAATTCCTACCGAACTGAGCCGCCGCAAGGCGGTTTTTTCATGCCCTCAAGGGCGATGCGACGACGGCACCCGGTCGAAAGCGCGACGACAGCGCAAGGTCGATGGAGTGAAAACCTGATGAGCCAGAACGACCCCGATTTTCTCGACGACATGACCAAAGCGGACGAAGCGGCAACCCCGGCACAGCCGGACACCGACGAATCCGATGTGGGCAAAAAGGGCGACGAGCCGGCAGACAAGGGCGATGTGCCCGACGCCCCGGCCGACAAGCAGACCCCGGCGACGCCTGCCGCGGATAAGTCGGAAATGGTGCCGGTCGCCGGGCTCATGGCGGAACGCCGCAAGCGGCAGGAGATCGAGCGCGAAGCGCAAGAACTCCGCGCCAAGCTCGCGCAGCAGACCCCGCCGCCCGACTTTTTCGGAGACCCCGCGGAGTACGTCAAGCAAGCGGTGCAGCAGGCGGAGACCCAGGCGAATCAGCGCCTGATGGCTGCGCTCGAAGCCCAGGCGCGCGACAGCTACGCGGACTACGACGAAGTGCTCGAGTTCCTCCAGGAGCAGGCCGCGAGCAATCCGGCGCTCGCCCAGCAGGTGTTCAACAGCCCCAACCCGGCTGTGACCGCCTACAAGCTGGGCAAGCAACTGCGCGAACTGGACCGCATGAAGGATCCGGACGCCTATCGGGCGCAGCTGGAGGCCGAACTGCGGGCGAAGTGGGAGGCCGAGCAACAGGCGAGCGCGAGCGCCCGGCAACGGGCGGCTGCCGACATTCCGCCAGACCTCGCCGCGGCACGCAGTGCGACCGGGGATGCCCCCGCGCGCGGCGGTGCCGTCTTCGACACCCTTTTCAAAGGATAAGCAGCAATGGCAAACACGACCGTTTCCGCGGCAGTGCGCGCGAAGCAGTGGGACGACGGCTTCTTCATGGAGTACGTCCGCGCCAACCGCTTCAAGAAGTACATGGGCAAGGACGAGAACTCGATCATCCAGGTGCGTCACGACCTGACCAAGAAGAAGGGCGACGCGTTCACCTTCAACCTGGTCGGCGCGCTGGATGCTTCGGCCGGTCCGAACACCGGCACCACCACGCTGGTGGGTAACGAGAAGGCCCTGCCCAACGAGGGCCACAAGATCACCGTCGGCGTCGTGCGCGACGCGGTGGTGGTGAACATGGAAGAAGAGCAGGCGTCCGCCTTCGACATCCGCGAGGCCGGCAAGGTCGCGCTGAAGGATCTGGCAGGCCGCTACCTGAAGACCGCGATCGTCACGGCGCTGGGCTCGATCAACGGCATCGCCTACGGCACGGCCTCGGCCGCGCAGCGCAATGCCTGGAACGCCGCCAACGACGATCGCGTGCTGTACGGCGCGGACATCGCCAACTACAACGCCACGCACTCCACGGCGCTGACGGCGATCACCGCGGGCGAGACCCTGACCCGTGCCACCGTGTCCAAGCTCAAGCGCATCGCGCAGAACGCGAAGACGGTGAACGGCGAGGGCATCCGCCCGTACCGCTACGGCGAGGACGAGGAGACCTTCGTGCTGTTCGCAGGCACCAAGGCCTTCCGCGACCTGAAGCTGGAGATGGCGACGGTGCTGGCCGAGGCCGAGAAGCGCGGCAAGGACAACCCGCTGTTCACCGGCACCACCTCGCTCTACTGGGACGGCGTGATCGTGCGCGAGATCCCGGAGCTGGCCGATCTCGGCCTGGTGGGCGCTGGCGCAGCGGTCAACGTGGCGCCCGTGTACCTGTGCGGCGCGCAGGCCCTGGGTGTGGCGTGGGCGCAGACCACGAAGACCACGGTGCGCAAG
Source organism: uncultured Pseudoxanthomonas sp. (assembly GCA_964425695.1). Taxonomy (GTDB): domain Bacteria; phylum Pseudomonadota; class Gammaproteobacteria; order Xanthomonadales; family Xanthomonadaceae; genus JAKPBU01. The sequence continues at coordinate 46,694 of CAYRNF010000007.1, forward strand.
GAAGACGACTACGGCTTCCAGCACGGCGTGGGCTTCATGGAGATGCGCGGCGTCAACAAACTGCTGTGGGACCAGGACGGCACGCCGGTGGATTGGGGCGTGGTGACCGGCTTCGTGGCGGCAGAAGCCGAGGCCTAAGGGGCAGGGCGCGGCGGGGCTTCGGCCCCGCCCGCTCTCACAGGAGACTGCATGGCCACCTACACCCGCATCCAGCTCAACCGGGCGGTGCTCGCCGAGATCGGTGCGCTCGACCCGCACGAGACCATGGAGGCCGACGACCAGGCGCAGAGCGACGCCGTGTGCCAGCAGGAGCTGGAGCGGCTGCACGACGAGGGCCTGGCGCTGTTCGACATCGACGTCGCGATCCCTGCGCGCCTGTTCCGCCCGCTGGTGATGGCGATCGCGCCGTTGTTGGCGCCGTCCTATGGGCTGGGGAGCCCAATGCTCGAAGCCACCGGGGCCGAGGGTATTCGCCGGCTGCGCAAGCTCGCGCAGGCGCCGGCGCTGCCCACGCCGGTCGAGGCGAGCTACTTCTGATGCTGCAGTTCCGATCCGTTCCGTTCGCTGGCGGCAGCTACGCGGACGAGACCAAGCCGTGGACGCAGCAGGAGACGGTGAACCTGATCCCGACGCGCGCCGAGCGCGAGGGCGCGGTCTCGCCGATGATCCTCAAGCAGGCCCCGGGCCTGCGCACGCTGCTGCAGGTTGGCGAAGGGCCGATTCGCGGCCTCTACAACGCCGAGGGCCGGCTGCTGGCCGTCTCCGGCCAGTCGCTGTACTGGGTCAAGACCGACCTGTCCGTGCAGCTCATCGGCACGCTTCCGGGCTTCGGCCGCGTCTCGATCGCGCACAACCAAGTCACCAACGGCAACCAGGTGCTGTTCGCCACCGGGGATGCCGGCTACGTGTACGACACCGCCGCGGCCACTTTTGGCCCGGTCACCGATCCGGGCTACCCCGGCGCAATGTGCGTGCGGTTCCTAGGCCAGTACCTGGTGCAGATCGCGCCGAGCCGGAAGTACCTGTTCCACTCCGACCTCGCCGACGCCTTCAACTACAACACCATCGACCGCTACGCGGCAGAAGGGCTTCCCGACAAGCTCTATTCGCTGGAGGTCAACGGCGGCCGTCTGCTGGCGATGGGCGAGCGCTCCATCGAGGTCTACGACAACATCGTGACCGACACCGCGGCCTTCGCGCGGTCGGGCAACGTGATCGACCGGGGGGTGGCTGGACCTTGGGCCAGCTGTGTACTTGACAGCGCGGTGATCTTTCTGGGCAACGACGGGATCGTGTACCGCATGGACGGCTACACGCCGGTGCGCATCTCGCACCATCCGCTGGAAACCGCCATGCGCGGCGCGGACTTGCGGCGGGCGTTCTTCCAGACCTGGGAGAGCGACGGCCACAAAGTCGCCTACTTCACCCTGCCCACCGTCGGCACGTGGGGTTACGACGTCGCCTCCGGCGAGTTCCACCGACGTCGCTCGCACGCGCTGCCGCGCTGGCGCGCGAATGCTCTGGTGTCGTGGAACGGGATGCAGCTGGCGGGCGACTACCAGAGCGGCCGGATCATGGAGCTGGTGTGGGGGCATCCGTGGGAGGTTCTGGACCCAATCGAGCGCCTGCGCACCTTCGCGGTGATGCACAACCAGCAGAACCAGGTTCGCGTGAACGGTGTGCGGCTGCTGATCGACTCTGGCGGCCCGAGCCCGGCGCCGGTGGACGTCGAGGCGCCGGAGCCGCCGGTCATCGAGCCGGTGTCGAGCTGGAAGTACCTGATCGTGGAGCCGTCGGCCGACACCGGCGACTCTGAAGGCTACGCCGATCCGGATTTCAACGACGCGGAGTGGGCCGACGGTGCATCGCCGTTCGCGAGCTCCGTTCCGCACCCGCACGCCGGCGCGGTAGGCTGGCCGCAGATCCAGAACACCGAGTGGCCGCTCGACACGAACCTCTGGCTGCGCGCGCACTTCAACGTCGAGGTGCCCGTGGACCTGGTGTTCAAGGTGTTCGTGGACAACTTCGTCACGGTGTGGATCAACGGCGAACTCGCCATGACGCGCCGCGGCACGATTTCCACGCCTAGCGGGCCGATCTTCAACCACAGCGTGGACGTGCCCGCCTCGGCGCTCGTGGTTGGCGACAACGTGATTGCCGTGCTGGGCGAGGACTACGGATCCTTCAGCTACATGGCCTGTAGCCTGGAGCCGGCATGAGCGACAACCTCATCCAGCTTCGCTATTCCGACGACGGCGGCCGCAACTGGTCGCAGTGGCGCAACAAGGACCTTGGCGCGGAAGGCGAGCGCCTGACGCCCTGCGTGCTGCGCCAGATGGGCCGGACGCAGCACCGCATCTACCAGTTCCGCGACACCTCGCCGTATCGGCATGACCTGATCGACGTAGGCGTGTCGGTCGCCATCTAGGAGCCATCCATGCTTTGGGAATCCGCCCTGCAGCCTGACTGCAGCGACGCCGCGTGCGTGCAGCTAGGCAGCTGGACGTTTGGCGCCAAGCCTGCACCACCGGCGCCCACGCTCGCGAAGATCCAGGCGCTGCAGGAGGCGCTTGCGGGCATGCCGCAGGTCGCGACGGGTTTGGCACACCACTTCGCCACCGGCATGTACATGCGCGAGTGCTCGATCCCGGCGGACACGGTGGTGGTCGGCAAGCTGCACCGCCACGACCACCCGGTGATGCTCATCAAGGGCAGCGCCACCATCGCGACCGACGAGGGCGTGGAGACCATCCACGCGCCCAAGGTGTGGATCTCCAAGGCCGGCGCCAAGCGTGCGCTGGTCACGCACGAGGACTGCGTGTTCGTGACGGTGCACGCGACGCACGAGACCGACCTAGCCGCATTGGAGGCGGAACTGATCGTGGCCGAGAACATCCCGCTGCCGAGCCAAGCGCCGGGCGATGACTTCCACCAGCAGGCACTGCAGAGGATCTTCGAATGAGCTGGGTTGCAGTAGGCGTCGGCGTCGCTGGCATCGTGGTGGGCGGCATCTCGCAGGATCGCGCCGCGGATAAAGCGGCAGATGCCGCCAAGAGCGGCAACAGCGCGGCCCTTGCCGAGCAGCGCGCCGCGCGCGAGCAATTCCAGGCCAACATCGCGCCGTTCCTCGATTTCGGCAAGACCGGAATCCCGGGACTGCAGGCGTTGCTGGCTGATCCAAACAGCATCCAGGACTCGGCCGCGTACCAGTGGCGCTTCGACCAGGGCCTGCAGGGTCTCGACCGCAGCGCAGCGGCGCGCGGCAACGTCTTCGGCGGGGGCCACCAGGCCGACGTGGTGAAGTTCGGGCAGGGGCTGGCGTCGCAGGAATACGGCGATCAGTGGAACCGCCTGTGGAACATCGCAACGATGGGCCAGAACGCCGCCGTAGGTGCTGGGTCCGCCGCGCAGCAGTCGGCCAGTGCCATCGGCGGGCTGCTGTCGAACAACGGCGCCATCAGCGCTTCGGCCTACCAGCAGCAGGGGCAGAACATGGCCGACATGACCGGCGCGCTGGCAGGACTCATCAACCGCGGCTATCAGCAGAACTCCGCCGGCAACGGCGGCGGCAGCGGCTGGTACGTCGGCAACAACCCGGGGCGTGGCTAATGGGCAGCTTGATGCAGATGGCGAACCACATCATGGACCAGGGCGAGGCCGGCCGCGCGCGCGGGCAGGAGTCTCGGATCGGCCAGCTGATGAGCCAGGCCTACGCAGACCCGTCGCAGCGCAGCCAGGTGTTGCCGCAGATCGCCGCGGTGTCGCCTTCGGCCGGTGCACAGGCCTACAAGCAGTTCCAGGACATGGACGACGACCGGCGCCAGCAGCTGGGGCGCTACGCGGCCGTGTTCGACGCCCTACCGGACGCGCAGAAAGAGCAGGCGTACCCGGACTTCGCGCGCCAAGCGCAGGAAGTGCTGGGCGTGCCGGTGCCGACTCAGTGGGATCCGGCGTTCGGCCCGCGGCTGCGGCAGATCGCGCAGGCGTTGGGGAGCGGGGGTGCTCAGGGCAACGTGCAGTCCACCTTCATCGACAACCAGGGCAACCGCGTTGCCATCATGCGCGACGGATCGACGCAGGTGCTCGGGCAGAACGCGCCGAACTTCCGCGCGATCGACACCGGCAACGGATACGTGGGATTCAATCCGCTCAACAACACCGCGGCGCCGACGATGATCCAGGGCGCGCAGCAGCCTCCGCCGACCATGCCTGCTGCGCCCCAGCAGTTCACTGGCGCAGACGGCGTGCCCGTGCAGATCGACGGCGATCTGCCTCCGAACGTGCAGGCGGCGATTCGTGCCGCTGAGATGCAGGGTGGCGCGGTGCAGGATGGGGCGACGCTCCAGGCGGCTCCGCAGGTCGTGCAGGCCAGCGGTGGAGTGCCGATGGGTGGCGCTATGCCGGGCCAGCTCACCAGCGCGCCGAAGCCGGCCGAGGTTCAGCGGATGCAGCTTGCGCAGGAAGCAAATGCGCGTGCTGCTGAGGCCGCTGAGCGTGCGCGGCGGGCAGAGCAGGCCGCGGCACGGGGCAATGCGCCCGCCGGCTTTCGCTTCCGCCAGGACGGCTCGCTGGAGCCCATCCCGGGTGGGCCGAAGCCTGCCGGTGCTGCGGCGACCGAAGGTGAGCGCAAAGCCGCGACCCTGCTGCAGCGCCTCAACGGATCGCTGCAGCAGCTTCAGGCGGCTACGACGGATGATCCGACCGCAGCTGCGCCGACCGTCGGCGCGAGCGTCGCGGGATCCATCCCCTTCGTTGGCGACGTAGCGCGCAATTCGGTGAACTCCGCAGAGCGCCAGCGCGTGGAAGCGGCGCAGCTCGACATCCTGGACGCAGCCCTGACGCTTGGCACGGGCGCTGCCTATACCCGAGAGCAGCTCGAAGGCTACCGCCGGGCCTACTTCCCGCAGTTGGGTGACAAGCCGGACACCATCCGCGACAAGCAGGCGCGCCTGGACAACGTGATCGAGGCAGCCAGGATCGCGGCCGGTCGCGCGGCGCCGTCTGGCGGCAGCCAGCCCCGACGAGTGTCCAGTGCCGCCGACTACGAGGCATTGCCCAGCGGCGCCACCTTCATCGACCCGCAGGGCAACGTGCGGAGGAAGCGGTAATGGCGAATCCGTGGGATGGCGACGAGATCATCGCGCCGACCCAGACTGCGCCTGTCGCGCAGGCGGCAGCTCCGTGGGAGGCCGACGAGATCGTTGCTGCCGCAGACGAGCCTGCGCTGGAGATTCCGGAGATTACCGGCGGCACCATCGGCGCAGTGCCATCAGAAGCGGAGCTGCAAGCCCTGCGCGACCGGAAGCCGGCGACCGCACCGGCATCGCCCGCACGGCCGTCCCTATTTCGTATGGACTCGGACTTCCGGGATCGCTCAGGGGTCGGCGTTGGCGACATGCTGTGGGCGTCGGCCAAGGACATGTTCGGCTCCCGCGAGGGCGCCGCCGAGTACCTGGCGGGCGAGGCTGGCGGCAAGGTGGGCAAGGACGCGCAGGGCAACCCAGTGGTCGCGCTGCCGGATGGCACGCAGTACCGCCTTAACGATGACGGCGTGGACGCGACCGATGCCGCCAACGTCGCCGGCAATGCGCTGGCGATGTTCACACCGGCCGGATGGGCTGCACGCATCGGACAGGCGCGCCGGCTGGGCTTGGGCGGACGCTCGGCCTTGCAGGCGATCACGGCCATGACTGGCGACGCTGCACTGCAGGCAGGTTTTGATGGCGGCAGGATCGACCCGGTGCGCACCGCTGCTGCGGGCTCAGGCGCGGCCGGTGGCGAGGCCGTCGGCTCGGGCCTGACAGCTCTGGCAAAGCGCGCTGTGGGCGCCTACAACGCTGCGTCTGGCCGCAATGCGGCGCAGGCCCGGAACATGCTGGTGGAGCAGGGCGTGCGCGCCACGCCGGAATCGACCAACCAGCTTGCCCGAATGATCCCTGAGATGGAGGCGGGCGCTGACCCCAATGCGCTGATCGGTGCGCAGCGATACGGCTTCACCTACACGCAGGGGCAGCGTGCGCTCGATTCGCAACGCAAGTTCCAGCTCCTGAGTCAGGAGGAGGCGTTGCGGCAGAGCCCGGCGGCCGGACAGCTTCTGCGCGGGGCGGCGGAACGCAACGCCCTGCAGCTCGACAGCGCGCTATCCGGGATCACGGACAAGGCTGGCGGGTTCGCAGGCTCGACGCCGGGGGAGCTGGTCAGCGGCGCGGCCGATGTGCTGCGCGGACAGGCGCGCGAACTGGATGACCGGATCTCCGATGCCTACTTGAAGGCGGGCGAGGGTGCGCGGGCAGCGGTGAACGTGGAAGCCGTCCGTGGCCTGCCTCAAATGCTCCGCACGTCCGTGGCCGACTTCGCACCCAACTCGACGACCACGCCGATTGCTGCGCGCACCCTGGAGCAGATCGAAGCCGCGACCAATGCGCTGCTTGCGAAGGGCGAGCAGGGCGAAAGCGTGGCCGGCGTGACGCTGAAGGCACTGGAGACGCAGCGGCGGATTCTCAACAACAACATCAACGCCACCGGGACTAATCGAGCCGACAAGGCCGCGATGGTCAAGATCAAGCGCGAGTTCGATGCGTGGATGGACGAGGCCGTGGATACGGCTCTGCTGTCCGGCGATCCGAAGGCGCTGGCGACGATGAAGGAGGCTCGCGCCTTGCGTGCCGAATACGGCCGCAGGTTCGAGGGCGGTGCGGAGTCGGATCGCTTCATCTCTGGACTGCTGGATGGCAGCCGCACGCCCGAGGAGTTGGTGAACATCGCGCTAGGCGCAAGCCAGGTCAGCAAGTCAGGCGGCGCCCGGTTCATCGAGCGGCTGCGAGTCGCGTCCGGCAATGACCCCGCGGTGATCGGCAACCTGCGCGCTGCCCACCTGATGCGACTGACCCGAGGCAACAACGGCGAGCCCCTGCAGATGGGCCAGATCGTCCGCAACGTCCGCACTACCGAGTACAACAACGCCAGCGTCATCAAGGCCCTGTACTCAAAGGCAGAGTGGAACGAGCTGCGGCTGCTGGCCGCTTCGCTTGAGCCGTTGGTGGCAAAAGGCGATTTCGCTCGCACAAGCGGCACTGCTGAGCGCATGGCCCGGATGATGTTCACGAAGATGGGCGGCGGCCTGCCGATTGTCGGCGAGGCGATCAAAGGCGTAGGCGAGGTGCGCGGCTATCTGCAGGCGCAGCGTGCGCTGAATCAACCGCTGCGGTTGCCGGGTGGGGCTGGCCCGGTTGCGCCCGCTCTTGGGGCAAGCACAAGTGGAGAGATCACTCGATAGGCGTCCCGTCCATCCTCTTCCATCCCTTCAAGGCATCAGCGCGCCCGACGGTGTAGCCGAATAAGGCACCTAAAAGGAACGCTGCTGCCATCCCTGGCCGCCAGTAAGCGACAGATCCAAAGAGTACGAGACGAAGCGCCCAAACAAGTCGGATGCGCCACTCAGAGTTGATGGCGCTGACTAGAAGACTCGGCTTTTTTGGTGGAGGCGGATCAATGCGCCTCGACTGACCTTCAATCCAACTCATTCCCACCCCAGCCCCGCCTAGTGCGGGGCGCTTCGTTTGGAGCCACCCATGGCGTACCCGCTTTACAGTCGTCTGCAGCAGTTCGTGGGGGAACTTGGCGAACCGCTTGACGGCGGCGAGCTGCGCTTCTACGCGCTCGATACCGTCACGCCCCAGGCAGTCTACGCCGACTTCGCACTGACCGACACGAACGGGGCCGTGGTGGTCCTGGACTCGTCCGGGCGCATGGAAGAGAACGCCTTCGGCTCGGGCAACTACTACGTCGAACTGTGGTCCGGGGGTGCGGTGCCGACCAAGCAGGGCGAGGATCTGCGCTACGACCCGGCCAGCGGCGTGCCGTCGCTGCCGATCCTGGAAGCCGGGGAGTTCATTGGGGGGCCGGGCTACCAGGCCATCGACCTGTCCAACCGGCTGATTCCGGATACCACCGGCCATGCCGACGACGTGCTGGGTACCGACGGCGACGTGCCGCTGTGGGTAGAGCGTCCAGCGGACGGAGAAGCGCCGGAGCTGCCGATCACAGTGGCCGCCAACAGCACGCAGCTGGGCGCAGCGGGCAGCGACTTCGAGTTGCGCCAGTACGGATCGGATTCGGTCGCCGGTGGCGGCGGGAAGACGGTCACCAAATCGATCACGTACCCCACGGCGTTCAAGGCTGGAACCACGCCCAAGCCGTTCGTGCAGCTCACCGGCGGCGGCTCGACGGCGAGTGGCGGCGCCTACCCGAAGCACTCGATCACCGCGGCGAACAACACCGGCTTCACCGTGACGTTCTCCAGCGCCACCGGCGGCACGTCCACCGACAATTTCGCCGGCGCAAACCTGACCGGCACCATCAACTTCGACTGGCACGCGCGCGGCGTGATCGCTGATCCGACGTGAGGCGCATTCCTGCACTTGCCGAGCTTCCGCTGGGGCGCGACGGCGCGTTCACCGTCCCCTGGCGGCAGTTCCTGGAGGGGCTGGACAAGGCCAGCACCAGCGACGCGCTGCAGGGGCAAATCGCGGAATTGCGCGCCGCGATCGAGGCACTGCCTGATCCGATCCAGGCGAGCGGCCAGTTCAGCGTCGAAGTGCAGCAGAACGGCAGTCAGCTGTATCTGTGGCTGGTCGGCGACACCGCCGAACCCGGCGCCAGCTACTTCTACGGCACGGGTCCTGACGGCGCCAAAGGCTTCTTTCCGGTTGCATCGGCCTTCGCCCCCGGCACCAACGTCGCCCTCGACACCGACCCGGACACGGGCGTGACGACGATCAATTCCACGGGTGGCGCGACGGTGTTTAACCGCATCGACGCTGCTGGCGACATTCGCGTGGCCGCTGACGGCTCACTGAGGATCACGGACTAATGGCACTGAAGCGGATCAGCGACTACACCGATGCCACGCTGCCACTTGCAGGCACCGAGATGCTGGAGGTGGAGACGGCCGGCGGTGACGCGCGGAAGGTGACTGCGCAGGACATTGCGGACCTCGCCGCGCTCGGGAGTTCTCTGCAGTGCATTGTGATTGCCTGCTCTGATGAGACGACTGCACTCACCACCGGCACAGCCAAAGTCACGTTCCGGATGCCCTACGCAATGACTCTAACGGGCGTCAAAGCGTCTGTGACGACGGCGCCCACGGGGGCGGCGCTCACGGTGGATATCAACGAGGGCGGGGCCTCCATCCTTTCGACCAAGATCACTATCGACGCATCCGAGACGACGAGCGCCACGGCTGCGACCCCGCCCGTTATCTCGGACAGCTCTCTTGCCGCCGATGCCGAGATCACCATCGACATTGACACGGTTGGCAGCACGGTTGCTGGAACGGGCTTAAAGGTCACGCTGCTCGGCGCCTTTTCGTGAGCATGATCATTAACCCCTACGCCTTCGGCACTGGAGGCGGCGGAGGCGGTACGGAGTTCGACACGCTCGCTCTGTCCTACGGTCCCACCTGGTACTGCACGCACAATGAAGCCAGCGGCACCGTGGCAAACAACGAGGTAGGAGACAACGGCTTCTACTCCAGCGGCGCAGGGCTAGGAGCAGCCGAGTTGTTTACGGGGGGCGGCACCGCGTGGGACACACAAAACAGCAGCTACTGCGAGATCCCTGCGACAGTCATGCCCTCGGTGACGGAGCAAATGACGCTTGGAATCCTGCTCAAGCGCGGATCGGGCGGATCTTTCGAGGCCATCATCGACCGGGACAGGGAATCGGGCGGGCGATTCTGGCAGTGGCGCTTTTCTGGACTATCGGCACAGTGGATCAAGATCATCAGCGGCGTGGAGCAGTTCGACATTGCGACCCCGGGCGCTGGAGAAACTATGCTCCTGCACCTGCGCGTCGGTGCCGATGGCATGACCCACGCATTCCTAGATGGCGTGTCCGCAGGCTCGCAGGATCAGGGCGTCGCAGATTTCGGTACATCCAATTACGGCTTGCGAATCGGTCAACGAGAAGCCGGAGACAACCAAGCAAACTTCATCGTCGCCCGGTCGATGGTGTATCGCTCAGCCCTGTCCGATTCAGAGATTGCGGCGCTTGCGACGGCGGCAGGCCTGTAAGAGCGCGCGTACCATTGCCCCATGGACAAAGCAGCCCTCATCGCCCGACTGCGCGCCGCAGGCGACCCCGAGTCGCTGGAGATGGCCCGCTGGCTGCGCGAGTGGGACGCGCCGAGGGTGCACTAGTCGCTACACGGCTCGTCATCGCCCGGGATCAGCCCGGCGTCTCGCAGGATGCACTGCAGGCGGTTGTTCACGTGGACAATGTCGTCCGGCCCTGCGGCATCGCGGATCGGCTCAGCCTCGCCGGCGAACGCCTCCATCCAGTCCTCGGGGCGGGTCTGCTCCAGCATCGTGGGCAGGCTCTGCTGCAGCACGTCTAGCGCGGCATCGAGTTCGGCTCGGGTCTTCATGGGGCGAGCATAGCGCGGCGCAGCCCCTGCGACCGCCAGCCCTACGCTGACCCCATGCTCCCCGACCAGTACCGCTGGATCCACGCCTCCGACGGCTTCAGCTACCTGCACTACCACTACAAGTGCGTCGCCTACGTCCACCCGGACGGGCGGGTGCAGTTGCAGGGGTGGCGGGTCAACAAGCTGTGCCCTGGCAGCTCGCGCGCCCACTCCATCCGGATGGTCGAGCGGTGGGTTAGGGCGCGGAAGGGGTGGCCGTGAGGGGCCGGAGTTTTAGACAGTGGCGTCCGTATTGGACGGAGGCTGCGGCGAAACTCACGAAACCCATTGATATCTGGCGCCCGAAGTTGGACTCGAACCAACGACCCCCTGATTAACAGTCAAGTGCTCTAACCGGCTGAGCTATTCGGGCAGGGCGCATATTGTGCCGAGCGGGCGGCAAGGCTGCAAGCCGGAGTTAGGCGCGCGCACGGCGGGTCAACCGCCGTAGGCGCAGGCGGAAGCGGCGTTCGCAGTGGGGGTTGCGAACCGCCAGCGGCCCGAGTTGGCGAGGATCAAGGCCGTGGCGTGGGTCGTGCTGCCCTCGCGGCAGATGGTGAAGGTCGCATTGGAGCCTGCCGTGTCGCCCCGTGGCTGGACCACGATCCGTGAGCGCCCGGCGGAGCCGCGCAGCCGGCTGCGGCCTTCCAGGTTCGGCTGGGCGTGCAGCAGGGTGTCGAAGGTGCCGTCGCGCTCGCGGTTGCCGGCGAGGTCGGCGAATGCGATCCACCCGGGCGTCCAGTCGGTCCCGCCGGCGCAGGTGTCCCCGTCGCGGCTGGGGCAGATCACCACGTGCGTCCGGGTCGCGATCGCGTGCACGGTGGCTCGTTGCAGGGTCTCGACCATGGCGCTGCGGATGGCGACGTCCCGGGCCCTGGCGCTGGCGGCGCCCAAGGCGGGCAGGGCGATGCAGCACGTGACCGCGAGGCCTGCCATGGCCACGAGAGCCTCGATGAGGGAAAAGCCGTTGTCCTTGCCGTCCATGGCATTAGGTTCCATCCGGGAGGCGCATATGCTGGCTTCGCGCCGGCACTGGCACCATCGGACACGGCCGTGGCGCGGCTAGGAAAACGCCGCGACAGTCCCCAGATCGCTACCAGTCAACCACCTCCTGGCGCCGCCCTTGATGGATACACGCATCGACCTGACCGACCACGCAGCCGGCTTCCGCCTGGTGGCGCCCTTCGCGCCCGCCGGCGACCAGCCGCAGGCGATCGAGCGGCTGATCTCCGGGTTCGACGCGGGCCTCGCCAAGCAGACCCTGCTGGGCGTCACCGGTTCGGGCAAGACCTACACCATCGCCAACGTGGTGCAGGCCATCCAGAAGCCGACCATCGTGATGGCTCACAACAAGACGCTGGCGGCCCAGCTGTACGGCGAGTTCAAGGCGTTCTTCCCCGACAACGCGGTGGAGTACTTCGTCAGCTACTACGATTACTACCAGCCGGAGGCCTACGTGCCGTCCAGCGACACGTTCATCGAGAAGGACAGCTCGATCAACGAACACATCGAGCAGATGCGCCTGTCGGCGACCAAGGCGCTGCTGTCGAGGCGCGACACGATCGTCGTGGCCACCGTGTCGGCCATCTATGGCCTGGGCGCACCCGAGGACTACCTGTCGCTGCGGCTGATCCTGTCGCGCGGCGAGCGCATCGACCAGCGCGCCCTGATCAAGCACCTGACGATGCTGCAGTACACGCGCAACGAGACCGAGCTTGCGCGCGGCACGTTCCGCGTGCGCGGCGAGGTGGTGGACGTGCACCCGGCCGAATCCGATGCCGAAGCGCTGCGGATCGAGCTGTTCGACGGGGAAATCGAAGCGCTGACTCTGTTCGATCCGCTCACCGGCGAGTCCCTGCGCAGGCTGCAGGGTTACACCATCTACCCCAAGACCCACTACGCGACCACGCGCGAAAAGACCCTGAGCGCGGTGGACACCATCAAGGCGGAGCTCAATGAACGCCTGGAATACCTGTACGCCAACAACCGCCTGGTCGAAGCGCAGCGGCTCGCGCAGCGCACCCAGTTCGACCTGGAGATGATGGCCGAGGTGGGCTACTGCAACGGCATCGAGAACTACAGCCGCCATCTGACCGGGCGCGCCCCTGGCGATCCGCCGCCCACGCTGTTCGACTACCTGCCGCCGGATGCGCTGCTGGTGGTGGACGAATCGCATGTCACCGTTCCGCAGATCGGCGCCATGTACAAGGGCGACCGCTCGCGCAAGGAGACGCTGGTCGAGTTCGGCTTCCGCCTGCCCTCGGCGCTGGACAACCGGCCGCTGCGGTTCGAGGAATGGGAGGAGCGCGCACCGCGCACGATCTTCGTGTCGGCCACGCCGGCTGCGTACGAACTGCGCGAGTCTGGCGGCGAAGTCGTGGAGCTGGTCGTCCGACCCACGGGCCTGATCGATCCGCAGGTGGAGATCCGCCCTGTCGCTACCCAGGTGGACGACCTGCTGTCGGAGATCAACGAGCGCGTCGCGATGGGCGACCGCGTGCTGGTCACCACGCTGACCAAGCGCATGGCCGAGAACCTGACCGAGTACCTGTCGGAGCACGACATCAAGGTGCGCTACCTGCACTCGGACGTGGAAACGGTCGAGCGCGTGGAGATCATCCGCGACCTGCGGCTGGGAAAGTTCGACGTGCTGGTGGGCATCAACCTGCTGCGCGAGGGCCTGGACATGCCGGAGGTGTCGCTGGTCGCGATCCTGGACGCCGACAAGGAGGGTTTCCTGCGTTCCAACAGTTCGCTGGTGCAGACCATCGGCCGCGCGGCGCGCAATCTGCGCGGCAAGGCGATCCTCTACGCCGACACGGTGACCCGTTCGATGCAGGCGGCGATCGACGAAACCGACCGGCGCCGCGCCAAGCAGCTGGAATACAACGCCGAGCACGGCATCGTGCCGCGCTCGGTGAGCAAGCCGGTCATGGACGTCATGGAAGGCGCCCGTGCGGAGCCGGCCGAGGCGCGCGGCCGCGGCAAGGGCCGCAAGGTGGCCGAAGTCGCGGAGGATTACGCCAACCTCTCCCCGGCGCAGCTCGCGGCCCGGATCAAGGCGCTGGAGCAACAGATGTACCAGCATGCCCGCGACCTGGAGTTCGAGGAGGCCGGCCGCGTCCGCGACCAGCTGCATCGGCTCAAGGAAAAGGCGCTGGTCTAGCGGCCGCGCCGCTGATCGCCTGCCGGCGGTTGTCCGGCAGCGCCCCGCGGGCTAGAATCCGCGCCCCGAAAGGGGTTTTCGGGCGGTTAGCTCAGCGGTAGAGCACTACCTTGACATGGTAGGGGTCACAGGTTCGAACCCTGTACCGCCCACCACGCACTGCGTGGACAGCAGGACCAAACCAGGCACCGCCGCTGGGCGCGGCCCTCGCCCACGAGGTGCGACATGAGCACTACCGGCAGCCAGCGCTGATAGCACCGAGGGCCTGACACAGCCAAAGGCGCCTCCGGGGCGTCTTTTTTTGTTTCCAGCCTTGGCCGGAGCGGCTGCAGCCGCGAAACTGCGTTCCTGCCCTCCAGTCGAACATTCCGCGGCCGAAGCCGCTTCCACGGACCCGAATGATCACCATCACCCTTCCCGACGGCAGCAAGCGCGAGTTCGAACAACCGGTCAGCGTCATGGAGGTGGCCCAGTCCATCGGCGCGGGGCTCGCCAAGGCGACCGTGGCCGGCAAGGTGGATGGCCGGCTGGTGGATGCCAGCGACCGCATCGAGCGCGATGCCAGCGTGCAGATCATCACCCCGAAGGACGACGAGGGGCTGGAGATCATCCGTCACTCCGCCGCGCACCTGGTGGGTCACGCGGTGAAGCAGCTGTACCCGGACGCCAAGATGGTGATCGGCCCGGTGATCGAGGAAGGCTTCTACTACGACATCCATTCCGAACGCGCGTTCACGCCCGACGACCTGGCGGCGATCGAAGCGCGCATGCGCGAGCTGATCGCCCAGGACTACGACGTGGTCAAGCGGATGACGCCGCGCGCGGAAGTGGTCGAAACGTTCCGGGCGCGCGGCGAGGACTACAAGCTGCGCCTGATCGAGGACATGGGCCCCGAGGTCACCGCGATGGGCCTGTACCACCACCAGGAATACGTGGACATGTGCCGCGGCCCGCACGTGCCGAACACGCGGTTCCTCAAGGCCTTCAAGCTGACCCGCATTTCCGGCGCGTACTGGCGCGGCGATGCGAAGAACGAGCAGCTGCAGCGCATCTACGGCACCGCGTGGGCCGACAAGAAGCAGCTCGACGCCTACATCCAGCGGATCGAGGAAGCCGAGAAGCGCGACCACCGCCGCATCGGCAGGCAGCAGGAGCTGTTCCACCTGCAGGAGGAAGCGCCGGGCCTGATCTTTTGGCATCCGAAAGGCTGGTCGATCTGGCAGGTGGTCGAGCAGTACATGCGCCGGGTGTACCGCGACACCGGCTATGGCGAGGTGCGCTGCCCGCAGATCCTGGACGTGGAGCTGTGGAAGAAGTCCGGCCACTGGGACAACTACAAGGACAACATGTTCTTCACCGAGTCCGAGAAGCGGACCTACGCGCTGAAGCCCATGAACTGCCCCGGCCACGTACAGGTGTTCAACCAGGGCCTGCACAGCTACCGCGACCTGCCGATCCGCTACGGCGAGTTCGGCAGTTGCCACCGCAACGAGCCGTCCGGCGCGCTGCACGGCATCCTGCGCGTGCGCGGCTTCACCCAGGACGACGGCCACGTGTTCTGCACGCCCGACCAGGTCGAGGCCGAAGTGCGCGCGTTCCACGCGCAGGCCCTGAAGGTCTACGCCGACTTCGGCTTCGACCCCGCGGTCGAAGGAACGATCCAGATCAAGATCGCGCTGCGCCCCGAGTCGCGCCTGGGCGACGACGCGACCTGGGACCGCGCCGAGGAAGCGCTGCGCGCTGCGCTGCGCGCCTCCGGGGTGGAGTGGCAGGAGCTGCCGGGCGAGGGCGCGTTCTACGGGCCCAAGATCGAGTACCACCTGAAGGACGCCATCGGCCGCACCTGGCAGCTGGGGACCATGCAGGTGGATTTCATGATGCCGGGCCGGCTCGGCGCCGAGTACGTGGACGAGCACAGCCAGAGGCAGACCCCGGTGATGCTGCACCGTGCCATCGTGGGTTCGATGGAGCGCTTCATCGGCATCCTGATCGAGCACCATGCGGGCAGTTTCCCGGCGTGGCTGGCCCCGGTGCAGGCGGTCGTTGCCAACATTACCGACGCCCAGGCGGACTGGGTCGCGGACGTGCAAAAAACCCTTGCGAATCAAGGCTTCCGGGTCCGGGCGGATTTGCGCAACGAAAAGATCGGCTATAAAATCCGCGAGCACACGCTGCAGCGGGTGCCGTATCTGCTCGTGGTGGGGGACCGCGAGAAGGAAAACGGTGCGGTCGCCGTACGCACGCGGGGCGGGGAAGACCTGGGGACCATGTCCGTGGCCGACTTCGCGCAACGCCTGCGCAACGAACAACGCTCAGCCTGAGCACGGCCCGGCCCGGCGCCCGACCATGCGCCGCCGGCACGTTCCCATTTGGAGATCGCAACATCAGTACACCGGACAAGCAGAACCGCCGCAACCTCGAAATCCGCGTGCCGCGCGTGCGCGTGATCGGCAGCGACGGCGAGATGATCGGCGTGTTGTCGCGCGACGAAGCGCTGGCCATGGCGCAGGAAGAGGACCTCGACCTGGTCGAGATCCAGCCCAACGCCGATCCGCCGGTGTGCAAGATCATGGACTTCGGCAAGTTCAAGTTCGAACTGCAGAAGAAGGCCAACGAGGCCAAGAAGAAGACCAAGCAGGTCGAGATCAAGGAACTGAAGTTCCGCCCGGTGACCGACGAGGGCGACTACCAGATCAAGCTGCGCAACATGCGCCGCTTCCTGGAAGAGGGCGACAAGGTCAAGGTCAACATCCGCTTCCGTGGCCGCGAGATGAGCCACCAGGAGCTGGGACGCGAGATGGCCGCCCGCATCGAGGCCGACCTGGGCGACGACATCGTGATCGAATCGCGCCCGCGCCTGGAAGGCCGCCAGATGGTGATGATGATCGCGCCGAAGAAGAAGTAGCGGCGCCCCGCCTAGCGGCGGACCGTCTTTGCCGAAAGGGCGCCCCAGGGCGCCCTTTCGCGTACGACCGGTCTGTTCGTGGGCCGGCGAGGCCCCGGCGTGCAGGGCCCGGGCTTCGCCTGAGCCGCCCCGGGGCGCGCGACAGGGGGGGCACAGCCGGGCCGGTGTCGATCGGGCGCGGTGCCGGCCGATCAGGGGCGCGCTACGCGACTGATTTGCAAAGGGAATCCGCTTCCCCGCATAATGCGCGGCTCGCTGGGCCCGTCAACGGGCGCCGGCGAACTGGACCCGCCGTGTTCCGGAGCGCTCGCTCCGGTCTGCACGGCTTACCAACCGGCACGGGCAGGACGGAAAGACCAGGCCCCGCGTGAAGCGCACGAGCGCCCAACCGCGGCAATGGCGCCCAGGCCAGTCATCGATTTCGCAAGGACACTCCAATGCCCAAGATCAAGACCAATCGGGCGGCGGCCAAGCGCTTCCGGAAGACCGCTTCCGGCAAGTACAAGTGCGGCCACGCCAACAAGAGCCACATCCTCACCAAGAAAGCGACCAAGCGGAAGCGCAACCTGCGGCAGACGAACCACGTCCGCCCGGAAGACGCCGGCCGTCTGGACCGCATGCTGCCGTATTTGTGAGGAGATAGGACATGGCACGAGTCAAGCGTGGTGTTACGGCGCGCCGCCGTCACAAGAAAGTTCTCAAGCAGGCCAAGGGTTACTACAACGCCCGCCGCAAGGTCTTCCGCGTCGCCAAGCAGGCGGTCACCAAGGCCCTGCAGTACGCGTACATCGGTCGCAAGCTCAAGAAGCGTCAGTTCCGCACGCTGTGGATCGCGCGCATCAACGCCGCGTCGCGCATGTACGGCCTGAGCTACAGCCGCTTCATGAACGGCCTGATGAAGGCCGGCATCACCCTGGACCGCAAGGTTCTCGCTGATATCGCGGTGCACGATCTCGCCGGTTTCGGCACGCTGGCCGAAGCGGCCGGCAAGGCGCTGAACCTCGAGGTCAAGAAGCCCGAAACCCTGCCGCGCTACGTGCGCGAGCCTGCGACCAGGCGCGAGCCTGCGGCGGACACCGGCAAGAAGCCCGCCGCGAAGAAGGCGCCGGCGAAGAAGGCCGCCAAGGCCGACGCGCAGGGCGAGCAGGCGGCGTAAGCCGTTCCCCGCGGATCCACCGGTTGTACGGCATGGGGAAGGGCGAAAGTCCTTCCCCATTGTTTTTGTCGCAAGGGAAAGTCGGGATGAGCGAGACCCAAACCGCGGCGGATGCCCCAACGGACGCACTGTTGAGCCAGGCGCTGGCCGACATTGCCGCCACCTCCACGCCCGAAGCGCTCGAACAGCTGCGCGTGTCGCTGCTGGGCAAGAGCGGGACCATCACCGCACGGCTGAAGTCGCTGGGCGCGCTGCCCGCGGACCAGCGCAAGGCGGCGGGCGAAGCGATCAACCGCTCGCGCGATGCCATCGGCGACGCGCTCGCCCTGCGCAAGGTTGCGCTGGAGGACGCCGCGCTGGATGCGCGCCTGGCCGGCGAGACCATCGATGTCACCCTGCCAGGACGCGATGCCGCACGCGGCGCGATCCACCCCGTGAGCCGCACCATCGAGCGCATGGCCGACATCTTCGGCCGGCTCGGCTACGAGCTGTCGGACGGCCCCGAGATCGAGGACGACTGGCACAACTTCGAGGCGCTGAACTTCCCGCCGCACCATCCGGCGCGCGCGATGCACGACACCTTCTACATGGCCGACAACGGCAGCGGCGTCGCCCGCCTGCTGCGGACGCACACTTCGGGCGTGCAGGTGCGTTACATGCAGGAGCATGCGCCGCCGCTGCGCATGATCGCCATCGGCAAGGTCTACCGCAGCGACAGCGACCAGACCCACACCCCCATGTTCCACCAGTGCGAAGGCCTGCTGGTGGACGAGCACGCCAGCTTCGCCGACCTCAAGGGCACGCTGGTCGAGTTCGTGCGGGCGTTCTTCGAGCGCGATTTCGAAATGCGCTTCCGTCCCAGCTATTTCCCCTTCACCGAGCCGTCGGCCGAGGTGGACATCGCCTGGCAGCAGCCGGACGGCACCACGCGTTGGCTGGAGGTGCTGGGCTGCGGCATGGTGCACCCCAACGTGCTGCGCAACGTGGGTATCGATCCGGAACGCTACAGCGGCTTCGCGTTCGGCATGGGCATCGAGCGGTTGACGATGCTGCGCTACGGCGTGGACGACCTGCGCAGCTTCTTCGACAACGACGTGCGGTTCCTCAGGCAGTTCGCGTAATCGCCGTCATCCCGGCGGATGCCGGGATCCATTTTGATTTCGCCGCGGAGATCAAGGTGGATTCCAGCCTGCGCCGGAACGACCGGTCTACATCGCTCGGGATCATCGAATGAAATTCTCCGAAAACTGGCTTCGCCAACACGTGCGCACCGAAGCGACCCGCGACGAACTGGCGGCGACGCTCACTTCCATCGGCCTGGAAGTCGAAGAGGTGACGCCGCTCGGCGAGCGGCTCGACGGCGTGGTGGTGGCGCGCATCGTGGAATGCGCGAAGCACCCCGAAGCGGACAAGCTGCAGGTGTGCCAGGTGGACGCCGGCGGGCACAACCCCGCGGGTGGCCTGTTGCAGATCGTGTGCGGCGCGCCCAACGCGCGCCCGGGTCTGGTGGCCCCGCTGGCCACCATCGGCACGCAGGTCGGGGATCTCACGATCAAGGCGGCCAGGCTGCGCGGCGTGGACTCCAACGGCATGCTGTGCTCGGCGCGGGAGCTGGAGCTGGATAGCGATGCGTCCGGGCTGCTCGAGCTGCCCGACGACGCGCCGGTCGGTGCGCCCCTGGCCGGGTACCTGGGCCTGCCGGACGCGACCTTCGAACTGAAGCTGACCCCGAACCGCGCCGACTGTTTCGGCATCCGCGGCATCGCCTTCGACGTGGCTGCGGCCACCGGCAGCACGGTCGAGGCCTTCGACGCCGCGCCGATGCCGAGCCTGTGCGATGCGGCGCTGCCGGTGGAACTCAACGCCGGCGCCGACGCGCCGCGCTACGTCGGCCGGGTGATCGAAGGCGTGGACGGCACGCGCGGCACCCCGGTGTGGATGGCCGAGCGGCTGCGACGCAGCGGCATCCGTCCGGTCTCGATGCTGGTCGACGTGACCCAGTACGTGATGCTGGAACTCGGTCAGCCCATGCACGCCTTCGACCGCGACCTGCTGCGCGGGCCTGTGGGCGTGCGCCGCGCGCGCGACGGCGAAGGGCTGACCCTGCTGGATGGCCGCGACGTGCAGCTGGATGCGGAGTTCCTGGTGATCACCGACGCGGACCGCCCGGTTGCGCTGGCCGGGGTGATGGGCGGGTTCGACACCCGCGTGACCGATGCGACCCGCAGCGTATTCCTGGAAGCGGCGCACTTCGCACCGGCGGCGATCATCGGCCGCGGCCGCAGGTTGGGCCTGCACACCGACGCGGGCCATCGCTTCGAGCGTGGCGTGGATCCGGAACTGCCGCGCCAGGCGATCGAGACGGCGACGCGGCTGATCGTGGAGATCGCCGGCGGCGCACCTGGGCCGCTCACCGAGGCGGCGCTGGCCGACGCCTTGCCGAAGCCGGCGCGCATCGTGCTGCGCCGCGCCCGGCTGGCACGGGTGCTGGGCACGCACGTGGACGATGCGGCGGTCGAGCGCATCCTGCGCGCGCTGGGGCTGGAGGTCGAAGCGCAGGCCGAAGGCTGGCAGGTGCAGGCGCCGACGCGCCGCTTCGATCTGGCGATCGAGGAGGACCTGATCGAGGAGATCGCGCGGATCCACGGCTACGACGGATTGCCCGCCACCCTGCCGGGCGGTGCGGTGCGCATCGCCGCGCCCGGCGAGGCGCGCGTGGACGAACGCGCGCTGCGCCAGCAGCTCGCCGCGCGCGACTTCCTGGAAGCGGTGAACTACGCCTTCGTGGCGCCCGCACTGCTGTCGCACTGGTCGGCAGACGACGGCGCGGTACCGCTGGCGAATCCGCTCAGTGCCGACCTGGCGACGATGCGGACTGCACTGCTGCCGGGTCTGGTGGATGCGCTGGCCCGCAACGTCGCGCGCCAGCAGCCCCGCGTGCGCCTGTTCGAGATCGGCAACGTCTTCGCGGCCGCGGCGCAGCCCGGGCAGGCACCCGAGCAGCGCCTGCGCATCGCGGCGGTGGCCTGCGGCGACGCAGGCGGCGAGCAATGGGGGCGAGCCGCGCGTGGCGTGGATTTCCATGACCTCAAGGGAGACCTGGAAAGCATGGCCTCGCTGGCGGGCGCCACGCTGGAGTTCCGGCCCTCGCAGGCGGCGCATGGCCACCCGGGGCGGTCCGCGGACGTGTTCCGCGCCGACGCGGCGGGTGGCGCCGAGCGCATCGGCTGGATCGGCCAGCTGCATCCGCGCCTGCTGCGCACCCTGGACCTGGACGCGGCGGTGGTAGCGTTCGAACTCGACCTGGAGCCGCTGCGGGCGCGCGCATTGCCGCGTGCCGCGGCGCTGTCGCGCTATCCGTCCGTCCGCCGCGACCTCGCGTTCGTCGTGCCGGAGACGGTGTCGTGGGCGGCCTTGCGCGGCACCGTGGAAGCGGCCGCGGGCCCTGCATTGAAGGGTGTTCGGCTGTTCGACCGCTACGTCGGAAAAGGGGTCGAAGCCGGATTCAAGAGTCTCGCTATGGGCTTGATTCTGCAGGAGGATTCACGCACGCTGACCGACCGCGATGCAGACGGGGTGGTGGCTGCGGTACTGGCTGCCCTGCAGCGCGAACACGCCGCGGCGATCCGCGGTTGAAGGGGAAGGCGAGATGGCGTTGACCAAGGCGGAGATGGCGGAGCGGCTGTTCGACGAAGTCGGATTGAACAAGCGTGAGGCGAAGGAATTCGTGGACGCGTTCTTCAACGCGCTGCGCGAATCGCTGGAACGCGGCCGCCAGGTCAAGCTGTCCGGCTTCGGCAACTTCGATCTGCGCCGCAAGAACCAGCGTCCGGGCCGCAATCCCAAGACCGGCGAGGAGATTCCGATCTCCGCGCGCACCGTGGTCACCTTCCGCCCGGGCCAGAAGCTCAAGGATCGCGTCGAAGCCTATTCCGGCAGCCTGCACGACGGGGCCGGCCATGCTTGACCCGGGCAGCAACCGCGAACTGCCGCCGATCCCGGCCAAGCGCTACTTCACCATCGGCGAAGTCAGCGAACTGTGCGACGTCAAGCCGCACGTCCTGCGCTACTGGGAGACCGAGTTCCCCAGCCTCAAGCCGGTCAAGCGCCGCGGCAACCGCCGCTATTACCAGCGCCACGACGTATTGATGGTGCGCCAGATCCGCGGCCTGCTTTACGAGCAAGGCTATACCATCGGCGGCGCGCGCCTGCGCCTGGAAGGCGAGGGGGCGAAGGAGGAATCCGCGCTCAGCTCGCAGATCGTCAAACAGGTCAGGGTCGAGCTCGAGGAGGTCCTGCAGCTGCTGCGCCGCTGACCGCGGCGGCACGCCGCGCGCGTTAGGTCGCCGCAAGCCAAGACCTTTCCGCGGCGCGGTATAATTCCGAACACCGGGGTATAGCGCAGCCTGGTAGCGCACTTGTCTGGGGGACAAGTGGTCGTCGGTTCAAATCCGGCTACCCCGACCAAATACGAAGAAGTCGCTCGCTGAAGCGAGCCCCAACGCCCGGCACTGCCGGGCGTTCGTGTATGCGGCCGGGGATGGCAGGATGCGCGCGTCCCGTCCAGGTCTTCGCGCATGCCGCTCGCGCTGCTGCTGGTTCTGCTGTTGCCGCTGTCGTTCGCCTTCCCCGCGGCCGCGCAGCAGGCCACGCCCCCCGTTGCCGGGCGCGCGGAAGCGCTGCAGGCCGGCGCGGCCACCCCGAGTCCGCCCGATGACGTGCGCGACCTGCCCACGCTGGTGGTCACCGGCGCGCAGCCGGGCCCGGGCCTGTGGAAGGTTAGCAAGGGCGACCACGTGCTGTGGGTGCTCGGCACGCTGTCGCCGCTGCCGCGCGGGATCGAGTGGGACGCAAGCCGGGTGGACGAGGTCATCGCGCAGTCGCAGCAGGTGCTGGCCTCGCCTTCGGTGTCGGTCAAGTCCGACACCGGCTTCTTCGGACGCCTGGCGCTGATCCCGACGGCCTTCAAGGCGCGCAGGAACCCCGATGGGCGGACCCTGCAGCAGCTGGTGCCGCCGGCGGACTACGCGCGCTGGCAGGCGCTCAAGGCGCGCTACATCGGCGGCGAGCGGGGCATCGAACAGTGGCGGCCGGTGTTCGCGGCGCTGGAGCTGTACGGCAAGGCGATCCGCAAGTCCGGCATGCGCCAGGGCGGGGTGGTCGAGCCGGTGGTGCGCAAGCTCGCGCGCAAGCACGCAGTCGCCACGGTCGAACCGAAGGTGCTGATCACCATCGCCAAGCCCAAGCAGGCGCTGCGCGAGTTCGCCGCCACCACGCTGGACGACCGCGCCTGCTTCTCGCGCACCCTGGACCGCATCGAGGGCGACCTGGGGACCATGGTGGTGCGCGCCAACGCATGGTCCATCGGCGACATCCAGACCCTGCGCGAGCAACCCTTCAGCAACCAGTTCACCGCCTGCAGCGCCGCGTTCACCGGCGCCGCACTGGCGCGCAAGCACGGCATCGCCGACCTGCCGCAGCGCATCGAGCGGACGTGGATGGCGGCGGCCGAGGCCGCGCTGGCGCGCAACCGCTCCACCTTCGCCACGCTGCCGATCGCCGAGCTGCTCAAGCCGGACGGCTACCTGGCAAAGCTGCAGGCAAAAGGCTACGAGGTCGAGGCGCCCTAGCGAGGATCGATTGATCCGGGGGGACCGGCCTCCGCCGCGAACGGTGCTGACCTGCCTGGTGCCTCGGGACAGCATTCGCGTGCAGGCGTGCAGTGGCGCTGGCACAGCGCCACGGTGAACGGCACTGGCCGCCAATGCGTTTGATCCGATCCCGTGCAGCGCTTGCGGCCTTACCGCGGAAACACGTCATCGTCGCGGGCGCCAGGGCGGGCATGCCGCGCCGTGCTGGACCGCCGACGCTTTGGTGTGCGCGGAGCAACGGCCCCTGGATTCCCGCTTTCGCGGGAACGACGGCAAGAAGCGGCTTAGTCGGTCTTTCCGGCGAAGCGGGGCACGCCAGCGCGCACACGCGAAGGATCAGCTGTCATCGCTGGGGCCGCCAGCGCACGCATGTCAAGCCGGGCTGGAGGGCAGAGACTTCGGTGAGCGCGATGCAGGCACTGGATTCGCGCTTTCGCGGGAATGAGGGAAAGAAGCGGCCTAGTGAGGCCTTCCGGTGAAACGGGCAGGCCAGCGTGCACCTGCGAAGGATTCCCTCGCCGTGTGCGGTCCGCTTCAAGCCGCGCGCGCTGACTCCAGCTGCGCCTTCCGCCCCATCAGGAACGCGTGCAGCATCTCGGTGGACAGTCCGTGCAGGGCGAGCCGGTAGCCCGCGCGCAGCGTGGACTGCGGCACCAGGGGATGCTTGTTGTTGACCAGCACCAGGTGCGCGTGCGCGTCCAGGATCGTGGCCGCGTACAGGCCGATGGTCTCGTCGAGTTGCAGCGAGTTGGTGGCGCGCCAGAAGTCGCTGTCGGTCAGCAGCAGCTGGTAGATGGGCGTGAACAGTTCGATCGAACTCTGCAGGTCCAGGAAGTTGCGGCGGCGGTGCGGCATGTCGGCCAGTTCCAGCGGCGGCCGTTCGATCATCGACAGGTCGGGCGCGGGCACGTGCTGCAGCGTCCTGCCTTCCGCCGCCAGGTTCTGGTTGAGGCGGATGATGAAGTTGTAGAGGTTGAGGTCGTGGATGAGGTACATGTCCTCGCGCACGTCCGAGATCCGCATCGGCTGCAGGGGGTTGGTCGGCGTGTCGGTGCCGGAGTTGCGGGCGATGAACGCCAGTACCTGCGAACCCAGGTGGAAGTGGCGCAGGATCAGCCAGTTCGCCTCGGGGCGGATGAAGTTCTCCATGCCCCACGCCAGCAGCCGGTGCAGCTGCCGCGAGAACGCCCAGCGCCGCGGCGTGAACGTCTTGAGCACCTGGAACAGGATGATCAGCAGGCGCGCGAAGGGACGCACGAAGGGCAGCAGGTATTGGCGCGAGCGCGAACTGGAATCGGCGAGCCAGACGCGTTTGACTTCCTCGTCCAGCGGCGTGCTGCGGTCCAGGTACAGCGCGAGCCAGGGGTTGGGGTCGCGCGGGTCGTAGGGTTGCTCCAGGAAGTCGGGCTTGGGTTTCATGGGGCCGCCGCGGTGGTGGGCGCGTCTTCGACGCCGACGTGTTCGAACTGCATGAGGTACAGCTCGGCGGTGCGCCGCGCGGTGCCGATGATGGCACGTGCGCCGCTGCCGTCGCCGTCGTGCTGCAGCACGATCTCCACCGCGCGCAGCCAGCGCAGCAGGTGGTGTTCGTCGTTCGCGCCGTGGTACTCGAGGAAACGGAACGCATCGGCAGGCACCGCATCGGCGCCCCCGAGCAGGCTGGCCTTCATCAGCGGCAGCAGGGCCGGGATGATGCGCTGGCCGGTGCCTTCGATGACGTAGATCGCACCGAGCAATCCAAGCGGATTGCGCGTTGCCGCCAGCGCGTGCAGGTAGGCGTTGAGGGCCTCGCCGCCCGGGTTGCGGCGCAGGGCGTCGATGTCCGCGACCTCGCCCCCCGCCCTGCGGTAATCCTCGAACAGGATCATGTAGTCGTCCTGTTCGTCCCCCGCGTGGGTTTCGATCAGCGCCTGCAGCGCGTCGTACGGCGCGACCACCGAGGCCGCGCCTTCGCGCATCCATTTGCTGCCTTCGCGCACCTGCGGGATCCAGCTGCGCATCCAGGCCAGGTAATCGGCGCGAGAGAAGCGCCGCTCGCGCAGGCGGCGGATCACCGGCGTGCGCCATGCGCGCGAGCGGTAGTCGTGCCAGATCGAGGCCAGTTCGCCCAGCAGGTGGCGCAGCGCCTCGGGAGCAGCGGAAGGATCGTGCGGCGGCGCGACGCGAGCGGCGGCGGTGTCCACGGCCGCGGCGGCTCGCTCGCCGGCCGGCGTGGGCCACGCCGGTGCCACCGCGCCGGCGCCGGGGCCCGCCGCCTCGACCTCGATCATCGCGAACGCAACCGTGAAGCGTCCGGACTCCGGCACGAAGCACAGGATGCGCTCGCCCGGGCGCACCTGCCGCGTGCGCAGGAACTCGTCGAGCATGATGAAGATCGACGCCGCGCCGGTGTTCCCGCGCGTGGTGAGGTTGCTGTACCAGCGCTCGCGCGGGATCGCCAGCCCGGCCTTGTGCATGAGCTCGTCCACCACCGGCGCGAACTTCTGCGACGAGTAGTGGCACAGGAAATGGTCGACGCGCGCAGGCTCGATCCAGCCGGCGTGCGCCAGGCTCGCGTACTCGTGCACGCCCACGTCGAACAGGTGCGGCAGCAGGCGGATGTCCTGGCGCAGGAACAGCGCGCCGTCGGCTTCGGCTTCGTGCCACGAACCGTAATCGAGGTGGGAGCGTTCGCGGTCGGGCGACAGCCCCAGCTGCATGCAGACCGGGTAGTCGCCGGAGAACGATCGCTGGTGCATCCAGCGCAGGCGCAACCGCACCGGGCGGGCGCCGTCCGGGTGCGACGTCAGCAGCAGGGCGCCTGCGCCGTCGGAGAGCATCCAGCGCAGGAAGTGGGCATCGAAGTCCGCGTCGTAGCCGCGCGCCGAGTAGCGCGAGCGTTTGAACAGCCGCGACGGCATCTCCGCGGCCGCCACCAGCGCGTCGGCATGCGCGCCCAGTTCTACCGCCGCCGCCGCCGCCTCCCACGCGCCCACGCCCGAGGCGCAGATGCCGTGGCTGGAGAAGGTCTGCATGGGCGGTGCGGCCAGCTCGCCCAGCACCATGCTGGCGAAGCCGGGCATGAGCGCATCGCCGCCCGCCGTGCCGCACGCGAGCAGGCCCACGTCGCCGATGTCGCGGTTCGCGTCGGAAAGGCAGTCCGCGATGGCCTGCGTGGCCATGGCGGCGCAGCCAAGGCGAGCGCGTCCTTCCGCGTCGATCGCGTAGTGGCGCGCGACGATGCCGTTCTCCGCCAGGATGCGGCGCTTGATGCGGCCGGACAGTTTCGACAGCGGCGCGATGTACGCGTCCATGCCGGCGTTGTCCACCGCGGGGCCGGGCAGGAATCGGCCGGTGCCCTGGATCCAGGTGCGTTCGAAGCGGGTGGGCATCAAGCGTCCAGTGTTCTTGGGAGTGAGTGCGCGCGCGGCCGTAGCGCGTGCGTGCGGTAGCGCCCGGTCATGGCAGCGTCGCGCGTTTCGCGAGGCGCTCGTCGGCGGCATCCAGTGGCAACGCGGTGCCCAGGGCGCGGTCGAAGGCCGTGAGCAGGAAACCGTAGTTGCCGCCGTAGCAGGCGTGGTGCAGGTGGTGGCGTCGGCTTGCGCCGAGCGGGCCACGCGCGGGCGCGCGGCGCGAGAACTCGTAGTTCGCGTGCCCCAGTCCGTTCAACACGATGCTCAGGACGGTCAGGGCCACCAGCGCGGCGAAGCTGAAGTCGTGCACGAGCATCGGCAGCAGCGGCACACTGCCCAACAGGGCGGCTTCCACGGGGTGGAAGGCATACGTCGAGAACGGCGTCGGTGTGTGCGAACGGTGGTGGCCTGCGTGGAAACGGCGCAGCCACGGCGTGTGCAGCAGGCGATGGCTGGCGTAGAAGTGCAGTTCGTTCCAGACGAACAGCACGGCCAGCTCCGCAGCGATGCGCAGGGTGGACGGGTCTTGCGCCAGCTGCGCCCAGCCTGCGCGCAGCAGGCCCCACGGCAGCAGCAGGCCGATGCCGAAGACCGCGATGGAGCCGCAGGCCTGTGCGGTTTCCCGGGCGACCTGTCCGGCAGGCAGGGGACGGGGATCGATGACGCGCCCGAACCCGGCGCGCGCCATCGCGCGCACCAGCAGCGTTCCGCCCAGCGCCACCGAGAAGTAGAGCAGCGCGAACCATGCGATGCCCATGGCCACGACCTGCCATGCCGGACTGGAGACGAACCAGGCGCCCACTGCGGATGTTCCGTGCCGAAACGTGCGGCCGCACTATAGCGAAGCCGCACGGGCTGGTTCTTGCGGCGCGCGCACGCGCACGCAGTCGGCGCC
Source organism: uncultured Pseudoxanthomonas sp. (assembly GCA_964425695.1). Taxonomy (GTDB): domain Bacteria; phylum Pseudomonadota; class Gammaproteobacteria; order Xanthomonadales; family Xanthomonadaceae; genus JAKPBU01. Next base: position 74,324 of record CAYRNF010000007.1, read on the forward strand.
CCACGCGCCGCGCGTGCGGTTCAGCTTGCGATGGAGCGCACCCGCGCGAGATCCTGCGACGGCGCCGCCAGCGCCGGCCAGCGCGCCAGCAAGGCCTTGCGGATGCCTTCCGCGTCCAGCCCGGCTTCGGACAGCAGGTCCTCGCGGCTGGCATGGTGCTGGAACTCGTCCGGCAGGCCCAGGTGAACGATGGGCAGTGGCACACCGGCTTCGCTGAGCAGCTCGGCGACCGCGGAGCCTGCGCCGCCCATGACCACGTTGTCTTCCAGGGTGACGAAGCCTTCGTGCGTCTTCGCCAGTTCCAACAGCAGGGCGCGATCCAGCGGCTTCACGAAACGCATGTTCACCACCGTCAGCCCCAGCGCCTCGCCAACCTCTTCCGCAGCGGGCACCAGCGCGCCGAAGGCGAGCAGGGCGAGGCGCGTGCCGGTCCGGCGCAGCTGCGCCTTGCCCAGGGGCAGCGTGTCGAGCGTGGCATCCACCGTGATCCCAGGGCCGGTGCCGCGCGGGTAGCGCACGGCGGCGGGGCCCTGGTGGCGGTAGCCGGTGGTCAGCATCTGCCGGCATTCGTTCTCGTCGGCGGGCGCCATCACCACCATGTGCGGCACGCAGCGCAGGTAGGACAGGTCGAGGTTGCCGGCATGGGTGGCGCCGTCCGGGCCGACCACGCCGCCGCGGTCGATGGCGAACAGCACGTCGAGCTTCTGGATCGCCACGTCGTGCACGAGCTGGTCGTATGCGCGCTGCAGGAACGTGGAATAGATCGCGACCACCGGCTTGGCGCCTTCGCAGGCCATGCCGGCCGCCAGGGTGACGGCGTGCTGTTCGGCGATCGCCACGTCGAAGTAGCGGTCCGGATAGTCCTTGCTGAAGCGCACCAGGCCCGAGCCTTCGCGCATGGCCGGGGTGATGCCCAGCAGCAGCGGATCGGCCGCGGCCATGTCGCACAGCCAGTCGCCGAACACGTCGGTGTAGGTCGGCTTCTTCGCGCCCGGCTTGCTGACCAGGCCCTTGGTCGGGTCGAACGGCGACACCGCGTGGTAGCCGATCTGGTCGCCTTCGGCGAGCTCGTAGCCCTTGCCCTTGGTGGTGATCACGTGCAGCAGCTGAGGGCCCTTGAGCGTGCGCAGCGTCCTGAGCGTATCCACCAGGGCCTTGGTGTCGTGGCCGTCGATGGGGCCGGTGTAGTGGAAGCCCATTTCCTCGAACAGCGTGGACGGCACGAACATGCCCTTCCAGTGTTCCTCCCAGCGCCGCACGAAGCGCGCGGTGCCGCTGTGGCGCTTGTCGCCCAGGATCTTCTTGCCGCCCTCGCGCAGCGCGTTGAGGGTGCGGCTGCCGGTCATGCGGCCGAGCATGCGGGTCACGCCGCCCACGGCTTCGCTGATCGACATGCGGTTGTCGTTGAGGATCACCAGGATGTCGGGCTCCGGCTCCATCCCTCCCGCGTGGTTCAGCGCCTCGTAGGCCATGCCCGCGGTCATCGCGCCGTCGCCGATCACGGCCACCACGCGCCGGCCGTTGCCAGCGCGCGCGTTGGCGATGGCCATGCCGAGTGCCGCCGAGATCGACGTGGACGAATGGCCCACGCCGAAGGTGTCGTACTCGCTTTCCTCGCGCTTGGGGAAGGGCGCCACGCCGCCCTTCTGCTTGACGGTGTGGATCGCGTCGCGGCGTCCGGTCAGGATCTTGTGCGGATAGGTCTGGTGGCCCACGTCCCAGACGATCCGGTCTTCCGGCGTGTCGTACAGGTAGTGCAGCACGGTGGTGAGTTCGATCACGCCCAGGCCGGCGCCGAAATGGCCGCCCGACTTGCCCACCGACTCGATCAGGTAGGCGCGCAGCTCCTCGGCGATGGCAGGCAGTTCGGCTTCGTCGAAGCGGCGCAGGTCGGCCGGGCTGTCGATCGTGGACAGCCGGGGATATCGGGCGGAATCGATCATGCGCCCATTGTAGTTCCGCGCCGTGGGGCGGGCATGGGGGCTGCGTGAAGGCCGCGCGGCCCGGGCCGTGCGTTCAGCGCGTGCGCAGGCGTCCGAGCAGGCCGCCGGGCTTGGGCGCCTCGGCCGCTTCCGCCGGCGCGGCAAGCACCGGCTCGGCGAAGCCGGTCGCCAGGTTGGCGTTCACGAAATCGGCCACTTCCTCCAGCGGGACGCCGCTGGCGGCAGCGGTCTCGGCCAGCGTGGCCGGGCCCTTCATCATCGCGGTGGCGATGCGGAAATGACGCGGATACTCGCGCTCGGTCTGCGGCCACTTGACCAGGCGGTACTGGCCCGCCGGATCGTAGCCGGGCAGCAGCGCACCCTTGCCGGCCAGCAGCGCGCCGAGCCATTGCAGGCGCACCAGCGGCTGCGGGGCGCCGGTGGCCACGCCGGCCCAGGCGTCCGCGGTGATCGGTTCGAAATCGTCCCGCTCCACCGTGCCGTCGAATGCGGCCGCCAGCGGCTTGAGCGCGGCCGGACCGTGGTAGGTGCGCGCATCGGCGTCGAACAACACGCTGACGCCGCCGCGCTGCAGCCTCCAGCGGCCGGGCAGTGCGCCCGGCGCCAGCCAGTCGGCGAGCGTGCGTTCGCGCGGCGCTGCGGGCGGCGCAGGGGGGGCAGGCGGTGCGTCCGCGGCAGGTGCCGGTTCCAGGGCGGCTGCAGATTCGGGCGGCGCGGCGGCTTCCGGATCGCGGCTCGGCGTGGCGCGCTCCTCGGGCAACTCGTCCGCCGGCGCGGGGGCGGGCGTGCTGACGGAAGGCGGCGCTTCGGGGATAGCCTGCGCGGCGGGCGCTTCGGCCGCGGGCGCCTGCCCGGAAATCGAGGTCAACAAGGCCGCCAGCGCATCGGCGTCCACGGGGCGGGCGAGGAGGTAATCGGCCTGGGTCCGCGAGCCGCCGGTCAGGCCGATGACCTGCTTGCCCGCGGCGTGAAGGCGGATCCAGCTCATCGGGCCATACATGCTGTCCATGTCCACCACCACGTAGCCGGCGCTGGACTCGGGCGCCAGTTCCCACGCCTTGCCCAGGCGGGTGCTGGCTTGTTCGAATGCGGAACGCAATGCGTCCTCGGTGGCCGAATCCATGCCGGTGATGCCGAGCGTATGCGCCATTCGTGTCCTTCCCCCGTGGACGAAAGACTGGATTCTAGCGGCACGCGGCCGGCGAGGAATGCGAAGCGGTGCCGATAACGCGGCACGGGAATGCGGAAGGGCAAGCAGGCGCACCGGACTGTGCGGCCGCGTACGTGACGCCGCGCGCGGCACGGGTGCTGTTAGTTGAAGCGCGGTGCGCGCTTGGGCAGGTGGTTCTTCAGGAAGGCCATCTGGTCGGCCAGGATGTTGCGGTTGGACAGCACCAGGTGTTCGACCCAACTGGGCCTGAAGGGCACCGCCAGCAGCGGCATGGAGGCCTGTTGCGGCGTGCGGCCGCCCTTGCGCGAATTGCAGTGGAAGCACGCGGAGACCACGTTCTCCCACACGTCGCGCCCGCCCCGCGAAACCGGCACCACGTGGTCGCGGGTGAGCTGCTGCCGGTGGAATTCGCGCCCGCAGTACAGGCACAGGTACTGGTCGCGTGCGAACAACGCGGGGTTGCTCAGCGCAGGCGTGGGATCGAAGGTCTGCGGGCGCACGTGACCGCGCGCGGCGATGATCGGATGCAGGTGCATCACGCTGCGCTCGCCGGTGCTGCGGCACAGGCCGCCATGCACGGTCAGGCACGGATCGCCCAGCGTCCAGGCGACGGCTTCGCGCGCATACAGGCAGGCCGCGTCCTGCCAGCTCATCCAGTCCAGCACCCGGCCATGCGCGTCCAGCGACAGCAGGCGCACGGAATCGAGGCGGGCGGGCAATGCGGGGGCAGCGGTAGCACCGGCTTGGGCACCGGTTCCATCGATCAGGCGAAGCTTCGCTCTGTCCGTCCCCATGGGAAAGGCAGCTTATACGCCTTTGTTGATGTTTTGTGTATCACCGCAGGCGCCTCGCGCCAGCGGCGGGCGCGGCGCGCCGCGGGAACCGCAGTACATGTCGGCCGAAACCCGGCCCGGCCTACAGCGCGTCGGCTTCGATCGACATCAGCGGCGCCGCGCCGGAGCGGATGCTCGCGGCATGCGCCAGGGTGCGCGGCAGGATCCGGGCGAAGTAGAAGCGCGCGGTTTCGCGCTTGGCTTCGCGGAAGGCCTGCGGCTGCGCGGAGCGGTCCGCGGCGGCCACGCTGCGTGCCCACCAGTAGGCCAGGACCACGTAGCCGCTGTAGAACAGGTAGTCCCACGCCGCGGCGCCCACTTCCTCCGCGTCGCCTGCGGCGCGCGTGCCGATCTCCGCGGTGAGCTGCTGCCACTCGCCGGCCTTCTGGCGCAGCGGCGCGATGAACTCCTGCAGCGCGGCGTCGCCCTCGTTCGCCTTGCAGAACTCTTCCACCAGCCCCAGCAGCACGCGCAGCCCGGCGCCCTGCGCCTGCAGGGTCTTGCGGCCCATCAGGTCCAGCGCCTGGATGCTCGTGGTTCCTTCATAGAGCGTGGTGATGCGGGCATCGCGCGCGAACTGCTCCATGCCGTGTTCGGCGATGTAGCCGTGCCCGCCGAAGCACTGCAGCGCGTGGTAGGTGCATTCCACGCCCCATTCGGTGAGGCAGGCCTTGGCGATGGGCGTCAGGAAGCCCAGCAGCGCGTCGGCCTGGGCCTTTTCGTCCGCGTCGGTGGCGTGCTCGACGACATCCACCAGCGACGCGGCGTGGTAGCCGAGCAGGCGCCCGCCCTCGACCAGGGCCTTCTGGGTGAGCAGCATGCGCCGCACGTCGGGATGCACCACGATCGGATCGGCCGGCTTGTCCGGGAACTTCGCGCCGGACAGCGCACGCGACTGCAACCGTTCGCGCGCGTAGCGCAGCGCGTTCTGGTACGCGCGGTCCGACAGGCCCAGTCCCTGCAGGCCCACCGCCAGGCGCGCGGTGTTCATCATCACGAACATGGCCTGCAGGCCGCGGTTGGGCTGGCCGATCATCCAGCCCTGCGCGTCGTCCAGGTTGAGCACGCAGGTGGCCGAGCCGTGGATGCCCATCTTGTGTTCGATGGCGCCGCAGCGCACGCCGTTGCGTTCGCCCAGCGCGCCATCGCTGCCCACGCGCACCTTGGGCACGATGAACATGCTGATGCCCCGGCTGCCGGCCGGCGCATCCGGCAGGCGCGCCAGCACCAGGTGCACGATGTTGTCGGTGAAGTCGTGCTCGCCGGCGGTGATGAAGATCTTGGTGCCGCTGATGGCGTACGTGCCGTCGGCATTGGGCACCGCGCGGGTCTTCAGCAGGCCCAGGTCGGTGCCGCAGTGCGGCTCGGTGAGGCACATGGTGCCGGTCCACTCGCCCGACACCAGGCGCTTGAGGAAGACCTCCTTCTGCCAGTCGTCGCCGTGGTGCAGCAGCGCCTCGGTGGCGCCGTGCGAAAGCAGCGGGAAGTTGCCCCAGGACAGGTTGGCGGCGTCGATCATCTCCTTGACCGGCACGCCGACGGTATGCGGCAGCGCCTGTCCGCCGAAGGCTTCCGGCGCGGTGAGGCCCGGCCATCCGCCCTCCACGTATTGCGCATAGGCCGCGGCGAACCCGGGCGGGGTAGAGACGCTGCCGGTGGTCTTGTCGAAGCGGCAGCCGGCTTCGTCGCCGGCGCGGTTGAGCGGCGCCAGCACGGTTTCGTTGAAGCGCGCGCTTTCCTCCAGCACCGCATCGACGATGTCGCGGCTGGCGTGCTCGAAACCCAGGCGTGCGAACAGCGCCTCGACGCCCAGCACGTCGTACAGCGCGAATCGGATGTCGGACAGCGGTGCCTTGTAGCTGCTCATGCGGGTCTCGGGTTGGAGGGCAGTGCCGCGACTGTGCGCTGCCGGAACAGGATGTTTGCTCGAATGCGGCGGACAGCGACGTTCAGCGCAGCACGCCGGCCAGGCCCGGCACCGGGCTCAGCGCGCTGCTGCGCTTGACCCGGTACTCGCGCTCGCGCCCGTCTTCCGGCGCCGCGCGCAGGGTGCCTTCGAAGGCATAGCCCAAGCCGCGCCCGGCGCCCAGCGCGTCGGCCAGCGCCACCTTGGCGCCCACCGCCGGTGCGTGCGCGAGCGTCACCACGTCCGCAGACTCCGGGCCGATGGAGATGCCCGCATTGCCCTGCAGGGTGCCGGCAGGCTGTCCGCCCAGGGTGATCGGCAGGCTGACGGCGCCGAACCGCATCGGCACGCTGCTGAAGTTCTCGATGCGCAGCTCCACCGACCAGCTGCCGTCGGCGCGGACGCTGAGCTGCTGGATGCTGGCGGCCGGTTCGGACACGCGACGCACGGGGCCGCTGGAGCAGGCGGCCAGCGCCATCGCGCAGGCAAGGCCGAACATCAAGCGCGTTGCGTTCATCGCGTGTCCCGTTCGAGAGTGGGACACGGATGTTAGCGCTGCCGATGCCGCTGCGCGACGAAGCCGCGTAGGGCGCGGCTTCGTCATGCTCCCGATCCGTGGCGGTCGCAACGTGGATCGGTCACGACGACCGGGTGCGACGCAGGTCCTGGCCTCGTCGCGGCCGTCGCAGGATCGAGCGCGGACCGGGGGGCGGCCCACGCCGTTTTTGCTCGGTTGCCTAACGGGCCCTGCAGGAGGCCGCCGTCGGACCCGCGACGACCTGTCCGTCCGCGTTGAGGAGCACTGCGCGGACCGCGTTGGCGCTGATGAACGCCGGGGAGATGCGCGTGGCACCCGCACGGACGTCCCTCCAGTTGCTGTCGAAGTCGAACTCCACTTCGTCGCCGGCTGCGGTGCGTGGTGCCGAGGTCGCGACGCCGGTGCCCGAGGTGACACGTGCCGTGAACATCGCGTTTGCCGCCACATTGCTGCCGTCCACCGAGATCTTGGCGCGCGCGGGACTGGCTCTGGACTCGCAGCGCACGCGGATGTCCGCAGCGTCGGCCACGGCGGGCAGGGTGCAAGCGACGAGCAGGGTCAAGCCTGCGGCTTGGGTGAGGATGCATGGCTTCATGATGGGGTCCTGGATTGCGCGGGGCCGGCACGGGACCGGGTCCTGACGTGATGTCGGACTCACGTGGATACCCGTCGCGCCCGACGTGGTTCAAGACTCCAAGACGCCCCGACCGACGGCATAATCGAACCGGGATGCCCCGAAGCGGCATTCACTGCTCGTCGAGAGGCAGGCGATCACATGTGAGCGGACCACGGCAGCACGAAGTGGACGGCTTTGCAGCCCAAGGTGCGACCGCGGGCGCGGGGGGTGCACCCCAGCTGGATGAGCTGACACTGATGGCGGGCGTGGCCGCGCAGCGGATGGATGCGTTCGAGGCGCTCTACCAGCTCTACCATCCGCGCCTGTCGCGATTCCTGCAGCGCATCCTGCGCCGCCCGGAGCTCATCGAGGAGGTGCTCGACGACACCATGGTGGTGGTGTGGAATCGCGCACATGCGTTCGTGCCAGACGGCAAGGTGTCCACGTGGGTCTTCGGCATTGCCTACCGGCAGGCACTCAAGTCGCTGCGCCAGGCCGGTCACGTCGTGGCGCACCAGGCCGAGGGAGATTTCGACTTCGTCGACCCGGCACCTGGGCCTGCGGATCTGGTGCAGCGCCAGCACCAGCGCGACCTGATCGCCATTGCGCTGGATTCGCTGCCGTTCGAACAGCGCACGGTCGTCGAGATGACATACCTGCTCGGGTACAGCTGCCGGGACGTTGCCGCGGCAATGGGCTGCCCGGTGGATACCGTGAAGTCACGGATGTTCTATGCGCGTAAACGCATGCGGGCGCTGCTGGACGCCCAACAGGAGGCCATATGAGCGCGAAACTCCTGAATTTCGCGGGCAGCCCGCACGACGAAACGACCCGCCTGCTGCCGTGGCTGGTCAACGGCACGCTGGACACGGCCGATCAGGCGCTGGTCGAAGCTCACCTGCAGGAGTGTCAGGCATGCCAGTCGGAACTGCAGACGCTGCGCGATACGCGGGCGGCCTGCAGCATCGGACAGGGCGAGCCATTGCCGGCACCTGCGTTTGCGCGCCTGCGTGGCCGCGTGGGGGTAGGACCTAGGGCCGCTGTGTCCCTGCCGCTGCGCGCGCGCCTGCATGGCTGGTCGCGGGGTTGGTACGACGCGCCGGCCTGGCTGCAAGGGCTGGTGATCGTGCAGGCCTGCGCGCTGGTTGCGCTCGTTGCGGGCCCGTGGCTGGTTACCGCTGTTTCGCCCCCCGCCCAGTACCGCACGTTGTCCTCCAGCATGCCGGCGATGTCGGGAGTACACGGCGACGCGACCCTGCTGCTCATGTTGGCCCCCACCCTGGACCAGGCGGAGTCGCAGCGTCTGTTGCTGCGCAGCGGTGCCAGGATCATCGACGGCCCATCGCACAACGGCGCGTATGTCGTTGCCGTCGATGCCCGGCATGCTGCGGTCGCCCTGGAAACGTTTCGAGCGTCGCGCGGCGTGCGTGTGGCCGAGCTGATTGGGGATGGGGCACGGGAATGACCGTCGCGGCTCGCATCGTCTGTCTGGCGGGCATGCTGGCGCTGCTGGGGGTGGCGAATGTGCGTGCACAGGATCCATCCGCTCCGGGGCAGCGCATCGGACGGGTGCAGGAGGAGGCCCCGGCACAGGCCGACGAACGTCGGATCCTGATGATGCTCCGGCTCCCGGTGGCCCACTACCGCCCGGACCTGGCGTACGGCGGCGGATATCGCAACCCATCTGATAGTGCATCGCGGCGCCGGACCGCGCGCGAGCTGGCTGGCAAGCATGGCCTGCGGCTCCTCGACGGCTGGCCCATGCCTGCGCTCGGCCTCGACTGCTACGTGCTGGAAGCGGCCACTGTCGAGGCCGGCCGGCGCGAGTTACCCAAGCTGTTGGCCGATTCGCGTGTCGAGTCCGCGCAGATGGTGCAACGCTTCCGTTTGCTGTCCCAGAGGTACGGTGACCCGCTGTCCCTGGCTCAGCCCGTGGTGCGCGAATGGCGCTTGCGCGAGCTGCATCGCGTGGCAACCGGGCGGGGTGTGCTGGTCGCCTCGATCGACAGCGGGCTGGATGCCCAACATCCCGATCTGCGGGGACAGGACATCGCCACCCGCAATTTCATCGACGGGCAGCGCTACCGCCCCGAGCCGCACGGCACGGCGGTGGGCGGGATCATCGTGGCCGGGAGCAACGGTGCCGGCATCATCGGCATCGCGCCCGATGCCGGCCTGCTGGCGTTGCGCGCATGCAGCCAGACATCGGGCGGCGCAGCCGCTTGCGACACGTTCGCACTTGCCAAGGCGCTGCAGTTCGGCCTGGAAGCCAGGGCGCAGGTCGTCAACATGAGCCTGACCGGACCACCTGACGTGCTGCTCGCTAGACTGATCGATGCGGCGCTGCTGCGCGGCGTGGTGGTCGTAGGGGCCGTGGACCCGCACGCAGAGGGAGTGGGCTTTCCTGCCAGTCACCCCGGCGTGCTCGCGGTTGCAGGGCTGGATGACCGTCGCACCTACGCGCGCGGCGTGGTTCATGCGCCCAGTCGCGGTATTCCCGCTCCGGTGCCTGGCGGGGGATGGACGCTGGTTTCGGGCAGCTCCTTCGCAACCGCGCAAGTGAGCGGGCTGGTGGCACTGGTGCGCCAACTCGCACCAAGGATGAGGTCGCAGGCCCTGATGACGCAGATATCGAGTCCGTCCGCGCTAGGATTCGCCTCCAAGCGACCCCCGGGTGTGGATGCCTGCCAAGTCGTCGCGCGCGTTGCCGGCCGCTGTGCCTGCAACTGTGCGGACTTGGCGCCTGCAGGAGGAGGGTCGCGCCGCTGAGAGGCCGCCTTGCCGACGCACCGCCTGCTTGGGTACCTGCTGTTGGCTACCGCGGCCGGTACGTGCGGGACTGCGCAGGCGGAAGTGACGCTGGGCGTGGTTTCGGATTACCGCTATCGCGGGGTCTCCATGACCGACGGCGCGCCGGCGCTGCAGGCCGGCATCGTGCTCGATCGCGCCAGCGGGTGGTACGCCGGCGCCTTCGGTTCGACGACCCGGATCGAAAACGAAGGTGGCCTCCAGGTGGTGTCCTACGCGGGCCGCGCGTGGCGCCGGCCGAGCGGACGAAGCTGGGAAGCCGGGATCCAGCACGTCGCGTTCACCAGCCACCATGGGGAAGACTATCGCGAGCTGTATATCGGTTTGGTATCCGACCGATGGAATGCGCGCGTGCACTACCAGCCGGAGCCGTTCGGTGACTATGGCCCTGCCGCGTACGTCGACCTCAATACCAGCATGCCGGTCGGCGAACGCTGGCTACTACTGGCGCATGCAGGTGCCGGATGGCGCGGCGGGGAACTCGAGGCGGGCGTCGACCGCACCTACTTCGACGCGCGTGCAGGCCTCGGGTTGTCGCTCGGCGCGTACCAACTGTCGTTCCAGGGCGTGGCGACCCGGCGCAACAGCGGCTATCTGGTGGAGCACCTGCCCGCGGATGCGGGAGAGGCCGGGTGGGTGCTGGGCATCGCACGAGCCTGGTAGCGACTGCGCCCTGCAAGTGCGCGGGGCGGATAGGCCTCGACTGGTCCGCCACAGACGGCGAAGCCGCGCACGGGCGCGGCTTCGGCATCGGTTTCGTCTTGGACCGGAATGGTGGCCGGGGAGGGAATCGAACCCCCGACACGGGGATTTTCAATCCCCTGCTCTACCAACTGAGCTACCCGGCCACGGCCGGTCAAGCGAGGGCGCGATGATACGGATGCCGGTGACGCGCGGCAACCCGCACGGGAACTGAATGTGCCGGCGCGGGTCGCCGCCGTGACGCGCCTCTGGGCGCAAGATCGCGGGATGCCCACCCACTGGAGGGAAGCCGCCATGCGCCTCGCCAGCCTTGTTTGCGCCGCCGTGCTCGGTCTGGCCGCCTGTGCAACGAACCCGGCGCAACGCGACGCCGACAGGCGCGCGCTGTACGAAGCCAATGCGGGCGCTCCGGTCGACAGCTTCCGCTACTACGGCAGCATCAACGGCTGGACGCCGCTGGGCGAGGAGGCGATCGCCATCTGGAGCCGGCCGAGCGAGGCCTGGTTGCTGGACCTGGCCGGTCCCTGCCCGGACCTGGCCTTTGCGCGGGCGATCACGCTGTCCAATACCTTCGGGCGGGTCAGTGCGCGCTTCGACAAGGTGCTGGTGCTGGACCGCGACGCGATCGACATCCCGTGCCACATCCGCCAGATCCGCCCGCTGGACGTCAAGGCGATCCGGCAGGCCGAACGCACGGCGCGCGCGGCCGCTCAGGCTTCGGGCACGTAGCCGGCCGGTTTCTCGGCGCCGCCTCCGAACAGGAACTTCCGCATTTCGTCTTCCAGGAAGGCGCGATGCTTCGGATCCAGCGGCGAGAGACGGTTCTCGTTGATCAGCATGGTCTGGTGCGCGAGCCACGCCGCCCATGCGGCCTTGCCCACGCCGGCGAACACGCGCTTGCCCAGTTCGCCGGGCCAGGGCACGAAGTCCAGGCCCTCGGTGTCGCGCTGTTCGTACTGGCAGAAGACTTGTCTGGACATGGCCGCATGCGGTGGGAGCGAAGCGCCATTGTAGGAGCCGCTTGCGCCGCGAACCCTTCACCCCATGTCCCCTTCACCCCATGCCCCTTCACCCGGGGTCGACCGCGAAGACACGGACGCTTGCGAAGGCCGGCAGCCGGCGCGTGCCGGCGTTGCGAACCGCCACGGCTCGGACTTCCGCTGCTCTTACCCCGCTACAGCATGGATTCCAGCAGCTTGCGAACCGGCGCAGGGATGCCGAGCGAGGCGAGTTCGTGGCGGGCGAGCCAGCGCAGGTCGCCGTCGTCGGCGACGCGCGCGGCCAGGCAGGCCGCGTTTCCCGCCAGCGGCTGCAGGTGCAGGCGGTAGTGGGTAAAGCCGTGAGCGATCGCTTCCAGCGGGGCCAGCGCGTCGTAGTCGCCTTGCACGTGCGCCTCGAACCATGCGCGGGCCTGGGCGTGGTCGGGGGCCTCCGGCAGCGACCACAGCGCCGCCCAGATGCCGGTGGGCGGACGCTTTTGCAGCAGCACGCGGCCGTGCGCGTCGCGCAGCAGCAGCGCCAGCGCCTGCCGCTGCGGCAGCGCTTTGCCCGGTTTCGGGGTGGGCAGCTCGCCGGTGCGTCCGTCGCGCAGCGCGATGCAATCGCGCTGCAGCGGGCACAGCACGCAGGCCGGATCGTGCCGCGTGCATAGCGTGGCGCCGAAATCCATCTGCGCCTGCGTGTAGTCGGCCATGCGCGAGGCTGGCAGCAGCGATTCGGCGATGGACCACAGCCGCTTTTCCACCGCGGGCTGACCCGGCCAGCCTTCCACGCCGAAGACGCGGCACAGCACGCGCTTCACGTTGCCGTCCATGATCGGGGCGCGCTCGCCCCAGGCCTGCGCCAGGATCGCGCCCGCGGTGCTGCGGCCGATGCCCGGCAGCGCCATCAGCGCGGCCAGGTCACGCGGCAGCTGGCCTTCGTGCAGCGCGACGCACTGCCGCGCGGCCGCTTGCAGGTTGCGGGCGCGGGCGTAGTAGCCCAGCCCCGACCACAGCGCCAGCACCTGGTCCGCCGGCGCTGCGGCAAGCGAACGCACGTCCGGCAGGGCCGACACGAAGCGCTCGAAATAGGGAATCACCACCCGCACCTGGGTCTGCTGCAGCATGATTTCCGACACCCACACGCGGTACGGCGTGCGCGGGTGCTGCCAGGGAAGGTCATGGCGGCCGTTCGCATCGAACCAGGCCAGCAGTCGCGCGGCGAAGTCCGGGGCGCGCTCGACTTCGGCCGATTGCGCAGGCGTAGGGGCGTTCACTGCGGCGCCGACGGCCTTGGGCGGTTGCGCCCTGCGGGATGGCGCGGTCATCGGGGGGCCTGGCTGCGCGCATCGATCGAGGGATCCTCGAAATCGATCTCCACGCCATGCAAGGTGGCGCCGGAAATGTCCATGCGCGGCGTGGTCAGGCGCCCGTCCAGCGGCGGCAGGGGCGAGGCTGCGGTGCCGGCATCGGCATCGGCCCAGCGCAACACGTCGGGCAGGCGGAAGCGGGCGTCGAAGCGGGTGGCGTCGCGCTGCAGCCGCAGCGTGGCGATGCCGCCTGCGTCCGCGGCGCCCAGGTAGCGCAGCGCGAAAGGAAGCGGCGAGCGGGACCGGCCCAGTGGCGGCGGGAGCGTGGGCCAGGCGTCCTTCCAGCCGGGCAGGGCGCCATCGAGCTCCAGCAGCAGACGCCGGCCCAGTGCGACCGTGCCGTGTGCGTCGAAGACCGGCAGCACGCCTTCGCCACGCAGCGCCACCCCGGCCGGCGCAATGGCCAGCGTCGCGTCGCGCAGCAGCAGCGGGCCGTGCAGCCCCAGCGCGAACGGCAGCCGCGTGCGCCCCGATTCGTAGCGGGCCGAGACGCCGATCCGCGCCGGCGTGATCCGCACCTGGCCATCGGCCAGGCGCAACGGCCCGGACAGGCTGATCTTTCCCGGCAGGCGCCATCCGTCGCCGGCGGCGCCCTCGCGGCTGAGCACGACGTCCCCGAACGCGGCGGCGCCCGTAACGGCAGCCGGCTTCGCCAGCGCCACCTGCAGGTCGAAACCGGCGCGCAGCGGCAGGTCGACATAGCGGCCGGCGACGTGCGCGCGCACGGGTCGCTGCGGATGCAGCGCGGGCAGGTCCACGCTGAGGCCTTCGATGCGCCAGCCCGCGGCGTGGATGCGTGCGTCCGCGATGGACAGTCCGCGGGTCAGGGTGGGGATGCGCGTCTCGCCCGGTGGACGTTTCGCGCGCCATGCCAGCAGGGCCGGCAGGTCCAGCACCGCGCCTTCCAGTTCCACGCGCTCCACCTGCAGCAGCGCGCCGCGCGAACGCAGCGTGGACCAGGGCACCGAAACGGCCACGCGCCTTGCGCGCAGCACCGGCGCGCGCGCGCCCGGTTCGCGCGCCACCACATCGCGCACGACCAGCTGCGGCGTGCCGCGCAGCCGGTACTCGCCCACGCCGCTGGCCGTGACGTCCAGCCCGAGCGCGTCGCCGACGCGTTCCAGCACCATCCCGGTGACGTGTTCGGGGCGCAGTGCGATGCGCAGGGACAGCGCCAGCAGAAGCGCCAGGAGCGCCAGTGCGCCCGCGCCCAGCGCAAGCCTGCGTTTCCAGCGGGAGGGCGGGGCGTCGGACGCGTTCAATCGCGACCTGCGCGGATCACGCGTCCGGCTTGCCGAAGGCGTCGCGCGGCGGCAGCAGCGCGTCGACGAAGGCGACAGGATCGAACTCGCGCAGGTCTTCGGGCTGTTCGCCGATGCCGGCGTAGCGGATCGGAATGCCGAACTCGCGCGCCAGTGCGAACACCACGCCGCCCTTGGCGGTGCCGTCCAGCTTGGTCACCACCAGCCCGGTCACGCCCACCGCGGCGTGGAACTGGCGCAGCTGCGACACCGCGTTCTGGCCAGTGGTGCCGTCGACCACCAGCAGCACCTCGTGCGGCGCCGACGGGTCCAGCTTGCCCAGCACGCGGCGGATCTTGCCCAGCTCGGCCATCAGCCCCTGCTGGGTGTGCAGGCGCCCGGCGGTATCGGCGATCAGCACCTCGATACCCCGCGCCTGTGCGGCCTGCAGCGCATCGAACGCCACGGACGCGGCATCCGCGTTCTGCCCCTGCGCCACCACCTGCACGCCGTTGCGCTGGCCCCAGGCCTGCAGCTGCGCCACCGCGGCGGCGCGGAACGTGTCGCCCGCGGCGAGCATGATGCTGCGGCCCTCGTCGCGGTAACGCCGCGCGAGCTTGCCGATGGTGGTGGTCTTGCCCACGCCGTTGACGCCCACGGTGAGCACCACGAACGGCTTCACGCCGGCGGCGAACTGCAGCGGCACAGCAACGGGACGCAGCATGTCCACAAGGTCCGCACGCAGCGCGTCCAGCAGCGCATGCGCATCGGCGAACTCGCGCGCCTTCATGCGCTTGCGCAGCGTCTCGACGATCTGCGTGGACGCGCCCACGCCCACGTCCGCGGTCAACAGGGCGGTCTCGATTTCGTCCAGCAGGTCGTCGTCGAGCTTCGGGTTGCGGGAGAACAGCCCGCCCAGGCTGCGCGCGAAAACGCTGCCGCGCAGGCGCTCGCGCCATCCCGGCTTGCCCGGCGCTGCAGCCGGCGCCGCGTGCGCCGACGCGGCCAGCGCATCGGCGAACTGCGCCGCCGGATCCGCCACAGGTGCGGCCGCGGCCGCGGGCGCCGCCGCGGTGGTCGGCGCGCGCTCTGCCGCGTGCTCGGGCAAGTGTCCGGACGTGGGCTGGAGCGGCTGTGCGGTGGGCGCGCTTTCGGGCGCAGCGTCGCCGGGGGCGGCGAGGTCGGTCGCGGGCGCTGCCGTTGCGGCGGTGCGGTCTTCGGAAACTGCGGGCGCGTCGGCTTCGGGCTTCTTGCGGCGGAACCAGCTGACCATGCGCCGGGCGATGTTGGACAATGGCCGGCATGGTAGCACCGCGACTTTCAGCGCCCGGATGAACCGCGCGCCACGGCCAGCCGCAGGCGCGGTCCGCATCGTCGGCGGCGACTGGCGCGGTTCGAAGCTGCCCGTGGCGGACGCGGCGGGGCTGCGCCCGACCGCGGACCGGGTGCGCGAGACCCTGTTCAACTGGCTCGCCAGCGCGGGCGCGCCCGCATTGGCCGGCGCGCGGGTGCTGGACCTGTTCGCCGGCAGCGGTGCGCTGGGGCTGGAAGCCGTCTCGCGCGGCGCGCGCGAGGCCGTGCTGGTGGAGCGCGATCCTGCGCTGGCGCAGTCGCTGCGCGACACCGCGCAGCGGCTCAAAGCCGGCGACCGCGTGCAGGTGGTGCGCGCCGACGCGCTGTCGTGGCTGGCCGCGCCGCTGCTGGGGCGCTTCGACGTCGTGTTCGTGGATCCGCCCTTCGATGCCGGGCTGTGGCCGCGCGTCCTGCCGCTGCTGGCGCCGTGGGTCGCCGAAGACGCCTGGCTCTACCTGGAAACGCCCGCGCAGTCGTCGTTCGACCCGGGCCCGGGTTGGCGGCAGCATCGGCAGGGCGCCACGCGCGAGGCGCGCCACGCGCTGTACCGGCGTGTGCGGCCCACAGCGCAGGCCAGTACACTCGGCCGCGACTCCAACGCCGACGATTCCACCGCATGAGCGTCGCCCGCACCCGGATCGCGGTCTACCCCGGCACGTTCGACCCGATCACCAACGGCCACGTGGACCTGGTGGATCGCGCCGCGCCGCTGTTCGAGCGGATGATCGTGGGCGTGGCCGAGAGCCCCGGCAAGGGGCCGGCGCTGCCGCTGGCCCAGCGCGTGGATCTGGCGCGCGAGGCCCTGGCGCGCTTCCCCAACGTGGAGGTGCGCGGTTTCGACTCGCTGCTGGCGCACTTCGTGCAGGAGATGGGCGCCGGCGTGCTGCTGCGCGGCCTGCGCGCGGTTTCCGACTTCGAATACGAGTTCCAGCTGGCCAGCATGAACCGCCACCTGATCCCGGGCGTGGAAACGCTGTTCATGACCCCGGCGGAGGAATACGGCTTCATCTCGTCCTCGCTGGTGCGCGAGATCTCGCGCCTGGGCGGGGACGTGTCGGCGTTCGTCCCGGCCGCCGTGGACCGGGCGTTGCGGGCCGAAGGCCAACGCGCGGACAATCGCCGGTAACCCGCGCCGGTCACCCGCCACGGGCGGCGCCAGCCGGCTGCACGCCGGGCCCGCCAGACCCGACACCCTCGACACATCCAGCCCAACACCAAGGGGAAGCCCCATGAAACTGTCCCATCGCGTCCTGCTGATCGCCTGCCTTGCGCTGCCGTTCGCGGCTTGCACCAAGGAGGAAGCGCCGGTGGAAACCGTCAAGGCGCCGCTCACCGCCCCCACCACCGACGACCGCCAGGCGTGGATGGCCTACCTGAGCGACGTGGTGAACCGGAACATGGACGGCATCCAGAACCAGCCGTTCGTGTACATGGTGCCGTCCGAGGCGTTGCCGGATTTCGCCGACCAGTACGACCGCCTGCTGGAGAAGGCCAAGATGGACGTGGCCCGCGGCATCATCGCCGGCAACCTGCTGGCCTACGGCGGGCATTCCTCGGCCAAGGTCGCCGATCTGGTGACCGAATCGTTCAAGGACGTGGAACCCAACAGCATGAAGGGCGTCAAGGTGCTCTTCATCGGCCAGGCCGCCGACAACGCGCGCGTCCAGGCGGCGGTCGCGCCGGCCGGCGTGGATTACAAGTTCGTCGAAGCCAAGTGACCTGAAGCGAAGCTCCAGCTGATCCCGGGCATCGCGAGGGACCTGCTTGCCGCCCACGGGCACCGCAGCAGGTTCCTCGCCTCCGGCCCGGAATGACGGCAGACGATGTCACTCAAGATCAACGACCTGTGCGTCAATTGCGACGTCTGCGAGCCGGTCTGTCCCAACAAGGCGATCACGCAGGGCGACACCATCTACGTGATCGATCCGGCGCTGTGCACCGAATGCGTCGGCCATTACGACGAGCCGCAGTGCGTGGTGGTCTGCCCGGTGGAGTGCATCGCCCCCGATCCGGCCAACCCCGAATCGCAAGAAGCGCTGCTGGCCAAGCTGGCCAGGCTGCAGGAGCACGCCGCATGAGCAGGATTCCACCGGTAGCTCGGATGGCAGCGGCGCGTGCCGCGGGCGCGCCGGTGGCATCGCCGTGCGGCCCTGGCACGCACGCCCCTTTCCTGGCGCGCCTCGCAAGGACCTGTCGCGCGCTTGGCCTGGCATTGGTCCTGCTCGCGCCTTTGGCCTGCGCCACGCAGCCGGACGACCGCGCGTCCGCGCCAGCGGCCCCGGCGACCACGGCGTCTGCCGCCAGGCCACCCGGCGTGGTGGTGGCTTCCGCGCATGCCCTGGCCACCGACGCGGGCCTGCAGGTGATGCGCGAAGGCGGCAACGCGTTCGATGCGGCCATCGCCGTATCCGCGGTGCTGTCGGTGGTGGAACCGATCAGCTCGGGCCTGGGCGGCGGCGGCTTCTTCCTGCTGCACGACGCGCGTACCGGCAAGCAGGTGTTCGTGGATGCGCGCGAAGTCGCGCCGCGTTCGGCCACGCCGGAGAAGTACCTCGACAAGGACGGCAACCTGGACAAGGACCGCGCCCAGACCGGGCCATGGTCGGCGGGCATCCCGGGGCTGCCCGCGGCGTTCGTGCACCTGCAGGCCAAGTACGGCAAGCTGCCGCTCGAACGGAGCCTGGCGCCGGCCATACGCATCGCCCGCGAAGGCTTCCCGGTGTATGCACGCTTCGCCCGCGGCTACGCGGCCAAGCGCAAGGTGATGGAGCGCTACCGCGGCACGCGCGAAGTGTTCCTTGCCGGCGGACAGGCGCCGGAGGAAGGCGATGTCTTCCGCCAGCCCGACCTGGCGCGCACCCTGCAACTGCTGGGCGAACGCGGCTTCGACGGCTTCTACCGCGGTGAGGTGGCCCGGAAGCTGGTGGACGGGGTGAACGCCGAGGGCGGCGAGTGGACCCTGCAGGAACTGGCCGCCTACCGCGTGCGCGAACGCGAGCCGGTGCGCTTCGAATACAACGGCTGGGAGATCAGTACCGCACCGCCGTCGTCGTCCGGCGGCATCGCGCTGGCGCAGATGCTGCAGATCCTGGAGCCCTACGACTTGCAGAAGCTTGCGCCTGCGCAGCGCACGCACCTGGTGGTGGAAGCGATGCGCCGCGCGTTCCGCGACCGCACCTTCTACCTGGGCGATCCGGATTTCGTGCAGGTGCCGCAGCGCCTTCTGGCCAGCGCCGAGTACGCCGCCGGGCTGCGCGCCACGATCCATCCGGACAAGGCGACGCCCAGCGACCTGCTGTCCGGCGCGCCCACGCCGCTGGAAGACGAGGAAACCACGCACTTCTCCATCATCGATGCCGAGGGCAACCGGGTCGCCGCCACGCAGACGGTGAACCTGCTGTTCGGTTCCGGGCTCATCCCGCCCGGCACGGGTGTGCTGCTCAACGACGAGATGGACGACTTCGCGCTCAAGCCCGGCACGCCCAACGCGTTCGGGGTGATGGGCTTCGAGGCCAATGCCGTGGAACCGGGCAAGCGCATGCTCAGCTCCATGACCCCGACCTTCATGGAGTCTCCGCAGCGCGTCGCCGTGCTGGGCACGCCGGGCGGAAGCCGCATCATCACGATGGTGCTGCTGGGCGTGCTGGGCTACGACGCGGGCCTGTCGGCGCAGCAGGTCGCGGCGTTGCCGCGCTTCCACCACCAGTGGCTGCCGGACGTGATCGAGGCGGAGCGCGGCGCGTTCACTCCGGAAACCGCCAGCGCCCTGCAGGCCATGGGCCACACGCTGAAGCTTCCACCTGACGAAGCCGCGGGCGGCCGCGGCTCCAGCCATGTCTGGGGCAACCTGCAGACGGTGGAGTGGGATCGCACCACCAATACGCTGCGCGGCGGCAGCGACCCGCGCAATCCGGTGGGCAAGGCGGCGGTCGAACCTGCGCCCTGATCCGTCCCGATCGATACGTTTCCGGACCCTGCATGAGCGACGCGCCCAAGAAGCCCTGGTACCTGCAGCTGCCCGCCAAGGTGACGGCGGGCGTGGTGTTCCTGGTGGCGCTCACCACGCTCGCGGGCAACCTGATGGAACTGGACGAGAAGCGGCGCGCGCGTGAGCAGGTCGTTCCCACGCCTGCGCCTGGCGTCCCGGCGCAACCGGCAACAAGCGAGGCGCCGGCGCCGCAAACCGCGCAGGCGCGCCGCCTGCGCGTCAGCGTGGACAGGATCGCAGTGCAGCACGATGGTTCGCCGGGCACCACCGACTGGCGCTTCGTGGTGGAGGCCAACGGCGAGTCGCTGTTCGCACTGCGCCAGGACGACCTGGACGATACGGCCGACCGCAACGTGGCCGTGCCGCGCGACGCAGCCGCATCGCTGGCGGTGCGGCAGGACGCGCGGGTGGCGCTGCGCATCAAGGGCTGGCGCGGGAGCCGTTTCCGTTTGCCCGGCGGCGAGCCGGACGTGACCGGAACAGGCGTGCTGCTGGGCAGCGGCGCGATCGCGCCGATCCGCGTGGCCGGGCCCGCGGAGCAGGCGGGCGCATTCACGTTCTACCTGTCGGCGGAGTGACTGCGCGGGCTCGGACAGGCCGAGCCGTAACCGAGCGCGAGCCCTCCGGCATGGCGTTGCGTTGCGTTCGCCTCGCGTTTGCGGTGTTGGCACGGCGCGGCGCGGCGTAAACTCGGCGCATGAAACTCTGGTCCCTGCTGGGCAATTCGCAGAAGCTCGACGGCGGCGCGATGTACGGCAACGCGCCCAAGGCCATGTGGGGCAAGTGGTCTGGCGCCGACGACGCCAACCGCATCGATCTGGCCTGCCGCGCCCTGCTGGCGCAGCCGCTCAACGGCAAGACGGTGCTGTTCGAAACCGGCATCGGCGCGTTCTTCGCACCCGACCTGCGCCAGCGCTACGGCGTACAGGAAGACCGGCACGTGCTGCTGGAGTCGCTGCGCGAGGCCGGCTTCTCGCACGAGGACATCGACGTGGTGGTGCTCTCGCACCTGCACTTCGACCACGCCGGCGGACTACTCGCGGCATGGCGCGAGGGCGCGCCGCCCGAGCTGCTGTTCCCCAATGCCACCTTCCTGGTCAGCGCGGCCTGCTGGGACCGCGCGCGCGAACCGCATCCGCGCGACCGCGCCAGTTTCATCCCGGAACTGCCGGCGCTGCTGCAGGCCAGCGGCAGGCTCGAACTCGTCGATGCCACCCATTCGCAGGCGCTGGGCGACAGCGTGCGCTTCCACTTCAGCGACGGCCACACGCCCGGGCTGATGCTTGCGGAGATCGTCGGCCCCGAGCACGTGGCGGGCGAATCGCATGGCGGCGTGGTGTTCTGCGCCGACCTCATCCCCGGGCGCCCCTGGGTGCACGTCCCGATCACGATGGGCTACGACCGCAATCCGGAACTTCTGATCGACGAAAAGCGCGAGTTCCTGGAAGACAAGCTCGCCCGCAACGTGCATCTGTTCTTCACCCACGATCCGGGCTGCGCGCTGGCGCAGGTGGTGCGCGACGAACGCGGCCGCTTCGGCACCGCGCACGAAGTCGCGGAACTGCACGCAAGGCCGCTGGCGGCATGAGGCGGGCGCTCGCGGTGGCGTGGCTCGCCTTGGCGGGAGCCGCGATGGCGCAGGCGCCTTCGCTGCCGATGGCCGCCGCTGCGCCGCGTGGCGAACCGGAAGTCGCCGGAGAACTGCGCGACCCGGACTTCGGCGTACGCACGCGCGCGGCCGGCTTGCAGCGCCAGGTCGAGATGTACCAGTGGCGGCGCAGCGGCGCGCGCTACGTCGCCGGCTGGTCGCGGCAGCGCATCGATTCGACCGGTTTCGATCCTGCGCACGCCAATCCGGACGCGTTCCCGGTGCGCACGCGCTACTGGATCGCGAGGCGCGTCCTGCTGGACGGAAAGCCGCTGAGCGAGGACGTGCTGAAGGAACACGGACGCTGGCGCGCGTTCCGTCCCGGCTTCTCGTCGCTGCCCGGCAACCTCGCCGCGACGTTCCAGCCGGAGGGCGACGGGCTGTCCAGCAGCGAGAACCCGCTCGATCCGCAGGTCGGCGACCTGCGCATCGCCTGGTACGCGCTCGAGCTGCCGCCGCTGGCAGGCAGGGTGGCGCTGGAAGACGGCGCGTGGGTGCCGGCGCAGCCGGCACCGCAGGCCGCCGACGCTACCGAGATTGCCGCAACGCCCGCCTCGGTTGCCGAACCCGCGACGCGATCCCCCGCACGCTGGGCATGGATCGCCGCCGCCGTTGCCGCGGTGCTCGCATCGCTGGTGCTGCTGCGCAGAGGCCGCAGTCGCACCCCGCGCGGCAGGCAGTAACGCCGACATGGCCGCTTGCGGAGCGGTGTGCGCGCCGAAGCCGCGGGGACGGCGGTAGTTCGCATGACGCGCGTTGCGCCGGTACAGGGCCAGGGTCCGGCAGCGGCCGACCGCTTGGCCGGTGCCACTGCAACAACAGGCTACTCGAACGCCCGTGCGTACCCGGTGGCGACGATCGTCTTCTGCAGCGGCTCCACGACCTTGATCGCACCGGCGACCAGTTGCGTGCCCATGGCGCTGGGCATGTCCATGCGGCCCGGGGCGCGGCCGCGGTAGTCGCAGACCCGGCCGCCGGCCTCGCGCACCATCAGCGCACCGGCCGCGATGTCCCACGGCTGCACGCCCGCCTCGAAGTAGGCGTCGGCGCGGCCTGCGGCCACCCAGGCAAGGTCGAGCGCCGCCGAACCCGTGCGGCGCACGTCTTCGGCGTCGCCGAGCAGGGTGCGTACGCACTCCAGGTGCGGTCCGATCCGGGTGCGCTCGCGCGGCGGAAAGCCGGTGATCAACATGGCACCGGACAGGTCCTTGCGTTCGGTCACGCGGATCCTGCGGTCGTTCAGCACCGCGCCACTGCCGCGCGAGGCCACGAACAGCTCGTTGCGCAGCGGGTCGAACACCACGCCGTGCAGGGGTTCGCCGTTTTCGACCAGGGCGATCGACACGCACCAGTGCGGGATGCCGTGCAGGTAGTTGCTGGTGCCGTCCAGCGGGTCGATGACCCACGTGAAGCGGTTGCTGCCCTTGGCGCCGCCTTCCTCGCCCAGGAAGGCATAGGCGGGGTTGAAGCGCCTGAGCTCCTTGACGATCTCGGTTTCGGCCATGCCATCGACTTCGCTCGCATAATCCATGCGCTGCTTTTCGACCACGTTGAGCGCGTCGAGACGGTGCATGTTGCGCAGCAGGACGTTGCCCCCGGCGCGCGCCGCCTTGACCATGATGTTGAGGGCGGGTTGATGCATGGGCAGCTCCGGAGCGCAGTGTTGCCGGCGCGGGCCAGGAGGCGCGCGCGTGTCGAGGGGCGAAGGGAAAGATCGGGCCGGCGCGGGGCCGGGGCGGCAGTTTACCATTCGCGCCTATGCAGCCAGCCCTCTTCGACGCAGCCGCCGCGGCGCGGGTCCGCACCGTTCTGGTGGGCACCCAGCACCCCGGCAACATCGGCTCGGCCGCGCGCGCGCTCAAGACGATGGGGCTGTCACGGCTGGTGCTGGTGGCGCCAGAACGCTACCCGCATCAGGACGCCAATGCGCTGGCGGCCGGAGCCGACGACGTGCTGGGCGCCGCGCCGGTGTTCGGGGCGTTGCCCGAAGCGGTGGCCGACTGCCGGCTGGTGCTGGGCTGTACCGCGCGCGACCGGCGCATCGCGCTGGAGCAGTGGACGCCGCGCGAAGCCGCCGTGCAGATCGCCCGCATCGCCGCCGACGGCGGTGAGGTGGCGCTGCTGTTCGGGCGCGAGCGCACGGGCCTGGACAACGACGAGCTGCAGCTGTGCCACGCCGCGGTCCACATTCCCGCCAATCCCGCCTACAGCTCGCTCAACCTGGCCATGGCGGTGCAGGTGCTGGCGTACGAACTGCGGCAGGCGCTAAGCGGCGCCACTGCCGGAGCTGGCACGGACCGCGAGCGCGACCCGCCGGCGACGCACGCGCAGCTCGAGGGCCTGTTCGCGCAGCTGGCCGTTACGCTGGATGCGATCGACTTCCACAAGGGCCGTGCCCCGGAATCCGCGCTGCGCAAGCTGCGGCGGCTGTTCCTGCGCGCCGACCTGGACGAACGCGAGGTGCGCCTGCTGCGCGGCGTACTGGCCGACGCGCAGCGCATGGCGCGGCTGGCCGGCGCCGGCCCGGCCCCCCTGTCGCCCCCTGAGGGTTTGGGCTAGGCTCGCCGGGCATACCGGAACCGGCGTCCAGTACACGTGAAACCGCGATCGCGTCCGCTCTGGATGGCCGCCGCACTCCTCTGGATGCTGCTGGCACCAGCGCAGTCCCCTGCCCAGGAAGCCGGCCAGCACGTGCTGGTGCTGGGGCGCATCAGCGACGATCCGAAGGCGCACTACGAGCAGCTCAAGCCGCTGCTGGACTACGTGGTCCCGAAGCTGGCCGACGTGGGGATCCGCGAAGGGCGGATCCTGATGGCGCGCGACGCGCAGCAGATGGCTAGCTACCTGCGGCGCGGGCGCGTGGACTGGGTCACCGAGACCAGCGGCACCGGCATGCAGCTGGCGCGCCGCGCGGGCGCCGTGCCGCTGCTGCTGACCGAGCGCGACGGGGTGAGCCGCTACGGCACCGTGTTCCTGGCCCGCCGTGACAGCGGGATCCGCGGCATCGAGGCGCTGCGCGGGCGCAGCATCGCGTTCCAGAACAGCTCGTCCACCAGCGCCTACTTCGTTCCCGCCGCCGAGCTGCTCGCGCGCGGGCTGTCGCTGTCGCTGCTGCTGTCGCCTCAGGACCGGCCCGACCCGGGTACCGTGGGCTACGTTTTCGCCCGTTCCGAGCTGAACATCTCCACCTGGGTGCACAAGCGCCTCGTGGATGCCGGGGTGATGAGCAACCTGGACTGGCAGAACCCGCTGCGCGTGCCGCCCAGCTACCGCCGCGACCTGGTCGCCTTCCATCAGACGGGGGAATACCCGCGCGCACTCGAGATGGTGCGCCCCGGCATGGACCCGAAGGTCAAGGCGCGGCTGCAGCAGGTCCTGGAGCAGGCGGCGGCCGATCCGGACGCACGCGAGGCCATGCTCCGCTTCTTCAAGACCACCCGGTTCCTGCCCATCGATCCGAAATCCAGGCAAGCGCTGGAGCAGCTCGGGGTCGGGGTGGGGCGGGTCCGCGCGGACGTCGAATGAGCAGTTGGCGCATGGGGCTTTCGGCCAGGTTCGCCGCGCTGATCGCGATAGCGCTGCTGGTCCTCGTGTCCACGGTGCTGCTGATGCTGCAGCGCCAGCGCGACATGCAGGCGGAAGTGGTGGGCGTGGGCAGCGACGCGATGCGGTCGCTGGTCGCCTCGCGCCTGCAGAAGCGGGGCGAGGCGGAGATCGCGCGGCTCGCCGATGCGCTGGTGAACCCGCTGTACTACTTCGACCTGGATGCCATCGGCGGCATCGCCCGCGATGCGATGCAGCAGCCGGATGTCGCCTACGTGCTGGTCTACGACACCGACGGCGACATCATCCATGACGGTTCCGGCGACATCCCCACCTACGGCCAGGCCATGGACGACGCGCTGGCCTACGAAGTGGTGTCGGCGCGCGGCCCGCATACGCAGTGGACCGACCAGGTGCTGGACGTTTCCGCCCCGATCAGCGTGGGCGAGCAGCGCCTGGGCGGCGTGCGCATCGGCTTCTCGCTGCGCTCCGCGCAGGCGGACGAGGCGCTGGCCGCCGAGCGCATGTCGCAACGCCTCAACGACATCGGCGAGCGCCACCTGCGCTGGATCCTGGTGCTGCTGCTGACCCTGGTGGCGCTGGGCGTGCTGGTGAGCCTGGTGCTGCAGCGCGCGCTGGTGCGCCCGATCCGCCAGCTCGCCGGCGCCGCGCGCGAGATCGAAGCGGGCAACTTCGATGCGGAAGTGCCGGCAAGCGCGCGACGCGACGAGATCGGCGACCTGCTGCGCGCGTTCGGGCGCATGGGCCAGAGCATCGGCCGCCACGACCGCGACATCCGGCGCATGGCCTACACCGACCCGCTGACCGGGCTGTCGAACCGGCTCTCTTTCCGCGAAAACCTGGATCGGCGCGTGCTGGAGCTGAGCGGAACCGGCCGCCAGATGGCGCTGCTGTTCGCCGACATCGACGATTTCAAGCGCGTCAACGACAGCCTGGGCCACGACGCCGGCGACGAAGTGCTGGTGCAGTTCGCCGGCCGCATCCGCGACGCGGTGCAACGCTACGGCGGCAGCGGCGCGATCCTGGCCCGGTTCGGCGGCGACGAGTTCGTGGTGCTGCTCGAATCCGGGCACCGCAACGACACCGACATCCGCGCCCTGGCCAGCGGCGTCGCCGAGAACCTGGTGGCCGAACTGAGCCGCCCGATCCGCGTACAGGAGCGGCAGGTCTTCCTGGGCACGTCCATCGGCATCACCCTGTTCCCGGACGACGCGCGCGACTCCGGCATGATGATGAAGAACGGCGACATCGCGATGTACCAGGCGAAGGTCGCCGGAAAGAACTGCTTCCGCTTCTTCAGCCGCGCCATGGACCAGGCGCTGACCCGGCGCAGCCGGATGGAATCGGACCTGCGCGGCGCGTGGGAGCGCGGCGAACTGTCGCTCAAGTACCAGCCGATCTTCCGCCTGGCGGATCGCCGCCTGGTCGGCGCCGAGGCGCTGCTGCGCTGGCAGCACCAGGAGCAGGGCGACATCGCGCCATCGGCCTTCATCGACGTGGCCGAGCAGAGCGGCCTGATCGAGCGGATCGGGCCGGAAGTGCTGCGCGCCGCGTGCCGCGATGCCGCCGCCTGGAACACGGCGCGCAACCACGGCCTGTTCGTGTCGGTGAACGTATCGCCGCGCCAGTTGCGCAGCGGCGAACTGCCGCAGCAGGTGGCCCGCGCACTGCGCGAATCCGGGCTCTCGGCGGACGCGCTGCACGTGGAACTCACCGAGACCACGATCATCGCCGACGAGCGCCACGCCAGCGAGATGCTGGCCAAGCTGCGCGCGGAGGGCGTGCGTGTCTGGCTGGACGACTTCGGCACCGGCTTTTCCGGCCTGAGCCATCTGCGCCGCGTGCCCATCGACGGCGTCAAGATCGATCGCAGCTTCGTGTCCGACGTGACCCGCGATCCGGACGACCTGGCCCTGACCACCGCGATCATCGCGATGGCGCACTCGCTGGGCATCACGGTCGTGGCCGAAGGCATCGAGGAGGAACCGCAGCTGGAGCTGCTGCGCCAGCGCAACTGCGACCTGGGGCAGGGGTTCCTGTTCGGCAAGCCCGTCTCGGCCGCGGAGTTCGCGCGACTGCTGGGTTGAGCCCGCGGCGCGATCCGTAAACGGACGGAGCCGACGCTTTCCCTGTTGGTGAAGGCAGACCCGGCGCGGATGACGGAAACGTCGCCGTCCGCCGCGTCCGCTTCAGGCCGCCCGCATCGGGGCTTGCCGCGCCGACTGCGGGACGGCGCTAGATGAGCACGTCCACCCAGCGCGCCGCCATCGCCGCCAGGTTCCCCGACAGCACGCCGAAGACCGCCACGGCGATCGCGCCGGTGATCCACGCCACCGCCATCAGCGCCCCGTCGCGTTCCAGCAGGGCCAGCGCGAACAGCAGCAGCAGTCCGCCGAAGATGCCGTTGGTCAGCGGGATCGGCAGCGCCAGCAGCAGGCCCAGCAGGATGAGCAGCACGCCACTCACGATCGCCGCCAGGCGATGGTCCAGCAGCACTGTCATGCGCGGCTTCACCACCTTCTCCAGCCTCGCCAGCACGGGCGAGAACCAGCGGTCGAACTTGATCAGCACGCTGCGGTGAGGGCCGCGCAACGCGAGCCAGCGCGGCAGCCACGGACGGCGCATGCCGGCCATCAGCTGCAGTCCCACCAGCAGCACGATGGGCGTGCTGATCACGCCGGCGACGCCCGGGATCAGCGCGGGCGGGATGGCCAGGAACAGCAGCACGCCGAACGCGCGGCGGCCCAGCCCGGTCATCAGGTCGCCGAGCCGGATCAGGTCCTCGGGATCGCCATCGGCCAGCTGGTCCAGCAGTGCGCGCGTGCCTGCACCCGCCGCGCGTCGCCAGCGCCGCCAGCGGCTGCGCCGCGATGCGTCGTCGCGCTCGCCGCCCGCGTGTTCCTCACGCCTCATCGGACGCGCCCTGCGTGTCGTCGGCAAGCCGCTCCAGCAGCAGCTTGTCGATGCGCGGCCCGTCCAGGTCCACCACCTCGATGCGCCAGCCCGCCCAGTCGAAGTGCTCGCTCACGTTGGGGATGCGGCCGAACCAGGCGATCGTCATGCCCGCGGCGGTGTGGTAATCGTGCTCGTCCTCCAGCGGCAGCGCGCCGCCGCCGAACAGTTCGCGGACGGTCTCGACCGAAATCCCGCCGTCCACCAGCAGCGATCCGTCGTCGCGGGTCACGATCTGGGGGACCGAATCGGGGCCTTCGCCGCTCTGGTTGCGCCCGATCACGGCTTCCATGACGTCGTTCACCGTGACCAGTCCGGTGACCTCGCCGTACTCGTCCACCACCAGCGCGATCGACTGCGCTTCCTCGCGCAGGATTTCCAGCAGCTTCAGCGCGTGCGTGGATTCGGATACGAACAGCGGCTCGCGCAGTTGCTTGAACAGGTCCGGCGCGCGCTGGTCCAGGCGGTCGAGCAGCGACTTGACCTCCAGGATGCCCGCCACGTCGGCATCGCTGCCCCGGTACACCGGGTAACGCGAATAGGGCGTGGCGCGCATTTCGGCCAGGTTCTCCTCGAAACTGGCGCCGGCGTCGAGCCAGACGATGCGGGTGCGCGGCGTCATCAGGCTGTCCGCCGTACGGTCGCCCAGGCGCATCACGCGGTTCATCATGTTGCGTTCGTGCGCATCGATCACACCCTGCTCGTGACTCTCGGTCACTAGCATGCGGATCTCCTCTTCGGTGATGGCATTGCGCTGGTCGTCACGGATGCCGAGCAGGCGCAGCACGGCGCGGTTGATCGCGCCCAGCGCAAACACCACCGGCTTGGCGATGCGGGCGAGCATGTCCAGCGGGATCGCCACCACGCTGGCGATGCCCTCGGCGTTGGTCAGCGCCAGGCGCTTGGGGATGAGTTCGCCGAAGATGACCGAGCCGGCGGTGATCAGGCCCACGGCGGTGCCGATGCCGATCGGGCGCGCGTACTGGCGTGCGGCGGGCAGCACGTTGTCGAGCCAGTCGGCGATCAGCAGGCCGATCGCGTCGCCGCCGATCAGGCCGGCCAGCACGCCGATCGAGGTGATCCCGATCTGCACGGTGGACAGCAGGTTGTCCGGGTGTTCGGCCAAGGCCAGCGCCTTGCGCGCGCCGAGGCTCGGGTGCCCCGGGTCTTCGGCCATCTGCTTGAGGCGGATCTTGCGCGAGGTCATGAGCGCCATTTCGGACATGGCGAAGAACCCGTTGAGCAGGATCAGGGCAACGACGACCAGCAGCTCGATCACGTCACGGCTCGCACGCACCGGGCGGCGCCAGACGGGCGGCCGGGAGGGAAGGGCGGTTTACCCGCGCTCGGCGGGAAACGGGGGGAGGTCGGGGGTCGTCGTCCATAGGGGCGCCGCAGCGCGCGGCGATGATAGCAGGGGGGGATTGCGACACTCTGATGTCGGTGAAGTCATGAAACCGTCATAATCCGCGCCTGCGCCGCCTGTCCGGCATCCCGGGACTCCCCATGTTTTCGCTGCAGACGATTTTCGGCTCCGGCAAGCAGTTCTATTCCCTCCTCGAGCAGGCCGCGGTCGTGGCCCACGACGCCGCGCGGGCCTTGCACGAGATGACCAGGGCGACCGGCCACCAGCCGACGCTGGACGCCTTCAAGCTGGCCCGCCAGCGCGAGCGCGACATCTCCGACCAGATCGGCAAGGCGCTCGTGGACAGCT
Source organism: uncultured Pseudoxanthomonas sp. (assembly GCA_964425695.1). Classification (GTDB taxonomy): domain Bacteria; phylum Pseudomonadota; class Gammaproteobacteria; order Xanthomonadales; family Xanthomonadaceae; genus JAKPBU01. The sequence goes on from CAYRNF010000007.1 coordinate 103,651, forward strand.
TCATCACCCCGATCGAGCGCGAGGACATCGAGGCGCTGGGCTCGGCGCTGTACAGGATCCCCAAGCAGATCGAGAAGTTCGCCGACCGGTACTCGCTGGCCGTGCGCCAGCTGCAGGGCATCGACTTCGCCCCGCGCGCGGCGATGCTGGAGCAGGCCGCCGGCGTGGTGGAACAGATGGTGCGCGAACTGCCCAAGCTCGAGCTTGACGGCATGAGCCGGCTCAACGAGAAGCTGCGCGCGCTGGAGAACGAAGCCGACCGGCTGATGCTGGAGCTGTACCGCGACATCTACTCCGGCAAGCTGGACAGCCAGCAGATGTTCCTGCTCAAGGAGTTCTTCGAGATCATGGAAAAGGCGATCGACCGCTGCCGCGAGGCCGGCGTGGTGGCCTACCAGATCGTGCTCAAGAACTCCTGACGGCAGGCCGCGCACATGCTTACGCTGCTGCTGGTGGTGATCCTGGCCGCGCTCGTCTTCGAGTTCATCAACGGCTTCCACGACACCGCCAACTCCATCGCCACGGTGGTGGCGACGAAGGTGCTGACGCCCGGCCAGGCGATCATGCTGGCGGCCACCACCAACCTGATCGGCGCCTTCATGGGCACGGCGGTGGCCAAGACGATCGCCTCGGGCCTGGTGGACACCGACGTGGTCAACGTCACCTCGCAGGTGCTCATCTGCGCGCTGACCGGCGCGATCATCTGGAACCTGATCACGTGGTGGCGCGGGCTGCCGTCGTCGTCGTCCCACGCGTTGATCGGCGGGCTGTGCGGCGCCGCGCTGGCGGCGGCGCACAACGATTGGGCCGCGCTGATCTGGTCGGACCTGGGGGGCGAGGGGTGGACCAGCAACAAGGGCCTGCTGTGGAAGGTGGTGATCCCGATGGTCACCTCGCCGATCGCCGGCTTCACCCTGGGCGTGCTGATCATCACCCTGCTGTACTTCTTGATCTCCTCGATGCTGCGCGCCGGCGGCCCGTTGGCGCGGCTGGCGCGGCCGCGCTGGGTCAACGCGATCTTCGGCAAGGCGCAGCTGGTATCCGCGGCCTACATGGGCCTGGCCCATGGCCGCCAGGACGCGCAGAAGACCATGGGCATCATCGCGCTCGCGGTGTTCGGCGCGCAGAGCGCCGGCACGCTGGACACGCTGCCGGCATGGCTGCAGTTCCTGCGACCCTCCGGCGGCGAAAGCGACATCGACGACTGGATCATCGTGACCTGCGCGCTGGTCATGGCCGCCGGTACCGCCATGGGCGGCTGGCGCATCATCAAGACGCTCGGCCACAAGATGGTGAAGCTGCATCCCATCGACGGCTTCGCCGCGGAAACCGCGTCTGCGACGATCCTGGTCACCGCCGCCCACTTCGGCATGCCGGTCTCGACCACGCACAGCATCTCCACCGCGATCATGGGCGTGGGCTTCGCCAAGAACCCGCGCGCGCTCAAGATCGGCGTGATCGAACGCATTATCTGGGCATGGATCCTGACCATCCCGGCCGCAGGCGGCGTAGCCTACGCGCTGTTCCTGCTGGTGGATGCGCTGGGGTGGTCCTGACCGGGCACGTCGGGCCTGCCGGATAGGAGCAGGCGGCCGCCGGATGAAGCTGGCGCAGAGGCCGCATGGGCCTGCGCCGATGCGGGATTCGCGGCGTGCTTCGCGTTACGTCAGAGCAGGTCGCCGCCCGCGGACAGCGCGCGTTCGAGGCGGTCGCCCATGCCGCCGATCTCCAGGATCAGGCGATCCACTTCGGCGGGGTTGAGGCCTTCGTAGGGGCGGTTCTCGCACAGCTGGATGTAGGGCACGCCGTCGAGTTCGCCGATGGCCAGGTAGCCAACCCGGCTTTCCCAGTTGAACGCGAGCGCGCGCCGGCAGTCGATGCCGGTGGTGGGCGCGATCACCGTGCTGGTGCGCAGGAAGTTGCGGCCGTCGTCGTCCTGCAGTTCGGACAGGAAGATCGCCTGGTGGCGCTTGCCGCTGTCCAGCGACAGCTCCACGCAGACCACGTACGGATCCTGCATGGTGACCTTGTAGCGGCCGGAGGCGAGATGGCTGCGGATCTGCTCGAAATTCTGCATGGGGGCGGCTGTGCGGGGGACGCGGCTATCCTACCGCGATGCCCGAAACGCCTGCCGCCGACCGGATCCTGGCCGCCGTCCGCGCCATCCCGCGCGGCCAGGTCGCAGGCTACGGGGAAGTGGCGCGCCGTGCGGGATTGCCGGGTCGGGCACGGCTGGTGGCACGCATCCTGGCCGGCAACGAGGACGGCGCGCTGCCGTGGCACCGCGTGCTGCGCAGCGACGGACGCATCGCCTTCCCGGAGGGTTCGCGCGGCTGGCGCGAGCAGTCGCGCAGGCTGCGCGCGGAAGGTGTGGTGGTGGAGCACGGAAGGGTGCGCGGGCTGCGCGCAGCGGCGACGCTGGACGAGCAGGTGTGGGGAATCGACTGACGCGCGGGCCGCGCTAGGCGCCATCGAGACGCAGCCACGCCGCAATGCTGAGCCGCTCGCGCCGAGCCGGCAGCACTTCGTGTTCGACATCGCTGAGGAAGCAGACCGTGGTGCCGGCTAGCGGCGCGATGTCCACCGGGCCGCTGTCCAGGTGGAGGCGCAGCTGCCCGCCGTCGGCGGGCTCCCACGCCGGGTTGAGGTAGGTCACCAGCGAGACCACGCGCGCGTCGCTGTCGCGGAAGCGGTCGCGGTGGCGGGCGTAGCGGGCGCCGGGCGGGTATAGCGCGTAGTGCGCCTCGCCCGAGCGCAGGCCGAGGAAGAGCCTGCGGTTGAGCGCGCCGCGCAGGGCGTCCAGGGCGGCGAGGTAGTCCGCCGCCACCGCGCCGCACCGCGGGTCGTCGAGCCACACGGTGCGGTCGCCGCGGATCTCGCCGCGCACGCCGCGGTTGCCGCCGCGTCCCACCGACGCGGCGCCCAGCGCGCCTTCGCGCTGCAGGCGCAGGAGGTCCTCGCGCAGCGGCTCGGTCATGGCCGCGTCGGCGAACGCATGCACCAGGCACGCATCCCCCGCATCCAGCGCCGCGGCCAGCGCGGCTTCGTCCCCGGCGTCCACGGTGGGTAGTGCAGGCATGCGGATATGATAGTTCGCAGCCTTACGCGGACCGCGCATGTTCTCCAATCTTCCCCGCGTCACCAAGATCCTGCTGGTCGTCAACGTGCTGGTGTTCCTGCTGCAGCTCGCGGTGGGCGGGCCGGCCTTGGCGCAGTTCATGCTGTGGCCCTGGGGCGGTGCGGAAGGAGGGGGCCAGGGATTCATGCCTTGGCAATTGCTGACCTACGGGTTCATGCATGACCCGGGCGGCTTTGCGCACGTGATCTTCAACATGCTGGCGCTGGTGATGTTCGGTGCGCCGCTGGAATACGTGTGGGGCGAGAAACGCTTCCTGACCTATTACCTCACCTGCGTGGTCGGTGCCGGGCTGTGCCAGCTGGTGGTGGCCACCTGGATGCTGGCCGAGAGCGGCCAGGCATATCCCACTATCGGTGCGTCGGGCGGCGTGTTCGGCCTGCTGCTGGCGTACGGCATGCTGTTCCCGCACCAGCGGGTCATGCTGCTGATCCCGCCGATCCCGATGAAGGCGCGCACGCTGGTGTTCGTGTACGGCGCGGTGGCGCTGCTGCTGGGATTCACCGGCCTGCAGCCGGGCGTGGCCCACTTCGCGCACCTGGGCGGGATGCTCTTCGGCTACCTGCTGATCCGGTACTGGCGCGGCAATCCGCCGTTCGGCCGGCGCGGCGGCAGGCGCAAGCCGCGACTGGTGCGCTGAGCGCCCGCGCGAAGCGGGCGCCGCACGCGGGGTTCAGTCCTTCTTGGCGACGTCGGCCTGCACGGCCGGCTGCACGTTCCAGATCTCGATCGCGGGCTGTCCCTTCGCCAGCGCCATGCCGGACGACGCCTTGCAGCCGTGCGCGCCCGCAAAGGCGGGCTGGTTGATCAAGACGCCATTGGTGCGCCACTGTCCCGGCGCGTGCAGGTCGGTGGTGGCCAGCAGCGTGGCGACGTCGGCCGACATTTGCTGCGGCCACAGCTTGGCCCAGCCCTGGTAGAAGGCCTTCGCGTCCGCGCCCGGTTGCGCGGCCTGCAGTGCGGACCAGGCCAGTTCCACGCCACCCAGGTCGGCCACGTTCTCGTCGCGGGTCAGGGTGCCGTTGACCTTCATGCCGGTCGCGCCGGGATAGGCGTACGCGTTGTACTGCGCCGCGACCTGGTTGGCGCGCGCTTCCCACGCGGCGGCGTCGACGGGCGTCCACCAGTCGCGCAGCGCGCCGCTGGCGTCGACCATGCGGCCCTTGTTGTCGAAGGCGTGGCCCAGTTCGTGGCCGACCAGCGCGCCGTACGCACCGTAGTGGCTGGCCGGATCCTGGGCCATGTCCAGCACCGGCGCCTGCAGCATGGCCGCGGTCACGATCAGGCGGTTGTGGGCGATGTCGTACGCCAGCGCGGGCTGCTGCGGCAGCACGTCCCAGCGGCGGTCGGCATTGCCGCGGCCGATGCGCTTCATTTCCTCGCGGTGCCGCCAGGTGGACGCGATCAGCATGTTGCCGCCGAAGCTGCCGCGGCCCATGGGCTGCACGGTGTAATCCAGGTCGCGCGCCGGGGCGCCGATCTCGATCTTGAGCTTGGCGAGCTTGGCCTTGGCCTGTTCCTTGGTGGGCGCGCTCATCCAGGTGTTGGCGTCGATGCCCCGTCCCAGCGCGTCGCGCACCTGCGTGGCGACCTGTTCGGCCCGCGCGCGGGTGGCGTCGGGCAGGTAACGGGTCACGTAGTCGCGGCCGAGCATCGGGCCCGCGGCCAGGTTGATCGCATCGAGCACTTGCTTCTGGCGCGTGCCCGGCGCGGCTTCTCCGCGCAGCACGCGGCCGCGGAACTCGAAGTCCGCATCGCGCCATGCCTTCGACAGGTACGGTGCCATCGCCGACCCCACCTGGTAGCGCAGGTAGGCCTTCCACTGGTCCGGCTTGAGCGTGTCCACCAGCGTGTCCAGCTGGGCGAACAGCTGCGGGTCGGCCATCGACACGCTGTCGTCGGTCACGCCCTGGGCCTTCAGGAAATCGAGCAGCTGCAGCTTGCGGTACTGCTTGCCCAGGTTGGCGGTGGGCACCACGGCGTAGTTCGCGCGCGGATCGCGCAGCAGCGAGATCGGCTTGGAGATGCCCGCGATGCGCTTTTCCAGGTCGAGCACCGCGGCCACGTCGGCGTCCACCTTGTCGGCAGGCGAACCGGTGAGCGTCAGGATCTGCTTGACGTAGGCCTGGTAGCGGGAGAACAGGGCAGCGGTGTCCGCATCGTTGCGGGTGTACCAGGCCGGGTCGGGCAGGCCCAGGCCGCCCTGGGTGAAGTAGCCCAGGTGGCGGTCGAGATCCTGCAGGTCGATGTTGGCGCTGAAGTTGAACAGCGCCGGGATGCCGACCTGGTGCAGGGCGGCGATGGCCGGTGCGATGTCCTTGTCGCGCTTGATGCCGTTGATGCGGTCCAGCAGCGGCGCGATGGGATTGGCGCCATCGGCTTCCACCGCCGCTTCGTCCAGCCCGCTGGCCCAGAAATCGCCCAGCAGCTTGCCGATGCCCCCCTGCGCGCCCTGCATGTTGGCGTTGAGCAGGTCGATCTGCTGCTGCATGGCGCGTTCGCGCAGCTGGCTCATGGCCGAGGTCATGCCGGAGCCGCCCACGTACATGTTGGAGTCCAGCCACGCCTTGTGGGTGAAGGTGTAGAAATCGCTGCAGGCGTCGATCTTCTCCGCGACCGGCTTCTTCGCCGACGACCGCTTCTTCTTCTGCGCCTGCGCATCGGGGCTGCCGATGGCGACGATCAGGCTCAGGGCCAGGGCCAGGGTCGTGGGGCGCAGATTCGGCATGTAGCGGGTTCCATGCGGGCGGTTGCGGCAGTTTAACAAGCGGCTGAAACCCCGCATGAACACGTTGGCGCACCGCGGCGCAGGCATCCGCGCAGGGGTTCGCGATGCCTGCGTGCCGCGGTTGACGCTGAAGGCCGGCGCGCATGGGCGCATCCAGCCGGAGCGCGGCGACGTAAACAACGACAGGGCCACCTGTCCGGCCCGGGAACGGAGCGATGCGTGCAGTGGTGGGTTCGATGTGCCTGGCCTTGGCGGGTGCGTGTGCGCCGGCGCGGGCCGCGCAGACATACGAAGGCATCGCCTACGCGCCCGGCGGCGGCCGCGTGCTGTATCGCGAAACGCACTTGCTTGCCGGGTACCGCCACCTGGTGCTGTACCGCTGTCCGGACGGCCGCGCCTTCGCGCGCAAACGGCTGGACTACGCCCGCAACGCCACGGCCCCCGATTACGAAGTCATGGATGCGCGCGACGGCTACCGCACCGGAGTGCGGACCACTGCCGCCGGCCGCGAGGCGTTCCTGCACGAAGGCGCCCGCCAGCGCGTGCGGCGCGCGGCCCTGCCGGCCGGGACGGTCGTGGACGCGGGATTCGACGGCTTTGTCCGCTCGGCGTGGGACCGGCTGGCGGGCAAGCGCGGGCTCGACGTTTCCTTCCTGGTGCCCAGCCGCCTGCAGCCGGTGCGCTTCCAGCTGCAGGCGCGCCCCTTGCGCGATGCGGGGGTGCGCGTGTTCCGGCTGAGCCTGGGGTCATGGATCGGCAGCGTGCTCCCGCACATCGACCTCACCTACGACGCCGCGACCCGGACCCTGCTGCGCTTCCAGGGCATGAGCGACGTGCGCGATGGGCGCGGCCGCAACCTGGTGGTGGACATCCGGTTCCCGCCCGAGCGCCGCCGCGAGGTGCCGGATGCGGCGCTGGACGCGGCCGCGGCGGTGCCGCTGGACGGGACGTGCCGCCAATGAGCGCCCGGATCGAGCTGCGACATGCTCCGCTCACTCGCCATCGACGCCGCGGCATGCGATGTTTGGCGGTGGCGCGTCCGCGCCCACGAAAGGGACACCGCATGCCGCCGAGCCAGACCGAATCCAGCGCCGCCGTGGACGGCAGCCACCTGGTGGCGTGGCTTGGCGACGTGGCCGACGGCGACCGCGATGCGTTCGAGCGCCTGTACCGCGCCACCTCCGACAAGCTGTTCGGGGTGTGCGTGCGCCTGCTGCGCGACCGCGCCGAAGCCGAGGACGCGTTGCAGGACGTCTTCGCCACCATCTGGCACAAGGCCGGCCAGTACGACGCGGCACGCGCCAGCGCGATCACCTGGCTGGCGCAGATCGCGCGCAACCGATGCATCGACCGGTTGCGCAGCGCAGCGCACCTGCGCCGCAACGACGACATCGACGTGGTCGGCGAGATCCCGGACGACGCCCCGGGCGCGATGGAGCGGGCGGAGCAGGCCGGCGAGCGCGAGCGGCTGGAGGAGTGCATGGCCGAGCTGGACGACAACCGCAGCCGGTTGCTGCGCGTCGCGTTCTTCGAAGGCGTGACCTACGAGGAACTGGCCAAGCGCAGCAGTACGCCGCTGGGTACGGTGAAGAGTTGGATCCGGCGCAGCCTGATCGCGCTGCGCGCGTGTCTGGAGCGCTGACGTGGCCGAACCGAACATGTCCGCCGACGACACCGACCTGCTGGCCGCCGAGTACGTGCTGGGCGTGCTGGACGCGCAGGAGCTGCGCGCGGCGCGCCGCCGCCTGCGCACCGACCGGGCCTTCGCCGCCGAAGTGGCCGCGTGGGAAGGGCGTTTCGCGGCGTGGTTCGCAGCGTTCGAGCCGGTGACGGCGCCGGGCGATGCGTGGGAGCGCGTGCAGCGCAGCCTGGGCTGGACGCTGCAGACGCCGGACCGTGCGGTCGCGGCGCCTGCGGCCTCCGGTTCGTTCTGGCGCGGGCTGGCGTTGGGCGGTTTCGCCCTGGCTTCGGTGTGCGCGGTGGCGCTGCTGGTCACGCTGCGCAGGCCGCCGGAACAGCTGCCTGCGCCGCCACCGGTCGTCGAGACGCGCGTGGTGGAGCCCGACATGGTGGCCAGCATCGCCACCGACGATGGGCGCCCCATGCTGGTGGCCAGCATCCACAGCGACACCGGCGCGATGACCCTGGCGCCTGCAGGCGACATGGACGTGCCGGCCGGCAGTGCCGCCGAGCTGTGGCTGATCCCGGCCGACGGTACGCCGCGTTCGCTGGGTGTGTTCGATCCGCACAATGCAGGACGCATGGTGGTCCCCGAGACCATGCGCGGTGGCCTGGCCGCCGATGCGTTGCTGGCGGTGTCCATCGAACCGGCCGGCGGCTCCCCCACCGGACTGCCCACCGGACCGGTGGTGGCCAAGGGGTCCATGCACGGGGTCTGACCGCCCGTCACCCGCGGCGCCGCGCATCCATGCGTGCGGGCGCCGCGTATCTGCACGCAACATCGCCCCCGCATCCTGTTCCGCCGCAACGACTCCAGGTGAGCCGCGCATGGCTTTTTCCCGTTCCGCACCTTCTCCAGAATCCGCACCGCCCGCGCGCCGCATCGGCGCCAGCCTGACCCGCTGGTTCGACACCGGGGCCGGGCCGGGCACGCACGTGGATCCGGACCGCATCGACTGGTGGCGTATCGTGCCGTTCGTGGGCCTGCACCTGGCGTGCCTGGCGGTGTTCTGGGTCGGGTTCTCCTGGTTCGCGCTTTGGACCGCGGTGGCGCTGTACCTGGTGCGCATGTTCGCGATCACCGGGTTCTACCACCGGTACTTCTCGCACAAGTCGTTCAAGGCCTCGCGCGCGATGCAGTTCGCGTTCGGCGTGCTGGGTGCCAGCGCGGTGCAGCGCGGGCCGCTGTGGTGGGCCGCGCACCACCGCAACCACCACCGCCATGCCGATACCGAGGCCGACGTGCATTCGCCGGTCACCAAGAGCTTTCTCGTCAGCCACATGGGCTGGTTCCTGACGCCGCGCGGGTTCCCCACCGACCATTCGGTGATCCCCGACCTGTTGCGCTATCCGGAACTGCGCTGGCTGGACCGCTTCGACCTGCTGGTGCCGGTGGCGCTGGCGGTGGGCCTGTTCGCGTTGGGCTGGGTGCTGGAAGTGCACGCGCCCGGGCTGGGAACGGATCGCTGGCAGCTGCTGGTGTGGGGCTTCTTCATCTCCACCGTCGCGCTGTTCCACATCTCGGTCACGATCAATTCGCTGGCCCACCGCTGGGGCACACGGCGCTACGCCACGTCCGACAACAGCCGCAACAACGCGCTGCTGGCGCTGCTCACCCTGGGCGAGGGCTGGCACAACAACCACCACCACTACCCGGGATCGGCGCGGCAGGGCTTCCGCTGGTGGGAGATCGACATCACCTATTACGGGTTGCGCGCGATGGCCGCGCTGCGCCTGATCCGCGACCTGCGCCCGGTGCCGGAGAAGGTGCGCAACGCGCGGTTGGAAGCGGCTGCGTGAGGATCGCCGTCGTCGGTTCGGGCATCGCGGGGCTGGGCAGCGCGTGGCTGCTGTCGCAGGCGCACGACGTGGTGGTGTTCGAAGCCGAGCCTCGGCTGGGCGGGCACACGCACACCCACGATGTCCGCATCGCCGGGCGCGACTACGCGGTGGACAGCGGGTTCATCGTGCACAACCGTGCGCATTATCCGCTGCTGTCCCGTTTCTTCGATGCGCTGGGCGTGGCCACGCAGCCCACCACGATGAGTTTTTCGGTGCACAGCGACGCAAGCGGCGTCGAGTACAACGCCACGTCGCTGGATGCGCTGTTCTGCCAGCGTCGCAACCTGGTCTCGCCGCGCTTCGTGGGCATGGTGGGCGACCTGCTGCGCTTCTACCGCAATGCGCCGCGCCTGCTGGAGCTGGAAGGCGAGGGCCCGACCCTGGGCGAATACCTGGAGCGCCACCGCTACGGGGCGGCGTTCCGCGACGAGCACCTGGTGCCGATGGCGTCGGCGCTGTGGTCCTCGCCACCGCAGCAGGTGCTTGCGTTCCCGGCCAAGTACCTGGCCACGTTCATGGCCAACCACCACATGCTGCAGGTCGCCGGGCGGCCGCAGTGGCGGGTGGTGCAGGGCGGTTCGCGGCGGTACGTGGACGCGTTGCAGGCGCGCTGGCGCGTGGACGTGCGCACCGGCGCGCCGGTGCGGGGCATCGTGCGCAATGCCGACGGCGTGGACGTGCATGCCGACCACGGCGTGGAACGTTTCGACCAGGTGGTACTGGCCTGCCATTCCGACCAGGCGCTGGGCCTGCTGGCGGACGCGGACGGCGGCGAGCGCGCGGTGCTGGGCGCGATCGCCTACCAGGCCAACGACGCGGTGCTGCACACCGACACCCGCGTGTTGCCGCGCAACCGCAAGGCATGGGCGGCCTGGAACGCGCACGTGCCCGCCCAGCCCCGCGCGCCGTGCACGGTGAGCTACTGCATGAACCTGCTGCAGGGCATCGATGCGCCTGAAACGTTCGTGGTGACGCTCAACCGCAGCGATGCCATCGACCCTGCGCGGGTCATCGCGCGCATGACCTACCACCATCCGGTGTACACCCACGCCAGCGTCGCGGCGCAGTCGCGCAAGGGCGATATCCAGGGCCGGCGCCGTACCTGGTTCGCCGGCGCGTACTGGGGCTGGGGCTTCCACGAAGACGGGCTGCGCAGCGCGGTGGAAGTGGCCGAAGCGCTGGGAGCGCCGTGGCCATGAGCGCCACGAAGCATGCCGCAGGAGCGGCTTCAGCCGCGAGCGCTTGCCGCGCGTTGCGATACGACGGCAAAGGGCTCGCGGCTGAAGCCGCTCCCACGACTGCCGCTGCTGCGAAGGCGGCTCGTGCGACCGCCGCACCTGCAGCGCCGGACGCGTTCGAAAGCGGCATCTACGAAGGCTGGATCCGGCACCGGCGCTTCGCGCCGCGCCGCCATGCATTCCGGTACCGCATCGCCATGCTGCTGGTCGACCTGGCCGAAACCGACGCGCTGTTCGCGGGGCGCTGGCTGTGGTCGCGCGATCGCCGCAACGTGGCCGAGTTCCGGCGCAGCGATTTCCTGGGCGATCCGGCGCTGCCGCTGGACCAGGCCGTGCGCGACCGCGTGCAGGAAGCCACCGGCGTGCGGCCGGACGGGCCGATCCGCCTGCTCGCCCACCTGCGCTATGCCGGGCACGTCTTCAACCCGGTGAGCTTCTATTACTGCCATGCCCGGGACGGCCGCACGCTGCAGGCGGTCGTCGCGGAAATCACCAACACGCCCTGGAAGCAGCGTCACGCCTACGTGCTGCCGGTCGCCGACGCGGCGCCGCGCGGCCGCGCGCTGGCGTGGGACTTCGACAAGGCCTTCCACGTCTCGCCCTTCATGCCCATGCAGCGGCGCTATGCGTGGCGATTCACCGCGCCCGGCGATGACCTCCGCGTCCACATGGACGTGCTGGACGCCGACGGGCCCGAGTTCGACGCCACCCTGGTCCTGCAGCGCCGCCCGTGGACGCCCGCCAACCTGCGCCGCGTGCTGTGGCGCTACCCGCTGATGACGCTGCAGGTGGTGTGGGGAATCCACTGGCAGGCGCTGCGGCTGTGGTGGAAGGGCGTGCCCGTCCACGACCACCCGGCGAAGGCGCATCCGCCGGCGCGCACCGGCCGTAATCCCGCCGCACCTCCTACCGACCGGAGCACCGACGCCCGATGAGCGCACCCACCGCCGACCTTCCCAAGCATGCGTCTGCGCCGCTGGGTGCGCTGCAGCGCACCTTGCGCACGCGCCTGCTGCGGACCATGGACGGCCTGCGCGACTGCAGGCTGGTGTTCGAGGACGCCGTGGAGACGCGCGTGCTCGGCCAGCCCGCGCCCGATGCGGCCGACACGCTGCACGCGCACGTGCGCGTGCGCCATCCCGACTTCTACCGCCAGGTCGCGCTCAACGGCAGCGTCGGCGCGGGCGAGGCATACATGGACGGCGCCTGGGACTGCGACGACCTGGTGGCGCTGGTGCGCATCCTGGTGCGCAACCGCGACCGGCTGGATGCCATGGAAACCGGCTTCGCCCGCATGGGCGGGCTGGCCATGAAGCTGGCGCATGCCTTCACCCGCAACACGCGCGCCGGCAGCCGCCGCAACATCGCCGCGCACTACGACCTGGGCAACGACCTCTACCGGCTGTTCCTGGACGAGAACCTCATGTACTCCTCCGCGATCTTCGCGGACGAGCACGAGTCGCTGGAAGTCGCCTCCACGCGCAAGCTGGACCGCATCTGCGACAAGCTGGGCCTGCAGCCGCAGCACCACGTGGTGGAGATCGGCACCGGCTGGGGCGGTTTCGCGCTGCATGCCGCGCGCCGCCACGGCTGCCGCGTCACCACCACCACGATCTCGCGCGAGCAGCACGCGCTGGCGACGCAGCGCATCGCCGAAGCGGGCCTGTCCGACAGGGTGACCGTGCTGCTGCAGGACTACCGCGACCTGCAGGGGCGCTACGACCGGCTGGTGTCCATCGAGATGATCGAGGCCATCGGCCACCAGTACCTGGACACGTATTTCCGCAAGCTCGGCGAGCTGCTCGCGGACGACGGGCTGGCCTGCGTGCAGGCGATCACGATCGAGGACCGACGCTACGCGCAGGCGTTGCGCAGCGTGGATTTCATCAAGCGCCATGTCTTCCCCGGCAGCTTCATTCCGTCGATCTCGGCGATGCACGGCGCACTGGTGCGCGCAAGCGACCTGCGCCTGACCCACCTGGAGGACATCGGGCCGAGCTACGCCCTGACCCTGAAGGCCTGGCGCGAACGCTTCATGCGCCGCCTGCCGGAGGTGCGCGCGCTGGGCTACGACGAGCGCTTCGTGCGGCTGTGGGAGTTCTACCTGGCCTATTGCGAAGGCGGCTTCCGCGAGCGATCCATCGGCGACGTGCAGCTGCTGCTGGCCAAGCCGGGATCGCGTGCGCCGGAATACGTGCCGGGGCTGGCCGGCTGAAATGGCGCTGCCTTCGATGCCCGTGCTGGCGAATGCGGTGCTGTTCCAGGCCGTTTGGTTCGCCGCGGTGATCGGCGCGGGCAACGGCCTGGCGTGGCCGGGGGTGGCGGCGGTGGCGGCGTTCGCGGCGGTGACGCTGCGCCAGCGCGCCACGCGCGCGTCCGACCTGCGCCTGATGGCGTGCGCGGCGTTGGCGGGCGGCTTGGTCGATTCCGTGTTCGTGAACACCGGGCTGCTGCGCTATGCGGCGCAGTGGCCGGCCGCGGAGCTGGCGCCGGCATGGATCGTGGCGCTGTGGGTCAACCTGGCGCTGGCGCTGAACCATTCTCTGCGCTGGGTGCGGCCGTATCCCTTGGTCGCCGCGCTGTTCGGCGCGATCGCCGCGCCCCTGTCGTATCTCGGCGCTGCGCGCGGGTGGCAGGCGGTCGCGTTCGCCGATCCCGCATGGCGCACGCTGGCCGTGGTGGCCGCCTGCTGGGCGGTGCTGATGGCTGCGCTGGTGGCGCTGGCCAGGCACGATGCGCGCATTCCTTCCCTGCCGCGAGCGGAGACCGCATGAGCACCACCGGGATGTTGTTGCTGGTCTGGATCGTGGCCGCCGCCGCGCAGGCCGGCGGCTGGATATGGCAATGGCCGCGGCGCAACGCGGGCATCGTGGACGTCATCTGGTCCGCATGCGTGGGCCTGGCCGCGGTGCTGATCGGCTGGCTCGGCCCGGGCGCGGCGCTGCCGCGCACGCTGCTGGCGGTGTGCGGGGGGCTGTGGGGCGCGCGGCTGGCGCTGCACCTGTGGGCGCGCGTGCGCAAGGAGAAGGAAGACGGGCGCTACGCCCACCTGCGCCGCACCTGGCATGGCGACCAGCGCAAGTGGTTCGCGTTCTTCCAGTTCCAGGCGCTGCTGGTGGTGCTGTTCGCGCTGCCGTTCGTGGCCGTTGCGCACAACCCGGTCGCGGGCTGGACGCCGTGGCTGGTGCCGGGCCTGCTGGTGTGGGTCGGCAGCGTGGGCGGAGAGGCCGTCGCCGATCGCCAGCTCGCGCGTTTCCGCGCCGATCCGGCCAACAAGGGCAAGACCTGCCGCGACGGCCTGTGGCGCTACTCGCGCCATCCCAACTACTTCTTCGAATGGCTGCACTGGTTCGCCTACGTGCTGTTCGCGGTGGGCTCGCCGCTGTGGTGGCTGGCCTGGTCCGGCCCGCTGGTCATGTACGCCTTCGTGCGTTGGATCAGCGGCGTGCGCTGGACCGAAGACCAGGCGCTGCGCACCCGTGGCGAGGACTACCGCGACTACCAGCGCACCACGCCGATGCTGTTTCCGTGGTTCCCGAAACCGTCTTCCAGGAGCGATGCATGAATTCCACCGCCGTGCCCCTGCCGCAGCCGCGCCCCGAGCCGGCGCTGGTGCGCCTGGCCGAACGCGGCATGATCCCCGATGCGCTGCTGCGCTTGGGCATCCGCCGCCTATGCGCAGAGCGCCTGCGCGACGAACGCGCCGGCGACATGGAAGGCGCCTGGCTGCGCTTCCAGTCGCTGCTGGACGAACTGCGCGGCAGCGCCATCGCTATCGAAACCGACGCGGCCAACGCGCAGCACTACGAGCTGCCGCCCGAATTCTTCCGCGCCTGCCTGGGCCGGCGGCTGAAGTACAGCAGCTGCTACTGGGACGCCACCACGCCGGACCTGGACGCCGCCGAGGAGCGCATGCTCGCCCTGTACGGCCAGCGCGCCGAGCTGGTGGACGGCCAGGACATCTTGGAGCTGGGATGCGGCTGGGGTTCGCTGACGCTGTGGATGGCCGAGCACTGTCCCGGCTCGCGCATCACCGCGGTGTCCAACTCGCGGCCGCAGCGCGAGTTCATCGAGGCGCGCGCGCGCGAACGCGGCCTGGCCAACGTGCGGGTGCTCACGCGCGACGTCAACGCGCTGGAACTGGACGCGGCCGCGTTCGACCGCGTGGTGTCCATCGAGATGTTCGAGCACATGCGCAACTACGCCGTGCTGCTGGAACGCATCGCCGGCTGGCTGCGTCCGGGCGGCAAGCTCTTCGTGCACATCTTCTGCCACCGCGAACTCATGTATCCGTTCGATACCGAGGGCGAGGGCGACTGGATGGCGCGGCATTTCTTCACCGGCGGCCTGATGCCCGCCGCGGACACGCTGCTGCACTTCCAGGACCACCTGCGCTGCGAACGCCAATGGCGGCTGTCGGGTACGCACTACGAGCGCACCGCCAACGCCTGGCTGGACAACCAGGACGCCGCGCGCGAACGGCTGATGCCCGTGCTGCGTGAAACCTACGGCGACGACGCGGCGCTATGGTGGCAGCGCTGGCGCATGTTCTGGATGGCCTGTGCGGAGCTGTTCGGCTACGGCGGCGGCAACGAGTGGGGCGTGGGGCATTACCGCTTCGCGAAGCCCGTGGATCGGCATTCCTAGGAGGACTACGGCATGAACCGGAAAGCGCTTCTTCTTGCCCTGCTGCCGCTCGCGGGCTTCGCCGCGCTGGCCGGCTGCGCCAGCGGCCCGCCGACGGTGCCGGTGCACCCCCAGGTGGACCTGCAGCGCTTCATGGGCACCTGGTACGTGATCGGCAACATCCCCTCGCGCCCCGAGCGCGAGGCGTACAACGCGGTGGAGACCTACGCGCTGGACGCCGACGGCAAGATCCGGACCACGTTCCAGTTCCGCAAGGGCGGCTTCGATGCCCCGCTGGAAACGATGAACCCGGTGGGGACGGTGCGGCCGGGGACCAACAACGCGGTGTGGGGCATGCAGTTCATCTGGCCGATCCGCGCCGAGTACGTGATCTCGCACGTGGATCCGGAATACCGCGAAACCATCATCGCCCGCAGCAAGCGCGACTACGCCTGGATCATGGCGCGCACGCCCACCATCCCGCAGGCGGACCTGGAGCGGATGAAGCAGCAGCTGGTGGACATGGGTTACTCGCTGGACAATCTGCGGATCGTGCCGCAGCAGTGGCCGGAGACCGGCCCGGAGCCGCGCCAGCAGCGTTGAGGTCCATCGCATCGAGCGGCGCTCGCTTGCGCAAGGTCGTGATGCGTTGGGAAGTGATGCGTTGGGAAGCGATGCGTTTGGGAAGCGATGCGCTGATGCGTGGTCCGCCATCCCGGCGCAAGCTGGGATCCAGGTCGACCTTCATCTCGATGCGTAGCCAGCAGGGGCCGCGGCGTGCGCCGGAGTGGTGCATCGAACACCGCACGGCGCAGCAATCTGCCCCCAAACAGAAAGGCCCGGCTTGCGCCGGGCCTTTCGCTTTTCGTGATGCCGCAGGCGCGATTACCAGATGTTGATCTGCTTGTCGCCGGCGCGCACCATCGCATCGCCGGCCTCGCACTGGAACGCCTTGGCGAACGCGGGCAGGTTGGACGGCGCGCCCATCGCGCGGAAGTTGGCCGGCGCGTGCGGATCGGTGGTCAGGCGCACGTTGAGCTCTTCGGGCTTGAAGTTGCGGCGCCACACCGTGGCCCAGTTGGCGAAGAACTTCTGGTCGCGGGTCATGCCCACGTCGCTGCTGCTGGCATCGGGCTGAGCACGCTGCAGCGCGTCGTAGGCCACCGCCAGCCCGCCCAGGTCGGCGATGTTCTCGCCCAGGGTCAGGTTGCCGTTGACCTTCTTGCCCGGCATCGCCTCGTACTCGTCGAACTGCTGCACCAGCTTGTTGGTCAGGGCTTTGAAGCCGCTGCTGTCGGTGTCGGTCCACCAGTTCTCGAAGTTGCCGGTGGGCCCGAAGCGGCTGCCCTGGTCGTCGTAGCCGTGGATCATCTCGTGGCCGATCACCGCGCCGATGCCGCCGTAGTTGAGCGGGTCGTCGGCCTTGGGGTCGAAGAACGGCGGCTGCAGGATCGCGGCCGGGAAGACGATCTCGTTCTGCAGCGGGTTGTAGTAGGCGTTGACCGTCTGCGGGGTCATGCCCCATTCGGTCTTGTCCACCGGCTTGCCGATCTTGCCCAGGTTCCACTTGTAGTTGAACTCGTTGGCGGCCAGCACGTTGCCGATGTAGCTGTCGCGGTTGGTCTCAAGGCCGGTCCAGTCGCGCCACTTGTCCGGGTAGCCGATCTTGGGCGTGAAGCTCGCCCACTTCTCCATAGCCTTCTGCTTGGTTTCCGGGCTCATCCACGCCAGGTTCTCGATCCGCACCTTCAGCGCGGCGCTCAGGTTCTGCACCAGCTTCTCCATGCGCGCCTTGGATTCGGCGGGGAACGCCACCTTGACGTAGATCTGCCCCAGCGCTTCGCCGGCCTGCTCCTCCAGCGTGTCCAGCACGCGCTTCCAGCGCTCCTTAATCTGCGCCTGGCCGCGCATGGTCTTGTTGTAGAAATCGTAGTTCTGCTGCACGAACGCGTCGCTCAGGTAGGGCGAGGCGCCGTCCACCAGGTGGAAGCGCAGGTAGCTCTTCCACTGTTCCACCGGCATGTCGCCCAGGGCTTTGCTCACTTCCTGGTGGAACGCGGGGATCGCCAGCGAGAATTTCTCCGGCGCGGCCACGCCCTGCGCCTTGAAGAACTCGGTCCACGAGAAGTTCGGCGTCAGCTTGTCGGCGTCGGCGAGCGCGACCGGGTTGTAGTACAGCGAGACATCGCGCGAAAGCTCCTCGCTGGACTTCGACGCGCGCGCAAGTCGCGTCTCGAACGCCACCACATCCTTGGCCTGACTGGCCGCGTCGGCCGCGGGCACGCCGGACAGCTCCAGCACCTTGGCCACGTGCTGCTCGTACGCGGCCAGCTTGTCCTTCTTGTCGGCGTCGAAGTAGTAGCCCTTGTCCGGCAGGCCCAGCCCACCCTGGGTGGCGTAGGCGATGTTCATGGAGGAATTCTTGAAGTCCGCTTCCGGCCCGAAGCCGAACAGCTGGCCTTCGCCCCGCGCGAAGGACGTACGCAGGTAGTCGGCGACCGAAGCGCCGTCAGTGAGCGCGTCGATCTGCGCCAGGCGGCTCTCCAGCGGCTTGATGCCCTGCGCGTCGATCTTCGCCTGGTCCATGCCGGTGGCGTAGAAGTCGCCCACGATCTTGTCGATGCCGGTGGCGCCGGTCTTGGCCGCGGCCTGCTCGGCCAGCTGGCGCTGGATGCCGGTGGAGCGTTCGTCGAGCATCTCGAACGCGCCCCAGCTGGTGCGGTCGCCCGGGATCGGGTTCGCCGCCAGCCACTTGCCGTTGATGTAGCCGGCGAAATCCTGGCAGGCGTCCTTGCTGGTATCCAGGTCCGCCACGTCGAAGCGGTTCACCGGCGGCAGCTTGCTTTCGTCGATGGTGTAGCCGGACTGCGCGGCGGGCGCAGCGGTTGCGCCCTGCGCGGCGGCGGCAGGTTCCGCGCCGCGGTCGCAGGCCGCCAGCGCAAGGGTGATCGACAGGCTAAGCAGCAGGGTCTTCGGTGTCTTGCTCACGTGGGCAGTCGCTCCAGGCGGGATGGACGCCCCGGGCGGGGCGGTCGCGCGACTCTACGCCCCGCGGCGCGGGGCAGGGGGTGTCGAAGGTCACGGCGCAGGAGCGGCCCGTGAAGGCGCGCATGGCTGCGGTCGTGAAGAAGGGAAAGGCGCCAGCCGGGCATCCGCCCATACCCGGCCCGTGAACGCGCGCCTATGCCCGGCGCCGCGTGGTCCGGACTCAGCGCCTGCGCCGCAGCGGCGCCAGCGTGGCCAGCAGCACCAGGCCGCCCACCAGCCCCACGTTCTTCATGAAGTGCAGCAGCTGCTCGGCCTGGCCGGCACCGGCCAGGTTCCAGAAGCGATGCGACAGCAGCGCGTCGCTGAGCATCAGCAGCGCCGACAGCGCGGCGACCGCACGCAGCTGCCATCCGCTGGCCAGCAGCAGGCCCAGCGCGACTTCCAGCGCGCTGAAGGTGAGCGTGGCTCCGGTGGTCGGCACGCCCTGCCAGGCGCCCCACAGGCGGTAGGCGCCCATCACCAGGAACACGCTGGCCAGCAGCACGCGCGCCACCACGGCGCCGGGGGGATGCCGGTTCGAATGCAGGCCCATCGTGGATTCCGGTGCACGAAACGCCAAGGGTGCCATGACTGCGCGCTGAGCGGAAACCGCCCGCCATGCGCGACCGCATGGTGCGAAGTGGCATCTGCCGCCCGCTTCGCGTAGAGTGCGCGGCGTTCCGTGCACGGCTGGTCCGTTTTCCCAGGCAGCCCACGGCCGCACAGCGCTCTTGACGCCCCGGCCGTTCTTCCCCGCACGTCTTTCGTTGTACGGACACGAACCGGCAGTCGCCGGCTTCGACATCCCTTGCTCGCAGCGCGGTTGGAAAGCTCCGGGTCATTCGCCTTGCGCCACGCGCGCGGGGCACACAACGGAGCTCCACATGACGTTTGAATCCCTCGGGCTTTCGCCCGCGTTGCTGCGTGCGCTGGCCGAACACGGCTACGCCACCCCCACCCCGATCCAGGAACAGGCCATCCCGCTGGTGCTGGCCGGCAACGACGTGCTCGGCGGTGCCCAGACCGGCACCGGCAAGACCGCCGCGTTCGGCCTGCCGCTGCTGCAGCGCCTGGCCAAGGAAACCCCGCCCAAGGGCCCGCGCAAGCCGCGCGCGCTGGTGCTGGTGCCCACCCGCGAACTGGCGGTGCAGGTCGCCGACAGCCTGAAGGACTATGGCCGCCACCTGCGCCTCAACGTGACCATGCTGTTCGGCGGCGTGGGCATGCAGCCGCAGGTCGACAACCTGCGCCGCGGCGTGGACATCCTGGTGGCCTGCCCGGGCCGCCTGCTCGACCACATGGAGCAGGGCACCGCCAAGCTCGACGCGGTGGAAGTGCTGGTGCTGGACGAAGCCGACCGCATGCTCGACATGGGCTTCCTGCCGCAGATGAAGCGGATCCTGGCGCGCGTGCCCAGGCAGCGCCAGACGCTGCTGTTCTCGGCCACGTTCGAGCCGCGCATCCGGGCGCTGGCGCTGGAGTTCATGCACGAGCCGAAGCAGGTGCAGGTGGCCGCGCAGAACACGGTGGTGCAGACCATCACCCACCGCGTGCATCCGGTCGACGCGTCCAGCAAGCGCGACCTGCTGGTCAAGATCCTGGCCGAGCGCCACACCGACCAGGTGCTGGTGTTCGGCAAGACCAAGCACGGCTGCAACCGCCTGGCCGAACAGCTCGAACAGGCCGGCCTGCCCGCGGTGGCGATCCACGGCAACAAGAGCCAGGCCGCGCGCCAGAAGGCGCTCGACGCGTTCAAGGCCGGGCGTGCGCGGATCCTGGTGGCCACCGACGTGGCCGCGCGCGGCATCGACATCCCCGACCTGCCGCTGGTGATCAACCACGACCTGCCGATGGTGGCCGAGGATTACGTGCACCGCATCGGCCGCACCGGCCGCAACGGCGCCACGGGCGAAGCGCTGTCGCTGGTGTCGCCGGAAGAGGGCGGGCTGCTCAAGGACATCCAGAAGGTGCTGAAGGCCGAGATCCAGATGGACGTGGTGCGCGGCTTCGAACCGAGCCGCCCGATCCGCCTGGATGCGCCGCGCCCGCCCAACGGCGGCCAGCAGCGTCGCGGCGGCAATGCCGGCCGTCCGTCGCAAGGCAAGCCCGCTCAGGGCAGGCCGTCGCAGGGCAGGCCCGCCCGCGCCGGCAGCGCCAGCGCACGTCCGGCCGGCGACCAGCCGCCCGCACGCCGCGCCGCAGGCAAGCCCGCGCATCGCGCCCACGGCAAGCCCGCCGACCGCGGCGCGCACGCCCACGCCGGTCCTGCGCAACACCGTGGGAGCGGCAGGCCGCAGCAGGGCAACCGGCGCGATACGCGCGCCTGATTGCTTTGCCAGCGTTGCAGTAAGAAAAGGCCGGCATTGCCGGCCTTCTTCTTTGCAATGGGAGCGTGTTCGCAGTCACGCGCGCTTTGGTCTCCGAGTGCAAAGTAGGAGCGGAATAATGGGCGGCCCTGGCGATGGCAGTAGGCAGTGCCAGATGCCTGTGAGTGGGATCGCAGCGCAAGCCCGCCACGTGATAGGTTGAGATCTGGAATGTAGATACTCAAGGATGAACGTTTATGCACAGGCGTGGGTGCTCGCTCGTGGGGATCTTGCTCCTTCTTGCAGCCGAGCAGTCGGGCGCACAAAGCAAGCCCGACATCCGGCCTGCGATGGTGATCCAGGCTATCGGCCCGGGCGTTGACCTGTCGGTTGCGCCCCGTGCCGAGTCAACCAGCGTGGCAATCATCTACTACGTCTTGAGCGGCACTGAACAGCCAACGGCGCAGTTGGCTGCGCGGTTGGAGAAGAGTCACGTCAATCACCAGCGAGATGGCTGCGGCAACGTCTGGTCTTTTGAGCCTATGGATCTAGGACGTGGCTGGCGTCGAGAGGTCCACGCTCAGCGCGGCCCGGGATGTCCTGCCGTCGACGCGAAAGCGACGGCTGGGCTCCGACTGACGAGCTATCTCAACTACAAGGCCACGAATCAGGCATTCCTCTTGCGGCAGTCTGCTTGGAATGCGATTAACTCAGCGCCGTAGTGATGCCGGTGTTCGAACGGCAATGCCGTTGGCGACCTCGATATCAGGCGCCACAATGTCAGTTCTACTAGATCTCGCCTGCTCTCGGCCGTGGCGCAAGACCAATGAAGCATCAAATGAATCTACTCAAGGAGGAACAAAGATGAGCCAAGGCGTTATCCCACCGGTCCCGCAGGGTTTGCGGCAGGCTTTCAAGAATTACCCTGAGTTGATCGAAAGACTTCAGGCTGAACTCTTGTACGTGGTCGAGAAGCCGTCCCCTGTCACACCTCCCCTCGAGCGCGCGGTTTGGACACTAGAGGACACTCTCGATTTGTTTTTTTCTGAAGCTCGAGAAGAGCTCAATGCCGCGGAAGCAGGCGGAGATCCGGATGCGATCGCACGCGCTAAAGCGAAGAAACTTGTCGTGGGGTCTGCGCGCGCTGACCTCGGAGATATGTCTGAACTTCGCGCATACTTCAATTCGTGGTACCAGCCATGAGCGAACAGGATAGGTTGAGCGCGGATCTGCACCGACGCATCTTTGAATCAGAAATTCTTCCGGATTACAGGGTTGCCGATAAGACCAGCCACGAACGCCCAAAGGCGATCATTCTTGCTGGCCAACCAGGCTCTGGAAAGGGTGGGCTGGCTGACAGGGCAAGAGGAGAGCTCAGAGGAGATGCTGTTACGGTTGATCCAGATGGGTTGCGCGACTACCACCCTGACATTCGGGAATTTCGTCGCGAAAGTCCATACAGCTGGTCAGGACGAACCCATGCAGACGCCAGCCAGTGGGCTGACGAATTGCTTGAGGCAATCATTGCCGAGAAGAAGAACCTGATCTTCGACACTACATTGAGCAACGGAGAGTGGGCTTCAAGTACGCTGATTCGGAACCTTCAGACGGAAGGCTACGACGTCGAGATTCGCGCAATGGCCTCGCATCGATTGGAAAGCGAGCATGGCGTCTACGAACGCTTCTCCAGTTCCCTCGACCGCAGGGGTTTCGCTCGCCATGTCCCCGAGGCTGCGCGCGACGCAATCTACGATAAGTTGCCCATCAGCCTGGACATTATTCGGGAGCGAACTGAGGTACCCATCCTGCTGTTCAACCGCGAAGGTCAGGAGCTCTACGACAGCCGCAGGGATGCTCGCCTTCCCAGTGTTGCACTCCAAGAGGCACGCGACGCGCGGGTTAAGGATCCGACCGTTACACGCGGCCTGCGGGAAGGCTGGAAAGATCAGCAAAGTTGGCATGCGGATCTTCCTGCTGCCTTGCCAAACAATTCTCGAATTGATGGCCGAACGAGTGAGCGGCTTCTCGCGGAGCGCGCAGAGACTGGCATCGTCGAACGCTTGGATCGAACTGCGCAGGAAGCCTTCGACGTCGATTACGTAACGCGGATTCGCCCGGCTCAGATCGGCGCAGCCCGCGCGTTGGGCATCGCTGGCCTCGCACTGGAAGCCTACGACGGCGCACAGACCTATCGCACCGCCAGCCGCCTGCGTGGCGAAGGCAACGACACCGCTGCGGACTCCGAACTGATCCACTTCGGCAGCCGCAGCGTGGGCGGGCTGGGGGGTGCGGCCATCGGTGCCGGTGCGGGTGGCGTTGCCACGTCGTGGTCGGGGCCCGGCATGCTGGTGGGTGGCACCGTGGGCGGCATTGTTGGCGTGTTCGGTGGCGAGAAGTTCGCCGAGTGGACGGATAACCGGCGCATCTACAACCAGCAGGACCGCAGCGGCAACACGTGGACGTTCGACCCGGAGCAGCCGCAGGGCGGGTGGCGGCGCGATGCGCCGGTGGATGCCAGCAACGACGGCATCGACAACGCACGGCGCGGCGGGTTGCGTGCGCCGCCGTCATTGGCGAACGAGCTGGATTACAGGGCCACGACCACGTCCGTCGAGCTGATCCTGGGCAGCCCGCCAGCGCAGCGCGACCCGTTCACCCAGGCCGCGAGCGCGCAGGACGCGCGGAGCAGCCGGCCCACGAGTTGGGAGCAGGACCCTGCGAGTGGCCAGTGGACGCGCCGGGTCTATGGGCCCTTCGTGGAGCGCGGCATGACGCCGTTGCACACCGAGACCGCGACGCCGGAGCGCGCGGCGCAGCTCGACCGCGCTGCCGCCGACGTCGTGCTGGCGAACGCGGCCAACAGCCCGGCGTCGATCGCCGCCCGCTACGAGGAGGCCTATATCCGCAACGGATGGGCCGCGCATGGTCCGATGCCGCAGGCGGTCCGTGCGGCACGCACGGACATCGACACGCTGGTGGCCTCGGACGACAACCGCTACCAACGACAGGCCGACGGTCGCTGGGTCAGCGACGGCATGCTCTACGACTCCACAGCGGATGGCCGCCTGCACGGTGAACTGGAGGCCTCGCGCGCCGTGCTGCAGGCGCGCCTGCCACCCCCGCGCGAGATTCCACAGCCTGCCTCCATGACCGCAGAGGACCGTGTGCGCGACACCGTCGCCGGCGCCTACCTCAATGCGGGAATCGAGGCATCGCCCGAGCGCATCGCGGCGGCGGCCATTGCGGTACGAGCCACCTGGTCCGCCAACGGACTGGACCCGGCGACGACCGCGCTGGACATCCGTCCCGACGCCACCGGACGTTATGGACTGGACAGCCCGATCGGCAGCCTGCGGCTGGAAGGCGACGAGCGCACGTACCGGATCACCGCCGTGACCGGCATCGAAGACATTCGGGCCGCGGAAGCCACGCAGCGTCAGACGCAACCGGAAGGCACGTCCGCGTTGCAGCAAGGGATTGCCGATATCCCCACGCTTGCCACGGTGTCTGCCGTCGCGCTTCCCGGACAGCGACCTCGCGCATCGGGCAACGCAACCGTGGAGCCGGCTACCGAAACGCGTGCCGCGGCCGTGCTGGCCGACAACCCGGCGCACCCGGACCACGACACGTTCCACCGGATCCACAGCTGGGTCCGCGGCACCGGGCAGTGGGACGAGGAGAAGAGCCGCAACATCGCCTCCGCGCTCTACAGGGAGCAGGCGAGCGATCCGCTGCTGCGGCGCGTGGACAAGGTCGGCGGTGGGCTGGGGAGGAACGGCGAGGAGAACGTGTTCGCGGTCTATGCGCCGTACGGCGACAAGGGGCCGTTCTTCCATGCCAGCGTGGATGGACGGCAGGCCGGGCAGCAACCGGCGCAGCAGAACCTGGAACAGGCGGAGCAGTTCAGGCAGCAGTTCTCCCAGGAGCAGCAGGTCGAGCTGCGTCAACGGCAGGAGCAGCAGGGCTCGCGCGCTGCGCAGATGAGCCTCTAGCGTTTGTTGTGGCTATCGCGTCGAACGAACAAGGCCGGGCATTGCCCGGCCTTGTTCGTCCCGCCAGTTGATTTTTCAGGCCCGCTTGGACGCGATCCACCGATCGATCTTCTGCTCCAGCACGTCCAGCGGTACGGAGCCGTCCTTCAGCACTTCGGCATGGAATTCGCGGATGTCGAACCTGTCGCCCAGGGCCTGTTCGGCCTTGGCGCGCTGCTGCTTGATCTTGAGTTCGCCGATCTTGTACGCCAGCGCCTGGCCGGGCCAGGCGATGTAGCGTTCGGCTTCGGCGGTGGCCTGGGTTTCGCTTTCGGCCGAGTTGTCGAGCATGTACTTGATGACCTGCTCGCGGGTCCAGCCCTTGCTGTGCAGGCCGGTGTCGGTGACCAGGCGGATCGCGCGCCACAGCTCGTTCTGCAGGTAGCCGAAGTAGCTGTACGGATCGGTGTACAGCCCCAGGTCCTTGCCCAGCGACTCGGCGTACAGGCCCCAGCCTTCGATGAAGGCGGTCTCGCCGCCGAAGCGGCGGAACTTGGGCAGGCCGGTCAGTTCCTGCTGCAGGGCCAGCTGGAAGTGGTGGCCGGGGATCGCCTCGTGCAGGAACAGGTCCTCGGCGTCCCAGGTCTTGCGGCTGGGCAGGTCGTAGGTGTTCACGTAGAAGATGCCCGGGCGCTTGCCGTCCTCGCTGGGGCTCATGTACGAGCCGCCGGCCGCGGACTTGGCGCGGTACGCCTCCACCGGGCGGATCTCGAACGGCGATTTCGGGGTCAGCGAGAACAGCGCCGGGACCTTGTCCTCGACCTTGTCCTCGAGCGAGCGGTAGTGCTCCAGCAGCGCGCCTTCGGTCTTGTATTCGAAGCGCTTGTCGGTGCGCATGAACTTGAAGAACGCCTGGAGGTCGCCCTGGAAGCCCACCTGCGCCATCACCTTGCGGATCTCGCCGTGGATGCGCGCCACCTCGTCCAGGCCAAGCTGGTGGATCTGCGCCGGGGTCATGTCGGTGCTGGTGGAATTACGCGCGTTGAACGCGTACCACGCCGCGCCGTTGGGCAGCTTGTCCATGCCCACCGAGGTGCGCGTGGCCGGCAGGTACTCGTCGGCGATGAACGCGCGCAGTTCGCGGTAGGCCGGCAGGACGCGCTCGCCGATCATCTCGCGGTACGCGGCGGTCAGGCGTTCCCTGTCCGCGTCGCTGAACTCCTTGGGCATCGCCTTGATCGGGCCCCAGAACAGGGTGTCCTCCGGCCGCGGCTTGATCAGCGCGTCCAGCTGCGGGATCACCTTCTCCATCAGGGGGCGCGGCTGCACCACGCCGGCCTTCATGCCTTCGCGCATGTTGGCGATCATGGTGTCGAACACCACCGGCAGGCGGTTGCCGCGGGCCAGCCAGTTCTCGTAATCCTTGACCGTCTTGAACGGCTGCGCGCCGGTGCCCGAGCCCAGCTGCACGGCGAAGCTGGGGATGCCGCCCATCTGGTTCAGCGGCTGCATCCAGCCCGGGTAGCGGTCCGCTTCCAGCGCGTTCTTCGCGTCGCGCACGAAGATCTCGTAGCTCAGCAGCGCCTGGCCCTTCAGACCGGCCGGCCCCACCGACTCCACCCGCTGCAGCCAGTCCTGGGTGAACTTCCGCGATTGCGCGCGGTATTCGGCCGAGCCGAAGTCCGGAAGCTGGTCGTTGTAGCGCGGGTCGCCCTGGAAGGTGGCCTGCACCGGGTTGAGCTTCAGCAGTTCTTCCCAGTACTGCGCGTAGAGCTGGTCCAGGCGCGCCGTCTTGGCGCTGTTGCCGACCGCCTCGCCCACCACGATGTCCTGGCCCGCCGGTGGCGTGGATGCGCAGCCGAACAGGGCGACGGCGAGCGTTGCGGCGAGCAGGGCGCGTGCGGGCATCGGGAGCTCCATGAGCGAAGGGGACCGCGCAGGCTCGCCATGCCCGCGCAGGCGGGCATGGCCCAAAGGTCATGGGCGCGCCCCGGCAGCGGCGTGCGCGGGGCCGCGGCGCCCGCCGCGCGGCAGGCGGTCAGCCGGGGTTGTGCCGGCTACCGCGCCGCATCATGGCGCAGCGCGTGCGCGCGCTCCGCGCCGAGGTAGCCGGTGATCCAGCGCCGCATCAGGTACAGCAGCGGGATCAGCGCCAGCGCCGCCAGCATCTTGTAGGCGTAGTTCACCGTGCCGATGGCCAGGAATTGCGCGGTGGGCCACTGCTGCGGCCCCAGCACGAAGGCGATGTACAGCACCAGGAAGCTGTCCACCAGCTGCGACACCGCGGTGGAGCCCGTGGCGCGCAGCCAGACCCAGCGCTCGCCGGTGGCGTGGCGGATGCGGTGGAAGACGCGGACATCGATCAGCTGGCCCACCAGGAACGCGACGATGGACCCGACGATGCTCCACATGCCCTGGCCGAACACCGCCGCGTACGCGGCCTGGTAGTCCGGCACGCCCTGCGCCTGCGCCGCGTCCACCCACCAGCCCGCCGGCGCCACCGCGATCCCCGCGAAGGCGAACACGAACCCGTACGCGATCAGCGCCACCGCCAGCCACGACACGAAGCGCACGCCGCGGCGGCCGTAGAACTCGTTGATGACGTCGGTGAACACGAACACGAACGGCCACAGCAGCGTACCCACGGTGAAGTTCAGCGAGCCGCTCTGCCCGAACAGGTTCCACTCCAGCGGTGCCATGCCCAGCGTGTCTTCCAGCGCGAAGATCTTGACGCCGATGAACTCGGCGAGCATCGCGTTGATGCAGAAGAAGCAGGCCAGCGCGATGAACAGGCGGGTGGCGCGGTCGTTCAGGGGACTGGATCCGTTGGACGATGTCATGGCGCGTGTGGCCTCGATGCGCGATGCGTGTACGGGAGCGGCTGGTCTGCAGGAGCGGATTCAGCCGCGAGTGGTTGCGCACATGGCGCCACCGCGGAAAGATCCTGGCTGAAGCCGCCCCTACAGGGGATTGCGCGCCGGCGGAGCGAACGGGATCGTGTCCGGCGACACCGCGCCGCCGGAAATGATGAAGCTCATGGCTTCGTCCACGGTCCAGTCGGTCGGCGTGATCTTTTCCACGGGCACGATCTCCAGGTAGCCCGAGGTGGGGTTGGGCGTGGTGGGCACGTACACCGCGGCCAGCTCGCGCCCGGTGCCCTGCTCGCGGATCACCCGGGTCACGAAGCCGACCGACTTCATCTCCGTGTGAGGGAAGTCCACCAGCACCACGCGCTGGGTGCCGTCCGGCGTGGTCTGCAGGATGTCCAGCAGCTTGCGCGCGCTGCCGTAGATCGTGCTGGCCAGCGGCACGCGCGCGATCAGCGCCTCGAACCAGCGCAGCAGGCGCTGTCCGAACACGCGCCGGGCCATCACCCCCGACAGCAGGATCACGCCGAGCGTGGCCAGCAGGGCGAGCGCGGTGCGCACCCACGGCTCCAGCAACCACCCCAGCGCCTGCGGATTGGACGCGGCCAGGCCGCTGAGCACCGGATCCACCAGCGGGCGGCTGGTGTCCGACAGCAGCACGAAGACGAACTTCACCACCACCCAGGTCAACCAGATCGGCAGCAGGGTCAGCACGCCCGCGATGAAGATGCGTTGCAGGCTGGGCTTGGGTGCGGTGGCTTTGCGCATGGCGCGATTGTAGGGCGCGCCGCACGCGCCCTCGCAGGCCCGGATCAGGGGCCGAGGGTCAGAGGGCGAGGGTCAGAGGCCGCGTGCCAGCCGGATGCCGACGTCGGCGTAGCCGCGGTCGGCCTGCAGGGTGCGTTCGCCGCCGCCGCGTCCGGTCTTGCCTGCGGCCAGGCGCTCGGCGCAGCTGGTCCCGCAGGTGTCGGACCACACCGCCACGGGGCGCTCGCCGCCCGAGGGCGCGGCCGACACCTCGTCAGGACGCGCAAGTCGATAGCGCCGGCCATCGCGCGCGCCCAGCCACTGCGCGTACGCCTGTGCGTCCTGGTAGGACACGCACACCACCGGCTGCTGCGGCGTCTGCTGGAAGCCGGGCGACTTCCAGTCGCGCGGGGCCAGCACGCGCAGCGGCGAACCGCGCTCGCGGCAGCGCGCGCTGGCGCGGCCGGTGGCCTCGGCGAAACGGGTGTAGTCGGCGCGGCTCACCGGGGCGTCGGCGATCAGGCTGGTGCCGCGCGCATTGCGCAGCAGGGTCCAGCCCGCTTCCAGCGCGGCATTGCGCGTGTCGGCGGTGGCGGCGGACTTTGCACTGGCCTCCAGCGCGCGCAGCCTTGCCCGGGGCAGGCCGAGGGTGCGCGCCGCGGCAAGCGCCTTGGCGGCGGCTTCCTCGTCACCCTTGCGCGCCGCTTCCCGGATGCGCGCCTGTAGGGCCTTGTCCAGGCCGGTGTCCAGCTGCGCGATCGCGGCCGGCGTGCTGCTGCCGTCGCGTGCCGGCAGTGCGATGCGCTGGGCGAGGGCTCGCGCCTTGTCCACCGGCGCCTTGGCCGCGGCGGGATCGCGCGAGGCGATCGCGCGTTCGGCCTGGTCGCCCAGTACGGCCACCAGCGCCTCGGCCACCGCGGCCAGGCGCGGGTGCGCATCGTCGGCCTGCGCGGCGGTGAGCAGGCTTTCGTAGGCGTTGTCGCCCTGCGGCGATGCCCAGCGCTGCTGCGCGATCTGGCGTTCTGCGGCCACGATCCAGCGCTCGGCCGGCGATTCGGGCAGGGGGCGCATGAACGTGTCGAGCGAGTCCCCGGCGCCCACGGCACTCGCCCCGGCGGCCGCGTCCGGGGCCGGCAGCGTGCTGGCGGCGGTGCCGGCGGCCGGCAGCGGGGCCTCGCGCACGGCCGACTGCCAGCGCCAGAAGAACGCGCCCGCCGCCAGCACGACCAGCGCCACCGCGCCCCAGGCCAGGCCGGTGCGCAGTCTCGCGGCGCGTTCCGGATCGGCGTTGCGCGGCGCGTTGCGCTCCGGAATGCGGTCCAGCGCCTCGCGCATTTCGCGCGCGGTGGCGAACCGCGCTTCCGGCGTCTTGGCCAGCGCCTTGTCGAAGAACTTCTGCCAGTGGCGGTACTCGGGCGGCAGGCGCGGGATGGGTTCCTGCGCATGCTGCAGCGCCATGGATAGCGCATCGCCCGCGTTGTACGGCAGCGCGCCGGTCAGCAGTTCCCAGCCCAGCACGCCCACGCTGTACAGGTCGGCGCGGCCGTCCACGTTCTGGCCGCGGGCCTGCTCCGGCGGCATGTAGGCCGTGCTGCCCACCGCCAGGCCCGCGGTGGTGACGCGGGTGCCGTAGCCGCGGCGCAGGGCGATGCCGAAATCGGCCAGCAGCGGGCGTTCGCCTTCGTCGAAAAGCACGTTCTCGGCCTTGACGTCGCGGTGCACCACGCCGCGCGCATGCGCATACTCCAGCGCGGACAGCAGCGCCGACAGCGTGTCGCGCACGTTGGGCGGGTTGTCGGAAACCCGGCGCGCTCCCAAATGGCCGCGCGGCAGGTACGGCATGGCGTAGTAGGGCAGCCCGTCGCTGGTGCGGCCCACCTCGTAGATGCCGACGATGTTGGGGTGGTCCAGGCGTGCGATGGTGCGCGCCTCGTTCTCGAAGCGGCGGCGGCTGACCTCGTCGGTCAGCGCCTCGGGCAGCATCACCTTCAGCGCCACCTCGCGGTCGAGCGACTTCTGCCGCGCCAGGTACACGGTGGACATGCCGCCATAGCCCAGCACGCGCTGCAGGCGGAAGCCATGCACGTCGGGCAATGCCGGGTTCTGTCCCGAAGTCCGGTTCGGGTTGGAAGGGTCTGGGCTCATGTCGTCCCCGTGTCGACCGCGGCAGCATACGACGCGGCGGCGGGGCGCGGCCAACGCACGCCGCCCCCGGCGCCGGCCTTCAGCGCGATTTGCGACGCACGTAGACCTGCTTGCGCACCCGCGCCACGGTCTCGCCGGCGGCGTCGACCACGTCGGTCTCGAACCAGTGCAGCACCTTTCCGCCGCCGGCGGCCGCCTGGCGCAGCTCCGCCAGCACGCCCGGATCCAGGTCGAAACGGGCGTGCACCGTCCCGCGTCCCGGGCGGACGAAGACGATTTCCCCCGCCTGGTCCCACACCATGTACTCGCGGCCCAGCGACTCCTTGACCAGCAGCATCCAGAACGGATCGGTCATGGCGAACAGGCTGCCGCCGAAGTGGGTGCCCACGTAGTTGCGGTTCCACGGCCGCATGCGCAGCTCGACCCGCGCATGCGCGAAATCGTCCGACAGCGCGGTGACGTGGACGCCGGCGAACAGGAACGGCGGCCACAGGTTCAGCAGGTGGCGCAGGGAGCGTGCGGACAGGTTGCGGGCCATGCGTGGATCCGTGCGAAACGGTGGGGCTGATGTCTAGCCCCCCGGGGAGAGCGAACGAGGCGTCCGTAGCGCGGCTCTCGACCCGCCATCGCACGACTCAGGCCGCGAAGAACAGGTGGAGCATCACACCAGGCCGTAGGAAGGGTCCCGACCCGCCATCGCACGACCCACGCTGCGAAGAACACACGGAGCCGCACACCTGCGACGGGCGGAGCGAAGAAACGGTTGTTGGCTGCGCGTCGGCCCGCGCGGTGCCGGGCCTGGGCCCGGCCTACGCGCGCTATGCCAGCAGCAGCGACGACATCCTGCGCCGGTAGCGACCCACCAGGTCCTCGTCCTCGATCACGCGGAACGCATCGATCAGCGCCTTGCGCGGCAGGCCGTCGTTCCAGTCGCGATTGCGGCGCAGCATCTCCAGGAACTGCTCCAGCCCGGCTTCGGCGCGGCCGCCGACAATCGCGTAAGCGCCGAGCAGGTGGCGCGCCTGCAGGTCGTCCGGATTGGAGGCCACCGCCGCTTCCAGCACCTCCACCGGCGGCGCGTCCTTCAGCAGGCCCGAGAAACCGAGCCGGGCACGGGCCTGCACCGCGCGTTCGTCCGTGGCCAGGTTGGCGGGCAGGGTGTCGAGCAGGGCTTCGGCCTCGGCGGCGGCGCCGGTGCGCAGCAGCGCCAGGGCCAGGTCCAGCCGATGCTCCGGCTTTTCGGCCTCGGTTTCGGCCAGCTTGCGCAGGCGCAGCACCTCGGCGTGCGGATCGGCAGGCGGCGCCTCGGCTTCCACCGCATCTTCCGCGGCGGCGGCCGGCTGGATGCCGTGCTGCTTCAGGAACTCGTGCACTTGGCCTTCCGGCAGCGCGCCCTGGAAGCCGTCCACGATCTGCCCGCCCTGCACCAGGAACACCGTGGGGATCGAGCGGATCTGGAACGCCGCGGCGATCTGCTGCTCGGCCTCTGTGTCCACCTTGGCCAGCACGAAGGCGCCGTTGTACTCGCCGGCCAGCTTCTCCAGGATCGGCCCCAGCGTGCGGCAGGGCCCGCACCAGCTGGCCCAGAAGTCGACCAGCACCGGCGTTTCCAGCGAGCGGGCGAGGACGTCGGTTTCGAAACCGGCGGTGGTGGCGTCGAAGACGTGCGGCGTGGCGGCGTTGGCGGGCATGTGCGGGTTCGCAGGAGGAATGCGGGCGAGATTGTGCCAGCCGCGCGTAAAGCAACCGTGGCGGTCGCGGCGGTGGCCGCCCCGCGCCGGACGCGCGCCTTCACGCGGCCGGCGGCAGGCATGGACAATGCCGGCCGCACAGGAGGACGCATGAAGACATCGCACGGGGGGGCGCAGGCGCGGGCATGGCTCGCGGCGCTGGCGTTCGTGGGCGCCGTGGGGCTGCTCGGGCTGGCGTCCCCGGATTTTTCCCATCGCGTGCACCCGGTGGCGCTGCTGGGCGCGCAGGGCGAGCCGAACGCCCTGGCGTTCAACCTGCTGGGCTTCGTGCTGCCCGGGCTGTTGCTGGCGTGGCAGGCGGTGGCCTGGCGCTCCGCGCAGGCGGACGCACCGGTGGCGGCGCGCATCGGCATGCAGTTGCTGATGCTGTCGGCGCTCGCCTTTGCGGCGCAGGGCGTGCTGCCGCTGGATCCCACCCACCTGCTGGCGCCCGCCAGCCGGCTGCACGCCATGGCGTGGACGGCCTGGTGGGTGGCCTTCGTTCCCGGCGTGCTGGCGCTGGGCATCGCATGGCGGCGGTGGGGCGCGCTGGCGCTGGGCCTGTCGGTGCCGGTTCTGGTGCTGGCCGGTGCACTTGCCCTGCCGGCGCCCGTGGCGCAGCGCCTGGCCTGTGTGGCCTGGTTCGGGTGGTGGATCCTCGCCTGTCGGCGCCGGTGAGCATGCGGAGCGCGGCGGTCGCACTTCCGTAGAAGCGGCTTCAGCCGCGGGCTCCGCGCGTTTCGGCAGCGGCAGGCAGCACCGCGGGTGCCCGGGCGAGGCATTCGCGAGTGAAGCCGCGAATGCAACAGGCTTCGGCGAGGTTCAGCCGTGGCGCAGCTTCAGCACCAGGATGGTCGCGGCGAGCACGAAGGTGATCGCGTTGGACACGATCATCGGCCACGAACCCAGCACGATGCCGTAGCCGAACCAGAACGCGACGCCCACGGTGAACACCACGTACATGCCCAGCGAGATGCCGCGCGTGTCGCGGGTGCGGATGGTCTGTGCCGCCTGCGGCACGAACGCCAGGGTGGTGAGCGTGGCGGCGACAACGCCGAGCCATTCCATTGCGGTGTCCCCTGCAGGTCCGGGGATGGCCCGGTTCGCCTTGCGGCTGGATGGAAACGTGGATGCCGGCGAACGGGTGGCCGCCGGTTTCGGTGGGCGCGCCCGTGGCGCGCGTCTCGCCCTTCCCGGCCGTGCGGGGCGGGCGCGGTCCTAGCGCGCCGGCGACCTGTACACCACGCCGTCCTTCATCACGAAGTCCACGCCCAGCACGGCGTTGATGTCCGCCAGCGGGTCGCCGGGCATGGCGACGATGTCGGCGCGCTTGCCGGCTTCCACCACGCCCTGGTCCTCGACGCCCAGCACTTCGGCGGCGCGGATCGTGGCCGCCTGCAGCGCATAGGCCGCCGGAATGCCGGCTTCGGCCATGTAGACGAACTCGCGCGCGTTGTCGCCGTGCGGGCCCACGCCCATATCGGTGCCGAAGGCGATCTTCACCCCGGCCTTGTAGGCCTTGCCGGCGGTGTCCTGGATCAGCGCGCCGATGCGGGCGGCCTTGGGGCGCACCACCTCGGGGAAGTAACCGTCGATCTTGGCCTTGTCGGCCACGAAGCGCCCGGCGTAGATCGTGGGCACGTACCAGGTGCCGTTGCGCTTCATGGCGGCCATGACCCGGTCGCTCATGTAGGTGCCGTGCTCGATGCTGGTCACCCCGGCCTCGACCGCGCGCAGCATGCCTTCCTCGCCGTGCGCGTGCGCGGCCACCTTGTAGCCGTAATCCCTGGCGGTCTGCACCACGGCGCGGACTTCGTCCTCGGTGAACTGCGGTGCATCGCCCGAACGCGCATAGCTGAGCACGCCGCCGGTGGCGGTGATCTTGATCACGTCGCTGCCGTCCTTGTAGCGCTGGCGCACGGCCTGGCGCGCGTCGTCGATCGAATTGATGACGCCCTCGGTGGGACCGGGCGGGCCCAGCAGGTGCGACAGCTCGCTGTTGTAGCCGTTGGTGGGATCGGCGTGCCCGCCGGTGGTGGCGATGGACTTGCCCGCGGCGAAGATGCGCGGCCCGCGCACCAGGCCCTGGTTGATCGCGTCGCGCAGGTGCGGGGCCACTTCGCCGCCCAGGTCGCGCACGCTGGTGAATCCGGCCAGCAGCGTCTTTTCGGCGTAGCCCACGCTGCGGAAGGCGTAGTCGGCCGGGTCCAGCCGGAAGCCTTCCGAGTAGCTCTGCGGCGAGTTCTGGCTGCCCATGTGCACGTGCAGGTCGGTCCAGCCCGGCGTGCAGGTGCGGGTGGACAGGTCGACGACCGTGGCGTCCGGTACGTCGGCGCGGCCGGGCAGCACGTCGGCCACCTTGCCGTCGCGCACCACCACGGTGCGCGCATCGAGCAGCTTGCCGCTCCGGCTGTCGAACAGCTTGCCGCAGTGCAGGGCCTGGGTCGCGGCGGCAGCGGGCGCCGTTTGCGCGGCGGCGGGCAGGGCGCAGGCCAGCGCGAGCAGGGCGAGGGTCGGGCAGCGCATCGTCATGTAGTGGTGTTCCCGGGTGCGAAGGGCGGGCGCGCGGCGCCGGACGGCCCGATTCTAGGTGAGCGGCCCGCGCGCATGTTGCGTTGCAGCTTGCCCCATCGGCCGATGGCGCGCGCGCCGCGGCTGCCGGATCCTGCGTGCACCGCCGAACCAAGGAGCACGCAATGACCGGCCTGGTATCGCGATCGAAGCGCGCCTGCGCGCGCATGCTGGGCACCTGGCTGGTGTCGCTGGCGTGCCTGGGCGCCGCGCACGCCGCCTGCGTGGACAACGTGGTCCTGGTGCATGGCAACACCGGCCAGCCGTCGGACTTCGACCCGACCCGCAACGAACTGCTGGCGCGCGGCTACGCGGCGGCGCAGATCTTCCGGCCCAGCTGGGGCAGCAAGACGTGCGCGGCCTGCAACGACCATGCCGGCAGCGAGGAAACGCCGGTCGAAACCGCCATCGTCGATGCCATCGCCACCTCCTGCACGGGCCGCATCGACGTGATCGGGCATTCCATGGGCGCCACGCTGGCGGCGAAGGTGCTGGACCGCACCGCGGCGCGCGTCTACGTGGACGCCTTCGTGGGCATCGCCGGCGCATTCCGCGGCCTGTGGAGCTGCGGCAGCTATCCGTGGAACGTGGCCACCACCACCTGCGGCGCGCAGGGGCTTTCGGTGGGCAGCCCGTTGCTCACCGGGCTGCGCGGCCGGAGCTTCGGTGCCCGCATGGTCTCCATGAAGTCGTGGACCGACCAGATCGTGTGCGCCACCGGCACCTGCACCGTGGGCGGCGTGCACAGTTCGCAGATCCAGGGCGAGGCGGCCAGCTACACCTTCCAGACCGGGCACTTCGGCCTGCAGAGCCAGACGGCGGCGTTCCAGGCCAACCTGATCCGCTGAATCCGCTGCCCGCGCGGTTGCGGCCCGCGCAGCGGCGCGGCGCCGGCATGGCGGGGGTTTGTGCACTGCGGTAGGCTTTCCAGCCGTATTTAAGCTAGCCCGTGCCCGTGCCCACCGAGTCCGATTCCCCGTCCTTCCCGGCCACCGCACCGGGCGCCGCGCCTGCCGCACCGGCCGCCTACGACCCGCGCGCGGTCGAAGCGGCCGCGCGCCACTACTGGGAAGCCACCGGCGCCTACGAGGTCGACGAATCCTCGCCCAAGCCGAAGTACTACTGCCTGTCGATGCTGCCGTATCCATCCGGTGCGCTGCATGTGGGCCACGTGCGCAACTACACCATCGGCGACGTGATCAGCCGCCACAAGCGCATGACCGGCTTCAACGTGCTGCAGCCGATGGGCTGGGACGCGTTCGGCCTGCCCGCCGAGAACGCGGCGATCAAGCACCACACCGCGCCGGCGAAATGGACTTACGCCAACATCGACCACATGCGCGCGCAGCTGAAGTCGCTGGGCTTCGCCATCGACTGGTCGCGCGAGTTCGCCACCTGCCGCCCGGACTACTACTTGCACGAGCAGCGCATGTTCGTGCGCCTGATGCGGCAGGGCATCGCCTACCGCCGCAACTCGGTGGTGAACTGGGATCCGGTGGACCAGACCGTGCTGGCCAACGAGCAGGTGATCGACGGCCGCGGCTGGC
>CAYRNF010000008.1:0-134175 GCA_964425695.1 uncultured Pseudoxanthomonas sp.
CCACGCCGGCGAAGATGCGCGCGCTCTCGGCGATGCCCGGCAGCTTCTCGTGGATCGTGGCCGGATCCAGGTGGGTCAGGTCCAGGTGGATGTGGTCCTTGTCCGGCCCCACGCCCCTGCCCTCGCGGATTTCCAGGGTCATCGAACGCGAGACCACGTCGCGCGACGCCAGGTCCTTGTAGTTGGGCGCGTAGCGTTCCATGAAGCGCTCGCCCGAGTCGTTGCGCAGGATCCCGCCTTCGCCGCGCACGCCCTCGGTGATCAGCACGCCGGCGCCGTAGATGCCGGTGGGGTGGAACTGCACGAACTCCATGTCCTGCAGGCCCAGGCCCGCGCGCAGCGCCATGCCGCCGCCGTCGCCGGTACAGGTGTGCGCGGACGTGGCGGAGAAGTACGCGCGGCCGTAGCCGCCGGTGGCCAGCACCGTGCCGTGGGCGCGGAACAGGTGCAGCGTGCCTTCGGCCATGTCCAGCGCCAGCACGCCGCGGCAGGCGCCGTCGGCATCCATGATCAGGTCGAGCGCGAAGTACTCGATGAAGAAACGCGCGTCGTGCTTGAGCGACTGCTGGTACAGCGTGTGCAGGATCGCGTGGCCGGTGCGGTCGGCCGCGGCGCAGGTGCGCTGCGCGGGCGGGCCTTCGCCGTACTCGGTGGTCATGCCGCCGAAGGGACGCTGGTAGATGCGGCCGTCGTCGGTACGGCTGAAGGGCACGCCCTGGTGCTCCAGCTCGATGATCGCCGGGATCGCCTCGCGGCACATGTATTCGATCGCGTCCTGGTCGCCCAGCCAGTCCGACCCCTTGATGGTGTCGAAGAAGTGGTAGCGCCAGTCGTCCGGCCCCATGTTGCCCAGCGCGGCGGAAATGCCGCCCTGCGCGGCCACGGTGTGCGAGCGGGTCGGGAAAACCTTGGTGATGCACGCCGTCTTCAGGCCCTTGTGGGCCAGGCCGAACGTGGCGCGCAGGCCGGCGCCGCCGGCGCCGACCACGACCATGTCGTACTTGTGCTCGGTGATCTTGTAAGCGTTGTTGACGGCCACTGCGGTCAGGCTCCCAGCGTGATGCGGACGACGGCGAGCACCCCGGCCACCGCCGCCAGCGCACAGACGAAGATATTGGCGAGGTGGGCGACGCCGGCCAGCACCGGCGTGTGCACGTAGTCCTCGATGACCACCTGCAGCCCCAGCTTGGCGTGCCAGAAACCGGCCACCAGGAACGCCGCCAGCACCGTGGCGTTGAACGGTTGCGCTACCAGCGCGCGTGCGCGCTCGAAATCCGCACCGCCCAGCGTCAGCAGCAGTCCGACCATGTAGGCGCCCAGCAGCGCCAGGGCGATCGCGGTGACCCGCTGCCACAGGAAGTGGCCGGTGCCGGACTTGGCCGAGCCCAAGCCGCGCGCGCGCTTGAGCGGCGTGCGCAGGCGATTGTGCGATGCGTTCATGCCTGCCCCCAGGTGCTCAGGACGAAACCCCAGGCCAGCACCACCAGGACCGCGCTGCCGACGATCGAGATCCAGCTGCTGCGCACGAAGTCGGGAATGTCGAAGCCGGCGCCCGCGTCCTGCACCAGGTGGCGGATGCCGTTGAGCAGGTGGTAGGCCAGCGCCCAGCTGAAGCCGAACAGCACCACCTGCCCGAGCGCCGAACCCACGCAGGCAGTGAAGTCCGCCCACGACGCCGGGCCCGCGGCCAGGGCCACCAGGCCCCAGACCATGCCCAGCGCGCCGGCCACCAGCGCGATGCCGGTGGCGCGGTGCAGGATCGAAGTGACCATCTGCACCTGCCAGCGATAGACCTGCAGGTGCGGCGAAAGCGGACGTTGGCGGGCCATCGTGCGGTGGATTCCTCGCTGGGCGGCCGCGTCGGCCGCGTTGGCTGGTGCGGCGATTGCCGCGATGGCGGAACAGGTGAAGGTACGGACGACGATCAGAAATCGATGCAGCGTCCGTTCTTTTCCCAGTCCCCGTAGCGCGTGGGGTCAGGGCCGTCGCGGCCGCCGATCTCCACCGGCCGGGCGTCCGGGCCCGGCGGCGGCTCCGGCACGCTGGTCTGGGGCTCGGTGGCCGGGGTGGCCGGGTCTGGCTGGCCTAAGATGGGCGTCTGTTGCACCGCGGAATTCTAGTTCCAGCCCCCATGAGCGACAACCCGCACCTGCCGCCAGCCGCGTTCCGCCCCCTTCCCGACCACCATGTCGTCGCCCTGCACGGTCGCGACGCGCTGGCCTTCGCCCAGGCCCAGACCATGAACGACGTGGCGGCGCTGGCCGATGGCCAGTGGCACTGGAACGGCTGGCTGACGCCCAAGGGCCGGGTGATCGCGCTGTTCGCGCTGCTGCGGATCGATGCCGAAACCGTCTGGCTGCTGCTGCCCGACGCCGCCCCGGAGGCGCTTGCCGCCGCGCTGCGCCGCTTCGTGTTCCGCAGCAAGGTGGCGATCGCGGTGCGCCCGGAGTTGCAGGTCTGCGGCGCGTTCGGCACGCCGATCACGGCGGCAGGCGCCCACATGGCGGGCAGCGCGGACGCCGGTATCGAACTGGACATGGGCGGCGCCGGCGGTCCGCGCGTCCTGCGCATCGCCCGGCAGAACGCTGCGTCCTGCGAAGACGCCGCGTTCCCCGCCGCCTGGCGCGCCTTCGACCTGCGGCATGGCCTGCCGCGGTTGTCGCCGCAGGCCGCCGAGCAGTGGACGCCGCAGCAGCTGTCGCTGCAGCGCCTTCGCGCCTACAGCGTGAAGAAAGGCTGCTACCCGGGGCAGGAGATCGTGGCGCGCACGCACTTCCTGGGGCAGGCCAAGCGCGCGCTGGCGCTGCTGGAAACACCGGCGCCTGCCGTTGAAACCGATGCCGTCACGCTGGACGGCGCCCCATTCGGCGCCTTGGCCAGCGTTGCCGGAGGCGCACCCGCGCCGTGCCTGGCAGTGGTGCCGCTGGACCACGCCGAGGGGACGCTCCGCGTCGGCGCGCAGGCCGCGGTCCGCACGCCGCTGCTCGAAGGCCTGGCGCGCTGAGACGGCGCGCCTCGCGCGCGACGTACGATGCGGGCGTGACCGCGCCCGATCCCGATGCTTCCCCGCCAGCCGCCTTCCCGGGCGGTCAGCACCTGCCCGGCGTGAGCCTGCGCAGGGTTTGGCGGCACGCGCACGGCAGCCACGATGAACGGGTGGATGTGCTGGCCGAAGAAATCCCGGTGGCGTTCGCGATCAACGGCGTGCCGTTCGCGGTGATGATGGCCAGCCCTGGCGACCTGGAGGACTTCGCGACCGGCTTCGCCCTGTCCGAAGGCCTGGTCGGCTGCGCGCGCGACGTCGCGGTCGATGGCATCCAGACCCATCTGGAAGGCGTGTCCATCGCACTGCGCATTCCGCAGGCCGACGCGGCGCGCATCGCGACGCGTCGCCGCGCGCTGGAGGGCCGCAGCGGCTGCGGCATCTGCGGCAGCGAGTCCATCGAAGCGGTGCTCTCGCCGCCACCGTGCGTGCCTGCGGGCCACACCGTCCCCGGCGAGGCGCTGGCTGCGGCGTTGCATGCGCTGCAAGCTTCGCAGCCCCTCAATGCGCGCACCGGCGCCACCCACGCCGCCGCGTTCGTGATGCGCGACGGCGCGCTGCGCCTGGTGCGCGAGGACGTGGGCCGCCACAACGCGCTCGACAAGCTGGTGGGCGCCATGGCGCGCGCGGGGCTGGATCCGGCCTGCGGCTTCGCGCTGGTGACCAGCCGCGCCAGCTACGAGATGGTGCTGAAAGCCGCGCGCGGCGGCTTCCCCCTGCTGGCGGCGATCTCCGCGCCCACCGCGCTCGCGGTGGCGCTTGCGGAACATGCAGGCATGACCCTGGTCGGCTTCGCCCGAGAGACGGGTCACGTGGTGTATGCGCATCCCTGGCGACTCGCCGCGCAAGTGCGTGTACCGCGAGAACCCGGCTCCGCGCTTGTGTAGGAGCGGCTTCAGCCGCGAGCTTGTCGACCTTCAGCGCCCCGCCAACGGCGCAGATCGCGACGAACCGCAGTTCGCGGCGTCCGAGCGATCGCTCTCGGCGGAAGCCGCTCCTGCAGACGCGGATTTGCCGCCCTGCCGCTAGCGCGTCGCGGCCAGCGAGTCGGCTGCCGCCACGATGTCCTCTTCCGACGGAATCACCAGGAAGGCTGCACCCGCCAGTGGTGTGAAGGTGTCGGCGCCGACCACGCGCCGGAACGGCCGCGCACCGGACGTCCCTCCCAGAAGCTGGCCCTCCGCAATCGCGGTGAGGATGCCCTCGCCCACGCCCGCGCTGCGGCGGCCTTCGTCCACCACCAGGATGCGCTTCGCGGTGGCCGCCTGTTCGCGGATGAAGGCGTCGTTGAGCGGCACCAGCCAGCGCAGGTCCACCACGCGCGTCTTCCAGCCATGCGTCTGCTCCACGGTGCGCATGGCGCGCAGGCTCATCGGCACGCCGTTGCCGAAGGTGAAGACCACCAGGTCGTCGCCTTCGCCATACACGCGGCCTTCGCCGAGCGTCATCGCCTGGTCCGGCGCGGGGTATTCGGTGAGCCAGCCGCCGTCGCCGGCTTCGTACAGGTCCTTGGTCATGTACAGGGCGATGGGTTCCAGCAACGCGCACACGCGCCCGTCGACCTTGGCCAGCGCCATCAGCGTGCGCAGCATGGTGGCCGCGTCGTCCCCCCGGCTCGGGCAGCCGACCACCAGCCCCGGGATGTCGCGCAGCGCGGTGATCGAGTTGTCGTTGTGGAAATGCCCGCCGAAGCCGCGCTGGTAGCCCAGCGAAGCGATGCGCATCACCATCGGGTTGCGGTACTGGCCGTTGCTGAAGAACTGCAGGCTGGCCGCCTCGCCGCGGATCTGGTCGCAGGCGTT
The DNA here is from genome assembly GCA_964425695.1 of uncultured Pseudoxanthomonas sp. Classification (GTDB taxonomy): domain Bacteria; phylum Pseudomonadota; class Gammaproteobacteria; order Xanthomonadales; family Xanthomonadaceae; genus JAKPBU01. Next base: position 4,846 of record CAYRNF010000008.1, read on the forward strand.
GTGGAAGTACGCCAGGTACTGGATCTCCGGCAAGGGCAGCAGCCCCACGTTGGCGTAGCCCTGCGCCAGGCCCAGGATGATCGTTTCGTCCAGCAGCGTGTTGAACACGCGGCGATTGCCGAACGCCTTGTGCAGGCCCTTCGTCACCGTGTACACGCCGCCCTTCTGCGCCACGTCCTCGCCGAACAACAGCGCTTCGGGATACTTGGCGAACAGGTCGTGCAGCGCGTTGTTGATCTGGATGGCCAGGTGCTTGGGCGCCTGCGTTTCCGGCAGCTTGTCCTTGCCGCCGAACACCGCCTCGCGGCGCTCGGCATAGTCGGCGCGCACCGCTTCGGCCTGCACCGCAGCCGGCGAATACGGCGCCAGCGGGGCCATGACGTCCTGCAGCGAGGACAGGCGCGGACGACGGTCCGCGTCCTCGGCGGCTTCGAAACACCTGCGGCGCGTGGCTTCGTACAGCGCAAGGATGTCCTCGCGCGTCATCAGCCCGGATTCCAGCGCGATCGCCGCGCTGCGCAGCAGCGGGTCGGTGGCTTCCACCGCGACCAGTTCCTCGAGCTTGCGCCATTCGATTTCGAAGTCGGTGCCGGCGTGGCCCATGATCCGGGTGGTGCGCAGGTGCAGGAAGGTCGGCCTGCGCGTGCGGCGGCAGTGCTCCACCGCGCGCTGCACGTCGCCATAGCCACGCGCAAGGTCCAGGCTATCGGCGGCGAAATAGTCCAGGTCCGGCCGGTGCGCGAAGTTGCGCGCCACCCAGCCGTCCGGCGTCTTCACCGAAATCCCGATGCCGTTGTCCTCGCACACGAACAGCACCGGCGCGGGCAGCTTCTGGTACGCGGTCCAGGCCGCGGCGTTGAACGCGGTCTGCGCGGTGGCGTGGTTGCTGGACGCGTCGCCGAACGAACAGATGGCGATGCTGTCGTCCGGAATCGGCAGCGCGTGGCCCATGCGCCGCGCCTGTTCGATGGCCACGGCTGTGCCGAACGCCTTGGGCAGGTGCGAGGCGATGGTGGAGGTCTGCGGCAGCACCCACAGCGGTTTGCTGCCCCACACCTTGTGGCGGCCGCCGGAAGCCGGATCGTCCTTGCTCGCCGCGAACGACAGCGCCGAATCCATCACCGGATCCATGCCGGGCAGCTTGCGGAAGCGCTCGGCCATGAAGCCGCCGCTGCGGTAGTGCAGGAATGCAGGATCCGTGTGCCGCGTCAGCCGCGCCACCATCGCATTGCCTTCGTGGCCGCTCGAACCGATGGTGTAGAAGACCTTGTTCTGCACGCGCAGCACGCGCGCCATCAGATCCAGGTGGCGACTGATGAGCTGCGACTCGAACAGTTCCCTGAAGCCGCGTGCGTCCAGTGCGCTGCCCTCCAGGACCGGCTCCCCTGCCGCGGGCGCGATACCTGGGCGTCCGTCCCAGCCCTTCACGAACTCGGTGAAGTTGACGTCGCAGATCTCTGCGCGGTTCAGCCCGCGCATGCGGGCGGGGATCGGGGTCAGGGCGTTGGAAGAATTCATCGATCGGCTTGTCGGGAAAGTCGTGCGGCGGATAAACGGGTTGCGTGCTGGATCGCCGCGCTGCTTCGCTGCGATTGGAGTTTGCAAATGGGGCCGAGGGAGTCACCCGCCCGGCCGTTGCGGGATCAGGAGTGGCGGAGCATCGGCCTACCCGCCTGCGGACGCCGCGAACAGGCGCGCGTTTTCCGGCGCAGGCCCGGGCATGGCCACGAAGCGCGGCGTTTCGCGAACGCGCGCAAGCCAGGCACCGATCGCCGGATAGCCCGACAGGTCGAATCCGCCCTGGTCCGCGACCGCGGTGTAGGCGAACAGCGCGATATCGGCGATGCCGTAGGCCGGTCCGGTGAACCAGTCGTGCTGCGACAGGTGGTGTTCCATCACCGCCAGCGCGGCGTGGCCGCGTTCCAGGCAGCGCGGGAGCTCCGCCGGGCGACGCGGCGAATCCAGCGGCGTCCATCCGCGGATGAAGCGGGCGACGGCGATGTTGGGCTCGTGGCTGTACTGCTCGAAGCACATCCACGACAGCGCCTGCGCGCGCTGCCAGGCGTCTTGCGGCAGGAACCGCGTGCCTTCCCCCAGGTACCACAGGATCGCGTTCGACTCGGCCAGCAGGCGTCCGTCGCCCAGTTCCAGCAGCGGCACGCGCCCGTTCGGATTCTTCGCCAGGAAACCGGGGCTGCGCGTCGCGCCCTGCGCGATATCCACCTCGACCCAGCAGTACGTGCGCCCCAGCTGCTCCAGCAGCAGCCGCAGCTTGTGGCAGTTGCCTGACGGCGAATAGCCGTACACCGTTGGCGTGCCGTCGGCGACGGGCGGATTCTCAATGGACATGCGCAGGCTCCCCGGACATGAAGTGGCGGAGGCGCTGCGCCTTCGCCAGGTCCTTGTCGCGTCCGAACAGTTCGAGCAGGCGCAACTGTTCGTCGATGCCCGGAATGCGGATCGCCGCGGCGCCGAGCGCGACGATCCGCGTCTCGCCGACCGCGACCGGTTCCCAGCGGCCGTCGCGGTGGACCTGCAGCCCGCCCATCACCTCGACCGGCATCGGCGCGAATCGCAGGCGCGCGAATCGCGAGCGGAAGCGATCCTGCCCGGCCGATGCATCGCCCGATTCGAGGCAGTCTGCGTTGGCCGCCCCGAAGGCATCGGCATCGCGCACGCTCAGCAGCAGGTCCACGTCGTTCGGGGCGATCCCCTCCACGCCCGCCAGCGCCAGCGCGGCGCTGCCGATCACCCACCACGGGTCGCGCGGCGGCGTCGCCCGGAGCCGGGCGGCCATTTCTGCCAGCGTGGCCGACAGCGCGGCGTCGATCATGCCGACGCGCGACGCGCGCGCCACTGCGCGCGGGTCTGCCCCCAGATGTCCACGGCGTGGTCGTCCAGCGGCGGCGGCAGCCTGCCCGGGCCGCGGTTGCGCGAGCCGAGCCGCTGCGCCACCTTCTGCGACGCCGTGTTGTCAGGCGCGATGCAGTGGATCACCTCGTCCCATGCCAGCGCCTCGAACACCCAGTCGATCGCCACGGTGCCGGCCTCCACCGCATAGCCGTGGCCCCACGCATCGGGGTGGAAGGCATATCCCACCTCGGTACCCGGCCAGCCGTCCGGCTGCCACGGGCCGAGCTGCCCGACCCAGCGGCCGGTGGCCTTCTCCACCACCGAGAACATCGCGAAGCCCTGGATCGCCCAGGCGCCGGGCATCTGCAGGAACTTGCGCCAGGCGGCGTGCCGCGCCTGCACGCCGCCGATGTGGCGCGTGGCTTCCTCGTGCGCCTGCAGTTCGGCATAGCGGTCGAAATCCTCGATCCGCGGCTTGCGCAGGATCAGGCGCGGGGTTTCGAGTTGAAGATCGCCTGCGGTCACGCGATGCCTCGTGTTGCCAATGCGCGGGCGGCTCCGGCCGCGCGCTGTTCGCCGTGTCGCGCCGCCAGGCACGGACTTCTGGCCGACACCGCCCCTGCGCGCACCGGATCAGAACGCGTTGATGCCCGTCAGTTCGCGCCCCACCACCAGCTGGTGCACGGTTTCCGTGCCCTCGTAGGTGATCACCGACTCCAGGTTCAGCGCGTGGCGGATCGGGCAGTGTTCAGTGGTGATGCCGGCGCCGCCGAGCAGGTCGCGCGCCTCGCGGGCGATGTCGATGGCCATGCGGCAGTTGTTCCACTTCGCCAGGCTCACCTGGGTGGGCTGCATCCTGCCGGCGTCCTTGAGCCGCCCCAGCTGCAGCGACAGCAGCTGCGCGGAGGTGATGCGGCGCGCCCAGTCGGCCATCTTGATCTGGGCCGACTGCGTGGCCGCCACCGGGCGGTCGAACAGGATGCGTTCCTTCGAATAGTTCAGCGCCTCGTCCAGGCAGGCGATGGCCGAGCCGATCGGCCCCCAGGTGATTCCGTAGCGGGCCTGCGTCAGGCAGCCCAGCGGCCCCTTCAACCCCTTGACGTTGGGTAGCCGGTTTTCCTCCGGCACCCGCACGTTGTCGAAGAACAGCGCACTGGTCACGGACGCGCGCAGGCTCATCTTGTGCTTGATCTCCTGCGCGCTGAAACCGGCGAAGTCCTTCTCGACAACGAAACCCTGGATGCCGTCGTCGGTCTGCGCCCACACGATGGCGATGTCGGCCAGGTTGCCGTTGGTGATCCACATCTTGGAGCCGTTGAGGATCCAGTCCGCGCCGTCCTTCTTCGCATGCGTCTTCATGTTGCCCGGATCGGAGCCGCCGTGCGGCTCGGTCAGGCCGAAGCAGCCGATGACCTTGCCAGCGGCCATGTCCGGCAGCCATTTGCGCTTCTGTTCCTCGGTGCCGTAGGCGTAGATGGGGTACATGCACAGCGACGATTGCACGCTGGCGAAGCTGCGGATGCCGCTGTCGCCGCGCTCCAGCTCCTGGCAGATCAGCCCGTAGCTCACGGCGTTGAGACCGGCGCACCCGTACTCCTCCGGCAGCGAGCTGCCGAGCAGGCCCAGGGCGGCCATCTCGGGGATCAGGTCCTTCGGGAACACGCCCTTGTCGAAGCACTCGCCGATCACCGGCAGCACGCGTTCGTCGGTGAAGCGGGCCACGCTGTCCTGGACTGCGCGCTCTTCTTCGGTGAGCAGCGAGCGGACGTCGTAGAGATCGTAGGGGTGGAGGGCCATGGTTGCGGTGTCGTGGCGGTAAAAACGCAATTGTAAGGGGGCATCCTGCCCAAACGACACCTGCAAACCGCGTGCCGCGCTTCGGCGGATCGCCGATATCCGTTGCGCAGGCGGTGATTTCGCCAGCCGGCCTGGCAGGCCGCGCAGCCCCCCGGCGAACGGTCGAAAAAAAGGAGCCGGATCGCTCCGGCTCCCTTGTCACGCATCCCGCCGCGATATCGCGGCACGTGCGCCTCGCGCGTGCGGCGCGGATCAGCCGCGCGTCATGGCCGTGTCGGCCGAGGCGACCTGGGTCACCACTTGGCCGTCGATCACCGGCAGGCGCTCGCCCGGACGCTCGTCCATGCGGATAGTGCGTTCCTGGCCGTCGTAGCGGTAGGTCACGTCGTAGCCGATGGTCTCGTCCTGGCTGCCCAGTGCGATCCGCTCACCCGGGCGGGTGTCGGTGCGCATGGTGCCGGTGGTGCCGTCCGGATTGCGGTAGGTGACGTTGTAGGCCACCGTCCGCGACGAGGTCGAGGTGTCCTGCACCGTGCGGCACTGGCGATCGGTACGGCTCACCACCCGGCCGCCCACGTGGTTGCGGTCCACGCGGTTGCCGATGAAGCCGCCGGCCGTGGCGCCGGCCGCGGTAGCCAGCTTGCGGCCGTTGCCGTCGCCGATCTGGTTGCCGACCAGGCCGCCGATAAGGGCGCCGGCCACGGTGCCGCCGACGTTGCCGTCGCGCTCGGGCAGGCGCTCCTGCACCACGACGTCTTCGCATACCTGGCGCGGGGACGACGTGGTGCTGCTCTCGCGCACCGGCTCGGTGCCGATGACCTGCGCGTACAGCGCCTGCTTCTCGGTGATCGGATCCACGCTGACGACCTGCGCGTACTCCAGGCGCCCGCGGCTGGGGATGTTGCTGTCGTCGAACATGGCGGCATCGCCCGCCAGCGCGGCATCGTTGCGCACGTAGTCGCCCTGCGCGCGATCGCGGTTGTTCTGGAACGCCGCGACCGCCACACCGCCCACAAGGAGCGAAGCCAGGGCGATGGCAAGGGTATTGCTCTTCATAACAGCCTCCTCGTTGGCGGGTTCTACGCCCGCATTCAAATTGCGGGGCGATTGCAGCACGCAGGGCCTGAGCGATTCCCTAACATTTCCCGCCAAACTGTCTGCCGGGTGAACCCGGCCAAGTCCGCGCCCGCCGCTCTCGCAGGGCCGCGATTGCGGCACCATGTAAGAGAGGTGTCCGGATTTCGGACGTCCGTCACGGAGCGCCGCATGCCCAATCCCCTGATCCTCCCGTTGGTGCGCTGGCTGGGACGGCTCAGCCATCCGCGTCTGTTCCTGATCGCGGCAGGCCTGTTCGTCGCCAATACCTTCCTTTGGGATCCGATCCCGTTCGTGGACGAGATCCTGCTGGGCATCGGCACGCTGCTGCTGGCCAACTGGAAGAACCGGAAGGCGGCCCCTGGCACCGCCGACGGCACGACCGAAGGCCGCTCGCGCCGCTGACGTGGAACTGGTCGACAGCCACTGCCACCTGGATGTCACCGAGTTCGATGCCGACCGCGACGCGGCGGTGGCTCGCGCCCGCGCCGCCGGCGTCCGCCACCAGATCGTCCCCGGCATCGACGCACACCGCTGGCACCAGCTGCGCAACGTCTGTGCGCGCCACGAGGGGCTGCACCCGGCCTACGGCCTGCACCCGGTCTACCTGCCCGCGCACCGGCACGGCGACCTGGACGAACTGCGCGCGTGGATCGAGCGCGAACGCCCGATCGCGGTGGGCGAATGCGGGCTCGACTATTTCGTGGAAGGCCTGGACCACGAGGAGCAGCAGCACTACTTCGACGCCCAGCTGCAGCTCGCGCGCGAGTTCGACCTGCCGGTCATCGTGCATGCGCGCCGCGCGGTGGATGCCGTGATCGCCTCGATCCGCAAGGCGGGACGCGTGCGCGGCGTGATCCACAGCTTCGGCGGCAGCCAGGAACAGGCGCGGCAGCTGTGGAAGCTCGGCTTCCTGCTGGGCCTGGGCGGGCCGGTGACGTACCCGCGCGCCAACCGACTGCGCAACCTGGCCGCGACGATGCCGATCGACCACCTGCTGCTGGAAACCGACGCGCCCGACCAGCCCGACGCAGACCATCGCGGGCAGCGCAACGAGCCGGCGCGCTTGACGGTCGTGCTTGACTGCATCGCCGGACTGCGCGGCGAGGACCCCGAGCGCATCGCAGCCGCCACCACCGCCAATGCGCAGCGCCTGTTCAACCTCCAGGATCGGAGCCAGACGCGGCCGCCAGACCCGTAGCAGCGGCTTCGGCCGCAAGCGCGTCCGCCCGTTGCGCCACAGGCGAACGGCGCGCGGCCGGGGCCACTCCTACGCGGATGCGGGCTTGAGCAGCATGTCCAGGATCTTGCCCACCGCGGCGAAAGCGAAGGTGCCGGTGATATGCGTCGCCGCGCCCAGCCCGGCGCCGCAGTCGAGCTTGAATCCCGCATCGGGATCCAGCTGCGGACGCACGCCGCAGACGCTGCCGTCGGGCTGCGGGTAGCGCACGTTCTCCAGCGAGTACACCGCCGGCACGCCGAAGTAGCGGTCGCGGTTCTTCGGGAAGCCGAACTCGCCGCGCAGCTTCTTGCGGATCAGCGAGAGCATGGCGTCGTGCTCGGTGCGCGACAGGTCGCGCACGCGGACCTGGGTGGGATCGGTGCGGCCGCCGGCCGCGCCCACGGTGACGATGCGCTGCTTGCGGCGCCGGCACCACGCGATCAGCTCCACCTTGGCGCGGAAGCTGTCGCAGGCGTCCAGCACCAGATCGAAGCCGGGCTGCAGGAGTCCAGCCATGTTGGACGGCGTCAGGAAGTCGGCGACTTCATGCACGACGATCCCGGGCTGGATCGCCCGCGCGCGTTCGGCCATGGCCGCCACCTTGGCGCGACCGAACTCGCCTTCCAGCGCCGGCAGCTGGCGATTGGTGTTGGAGACGCACAGATCGTCGGCGTCGATCAGGGTCAGTCGCCCCACCCCGCTGCGCGCCAGCGCCTCGACCGCCCAGGAGCCCACGCCGCCCACGCCCACCACGCAGACGTGCGCGTCCTCAAGGCGCGCGACGGTCCCGCGCCCGTACAACCGGTCGATGCCCGAAAACCGCTCGCTGCGCGCCTGTTCCATCGCGGCATTCTAGTGGCGTGCATGACGCGGGACTCGCGGGTCCGCGTGCTAAGGTCCGGCCGGTTCCGCCCTTCCAGGCCATCACCCAGGAGCACGCCATGTCCAACCCGCCCGATGCAAGCCTTGCCAGGAAGTCCTCCGGCGCGGGGCGCTACCTGTTCCTGTTCCTGCTGGGCCTGGTGCTGGGCGCGATCGGCTCGGTGATGGCGCTTCGTGCCATCCAGGCGCGGCAGGATCCGTTTCCGGACAGCCTGATGCACGTGCAGCAGTGGCACATGGGGCAGCTCAAGGCGACCGTCGAGGCCAACCGCTGCGCCGCCACCGACGTGCTGCCGCACCTGGAGGCCCTGCGCGCGCTGGGCAACGACCTGGAGCCCGCCTTCCCCGACCTCGCCGACGACCAGCGGTTCAAGGATCACGCCAGCAAGTACCGCGCCGCGGTAGACGCCGCGCGCTCCAGTCCGCCGCTCAACTGCGCCGGTGCCGGCACCACGCTCAAGTCCCTGGGCGAAGGCTGCAAGGCCTGTCACCAGGACTTCCGGAGCTGACTGCACGGGTGCGACGCGCGTCGGCCGCGCCACGCGCGTGAACGCCGCCTGACACCTGCCCGCCGCGCTGCGTGCCGGCGCCGGAAATTGGCGGCGCGTTCATGCCGCGCCACCTAAGGTCGCCCCGTCCCCGGCGACCGCCGGGGCCCGATCCCCGATGCAGGAGAGCTCCATCATGAAGATTCGTACGTTCGGCGCCGCGGCCCTCTTTGCCGCCCTTGCCACCGCCGGCTGCGCCACCTCGCCGGGGACCGCCGGCGGCTACGGCGGCGGCTATTCCAACGCGCCCGCCAACTGCTACGACTGCGGCACGGTGACCCGGATCGAACAGGGCTCGGGCAGCCGCGTGCCCAACGCCACCGGCGCGGTGGTGGGCGGCCTGGTCGGCGCCGCCGTGGCGCGCGAAGTCGCCAAGGACCGCACCGACAGCGAAGGCCGCCAGAACACCGCTACCGCCGGTGGCGCCGTGGCCGGCGCGGTCATCGGCAACGCGATCCAGAACCGCACCGGCATGGGCTACAACATCTACGTGCGCATGAGCGACGGCCGCCAGGTCGTGGTGTCGCAGGACGACCTGGGCCCGATCCGCGAAGGCTCGTACGTGGAAGTGCGCAACGGTCGCGCCTACGCGCGCTGACCCTTCGACAGCACGCAGCACCCGGATGACCCGCCACATGGCGGGTCATTCTTTTTGCGCAGAGCTGGGCACAGCGGACATCCGGCCGGGCAACGGCTACAGTCGCCCTTCCGCCGGGACTGGCCTGGCCGCTTGGGGAAGCCGATGAAGGACGATTCGAGGGCGCTGTCCAGCGTTGCCTGCGCTGCACTGCTGGTGGGAGCCGTCGCTGCGGCCAACGCTGCGACGGAACGTGCGCTCCCCAATCCGCTGCGCGTGGGCGTATTCCCGGTGGGCGATGGCATGGTGGAAGTGCGAGTGACCAATACCGGCTCGAAGACCGCCAGGATCCCGCGCTGGCAACTTCCCGGCGAGGTGCTGCAGGCAGACCTGTTCCAGGTTGCGCGCGACGGCAAGCCGGTGGACTACGAAGGCGCACTCGTTAAGCGCGGTGCGCCTACGGCGCGGGACTTCGCCGTGCTGCGTCCCGGCGGGACCTGGCGCACGGTCGTGGATCTGTCGGCGACCTACGACATGCGCCAGGCCGGCGAGTACACCGTCACCCTGGCATCGCCGCTGCAGTTCGCGTCCCTGTCCGGCGGCCAGCGCCTGCAAACCGCGCAGGGCCTGCCCATGCTGCTCAAGAGCCCTGCGCTGCGCATGTGGCATGCCGGGGGCGGTGCGCCATACGCGCAGTCGCTTGATCCGCAGGCGGGCTTCTACTGCAACCCGAACAAGCCCCAGTGCCGGCGCGGCAACGTGGGTGTGGCGGTTCAGTACCGCAACTGCAGCGCAACCCAGATGACCGAGGCCACGAATGCGATCTCGGCCGCGCGCGCCTACTCGGAAAACGCCAAGGGTTACCTGGGAGCGGGCACGACGGGGCCGCGCTATACGACCTGGTTCGGCGCGTATGCGAGCACCCGCTACGCCACGGCACAGTCGAACTTCGTGGCCATCGACGCGGCGATGGACCAGAACTCCGGGCAGATCACGATCAACTGCGGGTGCGACGAGGACTACTACGCGTACGTCTATCCCAGCCGGCACTACGAAATCTTCGTCTGCCGTGCCTTCTGGAGCGCGCCGCTGACCGGCACCGATTCCAAGGCCGGCACGCTGATCCATGAGATGAGCCACTTCAACGTGGTGGCGGGAACCGACGACCACGCCTATGGGCAGGCCAATGCCCGGAACCTGGCCGTCGCGAATCCGGCCCGCGCGATCGATAACGCGGACAACCACGAGTACTTCGCCGAAAACACGCCCGCGCAGAACTGACAGGACAACACCCAAGAGGCTCGCTGCAGCGGGCCTCGTGGCCGCGACGTGCCGCGCGCGCGACCGGCGAGACATTGGCGCGCATGCACGCCGCGGCGCGCGCGTTTCCCGCACAATCCGCCCCCACCGCGCTGCCGCGCTTCCAGGACACCAGCCCGATGCAGGCCCAGAACCTCTATTACGTGATCGCCGCGCTGCTGGTGGTGGTGGGCGTACTGGGCACGGTGTTGCCCGCCCTGCCCGGCCTGCCGCTGGTGTTCGCCGGCATGCTGCTGGCCGCGTGGGCGGGCGACTTCCAGCAGATCGGGGTGGTGACGCTCGTGGTGCTGGGGCTGATGACGCTGGTGTCGCTGGCCGTCGACTTCTGGGCCACGGCCGTGGGCGCCAAGCGCGTGGGTGCCAGCCGCAAGGCGGTGGTGGGCGCGGTGATCGGAACGGTGGCCGGCCTGTTCTTCGGGCCGGTCGGGATTTTCGTGGGCCCGTTCGCCGGGGCGCTGGCGGGCGAACTGCTGCATCGCCGGAGCCTGGGCCATCGCGACCTGGGCGACGCCGCCCGCATCGGCTTCGGGACCTGGCTGGGCGTGGTGCTGGGCGTGGTGCTGAAGCTGGGGCTGGCGTTCGCGATGATCGGCCTGTTCGCCTTCGCCTGGTTCTTCTGAGGCGCCCGGCGCGGTCCGTGGGCCGCCGCGATGGCGCGCCTTGCGCACACCGTTTCACGCCATGATGAATGGCGCCCCGCCACATTGCGCGCTCGCCCACCGGGCGCGCCCCACGCCTGACGACCGGAGCGACCACTAGTGCGCATGACCTGGAGCCGCGATCGCATGGTCTGGACCATCCTGCTGACCATCGTGTTCACCATCCTGGCGGTCGCGCTGGCGATGAACTTCGCCACGCCCGAAAAGAAGCTGGAGCGCAAGGTGGAACACCGCTACGCGGTGAGCGATCCGCAGTTCGAGCGCGAGATGGGCGTGATGCTGGGCCCGTCGATCACCACCGGCAACCTGGTGGAAGACCTGCAGAACGGCGACGAGATCTTCCCGGCGATGCTGGAAGCGATCCGCGGGGCGCGCAGGAACATCAATTTCGAGACCTACATCTACTGGTCGGGCACGGTGGGCCAGCAGTTCGCCGATGCGCTGTCGGAGCGCGCGCGCGCGGGCGTCAAGGTCAACCTGCTGATCGACTGGGCCGGCGCGATCAAGATGGACGACGCGCTGCTGGACGAGATGGAAGGCGCTGGCGTCACGCTCCACAAGTACCGCCCGCTCAAGTGGTACAACATCGGCCGCCTCAACAACCGCACCCACCGCAAGCTGCTGATCGTGGACGGCGAGCTGGCCTTCACCGGCGGCGTGGGCATCGCCGACAACTGGTCGGGACACGCGCAGGACCCGGAACACTGGCGCGACCTGCACTTCCGGGTGCGCGGCCCGGCGGTGGCGCAGTTCCAGGCGGCGTTCAACGACAACTGGATCAAGACCACCGGCGTGGTGCTCAATGGGCCGGAGTACTTCCCGCCGCTGGCCGCCGCCGGCCCGATGGATGCGCACATGTTCATCGCCTCGCCGGCAGGCGGCAGCGAGTCGATGCACCTGATGTACCTGATGTCCATCGCCGCCGCGACGCAGACGATCGACCTGCAGGCCGCCTACTTCGTGCCCGACGAGCTGATCATGAAGGCGCTGATCGCGGCGCGCCACCGCGGTGTGCGCGTGCGCGTGACCCTGCCCGGCAAGCACATCGACTCGACCACGGTGAAGCTGGCGTCCAAGGCGTCGTGGGGCGAACTGCTCAAGGCCGGGGTGGAAATCCACGAGTACCAGCCCACGATGATGCACAACAAGATGCTGATCGTGGACAAGCGCATGGTCAGCGTGGGCTCGACAAACTTCGACGTGCGCAGCTTCCGGCTCAACGACGAAGCCAGCCTCAACGTCTACGACGAGGCGTTCGCGGCGCGCATGACCGAGGTCTACGAAGCCGACCTGGCGCCGACCGTCCGCTACACGTACGAGACCTGGCAGCAGCGGCCGTTGAAGGAAAAGCTCGTCGAGAAGTTCGTACTGCCGCTGAAATCGCAGCTGTAGGCCGTGCCCGCGCCCAGCGGCATGCCGCGCGCGGGGACCTGCCGGCGCGGCCCTAGCCTTCGACCACCACGGGGATGCCCGCGATCCTGGCCGCCCATTGCCGCGGCCCGGTCTGGTGCACCGAGGTGCCACGCGCGTCCACCGCCACGGTCACCGGCATGTCGCGCACCTCGAACTCGTAGATCGCCTCCATGCCCAGGTCCGCGAAGCCGACCACGCGCGCGGCCTTAATCGCCTTCGACACCAGGTAGGCGCTGCCGCCCACCGCCATCAGGTACGCCGCACCATGGTCGCGGATCGCCTCGATGGCCGCCGGCCCGCGCTCCGCCTTGCCCACCATGCCCAGCAGCCCGGTCTGTTCGAGCATCTGGCGGGTGAACTTGTCCATGCGCGTCGCGGTGGTGGGGCCCGCAGGGCCCACGACCTCGTCGCGCACCGGATCCACCGGACCCACGTAGTAGATGAACTTGCCGCGCAGGTCCACCGGCAGCGGTTCGCCGCGGTCGAGCATCTCGACCATGCGCTTGTGCGCGGCGTCGCGGCCGGTCAGCAGCTTGCCGTTGAGCAGCAGCACGTCGCCGGGCTGCCAGCGGGCGACCTCATCCTTCGTCACCGTATCCAGGTCGACGCGCCGGCCCTTCGATGCGTCGTAGGTGAGCTGCGGCCAGTCCGCCAGCGAGGGCGGATCCAGCATCACCGGGCCGCTGCCATCCAGCGTGAAATGCGCGTGCCGGGTGGCCGCGCAGTTGGGGATCATGGCCACCGGCAGGTTGGCGGCATGGGTGGGGACGTCCTTGACCTTGACGTCGAGCACGGTGGTCAACCCGCCCAGCCCCTGCGCGCCGATGCCGAGCGCGTTGACCTTGTCGTACAGCTCCAGGCGCAGTTCCTCCGCGCGGTTGGAGGCGCCGCGCGCCTTGAGTTCGGTGATGTCGATGGGCTCCATCAGCGCTTCCTTGGCCAGCAGCATCGCCTTCTCCGCGGTGCCGCCGATGCCGATGCCCAGCATGCCCGGCGGACACCAGCCGGCGCCCATGGTCGGCACCGTCTTGAGCACCCAGTCCACGATCGAATCGGACGGGTTCAACATGGCGAACTTGCTCTTGGCTTCCGAACCGCCGCCCTTGGCCGCCACGATCACGTCCACCGTGTTGCCCGGCACCACCTTCATGTTGACCACCGCCGGCGTGTTGTCGCCGGTGTTGCGGCGCTTGCCGGCAGGGTCGGCCAGCACGCTGGCGCGCAGCTTGTTGTCCGGATGGTTGTAGGCGCGGCGTACGCCTTCGTTGACCATGTCCTCCAGGCCCATCGTGGCGTCGTCCCAGCGCACGTCCATGCCGATGGCCAGGAACACGGTGACGATGCCGGTGTCCTGGCAGATCGGCCGGTGGCCCTCGGCGCACATGCGCGAGTTGATCAGGATCTGCGCCATGGCATCGCGCGCGGCCGGCGACTCTTCGCGCTCGTAGGCGGCCGCCAGGTTCCGGATGTAGTCCACCGGGTGGTAGTAGCTGATGTACTGCAGCGCGTCGGCGACGGACTGGATGAAATCTTCCTGGCGGATCGAGACCGGCTGGCGGGCGGCGTGGCGGGGCGGGTTCGGGTTCAAGGCGGCAGCAGGTGCGGTGGAAACCGCAGATTCTAGGGCCTGCTCAAGTGCTCGGCCCTGATGACGGGGCGGCGGCGACGGGCATGCGGGTCGGCCCCGCGCGACAATGGCCCGATGCGCACCCGCCGATCCGCCGCGCCTGATATCCGCTCCCGCCTGTGGACGTGGCTGCCGGGCTGCCTGCTGGCGTGGGTGCTGGTGGCATGCGCGGCCCTGGACAAGGCACCGCCACCGGCCCGAAAGCATGCCGCGCCGCTGCGCGTCCTGTACTTCACGCTCTCGGCCGGCTACCGGCACGAGGTGATTCCCGAATCCGAACGCATCCTGCGCGCAGTTGGGGAACGCAGCGGGCGCTTCGAAACCACCGTGAGTCAGGACCCGAAGATGCTGCGCGCGAGCGTGCTGCAGCGCTACGACGTGCTGGTCTTCTACACCACCGGCGAGCTGCCCATCGACGCGACGCAGAAGGCCGATCTGCTGGCCTTCGTGGCCGGTGGCAAGGGCTTCGTGGGGGTGCACAGCGCCACGGACACGTTCTACGGCTGGCCGGCCTACGGTCGGATGCTGGGCGGCGTCTTCGACGGGCACCCCTGGCACCAGCCGGTGCGCGTGCGCGTGGAGGCACGCGGCCATCCGGCCATGCGCCATCTGCCCGCGGCCTTCGACATCCACGACGAGATCTACCAGTTCCGCGACTGGTCGCGCGCCGACGTGCAGGTGCTGCTGCGCCTGGACACCGCCTCGGTGGACCTGGGCGCGCCGGGCGTGCACCGCCCCGACCGCGACTTCGCGCTGGCCTGGACCCGCCGTCACGGCGACGGGCGCGTGTTCTACACCGCGCTGGGCCACCGGCCGGAGGTCTGGCGCGACCCGCGCTTCCAGCAGCTGCTGCTCGAAGGCATCGCCTGGAGCGCGGCGCGGGACTGATCCGTTGCGGCGGCCAGCGGCGGGCGGGTGCGCGCCGCATCGCCCGTCGTGCACACGCGTCTCGGTCAGAATCCGTGCATGTCCACTGTTCCGAGCCCCGCGGGCGCGCCCGCACGCCCGCGCGCGAATCCGAGTTTCCGGGAACGCTTCGGCGCGCTGAAGAACCTGCCTCCGTTCCTGCGCGAGATCTGGGCCACCAGCCGCAGGCTCACGCTCACCAGCCTGGGCCTGCGCGTGATCCGCGCGCTGCTGCCCATCGTCACCTTGTACGTCGGCAAGTTGATCATCGACGAGGCCGTGCGCCTGGTGGGTGCCGGGGTGCGCTTCGACACGCTGCAGCAGGCCTGGGAAGGCGGTCAGCTGGCGCACCTGCTCACGCTGCTGCTTGTCGAATTCGGGCTGGCGATCCTGTCGGACCTCCTCGGCCGGCTGGTCAGCTATGCCGACGCCACGCTGTCGGAGATGTTCACCAACGCCACCAGCATCCGGCTGATGGAGCACGCGGCCACGCTCGACCTGGAGGATTTCGAAGACCCCGAGCTGCAGGACAAGCTGGACCGCGCGCGCCGCCAGACCATGGGGCGCATGAACCTGATGAGCCAGCTGTTCGGCCAGGCGCAGGACGCGATCACGGTGGTCAGCTTCGCCGTGGGCCTGCTGGTGTACGCGCCCTGGCTGATCGTGCTGCTGGCCGTGGCGCTGATCCCGGCGTTCATCGGCGAATCGCACTTCAACGCGATGAACTACTCGCTGAATTTCCAGTGGACGCCGGAACGGCGCCAGCTGGAGTACATCCGCCAGATGGGCGCCAGCGTGGAGACGGCCAAAGAGGTCAAGATCTTCAACCTCAACCGCTTCTTCATCGCGCGCTTCCGCGAGCTGTCGCAGAAATTCTTCGTCGCCAACCGCGCGCTGGCGCGGCGCCGCGCGTTCTGGGGCACGCTGCTGGCCGCACTAGGCACGCTGGGCTACTACGTGGCGTATGCGTACATCGCCTGGCGCACGGTCAAGGGCGACTTCACCATCGGCGACCTCACGTTCCTAGCCGGCAGCTTCCGCCGCCTGCGCCAGCTGCTGGAAAGCCTGCTGATCGGCTTCTCGCAGGTGGCGGGCCAGGCGCTGTACCTCGACGATCTGTATTCGTTCTTCGAGATCGAGCCGGAGATCGCCAGCAAACCGGACGCGCTGCCGGTCCCCAGGCCCATCGCGCAGGGCTTCGTGTTCGAGAACGTGGGCTTCCGCTACCCGGACGCCGAGAAGTGGGCGCTGCGCGGCCTGGACTTCCAGCTGCGCGACGGCGAGGTGCTGGCGCTGGTCGGCGAGAACGGCGCGGGCAAGACCACGCTGGTGAAGCTGCTGGCGCGCCTGTACGACCCGGACGAAGGCCGGATCCTGCTCGACGGCCGCGACCTGCGCAACTACGACCTGGACGACCTGCGCGCCAACATCGGCGTGATCTTCCAGGACTTCGTGCGCTACCACCTGACCGCGGCCGAGAACATCGGCGTGGGCCTGGTGGAACGCATGCACGACCGGACGCGGATCCGGGAAGCGGCGCGCCGCTCGATGGCCGACGAGCTGATCGAGCGCCTGCCCAACGGCTACGACCAGCTGATCGGCCGGCGCTTCAAGACCGGCGTGGACCTGTCCGGCGGGCAGTGGCAGAAGATCGCCATCGCCCGCGCCTACATGCGCGACGCGCAGGTGATGATCCTGGACGAACCCACCGCGGCGCTGGATGCGCGCGCCGAGTACGAGGTCTTCAAGCGATTCAAGGAACTGTCCGAAGGCCGCACCGCGGTGCTGATCTCGCACCGGTTCAGCAGCGTGCGCATGGCCGACCGGATCCTGGTGCTGGCCGAGGGCAGGCTGGAAGCCTCCGGCACGCACGAGCAGCTGCTCGCCCAGGGCGGGCGCTATGCCGAACTGTTCGAGCTGCAGGCCTCCGGATACCGCTAGCGCGTGCCTGCCCCGCAGGAACAGCTTCAGACGCGACCGCTTGCACACCTTGCCGGGCCATGGGAAACGCTCGCGGGCGAAGCCGCGCCTGCCCCGCCAGCATTCAGAACAGTCCGGGTTGTGGCTCGTCCCGTGCCGTGTAGCGCAGCTGGCCATCCACGATGCGCGCAGCACCGGTGTACGGATGCGGCTCCACGCGCCCGGGCGCGGACAGGTGCAGCACCTCCCAGCCGCGCGCCTTGAAGTCGTCGGCGACCAGGCCGCGATGGCACTGCCACCACAACACCTCGGCGCAGAGGATGGCGGTCCGGCGCTGCCCTGAGAGTGTCGCCAGCGCGTCGCGTGCGGCGGCGTAGGCGGGGGTTTCCATGTAATCGGCGTAGCCGCGGAAGGCGGCGTTGCGCCACGCGGTGTTGTGCGAACCCGCACGCGGACTGCGGCGGCCGCCCAGTCCGGGCATGGGGACGTAGTCGATGCCCGCCTCCGGCAGCGCCGCTGCCATCGCCGCTGCCGAGAACTGCGGGTGGCGGCGCGAGCCGGGATAGCGGCGGACATCGGCCACCGACGCGATCCGCGCCTCCCGCAGCAGCGCCACGAACGCGTCCCACGGACGGGTCGAATGGCCGATGGTCCATAGCGTCGTCATGGCTGGACCCTAGCCCCACACGCGTCGTGCCGATGAGAACGGATCGCATCGACCGCGTAGAATAGCGCGCCCGCACCGCCTCCCCCTCTTCTGCATGTCCTCGCCCTTCGGCACCGAGACGGTGCTCGATGTCCGCCACTGGACGGACGACTACTTCAGCTTCACCACCACCCGCGACGACGGATTCCGCTTTGAGAACGGGCAGTTCGTGATGATCGGGCTGGAAGTGGAGCAGCCGGGCGGCGCGACGCGGCCGCTGATGCGTGCGTACTCGATCGCCAGCGCGAACTGGGAAGAACAGCTGGAGTTCTTCAGCATCAAGGTGCCCAACGGACCGCTCACCTCGCGTCTGCAGCACATCGCGCCGGGCGACAGCATCCTGATCGGGCGCAAGCCCACCGGCACCCTGCTCATCCACGACCTGCATCCGGGCCGCAACCTGTACCTGCTGGGCACGGGGACCGGCTTCGCGCCGTGGCTGGCCGTGGTCAAGGACCCGGAAACGTACGAGCGGTTCGAACGCGTGATCCTGTGCCACGGCGTGCGCAATGCCGCGGACCTGGCCTACCGCGACTACATCGTCAACGAACTGCCCCGCCATGAATTCCTGGGCGATCAGATCTCACGGCAGCTGCATTACTACCCGGCCGTGTCGCGCGAGGCGTTCGCCTTCGAAGGCCGCGACCAGCGCGGACGCCTCACCGACTTGATGGACAGCGGCCGGATGATGGAGCAGCTGGGTCTTGAGCCGCTGGACCCGGCGCACGACCGCGCGATGGTCTGCGGCAGCCCGCAGATGCTGGCGGATTTCCGCGCGCTGCTCGACGCACGCGGATTCTCCGCCGCGCCCAGGATCGGTGTCCCGGGGCAGTACGTGTTCGAGCGCGCGTTCGTGGAGAAATAGCGCGCTGGGGCGCCGTATAAACGTGGCTTGCTGGGCCGCGCGGCCTACCGCGATCGCATCAAGCGCAGCCGCGAAGCGGCGCTGCCTCGCATATGTTTCTCAGGCCTCTCCCAACGGGAGGGATCGGAAACGAACGTCTGAAGCCTCAATGCGCCATGTGGCCGTGGTGCCTGAAGGCCCGCCCCACTCGATCTCGTGCAGCACGTGCCCTGCCTTGCTGAGAGTCAACTCACTGTGCCGCCAGTCGAAGTGGCCCCCGGATGCGGCGGGGTTGGCCAGGGAGTAGGCGTAGACCTTGGGATAAAAAAGCTCCAGGTAACGGTCGTGATACGCGCCCAGCAGCCGGACTCTCAAGCTGAGGTGACGCAGCTGACGCCGTTTTCCTCTGGCAGTCTCCTCGAAGCGCGCCCACTCAAGCCATGCGTCGTGCGGGCACCGGCGGTCGGCGACGTCCAGCAGAAGTCCCGATGCGAGCTTGTGCGCGGAGGCCGGAAAGCGTTGCTTGTTGCGGGCCAGATACCTTCGGTAACGCTCCAACGCCAGGCTCGGGTCGCCGTCCGCTTGGAGTTGTCTGGTGAGCACGAACATTCGAAGGACAGCCTGACTCGTGAACAACCTGGCCCGCTTTCCAAGCCGCGACTACGAAAGATCGTGGCGCGTCAGTCGCCGCCTTCGCCCAGCATCCAGCCCACCAGCGATTCCGACGACGCACCGGTCGGCACCACCTGCAGCCGCGGCGCGGCGCCGCCCAGGTCGCCGCCCCGCGCCACGGTCACGCCGTCGTCTGGGCACAGGTCCAGGCATCCGGACGCTACCACGCGGACATCCTTGCGCCCGGCCTGCTTGAGCGCCTTGCGCAGATCGCCGCGCAGGTCTTCGCGGTCGCGGCGGCGCATGCACTTGCTGCACACCAGCACGATGCCCGACCACGGCGCGGGTTCGCTACGCATGATCGCGGCGTTGGAGGAGGGTTTCTTCGACATGGGGCCAGCTTGGCAGCGCGCTTGCCGATGCATGGTGAAGCCGCGCTCACGTGGTACGAACACGCGCGGCGCAAGCATCGCAATGACCTGATCGTATGGATCCCCCCATGTCCAAGCCTTCGCGCCTGCGCCCGTTCGCCCGACTCGCCGCGCGCCTCGCAGCCGGGTTGGCAATGCTGGCGGCGCTCTCCGGCTGCGGCCCGCTGGGCGATCCGGCCAAGCCGATTCCCACCGCGCTGGTTCCCGCACCGCAGAAGGCGCAGCGCTTGGTGGTGGTGCTGCCCGGCCGCGGCGACGACCTGGCCGCGCTGCGCCGCAGCGGCATGGTCGAGGCGATCCAGGGCGCCTGGCCGGATGCCGACGTGCTGCTGGCCGAGCTTGCGATCCGCTACTACCAGGACGGCCGTGCGGCCACGCGCCTGCACGACGAAGTGATCGCCCCGGCGCGCACCCGCGGTTACCGCGAGGTGTGGCTGGGCGGCGCGTCACTGGGCGGCATGGGCACGCTGCTCTACGACAAGTTCTACCCGGGCGACGTGGACGGCATGTTCCTGCTCGCGCCCTACCTGGGCGATCGCCCCATCCTGGACGAGATCGTGCGCGCCGGCGGCCTGGCCAGCTGGGAACCCGGACCCGAACAGCCGATGAGCGATGCGACGTGGCAACGCGAACTGTGGCGTCACCTGCAGCGGTGGCAGAAGGAGCAGGCCAGGGCGCGCAACGTGTGGATGGCCACCGGCGACCGCGACCGCCTGCGCCAGGCCAATGCCATCCTGGCCCCGGCGCTGCCGCAGGACCAGGTGCTGGTGCGCCCCGGTGGACACGACTGGACCGTGTGGACGCCGGCCACGCGCGAGATCCTGGAAGCCGCGCAGCGCAAGGGCCGTGCGGGCGGCCGCTAGGGGCGGCGGCTCATCGTCCTTCGGAGCGTGGACAGGCCCAGCCAAATAACGCCGGCGGAAGATCGATGCGCTCGCGTGAGCGCCTGTGAGGCGTTTCGGATCCAGCACGCGCGCGCCATCGACGCGACGGCGTTTTCTACCCCAGGTGAGTTCGACTCGGGCCCGGCGTCACCGCGGTGCGGCAACCATAGCTCCCGCTCGTCCGCCGCCCTTTGCTAGGCCGCCGCCAGCGCCTTCTCGATGTCCGCCGCCAGCGATTCGGGCTTGTCGGTGGGCGCGTAGCGCCTGAGCACCTTGCCGTCGCGTCCGACCAGGAACTTGGTGAAGTTCCACTTGATCGCATCGATGCCCAAGAAGCCGCCCTTTTCGTCCTTCAGCCACTTCCACAGCGGATGCGCGTTTTCGCCGTTGACGTCCACCTTGGCGAACATGGGGAAATCCACGTCGTAGGTCAGCGAGCAGAAGTTGCGGATCTCGGCCTCGTCGCCGGGCTCCTGGTGGCCGAACTGGTCGCAGGGGAAGCCCAGCACCACCAGGCCGCGATCGCGATAAGTGCGCCACAGCTGTTCCAGCCCGGCGTACTGCGGCGTGAATCCGCACTTGCTGGCCACGTTGACGATCAGCAGCACCTTGCCGCGGTAGTCGGCGAACGCGGTGTCGTGCCCTTCGATGTCGACAGCGCTGAAGTCGTAGGCGGTGGTCATGGCAGCGGCTCCTAGGCGGGTGTCCAGCTTACTTCAGGGGCGGGACCGGGCCGGTGCAGGCGTTTGTGGCTTTGCTCTGCGCGGGCAAAGAAAATCCCCCTGCCCCCTTTTGCAAAGGGGGAGGACAGGCTGCGGTGCGCGAGGACGGGCTGCCATCCGCGAGGACGGAGGACAAGCTGCGACCCGAGACCAGGGAGCACAAGCTGCAATCCGAGACTGGAGATGCTGGATGAAACACCAAAGACGCGGGAACACGTTGCGAAGCCTGCCGAACATCGCGCATGGCTGATGCCACGATGGCGGCGATAGCCGGCCTCCGGGTTACCGCATCGGCACGATGCTGACCACATGCAGCAGACACCATTCACACGAATTCGCCGCCTGTCTCCCTCCTTTGGAAAAGGAGGGCCGGGGAGGATTTGCCCCCAGGCGCACAATCCCAGCAACCGTCGCAGGAGTCCCGGAGCGCGGCTTTACTCCCGAGCCTGCACCTTCACCGGCTGTGCGAACGGCTTCACGCCAAGCTCGGCGTGGATCTCGGCCGGGTAGTACACGGTCTGGCCCTTGATGACCGTGGCCACCTTGCGGATGTCGGCAATGCTGGCGGTGGGATCGCCGTCTACCAGGATCAGGTCCGCGCGCTTGCCCGGGGCGATGCTGCCGGCGTCGTCCACCTTCGCGTACCGGGCGCCGTTGCGGGTCGCCACCTGCAGTGCCTGCGCGGGCGTCAGCCCTGCGCGCACGTACAGCGCCAGCTCGTGGTGCAGGGTGAAGCCGGGCACTTCGTCGGTGCCCGCCACCAGCGGCACGCCGGCCCGGTAGGCGCGTCCCACGAAGTCGACCATCTTGTCGAACGACTTGCGGTGGCGCGCACCGGTGGCCTCGTCGGGAATGTCCATTTCCGCGGCGCGGCGCCCTCGCTGCACGTCCGGCGGCACGTGGTCCTCGATTCCGGCGAAGATCGGCGACAGTTCGCCGTTGCGTTGGTGCAGGAACTCGAAGGTCGCCAGCGTGGGATCGATCACCACCTTCTTCTGCGCCAGCGTGGCGATGAAGTCCTGTACCGGCTTGCCATCCAGGTCCAGGTCGGCCACGCCGCGCGCCGGCAGGTAGAAGCGCTCCAGCGTGCGCGTGTCGGTGTCCGGCTTCACCAGGAAGTTGAGCATCAGCTGGTTGATGTGCTGGATCTCGTCGTAGCCGGCGTCCACCGCGTCCTGCGCGCGCAGGAACACCGGCACGTGGCCGCTCACGCGCAAACCCTTGGCGTGCGCGTACTCGACCGTTTCCTCCAGGATGTCCTTCGGGAACGAGTTGTAGATCTTGATCTGCGGGTAGCCGTTGGCGGCGTACCAGTCCACCGCCTTCTTCGCGCCGGCGAGGTCGGAGACGACGAAGCCGTTGCGCGCGGACTGCCTGCTTTCGCCTTCCAGGAAGCCGGCAGCGACGATGTGCGGCATCAGCAGCGTGCCTGCGCGTTCCTCGGCCATCACCTGCTGCAGCGTGGCGTTGTCGTTGCCCATGTCGCGCACCGTGGTGACGCCCGCGGCCAGCTGCAGCCCGCCGCTCCAGCGGTCCACGTGGCCGTGCATGTCGAACAGGCCCGGCAGCAGGACGCGGCCGCCCGCGTCCAGCGTGTGGTCGGCCCGGGTGCGTTCCTCGCGGGCGCCCGACAGCGAGACGATCCGTCCGTCGCGCACGAGCACATCCTGCGCCGCGCCGACCCGCGCCTGTTCGCTGTCGAACACGCGTGCGTTGCGGATCAGCAGCGTGCCCTTGGCGGGATGCGCCAGCCGCTGCTGCAGGTCGGTCAACGCCTTGCCCTCCGCCGCCTTCTGGCGCTCTTCCAGGGCGTTGGCGTTGGCCTGCCAGCCGTCTTCGACCAGCTGCAAGAAGCCGGGGAAGATGTAGGCGAACAGGCGCGGCCGGGCGTCGGTCGTGGCCCAGGCGAAGCTGGGCGTGAAGCCCACGCCGGTGATCGCCAGCAGCTGCACCTTGCGCGCCTGCGCGCCGTTGCGCACTTCGGCCTCGTCCACCTTGCGCATGCGCAGCGTGCCGCTGGGGATGAGCGGCAGCTTGCCGTCGGCGCGCGCGGCCAGCGCGGCGATGGCGACGGCGCTGGACTGGGGCGTGCCGCCCAGCGGCGCGTATTGCGCCCCGGCGGCGACCGGCTGCGCACCCTCGTCGGAAGTGGATTTCCACGTGGCGCGGCCGCCCGCCAGCTCGAAGCGCTCGTCGATCTTGGCGCCGAACGTCGCCTCGCCGGTGACCTTGTAGGTACGGAACGTACCGTCCGGGTTGAGGGTGTACTCCTCCTTCAGCTCGGGACCGCGCCCGTTGTCCTTGAAGATGAAGTCCACGCGGGTGATGCCGTCGTCGCCATGCACCACGGTCTGGTGTCCGGCCTGCTTGCCGCCGTCCACCAGGGCCAGGTACTTCACCGTCTCGGCGGACCACGCCGCGGGGGCCAGGGCCAGCGCGAGCGCGGCGGGGAGGAGTCGTTTCACGGCGGTCTCCGGACTTCGGGAAAGGGGAATGGCGCGGCACGGCCATGCGCGCGTGCCGGCAGGCGCGCACGGGCGTCGACCGGGAGCCATTCTGACGTTCCCGCTCCCGGGAGCAAGACCACACCGCGCCTCGGCTTGAGGCGCCGCGTGGCTCGCTCTGCGGCGCGACAATGGACTTTCCGGGGGATCCCTTACCCGGCGGATCGGCCCACGCTGGCCCCACACGCAAGCACGGCCACCGTCCGATGGCCGTGCGCGCAGCGCGTGCCTTCAGTGCCTCCTTCAGCGCCGGGCGGGCTCGCTGACTTCCTTGACCACCTGCGCGGTGGCCTCGTCCTTGCCGGCCAGGGCCAGGTCGGCGATCGACACGATGCCGGCCAGGCGTCCGTCGGCGTCGGTCACCGGGATCCTGCGCACCTTCTCGGCTTCCATCAGGCAGGTGGTGTCGTACAGGCTGGTACCGCTGGACACCGACTTGCACGGCGTGCTCATGGCGTCGGCCGCGGTGGCGCTGGCGCTGTCCTTGCCGGCGGCGACCACGCGCACCGCGATGTCGCGGTCGGTGACCACGCCGACCGGGCGGTTGTCCGCATCCACCACCGGGATCTGCCCGCAGTCGTGCTCCACCATCAACCGGGCGACGTCCCGCAGCGGGGTGTCGGCCCTGCAGCTGGCCGGGTTGGGGGTCATGACCGAACTGACGTCTGCCATCGGGGAACTCCTCGGGACTTGGGGGCTGGCAGCATGGGCATTGCCGGGTCCCCCCTGCGTGAAGCGGCCCCTGCCTTTCGTCATGGGCTGGCAACGGCGCCTTCCGGTAGCCTTGGGCCACTTTTCGTTCAGGAAAAACCGATGAAACATCCGCTTTCCCTGGCCCTGGCCGTCGCGCTGGCCGCCGCCCTTCCCGCCTACGCACAGCAAACCGCAAAGCCCGCCGACACCGTGAACACCCAAGCCGCTACCGCTGCCTATTCCGGCATCTTCTCCGCCGACAGTCCGCTGCCGCTGCACTATCCGCAGTTCGACAAGATCAAGGACGCCGACTTCGCGCCGGCCTTCGACGCGGGCATGGCGCAGCAGCTGGCCGAGGTCGAGGCC
Source organism: uncultured Pseudoxanthomonas sp. (assembly GCA_964425695.1). Taxonomy (GTDB): domain Bacteria; phylum Pseudomonadota; class Gammaproteobacteria; order Xanthomonadales; family Xanthomonadaceae; genus JAKPBU01. The sequence goes on from CAYRNF010000008.1 coordinate 29,427, forward strand.
ATCGCCAACCAGTCCGAGGCGCCCACGTTCGACAACACCATCGTCGCGCTGGAGAAGACCGGCCGCACGCTGGACCGCGCCACCGGCGTGTTCTTCAACCTGGTCGGCACCGACACCAATCCGGCGCGCGAGAAGCTGCGTTCGGACTACTCGCCGAAGTTCTCCGCGCACCGCGACGCGATCTATCTCAATCCCAAGCTGTTCGCGCGCATCAAGACCCTGTACGACGGCCGCGCCTCGCTGGGGCTCGACGCGCAGGGCGTGCGCCTGGTGGAGCGCTACCACGACGACTTCGTGCGCTCCGGCGCCGCGCTGACCGAGGCGCAGAAGGCGCGCATCCGCGAGATCAACACCGAGATGTCCAAGCTGGGCACGCAGTTCAGCCAGAACGTGCTGGCCGAGGTGAACGAGTCGGCGATCGTGGTGGACACGCGCGAGGAGCTGAAGGGCCTGAGCGAGGAACAGATCGCCGCCGCCGCCGAGGCCGCCAAGAGCCGCAAGCTGGAAGGCAAGTACGTGATCGCCCTGCTCAACACCACCGGCCAGCCGCCGCTGGCGCAGCTGGAAAACCGCGCGCTGCGCGAGAAGATCCACAAGGCATCGGTGAACCGCGGCAGCCGCGGCGGCAAGTTCGACAACACCGCGATCGTGTCCAAGGTGCTGAAGCTGCGCGCAGAACGCGCCAAGCTGCTCGGCTACGACACGTCGGCCAACTTCGTGCTCGCCGAGGAGACCGCCGGCAACCAGGACAACGTCAACAAGATGCTGCGCCAGCTGGCGCCGGCCGCGGTGGCCAACGCGAAGAAGGAAGCCGCCGACCTGCAGGCGATGATCGACAGCGAGCAGAAGGCCAAGGGCCAGCCGACGTTCAAGCTGGAGCCGTGGGACTGGGCCTACTACACCGAGAAGGTGCGCGCCGACAAGTTCGCGTTCGACGAGGCGCAGCTCAAGCCCTACCTGGAGATGAAGAACGTGCTGGAGAACGGCGTGTTCTACGCCGCCACCCAGCTGTACGGCATCACCTTCAAGGAACGCACCGACCTGCCGAAGTACCACCCGGACACCTGGACGTACGACGTGTACGACAAGGACGGCTCGCCGCTGTCGATCTTCATCTTCGACCCGTACGCGCGCGAGTCCAAGCGCGGCGGCGCGTGGATGAACACCTACGTCAGCCAGTCGGACCTGACCGGCTTCAAGCCTGTGGTGGCGAACCACCTCAACGTGCCCAAGCCGTCGGAAGGCAAGCCGACGCTGATGACCTGGGACGAGGTGGTCACCACGTTCCACGAGTTCGGCCACGCCCTGCACGGCTTCTTCCAGGACGTGAAGTACCCGTACTTCTCGATGAACGTGCCGCGCGATTTCGTGGAGTACCCGTCGCAGGTCAACGAGATGTGGGCCGACTGGCCGAGCATCCTGGCCAACTACGCCAAGCACTACCAGACCGGCGAGCCCATGCCCAAGGAACTGCTGGACAAGGTGGTGGCCACCGCCAAGTTCAACCAGGGCTTCGCCACCACCGAGTATCTCGGCGCCGCCATGCTCGACCAGCGCTGGCACCAGGTTCCCGCCGACCAGCTGCCCGAAGCCGATGGCGTGATGGCGTTCGAAGCCGCCGCGCTCAAGGCCGACGGCATCGACTACGCCCCGGTGCCGCCGCGTTACCGCACGCCGTACTTCAGCCACATCATGGGCGGCTACGCGGCCGGCTATTACGCGTACATCTGGTCGGAGATCCTGGACGCCAACACGGTGGACTACATCAAGGCCAACGGCGGGCTGAGCCAGGCCAACGGCGACCGCATGCGCCAGTACGTGCTGGCGCCGGGCGGCAGTATCGAGGCGGGCAAGCTCTACCCGAACTTCTCGGGCGGGCAGGAAGCCAAGATCGAGCCGCTGCTGCGCAAGCGCGGGCTGGATGCCACCACCAGCGACGGTGCCCCGCCCGCGGCGTCGCCCACCGAGCCGGCGGCCGGCGCCAACTGACGCTCGCGCAGGCAATTCGGGCCATCGAATCCGCCCGGGGAAACCCGGGCGGTTTTTTTTTTGAGCGTCGCCGGCGCGAGGAACGTTCAACCCCGTCGTTCCAGCGCAGCTTGGGACGCCCTTTGACTCGGCGTGCGGCGAAGCCTCAGGCGTCGAACCCTGCCCGTTGCAGGAGCGGCTTCAGCCGCGAGCTTCTGACGCCTCGATGCACACGCAAAGCGCGCGCGGCTGAAGCCGCTCCTACCGGGCGAACGTTCCATGGCCGCGCCGCATGCACCCGCCTGTCGAGCGCGCGTCACGATGGGCCGATCCCGACGCAGCCTCCGAACGCCAGATACGATGGGGCTCCATGGACCTCACCTCGCCTGCCCTCGCAACCTCCGTGACGCCTGATGCGGCCGCCTCGGAACGCCTGGCCGCATGGCTGGCCGGACACCGCCGCATCTTCGTGCTCACCGGCGCCGGCTGCAGCACCAACTCCGGCATTCCCGACTACCGCGATGCCGCTGGCGCCTGGAAACGTGCGCAGCCGGTCACCTTCCAGTCCTTCACCGGCGATCCGGCCACCTACCGCCGCTACTGGGCGCGCAGCAGCGTGGGCTGGCCGCGCGTGGACCAAGCGCGGCCCAATGCCGCGCACTTCGCGCTGGCGCGACTGCAGCTCAACGGCCGCGTGACGGCCCTGGTCACCCAGAACGTCGACGGGCTGCACCAGCGCGCGGGCAGCGCGGACGTGATCGATCTGCACGGCCGGCTGGACGAAGTGGCGTGCCTTGCGTGCGGTGCTCGTACTCCGCGTGCCGCACTGCAGGCGCGGATGGTCGAACGCAATGCCGGCTGGAACGCGGAAATCGCTGCGGTCGCACCTGATGGGGACGCGGACATCGATCCGGCGACCGTGGCCGGCTTCGTGCCCCCGCTGTGCGAGGACTGCGGCGGCCTGCTCAAGCCCGATGTCGTGTTCTTCGGCGAGAACGTGCCGCGGGAACGCGTGGAGCGCGCAGCCGAGGCGCTGCATGCGTCCGATGCGATGCTGGTGGCCGGCTCGTCGCTGATGGTGTATTCCGGCTTCCGCTTCGCACGCATGGCCCGCGAATCCGGCCTGCCGCTGGCCATCCTCAACCGCGGCCGCACCCGCGCCGACGACCTGGCGACGCTGAAGGTGGATGCGGAGATCGGAACGACGCTGGCCGCAGCATTCGGTGCGATCCGGCCGTAGCTGCCGTCATTCCCGCACGCGCGGCACGAGCGCGACGCCCGCGGAGCCGTGGAGGGACTGACGCACGAGCCGGCGGCTCCATGCGGGCATCGGATGATGCGCAGCGACTGCCCGCGATCCCGCCAGAGCAGGCCCGCAGAGTTTCAGGGGCCGGGCGGCGAAGCCACGCGACCAAGCATGGGCGTTGATCGCAGACCGTGCCTGGCAGGCAGGCGTGACCGCTGCGCAACAGGCGTGGCCACAGGCGGGGGCACGAACCCGCCCGTTCGCACCCTTCAACGCGGCGGCTTGTCCATGGCGCAGCCGCGGGTGTGCACGACCCGGCGCGAGGCGTGCTATTCGAAACTGCCCACCGAATCGTGAGCCAGGTTGTCGAAGCGCGTGTACTCGCCGAAGAACTTGAGCTTCACCGAGCCGGTCGGGCCGTTACGCTGCTTGCCGATGATCACTTCGGCCAGGCCCTTGTCCGGAGAGTTTTCCTTGTTGTAGTAGTCGTCGCGGTAAATGAAGATGATCACGTCCGCGTCCTGCTCGATGGCGCCGGATTCGCGCAGGTCCGCCATCACCGGCCGCTTGTCGGTGCGGGTTTCCAGCGAGCGGTTGAGCTGCGACAGCGCGATCACCGGCACGTTCAGCTCCTTGGCCAGCGCCTTGAGCGAGCGGGAAATCTCCGATATCTCGGTGGCGCGGTTCTCGCTGTTGCCGGGCACGGCCATGAGCTGCAGGTAGTCGATCACGATCAGGCCCAGGTCGTGCTCGCGCTTGAGCCGCCGCGCCTTGGCGCGCAGCACCTCGGGCGACAGCGCCGGCGTGTCGTCGATGAAGATCTTGGTTTCGCGCAGCATGCGGATCGCGCTGGTGACGCGGCTCCAGTCCTCGTCCTCCAGCTGGCCGGTGCGCAGGCGCGTGGCGTTGACCCGCCCGTTGGACGAGATCAGGCGCAGCGCCAGCTGGCTGGCCGACATTTCCATGGAAAACACGGCGACCGCCTTCTTGGTTTTGATCGCCGCGTACTCGGCCATGTTCAGCGCCAGCGTGGTCTTGCCCATGGCAGGACGCGCGGCCAGGATCAGCAGGTCGGTGGGCTGCAGGCCCGCGGTCATCTCGTCGAACTCGGTGTAGCCGGTGGGCAGCCCGGTGATGCCGCCGCCGTTGGCGAAGCGCGTCTGCAGCACGTCGAAGGCTTCGGCCATGGCCTTGTTGACCGGCACGAAGTCGCTGCGCCCGCGCGCGCCGGCCTCGGCGATGGCGAACACCTCCTGCTCGGCCTTGGCCAGGATCTCCCCACTTTCGCGACCGTCCGGCTGGAAGCCGTCGTTGACGATGCCGGTACCGACCTCGATCAGCTGCCGCAGCACCGCCTTGTCGCGGACGATGTCGGCATAGGCCTTGATGTTGGCCGCCGACGGCGTGGTGGTCGCCAGTTCCACCAGGTAGGCGCCCCCGGCGACCTGCTCGCCCAGGCCCTGCGACTCGAACCACTCGGCCAGCGTCACCGCGTCGTAGGGTTTGTTCTTCTCGGCCAGCTCGCGGATCGCGCGGTAGATCAGCTGGTGGTCGCGGCGATAGAAGTCCTCCGACACCAGCAGGTCGGCGATGCGGTCGTACGCGTCCGGCGCCAGCATCAGCCCGCCGAGCACGGCCTGCTCGGCTTCGATCGACTGCGGCGGCACCCGCAGCTGTTCGATCCTGCTGTCGACGCGGCGGCCTTCGCCGTAGGAACCGTATTCCGGACGCAACCCCTGGCGTGCGGCCATCAGTCGTGCCACTCCCTCGAATGGACCGTCATGGCGGCCCGTTTGTTGTTCTTCTCGAGCGGACTCGAAGCGAGCGGTCATCGTAGGCGCCGGGGCTGTGGGTACGCGACGGAACAAGCTGTGGATAACCCGGCAATCTGATAGCGCGGCCACGTCTCATGCGGCGCGACACAGCCGCTCCTGCGCCGTCGCCCGTTACGTGCGCGGCAGACGCGGCCCACTGCAAGCACAGGCCGGGCGGCAATGCGCGCCCGGAACCGCCCCTGCAGGGTGTCCCAAACAAAACGGGCGCCTTGCGGCGCCCGTTCGTTGCTTTCGCAGGTGGACTGCGCGGAGCGATCAGGCCGCTTCCGGCTCCACCACCACCTTGACGGTGGTTTCCACATCGGCGTGCAGGTGCAGCACCACTTCGTACTCGCCCACGTGGCGGAACGCGCCTTCGCCCAGGATCACCTCGGACTTGCCGACCTGGGTGCCGGTCTTGGTCAGCGCGTCGGCGATCTCGCGCGGGCCCACCGAGCCGTACAGCTTGCCTTCGGTGGAGGCGTTGGCGTAGATCGTGACGCTGGCGTCTTCGAGCTTCGCCTTGCGGGCCTCGGCGGCGGCCAGCGCTTCGTTGGCCTTGGCTTCGTAGTCGGCGCGCTTGGCTTCGAACTCGGCCAGGTTGGCCGCCGTGGCCGGCACGGCCTTGCCCTGCGGCACCAGGAAGTTGCGGCCGTAGCCGGGCTTGACGTCGACCTTGTCGCCCAGGTTGCCCAGGTTGACGACCTTCTGCAGGAGGATCAGTTGCATCGTGTTGCTCCGTGTTCGTTAGCGGCGCGCCGCGCCGCAACGGTTGCTGTCCGAACGTATGGACGGGATCGGATCGGGTCCGATCAGACGTTGTGGTTGTCGGTGTACGGGATCAGCGCGAGGAAACGCGCGCGCTTGACCGCGGTGGCCAGCTGGCGCTGGTAGCGCGACTTGGTGCCGGTCACGCGGCTCGGCACGATCTTGCCGTTCTCGGTGAGGTTCTGGCGCAGGGTGTTGAGATCCTTGTAGTCGATCTCCTTGATGCCCTCGGCGGTGAACTTGCAGTACTTGCGGCGGCGGAAGAACTTGGACATGTCGGGCGCTCCTTAGGCGGCTTCGGCGGCGTTGTCGGTGGAGGCTTCGGCGTTGTCGCGGCTGGCGCTGCCTTCGTCCTCGTCGCGGCGGCGACGCTCGGGCTTGTCGCCCTTCTCGTCCTTGTTCTTCATGATCAGCGACTGCTCGGTCACCGCGTCGTCGCGACGCATGACCAGGTGGCGCAGCACGGCGTCGTTGAAGCGGAAGCCTTCGACCAGCTCGTTGAGCACGGCCTGGTCGGCCTCGATGTTGAGCAGCACGTAGTGCGCCTTGACCAGGTTCTCGATCGGGTACGCCAGCTGGCGCCGGCCCCAGTCCTCGAGGCGGTGGATCTTGCCGTTGCCGTTCTCGATCAGCGACTTGTAGCGCTCGATCATCGCCGGCACCTGCTCGCTCTGGTCCGGATGGACCAGGAACACGATTTCGTAATGACGCATCGGGATTTCCTTGTGGATGCCGCGGCGCCCACGGGGCGGTGGCGGCAGCTCCCCGGCGCCCGGGATTGGGCGGGGTGGAGCAAGGGCTCCCCGTGGCAGGGCCGCGGGGAGCCGGAAATTATGGCGGATCAATGGGTTGGAGGCAACGCCGCGGGTGCGGCCGACGAGTCCGGGCGCGTTGAGCGCCTCGCCCGGCGGGCCTGGGCCCGCCCTAGGCGGCTTCCGAGTCCGTGGTGAAGCTCTCGCCGCAGCCGCACTCGCCCTTCACGTTGGGGTTGCGGAACACGAACTGCTCGCCCAGGCCCTGCTTCACGAAGTCGATCTCGGTGCCATCGACCAGGGCCAGGCTCTCGCCGTCCACCAGGATCGCCACGCCGTCCTGCCGGAACACCGTGTCGCCTTCGTGCGTGGCGTCGGTCAGGTCCACCACGTAGCCCCAGCCGGAGCAGCCGGTGCGCTTCACGCCGAAGCGCAGGCCTACCGCGCCGGGAGTTTCGGCGAGGAAGCCCTTGACGCGTTGCAGGGCGGCGGGAGCGAGGGTGACGGCCATGCGTGGATTCTACCTTGGCTAAACTGACGGCTCGCCGCATTTGAGGCGAACCGTCATCCCGGTGAAGGCCGGGATCCATGTTGAAGTGAACTTCACGAAAGATCACAGGCCCGCCCCGGGTTCCCGGATGGCGACGCCGATGACTCCCACCTGGACACCCATGTCGATGCGCGCCCCCGGAATTCAAGCCATGTCCATGCCCAGCCCCGCCGAGCGCCAGCCATGACCGCCATCAGTGTCTCCCAGGCGCTGGCCGGGCATGTGCCCGAAGGCGGCGAGGTCACGGTCAACGGCTGGGTCCGCACCCGCCGCGACTCCAAGGCGGGCCTGTCCTTCGTGAACGTGAGCGACGGGTCCTGCTTCGCGCCGATCCAGGTAGTGGCGCCCAGCGCGCTGGACAATTACGAGAGCGAGGTGAAACGGCTCACCGCCGGCTGCGCCGTGATGGCGACCGGCACGCTGGTGAAGTCGCAGGGGCAAGGCCAGTCGTTCGAGATCCAGGCGCAGCGCATCGACGTGGTGGGCTGGGTGGAGGATCCCGAGACCTACCCGATCCAGCCCAAGGCGCATTCGCTGGAGTTCCTGCGCGAAGTCGCCCACCTGCGCCCGCGTACCAACCTGTTCGGCGCGGTGACCCGGATCCGCGACTGTCTGGCCAAGGCGGTGCACCGCTATTTCCACGAACGCGGGTACTACTGGATCAGCACGCCGATCGTGACCACCTCCGACGCCGAGGGTGCCGGCCAGATGTTCCGCGTCTCCACGCTGGACCTGGCCAACCTGCCCCGCGACGAGCACGGCGAGGTCGACTTCTCGCGCGACTTCTTCGGCAAGGAAACCTTCCTCACCGTCTCGGGCCAGCTCAACGTCGAAGGCTACTGCCTGGCGCTGAGCAAGGTCTATACCTTCGGCCCGACCTTCCGCGCCGAGAACAGCAACACCACCCGCCACCTGGCCGAATTCTGGATGGTGGAGCCGGAAATCGCCTTCGCCGACCTGGCCGAGGACGCGCGGGTGGCCGAGGATTTCCTCAAGTACCTGTTCCGCGCCGTGCTGGCCGAGCGCGCGGACGACATGGCGTTCATCGCCGATCGCGTGCAGAAGGATGCGATCGCCCGGCTGGAGTCGTTCGTCAACGCGCCGTTCGAGCGCATCGACTACACCGATGCGGTCGCGCTGCTGCAGAAATCCGGCAGGAAGTTCGACTTCCCCGTGGAATGGGGCCTGGACCTGCAGACCGAGCACGAGCGCTGGCTGACCGAGGAACACGTTGGCCGCCCGGTGGTGGTGACCAACTATCCCGAACACATCAAGGCGTTCTACATGCGCCTGAACGACGACGGCCGGACCGTGGCCGCGATGGACGTGCTGGCGCCGGGCATCGGCGAGATCATCGGCGGCTCGCAGCGCGAGGAGCGCCTGGACGTGCTCGACGCGCGCATGGCGCAGTTCGGCCTGGATCCGGCGCACTACGGCTGGTACCGCGATTTCCGCCGCTACGGCACGGTGCCGCACGCCGGCTTCGGCCTGGGCTTCGAGCGGCTGGTGGTGTACGTGTGCGGGCTGTCCAACATCCGCGACGCGATCCCCTACCCGCGCGCGCCCGGACAGGCGGAGTTCTGAGGGGCGAAGGCGGGACGCCAGGCGTGCCGCTCAACCCATCTCCCGCACCCGCTTCAGATTCCCTCTTCCCGGTTTTTTGCGAACGATGATCCTGTTTCTCGCCCTCTCCTTCTTCGCCCTGGCCATCGCGGGTGCCTGTGCCTTCGTGATCTTCTGGCCCCTGGCGCTGGTGCACCTGCGCGACCGCCACCCCGAGGTCAAGGCGAAACTGGGCGGCGGCGCATTCCTGAAGCCCTCCGCGCTGTGGTGGCTGCTGATGGGCGACTACCGCGACGTCCGGGACAGCGCGTTCACCGGGCTGGCCACGCCCGCCCGCGTTTCGCTGGCCACCATCCTGCTGGGCGTACTGGCTGGCGCGGTGCTTTACCTGTGGGGAATCACGACACCATGACCAACGCCGTGCAGCCGACACCGGCCTACCAGTGGTGGCTCGCCAGCCTGGGCCGCACCATCATCTGGGCGCGCCTGCACGTGCGCGAAGCCGGTACCGCGGAAGTATTCGACAGCGACGGCAAGATCCTCTCCTACGACAGCGAGGACACCGCGCGCTCCGCGCTGATGGATGCCGAGTTCGTGCAGTTCGACGGCCTGGACGAAGAGGACGCGCTGGCGCGTGGTTTCTCGCTGTCCGAGATCGCGCCGCCGCACGCCCGCGACGACGACGCGCTGCGCCCGCTGATGGTGCAGTCGCTCGGCGCCCGCGCCTGATCGTACCTGCGGGCGCGGGTTGAACCGCGATTTTTTCTGGACGCCGTTGCCGAACACCGGACCCGGCGAAGTCGCGGTGCTGCAGGTTGGCGCAAGCGCTCCCGGCCAAAGCCGCTGCGACCGCTTCGTGACGCCTACAATCCTGCGGTCACGAGCCGGAGCACGCCATGGATCTCAACCTGCAAGGCCGCCACGCCCTGGTCTGCGGCGCATCGGAAGGCATCGGCCGCGCCACTGCGCATGAACTGGCCCTGCTCGGCGCCGACGTGACCGTGCTGGCGCGGCGCGAGGAGGCCCTGCGCGCCACGGCCGACGCGCTGCCGCGCGCAGGCGCGCAGACCCACGGCGTGGTGGCGGTGGACGTGGGACGCACCGCCGAGCTCAGCCAGGCGGTCGCAGCGCTGGGCGCAGGCAGGCCGGTGCACATCCTGGTCAACAACACCGGCGGCCCGCCGGGCGGCCCTGCGCACAGCGCGGAAATCGCCGCGTACCTGGACGCGTTCAACCGCCACCTGGTCGCCAACCAGGCCCTGCTGCAGGCGCTGCTGCCGGGCATGCGCGCGGCGGGCTGGGGCCGCGTGGTCAACGTGATCTCGACCTCGGTGTACGAGCCCATCGCCAACCTGGGCGTGTCCAACACGATCCGCGGCGCGGTGGCCAGCTGGGCCAAGACGCTTTCGCGCGAGCTCGCCGCGGACGCCATCACGGTCAACAACGTCCTGCCGGGCTACACGCGCACGCAGCGGCTGGACCAGATCCTGGCCGATCGCAGCCGCGCGTCGGGCAAGCCGCAGGAGGAGGTGGCGCGGGCCATGCTGTCCACCGTTCCCGCCGGGCGGTTCGCGGAGGCGCAGGAAACCGCCGCCATGATCGCCTTCCTGTGCAGCCCCGCCGCGGCTTACGTCAACGGCCAGTCCATCGCGGTCGATGGCGGCCGCATGCAGTCGATCTGACGCCGTGCCAGAAGGCCCCGAAATCCGCCGCGCCGCGGACCGCCTGGCGCAGGCCGTGGCCGGGCAGCGCCTGACCCTGGCGTGGTTCGCCTTCCCCGAGCTCAAGCGCTGGGAAAAACCGCTGCGCGGCCGGTGCATCGAAGCGATCACCCCGCACGGCAAGGCGCTGCTGACGCGCTTCGACAACGGCCACACGCTGTACAGCCACAACCAGCTGTACGGCGTGTGGCGCGTGGTGGCGCCGGGCGAACGGCCCGACGGCGCGCGCTCGCTGCGGGTGGCGCTGGAAACCGACAGCGCGGCGATCCTGCTGTATTCCGCATCGGACGTTTCGATGTGGCGCACCGAGGACGTCCACGCGCATCCGTTGCTGGCCAAGCTCGGCCCGGACGTGCTCGACCCGTCCCTGGATGCCAGGGCCGTGGCCGCGCGCCTGCGCGATCCCCGGTTCTCCGGGCGCGCGCTCGGTGCGCTGCTGCTGGACCAGGCGTTCCTGGCCGGCATGGGCAACTACCTGCGCAGCGAAGTGCTGTTCGCCGCGGGCCTGCGGCCGGAAATCCGGCCGGCCGAGCTGACCGCGGCCCAGGTGCGCAAGCTGGCGCGCGAACTGCTGGCCATTCCGCGCCACAGCTATGCCACGCGCGGCATCGAACCTGCCGGCGGCATGCGCGCCGATTACCTCACCGACACGCCCACCGGCTTCCGCTTCGCCGTGTTCGACCGCGAAGGGCTGCCCTGCCCCGCCTGCGGCACGCGGATCCGCCGCCAGCAGAGCGGCACGCGGCGCCTCTATTTCTGTCCGAAATGCCAGCCCTAGCGAGCGCGGTGCACACGGGCCGTCTCCGCGTCGCGAACGCGACAGGGGCGCCTTCGGCCGCACGTTTCTGCACTCGCAGGGGCACCCGAAAAGCGCGCGCGGCCGAAGCCGCCCCTGCGGGGCCGGCGCTGCGGATCAGTTGGCTGGTGCGCATGGCCCACGCTACGCTGCGGTCATGCAGCGTCTGACCCATTGGATCAACGGCGCGCCGCTGGCGCCGCCCGATAACCGCTGGCTCGACGTGTTCGACCCGGCGGCAGGCGCGCCGTTCGCGCAGGTCGCCCGGGGCGATGCGTCCACGGTACAGGCGGCGGTGGAAGCCGCCGAAGCCGCGTTTCCCGCCTGGGCCGGCCTGCCCAACGACGTGCGCGCACGCTGGCTCGAACGGCTGGCCGACGCGCTGGAGGCGCGCATCGAGGCCTTCGCCCGCGCCGAATCGCGCGACGGCGGCAAGCCTCTGCCCCTGGCGCGCGACGTCGAGATCCCGCGCGCCGTGTCGAACCTGCGCTTCTTCGCGCATGCGGCCACGCAGTTCTCCAGCGAGTCTCACCACGGCCAGGCCGGGTTGAACTACACGCTGCGCCTGCCGCTGGGCGTGGTGGGCGCAATCTCGCCGTGGAACCTGCCGCTGTACCTGTTCACGTGGAAGATCGCGCCGGCCCTGGCCGCGGGCAACACGGTGGTCGCCAAGCCCTCGGAAGTCACGCCGCTCACCGCCACCATGCTGGGCGAACTGGCAGCGGAGATCGGCTTTCCGGCGGGCGTGCTGAACATCGTGCACGGACTGGGGCCCGAAACCGGCGAGGCGATCGTGTCCCATCCACGGATCAAGGCGGTTTCGTTCACCGGCAGCACCGCGGTGGGCCGGCGCATCGCGGGCATCGCCGCCCCCCTGCTGAAGAAGGTGTCGCTGGAGCTGGGCGGCAAGAACCCGACGCTGGTCTTCGCCGACAGCGACTGGCCCGCGCACCTGGACACGCTGGTGCGTTCGGCCTTTCAGAACGCCGGCCAGATCTGCCTGTGCGGCTCGCGCATCCTGGTGGAACGCAGCGCTTACGACGCGTTCCGCGAGGCGTTCGTGGCGCGCGCCATCGCGCTGCGCTCGGGCGATCCGCAGGACGAGACCACCCAGCTCGGCCCGCTGGTCTCGCAGGCGCATTTCGACAAGGTCATGGCAGCCATCGCGCGGGCGCGCGACGAAGGCGGCCGCGTGCTGTGCGGCGGCGACGCCCTGCCGCGCCCGGGCTGGTACGTGGCGCCCACCGTGCTCGAGGGCCTGGGGCCGGAATGCGCCACCAACCGCGAGGAGATCTTCGGGCCGGTGGTGACGTTGCAACCCTTCGACAACGAGGCGCAGGCCCTGGCGCTGGCCAATGCGTCGGCGTACGGACTGGCCGCGGCGATCTTCACCCGCGACCTGGCGCGCGCGCACCGGCTCGCCGCCGGCGTGCAGGCCGGGATCGTGTGGATCAACGCCTGGCTGATGCGCGACCTGCGCACGCCGTTCGGCGGCGTGGGCCAGTCCGGCGTCGGCCGCGAGGGCGGCATGGAGGCGATGCGCTTCTTCACCGAACCCAGGAACGTGGGCATCGCGTTGTGAGGTTTTCCCCCGCGTTGCATCGCGGTGGCCGCGGCGGCAGCCCGCACCGCACCGCGCCGTCTCCACGACGCGCGCCGGCCGCGCGATAATCACGGCATGAGCCGCATCGACGATCTGTTGCAGAAGAACCGGGCCTGGGCGGAGCGCATCCAGTCCGAAGACCCCACCTTCTTCGAACGCCTGTCGGGCCAGCAGGCGCCCAAGTACCTGTGGATCGGGTGCTCGGATTCGCGCGTGCCGGCCAACCAGGTGGTGGACCTGGCCCCGGGCGAGGTGTTCGTGCATCGCAATATCGCCAACGTGGTGGTGCACACCGACCTCAACTGCCTGTCGGTGATCCAGTTTGCCGTGGACGTGCTGAAGGTCGAGCACATCCTGGTGGTGGGCCACTACGGCTGCGGCGGCGTGCTGGCCGCGCTTCGCCGCAGCCGCGTGGGGCTGGCCGACAACTGGATCCGCCACGTGGTGGACGTGGCCCAGAAGCACGAGGCCGTGCTGGCGGATATTCCGGGCGAGGACGACGTGCACCACGGCCTGCGCCACGACCGCCTGTGCGAACTGAACGCGCTGGAGCAGGTGGTCAACGTGTGCGAGACCACCATCGTCCGCGATGCGTGGGCGCGCGGGCAGAAGCTCGCCGTGCATGGCTGGGTCTACACCTTGCGCGACGGTCGCGTGCACGACCTGGGGCTCGACGTGGACGGCGCCGAGGCCGTCGAACCGCAGTACCGGGCCGCGCTGGCGCGGATCCGCGACGACCGCGAGGACCGCTGAGGTGAACGAGGCTATCCAGGCCGGCGCGGCGCCCAGGGCGGTCGGGTCGTATCCGCACGCGCGTCGCGTGGGCGACCTGCTGTTCCTGTCCGGCATCGGTCCGCGCGATCCGGCCAGCGATGCGATCGCCGGGAACGAGTACTTCGCCGACGGCCGCATCCGCCGGTACGACATCCAGGCGCAGGCGCGCGCCGTGTTCGCCAACGTTCGGGCGGTGCTGCAGGCATCGGGCGCGCGCTGGGAAGACCTGGTGGACGTGACCGTGTACCTCACCGACATGGCCCGCGACTTCAAGGCCTACAACGCGGTGTGGGCGGAGTTCTTCCCCGATCCGGCGACGGCGCCCTGCAGGACAACGCTCGGGATTACAGCCTTGCCTACGCCGATCGCGATCGAACTGAAATGCGTTGCGGTGCTGCCCGTGGCGACATCGTAGGATGGGTTGAGCCCAAGGCGATACCCACCGGCGCTGCCCCGCCGAAATCGTAGGATGGGCCGAACCGAAGACGATGTCACTCACCACTCGGTGCCGTTCATGTCGATGGGTATCGCTGCGCTCAACCCGTCCTACGGCGCCCGGCTCCTCCCACGGAATACCGCCATGCTCCCCGCACCGCTGAACTTCCAGAAATGGATCGACGAGCACCGCCACCTGCTCAAGCCGCCGGTGGGCAACAAGTGCCTGTACGACGGCGAGTTCATCGTGATGATCGTGGGCGGACCCAATGCGCGCACCGACTACCACTTCGATGAGGGCCCGGAGTGGTTCTACCAGCTCGAAGGCGAGATGGTGCTGCGCGTGCAGGAAGGCTACGACGGCACCAGCGGCACGCTGCGCGACATTCCGATCCGCGCGGGCGAGACGTTCCTGCTGCCGCCACGGGTGCCGCATTCGCCGCAGCGCGGACCGGATTCCATCGGCCTGGTGATCGAGCGCAGGCGCCTGGCCCACGAGGACGACGGCCTGCTGTGGTTCTGCGAGGCCTGCAATGCCAAGGTGTACGAGGAGTACTTCCACCTCAACGACATCGAGCAGGACTTCTTCCGCGTGTTCGAGCGGTTCTACCGCGACGACGCACTGCGCACCTGCAAGGCCTGCGGGCATCTCAACCCGCGTCCCAACCGCTACGAATTGCAGGCCGATTCCCAGGCCGACATCACATGAAGATCGTCCCGCCGCCCGCCCCCATCGCGTGGATCCGCTGAGATGCTGTCTTCGGAACTGCTGGTGGCCAACCTGCTGTCTCCGGTGGTGCTGGCCTTCGCCCTGGGCGTGGTGGCGCGGCTGCTGCGCAGCGACCTGGAGATACCGCGCTCGATCCAGCAGTACCTGTCGATCTTCCTGCTGCTGGCGATCGGCCTGAAGGGCGGCGTGGCGCTCGGCCAGGGCGGCGATGCGCTACGCCTGCTCGGACTGGCCCTGTTGACCGTGGCCCTGGGCGTGGCGACCGCGGCCTCGTCGTATGTACTGGCGCGCGCGTGGCTGCGCGACGGGCGCGCGGACGCCGCCGCGATGGCCGCGCACTACGGCTCGGTGTCGGCAGTGACCTTCATCGCGGCCCAGCAGTTCGTCGAGCGTGGCGGCGGGCAGCCGGACGGGGTGCTGGTGGCGCTGGTGGTGGCGCTGGAGATTCCGGCCATTCTCATCGGCCTGGCGCTCGGGCGCGGCGGCGCGGTGCGCATGGCGCAGGTGCGCGAGGTGCTCACCGGAAAGACGGCGATCCTGCTGCTCGGCGGTCTGGCCATCGGCGTGCTTGCCGGCAAGCAGCGCATCGCCAGCGTGGACGCGATGTACGTGCAGCTGTTCCAGGGCACGCTGATGCTGTTCATGATCGACATGGGCATGGTGGCCGCGCAGCAGCTGCGTACGCTCGGGCGCGAGGCGGCGCGACTGGTCCCGTACGCGACGCTGCTGCCGCTGGCGCATGGCTGCGTGGGTGCGCTTGCGGCGCGCTGGTGCGGGATGGATCCCGATACCGCCACCGTCTTCGCCACCATGGCGGCAAGCGCCTCCTACATCGCCGCACCCGCCTCGATCCGCGCGTCGCTGCCCGAGGCCAACGTCGGGCGCTGCCTTGCCGCATCGCTCGGCGTGACCTTTCCCTTCAACCTCGCGGTGGGCATTCCCCTGTACGCCGCGCTGGCTTCCGCCTTCGGACCGTAGCCGATGCTGAAGATCGACACCCACGCCCACTACCTGCCGCGCGACTGGCCGGACCTGGCGCGCAAGTACGGCGACAGCCGGTTTCCGGTCATCCACCACACCGAAGACGGCCGCCACCGCATCTACAAGGACGGCAAGTTCTTCCGCGAGATCTGGTCCAAGACCTGGGACGCGCAGGAACGCATCGACGACTACGCGCGCTTCGGCGTGCAGGTGCAGGTGATCAGCACCGTACCGGTGATGTTCAGCTACTGGGCGAAGGCGCAGCACGCGCTGGAACTGCACCAGGCGCTCAACGACCACATGGCCGAAGCCTGCCGCGATTTCCCGCGCCACTACGCGGGCATCGGTACCGTGCCACTGCAGTCGCCGCGGCTTGCGGTGCAGGAACTCGAACGCTGCATGGATCAGCTGGGCCTGCAGGGCGTGCAGATCGGCTCGCACCTGCACCTGGCCGACGGCCAGCACTGGAACCTGGACGCGCCCGAGCTGTTTCCCTTCTTCGAGGCGGCGGCCGACCTGGGCGCGGCGATCCTGGTGCATCCCTGGGACATGATGGGCAGCGACACCATGCCCAAGTACTGGCTGCCGTGGCTGGTGGGCATGCCGGCCGAGCAGTCGCGCGCGGCGTGCGCACTGGTCTTCGGCGGCGTGCTGGAGCGCCTGCCCACGCTCAAGATCTGCATGGCCCACGGCGGCGGCAGTTTTCCGTACACCATCGGCCGCATCGAACATGGCTTCAACATGCGCCCGGATCTTGTGGCCACCGACAACCCGCACAACCCGCGCGGGTACCTGGAACGCCTGTACTTCGATTCCTGGGTGGCCGACCCGCGCGCACTGCGCTACCTGCTGGACACCTGCGGCGTGGACCGGGTGATGCTGGGCACCGACTACCCGTTCCCGCTGGGCGAGCAGGAGCCGGGTGCGGGCATCGCCGCGCTGGAGCTCGACCTCGCCGCGCAGGAACGGCTGTACCACGGCACCGCGCTGGAGTGGCTGGGACTGGCGAAGACGAGGTTCGAATGAGCCGGACGCGCCGCGATCTTGAACTGCCGTCCGACGTTCCTGCGCTGGCTGGAAGCGCTTCACCACGGCGCGACGCGCTGGTCATCCCTTTCGGACTGGATGCTTCCTGCCAGGGCAGGACCAGAATGGATCCCCGCCTCCGCGGGGATCATGGAGTGAGTTGCGGATGACCGACCTGTTTACCGACGCCTGCGCCCACGCACAGGACGCCGCCGATCCGCTGCGCGCGTTCCGCGACGAGTTCCTGCTGCCGCGCCACGGCGATGCCGCGCAGGCCTACTTCTGCGGCAACTCGCTGGGCCTGCAGCCGCGCGGCGCGCGTGCGCACGTCGAGGAAGCGCTGGACAAGTGGGCGAACGAGGCCGTGGAAGGCCACTTCAGCGGACAGGCGCAGTGGATGTCCTACCACGCGCTGGTCCGCGAACCGCTGGCGCGCGTGGTCGGCGCGCAGCCTTCGGAAGTGGTGGCCATGAACTCGCTGACCGCGAACCTGCACCTGATGATGGTGAGCTTCTACCAGCCCACCATCGAGCGCACCGCGATCCTGGTGGAGGCCGGCAGCTTTCCTTCGGACCGCTATGCGGTGGAGTCGCAGCTGAAGTACCGCGGCCTGCCGCCGCAGCACACGCTGATCGAAGTCGAACCGGACGAGCCGGACGGCACGGTCTCCATGGGCGCCATCGAGCGCGCCATCGCCGAG
The DNA here is from genome assembly GCA_964425695.1 of uncultured Pseudoxanthomonas sp. Taxonomy (GTDB): domain Bacteria; phylum Pseudomonadota; class Gammaproteobacteria; order Xanthomonadales; family Xanthomonadaceae; genus JAKPBU01. The sequence continues at coordinate 46,854 of CAYRNF010000008.1, forward strand.
CACGGCAAGCGCCTGGCGCTGATCCTGTGGCCCGGCGTGCAGTACCGCACCGGGCAGGCCTTCGACCTGCAGGAAATCACCCGCCTGGGCCACGCCGCGGGCTGCGTCGTCGGCTTCGACCTGGCCCACGCCGTGGGCAACCTGCCCCTGCAGCTGCACGACAGCGGCGCGGACTTCGCCGTGTGGTGCCACTACAAGTACATGAACTCGGGGCCCGGCGCCGTCGCCGGCTGCTTCGTGCACGAACGCCATGCGCGCACCCAGCGCCCGCGTTTCGCCGGGTGGTGGGGCAACGATGCCGCGGTCCGGTTTCGCATGGGCCCACAGTTCGATCCCACGCCCGGCGCCGACGGCTGGCAGCTGAGCAATCCGCCGATCCTGGCGCTGGCGCCCCTGCGCGCGGCGCTGGACCAGTTCGATCGCGCGGGGATGGCGGCGCTGCGCGGGAAGTCGCTGGCGCTCACGGGCTACCTGGAAGCCCTGATCCGCGCGGAGTTGGCCGATACCCTGCAGATCGTCACGCCCGCCGATCCGGCACGGCGTGGCGCGCAGCTGTCGCTGCGCGTGGCCGGTGGGCGCGAGCAGGGACGCGCGCTTTTCGAACATCTCGCCACGCACGGCGTGCTGGGCGACTGGCGCGAGCCCGACGTGATCCGCATTTCCCCCGCACCGCTCTACAACACGCACGCCGAAGTGCTGCGTTTCGTGCGCACGGCGCTGGCCTGGAGCCAGGCGCGATGAGCGCGCGGCCTCGCCACGCCAGCATCATCGGCGCGGGACTCGCCGGGAGCCTGCTGGCCACCCTGCTCGCTCGGCGCGGCTGGGACGTGGACGTGTACGAACGCCGGGGCGATCCGCGGATCAAGGGCTACGAAGGCGGTCGCTCCATCAACCTGGCGCTGGCCGAACGCGGCCGCCACGCGCTGGCGCAGGCCGGTGCACAGGATGCGGTGATGCGCCAGGCCGTGATGATGCGCGGGCGCATGGTGCATTTCGCCGACGGACGCGTGGAACTGCAGCGCTACGGCCGCGACGACAGCGAGGTGATCTGGTCGATCCACCGCGGCGACCTCAACCTGACCTTGCTGCAGCTGGCCAGCGATGCCGGCGCACAGTTTCACTTCAACCGCCGGCTCGAAAGCGTGGATTTCGTACGGCGCGACCTGGTGTTCGTGGACGACCGCAGCGGCGCGCAGCACGGCGCGCCGTTCAACACCGTGATCGGCGCCGACGGCGCGGGTTCCGCGCTGCGCCGGCTGATGGATGCGCACGCGCCGCTGGGCGAGCGCAGCGACCTGCTGGACCATGCCTACAAGGAACTGGAGATCCCGCCTGCGGCCGGCGGCGGGTTCCGCATCGAGCCGCACGCCCTGCACATCTGGCCGCGCGGCCAGTACATGTGCATCGCCCTGCCCAACGACGAGCAGACCTTCACCGTGACGCTCTTCATGGCGGCAAAAGACGACGGCAGCGGCGCGCCCAGCTTCGAGACCGTGGCGACGCCTGCGCAGGCGCGCGCGCTGTTCGAACGCGACTTCACCGATGCGGTGCCTCTGATCCCCGACCTGGAGGAAGACTGGGCCCGCAATCCGCCCGGTGTGCTGGGCACGATCAAGCTGGAACGCTGGCATCTGGACGGCCGTGCGCTGCTGATCGGCGACGCCGCGCACGCCATGGTGCCCTTCCACGGCCAGGGCATGAACTGCGCGTTCGAGGACTGCGTGGCGCTGGCAGCGCACATGGACGCCGTGGCGACAGGACGCACGTCGCTTGCCGACGCCTATGCCGCGTTCGAGGCCGAACGCAAGCCCAATGCCGCAGCGATCCAGCACATGGCGCTGGAAAACTACATCGAGATGCGCGACCGGGTGGACGACCCCGACTTTCTGCTGCAACGCGCGCTGGAACTGGCGCTGCATGCGCGGCATCCGGACCGCTTCGTCCCGCACTACACCATGGTGACCTTCATGCGCATCCCGTACGCGGTGGCGCTGCAGCGCAGCGAGGTGCAGCGCGCGATCCTGGTGGAGGCCACGCGCGGGCTGGAGACGCTGGAAGGCGTCGACTGGGCCGCGCTGGACGCGCAGGTCCAGCACCGGCTCGCGCCGCTGGAACCCGAAACCACCCCGCAGTAGCAGCGGCGTCAGCCGCGACCTCCCCGGCTTGCGGCAGCAAACCCCGGCCCATGCAGCCGCGCTGGCCACTCAGCGCGTCCGGAGGCGCGCACACGCCCCCCGCGTACGGTGCGCAAGGACAGCCCGCGGCTAAAGGTGCGGCTACGGGCTCGGGTGCGGCGTCTAGAATCGCGGCATGCCCGCGACGTTCCTCTTCTACGACCTGGAAACCTTCGGCAGCGATCCGCGCCGCAGCCGCATCGCGCAGTTCGCCGCGATCCGCACCGATGAGCGGTTGCAGCAGGTCGAGGAGCCCCTCAGCTTCTTCGTGCAGCCCGCGGACGACCTGCTGCCCTCGCCCATCGCCACGCTGATCACCGGCATCAGCCCGCAGCACGCGCTGCGCGAAGGCGTCAACGAAGCGGAGGCGTTCTCGCGCATCTTCGAGGAGATGGCGCGGCCGGAGACCTGCACGCTGGGCTACAACTCGCTGCGTTTCGACGACGAGTTCGTGCGCTGCGGCTTCTTCCGCAATTTCTTCGACGCCTACGAACGCGAGTGGCGCGGCGGCAACTGCCGCTGGGACCTGCTGGACGTGATGCGTCTGGCCTGCGCGCTGCGCCCCGACGGGATCGAATGGCCGCGGCGCGAGGACGGCCATGTCTCGTTCAAGCTCGAGCACCTGGCCGAAGCCAACGCGGTGCGCGAAGGCGACGCGCACGAGGCACTGTCCGACGTGCGCGCCCTGATCGGGCTGGCGCGGCGCCTGCGCCAGGCACAGCCGAAGCTGTGGGAGTACGCGCTGCGGCTGCGCGACAAGCGCTACGCCGCGCAGCTGCTGGACGTGGCCGCGATGCGGCCGGTGCTGCACGTGTCGCAACGCTATCCGGCCTCGCGCCTGTGCGCGGCGCCGGTGCTGCCGCTGGCGCGGCACCCCGCCATCGACAGCCGGGTCGTGGTCTTCGACCTCGACGCCGACCCGGAGGCGCTGCTGGCGCTGGACGCCGACGCGATCGCCGACCGCCTGTACGTGCGCCAGACCGACCTGCCCGAAGGCGAGACGCGCATCCCGCTGAAGGAAGTGCACCTCAACCGCTCCCCGGCGCTGGTCGAGTGGGCGCACCTGCGCGCGCCCGAGCTGGAACGCCTGCGCCTCGATGCAGGCGTGGTGGAGGCGCGCGCCCGGCGCCTGCGCGACGCCGGCCCTGCGCTGGCCGAGAAGGTCCGCCAGGTGTATGCGCGCGACCCGCAGCGCGCGCCTTCGGACCCGGATGCGTCGCTGTACGACGGCTTCGTGCCGGACGCGGACAAGCGCAAGTTCGCGCAGGTGCGCAGCACGCCGCCGCACCTGCTGGGCCACGGCGACTTCGGCTTCCGCGACCCGCGCCTGGACGAACTGCTGTTCCGCTACCGCGCCCGCAACTGGCCGCAGAGCCTGGGCATGCAGGAGCACGCGCGCTGGAACGAGTACCGCAGGCGGCGCCTGCTGCACGACAGCGGGCTGTCCGAGCTGACCTTGCAGCAGGCCCGCGAGGAGATCGCCGCGCTGCGACTGGCGCATGCGGGAGATGGCGCGAAGCTGGCGCTGCTGGATCAGCTGGCGGCGTGGAACGCCGACATCGAAGCGGCGCTCGCGTAGGAGCGGCTCCAGCCACGGGCACCGGCTCTTGCGCCGCACGGGTGAAGAGCTCGCGGCGGAAGCCGCTCCTACAATGCAGGGCATGGCGACCTATTTCACCGACAAGAGCTTCCGCTTCCTGCGCGGCCTGGCGCGCCACAACGAGCGCGCCTGGTTCCTTGCGCACAAGCCGGATTACGAAGCGCACGTGCGCGAACCGTTCCAGCGCCTGCTGGCCGACCTGCAGCCGGCGCTGGCACAGGTCAGCGCGCACTACCGCAGCGAGCCGCGCGGCGTGGGCGGATCGCTGTTCCGGATCCACCGCGACACGCGCTTCGCCAACGACAAGACGCCTTACAAGACCTGGCAGGGCGCGCGGCTGTTCCATGAGCGCAGCCGGCAGGTCCCGGCGCCGTCGTGGTACCTGCACCTGCAGCCGGGCCAATGCTTCATCGCCGCCGGCATCTGGCACCCGGAGCCGCCCGCGCTGCGGCGCATCCGCCATTTCATCGTCGACAACCCGGCCGGGTGGAAACGCGCGGCGCACGACGCGGCGTTCCGCCGCCGCTACGACCTGGAATCGGACGACATGCTGACGCGCGCGCCGCGCGGCTTCGACCCGGACTTCGAGTTCATCGAAGACCTGAAGCATCGCAACTTCGTCGCCATGCGCGGCCTGGACGATGCCACCATGACCGGGCCGCGCCTGGTCCCGGCGCTGGCCAGGGACCTGCAGGCCATGGCACCGTTCATGGACTATCTTTGCGCCGCGCTCGACCTGGAGTTCTGACGATGAAGAAGTGGATCGCGCTCGCCGCAGCGCTGCTGGTGGCGCTGCTGGGCTATCTGGCGGCCGGCCCCTACCTGGCGATCCGCGGAATCCAGGGCAGCCTGCAGGAACGCGACCTGGGCCGGCTGGAACGCCACGTGGACTTCGAGACCCTGCGCGGCAACCTGCGCGGGCAGGTGGAAGGCAGGCTGGCCAAGGCGGCCGAGGGCATCGGCGGTGGTGCGTTCGCCGGCGCCGCGCGCGAATTCGTGGGCCAGATCAGCGGCCACGCGGTGGACGCGATGGTTTCGCCCACCGGCATCGCAGTGCTGCTGGAAGGCCGGGCGCTGTCGCGCCGCGTCACCGGCAGCGCGGACCCGGGTGCGTCGTCCTCCGATCCGGGGGCACCGGCGGCCTACCAGCCCCTGGCGCAGGCCGAAACCCGCTTCGAGTCGCCCACGCGGTTCGTCGCCACCACCACCAGCGCCGAAGGCAAGCCGGTGCACTTCGTGTTCGAGCTGCAGGGCCTGCGCTGGCGGCTCACCGACATCCGCCTGCCCGGCTGATCCGCGTCAGGGGTTGGCGACCCCGTGCGGCACGTGCCCGGCGGCGATGTACTGCCGCGCCGAATCGATGTTGTGCAGCGAATCGTCGAAGAAGATGTCGGCGCCGAACGCGTGCAGGAACGGCCCCTTGTCGCGCCCGCCCAGGAACAGCGCTTCGTCCAGGCGCACGTCCCATTCGCGCAGGGTGCGGATCACGCGCTCGTGCGCGGGCGCCGAACGCGCGGTGACCAGCGCGGTACGGATGGGCGCGGCCTCGCCGGCGGGAAACGCGGCCTGCAGGCGGTGCAGCGCGTCCAGGAAGCCGCGGAACGGCCCGCCGGACAATGGCTCGCGCGCGCGCTCCCGCTCGTGCCGGCCGAACGCCTCCACGCCGTGCTCGCGCGAGACGCGCTCGCTTTCGTCGCCGAAGATCACCGCGTCGCCGTCGAACGCGATGCGCAGCTGGTCGTGCACCGGCTCGCGCGGCTTGGCCGGCAGGATCGTCGCCGCCGCGATGCCCGCCTCCAGCGCGCGGCGCACCGAGTCCGGATTGGCCGACAGGAACAGCTGCGCGCCGAACGGGCGGATGTAGGGCCACACCGGCGCGCCCGAGGTGAAGGTGGCGCGGCGGATGTCCAGCCCGTGGTGCTGGATCGAGTTGAAGATGCGCAGCCCGGTATCGGACGAATTGCGCGACAGCAGGATCACTTCCACGTGCGGCGCGTCGGCCGGCGCGTCGCGGTTCAGCGCCAGCAGCTTGCGCACCAACGGAAACGCCATGCCCGGTTCGAGGATGTCGTCCTCGCGGTTGCGCTGGTAGTCGGCGTAGGCGTCGATGCCCCTGGATTCGAACAGCCCGTGGCTGTGCTCCAGGTCGAACAGCGCGCGCGCGGTCGTCGCCACCACCAGGGGCGGACCCGCCACGGCCGGGACGGGCCCGGGAGCGGTCTGCTGCGCGTCGTCTAAGGAAGCCATGCCGCCAGTATCGGCGGTCCGCGTCTCCGGTTGCGAGACGCGCCTGCGCGGCGCGCGGCGGCGTGGCGCCGCGCGCCGACTCCCTACACGCTGCTCCCCAGCAGCGCCCACGCGACACCGGCGGCCAGCGCGACGATCAGCATCGCGCGGACCACCCCTTCTCCCCTGGACGGACCCATCGACGATTCGGTCTTCATCCGCAGCTCCCTCCCATCGGATCCGCACTAAGCGCCGTCGGCACTGGACCCGGATGCCCGAGGGGAAGCAGGAACCGTGCCCGCGCGCGCAGGCCGGAACCGTGATGCACGGCACCCGCGTGCCGTGACGCCGGGAGGCGCGGCGGGCCGTTGCCGACCGCTCGCGTCACAGGTTGCCGCGTCACCTTGTGCTGGCGCAGCCGCGCCCGGTCCCCGACCCGCCAAGGCGCCTGCGGGTCGACGGCGCCGGGTGACTGGCGTCTGCGGGCTCGCGGATCGCGCGCGTGACGGGATGTCGAGAGCGGGGCTGGATGCGCTGGCTGCGGTCGACGGCGGGCGCCAACCCCGCACACGCCGGATTCGCTCAAACCACGAACTGTTCGCTGAGAATCCGCTCTTCCAGGTTGTGCTCCGGATCGAACAGCAGGGTCACCGTGCGGTCCTGGGATTCGCGGATCACCACTTCGGTGACGTCGCGCACTTCGTGCGAGTCGGCGGTGGCGCTGACCGGGCGCTTGTAGGGATCGAGCACGCGGAACCGCACTTCGGTGTCGGATTTCAGCAGCGCGCCGCGCCAGCGCCGCGGGCGGAACGGCGCGATGGGTGTCAGCGCCACCAGCGACGCGCCCAGTGGAATGATCGGCCCGTGCGCGGAGAAGTTGTACGCCGTGCTGCCCGCCGGCGTGGCCAGCAGCACGCCGTCGCAGATCAGCTCGTCCAGGCGCGGATGCCCGTTGAGTTCGATCGACAGGTGCGCCGCCTGCCGGGTCTGGCGCAGCAGCGACACCTCGTTGTACGCCAGCGACGAAACGGTGGCGCCAGATTCGGTCTGCGCGTGCATCTCCAGCGGACGCAGCACCGCCGGCTCCGCCGCGGCGATGCGCTCCAGCAGGCCCTCGGGCCGGTGCTGGTTCATCAGGAAGCCGACCGTACCGAGCTTCATGCCGTACACGGGCTTGGCCAGGGCGCCGTGCCTGTGCAGCGTCTGCAGCATGAAGCCGTCGCCGCCCAGCGCCACCAGCACGTCGGCATCCGCCGGTTCGTGCTGCGCGTGCGCCGCGGTGAGCGTGTCCAGCGCCTGGCGCGCGCCGTCGGCGTGGCTGGCGAGGAACGCGATGCGCGGCGCGGGGCTCATGGCCGGAGCATAGCGTAGGGCGGGCTCGCGCCCGCCGCGCCCACTCCCACCGGCGGGCGTGTGCCCGCCTGTGTCACCCGCGTGCGGCGAGCTGCGACAGGCGCTGTACCGCCACCGACGCGGTGGGGTAGTCCAGCGACTTCTGCGCCGCGACCTCGTTGAGCATGGACAGGGTGAAGCGCAGGTTGGCATCGTCGCGCGACAGCCAGGCCTTCACCTTCGCGTCCGCATTGGCGCCGGGCATCGACAGGACCTGTCCGGTCAGCTTGCGCAGCTGCTCGTCCAGTTCGTCGCGCAGCACGCCGCGGGCCACCGCATGCCAGCGGCCGTCCACCACCAGCGCCTCGATCTGCTCCTGCAGCCACGGCGCGCGCAGCGCCTCGGCCACGCGGAAGTAGACCTTGGCCACCTCGACCGGGCTCAGCTTGCGCTCGCGGGCCAGCTCGATGATGTCGCAGCACGGTTCCAGGTAGGGAATCGCGGCCAGCTGGCCGCCCAGGTCGGCCGGCACGCCCGCGCGGCGCCAGACCTCCAGCTTCGCCTCGTAACCCGGGCGCTGGCTGTCCGGCAGGATGCCCTGCGCACGGCGGATGTCGCGGATGCCGTCGTGGTAGCGGTCCACCGCGGTCTGGATGTCGGGGATCGCACCCGGACGCGCCAGCAGCCAGCGGGTGAAGGCGCGCTGCATCTGCCAGATCACCTGCAGCGCGTCGATCTGCACCGCCTCCGGCACCTTGCCGTCCAGCGCGTCGATCTGCGTCCACAGCTCGCGCGCGTCCAGCGTTTCGCGGGTGATCGTGTAGGCCTTGGCGACCTCGCCCGGCGAGCGCCCGCTGTCTTCCTGCATGCGCATCAGGAAGGTGGCGCCCATGCGGTTGATGGTGGAGTTGGTGACCGCCGTGGCGATGATCTCGCGCTTCAGGCGGTGGCCTTCCATCGCCTTGGCGTACTTCTTCTGCAGCGGCTCGGGGAAGTAGCGCACCAGTTCCTTGGACAGGTACGGGTCTTCCGGCACGTCGGAGTCGAGCAGCTGCTGGAACGCGACCAGCTTGGAGTACGACAGCAGCACCGACAGCTCCGGGCGGGTCAGCCCCTGCCCGCGCGCCTTGCGTTCGGCGATCTCCGCATCCGACGGCAGGAACTCGATCTGCCGGTCCAGCAGGCCCTGCTGCTCCAGGGTGCGGATGAAATGCTGCTTGGAGCCGAGCCGCGTCAGGCTCATGCGCTCCATCAGGCTCAACGCCTGGTTCTGGCGGTAGTTGTCGTTGAGCACCAGCGCTTCGACGTCGTCGGTCATCGAAGCCAGCAGCGCGTTGCGCGCCGGCAGCGCCAGCTTCTTCCTCTGCACCTCGCCGTTGAGCAGGATCTTGATGTTCACCTCGTGGTCGGAGGTGTCCACGCCGGCGGAGTTGTCGATGAAGTCGGTGTTGAGCAGCACCCCGTGCAGCGCGGCTTCCACGCGTCCCAGCTGGGTCAGGCCCAGGTTGCCGCCCTCGCCCACCACCTTGCAGCGCAGCTCGTTGCCGTTGACGCGCAGCGCGTTGTTGGCGCGATCGCCGACCTCGGCGTTGGTCTCGCGGCTCGACTTGACGTAGGTGCCGATGCCGCCGTTCCACAGCAGGTCCACCGGCGCCTTCAGGATGGCGCTCATCAGCTCGGTCGGACTCAGCGCGGTCACGCCATCGGCGATGCCCAGCGCCGCGCGCGCCTCGGCCGAGACCGGGATGGACTTGGCCGAGCGCGGCCACACGCCGCCGCCCTTGCTGATCAGCTTGGCGTTGTAGTCCTCCCAGCTCGAGCGCGGCAGCTTGAACATGCGCGCGCGCTCCTTGTAGCTCGCGCCCGCATCCGGATTCGGGTCGATGAAGATGTGGCGGTGGTCGAACGCGGCCAGCAGCCGGATGTGCCTGCTCAGCAGCATGCCGTTGCCGAACACGTCGCCGGACATGTCGCCGATGCCCACGCAGGTGAAGTCCTGCTTCTGGCTGTCGCGGCCCATGGCGCGGAAGTGGCGCTTCACCGACTCCCAGCCGCCCTTGGCGGTGATGCCCATGCCCTTGTGGTCGTAGCCCACCGACCCGCCGGAGGCGAATGCATCGTCGAGCCAGAACCCGTGCGCCTGGGCGATGCCGTTGGCGATGTCGGAGAACGTGGCCGTGCCCTTGTCCGCGGCCACCACCAGGTACGGATCGTCGCCGTCGTGCCGCACCACGTGGTCGGGCGCGACCACGTTGCCGCCAACGATGTTGTCGGTGATGTCCAGCAGGCCGTTGATGAAGCGCTTGTAGCAGGCCACGCCCTCGTTGAACCACGCATCGCGGTCCACCGCCGGATCGGGCAGCTGCTTGCAGTAGAAGCCGCCCTTGGAACCCACCGGCACGATCACGGTGTTCTTCACCATCTGCGCCTTCACCAGGCCCAGCACTTCGGTGCGGAAATCCTCGCGCCGGTCCGACCAGCGCAGGCCGCCGCGCGCGACCGGGCCGAAGCGCAGGTGCACGCCTTCCACGCGCGGGCCGTACACGAAGATCTCGCGATAGGGGCGGGGCTTGGGCAGGTCGGGCACCAGCGCCGAGTCCAGCTTGAAGCTGACGTAGTCGGCCGGCCCGCCATCGGCGCGCAGCCCGTTCTTGTAGCGGCCGCTGGTGTACGGGATGTAGTAGCTGGTGCGCAGCGTCGCGTCGATCACGCCGATGAAGCTGCGCAGGATGCGGTCCTCGTCCAGGCTCGACACCGTGTCGTCGAGCAGCGACTTGAGCGCCTGGCGCACCGCTTCGTAGCGCGATGCGCGGTCGGCCGCGGCGCCTTCCAGCACCGGCTTGCACACCTTGGCCAGCGCGGCGTCGGCGGCGCACAGTCGCGCGACCTGGTTGCCCAGGCGCGCTTCGGCGGCCGCCTTGGCGCCCTTGCCCTCCCCGGCCGGGTCGAAGCGCGCCTCGAACAGTTCCACCATCAGGCGCGCGATCAGCGGATGGCGGGCGAACGTGGTTTCCACGTAGGCCTGCGAGAACGGCACCCCCACCTGCTGCAGGTATTTGCTGTAGGCGCGCAGCATCGCCACCTGCCGCCAGTTCAGGCCGGCGGCCAGGATCAGGCGGTTGAAGCCGTCGTTCTCGGACAGGCCGCGCCAGACCTGCAGGAAGGCGTCCTCGAACTGCTCGTCGATGGCATCGATGTCGATCTCGCCCTGCGCCCCGCGCCCGGCGCCTGCCGCCGGCGCGAGTTCGACCTCGAAGTCCTGGATGTACACCGGCTCGATCATGCCGCCCGTACCGGGCAGCTCGATCCGGTAGGGATGCTCCGAGATCACGCGCAGGCCCATGTTTTCGATCATCGGCAGCGCATCGGACAGCGGGATGTCGTCGAGCTGCCGGTAGAACTTGAAGCGCAGCCCGCCCTGACCGCCATGGGTACGGCGCAGGCTCAGCGCCAGGTCGTCGCGGCCGCGCAGCGCGTCCAGGTGGCGGATGTCGTCGGCGACCAGCGCCGGCGAGACTTCCTGGATGTAGCCGGCCGGCAGGGCCTTGGCGTAGCGCGAGGCCAGCTCGAGCCCCTTCTCCTCGCCGTGCGCGGCGACCAGCAGCTCGCGAAGGTCGTCGTGCCAGTTGCGCACCACGCTGGCCAGGTTGGCTTCCAGGGCGGGAATGTCCACCTTCGCCGACGCGCCTGGCTTGGGGCGCACGATCACGTGCAGCTGCGCCAGCGGCGAGTCGCCCACCTGCACGGTGCTGTCCACCCGGTCCGCGTGCAGCGACTCGCGCAGCAGCTGCTCGATGGCCAGGCGGATGTCGGTGTTGTAGCGCTCGCGCGGCAGGTACACCAGCGCCGACCAGAAGCGCCCGTAGCGGTCCTGGCGCAGGAACAGCTTGCTGCGCACGCGTTCCTGCAGCCCCAGGATGCCGGTGGCCAGCGCGGCCAGTTCCTCGGCGCTGGACTGGAACAGCTCGTCGCGCGGCAGCGTTTCCAGGATGTGCTTGAGCGCCTTGCCGCTGTGCCCGCTGGCCTTCAGGCCCGAGGCCCGCATCACGTGCTCGAAGCGCTCGCGCACGATCGGGATATCCCACGGGCGGCGGTTGTAGGCGCTGGACGTGTACAGGCCGATGAAGCGCTCCTCGGCGATCGGCTTGCCCTTGGCGTCGAAGCTGAGCACGCCGATGTAGTCCATGTAGCCGGGGCGATGCACGTTGGAGCGCGAGTTGGTCTTGGTGAGGATCAGCGCATCCACCGAACCGGACTGCGGCATGTAGTGCGCAGCCAGCGACTTCAGCGGCCGCGGCTTGGCCGGGTCGGCGCCGCGCAGCAGGCCCAGGCCGCTGCCTTCCACGGCGCGCAGCACTTCCACCTTGTCCTTCTTGACCACCTCGTACTCGCGGTAGCCCAGGAACGTGAAGTGGTCGTCGGCGGCCCAGCGCAGGAACTCCTGCGCTTCCTTGCGGCCTTCGTCGGTAACCGGCAGCTGGCGCTCGGTGATGTCGTCGGCGACTTCCACCATGCGTTCGCGCATGGCCGGCCAGTCCTGCACGATCGCGCGGACGCTCGCCAGCACCTCCTTGATGCGCGCTTCCACCTCGCGGATGCCCTCGGCGGACTGGCGGTCGATCTCCAGGTGCATCAGCGACTCGGCCGGCCCGCTGCCCACGCCGGTGAGCTTGCCGCCACGGTCGCGCGCCATCTGCAGCACCGGGTGGCCCAGCACGTGCACGCCGATACCCTGCTCGGCCAGCGCCATGGTCACCGAGTCCACCAGGAAGGGCATGTCGTCGTTGACGATCTGCATCACCGTGTGCGGCGTTTCCCAGCCGTGCTGCTTGAGCGTGGGATTGAACAGGCGGATCGACGGCTTGCCCGGCTTGCGCGCGCGCGCGAAATCCAGGAAGTCGTTGGCCAGGGCGGCCCAGCCCTCCACGCTGTGCATCGGCAGTTCGTCCTCGCTCATCCGCTCGTAGAAGGCGCTGGCGAAGGCAGCGGCGTCGTCCTGCCTGCCCTTGCCGGCCAGCTTGCGGATCGCGGCGAAGACCGGGTCGAGCAGGGTCGGTTCGACGCGCATGGCCTGGCGTCGTTCGGCGGGAGCTTTGGGAGTCATGTGTTCTGGCCTTTCATCGGGCCCGCTGGGGGCCCGTCGGTGGACATCGGCGCGGCGCGCTTCGGGCGAAGCGGCGGGTTCAGCGCAGTCCGGTCTCGTGGCGGGCGATGACCAGGCGCTGGATCTCGCTGGTGCCTTCGTAGATCTCGGTGATCTTGGCGTCGCGGAAATAGCGCTCCAGCGGCATTTCCTTCGAGTAGCCCATGCCGCCGTGGATCTGCACCGCCTGGTGGGTGATCCACATCGCCGCCTCGGACGCGGTGAGCTTGGCCACCGAGGCCTCGGTGGTGAAGCGCTTGCCCTGCGACTTCAGCCACGCGGCGCGCAGCGTCAACAGCAGGGAGGCGTCGAGCTTGCACTTCATGTCGGCGATCTTGGCCTGCGTCATCTGGAACGCGCCGATCGGCTGGCCGAAGGCGGTGCGCTCCCTGGCGTACGCCAGCGTGGCCTCGTACGCGGCGCGGGCGATGCCGATGGCCTGGCTGGCGATGCCGATGCGGCCGGCGTCCAGCACGCTCATGGCGATCTTGAAGCCGTGGCCCTCGTCGCCCAGCACCTCGTCGGCCTGCGCCACGTAGTCCTGGAACTCGATCTCGCAGGTGGCCGAGGCGCGGATGCCCAGCTTCGGCTCGGTCTTGCCGCGATGGAAGCCCGCGCGCTCGCCGTCCACCAGGAACGCGGTGATGCCGCGCGCACCCTTGTCGGGCTCGGTCATGGCGAACAGCACGAAGTACTTGGCCACCGGGCCGGAGGTGATCCAGCTCTTCTTGCCGTTGATCACGTAGGTGCCGTCGGCCTGCTTGACCGCGCGGCAGCGCATGGCGGTGGCGTCGGACCCGGACTGCGGCTCTGTCAGCGCGAAGGCGCCGATCTCGCGGCCCTCGGCGATGGCGCGCACGTAGGTCTGCTTCTGCGCCTCGGTGCCGTGGGTCAGGATGCCGTTGCAGAACAGCGAGTTGTTGACCGACATGATCGTGGAGTGGGCCGCGTCGCCCGCCGCGATCTCGATCATGGCCAGCACGTAGGCGATGGGGTCCATGCCGGCGCCGCCGTACTCGGCCGGCACCTCGATGCCCATCAGCCCGTTCTCGCCCAGCAGCCGGATGTTCTCCAGGGGGAACTCCCCGCTGCGGTCGAACTGCTCCGCGCTGGGGCCGATCTTCTCCTGGGCGATCCGACGCGCGACGTCCTGGATCATCAACTGCTCGTCGTTGAAGCCGAAATCCATGAACGCCCCGCTGTCTTCGGAAAGTAGCCGCACATTTTAGTGGGCCGCGCCGCGAAACGGGAGTTCGGCGGTGCCGCACGCCCAAGCGCGGCTTCCTTGACGCTTGCCGGGCATGCGCCTAGCATTCATCCCTCTATCGCGATATCGAGATATTCATGGATCTGGAGCGCTGGTCCGGCATCCTCAAGACGCTGGCCGACCCCACCCGGGTGCGCCTGCTGGCGCTGCTGGAGAGCGAGGAGCTCACCGTCGCCGAACTCTCCGCGATCACCCGCCTGGCCCAGCCCCGGGTTTCCACCCACCTGGCCAGGCTGAAGGAAGCCGGCCTGGTGCGCGACCGCCGCGCGGGCGTGTCGGCGTACTACCGTTTCGACGACGCGGCCCTGGACGGCCCGCGCCGCGCCCTGTGGCAGACCGTGAGCCTGGGCAGCGACGACCCGCTGCTGCGCCAGGACGCCGAACGCGTGCCGGCCGTGCTGGCCGCGCGCGCCGCCGACGCCAACTGGGCGGACAGCGTGGCCGGCGACATGGAGCGCCATTACTCCCCGGGCCGCACCTGGGAGGCTCTGGCGCGCACCGCGCTGCCCCTGCTGGAACCGGGTGACGTGCTGGACATCGCCTCCGGCGACGGCGTGCTGGCCGAACTGCTGGCCCCGCACGCGGGCCGCTACGTCTGCGTGGATGCCAGCCCCCGGGTGGTGGCGGCGGCCGCCGAGCGCCTGCGTGCGCACCGCAACGTCGAGGTGCGCGAAGGCGACATGCACGCTTTGCCCTTCGACGACGCCAGCTTCGACCTGGTGGTGCTGATGCACGCGCTCACCTACGCCGCCCGCCCGGCCCAGGCGGTGGCCGAAGCCGCGCGCGTCCTGCGACCCGGCGGCCGCCTGCTGCTGAGCAGCCTGGCCAGCCACCAGCACAAGGCCGTGGTCGATGCGTACGGCCACGTCAACCTGGGGTTTTCCCACAAGGACCTGCGCCGTTTCGTGGAAAAGGCCGGCCTGGCGCTGCAGAGCGCCGAGACCGTCACCCGCGAAAAACGCCCGCCGCATTTCGAGGTGGTGTCGCTGATGGCGCGCAAGGCGTGAGCCGCCCACCCGCTCGTTGCGCTGGAACCGACCCCGAACCGCCACCCCTACAGGCAAGCCGATGAATGCCCTCCCCTGGATCAACCCCGAACGCACCGCGCGGCTGGAAGCTGCGCTGCGCGAGCGCATCCTGGTGATCGACGGTGCCATGGGCACCATGATCCAGCGCCACGGCCTGGACGAGGCCGACTACCGCGGCGAGCGCTTCGCCGCCGGCTACGACGCGCTGTTCGCGGCCGACGGCCACGCGCATGCCCCCGGATGCGGCTGCGAAGGACACGACCAGCGCGGCAACAACGACCTGCTCACGCTGACCCGGCCGGACATCATCCGCGACATCCATGCCGCCTACCTGCGCGCGGGAGCCGACCTGCTGGAAACCAACACCTTCAACTCCACTTCGGTTTCGCTGGCCGATTACCGCCTGCAGCACCTGGTGCACGAACTGAACCGCGAGGGCGCCGCCCTGGCGCGCGCGGCCTGCGACGATGCGGAGGCCAGGGATCCAGCGCACCCGCGATTCGTCATCGGCGTGCTCGGCCCGACCAGCCGGACCGCCTCGCTGAGCCCGGACGTGAACCGCCCCGGCTACCGCGCCACGGGCTTCGACGAACTCAAGGATGCGTACCGCGAAGCCACGCGCGGCCTGATCGACGGCGGTGCCGACACGATCATGGTCGAAACCGTGTTCGACACGCTCAACGCCAAGGCCGCGCTGTTCGCGGTCCAGGACGAGTTCGAGGCGCGGGGCGCGCGCTTGCCGGTGATGATCTCAGGCACCATCACCGATGCGTCGGGACGCACGCTGAGCGGGCAGACGGCCGAGGCGTTCTGGTACTCGCTGCGCCATGCGCAGCCGCTGTCGATCGGCCTGAACTGCGCGCTGGGTGCGAAGGAGCTGCGCCAGCACGTGGATGTCCTGGCGCAGGTGGCCGATACCTTCGTCAGCACCCATCCCAACGCGGGCCTGCCCAACGCCTTCGGCGGCTACGACGAGACCCCGGAAGACATGGCGGCGGTGCTGGGCGACTTCGCCCGGGGCGGCCTGCTGAACCTGGTCGGCGGCTGCTGCGGTACCACCCCCGATCACATCGCGGCCATCGCCGAAGCCGTGCGCGGCGTCGCGCCCCGCACCGTGCCCCGGCTCGAAGCCGCCGCCTGAGGGCGATGCCTTCCACCGCCACCCATCCCACCGCAGGCGCGGCCTTCGCCGCGAACCCGTCGCCCGGCCGCTGCGCCGGCCCGGGCGCTCGCAGCTGAAGCCCGGCTGCCACCCGTTGCACAACGCAGGAACCACCCCGCCGTGACCGCCCTCCCCCGCCAGACCCGCCTCAGCGGCCTCGAACCGCTGCAGATCACGCCGGAGACCAACTTCGTCAACGTCGGCGAGCGCACCAACGTCACCGGCAGCGCGCAGTTCAAGAAGATGATCCTGGAAGGCCGCTACGACGACGCGCTGGTGGTGGCGCGCCAGCAGGTGGAGAACGGCGCGCAGATCATCGACGTCAACATGGACGAAGGCATGCTCGATTCCGAGCAGGCCATGGTGACCTTCCTCAACCTGATGGCGGCCGAGCCCGACATCGCCCGCATCCCGGTGATGGTGGATTCCTCCAAGTGGAGCGTGATCGAGGCCGGGCTGAAGTGCCTGCAGGGCAAGGGCATCGTCAATTCCATCTCGATGAAGGAGGGCGAGGCGGAGTTCCTGCGCCAGGCGCGGCTGGTGCGGCGCTACGGCGCGGCCGTGGTGGTGATGGCCTTCGACGAGGTCGGCCAGGCCGACACCGTCGAGCGCAAGGTGGAGATCTGCTCGCGCGCGTACCGGCTGCTGACCGAACAGGTCGGCTTCCCGCCCGAGGACATCATCTTCGACCCCAACGTGTTCGCGATCGCCACCGGGATCGAGGAGCACGACGACTACGCCGTGGCCTTCATCGAAGCGTGTCGCGAGCTCAAGCGGCGCCACCCCTTCAGCCACATCTCCGGCGGCGTGTCCAACGTCAGCTTCTCCTTCCGCGGCAACGAACCGGTGCGCCAGGCGATCCACGTGGTGTTCCTGTACCACGCGATCCGCGCCGGCATGGACATGGGCATCGTCAACGCGGGCGCCCTGCCGCTGTACGACGACCTGGACCCGGACCTGCGCGAGCGCGTGGAGGACGTGGTGCTCAACCGGCGCAAGGACGGCACCGAGCGCCTGCTGGAGATCGCCGACCGCTTCAAGGGGCGCAAGGGCGAGAAGAAGGTCGAGGACCTACGCTGGCGCGAGCAGCCCGTGGACGCGCGCCTGGCGCACGCGCTGGTGCACGGCATCGACCTGTACATCGAGACCGATACCGAGGAAGCGCGCGCGCGTTCCACGCGCCCGCTGGACGTGATCGAAGGCCCCCTGATGGCCGGCATGAACGTGGTCGGCGACCTGTTCGGCGCCGGCAAGATGTTCCTGCCGCAGGTGGTGAAGTCCGCGCGCGTGATGAAAAAAGCGGTGGCCTACCTGCTGCCCTACATCGAGGAGGAAAAGCTGCGCACCGGCGACGCAGGCAAGCCCAACGGGCGCATCGTCATGGCCACGGTGAAAGGCGACGTGCACGACATCGGCAAGAACATCGTCGGCGTGGTGCTGGCCTGCAACAACTTCGAGGTGATCGACATGGGCGTGATGGTTCCCGCCCAGGCCATCCTCGACAAGGCGCAGGAGGTGTCGGCGGACCTCGTGGGCCTGTCGGGCCTGATCACGCCGTCGCTGGAGGAGATGACCCACGTCGCGCGCGAAATGAAGCGGCAAGGCCTGACCCAGCCGCTGCTGATCGGCGGCGCAACGACGTCCCGTGCACACACCGCGCTGAAGATCGCACCGCATCACGACGCGCCCACCGTCTGGGTCAAGGACGCCTCGCGCGCGGTGGGCGTGGCGCAGACGCTGATCAGCGCCGAGCTGCGCGACAAGTTCGTAGCCGCCAACGAAGCGGACTACGCCGACATCCGCCAGCGCCACCGCAACCGCGGCGAAGGCAAGCGCCTGGTCTCCCTGGACAAGGCGCGCGGCCAGAAATTCGACGGCGGCTGGGCGCAGTACGACCCGCCCACGCCCGTGCAGGCGGGCGTGCATGCATTCGACGATTACCCGCTGGACGAACTGCGTGCCTGCATCGACTGGTCGCCGTTCTTCAACGCCTGGGAGCTGGCCGGCCGGTATCCGGCGATCCTGGACGACGCCGTGGTCGGCGCACAGGCGCGCGAGCTGCTGCGCGATGCGAACGCGATGCTGGACCGCATCGTCACCGAGAAATGGCTGACGGCGAAGGCGGTCTTCGGGCTATGGCCTGCGCACAGCGTGGGCGACGACGTGGTGGTGTCCACGGGCG
This sequence comes from uncultured Pseudoxanthomonas sp., assembly GCA_964425695.1. GTDB lineage: Bacteria > Pseudomonadota > Gammaproteobacteria > Xanthomonadales > Xanthomonadaceae > JAKPBU01. Next base: position 64,968 of record CAYRNF010000008.1, read on the forward strand.
CCACGGCAGAGGCCACCACCACCTTCCACTTCCTGCGCCAGCAGGTCGACAAGCCGGCCGACCGCCCCGATTTCTGCCTGGCGGATTTCATCGCCCCGCAGGACTCGGGCAAGCAGGACTGGATCGGCGCCTTCGCGGTCACCGCCGGCATCGGCATCGACGCGCACGTGGCGCGCTTCGAAGCCGACCACGACGACTACAACGCGATACTGCTCAAGGCGCTGGCCGATCGCCTCGCCGAGGCGCTCGCCGAGCGCCTGCACCAGCGCGTGCGCAAGGAATTCTGGGGCTACGCCGCCGAGGAGACGCTGGACAACAACGCGCTGATCGCCGAGAAGTACCGCGGCATCCGCCCTGCCCCGGGCTACCCCGCGTGCCCGGAACACAGCGAGAAGTCCACCCTGTTCCGCCTGCTCGACGCCGGCGCGCATGCGGGGATGTCGCTGACCGAGAACTTCGCGATGCTGCCCACCGCCGCGGTGTCGGGCTACTACTTCAGCCACCCCGGCAGCCAGTACTTCGTGGTCGGCCGCGTGTCGAAGGAACAGGTCGAAGACTACGCGCGCCGCAAAGGGGCAACAGTTGCGCAGGTGGAGCGCTGGTTGGCGTCGAACCTGGATTACGACCCGGAATAGACGACCGACCGCAACGCGCGGCGCCGGGTCGGCCGCCTAGTCGATCGGCGCGGTGGTGTTGCCGCTGCCGGAGGGGCACGACTGCAGCGCGCTGAAGGCGACTCCCACCGAAACATTGCGCAAGCAGGTCGCGACCGACTGGGTGGTCTGCGCCGCGAAGTCCGTGTAGCCGGAACTGCGGTTCATGATCTGGTTCTCGATCACCTGCGCCGCGGTCGTGCGCGCGCCTTGCTGCCAGTCGCCCAGGAAGATGCCCGCCGTCACGCCCTGGAAGGTCGGACGCAGCGCCATCACGGTATTGCCCTTGATCAGCGGCGCGGCCGAACCGTAAACCAGGATGCCGGTGGACTGCGGGCTGCCGTAGACGTTGACCACCACATTGCGCACCAGCGCCTGGCCCGTTGCCGCGATCTCGGGCGTCCTGGGCAACAGGCTGATGCCATTGGAGTACTGGCCCGCCTGCGCCGGAGATGTGTTGGTCACGCGGTTGCCCACCACCTGCGCACCATCGCCCCAGGCGCCGATGCCTACCGTCTGCGCGGCATCCACATGGTTGTCCAGGATCCTGGCGCCGACGGCACCTGCGAACGCCGTGATCCCCCGGTCGAATCCCGTTACGCGGCAGTTGCGGATCGTGACGTTGCGCACCGCCCCGACCGTGTAGATCCCGTCGCTGCCGGGGGTACGCGGCAGCGCGGACGTGGTGCGGAAACCCCGGCAGTCCAGCGATACGTCACTGGCCTCGATGCTGAGGCCGTTCACTGAAGGGCTCTCCAGGTCGGCGGCATAGCAGTAGCGCCCGGGGGCCCTGATCGCGTGCGGCAGGCTCGCGATCACCGTGCAGCGCGACGACACCTTGGCGCCCGGGAAGAAATCATCTGCGGGAGCGTCCGTAGCGGCGCCCGCGACCCGCGCATCCGTACGTCCTGCTGGGGTGCTTCCGGCAACCGGGGGCACGGCCTGCACGCCGGTGATCTTCTGCGCGCCGATGGACAACGCGTACGCCGAACCCGCGGCGAGGGCCGCGACGATGATGATCTTGCGCATGATTCCCCCCTGACGAGGAGAAGATTGTTGCACGCCCGCGGCGCGGGTTCACCAGACCAGGTCGTCGGGCACCTGGTACTTCGGGTCCGCGTAGGGGTCGTCCTGCGCCGGGGCCTCCGGGTCCACCTTCAGCGCGACCGCGGGCGCGAAGATCGATTCGGCCAGGGCCAGCGTCGGGGCGTCGACCAGCAGGTAGCGGCCATCGATCTGCACCACGCCCAGGGTGCCGGCGTTGAGCGCGACCAGCTGCTCGGCGGTGACATAGACGCGCTTGATCTTGCCGCCGTAGGGAAAGTGCCGGGCGATCTCCGCGTCGGCCACGTTCAGCGCCTTGTCCTTCACCAGCTCGGCGAGCTTCGCCTTCGCCTCGCGGCGCTGGCGGGCGGCTTCCTGCTTCTGGCGTTCGGCCTCGATGCGCTCGTCCTTTTCCTTCTGCGCACGGATCGCATATGCCTTGGCCAGGTCCATCTCCGTGCCGCCGCGGCGCGCGCCGCGATGCGCAGGCTTCGCATTGCGGGCGGGCGCGGCGCCGCCCTTGGGCGGCGCGCTGCCGCGCTTGTCGCGTGCGGGCTGCGGATGGGGCTTGGCGGCCGGCTTCTTCGGCGCAGGCTTGAAGCCGAGGCCGAGCAGTTGATCGCGCAGGGAATCGCTCATGGGAACCGGGAACTGGACCTGACCAAGTCGGCTGGGAAGAAGCGCTGCCGGCGATGCCGCGACGCGGGGGTGCGACAGCATATCGCCTCACGCCCGGACCGGGCGTTGCGCAGCCTCAGTAATGCGGAGGAGGCGGCTCGTCGGCCGGATCGCCGGTCACGCCGCTGCGCGATTGCGCCAATTCCAGCAGCACCCGCCGCAGCAGTTCCGTGCTGCGTTCGGTTTCCCTGCGCGCCTGCGCCAGCGCATCGCTCATCTCAGACAGCGCGCTTTCCTGGAACGCCAGCCGCGTCTCCAGTTCCGTGATCCGCGCCTCGTGGTCGCCGTGGGCGCTCATGGCGACGCGATCGACCGGCCGCGGCCGATGCCCCAGTACGCGATCCCCGCCTCTTCCACTTCCGGCGGGTCGTAGAGGTTGCGCCCGTCGAACAGCACGGCATCGGCCAGCGTGTCGCGCAGCGCGGCGAAATCCAGCCCGCGGAACTGCTTCCATTCGGTCACCACCGCCAGCGCGTGGGCGCCTTCCAGGGCCTGCATCGCGCTGTCGCACAGCACCAGGTCCCCGCGCTGGCCGTACAGGCGCGCGGTTTCGCGCATCGCCTCCGGATCGAAGGCGCGCACACGGGCGCCCGCGGACCAGAGCTGCTCCAGCAGCCGACGGCTGGATGCCTCGCGCATGTCGTCGGTGTTGGGCTTGAAGGCCAACCCCCACAGGGCGATGGTCTTGCCGCGCAGCGCCTCTTCGCCGCCGTAATGGCGCACCATCAGTTCGAACAGGTGGCTCTTCTGGCGGTCGTTCACGGCTTCCACCGCCTGCAGCAGGGCCGCGTCGTAGCCGTGCTGCTGCGCCGTGCGCGCCAGCGCCTGCACGTCCTTGGGGAAGCACGAGCCGCCGTAGCCGGCACCGGGATAGATGAAATGCCAGCCGATGCGCGGATCGGATCCGATGCCGCGGCGCACCTGCTCCACGTCCGCGCCGACCTTCTCGGCGATGTTCGCGATCTCGTTCATGAAACTGATCTTGGTGGCGAGCATCGCATTGGCCGCGTACTTGGTCAGCTCGGCCGAGCGCACGTCCATGGCCACGATGCGGTCGTGGTTGCGGTTGAACGGCGCGTACAGGCGCCGCAGCCTGTCCACGGCGCGCGCGCTGTCGGCGCCGATCACGATGCGGTCAGGGCGCATGCAATCCTCCACTGCCGCGCCTTCCTTCAGGAATTCGGGGTTGGACACCACGTCGAAGTCGAAGGCGACCCCGCGCTGCGCCAGGACGTCCGCGATGCAGCGTCGCACCTGGTCGGCGGTGCCCACCGGCACCGTGGACTTGTCCACCACCACCAGCGGCCGTGCCATGTGGGTGCCGATGGTGCGGGCCACGGCCAGGACGTACTGCAGGTCGGCGCTGCCGTCCTCGTCCGGCGGCGTGCCCACAGCAATGAACACCACCTCGCCGTGCGCGATCGCCTGCGCGGCGTCGGTGGTGAACCGCAGCCGGCCGTTGGCGTGGTTCGCCTTCACCATCGGCTCCAGGCCGGGCTCGTAGATCGGCACCACGCCCCGGTTCAGGCCTTCGACCTTGGCGGTGTCCACGTCCACGCACACGACCTCATGCCCCACTTCGGCCAGGCACGTGCCCGTGACCAGTCCGACGTACCCGGTTCCGAAAATCGCGACGCGCATGGTCCTGGATCCGCAAAAGACGACGCCGGACGAATCCGGCGCCGTGATGGTTCAGTGGCGGCGAAGCCGCGCCGGTCTTCGCACGCGTTACTGCGCCTCGGGCTTGGGCGGCTGCACCACGTCCAGCAGCTCCACTTCGAACGCGAGCGTGGCGTTGGGGCCGAACGGCGCGCCGGGCGGCGGGTTCTCGCCGTAGGCGAGCTTGGCCGGGATCCACAGCTTGTACTTGCTGCCGATCGGCATGAGCAGGATGCCTTCGCGCCAGCCCGGAACCACCTGCGCCAGCGGAATCATCGCCGGCTCGCCGCGGTCGTACGAGCTGTCGAAGGTCTTGCCCTCCAGGTCCGTGCCCTTGTAGTGCACGCGGACCACGTCGGTTTCCTTCGGCTTGGCGCCCGTGCCCTGGGTCACCACCTGGTACTGCAGGCCCGAAGCCGTGGTCTGCACGCCCGGCTTCTTGGCGTTCTCGGCCAGGAACTTGGGGCCGGCCTCGGCATTGGTGCGGGCCTTGGCCATCTGCTCGGCCATGCGCTTGGCGCTGACGCGCTCGCCGAAGGCGATCTCGACCTGGGTGGCCTGCTCTTCGGTCATGAGCATCTTCTCGCCGGCGAGCGAGGACTTGATCGCGCGGGCGATGGTGTCGACGTTGACCTCATCCTTGAGCGGCTCGAGCTGCTTGGCCATGCGCATGCCGATCATGTAGCTGGCCTGCTCCTTCTCGGTCGGCAGGCCGGCGATCTTCAGGCTGCCGTCTTCCTTCGCTTCGGCCTCGGCCTTGGCGGGCTCGTCGGCGGCGGCCGCGGCGTCCTTGTCGGCGGGCTTGTTGCACGCGGCAAGCAAGGCGACGGTGGCCAGCGAAACGACGGCGGCACGGGTGCGGAACTTGGAATTCATCGGGACAGCGACTCCGTTGGGCGGCCGCGCGGCGGCCGTGGGGTGGGCAGGATGCGCGCGCGGTGCTGAACGCGATCCGGCGCCGGGAATGCGGGAATTGCGCTTACAGGATGCCGAGCAGCTCGACGTCGAACACCAGGACCGCGTTCGGACCGATCGGACCGCCCGGCGTGCCGTTCGTTCCGTAGCCCAGTTCGCCGGGGATCCACAACCGGTACTTGGCGCCCACCGGCATCAGGGCAAGGCCCTCCTGCCAGCCGGCGATCACGCCGCCCAGCGGGAATTCGGTGGGCTGCCCGCGCTCGTACGAGTCGTCGAACACGGTGCCGTCCAGCAGCGTGCCGCGGTAGTGCACGCGGACCTTGTCGGAACGCAGGGGACGCTTGCCCGCGCCCTGGCGCAGCACCATGTACTGCAGTCCGGACGGCGTGGAGAACACGCCCTTCTGGGTGCGGTTTTCGGCCAGGAACCTGGCGCCTTCGGCCTTGTTCTTCTCGCCCAGCGCCGCGGCGTCGGCCTGCAGCCGGCTTTGGACCTTGCGCGAGAACGCGTCCCGCACGGCGGTGGCCTGCGCTTCGTCCAGCAGCGGCTTGCCGCCTGCCAGCGTCGTGCGCAACGCCTGCATGAACACCGGCAGGTCCAGTTCGGACTTCACCGGCTCGAGCGACCGGCCCACGTCGGCGCCGACCAGCAGGCCGACCTTGTCCTTGGCCGGTACCGGAGCCGGCGTGCCCGGTGCCTGCCCCGGAGGCACCTGGCCGCGGCGTACCGCGAGGGCCTGCACCAGCGCCTGCCCGACCGCCTGGCTCTGCGCGTCGTCCAGCAGCGGCTTGCCGCCAGCGAACGCATTGCGCACCGCGCGTTCGAACGCGGCGAAATCCAGGTCGCCCTTCACCGGCTCCAGCGAGCGCGCCACGTCCATGCCGACCATGTAGCTGACCTTGTCGCGCTCGCTCGCAAGCACGGTCTTGTCCTGGGCGACGGCGGGCGAGGTTGCGGCGATGCCGATGGCAAGCGCGGCGATGCCGCGCAGGAAAGCCTTCATTCGGGTCAAGCTCCTTGGAAAAGATCGCGACGGACGCCGCGCGGGCAGGGCCGGGCACGGCAGGCCGCGTATTCTCGCGGCTGCCGCGCGGCCCGGCAAATCGCCGGTGTCAGCGCGCCGGCCGTGGCGCGGCCAAGGCGCGTTCCACCGCGGCGACCAGCGCCTTGTCGTCGGGCGCGGTCCTGCTGCCGAAGCTGGCCACCAGCCGTCCGTCGCGGCCGATCAGGTACTTGTGGAAATTCCACTTGGGCGCTTCGCCGCTGGCAGCGGTCAGTTCCCGGTACAGCGGCGTGGCCTGCTTGCCCACCACGTGCACCTTTTCGAACATGGGGAACTTGACGCCGTAGGTCAGCGTGCAGAACTCGCGGATCTGCTTTTCGTCCTCGAATTCCTGCGCCTTGAAGTCGCCCGAGGGAAACCCGAGCACGGCGAAGCCCTTGCCGCGGTACTTCGCGTGCATGGCTTCCAGGCCCTCGAACTGCGGGGTGAAGCCGCATTTGCTGGCCGTATTGACCACCAGCACCACGTCGCCCGCGTAGGCCTTGCCCAGGTTCACGGCCTGCTTGCCCGCCAACGGACGGTAGGTGTGGTCCAGCAGGCCGTCCGCGGCGCGGGCCGCAAAGCCTGCCGCCGCCACTGCCGCACCGATGGCCGCCGCACAAAGCACTGATTTCATTGACATCGCGCAATCCCGGAGAAGGCCCGCGGCGAGTATGACTTCAGTTGGGGTCCGAAACGTGATCGCGCGCTTGACCGGGTGTGTTTTGGTGTTATAGTTGAATACAACACCAGTCAAGGACATCGCCATGACCTCCTTCCCCGGTCCGATCGTCTCCCAGCCGCTGCAAAGGCGCCTGCACAAGCGTCTCGAACACGGGGTTCTGGCGCTGCTGGCCATCGCCGCCTGCGCAGGCCTGGCGCTCATGGCGGCGCGGCCGCTGTCGGCGCCCGGCGGCGATGCGGCCGCGGCAGGGCTGCCGGTCCAGGCGACGCCTGCGACCCACCTGACCGCCGACGTCCAGGCAACCCAGCGCAAGCGCACCCACGTCCGCCGCAGCCGCCAGACCCTGGCGATGCCCTACTTCTCCTTTGCCGCGGGGAACTGACCCATGACTTCGATCCAGTGGAGCGACGGCGCTCCCATCTACCGCCAGCTGAAGGAGCGCGTCATCGCCATGATGCTCGACGGCGTGCTCAAGCCCGGCGACGCGCTGCCTTCCGTGCGCCAGGTCGCCGCGGAATACCAGCTCAATCCAATCACCGTCTCGCGCGCCTACCAGGAGCTCGCGGACGAGGCACTCGTGGAAAAACGAAGGGGACTGGGGATGTACGTGACAGAAGAAGCCAGCCGCAAGCTGCTCTCGAACGAACGCGAGCGCTTCCTCAAGGAAGAATGGCCCGCCGTGCTCGAGCGCATCTCCCGCCTGGGCCTGAGCCCGGCCGAACTGCTCGATCCGGACAGCAAGTGGAGCGCCAAATGAACATGCGCCCGAACAGCATGCCTGCCTCAGACACCGGCGCCATCGTCCGCGCCAGCGGACTGCGCAAGGCCTACAAGAACAAGGTGGCGCTGGATTCGGCGCAGTTCGCCATCCAGCCGGGACGCATCGTCGGCCTGATCGGCCCCAACGGCGCCGGCAAGACCACGGCGCTCAAGGCGATCCTGGGCCTGATCCCGTTCGAGGGCCAGCTCGACGTGCTGGGCCGCGATCCGCGCACGCAGCGCGATTCGCTGATGAACGACGTGTGCTTCATCGCCGACGTGGCGGTGCTGCCGCGCTGGATCCGGGTGCGCGAGGCGATCGAGTTCGTGGCCGGGGTGCATCCGCGCTTCGACCGCGCGCGCTGCGACCGCTTCCTGGCCAACACCCAGCTCAAGCCGGAGATGCGCGTGCGCGAGATGTCCAAGGGCATGATCGTGCAGCTGCACCTGGCGCTGGTGATGGCCATCGACGCCAAGCTGCTGGTGCTCGACGAGCCCACGCTCGGCCTCGACATCCTCTACCGCAAGCAGTTCTACCAGCGCCTGCTGGAGGACTACTTCGACGAGGAGAAGACCATCATCGTCACCACCCACCAGGTGGAGGAGATCGAGCACATCCTCACCGACGTGCTGTTCATCCGCGACGGCAAGATGGTGCTCGACGCCACCATGGACGACGTGGGCAGCCGCTTCACCGAAGTCATGGTGGACGCCGCACAGAAGGACGCGGCGCGCGCGCTCAAGCCCATCGACGAACGCGCCCTGCCCTTCGGCAAGACCGTGATGCTGTTCGACGGCGTCCCGCGACCGCAGCTGGATGCCCTGGGCGAAACCCGTACGCCCGGCCTCGCCGACCTGTTCGTCGCCACCATGAAGGGGACCTACGCATGAACGCCGCCATCCGAGACGACGCATCCGGCGGCGACTTCCGCCCGCAGGCGGACTTCGCGCCCGCGCACCGCACCCACGTGTTCAAGCAGCTGCTCAGGCGCGAGTTCTGGGAGCACAAGGGCGGCTTCTTCTGGGCACCGATGGTGGCCGGCGGGATCTTCCTGCTGCTGGCGATGATGGGTATCGGCGTGGGCGAGATGGCCAAGAGCCGCATTCCCGACCATGCGCAGATCAACACCGACGGCGGCAGCTTCCGGATCAGCGGCCTGGACCTGGGCGCGGTGACCGAGAACATGTCCCCCGAGGACATGCGCGAGCTGGGCCAGGGCGTGGACGTGGCGCTGTTCATGGCCACCAGCTGGCCGCTGATCGTGCTGGCGTTCGTGGTGTTCTTCTACTGCCTGGGTGCGCTCTACGACGAGCGCAAGGACCGCAGCGTGCTGTTCTGGAAATCCCTGCCGGTGTCCGACCGCGACACCGTGCTGTCGAAGGTCGCCAGCGCTGCGGTCATGGCACCGCTGCTGGCGGTTGCGGCGGGCGTGATCACCATGTTCGGCTTCCTGCTGGTCGCCAGCGTGGTGGTGCTCCTGCACGGCGGCAACCCGGTGACGCTGCTGTGGGGCCCCGGGCATCCGCTGCGCATGGCGGCGCAGTTGTTCGCCACGCTGCCGGTCTACGCGGTCTGGGCGTTGCCCGCCATCGGCTGGCTGCTGCTGTGCTCGGCCTGGTCGCGCAGCAAGCCATTCCTGTGGGCGGTGATGATCCCGCTGTTCGCCAGCATCTTCGTGTCCTGGTTCGACCTGATGGCACTGTTCGACCTGGATTCGGGCTGGTTCTGGAAGCACGTCTTCGGACGCGTGCTGTTCAGCGTGGTGCCGGGCAGCGACCTGTTCTACCGCGGTGAAGGCTTCGAGCTGATGGCAGACGGGTCGCCCGACGACGTCCAGACCCTGCTGTCGATCCCGGTGGCCTACGGCGCCTTCCTGCGGCCCGAAATGTGGGTCGGGGCGATCGCCGGCATCGCCATGATCTTCGGCGCGATCCGCCTGCGCCGCTGGCGCGACGAAGGCTGAGGCACCGCGCCTGCGCCGCCCCGGTGGCGCAGGCCTGGCGCAACCCCACCACCGCATCCGCCCGCACTCCCACTGGAGCCACCATGAAGAACCTCTCCGCAACCCTCGTGTTCGCCGGCCTGCTGCCGCTGCTGCTGGCCGCCTGCGGACAGCGCGACGAACCGCCTGCCGCCGGGGCGTCCGGCACCGCCGCCCAACCCACCACCGCGCTGGGACGCACCGTGGCCAAGGCCATGGACAAGGCGCGCAAGGAGCTCGCCACCGGCAACATCGAGCTCAACGGCTTCAACGTCTCCGGCAAGCATCGCGGCGTGGTGATCAACAGCGGCGGCAACGACGCCAACGACTCGCGCCCCAAGGCCGAGATCACCCCGCAGGGCGACCTGCTGATCGACGGCCGCAAGGTCGCCGCCAACGCGCAGCAGCAGGCGCTGCTGAAGGAATACCGCGGCCACGTCGAGAAGATCGCGCTGGCCGGCATGGACGTGGGCGTGGCCGGCGCGGACCTGGGCATGAAGGCCGCCACCGAAGCCATCGGCGCGGTGTTCAGCGGCAACGGCGAACAGGTCGAGCAGCGCATGGAGGCCGAGGCGAAGCAGATCGAGGCCGCAGCGATGAAGCTGTGCGGTTACCTGCCCGCGATGCTGGACACCCAGAACCGCCTGGCCGCGGCGATGCCCGAATTCCGCCCCTACGCCACCATGGACCAGTCGGACGTTGACGACTGCCACCGCGACGGCAGCACCACCTCCGAACAGGTGCGGACCCAGGTGCGCGACGAGATCCGCAGCGAGATCCGCAGTGGCGTGCGCGGCGCCGTGCAGTCCGCCGTGCAGTCGACCGGGCTGGCTCGCAGCGATGCGGACGCCGGACAGGACGCCGCGGCGGAAGCCGAAGCCGCCTCGGAAGCGGAACCCGCCACGCGCTGACCCGCTGACGGCCACCGCGCAACAGCGCGTCGTGGCCGCGATGGCGGCCATGACGCCTCCGCTGCCGTGCCTTGCCTCGTCTCGAAGCGGTGCTTCGCGGGCGACGGATGGTCGCGCCGCGGTCGAACGAACCGACAGGATCCCCTGATGCTCTTCCCGCACGCCGCCGCCCTCGCCTTCGCCCTGACGCTCGCGGCGCTGCCCGCGCGCGCCGCGGACGATCCGGTCCTCAACCGCGCCTACCAGGACCACATCGCCTACGTCGCCACGTTCGCGATGCCCGTGTTGATCGAGAAGTGCGCGGCGCACGACCCGACCTACCTGCAGAAGGCCGTGCCGCTCTACCTGCGCTACCTCAACACGCACCAGGACCAGATCGAGCGCGGCCGCCTGCTCACGCTGGCGGAGCTGGCGCCCGACGAAACGCTGCGCAGCTACCGCGAAGGCGTGCTGTCGAGCCGCCTGGGCGCACTCGACAGCGGCACACCCGATCGCAAGGCGCGGATGTGCGCAGGCGCGTTGAGCATGCTGTCGGGCGGCACCGTGCCGGGCGAATGGCCATCGCGTGCGGTGCGCGAGGGCGACAAGCCTTAGAACAAATCCGAGCTTTCGTAGGCACGCCTCGACGAAGCGCCATCGTCGCCGCAGGATCGCAGCCACACTCCCGTCAGCCCGCCCCACCGCCCGGCTTGCCATGGATCCCGCCCCGCGTCAGTGCGGCCGGGTCCAGCAGCGCCTTGAGCTCGCGCGCCGACAGCCCGCTGTCCTCCAGCGCCACGTCGAACACGGGCCTGCGCTCCTTGTAGGCGCGCTTGGCGATGGCCGCAGCCTGTTCGTAGCCGATCACCGGATTGAGCGCGGTCACCAGGATCGGATTGCGGTCCAGCGCCTGCGCCACCACGTCCTTGCGCAGGGTCAACCCGGCGATCGCCGAATCCCCCAGCAGGCGCATGGCGTTGGACAGCAGCGCGATGGAGTCCAGCAGGTTCGCCGCGATCAGCGGCAGCATCACGTTGAGCTGGAAGTTGCCGCTCTGCCCGGCCACGGTGATCGCCGCGTGGTGGCCCATCACCTGCGCGCAGACCATGCAGGTGGCTTCGGGAATCACCGGGTTCACCTTACCCGGCATGATCGAACTGCCCGGCTGCAGCGCAGGCAGCTCGATCTCGCCCAGCCCCGCCAGCGGACCGGAGTTCATCCAGCGCAGGTCGTTGGCGATCTTCATCAGCGCCACGGCCAGCGTATTGAGCTGGCCGGACAGCTCGACCAGGTCGTCCTGCGCCGCCAGCCCTTCGAACTTGTCCGAAGCCGGCTCAAACCGGGTCTTGGTCATGCCGGACAGCGCCTTCGCCACGCGCGTGCCGAAACGCGGATCGGCATTGATCCCGGTGCCGATGGCGGTGCCTCCGATGGGCAGGCGCCGGACGCGCTTGAGCGTGTCGGACAGGCGCGCCTGCGCAGAGCCCAGCTGCGCCGACCAGGCGCCGAACTCCTGCGCGAAGGTCAGCGGCATCGCGTCCATCAGGTGCGTGCGCCCGGTCTTGACCGCCTTGCCCATGCCGCGCGCGCGCCGGTCGATGGTGGCGCGCAGGTGGCGCAGCGCCGGTAGCAATTCCTCCAGCACGCCCAGCTGCGCGGACACGCGGATGGCCGTGGGGATCACGTCGTTGGAGCTCTGGCCCATGTTGACGTGGTCGTTGGCGTGCACGGGTTTGCCGCAGGCGCGCGTGGCCAGGGCGGCCACCACCTCGTTGGCGTTCATGTTGCTCGAGGTGCCCGAACCGGTCTGGTAGACGTCCACCGGGAACTGCGCATCGTGATCGCCGCCGGCGACCTCCAGCGCCGCCGCACGGATGGTGCCGGCCACGCCCTTGGGCAGATGCCCCAGACCGGCGTTGACCTCCGCGGCGGCCGCCTTCACCAGCCCCAGCGCACGGATGAAGCCGCGCGGCATCGGCCGGCCGGAGATCGGGAAGTTCTGCACCGCGCGCTGGGTCTGCGCGCCCCACAGCGCCTGCGCCGGGACCTGCAGCGCGCCCATGCTGTCGTGCTCGGTGCGGTCGCCCTGTTTCCTTGCCATCTGCTTCTCCGAGGTTCCGCCCGCGCTGGCACGGGCAGGAACGTTGTGTGGATGCGCGGCCGGCGACTCCGCAGGTGGCCTGCGGCGATGCCCGGGCACGGACGGTTGCAGCGGACGGCCTGCCGCAAAAAAGCATACGCCCGCGCCGGTTTAGAATTGCGCTTTCCCCGCCGCACGCAGCCCATGTCCGCTCCTGCCCACCATGTCAACGCGCAACTGCTGGCCCTGTCGCCGCTCGACGGCCGCTATGCCGGCAAGGTCGACGCGCTGCGTCCGGTGTTCTCGGAGTACGGCCTCATCCGCGCGCGCGTGCACGTGGAGATCGAGTGGCTGCTGGCGCTGGCGTCCGAAGCCGGCATCGCCGAGCTGCCCGCCTTCACCGATGCGCAGGCCACGCGCCTGCGTGCCCTGGCCCGCGACTTCTCGGTGGACGACGCGGCTCGGGTCAAGGACATCGAACGCACCACCAACCACGACGTCAAGGCGGTGGAGTACTTCATCAAGGAGCGGCTGCGCGACGACGCCGAGCTGGGCCCGGCGCTGGAGTTCGTGCACTTCGCCTGCACCAGCGAGGACATCAACAACCTCTCCTATGGGCTCATGCTGCAGCAGGCCCGGCGCGACGTGCTGCTGCCTGCGCTGCAGGGCATCGCGGACACCCTGCGCGGCATGGCCCACGCCAACGCGGCCCAGCCCATGCTCTCGCGCACCCACGGACAGACGGCTTCGCCGACCACGCTGGGCAAGGAACTGGCCAACGTGGTCGCCCGCCTGGAGCGCCAGATCCGCCAGATCGCGGCGGTGGAGCTCACCGGCAAGATCAACGGCGCAGTGGGCAACTACAATGCGCACGTGGCCGCTTACCCGGACGTGGACTGGCCGGCGTTCGCACGGCGCTTCGTCGAAGGGCTGGGGCTGGTCTTCAACCCGTACACCACCCAGATCGAGCCGCACGACAACGTGGCCGAACTCGGCGACGCCGCGCGCCGAGCCAACACGATCTTGATCGACCTGGCGCGCGATATCTGGGGCTACATCTCGCTGGGCTACTTCCGCCAGAAGCTCAAGGAAGGCGAAGTCGGCTCGTCCACCATGCCGCACAAGGTCAACCCGATCGACTTCGAGAACGCCGAAGGCAATTTCGGCATCGCAAACGCGCTGTTCGAGCATTTCAGCGCCAAGCTGCCGATCAGCCGCTGGCAGCGCGACCTCACCGATTCCACCGTGCTGCGCGCGCTGGGCACCGCCTTCGGGCACACGCAGGTCGCCCTGGATTCGCTGGCGAAGGGCCTTGGCAAGCTCACCGTGAATCCCGAGCGGCTCGATGCCGACCTGGACGCGGCATGGGAAGTGCTGGCCGAGGCCGTGCAGACGGTGATGCGCCGCCATGGGCTTCCCAACCCGTACGAGCAGCTCAAGGCGCTGACCCGCGGCCAGGGCATCACCGCCGAATCGATGCGTGCGTTCGTGGAGTCGCTGGACCTGCCGGCGGCCGACAAGCAGCGTCTGCGCGCGCTTGCCCCCGGCGGCTACACGGGCCTGGCCGAGTCGCTGGCGCGCGGCATTTGAGCGCGCGCAGGTCCTGACGCCGTGCAGCTGCTCATCAACATCGACGTGCCCGACGTGGCCCAGGCAGAGCGCTTCTATACCGCGGCGTTCGGCCTGCGTCCGGCACGGCGGTTCGGCGACGACGGCGTGGAACTGCTCGGTGCCGGCGTGCCCGTCTACCTGCTGCGCAAGGCCGCTGGCACGCAGGCGGCCGGCGCGGCGGTCCGCGACTACGCACGCCACTGGTCGCCGGTGCATTGCGACGTCGCGGTGGAGGACATCGAAGCCGCGCTCGAGCGCGCCGTGCAGGCCGGCGCGCGCCAGGAAGGCGGGCTGCGCACGGCAGGCTGGGGGCGCATCGTGCAGCTTGCCGATCCTTTCGGACACGGCTGGTGCCTGATCCAGTTCAGCGCCGCCGGCTACGACGCGATCGCCACGTGAGCCGCGGGCGCTCCAGCACCGGAACCGGCAGGGCGCAACCGGCACCGCGCAGGCGCGCAGCGTCCGCGTCGCTGCCCATCGAGGTGCAAGGCTCGCCCCGCCAGCCGCTGGGCATGCCCGCGGCGGGGTTCCTGCGCGACTACTGGCAAAAGCGTCCGCTGCTGGTGCGCGGCGCGTTTCCCGGCTTCGAGTCGCCGCTTTCGCCGGAAGACCTGGCCGGCCTGGCCTGCGAAGAGGGCGTGCTGGCGCGGATCGTCGCCCACGATCCCGCGTCCGACGGATGGATGGTGCGCCACGGTCCGTTCCCGGAGGCCATGTTCCCGGACATGCCGCACCACGACTGGACCCTGCTGGTGCAGGACGTGGACAAGTGGGATGCGGACGTGCGCGCATTGCTGGACCGCTTCGATTTCCTGCCGCGCTGGCGCATCGACGACGTGATGATCAGCTTCGCCGCGCCGGGCGGATCGGTGGGCGCGCACGTGGACCAGTACGACGTGTTCCTGCTGCAGGGCCAGGGTCGCCGCCGCTGGCAGATCGACACCCGCCCCGATCCGCCGGTCCACTACCGCCTCGACGTGGAACTGAAGCTGCTGCAGCGCTTCACGCCCGACCACGACTGGGTGCTGGAACCCGGCGACATGCTGTACCTGCCGCCGGGCGTGCCGCACCACGGCGTCGCCGAGGATGCCTGCCTCACCTATTCCATCGGCATGCGCGCGCCGGCGGCCGCGGAGCTGCTCGGCGATTTCGTGGATACGCTGGCGAGCGAAGCCGACGAAGCGCTGCGCTATGCGGACCCGGACCTGGCGCCGCCCGCGCATCCGCATGAGATCGACGCGGCCGCGATGGGCCGCGTGGTCGCCGCGCTGAACCGGCTGCGCATGAACGACCCGGAGCGGCTGGGCGACTGGTTCGGCCGCTTCATCACCCAGTACCGCAGCGCCCACCAGCCGATGGCCGCCGACGGCGCGCGGTCGCGCATCGAGATCGAGTGGGACCTGCAGCAGGGCGCGCAGCTGCTGCGCTTCCCCTGGACGCGTGCGGCGTGGCGGCGCTCCGGCCGGGCGGCGCGGCTGTACGTCGCCGGTGAAGAATTCAACCTGCCCCGGCGCGACGCCATGCTGCTGGCCGCGGCGCAGTCGCTGGACGGCAGCGCCTACGCGGCCCTGTCCGAGGCCGGGCGCGACGCGGTGCAGGCCCTAATCGGGATGGGCCATTACCAGCTCGCCGTGGCGGACGAGGACTAGGCGCGTACGCATGCCGGCCTTCCGTGTCGAAGCCGTGGACTACGCCGCGGCGGCCGCGGACCTGCATGCGGTCCGCGACGCCGTCTTCGTGCGGGAACAGGGCGTGCCGGCCACGCTGGAACGCGATGCCGCCGACCCGCGCTGCCTGCACGTGCTGGCGCGCGACGCTGCCGGCTCGCCCATCGGCGCGGCCCGGCTGGTGCCGCCGTTCGTGGCGGTCAACGGCTGCGTGGGCGCACAGACCGCAGCGGGCGCCGACGCGCACGACGCCGCCGATCCCCTGCCCCGCATCGGGCGCATGGCCGTGGTGGCGGACTGGCGCAGCCACGGCGTGGGCGAGGCCATGCTGGCGGTGCTGGAGGACCTGGCCCGGCAGCGCGGCTGGCCCACCGTGGCGCTGCACGCGCAGGCGCCGGCGATCCGCTTCTACATGCGCCTGGGCTACCTGCCGGACGGACCGCGCTTCCACGAGGCCGGCATCGAACACCAGGCCATGCACCGCCGCCTCGCGGGCGCAAGCGCGATCGACACGCGCGAAGCCGCCATCGCCACCCTGGTCGCGCTGGCGCACCGCGCGCGGCGAAGCCTGCGCATCTACAGCCGTGCTTTGGACCCGGGCCTGCTGGATGCACCTGAAGTGCTGGACGCGCTGCGCCGGTTCGCGGTGCGCGGTGGCGGCGTCGAGATCCGCATCCTGCTGCAGGACGCGGCCACCCCGCAGCGCGCGAATGCGCCCGTGCTGGCCCTGGCGCAACGGCTTCCCAGCGTGCTGCTGCTGCGCGAGGTGGACGATCCGGTGGATCGCGCCTACGTGCCGGCATTCGTGGCCAACGACGCGGGCGGCAGCTACTTCAGGCCGCTCGGCCATCGCTTCGACGGCGAGGCGCAGCTTGCGGCGCCGGGCCGCGCGCGCCAGCTCGGCGACGAGTTCGACCGCATCTGGGAGCGCGCGCGCCCCTGCGCGGAACTACGCGCCCTGGGCCTGTAGGCCCGCGCCACGGGCGCCATGGCGCGCGCGCCGTGGCGCCCCGCACGCGCGCCGGCCCCGATGATGCGCCGCGACAAGCGCTGGGGCTATAATTTCCGGCCTTGCGCGTCCGCGTCCGGGTTCGCGCGATTCCCAGAAAAATCAGCCGCTTGCCGTGCACTCCTGCGCGGCCAAGGCGCCACCTTCGCCCCGCTCTCCATTCGCCGACCCCACGTGGACAACCTCCTGAAGCAGTTCGCCCAATCCTCGCAACTCGGCGCCAACGCCGCCTGGATCGAGGACCTGTACGAGCAGTACCTGGCCGCTCCGGACAGCGTCGACGCGAAATGGCGGGCCTACTTCGACGGGTTCAAGGGGCGCGAAGCCGGCGACGTGCCGCACTCGACCGTGCGCGACGCCGTGGCAGCCGCGGGCCGGGCCGCGCGCGACCATGGCGTGGCCGGCACGTCCGGCCCGGCCTCCGGCGACGACCGCGAACGCGGCGTGGGCAAGCTGATCACCGCCTACCGCTCGCGCGGGCACCTGGCGGCCAAGCTCGATCCGCTGGGCATGATGGAAGCGCCCGAGGCGCCCGACCTGGCGCTGGGCTTCCACCGCCTGTCCGAAGGCGATGCGGACAGCGAGTTCAGCACCGGCGGCGTGGCCGGCAAGGAGCGCATGAAGCTGCGCGACCTGGTCGCGCTGCTCAAGGCCACCTACACCGGCCCGATCGGCGCCGAGTTCATGCACATCTCCGACGCCGAACAGCGGCGCTGGATGTACGAGCGGCTGGAAGCCGCCGGCGGCCGCTTCGACCGCAGCGCCGAGGAACGGCGCCGGATCCTGGAGCGGCTCACCGCCGCCGAAGGGCTGGAGCGCTACCTGCACACCAAGTACGTCGGCCAGAAGCGGTTCTCGCTGGAAGGCGGCGATGCGCTGATCCCGCTGCTGGACACCTTGATCCGCCGTGCCGGCGGCGACGGCGTCAAGGACATCGTGATCGGCATGGCCCACCGCGGCCGCCTCAACGTGCTGATCAACACGCTGGGCAAGCCGCCGCGCGTCCTGTTCGACGAGTTCGAAGGCAAGTTCGACCACGGCAACGGCGATCGCGCGCACACCGGCGACGTCAAGTACCACATGGGCTTCTCCGCCGACATCGCCACCCCCGGCGGCCCGGTGCACCTGGCGCTGGCGTTCAATCCGTCGCACCTGGAGATCGTGGACCCGGTGGTGGCCGGCAGCGTGCGATCGCGCCAGCAGCGCCGCGGCGACAAGGCGCGCAGGCAGGTGATGCCAGTGCTGCTGCACGGCGACGCCGCCTTCGCCGGCCAGGGCGTGGTGATGGAGCTGTTCCAGATGTCGCAGGCGCGCGGATTCGCCGTGGGCGGCACCGTGCACGTGGTCATCAACAACCAGGTGGGCTTCACCACCAGCGACAAGCAGGACGCGCGCAGCACCCTGTACTGCACCGATGTCGCCAAGATGGTGGGCGCGCCGGTGCTGCACGTGAACGGCGACGATCCCGAAGCGGTGGTGTTCTGCGCCGAACTGGCGCTGGACTTCCGCCAGCGCTTCGGCAAGGACGTGGTCATCGACCTGGTCTGCTACCGCCGCCACGGACACAACGAAGCCGACGAGCCCGCCGCGACCCAGCCGCAGATGTACCAGACCATCCGCGCGCACCGCACCACCCGCGAGCTGTACGCCGCGCGGCTGGTGGCCGACGGCACGATCGGCGAAGCCGATGCGAAGGCGGTGGTGGACGCCTACCGCGACAGGCTCGACAGCGGCGAGGTCACCACCGAGGTCGCCAGCGTCAAGCCGGACGAGTTCACCATCGACTGGTCGAAGTACCTGGCCGGCAAGCTGTCCGATCCGGTGGACACCACGGTGCCGCGCGACAAGCTGGACGCGCTGGCGAAGGCGATCACCACCGTGCCCGCCGACGTCACGCTGCACCCGCGCGTGGCCAAGATCTACGAAGACCGCCGCAAGATGGCCGCCGGCGAGCTGCCCGGCGACTGGGGCTTCGCCGAGAACCTGGCTTACGCGACCCTGCTGGACCAGGGCTACAAGCTGCGCCTGGTCGGCCAGGACAGCGGCCGCGGCACCTTCTTCCACCGCCATGCGGTGCTGCACGACCAGAAGGCGGACCGCGACTACCTGCCGCTGCAGCAGCTGGTGAAGGACGTGCCCGGCAGGAGCGTCGAGGACGCGACGATCATCGACTCGCTGCTCAGCGAGGAAGCGGTGATGGCGTTCGAGTACGGCTTCTCCACCGCCGACCCGTCCACGCTCGACATCTGGGAAGCGCAGTTCGGCGACTTCGCCAACGGCGCGCAGGTGGTGATCGACCAGTTCATCAGCTCCGGCGAGGCCAAGTGGGACCGCCTGTGCGGCCTGGCGCTGTTCCTCCCGCACGGCTACGAAGGCCAGGGTCCCGAGCACAGTTCGGCCCGCCTGGAACGCTTCCTGCAGCTGTGCGCACTGGACAACATGCTGGTCTGCGCGCCCACCACGCCGGCGCAGGCCTTCCACATGATCCGCCGCCAGCTGTGCATGGCCACGCGCAAGCCGCTGGTGGTGATGACCCCGAAGTCCCTGCTGCGCCACAAGCTGGCGGTGTCGTCGCTGGACGAACTGGCCGGCGGTTCGTTCCAGCACCTGATCCCCGATGCGCAGGCCGACGCGAAGAAGGTCGGACGCGTGGTCGTGTGCTCGGGCAAGGTCTACTACGACCTGCTGGAAGACGCCCAGAAGCGCAAGCTCGACGGCGTCGCGATCCTGCGCGTGGAGCAGCTCTACCCGTTCCCGCGCAAGCAGCTGGCGGCCGAGCTGAAGCGCTACGCCAAGGCCACCGACGTGGTGTGGTGCCAGGAAGAGCCGCAGAACCAGGGCGCGTGGTACCAGATCCAGCACCACCTGGTGCATTGCCTGCAGCCGAAGCAGGCCCTGCACTACGCCGGGCGCGCCCGCTCGCCGGCACCGGCGGTGGGCCATTTCAACGACCACGTGGCCGAACAGCAGCAGCTGGTCGCCGACGCGCTGGTCAACCCGCTCAACGACAAGCAGATCGCTGCCGAATAACCATCCGGTCGCCCCGCGCGCAGCGCGGGCCGACATCCGAAAACAGGACGCCCCATGGCCACCGAAATCAAAGTCCCCGTGCTCCCCGAATCGGTTTCCGACGCCACCATCGCCAGCTGGCACAAGAAGCCGGGCGACGCGGTCAAGCGCGACGAGAACCTGGTGGACCTGGAAACCGACAAGGTCGTGCTTGAAGTGCCGTCCACCGTCGATGGCGTGCTGAAGGAAATCAAGTTCGAGGAAGGCGCCACCGTCACCAGCCAGCAGGTCATCGCTGTGATCGAGGAAGGCGCCGCGGCCACGGCGGAAGCGCCCAAGGACGAGGCCGCCGCCAAGACCGAAGCGGCACCCGCCGCGGGCCCGCAGGACGTGCAGGCCAAGCCGGAAGCGGCCAAGGCCGCGCCGGCTCCCGCCAAGGCCGCGCCCGCCGCGGCGGGCGGCGCGGGGCTGCCCCCGGGCGCCGCGTTCACCGCGAAGAAGGAAGGCATCGACCCGTCGCAGGTCGAAGGCACGGGCCGCCGCGGCGCGGTGACCAAGGAAGACCTGGTCAACTACGCGTCCGGCAGGACCGCCGGCGTCAGCGGCGGCGCGCGTCCGGAAGAGCGCGTGCCCATGACCCGCATCCGCAAGCGCATCGCCGAGCGCCTGATGCAGTCGAAGAATTCCATCGCCATGCTCACCTCGTTCAACGAGGTCAACCTGGGCAAGGTCATGGCCATGCGCAAGGAGCTGGGCGAAGGCTTCGAGAAGGCCAACGGCATCAAGCTTGGCTTCATGAGCTTCTTCGCCAAGGCCGCTGCCAACGCGCTGCAGAAGTACCCGGTGATCAATGCGTCCGTGGACGGCGACGACATCATCTACCACGGCTACGCCGACATCTCGATCGCCGTGTCCACCGACAAGGGCCTGGTGACGCCGGTGCTGCGCAACGTGGAGCGCATGTCCTTCGCCGACATCGAGAACGGCATCGCCGGCTACGCCAAGGCCGCGCGCGAAGGCGGCCTCAAGCTGGAAGACCTGCAGGGCGGCACGTTCACCATCACCAACGGCGGCACCTTCGGCTCGCTGATGTCCACGCCGATCGTCAATCCGCCGCAGAGCGCCATCCTGGGCATGCACGCCATCAAGGACCGCGCCATCGTCGAGAACGGCCAGGTCATGGCCGCGCCGATGATGTACATCGCGCTGTCCTACGACCACCGCATCATCGACGGCAAGGACGCGGTGCTGTTCCTGGTGGACATCAAGAACCAGCTGGAAAACCCGCATCGCATGCTGCTGGGGATGTAAGGAAGGCCGGGACTCGGGACTCGGGACCCGGGGCTCGGCACGCAACGATGGGGGCTCGATTCGCCTGAGGCTGTATCTGGCGAGTCCCGAGCCTCCAGTCCCGAGTCCCGCATCCAACGGACTCACGCAATGTCAGAACAATTCGACGTCATCGTCATCGGCGCAGGCCCCGCCGGCTACCACGCGGCGATCCGCGCCGCGCAGCTGGGCATGAAGGTGGCGTGCATCGACGCCGCGCTGGGCAAGGACGGCAAGCCCGCGCTGGGCGGCACCTGCCTGCGCGTGGGCTGCATCCCGTCCAAGGCGCTGCTCGATTCCAGCCGCCAGTTCTGGAACATGGGCCACCTGTTCGGTGAACACGGCATCAGCTTCGACAAGCCGAAGATGGACGTGCCCACCATGATCGGCCGCAAGGACAAGATCGTGAAGCAGTTCACCGGCGGCATCGCGATGCTGTTCAAGGCGAACAAGGTCACGCCGTTCTACGGCTACGGCGTGCTGCACGCCGGCAACGTGGTGAAGGTGAAGCAGCACGACGGCAGCGACGTGGAGCTCAAGGGCACCAACGTGATCATCGCGGCCGGTTCGGATTCGATCGAACTGCCGTTTGCCAAGTTCGACGGCGAGACCATCGTCGACAACGTCGGCGCCCTGGACTTCACCACCGTGCCCAAGCGCCTGGCGGTGATCGGCGCGGGCGTGATCGGGCTGGAGCTGGGCAGCGTGTGGAACCGGCTGGGTTCGGAAGTCGTCGTGCTGGAGGCCCTGCCCGACTTCCTCGCCGCCGCCGACAAGGAAGCCGGCAAGGCCGCGCTCAAGGAATTCAAGAAGCAGGGCCTGGACATCCGCCTCGGCGCCAAGGTCTCGAAGGCGGAGATCAAGGCGAAGGGCAAGGCCAAGGAGGTCCACCTCACCTACGCCGACGACAAAGGCGAGCAGACGCTCGTCGTCGACAAGCTGCTGGTGGCCGTGGGTCGCCGCGCCGCGACGAAGGGCCTGCTGGCTGACGACGTGGGCGTGAAGGTGAACGAGCGCGGCGTGATCGAAGTGGATGCGCACTGCCACACCGGCGTGGACGGCGTGTGGGCGGTGGGCGACTGCGTGCGCGGCCCGATGCTGGCGCACAAGGGCTTCGAGGAAGGCATCGCGGTGGCCGAGCTGATCGCGGGCCTGCCGGGCCACGTCAACTACGACACCATTCCGTGGGTGATCTACACCGAGCCGGAAATCGCCTGGGTGGGCAAGACCGAGGAACAGCTCAAGGCCGAAGGCATTCCCTACAAGGCCGGCAGCTTCCCGTTCGCCGCCGTGGGTCGCGCCGTGGCGATGGCCGAGCCGGCCGGTTTCGTGAAGGTTCTGGCGCATGCCGAAACCGATCGCGTGCTGGGCATGCACCTGGTCGGCGCCAACGTGTCCGAGCTGGTCCACGAAGGCGTGCTGACCATGGAGTTCAGCGGCAGCGCCGACGACCTGGCGCGCATCTGCCATGCGCACCCCAGCCTGTCCGAAGCCGTGCACGATGCGGCCATGGCCGTGGACAAGCGCGCGATCCACAAGGCGAACTGATGCGGACCGGTTGCGTGCCGCGTCGCGCCAAGGCGCCGCGGTGCGCGCGCGTGCCGCGCGTCCCGGCATGAGCAGGGCCGCGGCCCGCTACAACCCCGGCTGGACGATCGCCGCGCCCGCGGCGGGTTTGGCGGTGCTGCTGCTGAGCGCCCTGCTGCCCGCGCTGCCGGGCGCGACCCTGCTCCTGGGGGCGGCCCTGGCCGCCAACGTGATCGCGGCCGTGCATCACGCCGAAGTGATCGCTCATCGCGTCGGCGAGCCGTACGGCACGCTGGTGCTCGCACTGGCGGTCACCGTGATCGAGGTCGCGCTGATCGTGTCGATGATGCTGTCCGGCGGCGCGGCGACCGCCACGCTCGCACGCGACACGGTATTCGCGGCGGTGATGATCATCCTCAACGGCATCGTCGGCATCAGCCTGCTGGCAGGCGGCCGCCGCCACCACGAGCAGGGCTTCCGCGTGCAGGGCGTCACCGCGGCGCTGGCGGTGCTGAGCCTGATCGTGGTGTTCACCCTGGTGCTGCCGAACTACGCCACGAGCGCGCCGGGCTCGCTGTACACCAGCAGCCAGCTGGTATTCGTGGCGGTCGCCACGCTGGCACTGTTCGGCGGCTTCACCTTCATCCAGACCGTGCGCCACCGCGACTACTTCCTGCCCGAGGACGTCGCTAAGGACGACGATCCGCGCGCGCACGCCGCGCCGCCCACGGCGCGCGAAGCGCTCGCCAGCCTGGGCCTGCTGCTGCTCGCCCTGGTCGCCGTGGTGCTGAGCGCCAAGGGCATCTCGCCGGCCATCGAATCGCTGCTGGCCGGGGCGGGCGCGCCGCCGGCGACCCTGGGTATCGTGATCGCGGGCATCGTGCTGTTGCCCGAAGGCATGGCCGCGGTGCGCGCCGCGCTGCACGACCGGGTGCAGACCAGCCTCAACCTGGCGGTGGGCTCGGCCATCGCGAGCATCGGCCTGACCGTGCCGACCGTGGCGGTGGTGGCCCTGCTCATGGGCTGGCCGCTGGAACTGGGCCTGGACGGCAAGTCCACCCTGTTACTGTTGCTGTCGCTGTTCGTGGCCTCGCTGTCGCTGCGCACCGGACGCACCACGGTGCTGCATGGCTTCGTCCACCTGGTGCTGTTCGCCACCTACCTGTTTTTCAGCTTCGTTCCCTGAGGGCAGCCATGCGCACGCTCTGCGTCTACTGCGGTTCAAACGCCGGTTCGCGCCCGGCCTATGCCGAACGCGCGATGGCGCTGGGCGACAGGATCGCCAAGGAAGGCATCGCGCTGGTCTACGGCGGCGGCAATGTCGGGCTGATGGGCATCGTGGCCGATGCGGTGCTGCAGGCCGGCGGCGAGGTGATCGGCGTGATCCCGCAGCAGCTGGTGGACTGGGAAGTGGCGCATCGCGGCGTGACCCGGCTCGAGGTCGTGGGCTCCATGCACGAGCGCAAGGCGCGCATGTTCGATCTCAGCGACGGTTTCGTCGCCCTGCCCGGCGGTTTCGGCACGCTCGACGAAATGTTCGAAATGCTGACCTGGCGCCAGCTGGGCCTGGGCGCCAAACCCTGCGCCTTCCTGGACGTGGACGATTTCTACGCGCCGCTGATGGCGATGCTGGACCGCATGGTCGCCGAGCGCTTCCTGCACCCGGACCAGCGCCGCGACCTGTGGCATGGCGACGACATCGCCGCGCTGCTCGACTGGCTGCGCGCCTACGAGCCGGCGCAGGCGGACAA
Organism: uncultured Pseudoxanthomonas sp.; assembly: GCA_964425695.1. Classification (GTDB taxonomy): domain Bacteria; phylum Pseudomonadota; class Gammaproteobacteria; order Xanthomonadales; family Xanthomonadaceae; genus JAKPBU01. The sequence goes on from CAYRNF010000008.1 coordinate 89,261, forward strand.
GTGGCTGGACGAAAAACGCAGGGCGGCGCTGCGCTGAGCCGCAGCGGAACCTGCGGATCGTCCACCGTCCGGCCCATCTGCGAGAAGAATCAGAAAATTCCCATCGTCATCCCGGCGAAGGCCGGGGTCCATTTCGATCCTGCGTTTGCTCCAATACGCCGCAGTCAACATGGATCCCGGCCTTCGCCGGGATGACGGAAGTCGCTATGCGGGAACGGAATCCCTGCGTCTACATCCTTGCCAGCGGCAGGCGCGGCATGCTGTACACGGGCGTCACCGCCGACCTGGCGCAGCGCGTCCTGCAGCACCGGCAGGGCCTGGTCCCGGGCTTCACCCGCTGGCACGGCGTGCACACGCTGGTGTGGTTCGAAGCGCATCCCGACATGGTGTCCGCGATCACGCGCGAACGGTCCATCCGGGCCTTGACCCGGGCGGAAACGCTATGGCTGGTGGAATCCGTGAACCGGGAGTGGAACGACCTGTACCCGGATATCATCGACAACTGAACGCAAGTCGACATGGATCCCGGCGTGCGCGGAGGCGACGGCGCGCACACCGACCGCCAAGGCCCGTGCCGCCGCTTCGTGCGGCGCATCGTCGCACCGCAACCTGGAGTCACCCGCTTGTCCATCCCCACTGCCTTCGACGCCTTCCGGATCCACAGCGACGCCAGCGGCTATCGCAGCGGCCTGGAGTCGATTCCGCTGGATGCGCTCAATCCGGGCGAGGTGGTGATCGAAACCGCGTATTCGTCGGTCAACTACAAGGACGCGCTGGCCGGCACCGGCAAGGGCAAGATCCTGCGCCGCTTCCCGCTGGTGGGCGGCATCGACGTGGCAGGGCATGTCGTCGCCTCGACCGACCGCAGGTTCCGCGAAGGCGACGCGGTGCTGGTCACCGGTTCGGGATTGAGCGAAACCCGCGACGGGGGCTACGCGCGGTATGCACGCCTGGAATCCGAGTGGGTGATCCCGCTGCCCGCCGGCCTGGACCTGCGCGAAAGCATGATCCTGGGCACCGCCGGGTTCACCGCCGCGCTGGCGCTGTTCCGCATGACCGAGAACCGGCAGACGCCGGCACTGGGGCCGCTGGCGGTGACCGGCGCGACCGGCGGCGTCGGATCGCTGGCCGTGGATATCTTCAGCAGCGCCGGCTACCAGGTGCACGCGATCAGCGGCAAGCCCGCACAGGCGGCGTACCTGCGGGAACTGGGCGCAGCGGACGTGTTGCCGCGCGATGCGCTGGCCACGTCGCGGCCCCTGGAGACTGCGCGCTTCGGCGGCGCCCTGGACAACGTGGGTGGGCCGATGCTCGCCAGCCTGCTGGCCCAGACCGTGCCCTACGGCAACGTCGCCACTGCGGGGCTCGCTGCGACAGCCGACCTTCCCACCACGGTGATGCCCTTCATCATCCGGGGTGTTTCGCTGCTGGGCGTGGCCTCCGCGGGGACCGCGCGCGACATCCGCGGCGAGATCTGGCGGCGCCTGGCGAGCGACTGGAAGCCGCGCCACCTGGAGCGGATCTGCACGCGCGAAACCACGCTGGCGGACCTGCCCGAGGTCTTCGCCACCATGCTGGCCGGCGGGTCGCTGGGCCGCACCCTGGTGCGCACCACGGGCTGAAGCCGGCCCCGCTTGCGGCGACGTGAACGCCCGCTAAAATCGGGTGGCATCCCGGCGCCCGGGAATGGGAATCCGCATGGCACGCATCCTGATCGTGGACGATTCGCCCTCGCAGCTGATGGGCATCCGGCGCATCGTCGAGAAACTTGGGCACGAGGCGTGCACGGCCGAGGACGGTGCCGAGGGCGTGGACAAGGCGCGCAGCGAACTGCCCGACCTGATCCTGATGGACGTGGTGATGCCCAACCTCAACGGGTTCCAGGCCACCCGCGCGATCACCCGCGATCCGGCCACCAAGCACATCCCGGTCATCATGGTGACCACCAAGGACCAGGACACCGACCGCGTGTGGGGCATGCGCCAGGGCGCGAAGGCCTACCTCAGCAAGCCGTTCAGCGAATCCGAGCTGTCCGACATGATCGGCCAGGTGCTGGGCGGCGGCGCGACACCGCCCGCGGCCGCCTGAGGCGACTCAGGCGCGGCGCCAGTCGTCGCCGAAGGCCTGCTGCAGGCGTCGGTACGCCTCGCGCTCCGCATCGTTGTTCGGCTTAGGCGCCAGCACCTCGAGCTCCACGATCTGGTCCCCGGCCGGATGCGCTCCGGACCCGGGCAGGCCGCGCCCGCGCAGCCGCAGCTTGCGCCCGGCTTCGGAATCGGCCGGGATCTTCACGTCCACCGGCCCGCCCAGGGTCGGCACGCTCACCGTGGCGCCCAGCGCCGCTTCCCACGGCGCCACCGGCAGGATGTGGATGATGTTGCGCCCGTCCACCTCGAACTGCGGGTGCGCGGCGTACTCCACTTCCAGCAGCAGGTCGCCATGCGCGCCTTGGCCCGCCAGGCGGATGACCTGCCCCGGACGCACGCCCTTGGGGATGCGCACGTCCAGCGACTTGCCGTTGATGCCGATGCGCACGCTGCTGCCGTTGTACACGGCATCCAACGGCACGGACAGCCGCGCGCGCGTGTCGCCCCGCGGTGGCTGCGGGCCGGGGCGCTGCCCGGCAGCCGCGCGCCGGCGCCCGAACAGCTCCTCGAAAAAATCGCTGAAGCCGGCGCTGCCCCCGCCGCCGCCGGCGAAGATCTCATCGAAATCGAAGCCGCCGGGCTGGCCCTGGAAGCCACCGTGCGGAGGCTGGACCTCGTCGCCGGGGCGGTAGCCGCGCGCGCGCAGCTGGTCGTAGGCGGCGCGCTTGTCCGGATCGCGCAGGGCCTCGTACGCCTCGTTGATCGCCTTGAAGCGCTCTTCGGCGCCCGGCTCCTTGCTGACGTCCGGATGATGCTTGCGGGCAAGCCGGCGGTAGGCGGTCTTGATCTCCGCCTCGCCCGCGCCCGGCTCCACGCCCAGGGTCTGGTAGTAATCCTTGAACTGCATCCTGGCTCCGCGAAAAGACGCCGGCCCGCGGAACAGCCGCGGGCCGGACGAGGGTAGCAAGACGGGGGCGGCACCACCGCCCCCGCGCGCCGCTTACTGGCGCGTCGCGCCTGCGCCCACCTGGATGCGGCGGGGCTTGGTCTCGGGTCGCTTGGGGATGGTGATGATCAACACGCCATCGCGACCGCTCGCCTCGATGCTGTCCGGATCTGCGCTGTCGGGCAGCGCGAAGCGGCGGTGGAAGCTGCCGTACGGGCGCTCGATCCGCGAATACCGCTCGGTCTGCTGCGCGGACTCGCCCTTGCGCTCGCCCTTGATCGTCAGGATGCCCTTGTCCATCAGCACCTCGACGTCCTGCGGGTCGATGCCCGGCAGGTCCGCGTACAGCACGAAGCGGTCGCCTTCCTCGCGGATGTCCACCAGCGGCGCCCACTGGCTGGTGACGACCGACGAGTCGTCGCGCTCGTCGCCGGTCTGGAAGAAACGGTCGAAGACCTGCTTCAGCTCGTCCTGCAGCAGCGACTGCGCAGGCCAACGTTGCTGGTAACGCACGATGTTTCTCATGGTCTGTGCCCTCTGTGGACGGCGGCGCCACGGCCGCCATGACCCGCAGGTGCGAATCCGGCGCCGGGCTTTCAAGGGGTCTTGACGCGGACTTTCGGCCCCGCCGTCCAGACTCCGTTCACCCAACGGAGACCCCCATGCCCATCGCACCCGGCGACCGCATCCCAGAAGCCGTCCTCCAGCACATCACCGAAGGCGTCGAACAGATCGACACCCCCACCATCTTCGCCGGCAAGAAGGTGGTGCTGTTCGCGGTGCCCGGCGCATTTACCCCGACCTGTTCCGAGCGCCACCTGCCCGGCTTCGTGGAGAAGTTCGACCAGTTCCGGGCGCGCGGCATCGACGTGGCCTGCATGTCGGTCAACGACCCGTTCGTGATGCGAGCCTGGGGCCAGAGCCAGCAGGTGCCCGACGGCCTGCTGATGCTGGCCGACGGCAACGGCGACTTCACCCGCGCCCTTGGCCTGGAGATGGACGCCAGTGCCTACGGCATGGGCACGCGCAGCAAGCGGTTCGCGCTCTACGCCGAAGACGGCGTGGTCAGGCAGCTGCACGTCGAGGCGCCGGGCGAATTCCGCGTTTCTTCCGCCGACTACATGCTCGAGCACCTGTCCGCCTGACCCCGGCCCGCAGCCGTCCCGCCTGCCGCCACGCCCTGCCCGTTTCCAACCGGAGAGCCCCATGTCCAAGCCCGCCACCCGTACTGCCAGCAAGCACACCGCCGCAGGCGGAAAGACCAGTTCGCCCCTGACCGATACCGCCACGCTGCGCGCGCGCGCGCGCAAGAGCATCGACCAGGGCGCCATCACCGAGACCTACACCGCCGACCGCAAGCAGGTGATCCGCCTGCTCAACGATGCCCTGGCGACGGAGTGGGTGTGCGTGCTGCGCTACATGCGCCACTACCACATGGCGTCGGGCATGCTCGCCGACGCGGTGAAGGGCGAATTCCTGGAACACGCCAAGCAGGAGCAGGCGCACGCGGACAAGATCGCCGAGCGCATCGTGCAGCTGGGCGGCGAGCCGGACCTCAACCCCGCCACGCTCACCGCGCGTTCGCACGCGGAGTACCAGGAAGGCAAGGACCTGCGCGACATGGTGAAGGAGAACCTGGTGGCCGAGCGCATCGCGATCGACAGCTATCGCGAGATGATCAACTACATCGGCGACCGTGACACCACCACCAAGCGCATCCTCGAGGGCATCCTGGCCCAGGAAGAGGAACACGCCGACGAGTTCGCCGACCTGCTCGACGGCTGGATCGGCAAGTAAGCCAAAGAGCGGCCAATGGCCGCCCTTGCTTTGTGTAGAACCGGATTCAGCCGTGAGCCTTTCGCGTTTGAAGGCATCAGCCAGAGCCGGCGGCTGAAGGCGCTCGAGCGCGCCTGCGTTGCGCCGGATCAGGCCGGCGGCGGCGCCGTGGTGTCGGTGGATGCGGCAGGGGCCTCACTGTCCTCGTCCAGCGCCTCGACCCGCTCGATCGCCTGCAGGCTCTCGCCTTCGCCGACGCGCATCAGGGTGACGCCCTGCGTGTTGCGCCCGACCTGGGCGATCTCCGAGGCGCGGGTGCGCACCATCGTGCCGCCATCGGAGATCAGCAGCACCTCGTGGTGGTCGCTGAGCTGGATGGCACCGACCAGCCGGCCGTTGCGCGCGCTGGTCTGCAGCGCGATCACGCCCTGCGTGCCACGGCCCTTCTTCGGATAGTCGGCGACCGGCGTGCGCTTGCCGTAGCCGCGTTCGCTGGCGGTGAGGATGTCGCCCTCGCCCTCCACCACGATCAGGCTCCGGACGTGCTCGCCGTCGGCCAGGCGCATGCCGCGCACGCCGGTGGCGGTGCGACCCATCGCGCGCACGCTCGCCTCGTCGAAACGCACCGCCTTGCCGTTGCTGGCGAAGAGCATGATGTCGCGCTGGCCGTCGGTCAGCTCGGCGCCGACCAGCGCATCGCCTTCCTCCAGGTTGATCGCGATCTTGCCGCGCTGCAGGCGGAAGGCGTACTCGGTGAGCGGGGTCTTCTTGACCGTGCCGTTGCGCGTGGCGAAGAACACGTACTGGCCTTCGGCGTACTCGCGCACGGGCAGCACGGCCTGCACCTTCTCGCCGGCTTCCAGCGGGATCCAGTTGATGATCGGCCGGCCGCGCGCGTTGGGGCCGGCGTCGGGCAGCTGGTGCACCGACAGCCAGAACACGCGACCGGCACTGGTGAAGGCAAGCAGCGTGTCGTGGGTGTTGACCAGCCACAGCTGGTCGATGAAATCCTCTTCCTTGGTGCTGGCGGCGTTGCGCCCGCGCCCGCCGCGCCGCTGCGCGCGATACGCGCTGACCGGCTGGCGCTTGGCGTAGCCGGCGTGGCTGAGGGTCACCACCACGTCTTCCGGCGCGATCAGGTCGAGGATGTCGAGGTCTTCCTCGCTCGCACGGATCTCGCTGCGGCGCGCGTCGCCGAATTCCTCGCGCACGTTGGCCAGTTCCTCGCGGATCACCCGCATCAGCACGTCGGGGTGTTCCAGGATCTCGATCAGCCCGCGGATGGTGTCCAGCAGCTGGCGGTATTCGTCGGTGAGCTTGTCCTGCTCCAGCCCGGTCAGGCGGTGCAGGCGCATTTCGAGAATCTGCTGCGCCTGGGTCTCGGTGAGGCGGTACTGCGCCGTGCCGTCGGCGTCGAGCAGGCCCACGCCCATGGGCAGGTCCTCGGGGCGCGAGGCGTCGCTTCCGGCGGCGGCCAGCAGGCTGGCGACCAGGCCCGGATCCCAGGTGCGCGCGAGCATCTTGGTACGCGCCTCGTCCGCATTGGCCGACGTCTTGATCAGCTCGATCATCTCGTCGATGTTGGCCAGCGCGACGGTCAGGCCTTCCAGCACGTGGGCGCGCGCGCGCGCCTTGCGCAGGTCGAAGATGGTCCTGCGCGTCACCACCTCGCGGCGGTGGCGCACGAAGGCTTCCAGCATCTGCTTGAGGTTGAGCAGCTGCGGGCGGCCATCGACCAACGCCACCATGTTGATGCCGAACACCGATTCCATCGGCGTCTGCGAGTACAGGTTGTTGAGCACCACCTCGGCCGACTCGCCGCGCTTGACCTCGATGTAGATGCGCATGCCGTCCTTGTCGGACTCGTCGCGCAGCTCGCTGATGCCTTCGAGGCGCTTTTCCTTCACCAGCTCGGCGATCTTCTCGATCAGCCGCGCCTTGTTGACCTGGTAGGGGATCTCGGTGACGACGATCGCCTCGCGGCCGTTGTCGGCCACTTCGATGTCCGCGCGCGCGCGCATGCGCACGCGGCCGCGGCCGGTGCGGTAGGCCAGGTGGATGCCGCCGACGCCGTTGATGATGCCGGCGGTGGGGAAGTCCGGCCCCGGCACGTATTCCATCAACCCGTCGATGTCGATCTGCGGGTTGTCGATCAGCGCGATGGTGGCGTTGACCACCTCGGTCAGGTTGTGCGGCGGGATGTTGGTGGCCATGCCCACCGCGATGCCTGCCGAACCGTTGACCAGCAGGTTCGGGAACCGGGTCGGCATGACCGTGGGTTCCAGTTCCTTCTCGTCGTAGTTCGGCTGGAAGTCGACGGTTTCCTTGTCGATGTCGGCCAGCAGCTCGTGGGTGAGCTTGGCCATGCGCGCCTCGGTGTAGCGCATGGCCGCGGCGTTGTCGCCGTCGATGGAGCCGAAGTTGCCCTGCCCGTCTACCAGCAGGTAGCGCAGCGAGAACGGCTGCGCCATGCGCACCAGCGTGTCGTACACCGACTGGTCGCCGTGCGGGTGGTACTTGCCGATCACGTCGCCGACGATGCGCGCCGACTTGTAGTACGGCTTGTTGCTGTGCGCGCCCAGCTCGTGCATGGCGAACAGCACCCGGCGGTGCACCGGCTTGAGACCGTCCCGGACATCGGGGAGGGCGCGCCCCACGATCACGCTCATGGCGTAATCGAGGTAGCTGCGGCGCATCTCGTCTTCAAGGTTGACCGGGATGATTTCCTGCGCGAGTTCTGCCATGCGGAAGGCGTGTCCTGCTGCGTGTGCGTGGACCGCGGCCGCCTGGTTCGGGGCACCTTGCGGGCAGGTGCGAAGGGGCGGCGCGGGGAGCCGTCGAGTGTACCAGCGCAGGCCCTCGAAAGCACGCGGTTTCGTACGAAAAACAAGGAGTTACGCGTTCATCGCAGCTCGCGCAAACGCGGGTTGCAGCGCCTGCGACCGACGGCGGCGCATGCATGGCCCGGGCCATCGCCGACGGGCCGGTTCTGCCGGGTGCCTGCGGGCTGGAAATGGCGCGTCGAGACGCGCCCAGCCATGGCTATGCGCGCACGCGCGGCGCAGGCACCCGGTCAGCCGAACAGGGCCAGCATGCGCTCCGTGTCGGGCTGCGTGACCACGCCCTTCTCGGTCACGATCGCGTCGATCAATGCGTGCGGGGTGACATCGAAGACGGGATTCCACGCGGCGATGCCATCGGCGACCGTGCGCGTTCCGCCCACGCCGTGCAGTTCGGCGGCCTCGCGCTCCTCGATGTGGATGGATTCGCCGCTGGCGGTGGCCATGTCCACGGTGGAGGACGGTGCCACCACCATGAACCGGACGCCGTGATGGCGGGCGGCGATGGCCAGCTGGTAGGTGCCGATCTTGTTGGCGACATCGCCGTTGGCGCAGATTCGGTCGGCGCCCACCACCACCCACTGCACCTGCCCGGTCTTCATCAGGTGCGAGGCGGCCGCATCGGCGATCAGCGTGGCGTCGATGCCGTCCTGCTGCAGCTCCCACACGGTGAGGCGCGCGCCCTGCAGCCACGGCCGGGTTTCGCCCGCGAACACGCGCGCGATGCGCTGCTGGGCCACGCCGGCGCGGATCACGCCCAGCGCAGTGCCGAAGCCGGCCGTGGCCAGCGACCCGGTGTTGCAGTGGGTCAGCACGCCGCTGCCCGGATCGATCAGCGATGCGCCCAGCACGCCCATGTCGCGATTGGCAGCCAGGTCCTCGGTTTCAATGGCACGCGCCTCGGCCTCCAGCGCGGCGCGCCAGTCCATGCCCTCGCCGGCCTGCGCGCGCACCAGCGCGGCGCGCATGCGTGCCAGCGCCCACGCCAGATTCACCGCGGTGGGCCGGGCCGCGTTGAGCCGCTGCATCGCCGGCTCCAGTTCTGCCAGGGCAGCGGCGGCATCGCCCGCGTCGACCTGGCGCGCAGCCAGCACCACGCCCCACGCGGCGGAGATGCCGATCGCCGGTGCGCCGCGCACCGCGAGCGCGTGGATGGCGGCGGCGACGGCGTCGCTGTCGCGGCAGGACAGGTACTCGGTTTCGAACGGCAGCTTGCGCTGGTCGAGCAGCTCCAGTGCGTCGCCGGTCCAGCGGATGGGACGGATGCGGTCGTAGCGCGCGTAGTCGATGGCGGTCATCGGCGCAGTGTAGCGGCGGCACTCAGCAGACGGGCCGCTACGCAGGTAGCGGCCCGTGGTGCGCCACGTGCAAACGGCAGGTTCAGCGGATCTCGAAGTCGGCGCGGCAGCCGTGGTCCACCCATACGCCGCGGCGATCCCAGCCCCAGTTCTGACCTTCCACGCAGCGCGTATCGGACAGCTGGCGCGACAGGCGCACGCCATAGCGCACGTCGGCGCCGCACTGGCGCGGGCGGCCGTCGATGGACTCGCAGCGGATCGTCTGCGCGTAGCCGTTGCCGTAGTCGGGGCGATCGCCCCAGTTGCCGCCATTGCCCCAGCCGTTGCCGCGGCCGGCAGCGAATTCGGCGCGGCATCCGCGATCCACCCACACGCCGCCACGCGTGCTGCCCCAGGTCCGGCCCTCGATGCAGGGCGACTTGGACAGCTGGCGCACCAGACGCGCACGGCCGCGGCTCTCGGAAGCGCACTGGTTATAGCGGTTGTCCTGGGATTCGCAGCGGAACACGCGGCCGCCGTTGCCCCAGCCGTTGTCGCCCCATCCGCCGCCGCGGCGTACTTCGAATTCGCCACGGCAGCCGCCGGTTACCCACACGAACCCCCGGTCGCTACCCCAGGTGCGCCCTTCCACACAGGGCGCCTTCGACAGCTGGCGCACCAGTCGCACATCCGCGATGCCGCCCTCCACCGCACAGCGCTCGGTCCGGCCTTCCTGCGACTCGCAGCGCAGCAGCGCCTCGTTGCCGTAGCCGCCGCCGTAGCGGTCCCCGTATTGCGGCGCTGCGGCCGCGGCTCCGGAGAGGAGCAGGCCAGCCGTCGCCATCGCCACCAGGTGCTTCATGTCGTTCTCCCTCCGGTTGTTGCGGCCAACTCTACGTAGGCAGGGTGAACGGAATCGGAAAAAAACCGGGCCCGCGCGGGCCCGTTCATGCGGCGCTGGGCGTCGGCCCGCTCAGGCTCGGGCGAAGTCGAACGCCAGCACGTCGGCGATCTTCGACGCGTGCAGCAGCCCCATGAGCAGCCGGTCCACGCCCAGCGCCACGCCGGCGCAGGCCGGCATGCCGGCGGCGAGCGCAGACAGCAGGCGGCCGTCCGCCGGCACCGCCGCATCGCCGCGCGCCGCGCGCCGGTGCAGGTCGCGCTGGAAGCGGCTGACCTGTTGCGCCGCGTCGGTGAGTTCGTGGTAACCGTTGGCCAGTTCCAACGGCCCCAAGTACAGCTCGAAGCGCTCGGCGACCGCGTCCGCGCCGCTGCCGCGGATGCGCGCCAGCGCGCATTGCGAGGCGGGATAGTCGTGCACGGCGAGCATCGCGTCGACCGCGAAGGCCGGCTGCAGCCGGTGGGTCATGAGCAGGTCCAGCCAGTCGTCGCGCTCCAGGCCGGCCGGATCGATCCGCACATCGCCCAGCGCCGCGCGCAGGGCGTCGTCGGTGGCGGTGAACGGATCCAGGCCCAGCGCCTGGCGATACAGGTCGCGATAGGTCACCACGCGCAGAGATGCCTCCCGCCCCACCAGCGCCAGCGCGGCGCGGACCAGTTCGGCGGTTTCGTCGATCAGCCGCCGGTGGTCCCACCCGACCCGGTACCACTCGAGCATGGTGAACTCGGGGTTGTGGCGGCCGCCGGCTTCGCCATCGCGGAACACGCGGCCCAGCTCGTAGCAGTCGCCGATGCCCGCCGCCAGCAGGCGCTTGAGCGAGAACTCCGGCGAGGTGCGCAGCCAGCGCGTGCGCGGTGCGCCGTCGGTGCGCCCGGAAAACTCCAGCGAGAACGAGGCGATGTTGGGGTCGGTATTGCCGGCCACGGACAGCACCGGGGTTTCCACTTCCAGCACGCCGCGCGCCGCGAAGAAGCCGCGTATGGTCGCGTTCAGGCGCGCGCGCAGGCGCAGCGCCTCCAGCGGGCCACTGGGCTGCCAATCGCTCACGATGCCCACTTCCGTGCTGCAGGCGCGGCTTTTACCGCGAGAGCGCTCCCTCCGCTGATTGCGGGGAAAAGCTCGCGGCTGAAGCCGTTCCTGCGAGGCATGTGGGGGCGTCGAATCACGCGTGCCCGGCCAGGAAGGCCACCAGCTTCGCTTCGTCCCAGATCTCGATGCCCAGCTCCTGCGCCTTGGCCAGCTTGCTGCCGGCGGCTTCGCCGGCGACCACGATGGACGTCTTCTTCGACACGCTGCCGGACACCTTGGCGCCCAGCGCTTCGAGCCGGTCGCCGGCCTCGTCGCGGCTCATGGACGCCAGCGCCCCGGTCAGCACCACGGTCTTGCCCGACAGCGGGCCTTCGGCCGAGCGCCGGGGCGCGCCTTCGGGCCACTTGACGCCCGCGGCCTGCAGCGCGGCGATGACCTCGCGGTTGTGCGGCTGGGCGAAGAAGTGCGCGATGCGCGCGGCGACGACGGGTCCGACGTCGGGCACCTGCTTCAGCGCCTCCTCGTCCGCATCCATCAGCGGCTGCAGCGCGCCGAAATGGCGCGCCAGGATTTTGGCCGTGGATTCGCCCACGTCGCGGATGCCCAGCGCGTACAGCACGCGTTCCAGCGTGGTGTCCTTGCTGGCGCGGATCGCGGCCACCAGGTTGTCCGCCCACTTGGTGGCGATCTTGCCCGGCTTCGGCGTTTCCGGAACGGCCCCGGTCGCGTCCGCAGCGGCCGTCTCGCGCTCGTCGGCCCGGCGCTTCATCTCGACGAAGTCGCCCACCGTCAGCGCGTAGAGATCCGCCACGGTGCGCACGTAGTCGAACTCGACCAGCGCCATGATCAGCCGCTCGCCCAGGCCCTCGATATCCATCGCGCGGCGCGAGGCGAAATGGAACAGCGCCTGCACGCGTTGCGCCGGGCAGTACAGGCCGCCGGTGCAGCGTGCGACGACCTCGCCTTCCTCGCGCTCCACCGCCGAACCGCAATCCGGGCAGGTCGCGGGCAGCTGGTACGGGGGATGCACGGGTTCGCCGCGCGCTTCCAGCGGCCTGCGCTCCTGGATCACGCGCACCACTTCCGGGATCACGTCGCCGGCGCGGCGCACGATCACCGTATCGCCCACGCGCACGTCGAGCCGCGCGACCTGGTCGGCGTTGTGCAGCGTGGCGCGGGTGACGGTCACCCCGCCCACGTGCACCGGCGCCATCAGTACCCACGGCGTCACCGCGCCGGTGCGGCCCACGTTGACCTCGATGGATTCGACGGTGGTGGCCTCCTCCTGCGCGGGGAACTTGTGCGCCAGCGCCCAGCGCGGCGCGCGCGAGACGAAGCCCATGGCGCGCTGCTGGTCGTACCGGTCGAGCTTGTAGACCACGCCGTCGATGTCGAACGGCAGCGCGTCGCGGCGCGCGCCGGTGCGCCGGTAGTAGTCGAGGATCCCCGCAACGCCGCGCACGGTCTCGATCTCGCGGCTGACCGGCAGGCCGAGATCGCGCAGCCAGGCGAGGGTCTGCGAATGGGTCGGCGGCAGGCGCGCCTCCGCGCCTGCCCCAAACGCGACTTCGCCCAGCGCATACGCGTAGAACGCGAGTGGCCGCTGCGCGGTGACGCGCGGGTCCAGCTGGCGCAGCGAGCCGGCGGCGCCGTTGCGCGGATTGGCCATGGGCTTGTCGCCGCGTTCGCGGGCGGCCTGGTTCCAGCGCTCGAACGCGGCCTTGGGCATGAACACTTCGCCGCGGACTTCGAGGACGGCGGGAATCGGGATCGGCGAACCCGCGTTCGGCAGCTCGGCAGCGGCACGCTTCGCGCCTTTGCGCGCAGCCGGTTCCGGATCGCCAGCGACGCCTGCCAGCGCGCGATCGCGCAGCCGCAGCGGAATGGACTTCACCGTGCGCAGGTTCGCGGTGACGTCCTCGCCGCTGGCGCCGTCGCCGCGGGTCGCGCCGCGGACGAAGCGGCCAAGCTCGTAGCGCAGGCTGATCGCCAGCCCGTCCAGCTTGGGTTCGGCGGAGAACGCCGGGTCGTCATCGCCGGTTTCCCTGGCGATGCGGTCGACGAAGGCCTGCACTTCCTCGTCGCTGAAGGCGTTGGACAGCGACAGCATCGGCACCGCGTGCGGCACCGTGGCGAACTTGCCGGACGGCGCGTCGCCGACGCGCTGGGTGGGCGAATCCGGATCGGCCAGGTCGGGATGCTCGGCTTCCAGCGCCTCTAGTTCGCGCAGCAGCCGGTCGTACTCCGCGTCCGGGATGTCCGGCTCGTCGAGCACGTGGTAGCGGTGGTTGGCGTCGTCGATGCGGCGACGCAGCGCTTCGATGCGGGCGGCGGGGGTGGTCGGCATCGAAGGATTCTATGTAGGAGCGGCTTCAGCCGCGAGCCTTTCGACGTCGTGCGATTCTGTGCAAGCGCGCGCGGCTGAAGCCGCTCCTACATCCGGCAACAGCGCGACTTCACCAGCGCGCAGGCTTGCCGGGGGCGATCTCGCGCTCGCGGTCGTAGGCGCGCATTTCCTCGCGCAGGTGCTGCACGCGCTGCCGGCCCAGGGCATTGCGCTGCTCGTCCAGCAGCACGCCGTCGAGCAGTTCGGCCATGCGCTCCGCGGCCGGCTGCAGCATCTCCCACGCATCCAGCGCCGGCACCGGCGCGGGCAGTGTCAGGAAGAAGGCGATGGCCGGGGTTTCCAGGGTCTGGATCTCGGACATCTCGAAGCTGCCGGGCTTCTTGACGTTCGCCACGCTGAACACCGGGCCGCGCTCGGGGTGGCCCTGCACCAGGCGATGGAAGACGTTCATGTGGCCGTAGGTCAGGCCCGCCTTCTCGGCGGCGACCACGATGTCCGGCCCGCGCAGGGTGCGCCCGGCCCGCGCGGCGATGTACAGGGTAATGATCTTGTCGAAGTCTTCAGTGGCGCGCTTGCCCAGCTCGCTGTTGGGCTGCACCGCGCCCACCGTCTGGTCGAGCAGGTCGAGCTCGGACTGCACGGCCGCGTCGCCCACCGCGTCGGCGTCGGCCAGCTCGCTTTCCAGCTGCGCGCCCAGCGTCGGTTCCATGCGGCCGGCCTCGCCCCGCGCCCTGCCCTCCGTGCGCAGGCCCTGGGCGGGCTTGCGCGGACGGCCGAAGAACCAGATGGCGGCCATCAGCAACAGGCCGGCGACGACGATCCCGATACGCAGCAGCCAGATGTCGGTCATGAGTAGCTCCGGTGCGATGGCCAGGGTTTTCGGATCAACGCGAAACTCGTGTGTGGATCGATTGCGGACACAGCAAGCGGCGAGCAGCGGAGGAACGTTGCAGCCCGCTCGCGGACGCGGGCGTCCCGACCGGCGCGCGCGAACCAAGGCATGACGCGCATCGGCCGCCGTGCCCCGTGTTCCCGCTCCCCGCGCCTCACGCGGCGCCGGCCAGCCTTGCCGCCTCGGCCAGGTCCACCGACACCAGGCGGCTGACGCCGGGCTCGCGCATGGTAACGCCCGACAGCTGTTCCGCCGCCTCCATGGTGGCCTTGTTGTGCGAGACGAACAGGAACTGCACGTGCTCGCTCATCTCCTTCACCATGTTGGTGAAGCGGCCCACGTTGGCCTCGTCCAGCGGCGCGTCCACCTCGTCGAGCAGGCAGAACGGCGCGGGGTTGAGGCGGAAGATCGCGAAGACCAGCGCCACCGCGGTCATCGCCTTCTCGCCGCCGGACAGCAGCGAGATGTTCGACACGCGCTTGCCCGGCGGGCGCGCCATGATCGCCACGCCGGTGTCGAGCAGGTCCTCTCCGGTGAGCTCCAGGTACGCGTGGCCGCCGCCGAACAGGCGGGGGTACAGCTCCTGCACGCCCGAGTTGACCCGGTCGAAGGTGTCCTTGAAACGGCCGCGCGTCTCGCGGTCGATCTTGCGGATCGCGTCTTCCAGCGTTTCCAGCGCGGTGGTCAGGTCGGTGTGCTGCGAATCCAGGTAGTCCTTGCGCTGCTCGGCCTCGGCGTGCTCGCTGATCGCGGCCAGGTTCACCGGCTCGAGGCGGCGCAGCCGCGCATCCAGGTCGGCGACGGCCTTTTCCCACACGGCCACGTCGGCGTCGTCGGGCAGCGCGTTGACCACGTCGTCCATGGCGAAGCCGGCCTGCACCACCGCATCGCCGAGCTGGCCGGCGCGGATCGCCAGCGCCTGCTGGTCCAGCCTGCGCTGGCCGATCCGGTCGCGCTGCACCACGGCCTGCTCGTCGCGGTGCTGGCGGGTCTGCTCGAGTTCGCGCAGTTCGTGGTCAATGCCTTCCAGCGCCGCGCGCGCCTCGCCCAGCGCCTTTTCGCTGACCACGCGCTGCTCCAGCGCGCTTTGGTGCTCGGCCTCCAGCGCCTGCACTGGCGAGTCGCCGTCGGCCAGCTGGCTGGCCAGTTCCCCCAGGCGGCTGTCCAGCTGGCCGCGCTGGCTGCCCATGCGCTCCAGGGCCTGGGCCAGGGCCACCACCTGCGCGCGCTGCGATTCCAGGGTGAGCGCCAGCGCGTGCGCGGCGTCGCGCGACTCGCGTGCGGCGCTGCGTGCGCTGTCGCGCGCTTCGGCCAGCGCGATGCGTTCGGCTTCCAGCGCACGGCGCGTCTGTTCCAGTTCCGCCATGCGCGACACGGCGGTCTCCAGGCGCGCGCGGGCTTCGCGAGCCTGGGTGCCGGCGGTGGAGATCGCCTCGGCGAGCTGCGCGGTTTCCGCTTCGATCCGGGCGATGCGCGCGCGCGCCGAATCCAGTCGGCCCTGCCCGCTCTGCAGCTGGCCGGCCAGTTCGGACACGCTGCGATGGGCCATGTACAGCGCGCGCTGCGCGTCTTCGCGCTGCTGCTCCGCCGCCAGCGCGCGGTCGCGCCATGCGGAGACGCCGCGCTCCAGTTCCTGCTCGCGGTGCTGCAGCTGCTCGATCTCGGTGCGCAGCGACTGGATTTCCTTCTCGCGCAGCAGGGCGCCCTGCTTGGCCGCGCTGGAGCGCACCACGCGCACCCAGCCCGCGCCCAGGCGCGCGCCGTCGCGGGTGATCACCGACTCGTCCGGGGACAGCTGCGCCTGCAGCGCGCGCGCGGCCGGCAGGTCCTCGGCCGTGTGCAGCTTGGCCAGCATGCGGCGGATCGGCAGCGGCCCCTGCACCCGGGCGGCCAGCGAGGTGGGCGCGAAGTCCGCGCTGCCGGTTTCGGAGGCGACCAGCGTCAGCCGGCCCTCGCGCAGGTCTCCCAGTGCTTCGACCAGCGCCTCGGGCGAGTCCACCAGCACGCCTTCGATCATCTGCCCCAGCGCGCTTTCCACCGCCGCTTCCCAGCCCGGCTCCACGGACAGCGACGCGCCCACGCGCGCGGCGGAATCCAGGCCGCGCGCGCGCAGCCATTCCACCGCGGCGCCCTGCTCCTGGCCCAGCGCGGCGTGCTGCAGGGTCTCCAGCGACGACAGGCGGCCGCGCTTCTCCTGCGCGGCCTTGCGGACCTCGGCCAGTTCGGCCTGCGAACGGCGGATGTCGTCCTGCAGCGCCTGCACGGCCTGCTTGCGGGTTTCCACGTCCGCGGCCAGCCCGTCCAGCCCGGTCTTCTGCGCATCGTGCCGGGCCTGCAGGTCGGCAAAGGCACCGGCCAGGGCGTCCAGGTCGAAGCCGGCGCGTTCGGCGGCCAGGGCCTCGCGGCGGCGATCGGCGTCCAGGGATTGCCGGTCGAGGTAATCGACCCGCGTGCGCTCCACGTCGCCGGCGCGCGCCGCTTCGCTCTGCTCGCGGCTGTGCGCGTCCCAGCGCTGCTGCCAGTCGGCCAGGGCCGCCTCGGCTTCGCGCAGGGCCGACTGGCGCGCGTCGTCGTCGCCCTTGATCTGGGCCAGCTGCGGTTCGGCGCCGGCGATGGCCTCGCGCAGCTGGGACAGCCGCGCCTCGTCCACGCTGATGTGGCTGCCCAGTTCGGCCAGCGCGGTCTGCGCCTCGTCGCGGGCGCGCTGCAGGCGCGCGGACAGGTCGCGCTGGTGGGCGATCTGCTGCTCGATGCGGGCCAGCGCCCCACCGACTTCGTAGCTTGCGGCCTGGGCCTTGTTGAGAGCTTCAGCCGCTTCCTCGCGGCGTACGCGGCCGGTCTCGATGCGGGCCTCGGCCTCGCGCTGCTCGGCGATGAGCTGCTGCAGGCGCGTTTCTTCCTGCGAGAGCTTCTCGCGCAGGCCCTGCAGCTGCGCGTCCAGGCCGCGGAATTCCAGCGCCTTCCACTGCGCGTCCTTGACCTTGCGCTCGGCCTGGATCTGGGTGTATTGCTCGGCCTGGCGCGCCTGGCGGGCCAGGTGGTTGAGCTGCTTGCCGATCTCGTCGCGCAGGTCGTTGAGGCGGTCCAGGTTCTCGCGCGTGTGGCGGATCCGGGTCTCGGTCTCCTTGCGGCGCTCCTTGTACTTGGAGATGCCGGCGGCTTCCTCCAGGTACACGCGCAGGTCCTCGGGCCGGGCCTCGATGATCTGGCTGATCATCCCCTGCTCGATGATCGAATAGCTGCGCGGCCCCAGGCCGGTGCCCAGGAACAGGTCGGTGATGTCGCGGCGGCGGCACTTGGCGCCGTTGAGGTAGTAGCTGCTCTGGCCGTCGCGGCCCACGGTGCGCTTCACCGAGATCTCGTTGAAGGCGGCGTACTCGCCGGTGATCGCGTGGTCGGAATTGTCGAAGACCAGCTCGACCGTGGCCTGCGACACCGGCTTGCGCGCGGTGGAGCCGGAGAAGATCACGTCGGTGGCGCTGTCGCCGCGCAGGCGGCTGGCGGTGCTTTCGCCCATGACCCAGCGGACCGCGTCGATGATGTTGGACTTGCCGCAGCCGTTGGGGCCGACCACGCCGGTCATGTTGGTCGGCAGGTGCAGCGTGGTGGGATCGACGAAGGACTTGAAGCCGGACAGCTTGATCGTGGACAGGCGCATGCGCGTCTTGGGGTTCCCGTCTGCGCCCGGGCGTGTGCCGTTGCGCGTGGCTGAGGTGGTGCTGGGGCGGAATCGCGTCGCCGGGGCCACGGCCAGGCGCCTGGTCCGGAACGCAAACGGCCTGCGCGAAGGCCGGCCGGACGGGGCAGTATAGCCATCCGCCCGGGGCCCGCCTCCCCGGCGAGCCGCCCAAAACGGGGGCTAGGCGGGCAGCCGCTGCCCGGTGGTGCCGTCGAAGACGTGCAGGTGCTGCGGCGCAACGCGCAGCGGCAGAGTCCCGCCCGGGGGCGGCAGCGGCAGATCGGGCGCGAAGCGCGCCACCAGGGGATGCGGCCCCAGGCGCAGGTGGGCGTAGGTGTCGCTGCCCACCGGTTCGAGCACTTCCAGCCGCGGCGCGAACCCCGACGCCGCAGGATCCGGCGCGACGCGTTCGGGCAGCAGGTGCTCGGGCCGGATGCCCACGGCGACGTCGCGCCCCACCCAATCGACGGGCACGTCCAGCGCGGCCAGCGGCACGCGCAGCGGTGCCGCGCCATCGCCGTCCGCGCCGGGGTGAAGGACCAGGGCCAGCCCGTCGTCGCGCACCAGGCGCCCGCGCAGCACGTTCATCGCCGGACTGCCCAGGAAGGTGGCCACGAACAGATTCGCCGGGCGCTCGTACAGCGCCATGGGGGTGTCGATCTGCTGGATGCGGCCTTCGTGCAGCACCGCGATGCGCTGGCCCAGGGTCATGGCTTCGACCTGGTCGTGGGTCACGTACAGCATGGTGGTGCCCAGGCGCCGGTGCAGGCGCGCGATCTCCACGCGGGTGCTGGCGCGCAGCCGGGCGTCCAGGTTGGACAGCGGCTCGTCCAGCAGGAACACCTGCGGCTTGCGGACCAGCGCACGGCCCAGCGCCACGCGCTGGCGCTGGCCGCCGGACAGCTGGGCGGGCAGCCGGTCCAGCACGCCTTCCAGCTCGAGCAGCGCGGCCGCCTCGCGCACCTGCGCATCGCGCCGCGCGCGGTCCAGGCCGCGCATCTGCAGGGCGAAGCCCAGGTTCTGCGCCACCGTCATGTGCGGATACAGGGCGTAGCTCTGGAACACCATCGCGATGTCGCGATCCTTCGGCGCCACGTCGTTGACCACGCGGTCGCCGATGCGCAGCGTCCCGGAGGTGATCGGCTCCAGGCCGGCGACCATGCGCAGCAGGGTGGACTTGCCACAACCCGAGGGCCCCACCAGCACCAGCAGCTCGCCGTCGGCGACCTCGAAGCTGGCGCCATGCACGGCCACGTGGCCGTTCGCATAGACCTTCCGCACCTGCTGCAGCGCAACGCCCGCCATGCCACCTCCCGGAAGCCCAGTGCCGCGACGCGGTCGCCCGCGCCTTGCGGCTGCAATCGCACACACGCTGCGATATTCTCGCATGTAAGCGTTTACACGAAACCGTGCGGACGCGCTCCGCATCGATTGCGTCCGGAACGGAAAGCCAATGACAGCAGCCACGCAGTTCCCGGAGGGGTTCCTCTGGGGCACCGCCACCGCCGCACACCAGATCGAGGGTTCGCCCCTGGCCGACGGGGCCGGGCCGAGCATCTGGACCCGCTTCGCGCACACCCCGGGCATGACCGCCAACGGCGATACCGGCGACGTCGCCTGCGACCACTACCTCCGCTGGAAGGACGACGTGGCGCTGATGCGCGCGCTGGGCATGCGCGCGTACCGCTTCAGCGTGTCGTGGTCGCGCGTGCTGCCCGAGGGCACCGGGCGGGTCAATCCGAAGGGGCTGGATTTCTACTCGCGGCTGGTCGACGAACTGCTGGAAAACGGCATCGAGCCGTTGCTCACCCTCTACCACTGGGACCTGCCCGCCGCGCTGGACGACAAAGGCGGCTGGCTCAACCGCGACTGCGCCGGGTGGTTCGCCGAGTACGGCGAGGTGCTGTACCGCGCGCTTGACGGCCGGGTGAAGAAATGGGTCACGCTCAACGAGCCGTGGGTCATCACCGACGGCGGCTACCTGCACGGCGCGCTGGCGCCCGGGCACCGCAGCAAGTACGAAGCCCCCATCGCCAGCCACAACCTGATGCGCGCGCACGGCGCGGCGGTGCAGGCGTACCGCGCCACCGGTGCGCACCAGATCGGGCTGGTGGTCAACATCGAACCCAAGTACCCCGCCAGCGATTCGGCGCAAGACGCCGCCGCCGTCAAACGCGCTCATGCGTACATGAACGAGCAGTACCTGCACCCCGCCCTGCTCGGCACCTATCCGCCGGAGCTGAAGGAGATCTTCGGCGACGCGTGGCAGGACTGGCCTGCCGAGGATTTCGAGCTGATCCGGCAGCCGCTGGATTTCGTTGGCATCAACTACTACACGCGCAGCGTGACCCGCGCGGCCGACACCTATCCGCTGAATGCCGAAGCCGTGCGCCAGGACGGTGCGCTGTATACCGAAACCGGCTGGGAGGTGTTCCCGCAGGGCCTCAACGACACGCTGCTGTGGTTCAAGCGCACGTACGGCGACCTGCCCGTGTACATCACCGAGAACGGCGCCGCGTTCCCCGATCCGGCACACGTCGAGGGCGGCGCGGTGCACGATCCGCTGCGGGTCGACTACCTGCGCACGCACCTGCGCGCGGTGCTGGAGGCCATCGACCAGGGCGTGGACGTGCGCGGCTACATGCTGTGGTCGCTCTTCGACAACCTGGAATGGTCGCTGGGCTACGCCAAGCGCTTCGGCATCGTGCACGTGGACTACGACACGCTGGTGCGCACGCCCAAGGACAGCGCGCGCTTCTACAGCCGGGTCGTGGCCAGCAACGGTGCCGTACTGGCGCAACATACGTAGTCATTGCGTCCGCAGGCGAACACATCCGCCGCCAACCGCATTAGGCTTGGACTCCCCGCGAGGCCTGTGCGGTTCGCGCTCCAACCAAGGTGCATGGGTCGGCCCCCGCAATGATCGACACGCTCCTCCTGTTCGGCGCCACGGGCGACCTGGCCCAGCGCTACCTGTTTCCGTCGGTCATGCATCTGCTGCGCGACCGGCTGCTGCCGGATGCGTTCCGGCTGGTCGCCGTGGGCCGCACCGAGCATGACGATGCCGGCTTCGCCGACTGGCTGCGCAGCCGGATCACGGACGAACGCGAGCAGCCCGCGCTGGAGGAT
Organism: uncultured Pseudoxanthomonas sp.; assembly: GCA_964425695.1. GTDB lineage: Bacteria > Pseudomonadota > Gammaproteobacteria > Xanthomonadales > Xanthomonadaceae > JAKPBU01. The sequence continues at coordinate 110,164 of CAYRNF010000008.1, forward strand.
CTGCTGCGCCGCACGCGCTACCACGCGCTCGACCTCAACGATCCCGCAGCCATGGCCGACTGCCTGGCCCGGTACGCCGACCGGCCCTGCGTGAGCTACCTGTCCACGCCACCGGACCTGTTCGCCAAGGCGTGCAACGGGCTCAAGGCGGCGGGCCTGCTGGAGCCGCCATCGCGGCTGGTGCTTGAAAAACCGATCGGCCACGACCTGGCCTCCGCGCAGGAGATCGATGCCACGCTCAAGGCCAACCTGGACGAGGCGCGGATCTTCCGCATCGACCACTACCTGGGCAAGGCGCCGGTGCAGAACCTGCTGGCGTTGCGCTTCGGCAACACCCTGCTCGAGGCGGTGTGGCACAACCGCTGGATCGAATCGGTGCACATCCTGGTCGGCGAGACCGCCGGCGTGGACGGGCGCGAAGGCTACTACGCCAACTACGGCGCGCTGCGCGACATGGTGCAGAACCACATGCTGCAGCTGCTTGCGCTGATCGCCATGGAGCCCCCCGGCGCACTGGACGCCGACAGCATCCGCGACGAAAAACGCAAGGTACTGCGCGCGCTGCGCCCGATGCAGCCCGGGCACGCAGGCCACGACAGCGTGCGCGGCCGCTACGAGTCCGGCGTGGTCGAAGGCCGCGCCGTGCCGGCGTTCCAGTTCGATGGCGAGGTGGAAACCTTCGTCGCGCTGCGTGCGTGGATCGACAACTGGCGCTGGGCCGGCGTGCCGTTCCACCTGGTCACCGGCAAGCGCATGGCCGAGCGCAACACCGAGGTGGTGGTGACGTTCAAGCCGGTCACGCACTGGCTGTTCGACCGCCCGCGCCGCGAGCGCGCCGCGCCCAACCGCCTGTCGATGCGGCTGCAGCCGGAGGAAACCATCGAACTGGACCTGATGGGCAGTCTGGCCGCACCGGAGTTCGGCGGCATGGAGCTGCAGCCGCTGGAACTGGACCTGAGCATGACCCAGCCGCAGCGCCGCATCGCGTACGAACGCCTGCTGCTGGATGCGTTGAACGGCAACCAGACGCTGTTCGTACGCGACGACGAGGTCGAGGCCGCCTGGCGCTGGATCGACAGCATCAGCGCGGCATGGGCAACGTCTTCGACACCGGTGGACCGCTATCCTGCCGGTTCGTGGGGGCCCGCCGGTGCGCGCTCTTTCCTTCCCCCCGACATCGCCGGCGGACGTTGAGCCATGGCCATGACCCACCCGGTCCTGCTTGCGGACATCGGCGGCACCAACGCGCGCTTCGCGCTGGCCGACGTCACCGCGACGTCGCCGCTGCTGCTGGACAGCGTGCGCCTGTACGAAGTGGACGATTTCCCTTCGCTGCCCGACGCCGCCGCGCGCTACCTGCGCGACATCGGCGGATCCACCGGCAACGCGCCGGGCGTAACCCGCGCGGTGATGGCCGTGGCCGGACGCGTGGACGGCGACGAGGCGCGGATCACCAACTTCCCGTGGACCATCTCGGTGCCGCGCACCTGCCAGGCGCTGCAGCTGGACGGCATGCGCCTGGTCAACGACTTCACCGCGCAATCGATGGCGGTGCTTGCGCTGCAGCCCGACGACGTCGTCGCCGTGGGCGGCACGCCGTGGCCCGCGCACCGCGGCGAGCGCGGCAACGACCGCACCTTCGCCGTGATCGGTCCCGGCACGGGGCTGGGCGTGGGCGGGCTGCTGATCCGCGGCCGCCGGCCGTACCCGCTGGCCACCGAGGGCGGCCACGTGGACTTCGCGCCGGGCAATCCGGAAGAGATCGCGATCCTGCAGCAGCTGTCGCAGGAGTTCGGCCGCGTATCCATCGAACGACTGATCAGCGGCATGGGCCTGGTCAACATCCACCGCGCCTTGAGCCGCATCGTGGGCGACGACCCCGGCCCCATGGAGCCGCGCGACGTGACCGAAGGCGCGCGCAACGGCGACGCGCGCTGCCAGCGCGCGGTGGACGTGTTCTGTTCGGTGTTCGGCGCGGCCGCAGGCGACCTGGTGCTGACCCTGGGCGCGTGGGACGGCGTGTTCCTGGCCGGCGGCCTGGTGCCCAAGCTGCTGGACACGCTGCAGCACTCGGCCTTCCGCGCGCGCTTCGAGCACAAGGGGCGCTTCTCGCCGACCATGGCCGGCATTCCCACGCTGGCGGTCATGCATCCGCAGCCGGGACTGCTCGGCGCGGCGGTGATCGCCGTCCAGAACGCGGCGGGCGGGTAGCGCGATGGACCACGCGCGCGTGCACGTGAACGCCTTCGAAGACGCCGAGGCCTGGACCGAGGGCGCGGCGAACGCGATCGCCCACGCGCTGGGCGAGGTGCTGCGCGGGCGCGAGCGCGCGCGCCTGCTGCTGTCCGGCGGCAGCACGCCCGGCCCCGTCTACGCGGCGCTGTCCGAAACCGAACTGGACTGGCAGCGCGTGGACGTGGGCCTGGTGGATGAACGCTGGCTGCAGCCGGACGATCCGGACAGCAACGCCTACCTGGTGCGCCGCACCCTGTTGCGGCATCGCGCCAGCGATGCGCCGTTCCGGGGCCTGACCCGCGACGGCCAGGGCATCGACGAGGCGGTGCGCGCCGCCAACCTGCACGCGCACCAGGCCGCCGACGTGGTGGTGCTGGGCATGGGCGACGATGGCCACACCGCTTCGCTGTTCCCGCACATGCGCGGTCTGGTCGATGCGCTGGCCTCGCCTCAAGCCTACGTGGCCGTGGACGCCGCCGGCTGCGCCGGTGCGGGGCGCTTCGCGCGCCGGATCAGCCTGACGCCAGCCGGGCTGGCCCCGTCGCATGCGCGCTTCCTGCTGATCCGCGGGGAGTCGAAGCGCGCGCTGCTGGCGCGCGCGCAGGCCGGCACCGACCTGCGCGAACTGCCCGTGCGCCTGGCATGGGCCACGCCGGGCGCCGCGCTGCAGACGTACTGGGCACCCTGACCCGGGCGGCGCGCATTGCCGCCGCCACGCACCACACGAGACGCACATGCCACTGGATCCCCGCATCGCCGCCATCACCGATCGCATCCGCGAGCGCAGCCGCACCACGCGTGCGGCCTACGTCGGCGCGATCGCGCAGTCCGCGCAGCGCGGCCCCCAGCGCGGGCACCTGAGCTGCGGCAACCTGGCCCATGTCTCGGCGGCCGCAGGTCCGGACAAGCGCCGGCTCAACGCCGACGCCACGCCCAACCTGGCCATCGTCACCGCGTACAACGACATGCTCTCCGCGCACCAGCCGTACGAGGGCTACCCGGAGTTCATCCGTGCGCACGCGCGCGCCCTGGGGGCGACGGCGCAGGTGGCCGGCGGCGTGCCGGCGATGTGCGACGGCGTGACCCAGGGCCGGCCCGGCATGGACCTGTCGCTGTTCTCGCGCGACGTGATCGCGCAGTCCACGGCCATCGCCCTGACCCACGACGCGTTCGACAGCGCGGTGTACTTGGGCATCTGCGACAAGATCGTGCCCGGCCTGCTGATCGGCGCGCTGGCGTTCGGGCACCTGCCGGCGCTGTTCGTCCCGGGCGGGCCCATGCCGTCGGGCCTGTCCAACAAGGAGAAAGCCGCGGTGCGCGAGCGCTACGCGGCCGGCGAGGCCACGCGCGAGGAACTGCTGGCGGCCGAATCCGGCAGCTACCACGCACCGGGCACCTGCACGTTCTACGGCACCGCCAACTCCAACCAGGTGCTGCTGGAAGCCATGGGCCTGCAGCTGCCGGGGTCGTCGTTCGTGCGCCCCGGCACGCCGCTGCGCGAGGCCTTCACCCGCGCCGCCGTGGAGCGCGCGCTGCGCATCAGCGCCCTGGGTGCGGACTACCGCCCGCTGGGCCGGCTGGTGGACGAGCGCACCCTGGTCAATGCGATCGCCGCGCTGGTCGCCACGGGCGGTTCCACCAACCACACCATCCACTTCGTCGCCGTAGCGCGCGCGGCGGGCATCGTGCTGACGTGGGAGGACATCGACGCCATCGCCCAGGCGGTACCGCTGCTGGCGCGGGTGTACCCCAACGGCGAAGCCGACGTGAACCGCTTCCACGACGCGGGCGGCACCGCGTTCGTGTTCCGCGAACTGCTGGACGCCGGACTGATGCACGACGACATCCCCACCGTGGTCCCGGGCGGCATGCGCGCGTACTGCGACACGCCGATGCTCGACGGCCAGGCCGTTGCGTATGCGCCGGCCGGCGCATCCGGCGACGACAGCGTGGTGCGCGGCGTCGCCGATCCGTTCGAGGACCACGGCGGGCTGCGCCTGGTCCACGGCAACCTGGGGCGCGGACTGGTGAAGCTGTCGGCGATCCGGCGCGAGTTCCGCAGCATCACCGCACCGGCGGTGGTGGTGGACAACCCGCAGGCGCTCAACCGGCTGCATGCCGCGGGCGCCCTGCCGCACGACTTCGTCGCCGTGGTCCGCTTCCAGGGCCCGCATGCCAACGGCATGCCGGAGATGCACTCGCTCACCCCGCTGCTGGGCATGCTCCAGAACCAGGGCCGGCGCGTGGCGCTGGTCACCGACGGCCGCCTGTCCGGGGCCTCCGGCAAGATCCCCTCGGCGATCCACGTGACGCCCGAAGCCAAGCGCGGCGGCCCGCTGGCCAAGCTGCGCGAGGGCGACCTGGTCCGGCTCGACGGCGAAGCCGGCACGCTGGAAGCCCTGGTGGATGCGGCCGAATGGGCCGCGCGCGGCAACGCCCGCGACACCACCCCGCCCGCCTGGGACCTGGGCCGCAGCCTGTTCGCGGTGAGCCGCGCGGTGGTGACGCCCGCGGACGAAGGTGCGCTGTCGATCTCGTGCGGACCGCCGCAAGGCGACGACGCCGCGCCGCACGAGTACGACGCCGAATACCAGCTCGGCGACGGCGCCGAAGCCGCCGCCGCGCCCCACGAAGCGAAGGACGCCTGAGCCATGACGCCGCATCGCACGCCGCCATCCGCCGACTTCGCCGCACGCCAGTCCGCCGCACAGGCCATGCTGCGCCAGGCGCGGATCATGCCGGTACTGGCGGTGGACAGCGTCGAACAGGGGCTGCGCTGCGTGGAGGCGCTGGCCGAAGGCGGCCTGCGCACGATCGAGCTGGTGCTGCGCACCCCCGCCGCGCTGGACGCGCTGGCGGCGATCAAGGAGCGCTTTCCCGAGTGCCGCGTGGGTGCGGGCACGGTGCTGGCGCCTGCGCAGGTGGATGCGGTGGAGGACATCGGCGCGGACTTCATCGTCACGCCGGGCGTGTCGCCGCACCTGCTCGATGCGCTGCTGGCCTCGTCGCTGCCGGTGGTACCCGGCGCCGCCACGCCCAGCGAACTGCTGGCGCTGGCCGAACGCGGCGTGCACGTGGCCAAGCTGTTTCCGGCCGCCGCACTGGGCGGCGTGGAATACATCAGGGCGCTGGCCGGGCCCTTGCCGAAGACCATGCTGTGCGCCAACGGCGGCATCGACGAAACCAGCGCGGCCGATTACCTGGCCCTGCCTTCGGTGCTGTGCGTGGGCGGGTCATGGATGGTGCCGCGCGGCTGGCTGGCCGACGGGGCCTGGGACAAGGTCGCCGACAGCGCGCGCCGCGCCGCCGCGATCGCGGCCTTGGCCTGACCTGCCGCGGCGCCCGCCGCGGTACGCGCGGGTTGAGCCGCGAGCCCCGGGCCTCACGCGCGCCCTCGCAGGCATTCCGCGAAGTCAGCATCGCCCTGTTGCAAGGGCCGCGGCAAACCCGTGCAGCCGCCTCCGCTCAGCCCTTGACGCTCCCCAGCAGCAGGCCCTGGATGTAGTAGCGCTGCAGCAGCAGGAACAGCAGCAGCACCGGCAGCACGGTCACCACGGCGCCGGCCATCATCATCTCGGTCTCCATGTAGTACTCGCGCGACAGTGCCGCCAGCGCCACCGGCAAGGTGTGGTGCGCCTGGTCGGTGAGTACGATCAGCGGCCACATGAAGTCGTTCCACGCGGCCATGAAGGTGAAGATGGCCAGCGTGACCAGCACCGGCTTGAGCAGCGGCAGCACGATGCCGAAGAAGATGCGCAGCTCGCCTGCACCGTCCAGCCGCGCGGCCTCGATCAGCTCGTCCGGAATGCTCCGCGCGTACTGCCGCACCAGGAACACGCCGAACACCGTGGCCAGCGCCGGCACGATCACGCCCGCGTAGCTGTTCACCAGGCCCAGCTGCTTCATCAGCAGGAACAGCGGCAGCATCGCCACCTGGGCGGGGATCACCAGCGCCGCCAACAGCAGCTGGAACACGCGTTCGCGCCCGCGGAACCGCAGCTTCGCGAACGCGTAGCCGGCCATGGCGTTGACCAGCAGCGACAGCGCCGTGGTCGACAGCGAGACCAGCAGGCTGTTGGCGAAATACCGGCCCATGCCCATGCGCGAGAACAGCGCGCGGTACGCATCCAGGGTGGGCGTGTCGGGCAGCAGCGGCGGCGGGAACACGTTGGCCTGGCCCGGCGCCATGAACGACACCGAAACCATCCATGCCAGCGGCGCCACGCTCAGCACCGCGAGCACGACGAGCGCGCCGTTGACCAGCAGACCCTGCAGGCGCGATGCGCCGATCTCGCGCGACGGGTTCACCGGAACACCCGCCTGCCCCGCGGCTGTTCCCTGCGCGCCCGCCACGCAGGCCCGCCCACCGGGGCGTTCATACGAAGCCCCTGCGCCGACCGAAGCGCAGCAGCAGCGTGGTGGCCGCCAGGATCACCAGGAACAGGATGAAGGCCACCGCCGATGCACGCCCCAGGGTCCACCACTTGAAGCCTTCCTCGTACATGAAATACAGCACGCTCACGGTGCTCTGCAGCGGATCGCCGCGGGTCATCACGTACGGCTCGGCGAACAGCTGGAAGTAGCCGGACAGGGTGATCACGCCCACCACCAGCAGCACCGGGCCCAGCTGCGGCAGGGTGATGTGCACGAGCTGCTGCCACTTCGTCGCGCCGTCGATGCGGGAGGCTTCGTACAGGTCGTTCGGGATCGCCTGCAGGCCGGCCAGCAGGATCACCATGTTGTAGCCGAAGTTCTTCCACACCGCGAAGGCGATGATCGTCGGCATGGCCCAGCGCACGTCGCCGAACCAGTCCACCGGGCCCAGGCCCGCGTGCCCAAGCGCCCAATTCACCAGGCCGTAGTCGGTGTGGAACAGGTAGCGCCAGATCACGGCCACCGCCACCAGCGTGGTCACCACCGGCGCGAACAGCGCGGTGCGGAACAGCGGCTTGAAGCGCGCGGCCGGCGCGTTGAGCAGCAGCGCCGCACCCAGCGACACCGCGATCGACAGCGGCACGCCCACCACCACGAAGTACGCGGTATTGCCCAGCGCCTTCCAGAACATCGGCGTCTGCAGCAGGTCGACGTAGTTGCCCAGCGCCACGAAGCGCAGGTTGCGCAGGTCGGCCAGCGCATACAGGTCGAAGTCGGTCAGGCTCAGCGCCAGCGCCGCGAACACCGGCAGGAAAAAGAACACGCCCAGGACCACCAGCGCCGGCGCGGCGAACACCCAGCCCGCAAGCGATGGGCGGATCATGGCACCGCGCCTTCGGCCAGCACCCAGCGCCGCTTCGCCAGGATGTCGTCCACCTGCGCATCGAGTTCGCGCAGCGCCTGCTCCTGCGGCTGCCCGCCGCGCACCACGCGCTCGGTGGCCAGCCGCATCGCCTGGACGATGCGCTCCCACTCCAGCACCTGCGGTGTAGGTTTGACGCGTTCGAGCTGGTCGCGGAACGCCTGCGCCAGCGGATCGTCGCGCAGTTCCGCGCCTTCCCATGCGCTGCGTCGCGGCGGCAGGTCGCCGATCAGCGCGTAGAAGCGCTGCTGCACGTCGGGACGCGACAGGTACTCGACCAGCTTCCACGCCGCCTGCTTCTTCTGCGAATCGCGGAACAACACCAGGCTGGTGCCGCCGGCGATGCCCGCGCCCGGTCCGTCCGGTCCGGGCAGCGGCATGGTGCCCCATGCGTCCTTCAGCGCGGGCGGCGCGACCTTGCGGAACTCGCGGATGTTCCAGGGCCCGGACAGGTAGAACGCGAACTCGCCCTTGAAGAATTCCTCCCAGATGTTGGACACCTGCGTCTCGGACACCGGCGGCGCCCAGCCTTTCTCGAACATCTCCGCATACAGCGACAGCGCGTCGCGGAAGCCGGGTGCGCTGAAGTTGCCGTAGCGGTCGCCATCGCGCAGCAGCGGGTCGTCCCCCTGCAGGCCCAGCGACAGCTGCGTCTCGAACTCGTTGAGCAGCAGCAGGATCGCATGGCGGTCTTCGCCCACCTGGCGTTTGACCTTGGCCAGGACGTCGCGCCATTCGTCCCAGGTGCGCGGCGGCGCGTCCACGCCGGCGGCGCGCAGGATGTCCTTGCGATAGAACAGCAGGCGGGTGTCCACGTACCACGGCACGCCCACCAGCTCGCCGTCCACGACGTTCGTGCTCCAGATGCCTGGGAAATAGTCGGCCCTGTCCACCACGGGCGATGCGTCCACGTACGGCTGCAGCGGCGTGAGCGCACCGAGCTGCGCGAATTCCGGGATCCACGTGTTGCCCAGCTGGCACAGGTCCGGCAGCGCATCGGCGGCGAACGCGGTCAGCAGCTTTTCGTGCGCCGCGCTCCAGGGCACCTGCTGCACGCGCACGCGGATGCCCGGATGCTCGCGTTCGAAGTCGGTGAGCAACTCGGTCACCACTTCGGCCTCGCGACCCATCGCCCAGAACTCGACCACCTGCGCGTCCGGCTCGCGGCGGCAGGCCACGGCGAACGCGAAAAGCAGCAGGCAGCCCGCGGCGCGCAACGCTTGCCGCAGGCGGCTCGCCCCAGCGCCCCGTGCGTTGTGCAGGCACGCCATCACGCGGCTTCGCGGCGCAAGCCGCTACCTGACGCACGTGGCCAGGACGCGCGCGTGCCAGCGATGTCCGCGTGCCGTGGCAGGGAGACCTTCAAGCGCATTGGCGGCCGGCGCCGCTCCTGGAAGGGCACGCGGGCATGCTACATCGGCGGATCGGACGCGGGCGGGCGCGCGGGCGGCGGCGCCTGCTGGCCGCTGCGCGACTGCGTGGCGGCTTCCTCCGCGGCGGCCGCTTGCGGATCGGGCGGTCCAGAGGTCTTCGGCTCGCCCGGTCCGGCCAGCCATCCGCCGGTGAAACCCGCCCGCTCCAAGCCCCTGCGCACATGCGGGTTGCGCTTCATGACGTTCCACACGAACTCGTTGCGATAGTTGGCGATCATCGCCAGGATCGGCCCCTGGTCGATGCCGATGTAGTCGCTGGCCACCCAGCCGCCGCCGGGCACGATGCGGCCGGTCTTCAGCGGCACGTCCTCGTAGTCGAAGCTGGGGTTGAACGCGTCGAGGAAACCGTAGCTGGAGTACAGGTATTCGCCGTAGCGTTCGAACATCTCCTGCGTCGCCGGGATCACGATCTCAGGCGCGAACGGCAGCGAGGCGATGGCGGCCGTGGGCGCGATGGTGCCGTCGTCGAACGCATCGAACAGGCCTGCGCCGCGCGCGCTGTACTGGCGGAACTGGCGCTGTTGGCCCCGGAACTCCTGCACCGTGTGCTGCGGGCCGTCGCTGGCGGTCAGGCCCCACACGTTCTCGCCGTAGTCCTTCCACTCCATCGGGTTCTCGATCGCATAGGCGCGCTGCGCGTAGGTCGCGCGGCGGCTGTTCTCGAAGTAGTCGATGCCGCGGTTCTTCATGTACTCGTCGCGGATGCCGCGGAAATCGATCCACACATGGCTGTACTGGTGGCCGAAGTGCGGGGCGAACGCCAGGTATTCCTGGCCCTGGAACACGCCCCAGCTCGCAGGATAGGTGCGCGTCCACGCTTCCCACGCGTCCGGTTCCAGCGGATGCGTGGGCGAGCCCAGCGCCAGCACGTACAGCAGCATCGCCTCGTTGTAGCCCTTCCAGTCGTGGGCGATGAACCCGCTTTCGGGGTGCCAGCCCATCGACACCAGCGGCTTGCGGCGCTGGAACCAGGTCCAGTCCACGCGCCGGTAGATCTCCTCGGCCAGTTCGCGGATCTGCGCTTCGCGCGGGTCGTCGCTGCGGTCGAAATAGCTCTGCGCGAACAGCACGCCGCCCAGCAGCAAAGTGGTGTCCACCGTGGACAGTTCCACCCACTTGTCCCAGCGCGTGCCGTCGCGCATGTCCAGGAAGTGGTAGAAGAATCCCTTGTAGCCGCTGGTGCCGGTGGCCTGCGGTCCCTGCTTGGCGTCGCGGAAGAACTTCAGCGTCACCAGCGTGCGATCCACCGCCTGCGTGCGGCTCACCCATCCGTTCTCCACGCCGATCGGATACGCGGTCAGCGCGAAACCCACCGATGCGATGCTGGCGAAGGGCCGCGACGGGTAGCGGTCGGGCGTGAGTCCGTTGAGTTCGTTGGTGGTGTCCCAGAAAAACTGGAACGTGCGCCGCTCGATGTCGCGGAACAGCGGCGGCAGCTTCGGCGGACCCTGCTCCGCCGGCGGCGCCGGCTCCGGCACCTGGACGATCGGGCCGGGCTTGGGCGGATCGACCTCGGGCGCAGGGGCGGCGCGTTCGCAGCCGCCGCACAGCGCTGCCGCCAGCAGAACCAGCAGTGCGATGCGCGCCCTCGGCAGCCATGCGTGGCCAGTACCGGGGAACCTGCTCACTCCCACCTGGCCTCCAGCTTGCGGAACGGGGCGGGCAGCGACACGCCGCGCGCGTCGTAGTCGGCGACGGTCCTGCCGTCCACCACCAGCGACGTGGGCCGCTGCCGCGCAGGCCAGGCCACGCGCACGCGGGTCGAGGGCGCCAGCGTGTCGTCGAGCTCCACGGTCATCGCGCCGCCTTCGCCGCGCGCGCGCAGCCCCAGCGGACCGAACGCGGTCGGTACCGCATCCAGCGCCAACCCTTCGCCCCGCAGCCATTCCGGCGGCGCGCCCGGCAGCAGCGACAGCGTGTCGCCTGCCTCGTGCATCAGCATCCCGTACACCGCGCGCACGTACTCGGCGCCGATCCAGGTGTGCGGCATGTCGCCCAGGTAGCGGGGAAAGCGCAGCCGCGAGTGGATCACCTCGGCGAACACATGCCACGGCGCGGGCCGCGCCTGGTCGACGATCGACATCAACAGCTCGTTCGCGACGCGCGGCTCGTCCAGGTGCACGTAGGTCAGCACGTTGCGCAGCTCGTAGGGCGTATAGGCGTAGAGCGCGCCGGGCTTGTTGCGCTCGCGCACTTCGGCGATGTAGCGGTCGTACGTGCGCTCCAGCGCATCGGCCGGCAGGACGTCGCGGGCCCCCGTCGGATCCAGGGCGATCGACACGCTGGTGGGGTCCGAACTACCGATGTCGGCATCGGCCGGAACGCGGTCTTCGCCCTTCCACCGCATGGTGGCGCGGATCGACGCAGCCAGGGCGGTACGCAGCGCGGCGTCCTGCTCGCGCGCCCAGTGGGCGGTCTCGGCGTCGCCTAGCGCCCCGGCCAACCACGCGCCGTCGCGCCAGCCCTGCAGGGCGAAGAAGTTGTCCCAGTAGCTGTGGGCGGGCGTCGCGTAGCCCTCGTGGCTGATCGACGGCGCGAGGATGCCGCGGAAGCGCTCCGGTGCCGGCTGGTCTTCCATGTAACCGGGCACCAGCGTGCGCTCGCGCAGCACCTGCAGGAAGCGCATCGCCTTTTTCACCTCCGGCAGGTACTCGCGCACGCTCGCCGGCCCGCCGTCCAGGCGCGCCACGTCGGCGACCAGGCCGATGTACTGGCCCTGGCTGTCGTGTTCGATGTCCGACCCGTAGCCGGTCCAGTTGGAGCCGTCCTCGTTGAGGATCGGCGACACCAGGCCGCTGTCGCGCACCGCATGCTCGGAGTACCAGCGCAGGAAGTCGCGCGCGACCTGCGGCTGCTTCATCCGCAGCAGCACCGCCGCGGTGGCCGCCCCGTCGCGGAGGAAGGCGCGGTTGTAGTTGCGCGGCCCGGGCTGCATCGCGTTGCCGGACTGGTTGATGAGCATGTAGGCGCCCTGCGCGCGCAGCATGTCCACCAGGCGCCGGTCGGGCAGCGACACGCCGATGTCGGACAGGCGCGTGCGCCAACCGCTCGCGACATCCGCCCCCAGGCGGTCGAACGCAGCCCCCGCATCGGCCGCGCCGGCAAGCAACGCCGCGACATCCAGCGGCGGCGCTTCCGGCACGCGCCCGGTGCGCGCGTCCGCGCGCTGCGTGCCCAGCGGAAACGCCACCACGATGTCGCGATGCGCGCCCGGCGCCAAGTCCACCTCGTAACGCAGCGCCGCCGCGGCCAGGCCATCGGGATCGCGCGCGGACGCCGCTTCCGGCAACCGGCCCGTGGCGATCGCACGCGTGATTTCGGCCTCTCCGTGCTCGCCGAACGGCGCCGCGCCGCGCGCGTCCACGGGGGTGAGCGAGGCCAGCAGCAGACGTCCGTTGACCCGGATGGAGGTGTCCGCTGAGCGGCCCTCGATGCGGACGTCCTCGATCGGCGAAATGCCGCCGTTCTGCCACGGCGGATTCATCTGCATCGGCCGCACCAGCAGCGACAGCGCGCCGCGCACGCGCGCGCGCCCCGTGTTGGCGACGCGGTGCCGCAGCAGCGTGACCGGCTGGCCGCCCTGCTCCATCGCGAATGCCTCGCTGCGCACCTCCACGCCCGGCCGCGCTGTCCAGCGCACGCTCGGCATCGGGATCCAGCCTTCGCGTAGCGCCTGTTCCGGTGCGTGGCCATCGGCCGCAGCCGCGCGGCCGTCGGCGTCGCGCCAGATCGCCTGCACCAGCGGCGCGCCCTTGAACGCCTCCAGGTTGCCGTACTCGTCGAAGATCGATTTCTGCCTGCCGGCGTGCACGCCGACCGACGTCCAGTACGTCTGCTGCATGTGCAGCGACGCCGGGAACAGCGCCTTCTGCCCGCGCGAGGCGGCCACCTGGTAGCGCTTCATCGGCGTGAGCACATGCCCAGGACCCAGCAGGCGCATGCGCGCGATCGCGGGTGCAGCGCCGCCCTCGCGCGCGACGCGCAGGCGCAGCCCGGTGACCTCGCGCGGCGCGCGCGCTGCCAGCCACGAACTGGCGCTCTGCCCGGCGAACGGATCTGCGGCCATCGGCAGCCAGCGGCCGTCGGCTCCGCGGGCCTCCAGCACCGCGCCGCCGCGCGGTCCGGCCCAGTCGACCAGCAGGCCGGCGGTCTCGTACGCGCGCGGGAACGCGACCTCGAGCCGCGCATCGTCTCTGCCCGCTGCGGACAACGCATGCACCGTGCCGGCCTGCCACAGGCGCCCGGCTTCAGCGCCTTCGTCCAGGCCGGACACCCGCGGCGCGTCGCCGGAGGCCAGCGGCTCGAACTCGAACACGCTCACGCCCCAGTCCGCGGTCACCGGCAGGCTCTCCATGCGCACGTAGCGCGCGGCGCGCGGCGCGAAGAACAGCGTTTCGATGCCGCCCAGCGAATCGTCGATGCGGTACGCCAGGTCCCACGCCTTGCCGTCCGTGGACGTCTTGATCACGAATCCCTGCGGATTCGCGCTGTCCCACGTGATCCTGGCCCCGGCCACGCGCGCCTCGCGCCCGAGATCGACCTGGAACCAGTGGCCTGCGCTGAAACTGCCGCCCGTGCGCGTCTCCGGATCGCCATCGATCAGGTGTCCGATGGCCTGGTCCTTGACCTGGTTCGAGGTGCTCGAAGCACGCCACTCGGCGCGCGGCGGCAGCGTGTCGCCCGTGCCGACCGCGGCCGCGATCGCCCCCGCCGCGTAACACGTCGCGGCAAACAGCGCGAACCAGCCCGGGAAACGCGCGCGGCGGAGGGGGAAGCTGGAACTCATGTGGGGATGCCTGCCTTGCAGTAGCGGTCGATGAAGGTCTGGTGCGGCGGCATGACCTGCACGCACCGCGCGATGGTGTCGCCCACCGCGGCCATGTAGCGGCGCAGTTCGGCCTCCGGCAGCTGGTCCACGATCGGGTGGTAGCGCCCGGGCAGCACGCCCTGCCCCACCAGCACCTGGATCCAGCTGATCTCGGCGAACATCTCGGTCCCGTTGCGGAAGATGCGCCCGCTGTCGCGGAACAGCTCGATCCGCGCCTGCAGCTCTTCCGGGATCGCCATGTCGCGGCACTGCTGCCAGAACGGCTCGTCCCGCGCGTTGGCCACGTAATGCAGCACTAGGAAGTCGCGGATGCGTTCGAACTCGAATTCGAGCTGCTCGTTGTAGCGGCGCGCCAGCACCGGGTTGAAGCCTTCGTGCGGGAACAGCTCGAGCAGCTTGGAAATGCCGGACTGGATCAGGTGGATGCTGGTCGACTCCAGCGGCTCCATGAACCCGCTCGCCAGTCCAAGCGCGACGACGTTCCGGTTCCAACACAGCCTGCGTCGCCCGGTGACGAAGCGCAGCGGCTTGGGATCGGCCAGCGGGGCGCCGTCGAGATTCCCGAGCAGCGTGGCGGCGGCCTCGTCGTCGCTGACGTGCCGGCTCGAATAGACGTAGCCGTTGCCGGTGCGGTGCTGCAGCGGAATGCGCCATTGCCAGCCGGCCGAACGCGCGGTCGCGCGCGTGTACGGCGTCGGCGCGGCGACCTTTTCGCACGGCACGGCGAGCGCCCGGTCGCAGGGCAGCCAATGACCGTATTCCACGTAGCCGGTTTCCAGCGCCTGCTCGATCAGCAGCCCGCGGAACCCGGTGCAATCCACGAACAGATCGCCGCCGACGCGCTCGCCGGAGCGCAGGTGCAAGGCGGCGACGAAACCGTTCTCCGGATCCAGCTCAACGCGCTCCACGACCCCTTCGGTACGCGTGGCCCCGTGACGCTCGGCGTAAGCGCGCAGGTAGCGGGCGTACATCGCGGCATCGAAGTGGTATGCGTAGGCGATGTTCGCCAGCGGCGAGTTCGGCGGCGCGTCGCTGGCCGAGACCATGAACCTGCCGAGCGCGGCGGCCACGGTGTTCAGCGTGTAATCGCCCAGTGGGCCGGCGATGCCCGCCTGCCACGCGCGGATCCAATACTGGTGGAAGGGCAGCAGGCCGAGCGGATGTCCGATCTCGGTGCCGAACCCGTGGACGTAGCGCGCGCCCGGCCGCAACCAGTCCACGAACTCGATCCCGAGCTTGAACGTGCCCTGGGTATGGCGGACGAAATCCGCCTCGTCGATACGCAGCAGGTTGTTGAACGCCTTGATGTGCGGAACCGTGGCCTCGCCGACTCCGACGATGCCGATCTCGTCCGACTCGACGACCTGCACCGCGCACTGCGAGCCGACCACGCGCGTGAGCGCGGCGGCCGCCATCCAGCCCGCTGTGCCGCCGCCGACGACGACGATGTTGCTGAGAGAACCGGGGTTCATCGGCAGGAGATATCGCTGATCGCAGCGACGCTGCCGCCGGCGCGGCAGCGTCTTCGGGGAGCGTAGCGGCGCGCCGCGCCGCTGGCGCGCGGCTAGAACTTGAATCCCACCTCGAACGAGAAGGTCCGTGGTACGTACAGCGAATCGCCGAATTCGTTGACCTCGATCGTCGGGTCCAGCCTGCCGTCCGAGCCGGCACTGATCAGGTTGAAGCTGTTGTAGTTCTCGAAGTCGAACACGTTGAGCACGTTGATCCGTGCCGTCAGCGTGCCCCAGTCGCCGAACTGGAATTCCTTCGTCGCCTGCAGGTCGACCGTGCGGTAGCCCCAGATATCGCCGCCGACCAGGAAGCTGCCGGTCCCTTGCGGCGTGTAGTTGATCGGCTGCGAGAACGATCCATCCGCCGGGCGAGCGCCGTAGTCGCGGATGGTATTGAGCGGACGCGGGGTCTCGAGCACCAGCTTGGCGCCGAACGTGATGCCCCATGGCCCGTCGATCGAACCGGCCGCGACGAAGCGGTGCTTCGGCACGCCGTTGACGGTGATGAACGGGTAATCGTCGATCGTCGCCTTGTCGAAGGCGAAGTTGTCGTCCTTCTGGCGGTTGTGCTTAGCGTCGGTGTAGGTATAGGCGATGTTGAGCCCCCACCCCGATGCCTTGGTGTACGGCTTGTCCGCCGAGATCAGCAAGGACGAGTTCTGCGACTCGATGCCGTTGTTGCCCAGGATGGTGTTGGCGAAGCCGGGCACCGGCTCGCCCCAGGGTTGACTGCCGTTGCGGAAGAACGAGCCATCCTCGTAGCGGTTGATCAGGGTGAACACGAAGCCGTCGTAGCTCAGGATGCGCTGGAACGTCACGTCTGTCAGCCAGTCCCCGATCTGGTTGGACATGCCGAGGCTGAACTGGTCGCTGTAAGGCGTCTTGAGCTCGTTGTTGAGCAGGAACAGCTCGATGCTGTTGGTCGGGTTGGCCAACGGCGAGACGTCGTTGAGGTAACGCGGGTCGAACGGCACGCACGCGCGGCCGTCATCGCGATAGCACTGGCCCGTCGCGGGATCCTCGAAGTACACCGCGACCGGAGACAAGGCCGCCTTGCTTACTTCGAGCGCCAGCAGCTTGAACAGGTTGCGGTCGTACGAACGCCCCGCACCGCCGTGGATCACGTGCCGTTCGTCGGCGCCGATGTCGTACGAGAACCCGAAACGCGGCGCCCACCCGCCGTCGAAATCATCGCGGTTGCTCCCGGTGCTGATGTAGTCTGCCGCATCCAGGCCGCTGGGAAGCAGCCGGTTGGCCCACGGCTGCGTCCCCGGCAGGTCGGGGTCGTCGGCGTAAAGTGCGTTGACGAAGTTCTGGGGCGTGACGAAATCGGTGTAGGAGGGGTTCTTCTCGTAGTCGTAGCGGACGCCTAGGTTCACGATCAAGTGGTCGTTGACCGCCCAGTCGTCCTGGACGAAGAACCCGTACTGCTCGCCTTCGGTGACCACGCGCGGGCGCTGGCCTGCCACGTTGAACGGCGCCAGGAAGTCCACGCGATACGGCGTGGACGCAACGCCGTCGGTATCGACCTCGTAACGGAACTGCGGGTTGATGCCGCCTGCGTCCTGGGCGACGAGCGTGATGTCCTTGTAGGCCGCGCCGACCTTAATGGTGTGGTCGCCGAACCAGCTCAGGTCCGTCCAGGTGAAGTTGTTGGCGATCGACCATCCGTCCTGCGAACGCTGCGAAGCATCGAAACCGCTGGAGGGACCCGTCTCGATCAGCGTGCGCTCGTTCTGGGAGACGCCGGCCGGGTTCCGGTCGAGGTTGGCATAGATGATTCCATTGCCGATGCCGCGCGGGAACGGATTGTTCTGGGTGTCCTCGGTGGTCAGTGTGAGTTCGTTGAGCCAGCGATCCGCACTGTGCTGCCAGCGCAGCGTGCTGCGCTTGTCCTTGTTGATCACGTCGCGGCCGTGCTCGGCCGCTCGCTGCCCGCCGACCGAGTCCACCTGCACCTCGTCGCGGTACTGCGCGCTGAGCTCCACCAGGTCGTAGTCGGTGACGTTCCAGCTCAGCTTGCCGAAATACAGGTCTTCCTGGAACGGGACGCTGGCCGGACCGTACAAGTCCTGCACCGCTGGAGGCAGGAACTGCGAGAACTGGGACGCATCGGAGTTCGGCACGACCGTTCGGGCGGTGATGAAATCCTTGTACTCGTAGACCAGGAAGAAATGCAGCCGGTCGCGGACAATGGGGCCGCCGAACGCCGCCCCGTACTCCTCGGTCTTCGACTCGACCTTGTCGCGTCCAGGCGCCTGCTCGTCAGGACGCTTTTCGCGCAGGTCCTGGTCGGTGTAGCGGTAGTAGACCTCGCCCTCGAAGTCGTTGGTGCCCGAACGCGTCGCCGCGGTGATCGCCGCGCCGCTCACCTGGCCGTACTCGGCCTTGTAGTTCGACGTGATGACTTTGTACTCGCCGATGGCAAGCTGTGGGAAAGGGTTGCCGCGCGTGTTGTTCTGCCCGGCGACACCACCGGCCTCGACGTAGCTCTTCTGCCCGACGCCATCGATGTACAGGTTGTTGGAGTTGTTGCTCTGCGCACCGCTGCGCAGCGAGGTGAAGCCCTGCGCATCGGTCTCGAACGCCATGCCCGGCACGGTGTCCGCAAACTCCAGGAAGTTGCGCGAGGACTGCGGCAACTGCTGGATCTGGCGCAGCGAGACCGTGTTGCCCACCTCGGAAGTCTTGACGTCCTTCAGCAGGGGAGCCGACACCACCACCGCGTCGATGTCGGTGACCGGGCCCTCGGTCGGCGTCTCGGCGACACCGGTGTCCGCCTGCAGGTTGAGGGTGGACGTCGAGGCCACGGACAGCGTCACGGTCTGCTCGCTGCCACCGGAGCGCACGGTGTAGGTGCCGGGCTGCAGGCCGATGAGCGAGTAGCTCCCGCTTGCGGATGTCTGGGTCCTGCGCGTGGCGCCGGTCTCCACGTTGGTGGCGGTGACCTCCGTGCCCGCGGAAGCGCCCGCCACGGTGCCGCGCAAGGTGGCGTTGGCGGTCTGCGCATGGAGCTGCGCGGTCGTCAGCGCCAGGCAGCTCACCAGCGCGGACGTCAGCAAGGAGCGTTGCGGCCTTTTGTTGCGGGTTGTGCTGGACTTCATGGCGATTCCCTCCCGAGGGCGGTGGTGCTTGTGTTGAGAGCGAGGCATGGACGATCCGGGGGTTGCGCGCTCAGCTGTTGGGTGGATTCATGGTCGTTCCGCGGTCGACTCGCGTGCGATCAGTTGCACGCCAACGGCGTCCGCGGTGTCGTCGGGCTCGGCCTTGGCCTCCAGCCGCCGCAGCAGCATGCGCATCGCCTGGGCGCCGATGCCGGCGATGTCCACGCGCATGGTGGTCAGCGGCGGATGCGCGTAGCGCGCCAGCGGGATGTCGTCAAAGCCGGCGATGGCGATCTCGCCCGGCACGTCGATGCCGGCCTGCTGGCACGCAAACAGGCAGCCGAGCGCCATCATGTCGTTGGCGGCGAAGATCGCATCCGGGCGCGGCGCGGCCGCCAGCAGCCGGGTCGCGGCGGCATGGCCCGAGGCCTCGCCGAAATCGCCTTCGATCACCCACGGCTGCGCGCCGGGCACCGCTTCGCGCAGCGCGTCGCGATAGCCGCGCAGGCGGTCGCGCGCGTCGAAGTTGTCGGCCGGCCCGGCGATGAAGGCGATGCGCGTCCGGCCCGCCGCCGCCAGGTGCCGCACCATCTCGCCGGCGGCGGCATAGTTGTCGATGTTGAGCGACGGCACGTCCGCGCCCATGGCCTGGCTGTTGATCAGCACGGCGGGCTGGGTCGGGACCAGGTGCTCGGCCAGGCCGGTGTCGTCCGCGTAAGGCGACATCAGCAGCAGGCCGTCGACGCGCCCGCGCATGGTGCGCAGCGCCTCGGCCTGTTCCTGCGGATTGCCGTGGTAGCTCGACACCAGCAGGTGCTGCCCGTGGTCGCGCGCGACCTGGTCCACGCCACGCATCAGCTCGGAAAAGAACTCGCCGTACAGGTCCGGCAGCACCACGCCGATGGTGTTGGTGCGGCGGCTGCTCAAGCTGCGCGCGGCATGGTGCGGGCTGTAGCGCAGCTCACGGGCCACCGCCAGCACGCGGGTACGCACCGCGTCGGCCACGTTCTCGTGGCCGTTGAGCGCACGCGACACGGTCGCAACCGACACGTTCGCCTGCCGCGCGACATCCTTGATGGTGACGTTCAAACCCACTTCCCTCCATCCAATGCGGGGACGCGCGGAATGTAAACGTTTCCAAACCGGGATGTAAAGCTAGCGTTATGCGCGTGTGCTTGGGCTTCAAACATTCGCGCGATCGCAGTGCAAAGGCATGGTGCAATGCAGCACACAGCCCGCGGCTTGTGCGCCGCAACACCGCTCGGGCGTCAGTGCAATCCGGGCCGCGCGTCGATGGACAGGGCGTGGATGTCGGTCTGCATCAGCATTCCCAAAGCCGCGTAGATCGCGCGGTGCCGCGCCAGCGGCGCCATTCCCGCGAACGCCTCGCTCACGATCCGCACATGGAAGTGCCCGCGCCCGTCGCGCGCGCCGGCATGGCCGGCGTGGCGGTGGCTGTCGTCCCGGATCTCGAGTACCTGCGGCGCGAACGCCGCCTGCAGCGCTGCGCGGATCGCCTCGACGCGCGCGGCGCTCATGGCAGCACCGCGCGGAACGGGCGCACGTCCACCCGCTCGTACACGCCGGCGTGCACGTACGGGTCCGCATCCGCCCAGGCACGCGCGGCGGCGAGCGATTCGAATTCGGCGATCACGATGCTTCCGCTGAAGCCGGCAGGGCCCGGGTCTTCGGCATCGATCGCCGGACACGGGCCCGCGACCAGCAGCCGCCCCGCGTCGCGCAGCGCGACCAGGCGCGCCAGGTGCGCGGCGCGCGCCTCGAGGCGCGCCTGGAGCGTGCCGGTGCGGTCGTGGCCTTCGATGGCATACCACATGCGTGCGGGAGTCCTGCGGGCGGGGCCGCGATTCTAGCCGCCGTGTCCCGCAAGGCCTGGCCTCCGGGCCAGCGCTGGACAGTCCGCAGGCGAGCGCTTACCCTGCGGTCACCGTTTCGAGGCCGGCACAGCACCGGACGCCCCACCCGGCTCCCGCTGACCCCCGCCCGCCCTCGCACCGAAACCGCCCAATGCAGTCGCCGCCGCCTCGCGCGTCGCGTGCCGTCCTGCGTGCGGCCTGCCCGCGACACCTTGCACGTGCATTCCCGGCCGCCTGCCCGCAGGCGCCACAGCGATCCGAATGACCCAATCGAGCACTTCCACGGCCGGCGCGCCCGAGGCGACCGCAGCCCCCCATGGCGCCAGCCATCCGACCCAGCAGGAAATGCCGCTGGCGGTGGTGCTTGGCCAGCCCGTGCTGCAGATCCCGCAGGACCTGTACATCCCGCCGGATGCGCTGGAGATCATCCTCGAAGCGTTCGAAGGCCCGCTCGACCTGCTGCTGTACCTGATCCGGCGCCAGAACCTGGACATCCTGGACATCCCCGTGGCCGAGATCACGCGGCAGTACGTGGACTACATCCAGGCCATGCACGAGATGCGCTTCGAGCTGGCGGCCGAGTACCTGGTCATGGCCGCGATCCTGGCGGAGATCAAGTCACGCATGCTGTTGCCGCGTCCGCCCGCCGAGGACGGCGTGGAAGACGATCCGCGCGCGGACCTGGTACGTCGCCTGCAGGAGTACGAGCGCTTCAAGCAGGCCGCCGAGGACATCGACGCCCTGCCCCGCCAGGACCGCGACACCAGCATCGCCAGCGCGTTCGTCCCCGATCGCGCCTCGGTGAAGCTGCCGCCACCGGTGGACCTGCGCGAGATGCTGCTGGCCCTGCACGACGTGCTCAAGCGCGCCGAGCTGTTCACCGGCCATGCGATCAAGCGCGACGCGCTGAGCGTGCGCCAGCGCATGGCCGAGGTGCTGACCCGGCTGGGCGATGGCGCCTTCCACCGCTTCGAGTCGCTGTTCGAGGCGCGCGAGGGCAAGCTCGGTGTCGTGGTCACCTTCCTGTCGATCCTGGAACTGGCCAAGGAGCGGCTGCTGGATGTCGTGCAGGAAGGCCCCGCCGCGCCGATCTACGTCAAGTCGCTGGCCACCGGCGGCGACACGCCGGTGGAGTTCGCCAGCGAGTTCGACGAAGACGACGCCGCCGCCGACGCCGGATGAACCGGCAGCACCGCAGGCGGGAGCGGCTCCGGTCGTAAGCGACCCCGTCCCGTGCAACCGCAAGCCATACCCGCGGCGAAGGCCGCCCCCACCACGAACCCACGCAATCGGTCTCCATGGATCAAACCCTCGTCACCCGCATCGTCGAAGCCGCCCTGCTCGCGGCCAACCAGCCGCTGACGCTGGTGCAGCTCAAGGGCCTGTTCCTGCTGGACGAGCCGGCGCCCGATGGCAGCGTCGAGCAGGCGCTGGAGACGCTGCGCACGCAGTCGGCCGAGCGCGGCGTGGAGCTGGTGGAAGTGGCTTCGGGCTGGCGCTTCCAGGTGCAGGCCGACGTGCACCCCTGGGTGGCGCGGCTGTGGAGCGAGCGCCAGACCAAGTACACGCGCGCCACGCTGGAAACGCTGGCCCTGATCGCCTATCGGCAGCCGATCACGCGCGGCGAGATCGAGCAGATCCGCGGCGTGGCGGTGAACAGCAACATCATCAAGGCGCTGGAAGAGCGCGAGTGGATCCGCGTGGTCGGGCACCGCGACATGCCCGGCAAGCCGGAACTGCTCGGCACCACCAAGGGCTTCCTGGACTACTTCGGCCTGCAGCGCCTGGACGACCTGCCGCCGCTGTCGGACCTGAAGGATTTCGGCGAGCTGGAACCGCAGCTGCAGTTCGCAGAAGGCCCGATCGTGGTCGACAACATCTCCGACCTGGGGCGCAGCGACGACGCGCCGCAGGCCGAAACCGACCGGGACACCCCGGCCGCCAATGCGGACAGCGACGAAGCGCACGCGCGTGCCGAAGCGACGCCGGAGCAGGACACCGCCCGCGAGCAGCGCGCCGACAGCGATCCGGCCATCGCCGACGCGGGCGGCCAGGATGCGGCGCCAGGCGATGCCGAAGCCGCCGGGCACACCGACGACGCCGATCCCGACCAAACCGATTTACGGCATGCCGATTCACCGCATGCCGCTCGCGGACCCACCGATACAGAACACGCCGAACCACAACAGGCCCTCGCCGACGACGGCGACAGCACCGGAGCGAAACATGAGTAAAGACACCACCGGCAGCCGCAAGCTGTCGCTCAAGCGCGAAGCCGCGCCCGAGGCCGCAACTCCCAAGCTGGAGGAGCGCCTGCACAAGGTGCTCGCCCAGGCCGGGCTGGGTTCGCGCCGCGCGCTGGAACAGCGCATCGCCGAAGGCCTGGTCAAAGTCAACGGCGAGACCGCGCAGACCGGCATGTCGGTCAAGGGCGGCGACCGCATCGAGATCGACGGCAAGACCTTCGTGGCCAGCGCGCTGACCGATCCGGCGCGCGTGCTGATCTACAACAAGCCCGAAGGCGAAGTGACCACGCGCGAAGACCCCGAGGGCCGCCCCACCATCTTCGAAGCGCTGCCCGGCCTGAAGGGCGCGCGCTGGATCGCCATCGGCCGCCTGGACATCAACACCACCGGCCTGCTGCTGCTCACCACCGACGGCGAGCTGGCCAACGCGATGATGCATCCGTCGTACGAAGTCGAACGCGAGTACGTGTGCCGCGTGCGCGCGCCCGAGGGCGAGCAGAGCGTGTCCGACAAGATCGTCGACCGCCTGCGCCGCGGCGTGGCGCTCGAAGACGGCCCGGCGAAGTTCGACGCCATCGAGCGCATCGGCGGCAACGAGGACGGTTCGCACGACTGGTTCAAGGTGCTGCTCAAGGAAGGCCGCAACCGCGAGGTGCGACGCCTGTGGGAATCGCAGGGCTGCCAGGTCTCGCGCCTGAAGCGGGTGCGCTACGGCTCCATCGAACTGCCGCAGCCGCTGCTGCGCGGCCAGTCGCAGGAACTGCCGCACGACAAGGTGAGCGCGCTGCGCCGCGAACTTAAGCTGGAAGACGGCCCGCCGCCGGCCCTGACCCTGCAGCCGGTGATCGGCCAGCGCAAGGCCGCCAAGGCGACCATCCACCTGGGCAGCGAACGCCGCGCGCAGGGTTACGTCAACGGGCACAACACGGCGGACGAAGGCCGCGAGCTGCGCCGCTTCGACCATGTGCGCGAGGACCGCGGCCGCCGCGGCAACCGCAAGCCGCACGGCGGCCTGACCGTCAGCGGCGAACAGGCCGCCAACCAGTCGCACAAGCCGTTCAAGCAGCGCAAGGACAAGCATTCGCGCGCCCTGCCCGAGGGCAATCCGGCGGCCTTCCGCAGCTGGTACGTGCCCGACGGCGTGGAAACCGGCCCGTCCGGCCACCGCAACGCCGGCGAGCGCCCGCCGCGCAAGCCGTTCGGCAAGAAGCCCGGCGGCCCCGGTGCGCGCGGGCCCGGACAGGGCCGCGGCCCCGGCCAGGGGCAGGCGCGTGGGCCGGGCCAGGGCCAGGGACAGGGGCAAGGCCAGCGCTCCTCCCGCAATGCGCATCCCTACGGCCACCCTGGCAACGCACCGAGCTTCCCGTCGGATCATGCGCACGGCGCCGGGCAGCCCTCCCATCCGTACGGCGACCGCCCTCGCGGCCCCCGGCCCGGCGGCGGTCCGCGTCCGGGCGGCGGCCCGCGCCCTGGCGGCGCGCGTCC
>CAYRNF010000009.1:0-126176 GCA_964425695.1 uncultured Pseudoxanthomonas sp.
CAGGCCCGCATCGCCGGCGACGTGCAGGTGCTCGCCGCCGACGACATGCAGGGCCGCGAAGCCGGCACGCCCGGCTACGACAAGGCCGCCGACTACGTGGCGCAGCGCATGCGCGCGATCGGCCTGCAGCCGGCCGGCGATGGCGGCACGTACTTCCAGCAGGTGCCGCTGCTGCAGGCCACGCGCCAGCAGGACGGCGCGCGCCTGGCGGTGGTGCATCCGCAGCGCACGGTGGAGCTGCGCTTCAAGGACCAGTTCCTGCCGTCGCCCAACTACAACGCGCCGGCCAGCGAGGTCACCGCGCCCGCGGTGTTCGTGGGCTTCGGCGTGCATGCGCCGGAGCTGCAGCACGACGATTTCGCGGCGCTGGACGTGCGCGGCAAGGTGGCGGTGCTGTTCAACGGCGCGCCCGCACGCTTCGGCGACGACCAGCGCGCCTTCCACAGCTCCAGCCGCGAGAAGCTGCGCGCGCTGGCCGAGCGCGGCGCGGTGGGCGCGGTGTTCGTCAACACCACGCAGGACGAGGCGCGCAGCCCGTGGCAACGCAGTGCGGACGCCTGGCAGAAACCGGGCATGCGCCTGCGCGGCGCCGACGGCAAGGGCCTGGACACGTTCCCGCAGCTCAAGGTGGTGGCCAGCGTGTCGGCCGCGGCGGCCGACCTGCTGTTCGAAGGCAGCGGGCGTTTCGCGTCCGAACTGTTCAAGCAGGCCGAGGACGGCTCGCTGCGCGGCTTCGCGCTGCCGAACACGCTGGCGATGGCGGCGCGCACCCAAGTGCGCCCGGTGGAATCGCGTAACGTCGCCGGACGCATCGCCGGCAGCGACCGCACGCTGGCCGCCGAACACGTGGTCTACACCGCGCACCTGGACCACGTGGGCGTGGGCACGCCGGTCAACGGCGATGCGATCTACAACGGCGCGCTCGACAACGCGCTCGGGGTCTCGATCATGCTGGAAGCCGCGCGCGAGCTGGCCGCGGCGAAGCCGGCGCCGAAGCGCTCGCAGCTGTTCGTGGCGGTGACCGCGGAAGAAAAAGGCCTGCTGGGCGCGGAATGGTTCGCCGCGCATCCCACCGTGGACGGCCCGCTGGTGGCCAACATCAATCTGGACATGCCGGTGCTGCTGGCGCCGAGCCTTGATGTGGTGCCGATCGGCGTGGAGCATTCCACGCTGAAGGCGGCGCTGGATACGGCGGCCGAGGACATCGGCGTGGCCCTGTCGCCCGATCCGTTCCCGGAGGAAGTGATCTTCGTGCGCAGCGACCAGTATCCGTTCATCCGTGCCGGCATTCCCGCCGTGTACCTGATCAACGGCGTGATCAGCGCCGACGGCAAGCGCGACCCCAAGCTGGCCTTCACCAAGTTCCTGCGCGAGCATTACCACCAGCCCAGCGACCAGGCCGACCTGCCCATCGCCTGGGACGACGCGGCGCGCCTGGCCCGCCTCAACGCGCGCATCGGGCGGATCGTCGGCGACGCCGCGCAGCGGCCGCGGTGGAACGCCGGCGACTTCTTCGGCGAACGCTTCGCGCCCGCGGCGCCTGCACGCGCCGCGGACAGCCCCGCGACGAAGATGCCGGCCTCCGACACGACCGAGGCCCGCACCCCATGATCCGCACTTCCACACTCGCCCTGCTCGGTACGCTGGCCCTGGCCGCCTGCACCACGGTGCCCTCCGCGGATGCGGACCTGCCCCAGGGCACCAAGCGCTTTTCCGGCGCGGTGCAGGCGGTGGACGACGGCTGCTTCGCCGATGGCACCTGTTCGGTCACCGTGGACGGCATCGTGGTGGTCACCCTCACCGGCTGGTCGCGCGACACCTGGGGCCAGCGCGACACAGAGCTTCAGGTGGGCGAACGCGTGGACGTGGCCTGCCGTCCCACGCCCGAGGGCTGCACGCTCAACGGCAACGCCGGCTACTACGTGCGCCGCGCGCGCTGACGGCCGCGACGGCGCGCCGACGGCGTGCGCTACGGCAGCGGCAGGCCGCGGTAGGCCTTGACGGTGCGCAGCACGAAGCTGGAATTGACGTCGGCCACGCCGGACTGGTTGAGCAGCCGGTCCAGCAGGAACCGCGAGAAGTGGTCCAGGTCGCGCACCGCGACCTGCAGCAGGTAGTCCATGTCGCCGGTCAGCGCGTGGCAGGCGACGACTTCGTCCCACGCGTCGACCTGGCGCGCGAACGCGGCGACCGCTTCGGCATCGTGGCGCGCCAGCTGCACGCGCACGAACGCCTGCAGCCCGATGCCCACCTTCTCCGGGTCCACCTCGGCGCGGTACCCGGCCAGCACGCCGTCCCGCTCCAGCCGCTGCACCCGGCGCAGGCAGGCCGAAGGCGACAGATGGACGCGCTCGGCCAGTTCGGCGTTGGTCTGGCGGCCGTTGCGCTGCAGCGCGGCCAGCAGCTGCAGATCGGTGCGGTCCAGCGGCGCTTCGGCCATTTCGGTCGCCCAAGGCGGGTTGGATGCAAGAATCTTGCGCCCATGACGGCGCTGGCGGCAACAACGCAACGCGCTTGCGCGCGGTGGCGCCTATATTGGAGCGTCGCTTCCGGGGATCACGCCATGAACCAGCCACGCCGCGTCGAGAACCTGCACACCGACAAGGGTAAGGTTCCCGTCTACGCCACCGGCGTGGTCGAGCAGCCCTGGGACGACTACAGCGCCACCGACCACGACGTCTGGCGCCAGCTGTACCAGCGCCAGCGCGAGCTGCTGGTGGGCCGCGCCGCCGACGAGTTCCTGGCCGCCCAGGACGCCATGGGCATGACGCCCGATGCGATCCCGAAGTTCGCCGACATGAACGCCGCGCTGGGCGCCGCGACCGGCTGGCAGCTGATCGGGGTGGAAGGGCTGCTGCCGGAACTGGACTTCTTCGACCACCTGGCCAACCGCCGCTTCCCGGTGACCTGGTGGATCCGCCGCCCCGACCAGGTGGATTACATCGAGGAACCCGACCTGTTCCACGACCTGTTCGGGCACGTGCCGCTGCTGATGAACCCGCTGTTCGCCGACTACATGCAGGCCTACGGCCGCGGCGGGGTGAAGGCGCACGGCATCGGCGAACACGCCCTGCAGCAGCTCACCCGGCTGTACTGGTACACGGTCGAATTCGGCCTGATCCGGCAGAAGGACGGCCTGCGCATCTACGGCAGCGGCATCGTGTCGTCCAAGGGCGAGAGCATCCATTCGCTGGAGAGCGACGCCCCCAACCGCATCGGCTTCGACCTGGAGCGGATCATGCGCACCCGCTACCGCATCGATACCTACCAGAAGACCTACTTCGTGATCGACAGCTTCGCGCAGCTGATCGAGGCCACCGCGCCCGATTTCACCCCCATCTACGCGCGCGTGGCCAGCCAGGCGGCGATCCCGGCAGGCGACGTGCTGGACGGCGACCGGGTGCTCCACCGCGGTACCGGGGCAGGCTGGGCCACCGACGCCGACGCCTGATCCGCGGCCGGGCAGGCCCCGGCGCACTCACCCTGCGGTCACGCGGCCGCGCCAATGATCGGCCGGCGCTTCCCGGGCGGACCCCATGCACGCTTCCCACACCACTCCTGCCAACGCGGGCACCGGCGACGAGATCGCCCTGGCCCTGGATCGGCTGGACCTGCTGCTGGCCGGCATCCGCCGCGATGCGGGCAACGGCGCGTGGCCGGAGTACGAACGCGGCCTGGCCGCGTGCCTGCGGGTGCTGCGCGCGCTGGGTGCGGATGCGGGCGATGTCACCCGGGACCTGGCCGACGCGGCGCGCAGTGCGCTGGAAACCGCGCAACCGGAAGCGCCGCTGCGCATGCTCGACGTGTCGCGCCAGTCGCTCGGCGCCGCGCTGCGCCAGGCGCAGTGGGCCCCGCGCAAGGCCGCCTGAGCGGCGAGTCCCCGAAAGCCTGGCAAGCGCGCCGCGCCTTGCGCGCGGCACAGCCCCGCTTGTGCACGTTGCGCCCCGCGCCGGACTGCATGCCGGACTGCCTGGAAGCCCGTAGCTCGCGGCGCAGCGCGCGTGCGCCCGCTGCCGGCGATCACCCCAGCGATGCGATCGCCGCCGCCAGCTCGCCCTGGCGGAAGGGCTTGTCGATGCGCGGCACGCCGGCGGCCTCGACCGCGGAGTAGCCGCTCATGAGCAGCACGCGCAATTCCGGCTGCAGCGCGCGCACGCGTCGCAGCAGGGCGACGCCGTTCATGCCGGACATCTGGTAGTCGGTAAGCAGCAGGCCGATCCCGTGCGTGCGCGCCAGCAGTTCCAGCGCCTCCTCGCCGGAACCGGCTTCGATCACCTGGTGGCCCAGGGCACGCAGCATGAAGCCCACGCTGCGGCGGACCAGCGCCTCGTCGTCCACCAGCAACACGGTCATCCCGCCGCGGCGCGGCTGCGACTCCGCATCGCCGTCCGCTGCGCGCGCGACGCTGCCCTCGCACACCGGCAGCCACAACGTGGCGGTGGTGCCGGCGCCCGGCGCGCTGTCCAGGGTGAGCGCACCGCCGGACTGCGCCGCCAGGCCATGCACCATCGACAGGCCCAGCCCGGTGCCGCGCCCGACCTCCTTGGTGGAGTAGAACGGCTCCACCGCGCGGCGCAGGGTTTCGGCGTCCATGCCCTCGCCCTGGTCGCGCACGCGCAGGCGCACGAAGTCGCCGGCGCGGCCGGACAGCGGCGGCGGCGCGTCGCCGGCATCGCGCCGGCGCGCCTCGATCTCCAGCACGCCGCCGTCGGGCATGGCGTCGCGCGCATTGACCGCCAGGTTGAGGATCGCCAGTTCGAGCTGGTTGGGATCCACGCGGACTTCCGGCAGGTCCGCGGGCACGTCGATGCGCACGTCGATGTGCGCGCCGATGCTGCGGCTGACCAGACCGTGCATGTCGCGCAGCAGCGCGCCCATGTCCACGCTGCGCGGCGCCAGGTGCTGGCGGCGCGCGAACGAGAGCAGGCGTGAGATCAGCATGCGCGACCCCTCGGCCGCCTTCTGCCCGTCTTCCACCAGTTCCAGCAGGTCCGGCGCGATGCCCGGCTCGCGGCGGATCATGTCCAGCGCGGTCACGATGGGCGTCAGCAGGTTGTTGAAGTCGTGCGCCACGCCACCGGTGAGCTGGCCCAGGGTCTCGAGCTTCTGCATCTCGTGCACCTGCGCGAGCGCGGCGTGCTGCTCGGCCACCGCCTGCTCGACCCGCTGGTGCAGCTCGCGGTTGAGCCGCTGCAGTTCGTCCTGCTGGCGGCGCAGCTCGGTGACGTCGGTATGCACGCCCACCCACTCGCGGATGCCGCCGTCGGCGTACTTGCTGGGCACCGCGCGGATCGCGAAATGCCGCCACTGTCCGTCGTGGCGGCGCACGCGGTGCTCGAACTCGAACGTGCCCGCGTCGGCCAGCGCGCGCTGCCAGGCGTCGATGGTGGGCTGCGCATCGTCCGGATGCACCGCCGCGGCCCAGCCGTAGCCTTCGTATTCGGCCTGCGTCTGCCCGGTCAGCGCCGCCCACCCGGGCTGTTCGCCGGTCATGCGGCCGCTGGCGTCGTTGGTCCACAGCACGCCTTCCATGGCCTCCACCGCGGCGCGGAACCGGCGTTCGCTCGCGCGCAGGTCGGTTTCCGCGCGCCTGCGCTCCACGGTGGCGCGCACGCGCTCGGCCACTTCGCGGGTGAGCAGCAGTTCCTCGTCGCTCCACTCGCGCGCGTGCGCGTCGTTGAGGAACAGCAGGGCCACGAAGCCGCCCTGCTCCACCACCGGCATGTTCACGAACGAGCGCGCGCTGATCGCGATCAGCGCATCGGCGGCGACGGCCGTGCGCGGGTCCCGTACCGCGTCGGTCACGGTCGCGGTGCGGCCGGCCTTGAGGTCGTCGATGTAGCTGCCGAAGTCGCGGAAGCGCAGCGTGCCGGCGATGCTGGCGATGCCCGGCGCGTTCCAGTCGCGGGCGATGGTGATGGTTTCCTCGGCCAGGTCGATGGTGCCGTAGCCGGCGCGGCTCACGCCGAGCGCGCGCCCCAGCACTTCGGCGGCGGTGTAGGCGATGTCGTCCGGATCGGTCAGGTCGCGCAGGCAGACCGCCAGGGTGGACAGCACCGCATTGCGCGATGGAGCCGCCTCCATCGTCGCGTCTGGTGGCAAGCCCGCATCGGACATGGCGCTCCCCGCCCGGTCGCGTCCGGGAACGCGATGGTCTGGCGCAGCACGCCGGGTGTCAACGCCCGCAGGCTGGCCCGGCGCCGCCGCCTGCGGCGACAATGGCCACCCGACCCGCTCCGCCCCAGACCATGCCGACGCCGCCCGCGACCCCCTGCGCCCTGACCCGCTTCCTGATCGAGGAACAACGCGCCGGCCGCGTCAATGCCGACCTGCGCCTGCTGATCGAGGTGGTGGCGCGCGCGTGCAAGTCGATCTCCATCGCGGTGGGCAAGGGCGCGCTGGGAGGCGTGCTGGGCGACGCCGGCGAGGCCGGGGCCGCCAGCATCAACGTGCAAGGCGAGGCGCAGAAGAAGCTCGACGTGCTCAGCAACGAGATCCTGCTGGAAGCCAACGCCTGGGGCGGGCACCTGGCGGGGCTGGCGTCCGAGGAGATGGACTGCTCGCACCCGATCCCGGATGCGTACCCGCGCGGCAACTACCTGCTGCTGTTCGATCCGCTGGACGGCTCGTCCAACATCGACGTCAACATCTCGGTGGGCACCATCTTCTCGGTGCTGCGCTGCCCGGACGGCGTCACCAGCCCGTGCGACGAGCACTTCCTGCAGCCGGGCACCGCGCAGGTGGCCGCCGGCTACTGCACCTACGGGCCCAGCACCATGCTGGTGCTGACGGTGGGCAACGGCACGCACGCGTTCACCCTGGACCGCGAGGTCGGCAGCTTCGTGCTGACCACGCGCGGCATGCGCATCCCGGAGGAGACGAAGGAGTTCGCTGTCAACATGTCCAACCAGCGTTTCTGGGAAGCGCCGATGCAGGCCTACGTGGGCGACCTGCTGGCCGGCAGGGAAGGGCCGCGCGGCAAGGATTTCAACATGCGCTGGGTCGCCAGCATGGTCGCCGACGTGCACCGCATCCTGACCCGCGGCGGGATCTTCAGCTATCCGCTGGACAGCAAGTGCGCGGCCAAGGGCGGCAAGCTGCGCCTGATGTACGAGGCCAACCCCATGGCGCTGCTGGTCGAACAGGCCGGCGGCGCGGCCAGCACCGGGCGCCAGCGCATGCTCGAGGTGCAGCCCACGGGCCTGCACCAGCGCGTGCCGGTGTTCCTGGGATCCAAGGCGGAAGTCGAGGCGGCCGAGCGCTACCACCGCGAACACGACACACGCCACGACGGACTGGCGGCTTGAGCGCCGCGGACTTCATCGAAGTCACCCCGCGCGCGCTGTCCGCCGAGCACTGCGCGGCCATCGTCGCGCGGCTGCGCGAGCACGCCGCGGCGCTGCAGCCCGGACGCGTGGGCGGCGGGGTCTTCCCCGACCTCAAGCACAGCCGCGACCTGCACATCACCGGCAACGCCGCGTGGCAGGACGTGGAGCAGGCGCTGAACCAGGCGGTCTACCAGGGCCTGCTGGCCTACCTGCGCAAGTACCCGCAGGCGCTGATCGCGCCGCTGATGCTGCAGACCCCCGGCGCCGACGGGCAGCTGCGGCGCCTGGCGGCCGGGGATTTCCCGGGCATGGCCGACGCGGCGCTGGGCGAGCTGGTCCAGGTGTGCCTGCGGCCGGGCGGCATCAACCTGCAGTGGTACCAGGCCGACCAGGGCGGGTACCCGTACTGGCACTGCGAGCTGTACCCGCGCGACGCCGGCGCCGAAACCCTGCACCGGCACCTGCTGTGGACGATCTACCTCAACGACGGCTTCGACGACGGCGAGACCGAGTTCCTGTTCCAGCAGCGCAAGGTCGCACCGCGCACCGGCGACCTGTTGATCGCGCCGACCGCCTTCACCCACACCCACCGCGGCAACCGGCCGCGCGGCGGCGACAAGTTCATCGCCACCAGCTGGATCCTGTTCCAGCGCGCCGACCAGCTGTACGCCGGGCAGGGCTGAGCCGGTGCGCGCCGGTCACTCCGGCGCGTGGTTGAGCACCAGCCAGTACATGCCGACCTGCTGCACCGCCCACACGAAGCGTTCGAAGTCCACCGGCTTGCGGATGTAGCTGTTGGCGCCCAGCGCGTAGCTGGCGTCCACGTCGAACGGTTCGGTGCTGGTGGTCAGCACCACCACCGGCAGCTTGTGGGTGGCCTCGTCGGCGCGGATCGCCTCCAGCACCTCGCGCCCATCCACCTTGGGCAGGTTGAGGTCGAGCAGCACGATGGCCGGGAGCCGGGCGCCGGCACGGTGCGCGTAGGCGCCGCGCGCGAACAGGTAATCCAGCGCCTGCGCGCCATCGCCCACCACCTCCAGCCGGTCGTCCAGCCCGGCCTCGGCGAACGCGATGCGGGTCAGCTCGACGTCGTCGGGATTGTCCTCGACCAGCAGGATGTCCTTATCCATCCGCGTGGCCCTGGACGTCTCCGGCACGCGGCCGGGCCGGCAACTCGACATGGAACACGCTGCCGGCTCCCGGCTGGGATTCGGCGTGGATGCGCCCGCCGTGGCGAAGCGCGATGCACTGCGCTACGGCCAGCCCCAGCCCTGCGCCGGCGCCTTCGTCGGCACCGTGCAGGCGCCCGAACGGCTCGAACAGGCGATCGGCGTAGCGGGGGTCGAAACCGATGCCGCGGTCGCGCACGCGCAGGTGCAGCACCTCGCCGCGACGCTCGCCTTCCACCGTGATCTCGACGCGTGGCCGCGGCGCGGAGAACGCCCAGGCGTTGTCGAACAGCCGCGCCAGCATCCGCTTGAGGTAATGCTCGTCGCCGCGGGCGACCAGCCCGGGCACGACGTCGATGCGGGCTTCGCGCCCGGGGGCACGGTCGCACAGCTCGGCGCCGATCCAGTCGGCCAGCAGGCTCAGGTCCACGTCCTCGTCGCGCAGCGTCGCGCGGCCTGCCGCGGTGAGTTCCTGCAGCGCATCGAGCAGCCCAGCCATGCGCATGCCGGCGTCGCGGATGCGTTGCAGGTAGTCCAGGGCCACTTCATCCACCACGCCCTGCTGCAGCTGCTTGCCCAGCAGCGACGCGAAGCTGTCGATGGCGCGCAGCGGCGCGCGCAGGTCGTGCGCCAACCCTTGCACCAGCACGTGTGGCGCAGCCGAGGCAGCGCCGTCCACCGCCTGTTGCGCACGGAGCGTGGCGTCGCCTGTGTCGTTGCCTGCGCCGTTCACCAAGCCGTCCATCTGCGGAAACATGCCCCAGACAGCGGGGGCGGCGCCAGTGTCGGGGCGCAGGTGTATAGGCAGGGTGCAGGCCACGTGCAGGCGCGCCGCCTGCCTTCGCGCACAATGCCTGCATGGAATGGCAGCAGATCGCGTTTCTCCTGATCCTGGCGGGCGGTCTGTACCTGTTCGTGAGCGAACGCTTGCGCGTGGACGTGACCGCCATGCTGATCCTGCTGGCGCTGGTGCTCAGCGGCATCCTGGACACGCGGCAGGCGCTCTCCGGCTTCGCCAGCGAGCCGGCGATCATCGTGGCGGCGGTGTTCGTGATCTCCGGCGGCCTGGCGGCCACGGGCATCACCGAGCGCCTGGGCCTGTGGATCGGCCGGGCCGCGGGGCGCAGCGAACGACGCGGCGTGGCCGTGGTGATGCCGGCGGTGGCCGCGCTGGCGGCCTTCACCCACCACGTGATGGTGACGGCGATGATGCTGCCGATCGTGCTGCGCCATGCGCGCGAAGCCGGCATTCCCGCCTCGCGCCTGCTGATGCCGATGTCGCTGGCCGCCTCGCTGGGCACCACGCTGACCCTGGTCAGCGCCCCGGCCTTCCTGCTGGCCGACACCATGATCGAGCGCACCGGCGCCGAAGGCCTGGGCATCTTCTCGATCACCCCCATCGGCGTCGCGCTGGTGCTGGTGGGCATCGTCTACATGCTGGTGGCCAAGTGGGTGCTGCCCAAGCGCAGCGGCGAGCACGGCGACGACGACTACCTGCGCCTGGACCGCTACCGCACCGAGCTGCTGGTGGTGAAGGAATCGCGCTGGAACACCCGCCCACTGCACGAACTGCACAAGGCGCTGGGCAACAGCTTCCGCCTGATCGGCTGGGTGCGCGAGGACCGGCTGCGCGAGGACCTGGGCCCGAACAGCCCGCTGCTGGCCGGCGACATCCTGCTGGTGGAAGCCGCCGCGGACGACCTGATGACCCTGCACAAGGATCCGGGGCTGGACCTCAACGCGATCGCCCGGTTCGGCGAGACGCTGTCGGGCGAGGGCGAAGCGCAGCTGGTTCAGGCCGTGGTGGCGCCCGGTTCGGAGTTCATCGGGCGCACCGTGCGCGAGCTGGACTTCTCGCACCGGTTCCACGCGGTGATCGCCGGCCTGTGGCGCCGCGATGGCAGCACCGCGCTGCGGCTGTCGGACGCGCGCCTGCGCGAAGGCGACCTGCTGGTGCTGTGGGGCAAGCCCGCGCGCTTCGCCGAACTGTCCGCCCACCACGGCTTCCTGATGCTGGTGCCGTTCGCAGGCGACGCCAAGCAGCGGGTGCGCGCCCCGCTGGCGCTGGTGATCCTGGGGATTACCATCCTGGCGGCCGCCACCGAGTGGCTGGCCGCGCCACTGGCCTTCCTGTTGGGCGCCGTGGCGATGGTGGCCACGCGCTGCGTGGACATCGAGCAGGCCTACCGCGAGATCGACGTGCGGATCTTCGTGATGATCGCCGGCGTGATCCCGCTGGGCATCGCCATGGAGCAGACCGGCACCGCGGACCTGTTGGCGACGGGGCTGCTGCAGGTGGTGGCCGGGTGGCCGCCGCTGGCGGTGCTGGCGGTGATGTTCTCGGTGGCCGCGCTGCTGACCCAGGTCATGTCCGATGCCGCCACCACGGTGCTGCTGGCCCCGATCGCGATCTCGCTGGCGCAGTCGCTGGGCCTGCCGCCCACGCCGTTCGTGGTGTGCGTGGCGCTGGGCGCGGTGGCGAGCTTTCTCACCCCCATCGGGCACCACGGCAACCTGCTGATCCTGGGCCCGGGCCAGTACCGCTTCGGCGACTTCCTGCGCATCGGCCTGCCGCTGACCGTGCTGATCGGCCTGGTCAGCGCCTGGATGTCGCGCTGGCTGTGGCTGGGCGGGCCGCTGCTGCCGGCGGTGGGCGGGGGTTGAGCGGCCGCCGGTCGAAGGCGACCCGGTCCGCTACGGAAAACGGAAAGACCCTCAGGTGCGCGACGCCTCGAAGAACGCGCGTGCCCGCCACAGCGCCCGCATCGCGAACGCCGCGACCACGGTGCCCACGGGAACGAACAGCAGCATCGGCGCACTGGTCACCAGCGCGAGCTGCTGTGCCCAGCGCCGCCGCACGAACGCGCAGGCCGCCACGCCCAGGGCGGCCAGCGCGGTGCCGTAGTAACCCAGCGACGTCTGCGTGATCCGTCCTGCGTCCAGTCCGCGCTGCAGCTCGCCGATCACCAGCAGCAGCAACGCGAACAGCACCCACAGGCAGGCGCCGGCCACCACCCACCCCCAACCCGGATAGGCCCGGCCCGGCACGATCCATGGGTAAACGCGCGCCGGCTCAGGCATCGGTGCGCGCGCCGGCCGCGGTCAGCAGGCCCTCGTGCAGGCCGGTGAACGCGCCATCGTCCACCCCGGGATCGCCCAGCGCGTACAGCGTGCCGAAGACCGCGTCGTAGGCGGCCGCCAGCTGGATGCGGCATACGTCGCGCGGCGACACGCCTGCGGCCAGCGCACGCTCGATCGCGGGGCCGGCCTGCGCGAACGGGCCGTGCGGATCGCGCCGGCCGTTCGCGACGAGGCGCTGCAGCGCCTCGACCTCGGCATTGGGGCCGATGACCTCGCGCCAGAGATGCTCGAGCAGTGCCTCGCGTGTCGCCATGCGCGTCTCCCTGCGGCATCGCAATGCCGCGGCGGGGACACTCTAGAACAGCTCGCGTTGCGGCGATGCGGGCCGCGGCGGCCGGAAGCCGGCGGTGTCGCCGGGGGGCAGGCGCCCATACCCAAGACGCGCGCAGGCGCGCGCGAAGCGCCGCGCCAACAGGTCCGCGAACGGCCCCTGCCCGCGCATGCGCGTGCCGAAGCGGCTGTCGTAATCCCGACCGCCGCGCATCTGCCGGATCAGGCTCATCACGTGCGCGGCCCGCTCCGGGTAGTGCAGCGCCAGCCACTCGCGCCACACCTGCTTCAGCTCGTGCGGCAGGCGCAGCAGCACGTAGCCCGCCGACTGCGCGCCCGCCTCGTGCGCGGCTTCCAGGATCGCTTCCAGGTCATGGTCGGTCACCATCGGGATCACCGGCGCCACCAGCACGCCCACCGGCACGCCGGCGTCGCGCAGCGCTCGGATCGTCTTCAGGCGCGTGTGCGGCGCGGCCGCGCGCGGCTCGAGCTTCGCCGACAGCGCGTTGTCCAGCGTGGTCACCGACAGGTGCACCGTGGCCAGCCCCTGCGCGGCCATCGGTGCCAGCAGGTCCAGGTCGCGCAGCACCAGCGCGCTCTTGGTGACGATCGAGACCGGATGCCGCGTCTGGGCCAGCACCTCCAGGCATTCGCGCGCGATCCGGTAGCGGCGCTCGATCGGCTGGTAGGCATCGGTATTGATGCCCAGCGTGATCGTGTGCGGCACGTAGCCCGGCTTCGACAGCGCATCCCGCAAACGTTCGGCGGCGTTGGTCTTGGCGAACAGCCGCGTTTCGAAGTCCAGGCCCGGCGACAGGTCCAGGTAGGCGTGCGACGGCCGCGCGAAGCAGTACACGCAACCGTGCTCGCAGCCGCGATACGGATTGACCGACTGGCTGAAGCCGATGTCCGGCGAGTCGTTGCGGCTGATGATGCTGCGCGCCCGTTCCTCGGTCACGTCCGTGCGCAGGGGCGCGACCGGATCGGTGTCGTCGATGGCATGGAGCGAGCCCCAGCCGTCGTCTTCGGCCTGGTGCAGCGTCTTGTCGAAACGCCCGGCGACGTACGACGCCGCGCCGCGGCCCTTGATCGGCTGCGCGCCGGGCATCCGCACGGTGCCGTGCGCCGCGCCGCCGAGGACCGGGTTGCCGCGTGCTTTCCCTCGTGCGTCCACGCCGCTAGCCTACGCCCGCCGCGTCGCAGCCGGCGCGATGCAGGACCCGACCGTGTTCGACGCGATCCATGAAGTCTGGGACGCCTTCTGGGCGGTCCCGCACATCCGCCTCTACCTCACCCTGGGGTGGATCACCTATCTGGTGGGGCTGGGCCTGTGGATCGTGCTGCAAAAGCGCGAGCCGGCCGCGACCCTGAGCTGGCTGATCAGCCTGGCCGCGCTGCCTTACGCCGGCTTCCTCATCTACTACGTCTTCGGCCCGCAAAAGATCACCCGCCACCGCGCGCGCCGGCGCAGGCACCACGTGTCGCTGCCGCACGAGGCCGCAGCCAGCGGCGACCCGGAAATGCAAGAACTGCGTTCGCTTTCGCAGGCCACCACCCACCTGCCGCCCACGACCGCGCGCGACGTGCGGCTGCTGGTGGACGGCGGCCACAAGTATCCGGCGCTGCTGGACGACATCGCCGCCGCGCGCGACCACGTCCACCTGGAGTACTACATCTACAACCCCGACCGCAGCGGCACCGCGCTGCGCGATGCCCTGGTGGACAGGGCGCGCGCGGGGGTCAAGGTGCGCCTGCTGCTGGACGCGATGGGTTCCAAGAAATCCAGCAACCGGTTCTTCGCCCCGCTGGTGGACGCCGGCGGCGAGATCGCCTGGTTCCATCCCACGCGGCCGTGGATGCTCTGGAAGCGCCCGTGGGTGAACCTGCGCACGCACCGCAAGATCGTGGTGGTCGACGGCCGGGTCGGTTACGTGGGCGGGATCAACATCACCGACGAGCAGGACGAACGCCTGCGCCAAGACGCCTACCGCGACCTGCACCTGCGGCTGGAAGGCGACGCGGTGCGCGCGCTGCAGCAGGTGTTCGTGGAGGACTGGGCCTACGCCACCGGGCAGCGCGACTTCGTGGGCGAGCTGGCGCGCGCCATGCCGCCGCCGCAACCCGGCCCGATCCGCACCCAGGTGGTGCCGTCCGGTCCGGATTCGTCGTGGGAGGCCATCCACCGCGTGCACGTCGGCGCGATCCACGCCGCAAGCCGGCGGATCTGGCTGGCCACGCCGTATTTCGTGCCGGGCGAAGCCGCGATGATGGCGCTCACGTCCGCGGCGCTGGCGGGCCTGGACGTGCGGTTGATGGTCCCGAAGATGAGCGACAGCCGCCTGGTCACCTACTGCGTGCGCTCGTACTACGACGACCTGCTGGCGGCGGGCGTCAAGGTGTACGAGTACGGCCCGCGCATGCTCCACAGCAAGGCCTTGCTCGTGGACGATGCGGTCGCCATCGTCGGCAGCGCCAACTTCGACCACCGCAGCTTCCGGCTCAACTTCGAGATCTCGATCCTGTTCGACGATCCGGGCTTCGCCGCGACCCTGGCCGCGCAGTTCGAGCGCGAGTTCCCGCACGCCCCGCGCGTGCACGACCAGCGTGACCGCCCGCTGCTGACGGCCCGCCTGCCGGAGGCGCTGGCCCGGCTGATGGCGCCGCTGCTCTAGGCGGCCGACGGCCGGGCGGCCTCCGCCCCCGGAAGGCCGGCAACGCCCGCGCCGCGGCGGTAGACTGCGCCGGTTCCGGAACGGAGGCGCGCGATGGGCTGGTTGCTGATCCTGCTGGCGGCGGGTGCGTTCGTGGTGGCGTTCGTCACCTCGTCCATGGCCTTGACCGTGATCGCCCTGCTGGCGTCGCTGCTGCTGCTGCTGGCCGGCGCGCTGAAGGTGTTGTCCGAACGCGTGGGCAACCGCACTCGCGACGAATCGATGATGATCGACCCGGCCGAACTGCGGCGCCTGCGCGAACAGGCCGAAGCCCGCCGCGCCGCCGAGGCCGCCGCTGCCGCCGGGG
This sequence comes from uncultured Pseudoxanthomonas sp., assembly GCA_964425695.1. GTDB lineage: Bacteria > Pseudomonadota > Gammaproteobacteria > Xanthomonadales > Xanthomonadaceae > JAKPBU01. The sequence continues at coordinate 14,927 of CAYRNF010000009.1, forward strand.
ACCAGGCCGCGCCCTGATCCACGCGGGTCTGCGCGTCGCATGTTTGCGGGGTGCGACGTTTTCGGCCGCTGCGCCGTCCTCCTTTGCAATGACGCAAGCTTTCGCCGACGACCGTCTGGCCCGCGCGCTGCTGGCCCGGTCCCGGCGAGGGGACAACGAAGCCTTCGCCCAGCTCTATCGCGAGCAGGTGCAAGGGGTGTTCCTGCTTGCACTGAGGCTCACGGGCGACCGGAGCAAGGCGGAGGACGTGACGCAGGACACCTTCCTGAAGGCGCTCAAGGGCATTGGTGGTTACCGGGGCGAAGCTCCGGTGCAGGTCTGGCTCAGGCGCATGGCGGCCAATGCGGCCATCGACACCCTGCGTATCGCGCGCCGTTGGCGCCCGTTCGACAGCGTCCCCGACCTGCTCCTGGTCGAGGACACCGCACCGGACCCTTCCGCTTTGGCCATGGATGGCCTTCTTGCGCGGCTGCGGCCCCAGGCGCGTGCCGTGGTGTGGCTGCACACGGTCGAGGGCTGGAACCACGCTGAACTGGCGGCCCGTTTCGGGCGCAGCGAGAGCTGGTCGAAATCCATCCTGTCCCGCAGCCTGCGCCTGCTCCGCGAGTGGAGCGAAGCCAGCGAGGAAGCCATTGCATGACAACGCCCGACTTCGACCTGCAGGGCTATGCCCGATCCCTGCCGCAACCGTTTCCGAGTGATGCATTGCTCGACCGCATCGTGCACGCACATGCGCGTCGACGCGCGCGCCGTGGCGCGGTAGCGGGAGTTCTGGGAGTGCTCGCCCTTGTTGCGTTGGCCGGCGCGTGGATGCCACGCAGCGATGCTCCCCCCAGCGCAGGGGCGGGCCAGATCGCATCTGCGCGTCAGGCGACCGAACTGCGCGCCACCGATCGTGCCCTGCAGGCCGCGTACGAGCGCGGCGCCAACGATGCCGAGCTCGCCCCGCTCTGGTCGCGCCGGCTGGCGCTGCAAGGCGGCAGGGATGCGCCGTTGCCCCTTGAATTGTGAAGGTTCCTCAAATGCACCTGCTTGTTTCCAGCCTGCTGACGATCCTTGGCGTGGCGCTCACCGCATCGGTTGCACGTGCGGACGATGCCGCGATCGCACGCGAGATCGATGCTGCGTTGCTGCGCGTGGCCGATCGCGGGTCGCTGCCATTCCGGGAAATCCGGCGCCCCGCGCGAACGCGCTATGAGCTTGGCGCCGTGGTCGACGTCCGTTCCGCCGACGCCCGGGGCTTGCCGGTGCTGGCGGTCACCCCTGGTGGTGCTGCCGAACGCATCGGCTTACGCCGTGGAGACCGACTGATTCGTATCAATGGGGTCACCCTCGCCGCTGCCTCCCAACCCGCTCTGGCGTATCGCCGGGCCCTGTCGACCGAAGAAGGGCGGATGCGCCTCGACGTTCTCCGCGGTGGCAAGGCGACAGTGCTGAGCGGCACCGCGGACAAGATCGTGCTGCCGGCGTACACGCTGGTGCTCGGCGGTACCTCCGCGGCCGCCGATTCGAACGCAGGATGCGGCCGCATCTCCACCTTCGACGCCATGCCGCGCGGCGCCCGGCGTTTCCCGGTGGTCGTCATTGCCGTCGACGGGCGCACGCCACCTTCAAGAGACGAAATCCTGCGCTTGCCGGCCGGCAGACATCGCCTGCTACTGGCCGAGCGCATCGATGCGGATCGTTTTAGCGTCGTGCAGCTCAAGCAGCGCGACCTGCAGGGCACGAAAGCCTACAAGTCCCTCGAGCTGGACGTCGCGCCGGACACGACCTATCTGCTCGCCGCCGAAATGGTGAAACCGCCCGCGCTTCGCATCGCTGGCGGCGCGTACTGGACACCCGTCATTCACGGTACTTCGAAAGTCGCCTGTCGCTAGACGCTGTCGCACGCAATCCCATCCCGCCAGCAAGGAGCTCGCCATGGTCCGCCTCGTCGCTGCAATGCTGTCCGCCCCCCTTCTGTGCGTCGCCGCCTTCGCACATGCGGCCGAATGCAGGTCTGTAGCCACGGCAAGGCCTCAACCGCCGGCGGACCAAGGGCTGTATCCCGTTCGGATCCTGCGCTCGGATGCCGGTCCGGTAAACGACACGCAGCGGCAGGAGATGTTCGAGGGTACTCGCAACAACGATGGCCCGATCGCACGCGCAGTTTTCACCGCGCCCCCGGGCGACCCGATGCTGCAGCTGCGCAGCCAAGTGCCATTGAAACCCGGCCAGCACGTGCTACAGCTGATCGAGCAGATCCCGGATGCAGCGCTGTCCTCGGTCGCAGCGAAGAACCGCCGCTGGGCTGGCGTGCCGCGAGCCAAGACCCTGATGCTCGAAGTGGCTCCGGGCCAGGAGTACGCGCTTGCAGCGCGTCTGGTGCCCAATTCGGCCGATCGCACGAAAGCCAACGCGCATTGGGAGCCAGTGGTCTGGCGTCGGGAAGCAGTGGTCTGCCGCTAGCCGCGGGTTCGCGCACGCGGTACGCGATAATGCGGCGGAATGACCGCCCTTAGCGTCAACGTCAACAAGATCGCGGTGCTGCGCAACTCGCGCGGTGGGGCGTTGCCCGACGTGGTGCGCGCCGCGCGCACCTGCCTGGACGCGGGCGCCCATGGGATCACCGTGCACCCGCGTCCCGACGCACGCCATATCCGCGCCGAGGACGTCTACGCGCTGGCCGAGCTGACGGCCGCGCGTGGGGTCGAACTCAACATCGAGGGCAATCCTTTCGCCCCGCCGCGTGCCGGCTACCCCGGACTGCTGGCCCTGTGCGAACAGGTTCGCCCGGCGCAGGTCACGCTGGTGCCTGACGGCGATGGCCAGATCACTTCCGACCACGGCTTCGACTTCGAACGCGACGCCGCGCGCCTGGCGCCGCTGGTGGCGGAGCTGAAGGCGCTGGACTGCCGGGTGAGCCTGTTCGCCGATGCCGGCAGTGCGGTGGAACGTGCCGCGCAGCTCGGCGCTGCGCGCATCGAGCTGTACACCGGACCTTTCGCCGAGGCGTTCGCGCAAGGGCGGCCGGACGCAGCACTCGCAGCCTGCGCTCAGACCGCGCGGCGCGCGCAGGCCGCCGGCCTGGGCGTCAACGCCGGGCACGACCTCGACCAGGCCAACCTGGGCATCTTCCTGGCGACCGTGCCGGACGTGCTCGAGGTGTCGATCGGGCATGCGCTGATCGGCGACGCTCTGTACGCGGGGCTCGACGCGACCGTGCGCGCGTATCTGGACCGCGTGCGCGCCGGCCGCTGAAGCCGCCGGACCCGGATCAGCCGCCGCTGGCGAATCCGATGTCCGCGATCCCCGCGCGTTGGGCGGCCGCCAGGACCTGGGTCACCACGGCATAGTCCGCCTCGTCGCTTGCGTCCACGCGCAACGCAGCTTGGCCGCGCCGTGCGACTCGGCTTCGAGCAGGGCCTGCAACGCGGGCATCGGCACTAGCTGTCCTTGCCGGTACAGATCCCCCGCCGCATCGATGCGCAGGGTGATGCGCTGCGGCGGCCGCGGCGGCGCGGCGTCGTTGCGCGCAGGCAGGTCCAGGCCGATGCCGCGGGTCGCGGCCGGCGCGGTCACCATGAAGATGATCAGCAGTACGAGCAGCACGTCGGCCAGCGGGATGATGTTGATCTCGGCCACGTCGCGGTCGTGGTGGTCCAGCGCATGTGTCGCCATCGGGATCGCTCCTGATTCGCGGGGACTCCGCCCTTCCCTCATACCCCCGCCAGCCGGGATCGGCAGCCGCCGGCCGATGCGCGGCGCAAAAAAAACGCCGCCCGGTCGGGCGGCGCAAGATGAAGCGTGTTGGTAAGCGCCGCCGGCGCGCTGCAGCGCCGGCCTGCGGTACGACGGTTTACTTCTTCACGAAACCGATCTTCTGCATGTTGGCGACCTTGGCTTCCGCCAGGACCTTGGCCAGCACGCCATAGTCGGCATCGTCGGCGACGTCGATCTCCAGGGTCGGCTGGTTGGCCGGATCCCGTTCGACTTCGGCCTGCATCATGTTCTGCAGGGCCGCCACCGGGGTGGGACTGTCGTTCCAGAACACTTCGCCCGAGCCGTCGATGCGCAGACGGATGGGATCGGGCGGATCGACCGTCTGCGGCGGCGGGTTCGTCGAGCGCTGCGGCAGGTCGATGTCGATCGGGTACGACGGGGTGGGCGCGGTCACCATGAAGATGATCAGCAGCACGAGCAGCACGTCCGCGAGCGGAATGATGTTCATGTCGACGATCGTGTCTTCGGTGCCGCCGGATGCGAATGCCATGTGACTCTCCTGCTTCCCGTTAGCGCCGCTCGCGCTCGGCGATGAACTGCACCTTGCGCATGCCCTGGCCCTGCGCGGTGTCGATCACCTCGCGGATGTCCCGGTACTTCGTGGCGGCGTCGCCACGCACGTTGAGCGCCGGCTGGGGCGACAGCTGCGCGGTCACCGACAGGTTGCTCTCCAGCAACTCGCGGGTGACCGGCTGGTCGTTCCAGAAGATCGCGCCGGAGTCGGTGACCGCGACGGTCACCGGCGGTGCCGGCGGGATCGTGTCGTCGTTCATGACGTTGGCCTTGGGCAACTCGACCTTCACCTTGTGCGACATCAGCGGCGCCGTGACCATGAAGATGATCAACAGCACCAGCAACACGTCGATCAGCGGCACGACGTTGATCGTGGCCTGGACGCTGCTGTTGTCGCCACTACCGGCACTGAACGCCATTTGGATGCTCCCGGGCTAGTGCCGAATCAGGCGCGGCCGACTTCGCCGACGCGCGAACCGGTCGCGAAGAAGTCGTGCAGGTCGTGCGCGAACGAATCGAACTTCTGGTTGGTGATGCGGTTGCGGCGCACGAAGTAGTTGTACGCGAGCACCGCCGGGATGGCGACGAACAGACCGACCGCGGTCATGATCAGTGCCTCGCCCACCGGGCCCGCCACCGCGTCGATCGACGCCTGGCCGGTCGCGCCGATCTTCAACAGCGCGTTGTAGATGCCCACCACGGTGCCGAGCAGGCCCACGAACGGCGCGGTCGAGCCGACGGTCGCCAGCACGGTCAGGCCGTCCTCGAGGCGCAGGCTTTCGCGGGTCACGGCCTGGCGCAGGGCGCGGTCCACGAATTCCGAGCGGTTCAGCGTGTCCACCAGGCGCGAGCCCTCGTGGCGCTGGTGGTGCGCGGCGGCCTGGGCGGCATCCAGCGCGATCTTGGAGAAAGGCTCGCTGCGCGGCTGTTCTTCCATGTAGCGGATCGCGTCCTGCGCGTTTGGGGTTTCCCAGAACGTGCTGACCACGCGGTCCGCACTGCGGCGCAGGCGCGCGTTCTTGATCAGGTTGATGACGATCCAGTAGATCGAGATCGCCGACATCACCAGCAAGGTGGCTGCGACGATGAGCTGGATCGCGTAGTCGCCAGGATTGCCGAGCATTTCCCGGGCCAGATGGTCGAAGCCCATCTGCTTGAGCGCATCGGCATTGCTACCGGTGGTCGCGGCTTGGGTGGTTTCCTGCAGCATGACGCTTACCTTTCGAGTAGTTGTGGTGGATAGAACGGTTTAAGCAGTGGAGCGGACGATCTAGCGCGGTTCGCCTGCGACGCGGTTACCCGCGCCGCCGGATGCATCAGTTCAGGGTAAAGGCCACCGGCACGCGGACTCGGCCAGCTGCCTTCTGTCCATTCTTGACGGAAGGGTTGAATCGCCACCTGCGGGCAGCGTCCATCGCGGCGCGATCGAGATCGCGGTTTCGGCTCGACTGCTCGACGGATACGTTCGTCACGTTGCCATTCGCATCGACATCGACGATCAGGATCACCGTCCCTTCGATGCCCTGCTGGAAGGCACGCGGCGGATACTTCGGCGGGTTCATGTTCTTCGACGAAATGTCCACGCTGGCGCCGATATCCGGCTGCGGCGCGGGCGGCGCGGGCGGCGCGGGCGGCGGCGCGGGCACGTCGACCGGCGAGGGATCATCGAACACGACCGGCGGCTCTTCCGGCGGCGGCGGGATCGGCGTGGGCTGCGGCGGTGCCAGCTGCTTGATTTCCTGCGGCTTCGGCGGTTCCGGCGGCGGCGGCGGCGGCGGCGGGGGTGGCGGCGGCGGCTCGATGATCACGACGCGGGTGACTTCTTCCTCCGCGACCTGCTGCTCGGGCGACGACACCGGTGCCAGCAGCGCGAGGATCGCGGCGACGTGGATGGCGATCACCAGCGTGTAGCCGGTGATGCGGGACCAGTTCAGGCCCTCGTCTTGCTCGCTGGTGTAGGTCCGCAGGGTCTGGGTCATGCGAGGAAAGCTCGGATGCTGCCGGAGCTAAGGCGCCGGATGAATGTGAGGGCCCGCCACCCAGGGGCGGCGGGAACCCGGAAGCTTATAACAAACCTGTAATCGCTTACCAATGCCGGATCCGGCGGCTTACTTGCCGCCGACGATCCGGTTGGCGTCCTCGGGCTTCTTGACACCCTTGGCCAAGGCCTGCTTGGCGGCTTCCTTGGCCTCCGCCGAACGGCCCGCGTTGTTGAGCGCACGCGCCAGGTTGAGGTAGGTCTCGCCATCGGGCGCCAACGGCGCGGCCTTGCGATACGCCTCGATCGCCTTGTCGGGCTGGTCCGAGAACCAGTACGCCTGCGCCTGCGCGTTGTAGGTCTGGAAGTCCGGCTTCAACAGTCCCTTCTGCAGGCCCTCCTCGATAACCGCGATGGCCTCCTTCTCCTTGCCCTGGCTGTTGAGGTAAAGGGCGTAGAGATTCCGGTAGTCGCGCTCGCTCTTGAGCGCGCCGCCCGCCCGCAGTTTCTCCAGGATCGCGGCCGCCTTGTCGGACTGGTCGCTCTGCATGTAGATGGACGCAAGGTTCATCTGAACGCTGGTGTCGTTCGGATTCTTCGCGCTGAGTTCCTCGGCGATCTTCGCAGCCTCGCCAGGCTGGTTCATGTCGGCGTAGACGCCCATCAACAGCTGCATCCACTCGGCCTTGGGTTGCGGCGACGCCTGGATGGCTTGCTTGAGAGCGGCGGCGGCCTCCGGGTAGCGCTCCAAGCGGTACAGGGCGTTCCCCTTCACCACCAGGTGCGCCGGATCCTGGCTCTTCGTCTCCGACAGAAAGCGCTCCATCGTCGCGAGCGCCTGCGCGTACTGCTCCTGCTGCAGCTGCAGCTGTCCAATGAGAAACAGCGACTCGTAGTGATCGTTGTTGCTGAGTCCGTCGAACTCGATCGCCTGCGTGAGATAGCGCATCGCCCGAGCATCGTCGGTGTTCAGGAGAGCGGCGCCCGCGATGCGTGCTGCGATCGCGCGCTCGTACGCATTCGCCCCGGACAGGGCGATGATTTCGTCAGCGAGCGCCGTGGTTTGCGCCAGATCGTCCTGTTCGTAGGCGTCGAACATTTTCTGCAGCTTCGGAGAAAGTTTGGCGCTTGCCTTGGTTTCGGGTTCCTGACGGGTCGCGTTGGGGTATTGGGCTGGCGCGGCCGGCGCAGCATCCTGGCCCTTGGCTTTTTTCTCCGCGTGGCGCGCGCGACGTTGTTCGGCCCGATCCTGTGCCGTCTGCGCCCAGGCAGCGTCTACGGCGCCGCCGACGAGCAGGGTCGCAAGCACGGGGGTGAGGAGGATTCGACTACGCGTCATTGAGGCACCTCGAAGCTTGAAGCGGCCGCGCCGGGCCGCCGTGGGGCGTGCACGCTAGCAGAAAGCGGCAAACGGGGTGCTAGGGCCCCGTTAGCGTCCGTGTACTCCGCTTCAGCCGCAGTTGGGCCGGCGCCCTGCCGCCCTCGCCTGCTCGTAGGTGGGCACGAGGCTGGCGGCGCGCGACTGCAGTTCGCCGATGCGCGCCTGCGGGTTGGGGTGGGTGGACAGCCATTCCGGCGGGCGGCTGCCGCCGGCCGAGATCATGTTCTGCCACAGGCTTACGGCGCCGCGCGGGTCGAAACCGGCCTGCGCCATGAGCTGCTGGCCGACCACGTCGGCTTCGGTTTCCTGCTGGCGCGAACCCGGCAGCAGGAAGCCGGTCTGGGCGAGGATGCTGCCGCCCTGCGACGCGAGCTGGCCGTAGTCGCCGGCCAGCGCGCCGAGGACCTGGACGCCGGCGGCCGCGCCCATCTGGCGGGTGATGCGCTCGTCGTGGTGGCGCGAGATCACGTGCCCGATCTCATGCGCGATGACCCCGGCGAGCTGGTCCTGGTTGCGCGCCACCTTGAAGATGCCGGTGTACACGCCGACCTTGCCGCCAGGCAGCGCGAAGGCGTTGGGATCCTCGTCCACGAAGACCCCCGTTTCCCAGCCGCCGCGCGCGTTGGCGGGCAGCTGCGCGACGATCGCATTGGTCACGCAGGCCACGTAGTTGCGCTGGCCCGCGTTGCTAGTCTGCTGCTTCTGCGCCTTGAGCTGCGCGAAGGCCTGGGCGCCCATCTGGTTGAGCTGCTGCTGCGATACCGCACCGACGTACTGGGTGCGGCCGGTCGGCGAGGTGGCGGTGGCGCAGCTGGCGACCGCCGCCGCAACGGCAACGGCCAGGGTAATGGGCAGCAGGGGCTTCATGGTGGGACCTCCTCGGTGGGAGGACTAGGCTATTCCGCCGGCCGGTGAAATCCTTGTCTGGGCGCAGCCACCCGTTCAGGCCTGCGTCGGCTGCAGGCGCTTGTGCTCCAGCCAATTTACGGCGCCACGGCGACGCACGCAGGCCTACACGTCGAGGTTGGCGACCTTCAGCGCGTTGTCCTCGATGAACTCGCGGCGCGGTTCCACCACGTCGCCCATGAGGGTGCTGAAGATCTGGTCGGCGGAGACCGCGTCCTCGATCCGCACCTGCAGCAGGCGCCGCGTATCCGGGTTCACCGTGGTGTCCCACAGCTGTTCCGGGTTCATTTCGCCCAGGCCCTTGAAGCGCTGGATCTGGCGCCCCTTGCGCGCCTCGTCCATCAGCCACGCCTGCGCCTGCGCGAAGCTCGCCACCGGCTGCGCCTTGTTGCCGCGCTGCACCTGCGCACCGGCCCGGACCAGGCCGTGCAGTTCGCGCGCGGCGTCGCGCAGCGGGCGCAGTTCGCCGTACTCGAAGATGGACAGGGGCAGCACCTGGGTCAGCGCTTCGCCCATGTGGCGGCGCGTGACCAGCAACGCAGCGGGACGCGCCGCGGCGCCGTCGGCCTCGTCGATGGCAGGCTGCAGCGTGATCTCGTACCGCGGCTGCCCCAGGCCCGTGCGGTTGAGGCGGGCAGCCAGCGCGCCGAGTTCATGCGCCTCGTCGGTGTTGTCGGCCAGCGATTGCGCGTCCAGCGGCGTGAAGTCGATCAGCGATTCGAGCACGATCGGGTCGAAGCGGTGCGCGTTGCGTGCGATCGCCTCGCGCGCGCCGGCGTAGGCCAGCAGCAGCTTCTCCAGCGCCGCGCCTTCGATCGGCGGTTCGCCCGCCGCCGGCACCAGCGCCGCCCCTTCGACCGCGTTGCTGGCGAGATAGGCGTCCAGCGCCGCATCGTCCTTCAGGTACAGCTCCTGCTTGCCCTGCTTGAGCTTGTACAGCGGCGGCAGCCCGATGTAGACGTGCCCGCGCTCGATCAGCTCCGGCATCTGCCGGTAGAAGAACGTCAGCAGCAGGGTGCGGATGTGCGAGCCGTCCACGTCGGCGTCGGTCATGATGATGATGCGGTGGTAGCGCAGCTTGTCCGGGTTGTACTCGTCGCGACCGATGCCGGTGCCCAGCGCAGTGATCAGCGTGCCCACTTCGGCCGACGCCAGCATGCGGTCGAAGCGCGCACGCTCGACGTTGAGGATCTTTCCGCGCAGCGGCAGCACCGCCTGGTTCTTGCGGTTGCGGCCCTGCTTGGCCGAGCCGCCCGCCGAATCGCCCTCGACGATGAACAGTTCGGACAGCGCCGGATCCTTCTCCTGGCAGTCGGCGAGCTTGCCCGGCAGGCCGGCGATATCCAGCGCGCCCTTGCGGCGGGTGAGGTCGCGCGCCTTGCGTGCGGCTTCGCGCGCACGCGCGGCGTCGACGATCTTGCCGGCGATCGCGCGCGCTTCGTTCGGATGCTCCTGCAGGAACTCCTCGAGCTTGGCGCCGAAGGTCTGCTCGACCACCGGGCGCACGTCGGAGCTGACCAGCTTTTCCTTGGTCTGCGACGAGAAGCTCGGGTCCGGCACCTTCACCGACAGCACCGCGATCATGCCTTCGCGCATGTCGTCGCCGGACAGCGACACCTTGGCCTGCTTGGCGATGCCGCTTTGTTCGATGTAGTTGGTCAGCGTGCGCGTGAGCGCGGCGCGGAAGCCCTGCAGGTGGGTACCGCCGTCCTTCTGCGGGATGTTGTTGGTGAAGCAGAACATCGTTTCCTGGTAGGCGTCGGTCCATTGCAGGGCCACGTCCACCGCGATGTCGTTGGCTTCGCCGGAGACGGAGATCACGTGCGGGTGCAACGGCGTCTTGAGCTGCGCCAGGTGTTCGACGAAGGAGCGAATCCCGCCCTCGTACTGGAACACGTCGCGTTCGCCTTCGCCGCGCTCGTCGATGAGCGTGATCTTCACCCCGGAGTTCAGGAACGACAGTTCGCGCAGGCGGCGCGCCAGAATGTCGTAGTGGAAGGTGGTGTCGGTGAAGATCTGCGCCGAGGGCCAGAAGCGCAGCAGCGTGCCGCGCCGGTCGGTGGCGTCGAGCTGCCGCAGCGGATGCACCGGCTCGCCCAGCGCGTATTCCTGCTGGTGGTGGTGCCCGTCGCGCCAGATGTCCAAGGTGAGCTTCTCGCTGAGCGCGTTGACCACGCTCACGCCCACGCCGTGCAGGCCGCCGGACACCTTGTAGCTGTTGTCGTCGAACTTACCGCCGGCATGCAGCACGGTCATGATGACCTCGGCCGCCGACACGCCCTCTTCCTTGTGGATGTCCACCGGGATGCCGCGGCCGTTGTCGGACACCGACACCGAGCCGTCCTCGTGGATGGTCACCACGATCTCGTCGGCGTGCCCGGCCAGCGCTTCGTCGACCGAGTTGTCCACCACCTCGAACACCATGTGGTGCAGGCCGGTGCCGTCGTGCACATCGCCGATGTACATGCCCGGGCGCTTGCGCACCGCTTCCAGGCCGCGCAGCACGGTGATCTTGCTGGAGTCGTAGTTAGCGTTGGCGGGCGTGCCGCCGGTCTCGGGCGTGGTGCTTTCGGTCATGCGCTCGGTCGAAAGGCCGCGCGCGCCGCCGTGGCGGGCGCCGACACATTAGCTATAGGAAACGAAGCGCGCAGTATAGCAATCGCCCACCGGGCGAAAGATGGTTAACTTCGCATAAAAAGTTAAGCGCTACGCAGTTCCCCTTGTTCCACGTGAAACATCGCGATCTCCGTGATGCCCTGCAAGGCCTGCGGCGTTTCGTTGCCAGTGACGAAGATCTGCGCACCGCTGGCGAGCAGGTAGTCGACCAGGCGGCGCTGGTGCGTTAGGTCGAGTTCCGACGCCAGATCGTCGAGCAGCACCACCGGCCACTGCCCCCGGCGCTGCGCGAACTCCTCGGCCTGCGCCAGCAGGACAGCCAGCGCCGTGAGTTTCGCCTGGCCCCGCGACAGCGCCTCCTGTGCCGGCCGTGAGCCGTGCACGATGCGCCAGTCGGCGCGGTGCGGGCCCACAGACGTGAAACCCGCGGCGATGTCCCGATCCCGCGCCACCAGCAGCGCATCCGCCAGCGAGACCTGTTCGCTGCGCCATCCCGACTGCGCCTCGAATTTGGCTTCGCCCAGCTGCGGCGCCAGCGCCAGCGAGCGCCGCGACAGGAACGGCTGCAGTCTCTCCAGATAGTCCAGCCGATAGCGCGCCAGCGGCTCGCCCGCGGCGGCGAGCTCTGCGTCCCACACATCAAGTTGGCCTAGACCCGGTGCACCCAGCTTCAGCAAGGCGTTGCGCTGCTTGAGCGCGCGTGCATAGCGCCGCCAGGTCTGGAAAAACGCCGCGCCCTGCCCTTGCTGTTCCACGTGGAACAAGCCCCAGTCCAGATAACGCCTGCGCGCATCACCGCTGCCGCTGAGCAGCGCGTGGCTGCCCGGCTCGAAGGTCAGCGCCGCCAGCGCCGCGCACAACTCCCCCAGCTGCGCAACGGGCGCGCCGTCGAGCCGCCCTGTCCAGCGCTGCCCGCTGTGGCGCAGCCCGGCACGACGGGGCCGAGCGGCCGCAACACCGGCTTCCTCCCACTCCGCAAACACTTCCAGTTCGCGCTCGCCGGTGCGCACCAGGCCGTCGCGTACCCGGCCCCGAAAACTGCGCCCGTAGGCCAGCAGGTGGATCGCCTCCAGCACGCTGGTCTTGCCGGCGCCATTGGCGCCCGTGACCAGGTTGACCCGCGGCCCGGGCCTCATCTCCACACCGCGCAGACTGCGCAGGTTCTGGACGTCCAGCCGGGTCAGGCGCACCGCAGGCCTCCGGACCGTGCCCCGGAAACGACTTCGCCCGGCGCGGACCGGGCGAAGCGGGTGTGTTCCACGTGGAACCCGGCGCGCGTCACAGCCGCAGCGGCATGACCACGTGCCGGCTGCGCTGGTTCCCGGACTCGCGCACCAGTGCCGAGGAATTGGCGTCGCGCAGCTGCAGCACCACCTGTTCGTCGCGCAGGGCGCTGAGCGCATCCAGCAGGTAGTTGACGTTGAAGCCGATCGCCAGGTCGTCCACCTTGGTGTCGGCCTCGATCTCCTCCTGCGCCTCTTCCTGCTCCGGGTTGTGCGCGCTGATCCGCAGCTGGCCCGGCGAGACTTCCACGCGCACGCCGCGATACTTCTCGTTGGACAGGATCGCAGCGCGCTGCAGGGCGGCGCGCAGGACCTCGCGGTCCACGCGCACCTCGCGGTCGGCGCCGATCGGGATCACGGCTTCGTAATCCGGGAACTTGCCGTCGATGAGCTTGCTGGTGAAGGTCACATCGTCGCGCTTCACGCGCAGGTGGCTGCGGCCCAGCTCCAGCTCCAGCGCGCGGTCGCCGCCTTCGAGCAGGCGCTGCAGTTCCTGCACGCCCTTGCGCGGCAGGATGATCTGGCGCTTGCCCGCGCCTTCCAGCGCGGCTTCGCACAGCGCCAGCCGGTGGCCGTCGGTGGCCACGCAGCGCAGGGCGCTATCGCGCAGGTCGAACAGCAGTCCGTTGAGGTAGTAGCGCACGTCCTGCTGGGCCATCGCGAACGCCGTGCGTTCGATCAGCTCCTTCAGCGCGCCTTCCGGCACGGTCACCCGATCGGTCGCCTCGACTTCGTCGATGGACGGGAAGTCGTTGGCCGGCAGGCTGGCCAGGCTGAAGCGCGAACGCCCGGCCTGCACCGCGATCTTGTCGCCGCTCTGGCTGATCGAAACCTTGCTGCCATCGGGGAGGGCGCGGACGATGTCGAACAGCTTGCGGGCCGGGATCGTGGTTTCGCCGTCCTGCGCGTCGTCCACCGCGCTGCGCGACACCATTTCCACTTCCAGGTCGGTACCCGTCAACGACAGCTGGCCGCCTTTCACCTGCACTAGCAGGTTGGCGAGCACCGGCAGGGTCTGGCGCCGTTCGACCACGTTGACCACCTGGGCCAGCGGCTTGAGCAAGGCTTCGCGTTGCAGGCTGAAACGCATCGAATCGATCCCCGGGTGTTGCTGTTGGTTTGAGGAATAAATCAAGAACAGTGGTGGTGCTAGTGCCCCGCAGTTCCTGTGGATAACGCACCCAAGTGCTTGTTTCCTCAGGTTTTTATTGCCTCAACAACCCGCGGGAGAAGCGCACTGGGCAGGCGGGGACAAGCTGTGGACAGCTTTCCGGTGGTCTCCGGAGTCGCCGGTTATCCACAGGTTGTCCCGCGACTCGTCCCGGGTTCCATCCACAAGATGTGCGGACCTGGATTGCCGCCGGACCCTGCATCTTGTTGGTGGTGCGCACGCACGCGCAGCCATGCTAGTGCAAGGGCAGGGCGGTGACCAGCGCGCAGCGGGGCACGTTGGACCCAGCCGGCCAACAGCGCCGCAGCCGCGCGGCGCAGGCGCTCACTCGCTGAGGCGGCGGTTGAGCTTGTCCCAGTCTTCCTTGAGCTTGCCGTCGGTTTCCATGAGCGTGCGGATGGTGCGGCAGGCGTGCAGGACCGTGGTGTGGTCGCGCCCGCCGAACGCGTCGCCGATCTCGGGCAACGAATGCTCGGTCAGGTCCTTGGCCAGGGCCATGGCCACCTGGCGCGGCCGCGCCAGCGAGCGCGTGCGCTTGGCGCCGAGCATTTCCTTGATCTGCAGGCCGTAGTAATCGGCCACGATCTTCTGGATGTTGGGGATCCCGATCGCCTGCTGCTGCGCGCGCAGCAGGTCGCGCAGGGTCTCCTGCGCGAACTCGGCGTTGATGGTGCGCCCGGTGAAGTTGGCGCGCGCGGCCAGCGTGTTGATGGCGCCTTCCAGGTCGCGCACGTTGGAGCGCATCTTCTTGGCGATCAGGTGCGCGACCTCGTCCGGGATGTGCGTGCCGCGTTCGCGCGCCTTGCTCAGCACGATCTGGGCGCGGGTCTCGAAGTCGGGCGGGTCGATCGCCACCGACAGGCCCCAACCCAGGCGCGATTTCAGCCGCGGCTCCAGCCCGTCCACCTCGCGCGGGTAGCGGTCGCAGGTCAGGATGATCTGCTGGCGCCCGTCGAACAGCGCGTTGAAGGTGTGGAAGAACTCTTCCTGGGTGCGGTCCTTGCCGGCGAAGAATTGGATGTCGTCGATCAGCAGCGCGTCGATGCCCTGGAACTGGCGCTTGAACGCGTCCATGCCGCCGCTGGCCTTGTCGTACAGCGCCTTGGTGAAGGCGCTCATGAACTGCTCGCTGCGCATGTACAGCACGCGCATCGCCGGGTTCAGGCGCCGCATCTCGTTGCCGGCGGCCACCATCAGGTGGGTCTTGCCCAGGCCCGTGCCCCCGTACAGCAGCAGCGGGTTGTGGGCGCGCTCGCCGGGTTTCCGCGCGGCCTGCCACGCGGCGGCGCGGCCGAGCTGGTTGCTGCGACCTTCGACGAAGTTGTCGAAGGTGAAATGTCCGTCCAGGTTGCCGTGGAAGGCGGGATCGGGCGCCCGCGCGGCCGGTGCGGGACCGGGTGCGGACGACGCCGGCGGCGCGCGGCGCAGCGAACCGATCTCCAGGCTGACCTCGGACGAGCCGGCGAAGTGCGCCAGCAGTTCGCGGATCCTGCCCAGGTAGCGGTCGCGCACCTCTTCCATGACGAAGGCGTTCGGTGCGTACAGCACCAGACCGTCCTCGCGGGCGACCGGCTGCAGCGGTCGAAGCCAGGTGTGCACGTCTTCGGCGGGGAGCTCCGCTTCCAGGCGTTCGAGGCAGCGGGGCCAGGCATCCATCAGGGGCATTACCGAAAGCGGGGCCGCGCGATGCGGACATCGCGGACGAAGGGCAGGTGGGGATCGGCAGGTTAGCATCGGCCGGCCCGCGAAAGACAGTTATCCACAGCCCGTGAGCAGGGCGCCGATGCCTGAGCCGGCCCGGTGCAGGTTGACCCGGCCGCGTACCGGCCTTTAGAATCGCCGGTTCACTACGCCCGCCTTACAAGAGTCGCCGCCATGGCCACCAAGCGCACCTACCAGCCGAGCAACCTCAAGCGCAAGCGCGATCACGGTTTCCGCGCCCGCATGAAGACCGCCGACGGTCGCAAGATCCTGGCGCGCCGCCGCGCCAAGGGCCGCAAGCGCCTGACCGCCTGACCGGTCTCGCCGCGCCGGCCGCCTCTGGCCAGCGGTCCGTGCAGCCTCGATCGCGACACCCGCAAACCCGCGCCGCAAGCGCGGGTTTTTCTGCGTCCGCGCGGGTCCGGGCGAAGGCCGAATTCGCCCGCGCCTTCGCGGAGGGCCAACGCGTCGGGCATCCGCTGCTGGCGCTGCACCTGCTGCGCGATGCGCCCGACGCGGCGCGCGGCGCGCGACTCGGGCTGGCGGTATCGCGCAAGGTGGATCCGCGCGCGGTGGGGCGCAACCGCATCAAGCGCGTCGTGCGCGACGCGTTCCGCCGCCAGCGCCTGCAGCTGGCATCGGGCAGCTACGTGGTCGTGGCCCGCGGTGCCGCGCGCGGTGCCGACAATGCTGCGCTGCGCGCGGCGTTCGCGCAGGTCCTGCAGCGGGCCGGCGCGTTGCCGCCCCCGGGCTTGACCGGCACAATGCCGCCCCCACCCCCTGACGCGGACTGATCGCGGCGCGCGCGATCGCTTCGGCTTGTCCGCCGCATTCTGCAGACCCCACTCCATGAACCAGACCCGCACCTTCCTGATCTTCGCCTGGCTGATGGTGGCCGCCTTGTTGTGGATGGCGTGGGGTCAGGACCAGGCGGCGCTGCGCGAGTCCGCTCGCACCCCGACCACGCAGCCGGCCGGATCCGCGCCGGCCATCCCGCAGGCGCCCGCCGCCGCACCGGGGCAGATCCCGCAGGCGCCGGCGGGGGTGCCGGCAGCGCCCGCGATGCAGGGCGCGCCGGCCGCCGCGCCCGCATCCGCGCAGAGCATCACGGTGACCACCGATGCGCTGCGGCTGGTGCTGGAAGGCGGGCGCGTGCGCAGTGCCGCGCTCTTGCGCTACGCGCAGACCGCCGAACCCGGCAGCCCGCCGGTGCTGCTGTTCGACGACGCGCCGTCGCGCCATTTCGTGGCCGAAAGCGGCTGGGTCAGCAGCGCCAACGCGGCGCCGTCGCACGAGAGCGGCTTCGTGCCCGAGCAGCCGGCCACGCAGTACACGCTGGCGCGCGGCGTGGACCGCATCGCGATCCCGTTCGTGTGGCGCGGCCCCGACGGGGTAACCATCCGCCGCACCTACACGCTGGGACGCAACGACTTCGCGATCCAGGTGCGCGACGAGGTGATCAATGCGGGCAACGCGCCGTGGCAGGGCTATGTGTACCGCCAGCTGGTGCGCGTGCCGCCGGTGGTCAAGTCGGGTCTGACCCATCCGGAGTCGTACAGCTTCCACGGGGCGGCCTGGTACAGCAGCGCGGATCGCCTGGAGAAGCGCAAGTTCGAAGACTTCAGCGAAGACGGCGCGCTCGACAAGGAAGTGACCGGCGGCTGGGTGGCCATGCTGCAGCACCATTTCTTCAGCGCGTGGATTCCCGGCGCGAACGATCGCAGCACGTTCTCGCTGGCCACGCTGCCGGGTGCCGGCGGCACGCACTACGTCATCCGCGAAGTCGGGCCCGGGGTGAGCGTGGCGCCGGGCGCGCGCGCCGCCACCGAGGCGCGGCTGTGGGTCGGTCCGAAGCTCGTGTCCGGCATCCAGGCCCAGGACGTGCCGGGACTGGAGCGCGCGATCGACTTCTCCAGCTACGGCTGGCTGGCGTGGATCGCCGAGTTGCTGTTCGCCGTGCTCAGCTGGCTGCACGGCCTGATCGGCAACTGGGGCTGGGCGATCGTGGGCCTGGTGGTCATCGTCAAGGCGCTGCTGTTCCCGCTGTCGGCCGCGCAGTACAAGTCGGCCGCCAAGATGCGCAAGTTCCAGCCGCGCGTGCAGCAGCTCAAGGAGCGCTACGGCGACGACAAGCAGAAGTTCCAGCTGGCGCTGATGGAGCTGTACAAGAAGGAGAAGATCAACCCGGTGGGCGGCTGCCTGCCCGTGCTGCTGCAGATGCCGATCTTCCTGGCGCTGTACTGGACGCTGCTCGAAGCGGTGGAACTGCGCCACGCGCCGTGGATCGGCTGGATCCAGAACCTGACCGCGCCGGATCCGTACTTCATCCTGCCGGTGATCAACATTGCGGTGATGTGGCTGACCCAGAAGCTCACGCCGATGGTGGGCATGGATCCGATGCAGCAGCGCATGATGCAGCTGATGCCGCTGGTGTTCGGCGTGATGATGATCTTCTTCCCGGCCGGCCTGGTGCTGTACTGGGTGACCAACGGCGCGCTGGGCCTGGCGCAGCAGTGGTACATGCTGCGCAAGTACGGCGATGCACCGGCCAAGGGCGACAAACCCGCGAAGGCCTAGGCGCCGCGCGCACCGCGCCTTGCGGTTGCGGATGGAGCGCTGCACGCATAGACAACGCGCGAAGGAGCTCCGCCTTGACCCGTCGCGATCTTTCCGCTGATCCGGCCACCGGCGCGACCGACACCATCGTCGCGATCGCCACGGCACCGGGCAGCGGCGGCATCGGGGTGGTGCGCCTGTCGGGGCCGCACGCGCGCGCCATCGCGCAGGCCGTGTGCGGATGCGCGCCACGGCCCCGGCATGCGGCGTACGTGCGCTTCCACGACGCCGACGGTGCGGTGATCGACGACGGCCTCGCCCTGGTGTTCGCCGCGCCGCGCAGCTACACCGGCGAGGATGTGGTCGAACTGCAGGCGCATGGCAGCCCCGCCGTGCTGCAGGAACTGGTGGCGCGCTGCTGCGCACTGGGCGCGCGCATGGCGCGGCCCGGCGAGTTCAGCGAGCGCGCCTACCTCAACGGCAAACTCGATCTTGCGCAGGCCGAAGCCGTGGCCGACCTGATCGCCGCGGGCGACGCGCAGGCCGCGCGCGCGGCGCGCCGTGCGCTGGACGGTGCGTTCTCGCACCAGGTCGATGCGCTGGCCGCCGCGCTGCTGGCCATCCGCGTGCATGTCGAAGCCGCCATCGATTTCGCCGACGAGCCCATCGACACGCTGGGCGGCGCCGCGCTGCGCCGCGACCTCGACGCCGCGCACGCGCAGCTGCACGCGTTGCTGGTCACCGCCGAGCGCGGCCGCAAGCTGCGCGACGGCCTGCATGCGGTCATCGTGGGTCCGCCCAATGCCGGCAAGAGCTCGCTGCTGAACGCGCTGTCCGGCAGCGAGCGCGCCATCGTCACCGACATCGCCGGCACCACGCGCGACCTGCTCGCCGAAACCGTGCGCGTCGACGGCATGGAACTGACCCTGGTGGATACCGCGGGCCTGCGCGAGGGGGGCGATGCGATCGAACGCGAAGGCATGCGCCGCGCGCGCGCCGAACTGGCGCGCGCCGACCTGGCGCTGGTGGTCCTGGACGCACGCGATCCGCAGGCCGGGCTGGCGGCGGTGGGCGATGCGCTGGCGCAGGTGCCGCAGCGGATCGTGGTGGCCAACAAGTCCGACCTGCTCCCCGCGGGCGCCGCGCCTGCGGCGCCGCTGCTGGCGGTATCCGCACGCACGGGCGCTGGCCTGGAGACCCTGCACGCCCGCCTGCGCGAAGCAGTCCTGGGGCCCGGCGGCGGCGCCGGCGCCTTCACCGCGCGGGCGCGGCAGGTGGACGCCCTGCGCCGCGCCGCAAACCTGGCCGCCGACGCGCGCCAGCACCTGGAGCGCGAGGCCCTGGACCTGACGGCCGAAGCCCTGCGCCAGGCGCACGACGCCCTGGGCGAGATCACCGGCCGGACCCTGCCGGACGACCTGCTGGGCCACATCTTCGCGACGTTCTGCATCGGCAAGTAAGCCGCGGCCAGCCGTGCCAGGAGGGGTGCAGACACGCTTCGGCACTTCCGGACGCGCGCCGTCAGCCCGCAAAAATGTGAAGTTCGTCACCAAAACAACCCGTTGCGCACCCCGAAAGCGGGTCTGGCCGCCGGGATGTTGACAAACACGCATCGCTGTCGCGTGCTAGCCGCACATGCGCGCAGACGCATGCTCTAGGGGAGACACCAACATGCAGTTCGCAATCCAATCCGGGACCCGGCGTGCCATGCGTGCGTCGGTGCTGGCGCTGGCGTTGATCGCGCTGGGCGCCTGCAAGCAGGAACAGGCCACCGATGCCACCACGGCGCCGGGCGCCACGCCGGCCGCGCAGCAGCAGGCGGCCGCGCCGGCGCAGGCGGTCTCCGCGCAGGTCGCGGCCATGGGCGTGGACCAGCTGCGCGAAGCCGCCGGCAAGGCCCTCGCCGAGCAGCGCCTGTACGCGCCTGCCGGCGACAACGCCATGGAGTACTACGTGGCGCTGCGCGACAAGGCACCCGACGACGCCGCGGTCGCCAGCGCGCTGACCGACCTGATGCCCTACACGCTGATCGCCACCGAGCAGAGCATCGCCCGGGACGACTTCGCCGAGGCGCAGCGCCTGTACGCGCTCATGGAGAAGGCCGATCCCAAGGCGCCGGCGCTGCCGCGCCTCAAGCAGGGCATCGCCGCTGCGCAGGCCTCGCTGGCCGAGCGCACGGCCGCCGCCGCCGCGCAGACCGAGGCCGAAGCCGAACGCCAGGCCGAACTGGAAACACAGCGCGAGGCGGAGCAGCAACGCGCCCAGCAGCAGGCCGCGCAGCAGCTGGCCCAGCAGCAGCAGGCAGAACAGAGCGCCGCCACCCAGCGTGCCGCCGAACAGCGCGCGGCCGAACAGCGCGCCGCCGAGCAGCGGGCCGCCGAGGCGCGCGCGGCCGAACAGCGCCAGGCCCAGCAGCAGGCGCCCGCTAGCAGCCCGGCCACGCCGGCCCAGCCCACCGCCAGCAACACCCTGCGTGCGATCAGCACGCCGGCTCCGGCCTATCCGCCGGCCGCGCTGCGTTCCGGCGATTCGGGCGAGGTGGTGGTGGAGTTCACCGTCAACCCGGATGGCTCGGTGAGCAACCCGCGCGTGGTGCGCGCCAATCCGCCGCGCGTGTTCGACCGTGCCGCACTCAACGCGGTGCGCAACTGGCGCTTCCAGCCGGTGGCGTCGGCCACCACCACGCGGCGCACGATCGGCTTCAGCCCGGGCGGTTGAAGCGGCCGCAAGCGAAGCACGCGAGAAGCCCGGCGAATGCCGGGCTTCTTCGTTCTGGTGGAAGCGCGATGCATTCGCCGCCGCCCATTGATCCCGGCGCTTGCGGGTGCGGCTGCGGCGGCCACTGCCTTCGATGATCGCCTCACGCTCGACTGAGAGCTCGCAGTCACCACAAGGCCGTCATCCCAGCGAAGGCTGGGATCCATGTTGACTTCGATCTTCCATCAACGAGAAGAGTGCAGCCAGAGTTAGACCCACTCAGCCATCGTGGCTTTCGTGGCGCGCTGGACGATCACAATCTTTCGCCCTTCGGGCGTAGGGTGGTTTCACCTGCGGCGACTTACTTTCTTTGCTGCTGCAAAGAAAGTAAGCAAAGAAAGCAGCCAGACGGTTCCACCCCGCTCAAGGTGTGTGCGGTGTCGTCACCGAGACTTGCCGCCACCCCTCAAAGGCCTTGAGCGGGTTTGACGTCACGAGGAAGGTGCTTTCTCTTGGTTATCTTTTCTTTGCACCAGCAAAGAAAAAGCAACTCGCCGAAGGCGAGACCGCTCTACGCCTGCCAGGGCGAAGGAAGTTGATTTTGTCGGACCAGGGAAGCCTGAAGCCATGAGCGACGGATCATGTTTTGCATGACCTACCGGGCTCTCCGGCAGCGTGACCGAAACGTCTGGCGATATCCCGCACGCCACCCGCCCCCATTCCAACCTTCCCCCGCAACGCGGGGGAAGGAGCGGGCAGTGCTGGCAACGCGTCAGCCCGAGATCGCCAGCTTCTCCTGCCGGTAGCGCCACACCGCCGAGAGCCACAGCAGGCCGGCCAGTGCGAGCGATGCGGCCAGGTAGACGGCCCATTGCTCGGGGGAGGGCGACTCGCCGCGCGAGACCCGGCCCAGCAGCTGGTTCTGCGACAGGAACGGCACCGCGTACTGCCACAGCTGCGTGTCCTTGAGCGGATACACCATCAGCGCGTACGCCGGCAGCATGGGCAGGAACAGCAGCCAGGTCATGTGCGCCTGCGCTTCCTTCATGCTCTTGGAGTTCGCCGACAGGAACGTGAGCAGCGCGGTGCCGATCAGCACCAGCGGCAGCAGGATCAGCATCATCTTGCCGATCGCCAGGAAGCTCACGTCCATCATCCTGGCGAACCCGCTGCCGGCCAGGTTGGCGCTGAGCTTGAACGCCAGCAGCGTGAGCACCAGCGAGGTGATGCCGATGCAGGCGGCCGCCAGCATCTTGCCGCTGACCAGCGCCGAACGCGGTGCGGGCGTGGCCAGCAGCGGTTCCAGCGACTGGCGCTCGCGTTCGCCTGCGGTGGTGTCCATGGACAGGTGCGCGCCGCCAATGAAGGCCAGGATCAGCAGGATCAGCGGCATCACCACCGACAGCATCACGCCGCGCTTGGCTTCCGGCGTGGCCAGGTCCTTGCGGTCCACGCCGATCACCCGGGTGATGCCCGGGTTCACGCCGCGGGCGAGCAGCCGCATCGCGCCGGTGGTCTGGCTGTAGCCGTCCAGGGCGGCCACCACGCGGGCGACCGGGATCTCCGCGTTGCGGCGCGTGGAGTCGGTGACGATCGCCACGCGCGCCGGGCGGCCTGCGGCCCAGTCCTGCGCGTAGTGCTCGTCGATCACGATCGCCACGTCCGCGTCCTGCGCGCGGATCGACGCCTCCACGTCCTTCGGCGGCCTGGCCATCGCGGTGATGCCCTGGCTTGCGAGGAACGCGACCAGGTTGGGCGCGCGTTCCTTGCCCACGATCGCCACGTCCAGCGGCTTCTCGAGCTGGGTGCTCAGCCGCATCTCGGTGAGCTTGCCCATGCCCAGCATCAGGATCGGATAGAACAGCGGACCCATCAGCAGGGTCAGCGCGAGCGTCTTGCGGTCGCGCGAGAAATCGCGCAGTTCCTTGCGCATCACGGTGAGCAGCGAGGCGAAGAAGCCGGTGTGGGGCGCGGTGCGGGTCGTGTTCATGCGTGCAGGCCCTCCTCGGTGCCGATGAGGCGTACGAACGCGTCCTCCAGGTTGTCGTTGCCGGCCAGCGCGCGCAGTTCGTCCGGCGTGCCCTCGGCCATGACCCGGCCGTTGGCGATGATCACGATGCGGTCGCACAGCGCGGCGACCTCCTGCATGATGTGGCTGGAGAAGATCACGCAGCGTCCTTCGGCACGCAGCTGGCGCAGGAATTCACGCAGCCCGCGCGTGGTCATCACGTCCAGCCCGTTGGTGGGCTCGTCCAGGATCACGTTCTTCGGATCGTGCACCAGCGCGCGCGCGATCGCGGTCTTCGTGCGCTGGCCCTGGCTGAAGCCTTCGGTCTGTCGCTCAAGGAAATCTTCCATCTGCAGCGCCGACGCGAGCAGGCGGATGCGCTCGGCGATCTGCGCCTTCGACAGCCCCTGCAGTTCGCCGAAGTACTCGATGTTCTCGCGCGCGCTGAGCCGCTTGTACACGCCGCGCGCGTCCGGCAGCACGCCCAGCACGCGGCGTACCGCCGCCGCGTCGGCGACCGTGTCGTGCCCGTCCACCTGCACACGCCCGGTTTCCGGGTGCATCAGCGTGTAGAGCATGCGCAAGGTGGTGGTCTTGCCGGCGCCGTTGGGGCCCAGCAGCCCGGTGATCTGGCCGTCGTGGGCGGTGAAGCTGACATCGTCCACGGCGACGACGGGCGCGGCCTTCTTGCCCTTGCCGGGGAAGGTCTTGCGCAGGTGTTCTGCGACGATCATGGGTTCCACCCGTTGAAGGAAGTGAACGGAACGGCGGGCGAGAGGCGATCCAGGCACGACGCATCCAGCGCCTTGGGATCGGCGGTCTCCACGAACTGCGCGAACAGCTTGGGCATGCAACCGGCGCCGATCACGCTGTGGCCCTGGCCCTTGAGCACCAGGTGGCGCGCGTTGGACGCCTTGGCGATGGCTTCGTCGCCGTAGCGCGGCGGAGTGACCGGGTCGTACTGGCCGGAGATCGCCAGCACCGGCGTGTCGCCGGCAAGCGGGGTGCGGAAGTCGGCGGGCGCCTTGCCGGTGGGCCAGGCCGCGCACATCGCCGCCATGGCATCCACCATGGTCTGGCCGAGCACGGTGGACTCGTCGCCGGCGCGGCGGGTGAAGCTGCCGGCATCCTCGGTGCAGATCACCGAGAACTGCATGCCGGTGGCGATCATGTCCTGCATCTCGCCGCTGAGCATCTGCGCCAGCGCCATCAGGTCCGCGTAGCGGCCCTGGTTGGCTTCGTGGATGAGCTTGGGCAGCAGCGCGGCGGTCGCCGGCATGTATGCGTACATGCGCACCAGCCCGGCGACCATGTCGGCGGTGAGCCGTTCTTCCTTCAGTGCATGCGTGGACGCGTCGCGGTACTGCACCAGCGGCGGATCGCTGCGCAGTTTCGCCAGCAGCGCGTCCAGCTGCCGGCGCGGATCGCCGACCTGTTCGCGGCAGGCCGGATCCTTCGCGCACGCGCCGAACTGCAGCGCCAGTGCATCGTCCAGGTTGCGGGCGAAGATGTTGCCCAGGGGCAGCGTGTTGGGCACCACCGAATCCAGCAGCACGGTGCGGGTGTGCTGCGGATGGCGCAACGCGTATTGCTGCGCCACGCGGGTGCCGTACGAGACGCCCATCAGGTTGATCCGGTCCACGCCCAGCGCCTTGCGCACCGCGTCCAGGTCGCGCACCGCGTCGGTGGTGGTGTAGTGGCGCAGGTCCGCCTTCTTCGACAGTTCGGCCGCGCAGGCCGCGGCCGCCGCGCGCGCCCGCTCGGCCGACAGGTCCGCGGCCTGCGCATCGTCGAACTTGCACGACAGCAGGTTGGAGCCGCCGGTGCCGCGCTGGTCCACCAGGATCACGTGGCGGCGCTTGCGCACTTCCTTGAAGGCCGGATCCACCTGCGGGTAGCTCTGCAGGGCGGACTGGCCCGGTCCGCCGGCAAGCATGAACACCGGATCGCGCTCGGCGTCGCCCTCGTTCTCCGGCGGCAGCCAGGCGATCTGCAGCGCGATCTTGCGGCCGTCCGGGCGTGCGGGATCCTCCGCGACCTGGAGCGTGCCGCACTGCGCCTGCAGCGACGTGCGGCTCATCGGCGTGGACAGCGCGCAGGGTTCGAACACGATCGCGCCGAAGGCGCGGCCCTGCGGGGTTGCCGCGGCCGGGCCGGGCGGATCGCCACAGCCGGCCAGCGCCAGCGCCGCGACGAGCGGAAGCAGTCGGAACGGTGTCATCGGTGGGTCTCCCGGGAACCGCGCCACGGTGACGTGGCGGGGCGGTGCACGCGTGTGCGCATGGTCATTCCTCGTGGATGAAGATCGATTCGATGGGTTCGCCGAACAGCCGCGCGATGCGGAACGCCAGCGGCAGCGACGGGTCGTACTTGCCGGTTTCCAGCGCGTTGACCGTCTGCCGCGACACGTCCAGCCGCTCGGCCAGCGCCGCCTGCGACCAGCCGCGCGCATCGCGCAGTTCGCGCAGGCGGTTGTTCAACGGTAGTGCCTGTGCAGCGCGTGGCGGGCCAGCGAGAACACCACGATCGGCACCAGCGCCGCCAGCCCCGCGACCTGCTCGGCGCCGATGCGCACCGCGTGGACATCCAGCAGCAGCAACAGCGCCATGGCCGCTGTGACGCCCGCGCCGGTGCCGACCACGAGCGCGCCCAGTTCGATGCGGCGCTCCAGCTCGTCGCACTCGCGCAGGAAGCGCGCGTACTCGCGCAGGAGCCACAGCCAGCCCAGCAGCGGCATCAGGCTCACCGCCGTGCGCAGCGGTGCGTTGGCGCCGACCGCGTCGAGCAAGGGCGCGCGGACCGCCACCAGCAGCGCGAACCCCGCGCACGGCAGCAGGCTGCGCCAGTAGTAGCGCTTCAGCGCCGGGCTCATCTCCGGGAACAGCCGCGACCAGTCCATCTCAGCGATACCTGCGCACGGCGAAGAACTTGGCGATACCGTAGGACAGCATCAGCAGCGGGAACACCCACATCATCGCCACGCCGCCGTCGATCGCCACGACTTTCGCCAGCTGCAGCAGCCCTGCGGCGAAATACAGCAGCGACAGCAGCAGGCTGGCGATGCTGATCGATTCGGTTTCGATGCGCCGCTGCAGCTCGTCGACCTCGCGCAGGTAGCGCAGCGCGACACGCAACAGCAGCGCCAGCGGCAGCACCGGCAGCAGGGCGACCAATGCCTTCAGCGCCAGCGGCTCGATGCCGAGGCGGATCAGCCACACCGATGCGAACAGCAGCAGGCAGTAGCCGATCATGATCGGCCACAGCGCACGCACGTAGCGGCGTCCTGCGGGCTGCGCGTACGACTCGTCGCAGTGCTGGCGCCACCAGCGCGGCATGAGCGAGAACAGCAGCGCCCCCACCAGATAGCCGCCGCCGATGCCCGCCCACATCCGCACCATGCGCGGCGGCCAGGGCAGCACCCACTGCCCGAGGGCAGACAGCGCCAGGCAGGCCAGGCCGATGGCGACGAACATCCACATCCAGCGGCGCAGAGTCATGGCGCCACGTGAATCGCTGGCCGGGGCGCGCGGGTCTTCGGGAAGTCGGGAGCTCACGGGCCGCATCGCCCACCGCCGCATGTCAAGGAAGCTTGACACGGAGCGTAGGCGGGCCCCCGCACACTTGTCAAGCGTCCTTGACACCGCCGCTCTGTAGGAGCGGCTTCAGCCGCGAGCTTTGCCCACCCGCGCCTTGGGACTCGAGTCGGCGACTGTCGATTCGAGCGCTGCATCCCGCGGCGGGCACGGGAGGCCGGCCAAGCCGTCATTGGCACCTGACGTGCTTCGCGCGTCGGGCGAAGCGGCGATGCGGGCGAGGCGCGACCGCGCGTGCCAGTGCGCGCCACACACGCGCGTGCCCGGGAATCCCGCGGAAACTCTCTGGAGCTGACGTACTTCTCGCGCTCGGGGGCGCCGCGCGCAGCGTCCGGCAGGAGATTCGGCCGAAGACTTACTTCGAACTGACGTACTTCTCGCGCCGGGCGAACGGACGCCGCTTGCGAGGCACTGCCTCGTGCGCCCGCGAGCGCCGCGCGCGCAAGCGCGTGGCCGGGGATCCGGCGGATCCTATTTGGAGCTGACGTACTTCTCGCGCCGGGCGAGGGGGCGCTGCCCACGAGGCATCGCCTCGTGCGCCCGCGAGCGCCGCGCGCGCAAGCGCGTGGCCGGGGATCCGGCGGATCCTATTTGGAGCTGACGTACTTCTCGCGCCGGGCGAGGGGGCGCTGCCCACGAGGCATCGCCTCGTGCGCCCGCGAGCGCCGCGCGCGCAAGCGCGTGGCCGGGGATCCGGCGGATCCTATTTGGAGCTGACGTATTTCTCGCGCCGGATCTGCTTCACTTCCAGCCCGGCTTCCTTCAGCGCCTCGAAGCACGCATCCACCATGTTCGGGTTGCCGCACAGGTAGGCGATGTCGTCCTGCGCATTGGGCGCAAACTCGGCCAGGAAGTTCTGCACGTAGCCGTGGCGCACGTCGGGATGCGCCTGAGGCGAGCCCTCGGCGGGCAGCTCGCGCGAGAAGCACGGCACGAAGCGGAAGTTCGGATGCGCGTCGGCGAAGGCGCGGAACTCGTCGCCGTACAGCAGCTCTTCGGGCGTACGCGCACCGAACAGCAGCACCACTTCGATGCCGCGTTCGGCCATCGCCTTTTCCAGCAGCGGCAACATGGCGCGATACGGCGTGACGCCGGTGCCGGTGCCGATCAGCAGGTAGCGCCGGTTGGTGTCGCCGGGCATCAGGCAGAAGCGCCCGTACGGGCCGCTGGCGTCCACGCTGTCGCCGATGTCCAGGCCCTCGAACAGCGCGGTGGCCGCGCCGCCGGGCACGTAGCTCACCGCGATCTCCACCGACTCGCCCGGGCCCAGCGCATGGTCGTGGATGGTGGCCAGCGAGTACGAGCGCTTGGTCGCGGTGCCGTCGGCGTAGTGGAAATGCACCTGGATGAACTGGCCGGGGATGAAGTCCAGCGGCTTGCCCTCGCCGTGCACGAAGGCCAGGTGGGCCACGCTGGGCGCGAGCATGCGCCGCGACACCAGCTTCAGCGGGAAATGGACGATGGCCAAGGGCGGATTCCGGACGATGCGAGGGCCCTGCCGGGCCGGCGATGCAACGCACCGTGCCCGGGGCGTCGCGAACGGGGCGCATATACTAACTGCCCGGTCGCGGTCTTAGGCGGCCAAGGGACCACGATGACCCCGCTAACCCCCGCGAAAACGGCCTTGCCGCCGGATCCGCCCGCGTTGCGCGTGCATGCGTTGCGCAAGACCTACGACAGCGGCGTGCAGGCGCTCAAGGGCGTCTCTCTGGACGTCGCGCCCGGGGATTTCTACGCGCTGCTGGGCCCCAACGGCGCCGGCAAGTCCACCCTGATCGGCATCGTGTCGTCGCTGGTGAACAAGAGCGAGGGCGACGTGTCGGTGTTCGGCATCGACATTTCGCGCGAACGCGACGCGGCGATGCGCCTGCTGGGCCTGGTGCCGCAGGAACTGAACTTCAACATGTTCGAGAAGCCGCGCGACATCCTGGTGAACTACGCCGGCTTCTACGGGATCCCGCGCGCGCAGGCGCTGGTGCGCGCCGAGGAGGAGCTCAGGCGCGCGCAGCTGTGGGACAAGGCCGACAAGATGAGTCGCACCCTGTCCGGCGGCATGAAGCGCCGGCTGATGATCGCCCGCGCCATGATGACCCGGCCGCGCCTGCTGATCCTGGACGAACCGACCGCCGGCGTGGACATCGAGATCCGCCGTGGCATGTGGAAGACGCTGAAGGAGATCAACGCCGCCGGCACCACCATCATCCTCACCACGCACTACCTGGAAGAAGCCGAGAGCCTGTGCCGCAACCTGGCGATCATCGACAAGGGCGTGATCGTGGAACAGGGGCCAATGAAGACGCTGCTGGCCAAGCTCGACGTGGAAGGCTTCCTGTTCGACATCGACGGCCGCCTTCCCGCGCAGCTTCCGCGGATCGAGGGCGCCACGCTCACCGCGCCCGACGACCACACCTTGGACCTGGACATGCCCCGCGCCATGGACCTCAACCGCGTGTTCGCCGCCTTCGAGGCCGCCGGCATCCGCGTGCGTTCGATGCGCACCAAGTCCAACCGGCTCGAAGAGCTGTTCGTGCGCCTGACCGGGCAGCCCGACGCGCAGGAGCAGGCCGCATGAGCCCGCGCATGGCACGCGTCCTGGGCACCGCGCTGCTGCTGATCGGCCTGGTGTGGGTGGCGCAGGGCATCGGCATGCTGCCCGGCAGCTTCATGACCGGACAGCGCCAGTGGGCCGTGTACGGCGCGCTGTCGGCGGTCGTGGGCGCGCTGCTGATGTGGCGCTACGGCCGGGGTCCGCGCGCATGACCGCGCCGGCGTCCGCCGCCGCGCCCGCCGCGGCCAGCGAAGGCGTGGGCCGCCGCCACTGGGTGGCGCTGCGCACCATCGTGCGCCGCGAGGTGATGCGCATCCTGCGCATCTGGGGCCAGACCCTGGTGCCGCCGGCGATCACCATGACCCTGTACTTCCTGATCTTCGGCGGGCTGATCGGCTCGCGCGTGGGCGAGATGGACGGCATCCGCTACATGGACTTCATCGTCCCCGGCCTGGTGATGATGAGCGTGATCCAGAACAGCTACGGCAACATCTCGTCGAGCTTCTTCGGCGCCAAGTTCGGCCGCCACGTCGAGGAACTGCTGGTCAGCCCCATGCCGCCGTGGGTGATCCTGGGCGGCTACGTGGCCGGTGCGGTGCTGCGCGGGCTGATGGTGGGGATCATCGTGCTGTGCATCGCCATGTTCTTCACCCAAGTGCGCCTGCCGCATCCGTGGGTGACGCTGTCCACGGTGCTGCTGGGCGCCACCATCTTCTCGCTCGCGGGCTTCGTGAACGCCGTGTACGCCAAGAAGTTCGACGACGTGGCGATCGTACCGATCTTCATCCTGACCCCGCTGACCTACTTGGGCGGCGTGTTCTATTCGGTCAAGCTGCTGCCCGGCTGGGCCGAAACCGCGACCCACTTCAATCCGATCTTCTACATGGTCAACGCGTTCCGCTATGGCCTGCTGGGCGTCAGCGACGTGCCGCTGTGGATCGCGTACGCACTGATGATCGGTTTCGCGCTGGGGCTGGGCGCGCTGGGCCTGTGGCTGTTGCGCAAGGGCGTGGGACTACGCAGCTAGCAATGTCTCGAGTTGAAGACGACGTTCTCTACCATTTTGTCGGCTCGGGGGCGCCGGAGAACGACGAGCAGAACTTTGAGGTTCTCTGCGCAATCTTGGAAAGTCAGAGAATCGGTAGGGAGGGAATGCCCTCCATGCAGATCATTATCGATCCAGCACGTGAGCCACAGAAGGGTGAGCTGATCGCGCAAGCGATCACATGCTATTGCGACATAAGCTTCGACAACCTGAACCTGCATGTGCAGAAGTACGGCGCCTTTGGATTAGGCGTTGATCGACGTGAGTTGTGCCGTTCGGGCGCGCGTTCCGTTTACTACATCCCGATGCCGAATCCCTGCAACAGGGGTTCGGGTGGGCTACACACCTACGCGGATTTGCGTGCGCTGCTGCGAGGGCTTGTCGACCACGGTCGGAAAGGACGTGACTCAGAAGCGCGAGAGCGTGCCGTTGGTGGAGAACTTCAGAGCGCGGACGAAATTCATCAACGTCTCGAAGACGTCTTCTTGAAAGAGCTGCTCGCCTTCGTCAAGTTCTACGACAGCGAACTGCCAGTTAGCGACGCAAGGCATTTCTACGCTGAACGAGAGTGGAGAAAGTTTGGGGCGATGTCGCTAACCCAGAGTTTGAAGGAAATCATTACGCCGCAGGCGTATGTGGGCCGACTGAAGCAACGGTTTCCGCAGTTCGCAGATTTGGTTCGGCCCTACGTAGAAACTTAGTAATCGCAGGGCTAGCCGCGTTTCACGACTGGGCCTGGGTGTCACGACAAGTTCGAGCGCAGGCCTGGTTCTTCACGCTGCCGATGGTCTGGGCGCCGGAGACTGCACTGCAATACGTCCGGGGGGTTCGCCCATGCGCTACGTGCACCGCCTGTTCCTGCTCGCCCATTTGCTGGTGATCGCGCTGTTCTTCCTGGTGGGCATCGCGCTGGTGGCCCTGGCCGGGATGGAGTTGTGGCAGGGCGTCGCGCCAGGCAGCGCGCTGTCGGTGCGCGACCGTTTCGGCCATGCGCTGGAAGCCATCGGCATGCTCACCATCGCGCTGGTGTCGCTCGAGCTCGGGCAGACCATCCTGGAAGAGGAAGTGCAGCGCGACGTGAAAGTCAGCGGGCCCACGCGCGTGCGGCGGTTCCTGTCGCGGTTCCTGGTGGTGATCGTGGTGGCGCTGTCGATCGAGACGCTGGTGTCGGCGTTCGAGCTGCTGCACCAGGCACCCGAACAGCTGCCCTACGTCGCCGCCATCGGCGCCAGCGCCGCGCTGCTGCTGGTCGCATGGGGCGTCTTCATCCGGCTCAACCGCAGCGCCGAGGAGCTGGAGCCGGAGGCGATGCAGAAGACCAAGGCAGAAGACGATACGGTCGAAGCCGAGTCGTAGGATCTGCGCGGGGTCCTGTCCGCAAGCGTGGCGGCACCCCGCGGATCTCCGTCATCTCCTGTGCGGCGACCGCACATGGGAAATCGCGAAACGGGTCACGGCAGCCCCAGCCGGCCGCAGCGTAAGGTCCAGTGGTCCAGCGCGATGCGTCATGGACCGCATGGACGTGCAGCGGCGCCGCAACGGTGCCGCCATCAGCCAAGGGAGAGGACTCATGCCAGGCAAGACCAAGACCGTAAGACTGTTCGCGATGTCCGCGCTGTGCGCTGCGCTGTTCGGTGTCGGCATCGGGATGACGTCGGCACAGGTGGTCGACCAGCGCTGCCAGCAGTGCGACTGGGACCATTACGCCTGCATCGTGGCCTGCGACTACGAAGGCGGCGAAACGGACTGCTATCGCGCCTGCAACACGCAGCGCCGGCTGTGCAAGGAAACGTTCTGCCCCTGAATCACAGGCGATCGGGCAACGGATGCAGCGTCCGCGGCCGCGGGCGCCTGCGGCCATCGTCCAGACCGCATCCGGCAGCGCCGTCGCTGCGCGTTTCGCGCCACCGCAAGGAGTCGCAATGAACAAGTGGGTCAAGAGCCTGGCGCTCGTCGCGCTGGTGCCGCTGTGCTTCGTGGTCGGGCTCTATGCAGGGCCGCGCGCCGTGCAGCTGTACCGGGCCTGGTTTCCGCCACCGCAGTTCGTGCAGGGCGACTACGCCTCGATCTATGCCCGCGCCGGCAAGCCGGTGGTGATGTACGCGACCACCACCTGTCCGTACTGCGCGAAGGCGCGTTCGCTGTTCGCCGAGCGCGGCGTGACCTACGTCGAATACCAGATCGACAAGTCGAAGGAACACGACGAAGCGTTCAAGCGCCTCGGACTACCCGGCGTACCGGTGCTGTTCATCGGCGATCGCCGGATCGACGGCTACCGGGAAGCGGCCATCGTCGAGGCGCTGGAGCGGCTGCCCCGCGGGCGGACCTGATCGCATCCGCCGCGCGCGCGGCAGATCCATGGCCCGGCCGGGCCTTCGCTGCAACCACAAGGAGTGCACGCACATGAAGCAGATCGTCCTGTACGCAAGCATGGCCCTGGCCTTCGGGCTGGGGGCGTCGATCGCCTATCCCGCCCAGGCGATCACCGCCTGCGAACGCCTGTGCCGCGAGGACTACACGTCGTGCTGGTATTCGTGCACGCCGGGCCAGACCTGGTGCTACGACCTGTGCGCGCAGAACTACCGCGACTGCTCGGCCGAATGCGGGTGATCGTAGGGCTTTCGGAATTCCGGTAGCCGGAAAAAACCCGCCGCCGCGGCCGTGGTCGCGACGGCGGTGCGTTCCACGGTTTCGCCGCGGTCGCGCGCGAGTTCCTCGACGATGTGCGGCAGGAACGCAGGCTCGTTACGGCGGTCCTTGGGCGTGGGCCGCAGCGTGCGCGGCAGCAGGTAGGGTGCGTCGGTTTCCACCAGCAGCCGGCCGGCCGGGATGGACGGCGCCAGTTCGCGCAGGTGCTGGCCGCGGCGTTCGTCGCACAGCCAGCCGGTGATGCCGATGTACCAGTCCTGGTCAAGGTAATCGAACAGTTCAGCGCGGCTGCCGGTGAAGCAGTGCACCACCGCCGGGCCGATACGGCCTTCGAAGTTCTTCATGACCGCCATGAAGTCGGCGTGCGCGTCGCGCTGGTGCAGGAACAGCGGCTTGCCGGTGTCGACGCCGATCTGCAGCTGCCGTTCGAACGCCTTGCGCTGCGCGGGCCGCGGCGAGAAGTCGCGGAAGTAGTCCAGCCCGGTTTCGCCCACCGCCACCACTTCGGCATGCGCATGCAGCGCGCGCATCTCGGCGTCGCATTCGTCGGTGTACTCGACCGCGTGGTGCGGATGCACGCCCGCCGTGGCGAACAGCACGCCCGGGTGCGCCTGCGCCAAGGCCAGCGCCCTGGGCGAGTGCTCGCGGCTGGCGCCGGTGACCACCATGCGGGTCACGCCGGCATCGCGGGCGCGCTGCAGTACGGCGTCGCGGTCGCGGTCGAAGGACTCGTGGGTCAGGTTGGCGCCGATGTCGATCAGTTGCATCGGCGCATTTTACGGGGCGCGTCCCGCTGCAGCGGCTTCAGCCGCGCCCGCGGGTTCTCCGGGGCGACACCCGCGGCCGAACGCCGCGCCGGCACGCGTCAGTTCAGCTGGCAGGTCGCGGGCTTGGCGGACGTGAACAGGGCATTCGTCGCCCATTCCGGATGGTCGATGAAGGGGTTGCGGTTGCCCTGGAAGCCGTAGATCACTTCGTTGCGCGCGCGCTCGGCCGCGTCCGGCGGGTCGGCCTGGTGCCACGCCAGCAGCGTGGACAGCAGGCCCATGTACGCGGGCGACGCCGAGGTGATGACGATGCGACTGCGGTCGTCGGTGAGTTCCAGGTCCGGCTCGGACTGCTGCGTGGCCGCGTCGCGCCCGCCCTCGTAGCGGATCGCCATGTACAGCACCGCGCGTGCGATGTCGCCCTTGCGCTTGCCCCAGACCTGGAACGCGCCGGCATTGCCGTCCGGCGAGCGCACCCAGTTGCTGTTGCCCGGATACACGCCGCTGCCGCCGCCGCTGCCGTTGTTGGCTTCGGTGATGCGCTCGCCGCAGCCGCCCGACAGCGCGCAGTCGGCGAACGGCTTGTTGCCGCGGTCGGCGTTCCACTGCGCGTCGGTGAGGTACAGCATGTGGGTGTCGGTGTAGGGCGCGTAGGGCAGGCCCTTGTCGCCGCTGGTGGAACCGAAGCCCAGCGAGTTCGGCCAGGTGTGTTCGCGGTTGTACTTCAGGCCGGTGCCGCTGCCGGCGCGATCGGTCACCTTGGCGTAGCTGCGGTTGCGGTACGCATCGAGGATGCGGCCGGCGTTGTTCGGATCCTCGTCCGCGATCTCCAGGATCGTCCACGTGCTGGTGCCCGAACTGCTGCTGTACGGGTAGACCGTATGGCCCCTGATGGTGGCGTGCAGCGAACACCGCAGCTGCGATGCGCTGCTGGTGTTGACCCGGGCGTAGTAGCCGCTGCCGCCGCCGCTGGCCACGTCGAAGTCGATCACCGTGTCCTGCGCGGGGCGCGCGCCGCCGGCGTCGCTGACCTTGCTCGCTACCACCGTGAACAGGCAGCTCTCGCCGCTGCGCAGCGCGGTGCCGGTGCCGATGGTGAAGCTGCTGCCCGAGGCGGCGTGCGACAAGGCGACGTTGCCGGACTGCGTGCAGGCCAGCGTGAACGCACCGCTGGCCAGGGTGACCGCTTCGCTGAAGCTCACCGCCAGGTCGCCTGCCGCAGGGAACCCGGTCGCGCCCTGCACGGGCGTGGTGGCGGTGACCGTGGGCGGCGGGTTGGGCGCGCCGAAACTCTGGCCGGCGTTGCAGGCGCCGAAGGTCTGCGCGGCCGAGGCGCGCCAGGTGAAGTTGGCCAGCGTGCCGGTGCCGCCGAGCTGCAGCGACGTGCCCGCCGCGGTGGTGCCGGTTTCGGACACGGGCAGGTTCACGCTGGTGCGGCCCGCGGCAGGCCCGTTGCTGGCGGTGATCGCGCCTTCGTAGCTGATGAACTGCACCAGCCGGCCGCTGCCGTCCACTAGGGCGATCCCGTCGTTGGGACCGTTCTGGATGCCGTTGCTGGGGTAGGCCAGCGTGGCGATGCGCACCGTGGCCCCGCACGACACCAACGTGCCGGCGGGCACCAGGTCGTTGTCGTAGGTGACCGCGGCCGAGGGCGTGCTGCCGTTGTACAGGTACAGGCGATAGCCGCTGAGCGACTCGCCCGCCGTGGCCACTACCTCGATGCGTTCGCCCACGTCGCCGCTGCTGGTGGCGTCGTCGTAGTGCAGTTCGTTGATGAAGACCTCGGCCTGCGCGGCGGGCGCGCACAGGACACCGGCAAAAGCGAGCGACAGCAGCGTGCGCAGCGACATCGTGTCTTCCCTGGACGGATGGTGGCGGAGCGTGCGGCGACGCTAGCAGCCCCCGATGACACGCGCCACCTGCGGCCAACCCGCGGTCCGGTCGCGCGCGGCGCGCCTGCTAGCCTGCCGCGATGACCGCCGCGCGCCTGCCCATCGAAGACCTGCTGCCGCAGATCCGTGCCAGCCTGCGCACGCATCCGCGCCTGGTGCTGGAAGCGCCGCCGGGGGCCGGCAAGACCACGCAGGTTCCGCTGGCGCTGCTGGGCGAGGACTGGCTGGACGGCCGGCGCATCGTGATGCTGGAACCGCGCCGCGTGGCCGCGCGCGCCGCGGCAGGCTTCATGGCGCGCCAGCTGGGCGAGGAGCCCGGCGGCACCGTCGGCTATCGCATCCGCTTCGAAAGCCGCGTGTCCTCGCGCACCCGGATCGAAGTGGTGACCGAAGGCATCCTGACCCGCATGCTGCAGGACGATCCGCTGCTGGACGGGATCGGCGCCCTGCTGTTCGACGAATTCCACGAACGCCACCTGACCGCGGACCTGGGCCTGGCGCTGGCGCTGGACGTGCAGGCCGGCCTGCGCGAGGACCTGCGGGTCGTGCTGATGTCGGCGACCCTGGACGGTGCGCGCCTGGCGACGATGTTGGATGCGCCGCGCCTGGCCAGCGCAGGCCGCGCGTTCCCGGTGGAAATCGCGCATTTCCCCGCGCGGGACGCGGCGCGGCAGGTACATGGCGACCGCGGTGAGCCGTTGGAGCACCACGCCAGGCGCGCGATCGCGCATGCGCTGGCGTCGCACCCCGGCGACGTGCTGGTGTTCCTGCCGGGCCAGCGGGAAATCGCGCGCGTCGAGGCGGTTCTGGGCCATCCGATGGGGCCGTCGCCGGCGGCGCATGCGGCGGCGCAAGCGACCGGCGTCACGCACGCGCCGCTGCTGGATGTCGAAGTGCTGGCCCTGCACGGCGAGCTTGCCGTGGACCAGCAGCAACGGGTGCTGCAACCGGCCCCCGACGGCCGCCGCCGCGTGGTGCTGGCGACCAACGTCGCCGAATCCAGCGTCACCCTGCCCGGCGTGCGCGTGGTCGTGGACAGCGGGCTGGCGCGCGAGCCGCGCTTCGATCCGAACAGCGGCTTCTCGCGGCTGGACGTGGTCGCGATCAGCCAGGGCTCGGCCGACCAGCGCGCCGGACGCGCAGGGCGCGTCGCGCACGGCTGTGCGTACCGGCTCTGGCCGCAGTCGCAGCGGCTGGAGCCGCAGCGGCGCCCGGAGATCGCGCAGGTCGAACTGGCCGGCTTCGCCCTGGAGCTGGCGGCCTGGGGCAGCGATGCGCTGCGTTTCGTCGATCCGCCGCCACCGGGTGCCCTGGCGTCGGCGCGGGACCTGCTGCGGCGCCTCGGCGCGCTGGAGTCGGGCCTCGGCTCCGGCGCGGCGCCGCCGGCGGGCGCGCCTTCCGGCCGGATCACGCCGCTCGGCCGCCGCATGCTCGCGCTGGGTACGCACCCGCGCCTGGCCGCGATGCTGCTGGCCGCGCCGGACGGGCGGCAGCAGGCATTGGCCTGCGACCTGGCGGCGCTGCTGGAAGCGCGCGATCCGCTGCGCACGCGTTCGGATGCCGTGGCCGACCGCTGGCAGGCGCTGGCCGCGTTCCGCGCGGGCCGGGCGCCGGACGATGCGCATCGCGGCGCGCTCGCGGCCATCGACGCCGCCGCCCGGCAATGGCGCAGGCGCCTGCGCTGCGAAGCCGCGCCACCGGACGCCGCACCCCCGCACGCGCTGGGGGACCTGCTCGCGCATGCGTTTCCGGACCGCATCGCGCGCCAGCACCCGCAGGATCCGAAACGCTACACGCTGGCCAACGGACGCATGGCGCGCCTGTTCGACGACACCACGCTGTACGGCGAGCCGTGGCTGGTGGCCAGCGAGCTGCGCTTCGAGGCCCGCGACGCGCTACTGCTGCGCGGTGCGCCGGTGGACGAAGCGCTGCTGCGCCGCGCGTTCGGTCCCCAATTCACCGAAGGCGACGAGGTGCGCTGGGACGCAGCGCGGCGGGCGCTGGTGAGCGAGCGCATCGAGCGCTTCGACGGCATCGTGCTGTCCAGCAGGGCGGCCGGCCGCGTCGATCCCGCGCGCGCGGCGCAGGCGCTGACCGACGCGGTGCGCGACCTCGGGCTGTCCGCGCTGCCGTGGACCGAAGCGCTCGTGCAATGGCGCATCCGCGTGCAGTGCCTGCGCGCGTGGCTGCCGGAACTGGCCGGCACGGCGGAGGCGCTGCCCGACCTGTCGGACGACGCGCTGCTCGCCTCGCTCGACGCCTGGCTGCGCCCGGCCTTCGCCGGCAGGACGCGGCTCGACGCGCTGTCGCCGGACGACCTGCGCGACGCGCTGCAGTCCGGTATCGGCTGGGCGAGCCGCCAGCGCATCGACCGGCTCGCGCCGACGCGGCTGCTCGTGCCCTCTGGCATGGAGCGCGCGGTGGCCTATGCGCTGGACGATGCCGGCGACCCGGCGCCGCCGGTGCTCGCGGTGAAGCTGCAGGAGCTGTTCGGCCTGGCGGAAACCCCGCGCATCGCCGAGGGCCGCGTCCCGCTCACCCTGCACCTGCTGTCGCCCGCGGGCCGGCCGCTGCAGGTCACCCAGGACCTGCGCGGATTCTGGGAACGCACCTACCCGGACGTGCGCAAGGAGATGAAAGGGCGCTACCCGAAACACCCATGGCCCGACGACCCCTGGAACGCACCGGCGACGCACCGCGCCAAGCCGCGCGGGAACTGAGGAACCCCGTGCAGGAGCGCTCGCGGATGGCGGCGGCGAAGCCGCTGTGCCGAAAGGTGCGCGGGACCTGTCGCGGCCGCGTGTTGGAACGCTGGCGGATCGCGCTGCAACCCCGAACGGTGCAGGCGCCACGCGTGCGTCGCGAAGCAATGACGGTGTGTGCCGGCTGGCTAAACTGACGGCATGCGGGAAGTCGACGTGCTGTCCAACGCGGAGTACCTGCCGTTCGATCTCGATGTCGAACGGCAGCGCCTGCTTCTGCTCAGGCTGGATGCGCAACAGCGCGCCGACGCCGCGTTCCTGGACAGGCGGATCGTGTCGGCCGCTTCGCAGCTGGCATGGGTCCCGCTGTCCGCGGTGCCGAGGGCAGCACCACAATGCGCGGCGTCCTTCATCTTCCATATCGGTCACTGCGGCTCGACACTGCTGGCCCGCCTGCTTCAGTCCTGGCCCGGTGTCCAGGTGTTGCGCGAGCCGCAGGCGCTGCGCACCTTGGCGGCATGGCGCCCGCATGATCGCGCTGCCGTGGATGCGCTGCTGCCGGGACTGGTGGCGCTGTGGATGCGCGATCCCGCTGGACGCGATGCGACGGTGCTGAAGGCGACGAGTAGTTGCAATGCGCTCGCGGCCCCCCTGCTCGCGGCGCTGCCCTGCAGTCGCGCCCTCCTGCTCGACATGCCCTTGCGCAGCTACCTGGCCACGGTGTTCAAGTCCGAAGCCGCCTTGCAGGACGTGGCCAGCGCCTGGCCTTCGCGCGCGGTGGAGCTGGAGGCCCATGGCATCGACGTCTCTGCGCTGGCCGCCGGCGCGGACACGGCGACCGTGTGCGCAGCCGGGTGGCTCGCCGAACAGCTGCGTTTCGAATCCCTGTCGCGCAAAGTTGGCGTCTCGCGCGTGTTGCGCGTGGACTTCGAACGACTGCTTGCCGATCCGGAGAACACGCTGCGGACCGTTGCGCGGCACTTCGGGTTCGACCTCGGAGGCGTGCAGGCCGCGATGGCGTCGCACGCCTGGCGCCGATATTCCAAGGCTGCAGATCACGCCTACGACGCTGCCGACCGAGCCCACGACCTCGCGCTGGCCGAGCGCCGGTTCGGTGCGGCGATCGAGCGGGGAGTCGCCTGGGTCGCGCGTCAGCGCGGTGCGTCGCCGCCGGGCTGACGCGCACCGCGGTCTCTCAGGCGTCGGCCCACATCCTGAACAGGTTCGTGCGCAGTGATTCCAGCAGCACCAGCAGGCGCTGATCGCGTGTTCCGGCGCGCGCCTTCGCCTCTTCGATCTGGATCAGCAGCTCCCGCTGCTGCGCGTCCGCGATCCAGCTCTGCACCCAGGTGATCGCGACCTCGCGCACTCCCCGGGTGACCGGCGCCACCTGGTGGATCGTGGTTGACGGATAGATCAGCGCGGCACCGGGGGGAAGTTTGTAGGAGAGCTCCTGCTGACCCAGCTGGATCACCAGTTCACCGCCCTCGTAGTCCGCAGGGGGGTTGAGGAAGATCGTGCAGGAAAGGTCGCTGCGCATGGGGGGCGCGGACGGGAACAGCGCCTCATCCACGTGCCAGCCGTACGTCATGCCCGGCTCGTAGCGCGCTGCTGTGGCGCGCGCCATGCTGCGCGGCTGCGCGAACATCCGGAAGTCCGGGTGCCGGAACAGGGCGTCCCGCACGAGCTGGGCGATACGCGCGTTCGCTTCGTCCTGCTGGGGGGCCTGCAGGTTGCGTTTGATCGCCGACTCGCGGTTGGTGATGCGACCGTCTGCAAAGCCCACATCGGCCAGCAGGCCACGCACCGTGCCCAGCTCGACGGCGGACAGCACGTTGGAAAGCACCCGGATCACGCGTTCTCCTGCATGGGTCGCATGATCCCCATTCAGCGCACGGCAGGCAATCCGCCGCTGCGCTCACGTGGCTTGAACGGCGCGCGCCAGAGACTGGCCGCTCGATTTCCCCATTGGATGGCGACCGCCATGAGCAAGTTGAACACCCTCCCCGGCCGTGCGCTGGAACTGGCCACCCAGGTCGGCGAAACCCTGCGCGACCGGGTTCCCGACAAGGCGATCAAGTGGGTCGAGACCGGCGCCGCGCTCGGCGCGCTGAAGACCGGCAGCCGCGTGGCGCTGCGGGTCGTGCGTCGCAACCCGATGATGGCCGCCGCCGCGGCCGCCGGTGCGGGGCTGCTGTGGTATGCGGCGCACCGTCGCGCCAAGCAGGCGCAGGAAGGCCCGATCGAAGGCAGCGCAACGCGCATCGAAGCCAAGCGCGCCTCGTCCGATGCGCCGCGTGCGCGGCGCACCGCCAAGCGTTCGGCACCGCGTAAACGCCCCACCACTACCACCAGCTGACAACAGCAGCTGACCTTCACCCCAAGCGGGTGGAACGCCTACGGAAACGCCGGCCTGCATGGCCGGCGTTTCTGCTTTGCGGGACGGATGCTGCGGGACGGATGCTGCGGGACGGATGCTGCGGGACAGGGTTTGCGGGACGGATCCGGACGCGCTGCCAACAAAGCAAGCGCATGCCGGACACGGCGCGGCGCTCCGCATCGGGAACGTGGATTCACCTAGACGGCCGGCGGCGCGCGCGCAGCCACAACGCCAGTGATGAGCGGGAAGGAAGATGGCGCGAGGCGCCGGGCTCCGTGCAGGGGCGCTAGCGCTCCGCGGCCTCGGGCACTTCCACCACGAACACGGCGCCGCCGCCGTCGCGGTCTTCGTACCACAGGCCGCCGCCGCTGGCCTCCAGGATCTGGCGCGCCAGCGACAGGCCCAGGCCGCTGGACAGGCCGTCGTCGCGTTCGCCCAGCCGCGAGAACGGCTTGAACAGCTGGGTTCGCCGCGTGGGCGGGATGCCAGGGCCGCGATCCATCACGTGCAGTTGCCAGTAACCGGGCGAACCGCTGCGTACGTGCAGCTCGATGTCGCTGTCGGGCGCGTACTTCATGGCGTTGGTGACCAGGTTCTCCACGACCTGGCGCAGCACCACGCCGTCCATCGCGGACGCACCCGGCGGCGGTTCGGCGATCTGCAGCTGCCGGCCGCGGCTTTCCAGCTGCAGCGCGTAGCGGCGTTCGAGCCAGTCGAACAGTTCGCGCCATTCGACGAAGGCGCTGGCGTCGCTGACCTCATTGCGGCCGGTGGCTTGCGCCGCCTGGGTTTCGAGATAGCGCTTGATGTACCCCAGCGCGTCCTGCGCGCTGTCGTGGATCATGCCCAGGTAGCGCGGCACCCGTTCCGGACGGGCGGAGCCGCTGGCCAGCAGCTCGCTGGCGAACAGCACGCTGGTCAGCGGGTTCTTGAGATCGTGCGCGACGAGGTTGACCAGCTCCTGGCGCTCGCGCGCGACGCGTTCCAGCCGGTCGCGGGTCTGCTTGAGCCCGACATGCGCCGAGACGCGTGCCAGCAGTTCCTCGGGCATGAACGGCTTGGTGACGTAGTCCACCGCGCCGGAGTCGAACGCGCGCACCAGCAGTTCGCGGTCGTGCGCGGCGGTCAGGAACACGGCCGGCACGCGGCGCAGCATGGCGTCCTGCTTCAGCGCCGCCAGCAGGGCGAAGCCGTCCATGCCCGGCATCATCATGTCCAGCAGGATCAGGTCCGGTTGGCACTGCGGAGCGAGCGCCAGCGCCTGGACACCGGAGCTGGCCGTGGTGACCTCGTAGTGCTCGCGGGTCAACAGCGCGCTGACCGCGCGCAGGTTGGCGGCCTGGTCGTCCACCACCAGGATCCTGCCGTTGGACGTGTTCGAGGTGGGCGACATGCACGCTCCGCTGTCGCGCCTGGAACCCCCTGTCCGACGCGGAGCGGAAACTTAACAGGTGCCCGCGGCCTGTTGCGAGCCAGCCAGCGGCAAGCCAGACCGCTGGAGCGAGAAACCTGAATAGGTTCAGCCGTGGGCCGGCACCACCCGCCACTCGCCGGGTGCCAGGCCTTCGACCGTGTGGACCCCGATCCGCACCCGTACCAAACGCAGCGTCGGCAGGCCGACCGCTGCGGTCATGCGTCGGACCTGGCGGTTGCGGCCCTCGCGCAGCACCAGCGCCAGCCAGGCATCGGGCACGGTCTTGCGGAACCGGACCGGCGGGTCGCGCGGCCACAGGGTCGGCGGCTCGATCGCCTGCACGTCGGCGGGCAGGGTGGGTCCGTCGTTGAGCATCACCCCCGCGCGCAACGCGGCGATCCGGCCGGGATCGGGCGTGCCTTCGACCTGCACCCAATACGTCTTGGGCTGCTTGTGGCGCGGGTCGGTCAGGCGATGGGCCAGCGCACCATCGCCGGTCAGCAGCAGCAGGCCCTCGCTGTCGTGGTCCAGGCGCCCGGCGGGGTACACGCCCGGCGGCAGTCCGAATTCCGCCAGGGTGCGGCGCGGCGGCGTGCTGCGGTCGGTGAACTGGCACAGCACGCCGTAGGGCTTGTTGAAGGCGATGAGCACGCGGTCAGGGCCGGGAGGCGTCAACCCGGATCAGGACTTCAGGAGCGGGGTCCATCCAACGGAGGCCGGAGGATCGCGTGGACCGCCGGCAGGCGTCCGCCGCGAAGCCCCGGCCCGTTGCGCTCACTTCTTCACGAACCGCAGCGTCATGCGGTCGCTTTCGCCGATGGCCTGGTACTTCTGCGCGTCTTCCGGGTCGTGGCGGCCCACCGGGAGAAGGGTCCACACACCGTTGGGATGGTCCTTGGTGTCGCGCGGGTTGGCGTTGATCTCGCTCTTCTGCGCCAGTTCGAAGCCGGCGGCCTCGGCCATGGCGATCACCTGCGCCTCGCCCACGTAACCGGTCTTGTCGTCGGCCGGCACGTCCGCCGCCGCGCGGTGTTCCACCACGCCCAGCGTGCCGCCCGGCTTGAGCACGGCATGGAAGCCCTTGAACATCCCTTCGGCCTGGCCTGCGCTGCGCCAGTTGTGCACATTGCGGAAGGTCAGCACCAGGTCGGCGGAGTTGGCGGGGCCGAACACCGGCGCCTTCGGGTCGTAGGCGACCACGCGCGCGCCGTCGTACTGCGCCGGCGCGGCGGCGAACTTGGCCTCCAGGCCGGCCTTGTTCTTCTGCTGGTAGTCGCGGCTTCGGCCCTCGGCCACGGCCATCGGGTCCACCACCGCGGCGATGTAGGTGCCGTTGCCGCGCAGGTAGGGCGCCAGGATCTCGCTGTACCAGCCGGCGCCGGGCGTGATCTCGATGACCGTCTGCCCCGGCTGCAGGCCGAAGAACGTGAGCGTCTCGCGCGGTTGGCGGTACTGGTCGCGCGCGACGTTCTTCGGGTCCCGCCAGTTGCCGGCGATTGCGGCGGCCAGCGGATCGGCCGGCTGTTCGGCCGCGGCGGGCGACGCCTCGGCGGCGGGCGGCGTGTCCGTCTTCGGCGTCTGGGCGCAGGCGGCCAGGGTCAGGGCGGCGGCGAGGGCGGCGATGCGGCGCATGGCGTGTTCCGGAAGCGGAGGAAGCCGGATTGTCGGCGATGCCCGTGGCCGCTGCCATCACGCCGCACACGGCCGCGCGGCATCAGCCCAGCGGTTGCGCGATCGCCTCGCCATGTTCGCGCGCCAGCGGCAGCAGCCAGTCGCGGAAGCGGCGCAGCCCCGCGTGGTCGGCCGAGCGCGGCGGATGCACCAGGTAATGCGCATAGCCGGCGCGGATCGGGTGGTCGCTCAGGGCCACCAGCTGTCCGGCATCCAGCAGCAGCCGCGCGCGGGTCAGCCGCCCCAGGCCCACGCCCACGCCGTCTCGGGCGGCGCGGTTGGTGGCTTCCGAGTCGTTGAAGCTCGCCGCGAAGCGGGTCACCGGTGGCAAGCCGTGCTGCGCGAACCAGTTGTCCCACTCGTTGTCCGGATCGCCCAGCAGCGGCCAGTCGCGCAGCGCCGGCAGCGTGGGCATGCCGCCCATGCGCGCGATCAGCGCCGGACTGGCCACCGGCACCATCCATTCGTCGAACAGCTTGTGCTCGTGCAGGCCCGGCCAACCGCCCAGGCCGATCCGCAGCGCCGCGTCGATGTGGGTATCGCGGGCGAAGTCGACCAGCGCGGTGTCCGACAGCACGCTGACCTCCAGCGCCGGGTGCGCGGCCAGGAAATCGCCCAGGCGCGGCACCAGCCACGCCGCCGCCACCGACGGCGTGACGCTGATCGCCAGCACGTCGTCGCGGCGCGGCGCATACGGCTGCAGGGCGTCGGCGATGGCGTCGAAATGCGGACCCACGCGTTCCAGCAGGCGGCGCCCGTCCTCGGTCAGGGTGATGCCGCG
The DNA here is from genome assembly GCA_964425695.1 of uncultured Pseudoxanthomonas sp. Lineage (GTDB taxonomy): Bacteria > Pseudomonadota > Gammaproteobacteria > Xanthomonadales > Xanthomonadaceae > JAKPBU01. The sequence continues at coordinate 58,941 of CAYRNF010000009.1, forward strand.
CGCGCCGCGCACGAACAAGGTGCGGTCCAGACGCTGCTCCAGCGCCTTGATCTGGTGGCTGAGCGCGCTGACGGTGAGGTGCAGCGTGTCTGCCGCGCGCGACAGGTTGCCCAGCCGCGCGGCGGCCACGAAGCCCGGCAACGCATGCAGGGGCAGGCGGCTCAAGGGTTGAGCCTGATTGTAGGCTGGCTTGCAAACATGTCGCTTTTCCGCGGATGGGTGCGGGACTAGCTTGTACCTCGTTCAACAAGCCGGTTCAACCACGCGGTCCCGCCGCGCGGCCACCGGACGCGTTGACCGGCACGCGCAATCCCGCGGCGTGCCATGCCGAGGAGGCTCGCCATGAACCTGTTCAAGGGCCTGATGTTCCTGGAAGGCCATTTCACCCGTCCCGAAGACATCGACGACGACTTCGCCCCGCTGGGCAACCGCGCCGCGTCCGAGTCCTGGCGCACCGCCCGCCCGGGCGTCGCCAGCCCGGATGCCCCGCGCCCGCGCCTGGGCCTGCTGCAGAACCTGTGGCTGCTCGGGGGCCGGCCGATGCACGCCGGCCACAACCTGGACGTGGAAGAGCCGTTCGAAGTGCCCGCCGCCGCCAACGACGCGCCCCCGGCCGGCGCCTCGCACGCGGCCTGCGGCTAGGGCGCCGCGGTGATCGCCCGACTGTGGCGCGGCGAGACCCGCAGCGCGGACGCCGATGCCTACCAGCAGGTGCTGGAAACCACCGGCGTGCGCGATTACCGCGCCACGCCGGGCAACCTGGGGGTCTGGCTGCTGCGCCAGGAGCAGGGCGCACGCACGGCGTTCGTGCTGCTCACCCTGTGGGACCGGCGCGAGTCGATCGAAGCCTTCGCCGGGCGCGACATCGCCCGGGCGCGCTACTACGACATCGACCGCGAGTACCTGTTGGACTTCCGCAACACGGTCGAGCATTTCGACGTGGCGGCGGCGTGGGGCGAGGCGCTGCGCGCCGCCGCCTGACGCGGCGTGCGCACGCGTCCGGGCGGCGCGTGCGCAAAGCTCCGCGGCTGGAGCCGCTGCTGCATGGCGGTAGGGCCGCGTGGCCGGCGGCCCCCGGGGCCCGTCAGCCGGCCAGCGGCGCCAGCGCCGCGTTCAGCGTGGCACTCGGCCGCATCGCTTGCGACACCTTGTCCAAAGCCGGGCGGTAGTAACCACCGATGTCCACCGGCTTGCCCTGCACGGCCACCAGTTCCTCCACGATCTTCGCTTCGCTGTCCGCCAGCGCCTTGGCCACTGGCGCGAACGTCGCCTTCAACTCCGCGTCGGTGTCCTGCGCGGCCAGCGCCTGCGCCCAGTACATCGCCAGGTAGAAATGGCTGCCGCGGTTGTCGATGGTGCCCAGCTTGCGGCCCGGCGAACGGTCCTGGTCCAGGAACTGCGCATTGGCCGCGTCCAGCGCATCGGCCAGCACCTTCGCGCGTGCATTGCCGGTGGTATCGGCCAGGTGCTCGAACGACGCGGCCAGCGCCAGGAACTCGCCCAGCGAATCCCAGCGCAGGTAGTTCTCGGCCACGAACTGCTGCACGTGCTTGGGCGCGCTGCCGCCGGCGCCGGTTTCGAACAGGCCGCCGCCGTTCATCAGCGGCACGATCGACAGCATCTTGGCGCTGGTGCCCAGCTCCATGATCGGGAACAGGTCGGTGAGGTAGTCGCGCAGCACGTTGCCGGTGGCGGCGATGGTGTCCTGGCCCGCGCGGATGCGCTTGAGCGAATGCCGCATCGCCTCGACCGGGCTCATGATGCGGATGTCCAGGCCTTCCACGTCCAGCGCGTTGAGCGCGGCGGCCACCTTGGCGATCAGCCCGCGGTCGTGGTCGCGCTGCGGGTCCAGCCAGAACACCACCGGCGTGCCGGACAGGCGCGCGCGGTTCACCGCCAGCTTCACCCAGTCGCGGATCGGCGCGTCCTTGGTCTGGCACATGCGCCAGATGTCGCCGCCCTTCACCGGATGCTGCAGCAGCACGGTGCCGTGCTCGTCGATCACCCGCACGATGCCGTCGCCGCTCATGCGGAAGGTCTTGTCGTGCGAGCCGTACTCCTCGGCGGCCTGCGCCATCAGGCCCACGTTGGGCACGCTGCCCATGGTGGCCGGGTCGAACGCGCCGTGCTCGCGGCAGTCGTCGATCACCGCCTGGTAGATGCCGGCGTAATTGCGGTCCGGGATCACCGCCTTGGTGTCCTGCAGCTCGCCCGCGGCGTTCCACATGCGGCCGCTGTCGCGGATCATCGCGGGCATGGACGCGTCCACGATCACGTCGCTGGGCACGTGCAGGTTGGTGATGCCCTTGTCGGAATTCACCATGGCCAGGCCGGGCCGCGCGGCGTACAGCGCGGCGATGTCGGCCTCGATCTCGGCGCGCTTGGCCTCCGGCAGCTGCCCGAGGCGCGCGTACAGGTCGCCGATGCCGTTGTTCGGGTCGAAGCCGAGTTCGGCGATGGTCTTGGGGTGCTTTTCCAGCACCGGCGCGTAGAAGCGCGACACCACGATGCCGAACAGGATCGGGTCGCTGACCTTCATCATGGTCGCCTTCAGGTGCAGCGAGAACAGCACGCCGCGCGCCTTCGCGTCCTCGATCTGCGCGTCCACGAAGTCGGCCAGCGCCTGCGCGCTCATCACCGCCGCGTCGATGACTTCGCCGGCCTGCAGCTTCACCGGCCCGCGCAGCGGGAAGGTGCTGCCGGTGGCGCTGGTGAACTCGATGCGCACGTCGCCCGCGTTGATCATGGTGTAGGACTGTTCGCTGCCGTAGAAGTCGCCGGCGTCCATGTGCGCCACGTGCGACTTCGAGTCCGCGCTCCACTTGCCCATGCGGTGCGGATGCTTGCGCGCGTAGGCCTTCACCGAAGCCGGCGCGCGGCGGTCGGAATTGCCTTCGCGCAGCACCGGGTTCACCGCGCTGCCCATGGCCTTCGCGTAGCGCGCCTTGACGTCCTTCTCGCGCTCGCCCTGCGGCTCGTCCGGGTAATCCGGCAGCGCGTATCCCTGCGCCTGCAGCTCGGCGACGGCGGCCTTCAGCTGCGGCACCGAGGCGCTGATGTTGGGCAGCTTGATGATGTTGGCTTCCGGCGCCTTCGCCAGCGCGCCCAGTTCGCGCAGGTCGTCGGCCACGCGCTGGTCCTCCGGCAGCAGGTCGCCGAACTGCGCCAGGATCCGCGCGCCCAGCGAGATGTCGCGCGTTTCCACCGCGATGCCCGCGGTGCGCGCATAGGCCTGCACGATGGGCAGCAGCGACGCGGTGGCCAGGAACGGGGCTTCGTCGGTGAGGGTGTAGAGGATGGTGGGCGGCGCGGGGACGGGGGCGTTCATGGCGGGCGGCATTCCACAGGACGGGCGCGCCGGCCGGTCGCGGGCGCAAGGCCGCACATTTTCGCGTGTCCGGGCGTGCACGCGCAAAGCGCACCGCGAGAATCCGTCGGCAGGCAGGCCGTGGCGCCCGCCAGGGGTGCCGGGCCAGCGGCGCGCGGCGGGCCGCGAGACGCATGCGCGGCCGCTCGCCCCGCGGCTATTCGCGGAACAGCGGCTCCAGGCTGGCGCGCGATCGCGGCACGAACCGGTAGCGGCGCTCGCCGAAGCGCAGCTCCACCTCATGCTGGTCCGGGTTCGCCCACAGCGCATCGTCGATACGCGCCTGCGCGCCGGTGTCCCTGCGGTACACCAGGACCTGCAGTGCCGGCGCGCCGGCCTGTTCGTGGCTGCGCAGGAACCCGATCAGCCGCTGCTGCTGGGTCGCGTCGTCCGGCGCGCTGCGCACCTGCTCCCAGGCGGCGTCGTGATCGGAAGCTTCGGACATGGGATCCCCATTGACTGGACGGGTGCAGGCGGCGGGCAGTGCCACGGCAAGAAACGCAAGCAGCAGCGGCGCGCAGCGGGGGGCGGAGCGACGGATGGTCATGCAGGCGCTCCGCAGCCGGGTTCAGCCATTGTCCTCCACCCATGTTTCCACGATGTCGAGGTGGCGCTCGCGCACCTGCATCCCGGAATTCATGATGCTGTTGGTGTCGTCGTTGTGCGCACCGCCGGGATCGGCCTCGGCGTATTCGTCCGGCAGCCCGATCATGTGCCCGAACTCGTGCACGGTGCCGACCTGCGGCGTGTCCGCGCCCTTGTTCACGGGGGTGTTGTCCTCGCTGTCCAGGTGCGACACGTTGCCCGGGCCCACCGAGCTGCGGTGGAACCCGCCCTCGGGAATGCGCAGCACGTTGATGTTGTAGTGCTCGCTGCCGTCGAAGAAATCGCGCACGCCGCCCAGGAAGCCGCCTGCCTCCTCGCGCAAGGTCAGGTTGACCTCGAGCGTGACCTGCTGTCCTTCGTCGGTGGTGAACGTACGCCCGCTCCAGGAGGCCTCGACCTGGCGCACATAGTCGTCCATGAACGCCTGCTTCTCTTCCGGCGTCCAGTCCAGCCCGCCGGCGCCGTTCTCGAACGAGAACTCGATGGTCATGTCCATCTCCAGCGTGACCCGTCCGTCGGGCTCGCGGTACAGGCGCAGGTCGTAGGCATCGCGGTGGCCGCCGGCGGTGACGCTGTCTTCGGACGCGATCAGTTCACGGCCGCCGTCGGTGCCGGCGCCGGCACCATCGCCGGCGCCCGGAAGCAGCGACGCGAACATGCGCGAGACGCCGTCGGCGACGGAGGCGCGCGGTGCGATTGCAGGTTCCTGCGGCGCAGCGGCCGACGAGGTCGCGCCGAGGAAGGTGGACGCGATGCTTCCCGCATCGATGGACAGGCTCATGCCGGTCTCCTGCTGACGTTGGCCGCCAACTTGGCGCGGCGCGCGCGGGACCGCCAGCTGGGAGCCGCCCTATCTCGGGTGGACCCGAGGGTCGCGCCAGCGGGGACACGTCGAGGCGAGGGCGACGAAAAAGGGCGCGACTCGCGTCGCGCCCTTCAAGCGGATTGCCTACGTGGGCAAGCAGGTCACCGCCTTCGCGGGGATGACGACTGCCTGGTGCCACGCGTGGCCCGGCGGGCGAACCGTCACTTCACCTCGAACTCGCGGGTCTGCACCACCGCGCCGTCCAGCATCACTTCCAGCTTGTACTTGCCCACCGGCCAGCCGTCCGGCTTGGTGATCTGGAACTGGGTGACCTGGGCGCCGGCCGGGATGTCCTTGGTCTCCTCGTTCACCACCTGGCCGTCCTGGAAGCTCCACTTGGCGCCGAGCTTGGCGGCGTTGGGGCCGTCGGTGGTGATCGACGCGTAGATCGGGTCCTTGGTGGCGAAGGTGGCGTTGGGCGTGGCGATCTTGTTGTCCGCGCCGATGGTGTTGCCCAGGTCCACGCTGTTGACGGTGGTGGCAGGTGCCGGTGCGGGAGCCGGTTCGGCCGGCGCCGGTGCAGGCGCCGGCGTCTCGGCGGCCGGCGGGGTGGCGACCGGTTCTTCCTTCTTCTTGCAGCCCACCAGGGCCACGCTGCCCACCAGGGCGGCGGCCAGCACCATCGAGAGGCGATTGCGGTTCATGTGATTGCGCTCCTTGAAACGGAAAGGGGGACGTGGGGGCGAGGCGCGGGACTCGTGCGGGTGGGGACTCAGTCGCCGCTGTCGCCGTCGCCATCGGTGTCGATGGCCGGCAGCACGATGGTCTGGCCCGGATAGATCAGGTCCGGGTTCTCGATGGTGTCGCGGTTGGCTTCGAAGATCTGCTTCCAGAACTTCGACTTGCCGTAGAAGCGCTTGGAGATCACCGACAGGTTGTCGCCTTTCTCCACCACGTAGGTCTGCTGGCCGCCGCCACCGCCGCCGGTATCGGGCACCGTGTCCGAGCCGCCCTGCACGTTGGAGAAATCGGGCCGGCCGGCGCCGCCGCCACCGCCGCGGGTATCGGGCACGGTGTCGGAGCCGCCGCGCACGTTCGAGAAATCGGGCTTGCCGCCGCTGGCGGTGCTGCTGCCGGCGAGCGACAGCTCGTTCGGATCTTTGGGATTGGCCATGATGCGCGACTCCTGGGGGCCGGATTTCGGCGGCCAAGCGTCCCACGCACGATGTTAAGGGCGCATCGCGCCCGGTGCCGCGCGCTGCGCGGCGGCTACTGGCGCGGATCGCGTGCCGGCGCGGGCGCAGGCGTGCCGGGCATGGCGCGCCACGGGTTGATGTCCAGCCCGCCACGGCGGGTGTAGCGCGCATCCACCGACAGCGCCTGCGGCGCGCAGCGCGCCATCAGGTCGGTGAAGATCCGTTCGACGCACTGCTCGTGGAATTCGGCGTGGTCGCGAAAGCTCACCAGGTAGCGCAGCAGGCCGGCGCGGTCGATGCGCGGGCCGCGGTAGGCGATGCGCACGCTCGCCCAGTCGGGCTGGCCGGTGACCGGGCAGTTGGACTTGAGCAGCTGCGAGGACAGGGTTTCATGCGCCGCGTCGCCGCCGGCCTGCAGCAGAGACGCATCGGGCGGCCCGTAACGGTCGATGGCCACGTCCAGCGCGTCGAGGTCGACGCCTGGCTCGTGTGCCTGGATCGGCGGCAGGCCGGCCTGCACCGCGACTTGGGCGCCCGCAGCCGCGGACAGGTCGCGCGCGATGGTGCGCAGCACGTCATCGGCGTCGGCGAAGCGGTGCGCGTTGAGCGAGTTCAGGTACAGCTTCAGCGATTTGGATTCGACCAGCCGCGGCGAATCGCACGGTACGGTGAACGTGGCCGTGCCGACCTGCGGCTTGCCGCGCGCGTCCAGCCAGGACAGCTCGTAGGCGTGCCAGCGGTCGTGGCCGGTGAACGGCAGCGCCTCGTCGAGGCCCAGGGCGGAGCGGCCGGTCGTGCGCGCGATCGGGAACAGCAGGCCCGGGTCGTAATGCGACGGATAGGCGACCTCGCGGCCGAGCGGAATGGTCGAAGCGGTCATGCGCGCATTATCCGCCACGGCATCGGCGCGGCTGCAGGGGCGGCTTCAGCCGCGGGTGCCTGGCGCGGTGCGTCGCAATGCCGCGGTGCCGCGCGCATGGTCACGGCGCAAGCCGCCCCTGCGTGAGGCGGTCAGCCCGCCGGCGGCGCGCCGTGCAGGTAATCCAGCGCCACCTGCAGCATCGCGCGCAGGCCCAGGTCCAAGGCGGATTCGTCCAGGAAGAACTTGTCGGAATGGTTGCTGGGCGCCTTCAGCGGATCCTGCCCCACCGGCGTGGCGCCGACGAAGAAGAACAGGCCGGGCACCTCGCGCGCGTAGAACGAAAAGTCCTCCGCGCCCATCGTCAGGCCGGGGTCGATCACGTTTCCCTTGCCGGCGACCTTTTCCAGGCTGGGCAGCATGCGCGCGGTGAGCGCCGGATCGTTGACCGTGACCGGATTGCCCTTGGTGTCGGGCACCTTGGCCTCGACCGTGGCGCCGTGCGCGGCGGCCACGTGTTCGGCCACGTTCTTCAGGTCGGCGAAGACCTGCTGGCGCATGCCTTCGTCGAAGGTGCGGATGGTGCCGACCAGCTCCACGCTGTCGGGAATGATGTTGTAGCGGATGCCGCCCTTCACCGCGCCGTAGCTGACCACCACCGGCAGCTTCGAGATGTTCTGGCGGCGGCTGACGATGCTCTGCGTGGTGCCGATGATGTCGGCCGCGGCCACGATGGGATCGATGCCGCCCCAGGGCCGCGAGCCGTGCGTCTGCCGGCCGGTGACCTGGATGTTGAAGCGGTCGCTGGCGGCCATGGTGGGGCCGGCGTGCACGCCGATCTGGCCCGCGTTGAGGGTGCTGAACACGTGCAGGCCGAATATCGCCTCCGGCTTGAAGTCGCGGAAGATGCCCTGCGCCAGCATTTCCTCCGCGCCGCCTTCCTCGCCGTCGGGCGGACCTTCCTCCGCCGGCTGGAAGATGAAGAGCACCTCGCCGGGCAGGTCGTCCTGCATCGCCACCAGCGCTTCGGCCACGCCCATCAGCACGCTGGTATGCGCGTCGTGGCCGCAGGCGTGCATGACGCCGGTGGTCTCGCCGCGGAACGTGGCGGTGGCCTTCGACGCGAACGGCACCGCCGCCTTCTCGGTCACCGGCAGCGCATCCATGTCCGCGCGCAGCGCGATCCGCGGGCCCGGCTTGCCGCCCTTGAGCACGGCGGTGACGCCGGTGGTGGCGATGCCGGTCTTCGGGTCCAGCCCGAGCGCGCGCAGATGGTCGGCGACGACCTTGGCCGTGCGCGTTTCGCGGTTGCCCAGCTCGGGATGCTGGTGCAGGTCGCGGCGCCAGGCGACCACGTCGGCCTGCAGCGACCCGGCCGCCTGCGCGACCTCGGGCCGCTGCGCGGAGGCGTCCTGTGCGAGCGCGGGCGTGGCGCCCAGCGCAAGGGCGAGCAGGGCGAGGCGTGCGGCGGTCATGGGCGCGGTTCCGGTGGTGGTCGCCGCATCGTAACCACCCCGCTGGCGGCCTGCAGCCGGCTTACGGACGGTGTTCGCGCGCCAGGTACTCGGCCGACTGCATCTCCACCAGCCGGGACGCGGTGCGCTCGAACGCGGCCGCCAGCCTGCCGCCCGCGTACAGCTGCATCGGCGTGGCGGCGGCGGTGCACACCAGGTTGACGTTGCGGTCGTAGAGCTCGTCGATGAGCGTGACGAAGCGCCGCGCGGCGTCGTTGCGGTCTTCGTCGAACACCGGGATGCCGCCGACCAGCACGGTGTGGAATTCGCACGCGATCTCGATGTAGTCGGTGGCCGATCGCGGGCCTTCGCACAGCGCGTCGAAGTCGAACCAGGCCAGGCCCTTGCTGCGCGCGCGCACGGGGATGCGCCGGCCGTCGATCTCGATGCCGGCGTCGCGGTGCCGGCCGGCGCCGGGCGCGGTGTCGCCGCCGAGTTCCTGCCAGCGACCTTCCAGCCACGCGTCGCTGTCGGCATCCAGCGGCGCGCGGTACACCGGCGAACGGGTCAGCGCGCGCAGCCGGTAGTCGGTGTCGCTGACCAGTTCGAGGATTTCGCAGTGGGTCTGCAGCAGGGCGATGGCCGGTTCGAACCGCACGCGCTGCAGGCCGTCCTTGTACAGGCCCTGCGGCGGCGTGTTGGAGGTGGTCACCAGCACCACGCCTTCGTCGAACAGCTTCTCCAGCAGCCGCGCCAGCAGCATCGCGTCGCCGATGTCGCTGACGAAGAACTCGTCCAGCACCAGCAGGCGCAGCGAGGCGCGCCATTCGCGCGCGATCGCCGCCAGCGGGTCGCGCTCGCCCGCATGCGCGCGCAGCCGCGCGTGCACGTCGCGCATGAAGCGGTGGAAGTGCGTGCGGCACTTGGCCGCGCCCAGCGGCACGCCGGCGAAGAACAGGTCCACCAGGAAGGTCTTGCCGCGGCCCACGCCGCCCCACAGGTACAGGCCGCGGATGCCCTTCGGCTCGGGCCGCGCGAACAGGCGGTCGAACAGGCCGGGCTTCGCGTCGCCGGCCACCAGCGCGGCGTGGATGCGGTCCAGCGCGCGCAGCGCGGGGTGCTGGGCCGGGTCGTCGTGCCAGTCGCCGCGCGCCACGCCGGCGGCGTATGCGGCCGAGGGCGGCGGCGTGCCGGCCGGCGCGGCGGCCGCCATCGTGCGTGCGCTCACGCGCGCGCGGGCAGGTAGGGCTTCACCCCATGCTTGATGGCGCCGCGCAGGTCCATCAGCTTGCGGTGGAAGAAGTGCGAGGTATCCGGCATGCGCACCAGCTGGGCGTTGGCCTTCAGGCCGTCGAGCCAGGCGTACACCGCTTCGGGATCCACGATCTCGTCGGCCTCGCCCTGGATCACCAGCCACGGCATGGTGGGGGTGGCGATCGTGTCGAAGTCCCAGCGCCCGGCCGGGGGCGCGATCGACAGCAGCAGCCCCGGCTGCAGGTCCTGCGCGGCGCGCAGCGACACGTAGGCGCCGAAGCTGAAGCCGGCCAGCCACAATGTGGCGTCCGGGCGCTGCGCGCGCACCCAGGCGGCCACGGCGCCCAGGTCCTCCCGCTCGCCGGCGCCGCCGTCGAAGCTGCCCGTGGAGTCGCCCACGCCGCGGAAGTTGAAGCGCACCGTGGTCGCGCCCAGTTCGCGCAGCGCGCGCGCGGCCATGGTCACCACCTTGTTGTGCATGCTGCCGCCCTCGGTGGACAGCGGGTGGCAGACGATCGCCACCAGCGGCAGCGCTGGCGCGTCGTCTTCGGGCAGGTCCACCGCGACCTCCAGCGTGCCGGCGGGGCCGGGCAGGGTCAGCGTCGTGGAAGCGGCGGGAAATGCGGGCGGATGCATGCGCGCCGGATGATACCGGGCACGCGTGAGCGGCCCGTACCGCCGCGTGCGCGCGGCGCGCGGCGCAACGCCGGGCCTGTGCGCGCGGGCCACGCCGCCGCAAACGACAACGCCGCCCATGGGGGCGGCGTTGCATCGGGGCCGGCGAGGGCCGCGGGTGCTACTTCAGGTTGTCCACCATCCAGTCCACGGTGGCGATCACCTGCTCGTCGGTCAGCGCCGGATTGCCGCCCTTGGCCGGCATCACGCCGGCGGCGCCGGTGTAACCCTCGATCGCGTGGCGGTGCAGGGTGTCGGCGCCCTGAGCGATGCGGCTGGTCCACTGCGCTGCGACCAGCGTCGGCGCGCCGCCCGCACCGGAGGTGTGGCAGCCCGCGCACAGGTTCTGGTAGATCACCGCGCCGTCCAGGGTGCCGCCGTAGGCGACCTGCGCCGCGGCCTTGGCCGCGGCCGCAGCCGTGGCGGCGGCCTGCGCCGCAGCGCCGGTCTGGCCGGCATACACCGCGCCCACCGGCGCAATGCGTTCCAGCTGGCGCTTGGCCGCCTGGTCCGAGACCTCCCGCGGCAGCACGCCGGACAGCTTGAGCGCCAGCAGGATTAGGCCCAGGGTCACCACCGCCAGCGCGGCGATGACCATCGAAAACTTCTTCAGGAAATCCAGGTCGTAATTGCGCACGATCCACCTTGCGCGGCCGGAGCGGGCCGCTTCGTCTGGCACAGCGGGTTGTCGGGGGGCTGGGTGAGCCGGTGGCGCGCCTGGAGGGGTGAGCCGCTGCGGTTGCAAGCCGGCGGCTTGCGCAGCGGCGAACGCCCGAGCGCTGGCGCGAGGGCAGGCAATGCCCACCCTCTCGCCCCACATTCTACTTGCGCGCCTGGAGGGATTCGAACCCCCGACCAATGGCTTCGGAAGCCACTACTCTATCCGGCTGAGCTACAGGCGCGGACCGCGCATTCTAGCGAAGTCGCGGCGTCCAGCGGCAGGGGCGCGTCCGCATACCGGTGGCGCGCGCGGATGGCCGTGGCCGGCGACCGCGCCCGTGGGCCACAGCGATTGCCGCCTGCGATGCCGCGGGCGGCGCATGGCGCCTACACTCCGCGCCTTCGAGGCAAAGGCGCGCAGATGATTCCAGCGGACAGCGGCCGGCCGTTCCTGGCCACCGACATCGGCGGCACCCATGCGCGCCTGGCAATGGTGCGCGCGCGGCCCGATGGCACGGTGGAGGTGCTGGACCACCAGACCTATGCGTGCGCCGGCTATCCGGGCCTGGCGCCGATCGTGGCCGACTTCCTGGCCGCCCGCGGCGCGGTGCACGAGGCCGCCATCGGCTGCACCGGCATGCGCCAGGGCGACACCCTGGTGGGCCTGAACCTGCCTTGGGCCGTGCCGCTGGGCGAACTGCGCGCGCTGGGCATCGCCCGCGTGGACGCCGTCAACGATTTCGTGGCTGTGGCCCACGCCGCGCAGTGCATGGGCGATGCCGACGGCCTGCTGCTCGCGCCGCGCACCGACCCCCCGCCTGCCTGCCCGCCCGCGCCCGGCCCGGTGCTGGTGCTGGGGCCGGGCACCGGCCTGGGCGCCGCGCTGCGCGTACCGCTGGCCGATGGCTGGCATGTGCTGGGCAGCGATGCCGGCCAGGTCTCGCTGGCGCCGGGCAACGCACGCGAACGCGCGCTGCTGGCGGCGCTGCAGGGCGAAGCCGGCTACGTCGGCGTGGAGCAGGTGGTCAGCGGCCCCGGCCTGCTGCGCACCTACCGCACGCTGTGCGCGCTGGACCGCAGCGTGGCGCGCTGTGCCTCGCCCGCCGAGGTCGCCGCCGCCGCGCAGGCGGGCGGCGATGCGCACGCCGCGCAGGCCATCGCGATCTTCTGCGCGCAGCTGGGCAGCGTGATGGCCGACGTGGTGCTGGTGACCGGCGCCACGCGGGTGTTCGTGGCCGGCGGCATCGTGGCCCGGATCGTGGAGCAGCTGCTGCGCAGCGACTTCCACACCCGCTTCCTGGACAAGGGCGCGATGCGCGGCCTGCTGTCGCGGGTGCCGGTGCGCCTGCTCGACGACCCGCACCAAGGCGTGATCGGCGCGGCCAGCTGGTACCTGCAGCACGCACATCGCGGCTGAAAGCCGGCCACAATCGTGCCTGGTCCGCACCACGCTCCCGGAAGCCCGGCCGCATGAGCCCGCACCTTTCCCCTGCGTCCGCCCTGGTCAACGGCCGCGTGCTGTGCGGCGAGGACTTCGTGGACGGCCGCGCAGTGCTGGTGCGCGACGGCCGGATCGAAGCGGTGGTGCCGGTCGCCGAGGCGCCGCGCGACGCGGTCCGCCACGACCTGCAAGGGCACTGGCTGCTGCCGGGCTTCATCGATGCGCAGGTCAACGGCGGCGGCGGCGTGCTGTTCAACAACACGCCCACCGCCGCCGGCGTGCAGGCCATCGCCCGGGCGCACCGGCGCTTCGGCACCACCGGCCTGCTGCCCACGTTGATCACCGACGACCTGGCGCGGATGCGAGAGGGCATCGCGGCGGTGCGCGAGGCGATGGATGCGGGCGAAACCGGCATCCTGGGCATCCACCTGGAAGGCCCGTGGCTGGCGCAGGCGCGCAAGGGCACGCACGACGCCGCCAGGTTCCGCGTGCCGGACGCGGAAGAGCTGGCGCTGGCGGCATCGCTGGGCCGCGGCGTGACGCTGGTGACGCTGGCGCCCGAGCAGGTGCCCGACGCCACCATCCGCACGCTCGTGGAACGCGGCGTGGTGGTGGCCGCCGGCCATACCGACGCCAGCTACGAGCGCATGCGTGATGCACTGGACGCCGGGATCCGCGGCTTCACCCATCTCTACAACGCCATGTCGCCGCTGCAGGGCCGCGCGCCCGGCGTGGTCGGCGCGGCGCTGGAGGATCGCGACAGCTGGCTGGGCGTGATCGCCGACGGTGTGCACGTGCACGCGGCCAGCCTGCGCGTCGCGCTGCACGCCAAGCCGCGCGGCAAGGTGTTCCTGGTCAGCGATGCGATGCCGATGGTCGGCGGCGACGCGTCGCACTTCGAGCTGTACGGCGAAACCATCACCGCGCGCGATGGCGTGGTGCGCAACGCCGCCGGCGCGCTGGCCGGCTCCGCGCTGGACATGCTCACCGCGCTGCGCAACGCGGTGGACCTGCTCGGCGTGCCGCTGGCCGAAGCCGCCCGCATGGCCGCCACCTACCCGGCCGACTTCCTTGGGCTGTCGGCGTCGCACGGGCGCATCGCCGCCGGCTGCCGCGCGGATTTCATACAGCTCGACGCCGGCCTTGCGCTGCGCGGCACCTGGATCGCAGGTCGGCACGAGGCGCACTGACACCGCGTTCCGCACTTCGCACGAGCGGCTTCAGCCGCGAGCTTCTCGCCTGTGCACGCAATTCGCGCATGGACCCGCGGCGGAGGCCGCTCCGACGCGCCAGACGGGGGCGCGCGTATCATCCGCCGCGCATGAGCTACGAGCGTTTCGAAGCCTCCGCGCCGCCGCCGTCGGCGCCGGTCCCGCGCTGGCGCGAACGCCTGCGCCAGTACTGGTGGCTGGTGCGCGGCGACCGGCCGATCGGCTGGCTGCTGCTGCTGTGGCCCACGTGGTGGGGCTTGTGGATCGCCGCCGAAGGCGTGCCGCCGCAGTGGCCGCTTGTGGTGTTCTCGCTGGGCGTGTGGCTGACCCGATCGGCCGGCTGCGTGATCAACGACTACGCCGACCGTTGGCTGGACGGCAGTGTCGAACGCACCCGCGCGCGGCCGCTGGCCACGGGCGCCGTGTCCGGGCGCGAGGCGCTGCTGGTGTTCGCGGCGCTGATGCTGGTGGCGTTCGCGCTGGTGCTCACGCTGAACCGGCTCACCGTGCTGATGAGCGTGGTCGGCGTGGTGCTGGCGGCGAGCTATCCGTACCTCAAGCGCTACACCTACTTGCCGCAGGTGTACCTGGGTATGGCCTTCGGCTGGGGCATCCCGATGGCCTTCGCCGCGCTGACCGGTGCGGTGCCGCCGCTGGCGTGGGTGCTGTACGTGGCCAACATCTTCTGGGCCACCGCCTACGACACCTGGTACGCCATGGTCGACCGCGACGACGACCTGCGCATGGGCGCCCGGTCCACGGCGATCCTGTTCGGCGAGCTGGACCTGGTCGCGATCGGCGTGCTGTACGCGCTGATGTTCGGAGCACTGGCGCTGGCCGGGCGGCAGGCGGCGCTGGGCGCGCCGTTCTGGTGCGGCCTGGGCGTTGCGGCGCTGCTGGTGGGCTGGCAGTTCGTGATCGCGCGCCACCGCCAGCGCGATGCCTGCTTCCGCGCCTTCCTGCACAACCACTGGGTGGGCATGGCGATCTTCGCGGGGATCGCTTTGCACTACGCCTGGCCCGTCCTCCAAGGAGCGCTCGCATGAAGCCGTCTCTCGCCGCCTGCCTGCTGGGACTGTGCGCGTTGCCCGCGCTGGCGCAGGAGGCGCCGACCCGCGAACACCTGGCGCCGCCGGGCTGGGAGGACTCCTACCACGGCCTGCACTACTCGCCGGTGGTGAAGATCGGCGACCGGGTGATCGTCTCCGGCATTCCCGCCAGCCAGGGCCCGGACGACGAGGCCCGGATCCGGTGGATGTTCGCCCAGTTCAAGGCGCACCTGGAGCAGGCCGGGGCCACGCTGGAAGACGTCGTGGAGCTGCAGAGCTTCCACGTGGCGAAGGACCACGCCGAATTCCGGCGCAGGATGGAGCCGGTGCTGAAGGTGCACCGCGAGGTGTTCCGCGACCACTACCCGGCCTGGACCGCGGTGGGCACAACGGCCCTGTTCTCCGGCGATGCCCCGATGGAGCTGCGCGCCGAGGCGATCATCGGTTCCGGCCAGCGCGCCCGCGCGCGTATCCCGGTGCCCGCCGCGGACTGAGCGGTGCGGCGCGGGCGCGCCGTTCAGGGCACCCGCGCGCAGACCCAGGCGTCCACCCGCGCCACGCCGGCGCGGCGCAAAGCGCGGGCCGCGGCGTGCAGGGTGGCGCCAGTGGTCATGACGTCGTCGAACAGCGCCACGTGCGCCGGCAGCGGCGCGCGCGCGGGCACGGTGAACGCGCCGCGCAGGTTGCGGCGCCGCGCCTTCGCATCCAGCCGGGACTGCGGCGCGGTGGCGCGGCTGCGCTGCAGCAGGTCGTCGCGCAGCGGCAGCTGCAGGTGGCGGGCCAGCGGGCGCGCCAGTTCCAGCGCCTGGTCGTAGCCGCGCGCGCGCAGGCGCGACCGGTGCAGCGGGATGGGAACCAGCGCGTCGGGACGGTCGGCCGCGGCAAACCGCTCCGCCAGCAGTTGCGACAGCAGGCGCCCCGCCGCCAGCCCGCCATGGAACTTCAGCCGCGGCAGCAGCCGGTCCACGGGGAAGCCGTAAACGAAGGCGGCGTGCGTCGCGTCCACCGGCGGCGGCCGCCGCAGGCAGGCCCCGCAGCCGGGCGCAGCTGCGGGCAGCGGCACTGCGCAGCGCGGGCAGGCGGCCTGGCTCCAGGGCAGCACGGCCAGGCAGGGCGCGCACAGGTCGCGGCCGGCGTGCCCGGGGTCGCCGCACAGCAGGCAGCGCGGCGGCCACAGCAGCGCGCCCAGCTGCCGGGCCACCCGCCGCACCCCGCCGTCAACTGGTGGTGCCGGGTTCAAGTTGACAGGCTGGAGCATGGTTTCCAGACTGCCGCCCGGAAAGCGCCGCCACCATCGGATTCGCCCATGCCTTCGCTCGGAAAACTGCCCGTCGCCGCCGCCGACGCCACCGCGCCCCTGCGCCACGACTGGACCCGCCCCGAGATCGAGGCGCTGTTCGCGCTGCCGTTCACCGAACTGCTGCACCGCGCCGCCGGCGTGCACCGCCTGCATTTCGATCCGGCCGAGGTCCAGGTCAGCACCCTGCTGTCGGTCAAGACCGGCGGCTGCCCGGAGGACTGCGCCTACTGTCCGCAGGCGCAGCGCTACCACACGGGCGTAGAGGCCACCAAGCTCATGGCCACCGACGCGGTGCTGGAACGCGCCCGCGCCGCCAAGGCCGCCGGCGCCTCGCGGTTCTGCATGGGCGCGGCCTGGCGCAGCCCCAAGGACCGCGACATCCCCAAGGTCGCCGAGATGATCCGCGAGGTGAAGGCGCTGGGCCTGGAGACCTGCGCAACGCTGGGCATGCTGTCCGACACGCAGGCCCGCGCGCTGCGGGCCGCCGGGCTGGACTACTACAACCACAACCTGGACACCGCGCCGGACTTCTACGGCGAGATCATCCACACCCGCGAGTACCAGGACCGGCTCGACACGCTCGGCCACGTGCGCGACGCGGGGCTCAAGACCTGCAGCGGCGGCATCGTGGGCATGGGCGAAACGCGCACCCAGCGCGCAGGCCTGCTGCAGGCGCTGGCCAACCTGCCGGCGCATCCGGACTCGGTGCCGATCAACCGCCTGGTGCAGGTGGAAGGCACGCCGCTGGCGGGCACGACCGAACTGGATCCCTTCGAGTTCGTGCGCACCGTGGCGGTGGCGCGGATCCTGATGCCGAGGTCGATGGTGCGTCTGTCGGCCGGGCGCGAAACGATGAGCGACGAACTGCAGGCGCTGTGCTTCGCCGCCGGGGCGAACTCGATCTTCTACGGCGAAAAACTGCTGACCACCGGCAACCCGGATGTCGAACGCGACCAGGCCCTGTTCGCGCGCCTGGGCCTGCGCCCGATGCCGGTGCCGGCGCAGGACGACGCGATCGACGCATGCCGCACCACCGTGCATGCCGGCATTACCGAAGCCGCCTGACGCCTCATGCCTGTAGGAGCGGCTTCAGCCGCGAGTTCTTGCGCGGTCGGATCCGTGCGCGGAAGGCTCGCGGCTGAAGCCGCGCCGACAGGTGCGCCGTCCAACCCTGTCGCACGATGAGCCGCGCCGATCTTCTTCAACGCATCGCCCAGGCGCGTGACGCGCGCCTGCAGCACCACCGGGTGCGCAACCGCCGCACCGTGGTGCGCCGCGACGGCATGCGCTGCGAGGTCGCCGACGCACGCGGCGGCACGCGCTGGCTGCTCGACTTCTGCGGCAACGATTACCTGGGCCTGGCGCGCGATCCGGCGGTGTTGGGCGCGGCGCAGGACGCACTGTCGCGCGAAGGCGCCGGCAGCACCGCCTCGCACCTGGTCTGTGGGCACGGCGCCCTGCACGACGCGCTGGAACGCGAAGTCGCCGACTGGCTGCACGCCCCGCGCGCGCTGCTGTTCGGCAGCGGGTATCTGGCCAACCTGGGCGTGGTGCAGGCGCTGCTGGGCGCCGGCGACAGCTGCGTGCAGGACAAGCTCAACCACGCCAGCCTGATCGACGGCGCACGCCTGGCCGGCTGCACGCTGCGCCGCTATCCGCACGGCGATGCCGAGGCGGCATCACGCCAACTGCAGGCCGCCGAAACGGGCGCGGCGCTGCTCGCCACCGACGGCGTCTTCAGCATGGACGGCGATGTCGCGCCGCTGCGCGCGCTCGCCGCCGCGGCGCACGCGCATGGCGCGCTGCTGTACGTGGACGACGCGCACGGCGTGGGCGTGCACGGGCCGGACGGTCGCGGCAGCGTGGCGGCGGCCGGGCTCGACACGCGCGACGTGCCGCTGCAGCTGGCTACGCTGGGCAAGGCGCTGGGCGGCTACGGCGCGGTCATCGCCGGCGACGCAGCGCTGGTCGAACACCTGCTGCAGGCGGCCCGGCCCTACCTCTATACGACGGCGCTGCCGCCCGCACAGGCCGCGGCATCGCTGGCAGCCGTGCGCATCGCACGCGCGGACGCGGCGCGGCGCGAACGGCTGCACGCCAACATCGCGCGCTTCCGCAGCGCCGCGCAGCGTGCCGGCCTGTCGCTGCTGGCTTCCGACACGCCCATCCAGCCGCTGCCGTGCGGCAGCGAGGCCGCCACGCTCGCCATGGCGCGGATGCTCGAAGACGACGGTGTCTGGGTGGCCGCGATCCGCCCGCCCACCGTGCGCGAAGGCGGGTCGCGGCTGCGCATCACCTTGAGCGCGCGCCACGCGGCCGATGACATCGATGCGCTGGTCGCTGCGCTCGCGCGCGCCCGCGATACGGTACTGCGTTCGCGTCCGCCGGAGGTCGCCGCGTGAGCGACCTGCACATCGAGCGCATCGGCGACGGCCCGCCGCTGGTGCTGCTGCACGGCTGGGCGATGCATGGCGGCGTGTTCGCGCCGCTGGTGGAGCGGCTGCGCCATCGCCACACGCTGCACCTGGTCGACCTGCCCGGCCACGGCGCCAGCCGCGACAGCGCGGTGCCGCTGGAACTGGACGACACCGTCGCCGCGATCCTGGACGGCGTGCCGGACGCGCCGTGGTGCGCATGGTCGCTGGGCGGGCTGTTCGCACTGCACGCGGCGGCCACGCAGCCCGCACGCGTGCCGGCGCTGGTGATGCTGTGCGCCAGCCCGCGCTTCGTGCGCGGGCCCGACTGGCGCGACGGCGTGTCGGCGGACATCTTCCAGTCGTTCGCCAGCGGGCTGCGCAGCGATTACCGCGGCACGCTGGACCGTTTCGTGGCGCTGGAAGCGTTCGGCTCGGACCACGCGCGCGACACGGTGCGGGCGCTGCGCGGCGAACTGTTCGCACGCGGCGAACCGCCGGCGGAAAGCCTGGCGCGCGGACTGGAGTTGCTCGAACGCGCCGACCTGCGCGCGCTGCTGCCCGCGCTGCAGGTGCCCAGCCTGTGGATCGCCGGCCGCCGCGACCGCCTGGTGGATCCGCGCGCCATGCGCGATGCCGCGGCGCTGGCCCCCGATGCGCGCTTCCACCAGGTCGAACACGGTGCGCATGCGCCCTTCCTCACCGACACGGACGAGGTCGCGTCGGCGATCGCGGCGTTCGTGCAGCCGGCGCACGCCGATGGCTGACGCTTTCGACACCCGCCAGGTCCGGCGCGCGTTCTCGCGCGCGGCGCCCGGCTACGAGCGCGCCGCAGCGCTGCAGCGCGAAGTGGAAGCGCGGCTGCTGGAGTCGCTGGATTATCTGGACGACCCGGCCCTGCAGCGTGCGCCGCCCGCGGTGGTCGTGGACCTGGGCGCCGGTCCCGGGCGCGCCGCCATGGCCATGGGCCGGCGCTGGCCGCGTGCGCGGGTGGTGGCGATCGACCTGGCGCTGCCGATGCTGCGCAGCGTGCCGCAGGCGTCGCGCCTGCGCCTGCCCCGCATGCCGCGGCCCATCGACCGCGTCTGCGCGGACGCGCGCGCGCTGCCGCTGGCCGATGCGTCGGTCGACGTGCTGTTCTCCAACCTGTGCCTGCAGTGGGTGCAGGACCTGCCGGCCGTGTTCGCCGGGTTCCGCCGCGTGCTGCGGCCCGGCGGACTGCTGCTGGTGTCCACCTTCGGTCCGGACACGCTGCACGAGCTGCGTACCGCCTTCGCCCAGGCCGACGCGGCGCCGCACGTCAGCCCGTTCGCTTCCATCGCGCAGTTCGGCGATGCGCTGGTGCATGCCGGCTTCCGCGATCCGGTGCTGGATCGCGACGTGTTCGTGCACGGCCACGCCGACCTGCCCGGGCTCATGCGCGAGCTGCGCACGCTCGGCGCCACCAATGCGCTGCATGCGCGGCGCCACACGCTGACCGGACGCACCCGCTTCGCCGCCGCCGCCGCCGCGTACGAGGCGCTGCGGCGCGGCGACGGCGCGCTGCCGGCCACGTGGGAAGTGATCCAGGCGCAGGCGTGGGCGCCCGAGGCCGGCGCGCCGATCCGCGAGCACGGCATGGAAACCACCGCGGTGCCCCTGTCGCGCATCCCCATCCGCCGCCGTTAACGCGCATTCGCCCTGGTGGCCAGGACGCAGGCGACGCGCAGGGTGCGCCATGGCCGGGGCCGGCTTCATCCGCGATTCGGCGTGCGCTTCTACACTCCACCCATGCGTTCGCGTTTCGTTCTCCGTGCCCTGTGCGCAGCCTGCCTGTTGGCCTCCACGGGTGCGCACGCGGCCGCGCGCGCATCGGGGTGGACGTTCGATCCGCAGGAGCTGATGGCGCGCAGCGAGGCGGTGATCGTGCGTACCCCGGATGCGACCCTGGACCACCTGTTCCAGGCGGTCGCCGAAGCCGCGCGCCAGCCGCGCGAACTGCAGGCGATGTGCGCGGTGTTCGACCCGCGCGCGCGCCGCGACTTGGGTGCGCTCAACCAGGTCGCGCTGCGCTTTGGCGGCAACAGCCAGCGCAACTTCCAGCGCGCCACCGACGCGGTGCTGCAGGCCTCGCGCCGCGCGCCGGTGCAACCCTACGATGCGCAGCTGGCGCAGCGCGCGTTGCGCCAGGCCGCGGTCGCCGCGGCGATGCTGTACGACGGCTTCGTGGCGGCCATCAACAGCCCGCACAGCGATGCCGCCAGCCATCAGGCCCGCTGCCGCGCGCTGCGCCAGTTGCTGGACACGGTCTCGATGCGGCCGCTCAACGAGCGCGCCATGATCACCCGCCTGCTGATGCGCGAAGGCCTGCGCCGCATCGAGCGTTGACGATCGAGCGTTGACGTCCGCGAGGCGGCACATCGGTAGCGGCACCTTCGCCGCGAGCGCCGCTGGCGTTCAGACCGCGCTGCCTACACTGCGCCACGCCTTCGTCGGACCCAGGATCGCCATGCGCCGCATCACCCCGCAGACCCGCACCTGTCGCCTGCAGGCGATGTTCGCGGCCGTGCTGATCGGCGCCTCCGCGTCGGCCGGCGCGCAGCAGATGGACGGCTTCGAAGGCTTCGATGCTTCGATGCTGCTCGGCAGCGCCAGCGACGTGCTGGCGCGCACGCCCGACGCGCAGGTGGAGGGCCTGTTCCAGGCCCTGCACGGCTCGATGCGCCAGCCGGCCGAGGCCGAGGCCATCTGCAGCCTGTTCGACGCCGACGCCGACCGCGGCATCGACAGCCTCAACGACGCGGTCATGCGTCTACCCGAGGCCAGCCGCCAGCGCTTCGCCGATGCGGTCGCGCAGGTGGTGGTCGCCGGCCTGCAGTCCCCGCCGCAGCGCTGGGACCGCGCCGCCGCCACGCAGGCGCTGAAGGCGAATGGCACGCGCGCGGCGATCCTGCACGATGGATTCACCGCGGGCCTGGCGCCGGACGCGTCGCGCGACGCGCGCTGCGGATCGCTGGGCGCGATGCTCGACGTGCTGGCGGACCGGCCGCGCGAGGAGCGCGTGCCGGTAACGCGGCTGCTGCTGGAGCAGGGCCTGAAGGCGGCGCAGTCGCCGCGCTGACCGCTGGGTCGCGCGTCGCGCCGCCCTCCGCCACGCCGTTCCCTGCGCTGCCAGACACGACTTCAGCCGCGCGCCGTCGCGCGCCAGCCGCCTGCGCATGCGCAGGCAGTGCGCCGGTGCGAACTCAGCCGCCGACCTGCGCGATCCAGTCCTGCAGGTTGTAGTAGTTGGTCACGCGCGCGATGCGCCCGTCGCGCAGTTCGAAGAACGCGCCGCCGGGCAGCACGTAGCGCTGGCCGCGTGCCTGCGGCAGGTCCTCGTCGGTGCGCAGGTACTCGCCGTGCACCACGTACTCGGCCGCGGCGCGGCTGCCGTCCTCGCTGGCCATCGCCACCACGCCGTCCAGGCGCTCGCGGTAGCTGGCCTGCATGCGCTGCAGGAACGCCGCGAACGCCTCGCGGCCGGTCTCGCGCCCGCCCTGGTTGAGGTCGTGGACCACTTCTTCGTGCAGGCAGTCGAGCATCGCCGCCCAGTCGCCGCGGTTGAAGGCCGCGTAGTAGCCCAGCACCAGTTCGATGGCGCGGTCGTGCTGGCGGTTGCCGTCGATCCTCATGCGGGCCTCCTCATCGTCGTGCGCTGCAGGCGTGCCGGCATGCTACGCCCACGGCAATGCATCCAGGTCCACGTTGCCGCCGCTGAGCACCACGCCCACGTGCCGTCCGGCGAAGCGCTCGGGGTAACGCAGCACCGCCGCCAGCGCGATCGCCGACGACGGCTCCACCACCTGCTTGCAGCGCTGCCACAGCAGCCGCATCGCCGCCACCGTGTCCGCGTCGTCCACCGCCACCACCTGCACGCCGTGCGTGCGCAGCAGTTCGAAGTTGGGCTCGCCCAGGGTGCCGCGCAGGCCGTCGCAGATCGTGTCCGGCACGAAGTCGGTGACCCGGCGTCCGGCCTGCAGCGAGGCCAGCGTTTCCGCGGCGCCGGCGGGTTCGGCACCGACCACGGCGACGTGCGGGGCGAACGCGGACGCGGCGATCGCCGTACCCGACGAGAGCCCGCCGCCGCCCACCGGCACCACCGCCACCTCGATGCCGGGCACTGCCGCCAGCAGTTCCAGCAGGGCGGTGCCCTGGCCCGCGATCACGCGCGGATCGGCATAGGGGTGGACCAGCGTGGCGCCGGTTTCGGCCTGCACGCGCGCGCACTCGGCCTCGCGCGCGGCGATGGTCGGCGCGCAGCGGTGCAGCACCGCGCCGTGCGCGGCGATGGCCGCCAGCTTGCTCGCCACTGCGCCTTCGGGCACCACCACGTGGCAGGCGATGCCGCGCAACCGCGCCGCCAGCGCCAACGCCGCGCCGTGGTTGCCGGAGGAATGGGTGACCACGCCGCGCGCGGCTTGCGCCGGATCCAGGGCGAAGACCGCATTGCACGCGCCGCGGAACTTGAACGCGCCGCCGCGCTGCAGGTGCTCGGCCTTGAAGTGCAGGCTGCATCCGGCCAGCGCATCCAGCGATGCGCTGCGCAGCACCGGCGTGGCGCGGGCGTGCGGGGCGATGCGCGCGGCGGCGGCGAGCACGTCGTCGGCACAGGGCAGGGCGGGAGTTTCATAGGAGGCGTGCGGCATGACGCGAGCCTAGCCGATCCGCGGCGGCGTTCAGGTATCGCGCCGACGCTCCGGAAAGGTTAAGCACGCATTCAATGCCGCAGGCCGAAGCTGCAGTGACTTATCCACAGGGGTGGCGTCATGTTCCGGAAACTCGTCCTGCCCGCGGCCTGCGCGGTGTTGCTGGGCGGCTGCGTCAGCTACGGCTACAGCGGCGGCTATGGCAGCGGTGGGTACTACTACGGCCAGCCGTCGGTGCGCTACTACGGCGGCGCCAGCTACGGCTACCCGTATTCGTCGTACCCGTACAGCCGCTACTACGGCGGCAGCCGCTACGGCTACGGCTATCCGTACGGCTACGGCGGGTATTACGGCCACCCCTATTACCCGTACTACCCGCGCCATCCGCGTGGGGGACACGGCCGCGACGACCATGACCGCGATGGGCATGACAATCCGCCCCCGTCGCGCCCGAGGCTGACGGGCACGGAGGGTGGGCTGTTGCGCGAGGCGATCCGCCGTCAGAACCAGATGCCGATGCGCCCGCCCGCCCGCGGGCCTTCGCCCGTGCCGACGCTGCGCGGCCGTCTCGACCAGCCGCGCCCGGCGGGCGTGCAGCAGGAGATGCGGCCGCGGATGCAGGTCGAGCGCCGCATGCCGATGGAGCGGCGCGAACCGGCGCCCGTGCGCAATCTCCGGGAACGTGACGTGCGTCGCGGCCAGGAACCCTGACCGGGGTTGCGGTGCGGCCGCTGCGGCCGCACCCTTTCGGACATTGACCGGATGCGTCGCATTTCGACGTACATCGGGTACAGTCCACCCTATGTCGACACCCGGCGGGGAATCCCGGATCCCCCCTGTTCCGCTCCCCGTCGGGCGTCGGCGCCAGTAGAACCGCGGTAGAAGCCGCTTTTCCTGCGGTTTCCGGGCACGCGCCCGCCGCGCAGCCAGCACGCGGTCGAATCGACAGGCAAAAGAAAGGGGCCGGACGTCCCCCGACATCCGGCCCCCTGGCTCCCCCGACGTGCGCTCGACCGGTCCCTGTTCCAATGCCCGGTACTAGCGCCCCCGCGCTTGCCACATCGGGTGCCATGGGCATTACGCAGGGACCGTGCCAACCGCGGAACGCGCCGCGTTGCGATAGCTGAACGTCGCGGAGCGCGCGCGATAATGCGCGCCGCAGTACAACGGTCCGTCATACGCCACCCATGCCTTCTTCCTTCCACCAGCACGACGTCATCGTGATCGGCGGCGGCCACGCCGGCACCGAAGCGGCGCTGGCATCGGCGCGCGCCGGTGCGCGCACGCTGCTGCTCACCCACAGCATCGACACGGTGGGCGCGATGAGCTGCAACCCCGCCATCGGCGGCATCGGTAAAGGCCACCTGGTCAGGGAGATCGACGCGCTGGGCGGGCTGATGGCCAAAGCCGCGGACGCCGCGGGCATCCAGTGGCGCACGCTCAACGCGTCCAAAGGCCCGGCGGTGCGCGCGACGCGTGCGCAGGCCGATCGCGCCTTGTACCGCGCCTTCGTGCGCCGCGCGGTGGAAGCGCAGCCCAACCTGACGCTGTTCCAGGCGGCCGTGGACGACGTGGTGATCGAAGCCGGCCGCGTGCGCGCCGTGATCACCAACACCGGCCTGCGCTTCGAGGCGCCTGCCGTGGTGCTCACTGCCGGCACGTTCCTGGCCGGCAAGATCCACATCGGACAGACGCAGTACGCCGCCGGGCGCATGGGCGATCCGCCTTCCACCGCGCTGGCCGCGCGCCTGCGCGAAGGCGCGTTCGTGGTGGACCGCCTGAAGACCGGCACGCCGCCGCGCATCGACGGCCGCACGCTCGACTACGCGCGCATGGCCGAGCAGCCCGGCGACGATCCGCGACCGGTGTTCTCGTTCACCGGCTCGCACGCCGACCATCCGGCGCAGGTGTCGTGCTGGATCACCCACACCACCGAGCGCACCCACCAGCTGATCCGCGACGCGCTGCACCGCTCGCCGCTGTACTCGGGCCAGATCGAGGGCGTGGGCCCGCGCTACTGTCCCAGCATCGAGGACAAGGTGGTACGCTTCGCGGACAAGGCCTCGCACCAGATCTTCGTGGAGCCCGAGGGCCTGGACGTGGCGGAGATCTATCCCAACGGCATCAGCACCTCGCTGCCGTTCGACGTGCAGCTGGAACTGGTGCGCTCCATCATCGGCTTCGAGCACGCGCACATCACCCGCCCCGGCTACGCCATCGAATACGACTTCTTCGATCCGCGCGGACTCAAGGCGTCGCTGGAAACCAAGGCCGTGACGGGCCTGTTCTTCGCCGGCCAGATCAACGGCACCACCGGCTACGAGGAAGCCGCCGCGCAGGGCCTGCTGGCGGGGGTCAACGCCGCGCGCAGCGTGCAGCAGCGCGATGCCTGGTGTCCGCGCCGCGACGAAGCCTACCTGGGCGTGCTGGTGGACGACCTGATCACGCAAGGCACCACCGAGCCCTACCGCATGTTCACCAGCCGCGCCGAGTACCGGCTGCAGCTGCGCGAGGACAACGCGGATGCGCGGCTGACGCCCACGGGTCGCGAACTGGGTCTGGTGGACGACGCGCGCTGGGCGGCGTTCGCGCGCAAGCGCGACGCGGTGCAGGCGGAAACCGCGCGCCTGAAGCACCTGTGGGCCGCGCCCGGCAACACGCTGGGCCGCAGCCTGGCCGAGGCGACGGGGGTGGAGGTGACGCGCGAGAACAGCGCGCTGGACCTGCTGCGCCGGCCCGAGTTCGACTACGCGCGGCTCACGGCGGTTCCCGGCTTCGGCCCGCCGGTGGCAGATCCTGCCGTTGCCGAGCAGGTGCAGATCGAAACCAAGTACGCCGGCTATCTGGACCGGCAGCGCGATGAGATCGCACGCGCGCGCCGCAACGAGGACACCGCGATTCCCGACGCTTTCGACTACGCCGCCGTGCCCGGCCTGTCCGCCGAGGTCCGGCAGAAGCTGCAGCGCGTGCGCCCGCAGACCGTGGGCCAGGCGCAGCGGATCCCGGGCATGACGCCGGCGGCGGCGTCGTTGCTTCTGGTGCATCTCGAGCGCGCGCGGCGAACCAAAGCCGCGTAAGTACGCCGGTTCGCCCGGTGCCTTTGTACGAGCGGCTTCAGGCGCGAGCTTCTGGCGGGTTAACCCACTACGCGAAAAGCTCGCGGCTGAAGCCGCTCCTCCAAGCGACAGGCAGGTTCGCTCACACCTCGCGCACCGCATCGTCGCTGCGGCGGCGCTTCCACGGCAGCGGGATGTTGAACAGCATCAGCGCGATCCACGCGAGGCGACTGGACCAGGATTCCAGCGGCGGCGTGCGCAGGTCCGGATCGTCCGCTCCGTCCGCCTCCAGTGCGTAGTCGCCGGCATCCAGCTCGCGCAGCACGTCGCGCGCCCGCTCGGCATCCGCGTCCGGCACCCGCAGGCGGATGCCGCCCACGGCGAGCCGCCATTCCCAGTTCGCCAGCCCCAGCTGGTCGTCGGCCACGTGCGCGTCGATGCCCTCCGCGCACAGCCGTCCGCAGGCGATGTGCGCCTCAATGGGGTCGTGGTAGCGGGCGACGGTGGTGAACATGCTTCGGCGCGGGCCTGCAAGGCGCGGAGACGTGCGTGCGTTTCGCGGCGTGGTGCCGCCGGGAGTACCCTGCGCGCATGAAGACGATCCTGCAACTGGCCGCGTTGGCCCTCGCCGTGGCGGCCGCCGGATGCAGCCGCGATCAGGACGCAACCGCTACGCCCGGCGCAGCGTCCGCCGCGCGGCCCGGCCTGCAGGCGTGGGCACTGCCCGCCGGGCCGGGCGCCGCGCATCCGGACCTGGCGCTGGCGCCGGACGGACGCCTGCTGCTGAGCTGGCTCGACGTGCAACCCGGCCGGCGCACCCGCTTCCAGTTCGCGCAGTTCGGCGCAACCCGCTGGGAGGTCACCCGCACCATCGCGATCGGCAGTTCGTTCTTCGCCAACTGGGCCGACACGCCGCACATCCTGGCCACGCCCGACGGCGCGCTGTGGGTGCAGTGGTTGCAGAAATCCGGTGCGGCGCCGTATGCGTACGACGTGGTGCTGAGCACCTCGCGCAACGACGGCATGAACTGGAGCGCGCCGGTGCGCCCGCACACCGATGGCACCGCCACCGAACACGGCTTCGCCGCGCTGTGGCCGCAGGGCAACGACCGCCTGGGCATCGCCTGGCTCGATGGTCGCCAGACCGCCGCCGGCTCGCGCGATGCGGGGCATGCCGCGCATGACGCGCCCCAGGCCGAAGGCGCGAAGATGACGCTGCGTAGCGCCGTTTTCGACGGCACGCTGCGTACCGGCGGCGACACCGAACTGGATGCGTCGGTGTGCGACTGCTGCCAGACCGATGCCGCGGTCACCGACAAGGGCGCGCTGCTGGTGTATCGCGGACGCACTGCGCAGGAGATCCGCGATATCCGCGTGACCCGGTTCGATGGCGCTGCGTGGACGGCATCGAAGGCGGTGTTCGCCGACGGCTGGCGCATGCCGGCGTGCCCGGTCAACGGGCCGTCCGTGGCCGCGCGCGGCAACGACGCCGTCGTGGCTTGGTACACCGCCGCCGGCGATGTGCCGACCGTCAAGCTCGCGCGCAGCGGCGACGCAGGCGACACCTTCTCGGCTCCGGTCGTGCTTGAGCGCGGCGCGGCGGTGCAGGGGCGCGTGGATGTCGCGCTGGACGCCGACGCCGCCTGGGTGCTGTGGACGCGCGAGGACGCAAACGGCCAGTCGCTGTGGCTGGCGCGCTACGCGCCGGATCTGTCGAAGCAGCTGGAAAAGGTGCAAGTGGCCAAGCTGCAGGGCAGGGGCCGCGGCACCGGCTTTGCGCAGCTGGCCCTGCGCGATGGCAGTGCGTATGTGGTGTGGACGGATGTGGTCGACAAGGTGTCAGGCTTGCGCGGCGCGGTGTATACGGCGAAGCCCTAGGCGCGCTACGGAGATTGCAGCAAACCGGATCTTCGTCTCCCCAGCGAACGCTGGGGCCCATGTTGACTTCAGGCAAAGCCGCGGATCGCCACGACCTCTGACTGCCTCGCGCCTTTGCCAACGTCAGCGCCTTCCAATGCCGTGAGCCGCTTGCGATTGATCTCGATGTGGGTCGTCTTGCTCAAAGCGAGAACGGACCCCAGCGTCCGCTAGGGTGAAGGGCTTTGAAGGAAGTTCGGCGCAGAGTCGACTGCGCCTCAACGCGCGAGCAGAGGCAGCACGTCGCCGATCGAATCGGCCTGCGGCACGGCGTCCTGTGCGGCGAAGCCAACGGCGCCCAGCACCAGCGCGGAGAGCACGAACGGACCGACCGTCTTGCGCAGCGCGGTCTCCAGCCAGTGCCGGGTTTCGATGTGGCGCAGGCGGTGGTAGAGCGCTGTGGCCAGCACCCCGTCGAGCAGCAGCTCGGCGAACAGCACGGGCGCGGTCCAGACCACGAACAGCGACGACAGCACCAGCGCGGCCACCGCCACGACCAGCAGCACGGGCACCGCTTCGATATCGACATCCAGATCGAATCCGCCGCCGGTGCTGCGGGAGTGCGGTGGCGAGGACAAGACCGGCGTCGGACCCGTGCTGGACACGACCGGCGCATCGGGTGCGTCGAAGCGCGCACTCGTGCCGCCACCGCCGCTTCTTCCACCGCCACCGCTCCAGTCTCCGCCCGGAACGTCGGCAAGATCGGGAAGCTCCACGTGCGCATCGCCGCTGCGATCGCGCCGCCAGTGGATCCAGATGCTGAGCAGGCACAGAAAGCCCGCATACGCCACCAGGCAGGACAAGGCGTAACGCAGGCCCATCGAGGCCACGCCCACCGCCAGCAGCAGGAACGAGGCCAGGAAGCCCAGCGCGCCGGTCAGCATCACCATCAGCATCATCTGCGCGCGCGGCCAGCCGCCGTGTTCGAGCTCGGCGCGCAGCTGCGCCACCGCGTCGCCGCGCGATGCGAAACGCACCGGGCGTGTGCGCTTCATTTCTCCCGCCGGTAGTTGATCGACCCGCGGTTCTCGATGCTGCTCGATTCGATCTGCACGTCGAAACCCTTGCGCAGCAGGTACTTGAGCATTACCACCTGGCCGGTGCCGAGCAGGCTTACGCCGTAGCCCACGTACAGCCGCGGCGACAGGTACTTGCCCACGCCGAACACGCTGCCGGCGGTGCGCGACTGCAGCATGCCCGCATCGTCCAGGCCGATGCGCGCGCCCAGCTGCGAGGCCAGCACGCTGCCGCCGGCGCTGAGCGCGGCCGAAGCGGCGCTGACGTCGCGCGCCTCGTCGCCGGACAGGCCGGACAGCGGCCGGCCCAGGGTCAGGTAGGCCAGCGCATCGGACTGGCTGCCGCCCTGGTTGGAAAAGGCGCTGGCTTCCGGCGCCGACGCGCGGCCGGTGACGGCGATGCCGGCGACCACGTCGCCCAGTTCGCGCTGCGCGCGGATGTCCAGCACCGGGTCGGCGATGGCGGTGTTGCTCCACACCAGGCGTCCGCGGGTGACCTCCAGTTCTTGGCCGTAGGCTTCGTAGCGGCCCTCGATCTCCAGGCTGCCGCTGCCGGTCATCTCGCGACCCGGGACCGAGCGCACGCGCAGGCGTCCGCCGAGCTGGCCGTCCAGGCCGAAGCCCTGCAGCCGCACGTCGTCGCCCATCGCCAGGGTCAGGTCCAGGGCCAGTGGCGTGGCGGCCTGCGCCTCCGGGTTCGCCGGGTCGAGCACCACCACGTCGCTGGATGCCGACACGCCGTCGTCCAGGCGTTCCAGTTCCAGCATCGCCTCCGGCACCGTCACCGTGCCGGTGACCGTGAGCGGCTGGCCGGCCTGCGCGCGCACCACCACGTCGGGATCCACCACCGCGCGCACGTCGCGCGTGTCCGACGCCAGCACGTTGCGGCCGCGCAGGTTGAGCACCAGCGGCGCGTCGCCGCTGCGCCAGTTGAGCGAACCGTCGACGTTGAGCGTGCCGTCGCCCGAACGCACGCCACCGGTGATGCGCGCGCTGCCGTCGGCCAGCGCGCTCATGCGGAAGTCGCCGTTGCTCAGCGCGATGTTGAGCGCCGGCACCTCCGCGGCGAAACCGCTGAGCTGCGCCTGGCCGCCCAGCGTCGGCGCGCCGCGGGTTCCGCCCAGCGCGACGCGGCCGGCGAGGCGCCCGGTGGGATCCACGATGTCCGGCGAGAACAGCTCCAGCCAGGTCAGTTCCTGCGTGTCGATGGCGACCTCGCCGGCCAGCGGCGCGTTGCCGTCCCAGCCGGTGGCGATGCGCGCATCCACGCGGCCGCCGTCGGACAGGCCGCTGGCCAGCGTGGCGCGGAGGCGCTGCGGGTCGAACTGCGCATCCAGGACCAGGTCGCGGTAGCCGACCAGGTCGTTGCGGGCGCGGGCGCTCATGCGCAGTCCGCCGGTCGCCGAGCGCACGCGCGCCGTTCCGGCCCAGGCGTTGCCGGCCGGGCGCACGCGCGCCTCCAGCGCGATCTCGCCGTTGAGCCGCCAGCGGCGCCCGTCGGCCGGTTCGGGCAGGTAGGCCTCGGCCAGCGCCAGGGGCAGGCCCTCGCCGGCGAGCGCGAGTCCGCGCCCGGGCCACTGCGCGTCGGCGCACAGCGAACCGCCCTGCGACGACGCGAAGCAGCTGCGCGACAGCGTCCACGCGCTGCCGTTTTGCGCATAGCGCGCAGACGCGGTCAGCCGCCAGTCGGCGCCGCGCTGCGGATCGAGCTGCAGCGACTGCAGCGTGCCGCTCCAGTTGCCGTTGCGCCGCACCGCGCTGCCGCCCAGCGCGAGCCGGCCGGGCGCGCCCTGTGCTTCGCCTTCGAACTGCAGGTTCTCCACCGCGCCGCGGGCCTGTACGCGCAGCGTGTCGAAGGCGATTCCGGCAACCAGGCCCTGCGCGCGCACCGTCAGGTCGCCGCCGCCGCCGCGCCACGGCAGGCGGCCCCGTGCGGTGAGCGTATCGGCGCGGTAATCGCCAAAGCGCAGGCCAGCGCCGGTGAGGTCGGCGGCGACGTTCGGCGCGTTGCGCGCGCCGGTCAGGCGCAGCGTGCCGCGCAGACTGCCGGCGCTGCCGGGCAGGAAGTCGTCGAGCTGCAGCGGGGCGAACCGTGCATCCACGTCCAGCGCATCGGCCACGGTGCCCTTGGCTTCCACGCGGCTGGCGCCCATGCCGACCGCGAGCTCTCCCGCAAAGCGCGGCCCGCCCCGCACCGGCAGCACGATGTCCACGTCCCCGCGCCCCGACAGGCGCCGCCCGCGCAGCGTGCCGCCCAGGCGTGCGGCGTCCACCGCGATGGCCAGCGCGCCGTCGCCGCGCCGGGCGCCGGTGCCGGTCAGCACCGCATCCACCGCGCCGTTCCATTCCTCCAGCACCAGGCCCGGATCGAAGCCGCGCAGCGTCGCGTCGGCCTGCCAGCGCATCGCGCTGCCAGCGGTGTACGTGCCCTTGCCCTGCAGCCGGCCGCCGCCCACGCCGAGCAGGACGTTGCCGCGGTAAGTGTCGCCCTCGGCCGTTGCGTTGGCGCTGCCGCTGAGCGCGCGCCCGCGCAGGCGTCCGCCGATGCCGGTCACGGCCGCCGTGGCGTCGAAGCCGCCGGCGTCGCGCGCGCGTCCTTGCGTGGCCAGCGCCGCGTCCACGTCGCCGTTCCAGCCCGGCGCGAAGTAGCCGGGATCGAAGCCGTCGAGCGTGGCGTCGAGCTTCCACGCCAGCGCGGGCGACCAGTCGACGCGGCCGGTGGCGTCCAGCGTGCCGGTGGGCATGCGCGCCTGCAGCGTGCGCAGGGTCATGCCGTCGGCATTGCCGCGCCCGTCCAGCCGCACCGTTGCGCGCTCGGTCCCCGCTGCGGCGGAGGCGGACGCGCGCGCGATGCGCGCCTCGCCGATCGCGGCCCAGCGCGCGCGGGTGCCGGCGATGCCGAAGTCCGCATCCACGCCAATCGGCGGCGCCGCAGTGGGCGCCGGGGCTGCCGGCGTCGCCACCGGCGAGCCGCCGAAGCGCAGGCCGCGCGCGACCACCGCGTACTTCAGCGGCGCACGCGCACCGCGGTCGCCGAAGTCGCCGCGGCCGCGCACCGTGACGCGTCCGTCGAACACGTCCAGCACCAGCGGTTCGAACGCCAGCACCTGGTCTTCCAGCACCAGCGTGGACGGACGCACCGTGGCGCGCAGGCCGCCCTGCGCGAAGCGGCCCTGCAGCCTTGCGCGCCCGCCGGTGCCGTCGGCGCGCAGGTCGAACACCATCGGCGCGGGCGAAGGTTCCCGGCCTGCGAGCACCGCCGGATCGAGGCCGTCGGTACGGGCGCGCAGCGACCAGCGCGGCGCGTCGGCGCCGCGCAACGTGAGCGAGGCGCGCAACGGCCTGGGCACCGCGCCGCCGATGCCCACGTCCATCCGCGACAGGTCGCCGCGCGCCACGAGCGCCAGCCGCGGCGGCGTGGCGCGCAGCGGCGAGGCCACGCCCAGCAACGGCCGCTGCGCGCGCGGGAACACGGCGGTGACCGCCAGGTCGGTGCGGTAGTCGTCCCGGGGTGCGTAGTCACCGTGCGCGGTGAAGCGGCCCAGGTCGCTGTCCACCACCAGCCGCTCCACGCGCAGCCTGCCTTCGCTGGCATCCAGCCCGCCGCGCACGCGCTGCAGGTCGATCAGCGCCGCGCCCTGCCGGGTGACGCGCAGCCGGTCGACGCGGATCGTGTCGGCCCGCATCGCCAGCGGCGGGGCGATCTGCGGCAGCACATCGGGCCAGCGCGGCAATTCGAACGGCTCGTCGGCATCGGGCAGGTCCAGGGTGGCGTCGCCCACGTCCAGCGCGTCGAGCCGCAGGCGCCTGCCGAACAGCGGGCGGATCGCCGGGTCCACCACGATGCGCCGGGCGGTGAAGGTGGTGACGCGCGGCGCCTCGCAGTCCGGGTAGGCGACCGGGCGCCCGTTCACCGCCGGGCAGCCGCGGCTGACGAAGCGCACGTTCTCGAGCGTGATCGGGCCGCGCAGCGGACCGTCGGCGCGTGCCCACGACAGCTCGGTGCCCTCCGGCAGGCGCGCACGGACCTGCGCCAGCAGGAAATCGCGCCCGCCGATCGTGGACAGCAGCCACCAGCCTGCGACCAGCGCGAACATGACCAATCCGAGCGAACCGAGCGCGCTGCGGATCGCCAGCTTGCGCCTGCGCGCGTGGCGTCGCGCACGCAGCTCCGCGATGCGCGCCTCGCGCTGTTCGGGCGTGAGGTCGTCGGCGACGCGATCGCGGTGGCGGCGCAGGGCCATCAGCCGAGCGTCCCGGTGCGCGTCGCAATGGCAGTGTTCCTCGCTTCGCTCGCACGGCGGGCAGGCGGAGCCTGGAAGACGGTCGCCTCCAGCGTTCGCGCTTTGGCACGGCGCGTGGACAAGGAAGGAGCAGGCATGTCCCGGCGCATCCGTATCGCCATCAGAAATCCGCCCCGATGTTCAGGTGCAGGGTGAACGGCGAATCCGGATCGTCCAGCCCGCGCGCGATGTCCACGCGGATCGGCCCCACCGGCGACTTCCAGCGCGCGCCGATGCCCACGCCGGTGTGCAGGTCGGGGCTGCCGCCGTCGAACGCGTCGCCGGTGTCCACGAACACCGCACCGCCCCAGGGGCTGCCGCCGAAGTAGCGCTCGTACTCGACGCTGGCGGTGACCACGTTCTTCGCGCCGAGCGCGAACGCCACGTCGCCGTCGTCGTCGAGCACGCGCGGCCCCACCTCGCGGTAGTTGTAGCCGCGGATGCTGCGGTCGCCGCCGGCGTAGAAGCGCAGGCTCGGCGGCAGTTCGTTGAGCGTGTCGGTGAAGGTGTGGCCCAGCTCGCCGCGCACGATCAGCCGGTCGCTGGGTCCCAGCCCCCTGAACCAGCTCGCACGCACGTGGCCCTGGGCGAACGTGGCGCTGGCTTCGGCATCGTCGCCCTGGCCGCCGCCGCCGCGCAGCAGCACGCTGCCGCCGATCCCGCGGCGCGGGGCGAGCCGGTCGTCCACGTCGGCGTACTCGGCGCGCAGCGCGGGGAAGAAATAGTTGGCGAAGCGGTAGACCACGGGTGTGTCGGGATTGCCGTCGTCCTCGAACTCGAAGGCCCACCGCTCGCGCAGCGCATGCAGCGACGCGACCAGGTTGAGGTGGCGGTTGTACTGGCCGCTGCGGCTGGCCACCAGTTCGATCCGTCGGCTGTCGATGTAGTCGGTCTGTTCGTCGGCGTACTGCGCGCTGGCCGTATACCAGCCATCGAGCCAGGCGAACGCGGGGATGCGGTACTGCAGCGTGGCGGTCTTTCGGTTCTGCGCCCAGTCCACCTGCGCCAGCGCCTTGTGCCCGCGCTGGTTCACGTAGCGGCGCTCCAGGCCGAAGCTCACGCCCGCGCCGCTGTCGGTGCCGTAGCTCACGCCGGCGGTGTACACATCGCGCTTGGCCGGCGTGAGCGTGACCGTGACCGGCACCTGCCGGCTGGGCTCGCCTTCGGCATCGGTGGTGGTCTGCGCCTGCTCGGGCAGCGGTTCGATGTCGATGGCGCTGAAGTAGTCGAGCTTCAGCAGCGAATCGCGCAGCCGGTCCAGGCGGCCCTGGTGGTAGTACTCGCCCTGGTTCCAGTACACGAGCTTGTCCAGCAGCGTCGGGCTGACCACCTGGTTCGGCGTCTGCTCGAAGGTGATCGCGCCCATGTCGTAGCGGTCGCCGCTGCTCCAGCGCAGGTCCACGTCGGCCGCGCGTTCGGCGCGGGTCACCTCCACGCGGTGCGCGAGGAAGTCGGCGTCGAAGTACCCGCGCTCGGCCAGGCGCCGGGTGATACGCGCCTTGCTGGCCTCGTACAGGCCGTGGTCGAACACCGCGCCGGGCTGCGGCGCGAAGGCCTCGACCTCGGCCTCGAGGTAGCGGTCGTCGCTCGCGTCGCCCTCGATGGCGACGGTCTGCTCGCGCACCCGCACCGGCTCGCCCTTGTCCACCGTGATGGTAACCGCGACCGGGCGTTCGCGGTTGGCGCCGGGCGTCTCGGCGGTGGCGGCATCGCGGGCGTTGCGCGGCGCCGGATCCTCTGCGCTGCGTTCCGCGTCGCGGCTGGGCTGCGGGGCATCGCGGTCGCTGCGCTGGATGGTGATGGTGGGCGAGTAGTAGCCGAACGGCTCCAGCGCCTCGCGCGTTTCGTCCTCGGCCACGCGCACCAGGTAGGCCATGCGCCGGCCGGTGACCACCTTGCCGATGGCGTCTTCCAGCGACAGGTTGACCCGCACGTTCTCGGTCATGGCCTCGTCCAGGCCACGCACCTCCACGCCTTCCACCTTCACGGCCAGTGCCGGCATCGCGGTGGACAACAGCACGGCGATGAAGGCAAGACGGGGCAGCAGGCGCATCGCGCGAGGATACCGGGGCGATGTCAAAACCGGATTAACCGCACGCGGCGGCCTGCGCGCCTGTCCATGCAGCGGCAGGCCGCGCACCCATGGCGTGCATGCCCGGGCGTGTTCCCGTCATGGGCACCGCTGCGGGCGCAGGTTCTCGCAATCGCCTGCGCAGGGAACCGGAGGCGCACGCAGCGCGCAAGGCGGAAGCCGGCACGCGTGCCGGCTTCCGTGCTGGATCACGGCAGCACGATGTCCTGCTGCGTGCAGGTGGCCGTGGTGGAGGAACTGCCGAGCGCGACGAAGTTGGCGTCGTACAGCGTCAGCGTGGCCGGGAACGTGCCGGGGTAGCGCGGGCAGTAGAACCGGCAGCTGGTCTGGTTGTGGCAGTTCTCGAAGATGGCGTCGGTGCCGTCGGACTGGAACGACCACACCAGCGTGAGCGGCGCCGCCGCGCCCGGGCTGTCGCCTTCGCCGAAGCACGCGTTGCTCTGCAGCGAGCAGTCCGCGTACACGTAGGTCTGCGCCAGCGCGGCGCCGGGCGCGGCGAGCGCCAGCAGCAGGGCCGAGAGCTTCACGGCGACGGCCGTGGACAGGATGCGTTTCATGACTTCCCTCCTTGAAATAAACCGGAATCCCGCCACCGGCCCCGGCCAGGCCGAACGCCGCGCGGGAGGGCGCCGCGTGCTTGCGGGCCCGGTTCGATCCTAGCCGCGGCACGCGCCGCGCGATGCGCCCGCCGTCGCAGTCCGGACCGCGGCCCGTCGCCGCGGCGCGCCGAAGGAAGTGCGCCGCACGGCTTCGCAGCGCCGCTGCCGGCGCCGTGCCGGGTCAGGCCGACAGGTGCTCGATCGCCGCCACGCTGCCCAACCGGTCGGACAGGCGCTTGAGCAGCGCCAGCCGGTTGCCGCGCACGGCCGGGTCGTCCACGTTGACCATGACCTGGTCGAAGAACGCATCCACCTGCGGCCGCAGGCGCGCCAGGTGGGCCAACGCATCCACGTAGTCGCCACGCGCCAGCGACTGCCCGGTTTCGGCGTACACCGCTTCCACCGCTTCGGCCAGCGCCAGCTCCGCAGGTTCGGCGAGCAGCGCGTGGTCGACGCTGTCGGCCACGGCCGCATCCGACTTCTTCAGGATGTTGCCGATGCGCTTGTTGGCGGCGGCCAGCGCCGCGGCCTCGGGCAGCTGCGCGAACGTGCCGATGGCGTCGATGCGGCGGTCGAAGTCGTAGAGAGACTTCGGCGACTTAGGCCTCAGTTCGGCCACCGCATTGAAGTGAGTGGCCGGCACACCCTTGTCCGCGTAGTAACCACGGAGGCGGTCGAGGATGAAGTCGTAGAGCTCGTCGATCTGCTCGATGCTGAGCGAGAACAATGCGCCCTGTCCTGCGACTGGAAGCGAAGCGCCTTTCGCCCTTGCTTCTTGAACCGCTGCTGTCTTCTTGCTGATCTCAGTCCGGGAAGCCGACGCAGTCGATTGAATCAGAGCGACCCGAAGGAGATCCCAGGCATCCAGATCGAACCCGCTCTCGATCACCGTCCGCGCCAAACCCAACGCATTGCGTCGCAGCGCGAACGGATCCTTGTTGCCGGTCGGCTTCAGTCCCGCCGCAAATCCGCCGGCCAGCGTATCCAGGCGTTCCGCAATCGCCAGCACCTTGCCCAGCGGCGACAGCGCGATGTCGTCGCCGGCGAAGCGCGGCTGGTAGGCCTCGTCGATGGCCAGCGCCACCGCCTTGCGGTCGTCTTCGGACAGGTCGGCCAGCGCGGCGTCGGCCAGCGCGTAGTGGCGCCCGGCGATGCCCTGCAGTTCGGGGAACTCGCCCACCATGCGGCTTTGCAGGTCGTTCTTGGCAAGCTCCGCCGCGCGCCGCGCAAGGCCGGCATCCACGCCGATCTGCGGCGCGATGGCTTCCGCCAGTGCCGCCACCCGCGCCACCTTGTCGGCCACGGTGCCCAGCTTGGCCTGGTAGGTAACCGTCTTCAGACCGTCGCCCATGGCCGACAGGCCCTGCTTCAGGTCCTCGTCGAAGAAGAACTTGGCATCGGCGAAGCGCGGGCGGATCACGCGCTCGTAGCCCTTGCGCACCTCGGCCACGTCGGTGGATTCGATGTTGGCGATGCCGATGAAATGCTCGGTGAGCCTGCCGCCGGCATCGAGCACGGGGAAGAACTTCTGGTTCACCTCCATGGTCTCGACCAGCGCTTCCTGCGGCACCGCCAGGAAATCGCGCTCGAACGAGCACGCCACCGCGCTGGGCCACTCGACCAGGCAGTTGACCTGCGCCAGGTTGCCGGCATCGATGCGCGCGGTGCCGCCGGCGGCGCGCGCGGCGCCGTCCACTTCGGCCTCGATGCGTGCGCGGCGCTCGTCGGGATCCACCAGCACGTGCGCGGCGCGCAGCGCCTCGACATAGCCGGCGGCCGACGCGATCGGCACCGCACCGCCGTGCATGAAGCGGTGGCCGCGGCTGTCGCGACCGGCGCGGATGCCCAGCGCCTCCACCGGCACCGCCTCATCGCCCAGCAGCGCGACCAGCCAGTGCGCGGGCCGCGCGAAGCCATAGGCGTGCGCGCCCCAGCGCATCGGCTTGGGGATCGGCATGGCCGCCAGCGCCTCGTCCAGCACCGCCTGCAGCAGCGCGCGCGTCGGCGCGCCCGGCGTCACCGCGCGGTGCACGAACCGCTCGCCCTTGGCATCGGTGGTGCGCGCCAGCTGCGTCCATTCGATGCCGGCCTTGGCGGCGAAGCCTTCCAGCGCGCGCGTGGGATGGCCCTGCGCGTCCAGCGCGATGCTGACGTACGGACCCAGCACCTCGCTGCGCTGTTCGGGCTGCTCGCCGGCCACGCCCGGCAGCAGCACCGCGAGACGGCGCGGCGTGTACAGCGGCTTGGCGCCGCCGCGTTCCACCGCAACCCCGCGCCTGTCCAGCGCGGCGATCACGCCGTCGAAGAACGCCTGCGCCAGGCCGGGCAGGGCCTTGACCGGCAGTTCCTCGGTGCCCAGTTCGATCAGCAGCGGTTGCAGTGCAGGGGCGGTCATGCGGATCCGGGGGTGGTGGCCGCCGGCGCCGGTACGGGCGCGGCGAACGGGATGTAGTGCGCGCCGAACACGTCGAGCGCCTCGCAGCGGTCCACGTGCGCACGCAGCGCGGGATAAGCGGCCAGGTCGAGCGGGATCGACTCGCGCACGTGGGTCATGAAGCAGGTCACGGCGATGTCCGCATGGGTCATCGTCTCGCCCACCAGCCAGTCGTGGCCGGCGCGGGCCGCGCACGCGGATTCCAGCTGCGCCAGCGCGCCGTGCACCTGGGTCGTGCAGCGCGACAACCAGGCCTCGCTATGCATCTCCACGGGCCGGAACACGCGCTCCAGCACGATCAGCACCGCCTTGTCCACGGCGCCGGTGGCCAGCGCGATCAGCCGCTGCGCATCGCGCCGCGGCTTGCCGTGCGCCGGCAGCAGCGCGCGACCGGGGCCGACGCGGTCGTCCAGGTAGTCCAGCATCATCGCCGACTCGGTGAGCACCTCGCCGTCATCCAACACCAGCGTGGGCGCGCGCCCCAGCGGGTTGAACTGGCGGATGCGGTCGAAGTCGCGGCCCACCGACCAGGCGCGGTGTTCGAAGTCGATGCCGTACAGCGCCATCGCGATCGCGACGCGGCGCGTGTACGAGGAGTCGTACATGCCGATCAGGATCATGCGGCCGCCTTCGACGTCGCGTGATCCTTCAGGCCCGGGAACCCCAGCTTCTCGCGCTGCGCGTAGTAGCTTTCGGCCACCGCCTGCGCCAGCTTGCGCACGCGCAGGATGTAGCGCTGGCGCTCGGTCACCGAAATCGCGCGGCGCGCGTCGAGCAGGTTGAAGCTATGGCTGGCCTTGCACACCTGGTCGTAGGCCGGCAGCGGCAGGCCGGCGTCCACCAGCTTCAGCGCTTCGGCTTCGCAGGCATCGAAGCGGTGGAACAGCTCGGCCACGTCGGCGTGCTCGAAGTTGTACGCGCTCTGCTCGCGCTCGTTCTGCAGGAACACGTCGCCATAGGTCACCGTGCCCTGCGGGCCGTTAGTCCACACCAGGTCGTACACGTTGTCGCAGTTCTGCAGGTACATGCACAGCCGTTCCAGGCCGTAGGTGATCTCGCCCAGCACCGGCCGGCACTCCAGCCCGCCGGCCTGCTGGAAGTAGGTGAACTGGGTGACTTCCATCCCGTTCAACCACACCTCCCAGCCCAGGCCCCAGGCACCGAGCGTCGGCGACTCCCAGTTGTCCTCGACCAGGCGCAGGTCGTGCACCAGCGGATCGATGCCCAAGGCCTTGAGTGAATCGAAGTAGCGCTCGACGATGTCGTCGGGGCTGGGCTTCATCACCACCTGGTACTGGTAGTAGTGCTGCAGGCGGTTCGGGTTTTCGCCGTAGCGGCCGTCGGTCGGGCGCCGGCTGGGCTGCACGTACGCCGCATTCCACGGCTCGGGACCGAGCGCGCGCAGGAACGTGGCGGGGTGGAACGTGCCCGCGCCCACTTCCAGGTCCAGGGGCTGGATCAGCACGCAGCCCTGTTGTGCCCAGTAGGCATTGAGGCGCTGGATCAGTTCCTGGAACGTGGGTCCGGACATGCGGATGCGGCGGTTGCGCGAAGGGCGGCTAGTATACGGACGCGGCCGGTTTTGGCTGGCTTTTCATGGGGTTGCGCGCGCGTGCAGGGCCGTTTCCTGATCGTTGAAACCGGGCAGCCGGTGGCGTCGATGCGCCGCC
The DNA here is from genome assembly GCA_964425695.1 of uncultured Pseudoxanthomonas sp. Classification (GTDB taxonomy): domain Bacteria; phylum Pseudomonadota; class Gammaproteobacteria; order Xanthomonadales; family Xanthomonadaceae; genus JAKPBU01. The sequence goes on from CAYRNF010000009.1 coordinate 98,966, forward strand.
ACGGCGGCTTTCCGCACTGGATCCGCGTGGCGGCCGGCCTTGCGCGCGATGGCGCGGCGGTGGCGAACGTGGAAGCCGGCGATGCGCTGCCCGATCCGGCCCGGTTCGCCGGGGTGATCGTGACCGGCTCCGGCGCGATGGTGACCGACCGCCACCCCTGGAGCGAACGCAGCGCGGCGTGGCTGCGCGATGCGGTGCACGCAGGCGCGCCGGTGTTCGGCATCTGCTACGGCCACCAGCTGCTGGCGCATGCGCTGGGCGGCGAGGTGGGCGACAACCCGGCCGGACGCGAGATGGGCACGGTGCAGGTGCAGCTGGAAGACGCGGCCTGCGCCGATCCGCTGTTCGGCGGCCTGCCGCAGCGCTTCGCCGCGCAGGCGACCCACCTGCAGACCGTGCTGCGCGCCCCGGAGGGCGCGGTGAAGCTGGCGTCCTCCGCGCTCGACGACTGCCATGCGTTCCGCTGGGGACGGCGCGCCTGGGGCGTGCAGTTCCACCCGGAGTTCAGCGGCACGCACATGCGCGGCTACGTGCACGCACGGCGCGAGGCGCTGCGCGCCGAGGGCCATTGCCCGGCCACCCTATCGCGTAAGATCGCGCCCACGCCGCACGCACGCCGCGTGCTGCGCCGTTTCGTGCGCCATGCGCGCGCCGGCGCCCACTGAAGACCACGGGGACACTGACATGACCGATGTGCGCAAGGTGCGGCCCTCGGCCGGCGCGGAATGGCTGCTCGGCGGTTTCGGGCTGCTGCGCAGGTCGCCGCTGGGGCTGGGCCTGCTGGGTGCGCTGTTCGGGCTGCTGGCGGTGGTGCTGGCCATGATCACCATGAGCAGCCCGGGCCTGATGCTGTTGCAGCAGCTGGTGATGATGCTGTTGGGGCCGCTGCTGGTGGCCGGCATGGTGTGGGCCGCGCGCGAGGTGGACCAGGGCCGCAGCGCCAATCCGGGCCACCTGCTGCGCGGCATCCGCGATGGCAAGACCACGCGCCTGTGGGCCACGCTGCTGCCGCAGATCGCCGCGGGCCTGATCGCGGTGCTGCTGCTGTTCGTGCTGGTGGGTCCGGCCGACCTGCAGAAGCTGGTGATGGCCGTGGAACAGAGCCAGGGCCAGGCCAACCCGGATCCGACCCTGTTCGGCGACCTGCCGGTAGGCAAGCTCCTGCTGTGGCTGGTGGCGGCGGTGCTGGTGGGCATCCTGGCCGGCTTTTTCACGTTCACCGCGATCCCGGACATGATGTTCCGCGACGCGCGTGCGTTCGATGCCATGAAGCGCAGCTTCCGCGCGTGCCTGGCCAACCTGCCGGCGCTGATCGTGTTCTTCGTACTGCTGCTGATCGCCGCCATCGCGATCACCCTGGTGGTGCAACTGGTGGGTTTCGTGGTGCGCTTGGTCGCGGGCGACAACGCAATGCTGTTCGTCAGCCAGGTGCTGATGATGGCGGTGCTGATGCCGGTGGTGACCGGCGCCATGTACCACGCGTGGAAGCAGATGGTGGCCGGCGAAGGCGCGCTGCCCGGCGCGCCGCGCGCGGACGCCGTGGTCGAGGTCTGACCCAGGGCTTGCACCCGCGGCCGCGGGTGCGCGGCGCCCAGTTGGGCCAACGCAGCTGACAACCGGGCCTTGGTCGCCACTCGCATGGCTTCGCCGGACCTGCACCGGCTCTAGACCGGCCGCCAGCGCACTGAGGCGCTAGGCATCGCAGTGACGCACGCGCGTCGCTCCGGCATTCGTCCCCAGGCGAGCGCGCCGCCAGGGACCCGCCGCGCGCTCAGTCCGCGGCGGGTCGCGGCTTCAGCAGTCGCGCCGCCAGGATCCCGGCTTCGTAGAGCAGGCACATGGGGATCGCCAGCAGCAGCATGCTGATCGCGTCCGGCGGGGTGATCAGCGCGGCGATCACGAAGATCCCCACGATCGCGTACCCGCGCCACTCGCTCAGCTGCGCCGGGGTGACCCAGCCCATCAGCACCAGGATCACCAGCGCCACCGGCAGCTCGAAGCACAGGCCGAAGGCCAGGAACAGCACCAGCACGAAGTCCAGGTACTTGCCCGGGTCCGGCGCCAGCGTGACCACTTCCGGCGTGAACATCGCCAGCGCGTGGAACACCGACGGCAGCACCACGAAGTACGCGAACAGGCAGCCGGCATAGAACAGCAGCACCGACGAGGCCAGCAGCGGCACGGCCAACCGCTTCTCGCGCCGGTACAGGCCCGGCGCCACGAACGCCCACGCCTGGTACAGCAGCCATGGCGCAGTCAGGAACACCGCCGCGCAGAAGGCGAGCTTGATCGGCGCGAAGAAGCCGGACGTGGGTTCGCTGGCGATCATCTTGGCCGCCTGCGCGGCCGGCAGGTTGCTGATCAGCGGCGCCGCGACGTAGTCGTACAGGACCCGCGCGAACGGCAGCAGCGCCACCAGCACGATCACGATCGCCACCACCGCGCGCAGCAGCCGCGCACGCAGCTCGATCAGGTGTTCCAGCAGGCTGCTCTCGGCCAGGTCGTCGGCGGCGCGGGGGCCGTCAGCGGGAGACATCGCCTGCTCCGCGGTCCGTGGCGCCTGGGTCGTCCGCAGCGGCGGGGCCGTCGGCATCGTCGGTTTCGTAGGCATCGAGCGCGTCGTGCCTGCGCCGGGCCGGGCCGGTCATCGGCGGACCCAGTGCGGAGCCGTCGTGGGCGGGGTCTCCGGCGGCCGCGGAGGACGCCGCTGCCTGCGAGCCCGTGGCGGCGGCCCCGCGCACCGCATTGCGCATGCCTTCGAACCCGCGCTCCACGTCGCTGCCGGTCTTGCGCACCGAGTCCTCGAAGCCGCGCATCGCCTGCTGCGTATCGTGCAGGCTCTTGCGCAGCTCTTCCGCGGCCAGGTCGCGCTCCAGTTCCGCCTTCACCGAATACCACTGCGCGCGCGCGCGGCGCACCCACAGGCCGGCGAAACGCGCCGCCTTGGGCAGGCGCTCGGGGCCGAGCACCACCAGGGCGACCACCGCCACGATCAGCAGTTCGCTGAAACCGATATCGAACATGGCAAAGCCGGAACGCCGCGCTACCGCGGCGTCAGCGGGAAATGGTGTCGTCCTGGCGCGGCTTGCCGGACACGGTGTCCTCGCGCTGCGAGGCGTCGGGCAGCTGGCCGGCGGGCTTGTCGTCGTCGCCCATGCCCTGCTTGAAGCCCTTCACCGCCTCGCCCACGTCCTTGCCGACGTTCTTCAGGCGCTTGGTGCCGAACACCAGCACCACGATCACCAGCACGATCAGCCAGTGCCAGATGCTGAAACCGCCCATGCGGGTCTACCTGAAAGGGAAAGGAACCACAGGATAGCGCAGCGTCCGCGCCATTCCCGTGACATTGGTCAGGGCGTCGGCGGCAGCGCCTCGACCTGGGCCGGCGTCTCGACCGGCTCGAAGGTGGACGGCTGCGGCGCATCGCCCGGCTGCCCGTCCACCGGCACGGTCACCGCGCCTTCGGCCTGGATCGCGCCGGACGCGACCGGCGTGGACGCGCCGGCCGCCGTGGCGGCGCGCGCGGTGGTGCCCTCGGTGCCGCGACGCGCCCGCGCGGTGGCGGTGGCTTCCTCGAGCAGGTCGCGGAAATCGACCACGGCCGCCGAGGGCTGCGCCTGCACGCGGCCTTCGAAGACCATGCGCGGTGTGGTGTCGCGGCCGTAGACGGCTTCGTTGGCGGCATCGTCGATGCTCAGCACCGCGCCATCCAGCGCCACGCCCGCGAACAGGCCGCGCGCGCGCGACCACGACCAGATCTCGGCCTTGAGCTGGCCATCGGTGGCGGTGGCGGCATTGCGGCCCATGGGGCCTGCAGCCACGCCGGCGTCGGCGCCCAGGGTGAACTTGCCGTTGACGATGGAGTCCAGCCCGCGCTCGCTGCGGAACACCAGCACCACGTCGGACGACTGCACGCCGGCCTGCAGTCCGATGCTGCCGCCGGTGAGCTTGACGAACACCGGGTTGGACCAGGTGCCGTCGGGGGCCTTCACCGACATCACGCCGCGCCCGTGGCGGCCGCCGAGCACCAGGCCGGCCTTGATCGTGTCGGGCACCACGACCACGGCCCGTGCTTCGTCCAGCAGCTTGTCGGGGATGGCCGATTCCGGGATCGCCTGGATGTCGGTCATCACCCGCGTGGCGTTCTGCGCGCGGGCGTCCTCCTCACGTCCCGCCCAGGCCAGCGCAGTGGTGCCCAGCAGCAGGCCGCACAGCAGTGCGCGGGTCAGGGGGCGACGGACGAACTGCAGCGGGCCGGCCATGGGGGCACTCCGGTGTTCAATGGGTTACGGGGGAAAGTTCACCTGCAATCTATGCTTGCATGAATGAATCGGCAATGAGCCGGCGCGGTGCAGCTCGTGTCACCGCGTCGCGCCAGGCGTGGGCGCCGCTGCAGCGCCGGCGACGCGCAGGGCGGGTGCGCGCGGCCGGCTGCGCGACCCTGCCAGACTATGCCGATGCCAGCCCAACCTGCCCGCGCCCTCGTCCTCGCCAACCTCGGCACGCCCGACGCACCCACGCCCGAGGCCGTCCGCCGTTACCTGCTGGAATTCCTGTCGGACAGGCGCGTGGTGCAGATCCCCGCGCTGGTGTGGCAGCCGCTGCTGCGCTGGGTGATCCTGCCGCGCCGCTGCGCGCCGGTGGCGCACAAGTACGCGGAGATCTGGATGGAAGGCGGCTCGCCGCTGGCCGTGTACACCCGGCGCCTGGCCGAGGCGGTGCAGGCGCGGGTGCCGGACGTGCGGGTCGTGCACGCGATGCGCTACGGCACGCCCGCGCTGCGCGGGGCGATCGACGCGCTGCGCGCGGACGGAGCGCAGCGCATCGTGGTGCTGCCGCTGTATCCGCAGTACTCCACGACCACCACCGCGTCGGTGGGCGACGTGGTGGCGGCGGCAGGCGCGCACGACCTGCGCATGGTCAACGACTACCACCTCGATCCGGGCTGGGTGCAGGCCGTGGCGGAGTCGATCCGCGCGCACTGGGCGGCGCACGGCCGCGGCGAGCGCCTGGTGTTCTCGTTCCACGGCATTCCGCAGCGTCTGGTCAACGGCGGCGATCCGTACGCCGCGCAGTGCGAAGCCGGCACCGCGGCGATCGCGCAGGCGCTGGGGCTGGCGCGCGAGGACGTGCTGCTGACCTACCAGTCGCGCTTCGGCGCCGAACGCTGGCTGCAGCCCTACACGCAGCCGACGCTGGAAGCGCTGGCGCGCGAGGGCGTGCGCCGCGTGGACGTCGCCTGCCCGGCGTTCGCGGTGGACTGCCTGGAAACGCTGGAAGAAATCGCGATGCAGGTGGCCGAGGCGTTCGTCGAGGCCGGCGGCGAGCAGCTGCGCTACATCCCCTGCCTCAACGACGCGCCCGCGCATGCCGACGCGCTGGCTGCGCTGGCGCAGCGGCAGTTCGCGGCGTGGGACGCGCCATGAGCGGCGACGCAGCCGCGCAGGGCCACGACAGCGGTATCGAGATCGGCATCGACATCTCGCTGGGCCGCATCGCGGCACTGCGCTGGGGCGTGCCGGGCGCGCCGCGCGTGCTGGCGCTGCACGGCTGGCTCGACAACGCAGCCAGCTTCGTGCCGCTGGCGGCGCACCTGCGCGGCATCGAACTGGTGGCGATCGACCTGCCGGGCCACGGCCGCAGCGCGCACCTGCCGCCGGGCGCGGACTATTCGTTCGCGCTAGCGATGCACAACGTGCTGGACGTGGCCGACGCGCTGGGCTGGGATCGGTTCGCGCTGCTCGGCCATTCGATGGGCGCCGGCATCGCCAGCCTGCTCGCCGCGGCCTGTCCGCAGCGGATCGAACGGCTGGTGGCGATCGAGGCGCTGGGCGCGCTGCCCGAAGCGGTGGAGAACACGGTGGCGCGGATGCGCGATGCGGTCGCCGCCACCCGCGCGCTGCCGGGCAAGCGCCTGCGGACCTTCGCCGACCTGGCGCCGGCGATCCGCGCGCGGGTCAACGGCCAGGTCGTGCGGGTGGGCGAAGCCGCGGCGCGGCTGCTGGTGGAGCGCGGCGTGCGCGCGGTGCGGTCCGACGATGGCGCCGATGGCTGGGAATGGAGCAGCGATCCACGCCTGACCCTGCCCACTATGGTGCGCATGACCGAGGAACAGGTGCGCGCGCTGATCGCCGGCATCGAGTGCCCCACGCGCGTGATCTACGCCGATCCGCCGCAGCCCTACCTGCCCGAACCGCGCCGCAGCCGGCACGCCGCGCTGCTGCCGCGCGGCGAGATGCGGGTGCTGCCCGGCAGCCACCACCTGCACATGGAGCAGCCGGAGGCCGTCGCCGCGGCGATCGGCGACTTCCTCGCCAGCGCGGACACCGCGGCAAGCGCGCGGACGCGCACCGGGGACGCCACGCCCACCATCGCCGGGCCTTGAACGGCTGCCGGCGCCGTGCGGATGCGCCGGACGCCCTGACTAACCCAGCAGCGCGCGCAGCGTCGCCTTCAGCCGGCGGCCTTCGGCGTGGAAGTAATCGCGCTCGTCCTTCCACCGCGGAAACCGCAGCTCGACCTCGCGCCAGAACGCGGGCGAGTGGTCGGCGCGCGCCAGGTGGCACAGCTCGTGCACCAGCACGTATTCGAACGCCGACGGCCGCGCCAGCACCAGCGACAGGTCCAGCGCCAGCGTGGCGTCCGGCGCCAGCGAGCCCCACTGCGACGACATGCGCTTGAGCACCACGCGCGAGGGCGGGCGCGGCAGCCCGCGCAGGTGCACGGGCATCCAGCGCGCCACGTCGCCGCGCGCCTGGGCCTCGTAGAAATCGCGCAGCGCGCGCGACATCGCGGCGGCGCTGGCGCGTGCCGGCGTTTCAAACCACAGGCCATCGTCTTCCAGGCCGAGGCGATGCAGCCGGCCCTCGACCCAGCGCAGCGGCACGTCCGCGCCGCGCAACGGCAGGGTGCTGCACGTGCCGTGCACCAGGCCCTGCGGACGCGCGTGCGCGAACGCGGCGAACTGCGCGCCCAGCCAGTCGCGGTGTTCGTACAGGAAGCGGTCGCCCGAGACCAGGCTGGCGCGCGCCGGCACGGTCAGGCGCGCGCCGCGTTCGTCCACCGACAGGCGCAGGCGCTTGGCGCGCGGATCGCGCACGCGCAGCACGTCGATGCGGCGGCCGTCGGCCAGCACGAAGGGGATGGTCTCGCGCACCACGCGCGGCGCATCGGCGGCCGGCTTGGGTGCAAACAGGCGAAGCAGTCGCGACATGCGTGCAGTTTACGTGCTGCGACAAAGCGGCAGCGGCGCGCAGGCCGCGGTCAGTCGGCCTTGCTGAGCTTCAGCGCCGGCTCCAGCACTTCGAACAGGCGCCGCAATTCCGCCGACATCAACGCGAAGCGCGCGCCCAGCTCGGCACGGATGTCGTCGCCATCGCCGGATTCCAGCTGGTCCACCGCGCCGTCCAGGAACTTCAGCTTGCGCACCACCAGGTCTTCGCCGAGCACGAACGACACGTGGTCGTCCAGCACCAGCGCCAGGCGCGTCACCTGCTTGCCGGCTTCCAGGTGCTTGGCGATTTCCTCGCCCTGCAGTTCCTGGTGCTGGCACTTGACGATCGCGCCGCCGTCGGCGGCGTCCTTCAGTTCGCACTCGTCGCCCAGGCCCAGGCCCTCCGGCAGCGGATCGCCGGCGATCCAGCCGGTGAGCACCGCGCGCGGGGCGACCTCGGCATTCAGCGGCAGCGCCGGGAAACTGCTCAGAGCGCGCCGGATTTCGCTGGCCACGGCCTCGCCGGTCTTGCGCGACGACGTGTCCACGACGCACAGGCCATGGCGCAGATCCAGCATCACGTCGGTGCGCGAAGGCCGCACGAACGCGCGCGGCAGCAGTTCGGCGACCAGGTCCTCCTTGATCCGCTTGCGCGCACGGCCGCCGGGGATGCGGCCTTCGGTCTCTTCGATCTCCGCCAGCTTCTTCTGCAGCAGGTCGTTGACCACGGCCGAGGGCAGCAGCTTGTCCTCGCCGCCCACGGTCAGCCAGATCGCATCGCCGGCGCGGTGCGCCAGCACGTCGCTGCCGTCGGAATTGCGCTCGCGCGCGTTGCCGAACGGCGCGACGAAGCCGCGCGAGAACAGATCCATGCCGCCCACCGGCTTGAGCGCGCATTCGGCCAGGCGGGTTTCCAAGTCGGTGAGGTCGAGCGAGGTGGGAAAGCGAAACAGGGTGAGGTTGCGGAAGAACATCGTGTATCCAGGGGAAGGAACCGTGTCCCGCGGTCGGCGACCGCGGATCGGTTCATGCGGGGGGATGCCCGGGCGCAGGAGAGGCGGGCGCCTCGCCGCATGCCGGGCCGACAGCGGTTATGGCGCGGGCGGCGACTCGTCCGGCGCGGCGCCCGCGTCCGCATGCGGCGTCCCTGCCAGCCACGCATGCGCATCGGGCGGGGCGGCGTCGCCGCGCCTGCCCAGCGAGAGGAAGTCGAACAGCTTCGGATCGCTCAGCTGCGAAGGGCGGATGTCGCCGAGCGCGCGCGCCATGGTCTCCACGCGGCCGGGCGATTCGGCTTCCCACTGCCGCAGCACCTTCTTCACCTGTGCGCGCTGCAGGTTCTCCTGCGAGCCGCACAGGTTGCAGGGAATGATCGGGAAGTCGCGGATCGCGGCATATTGCTCGATGTCGTCCTCGCGCACGTAGGCCAGCGGGCGGATCACCACGTGCTTGCCGTCGTCGCTGAGCAGCTTGGGCGGCATGCCGGACAGCTTGGCGTGGAAGAACAGGTTGAGGAAGAACGTGTTGACCAGGTCGTCGCGGTGGTGGCCCAGCGCGATCTTGGTGAAGCCATGCCGCTCCGCATACGTGTACAGCGCGCCGCGGCGCAGCCGCGAGCACAGGGAACACATCGTCTTGCCTTCCGGGATCACCCGGCTGACGACCGAGTACGTGTCCTGCTCGATGATGTGGAAGTCCACGCCGATCGACGCCAGGTATTGCGGCAGCACGTGTTCGGGGAAGCCGGGCTGTTTCTGGTCCAGGTTCACCGCGGTGATGGAAAACCGCACTGGCGCCTTCTTCTGCAGCTGCAGCAGCACGTCCAGCAGGGTGTAGCTGTCCTTGCCGCCGGACAGGCAGACCATGACCTTGTCGCCGTCCTCGATCATGCCGAAGTCGGCGATGGCCCGGCCCACCTGGTGGCGCAGGCGCTTGGCGAGCTTGTCGGCTTCGTGCTTGCCGCCTGGAACTGCGCGCGCGCGACTGGGGCGCTGGGGGTCGACGAGTGGCAGGGCTGCGGACATGGCGCTCATTCTACCGGCGAGGGATCATGTGCAGTCCGCGCTCGATTCGGGCTGTGCATGACGGATGCCCGGATCGATGGCTGATCGGGGCCGGCCGGTGTTCGCGCAATCAACGGCGCTGGCGTGCGGGTCAATCACGGTTTGGCGCAGACCCAATCGGCTTTGCCGGTATTGCCCAGCCCACAACAGCGGCAGCGGCGAGGGATTCGCCTCTGCCGGTCCCCACGCGATGCATGGCATGCTCTCTGCTTGCAGCCGTAGGCCACAGCGGAAGCGGTTGCATCAACATGGGATGGGGATGAATACGTGGGTATCCGGATGCGGCGTGCGTGCCGCGTCGTCGATGGCATTGCTGTTGTACCTGGCGCTACTGCCGTTGTCGGGACTCGCCACGGCCGCCGGTGCGGGCAGGCAACCGGCACCCACTGCGCTGTCCGCAGGCATGGACAACAGCTGCGGTCTCCGCGGCGATGGCAGCGTGCTTTGCTGGGGCGACAACGGCCTCGGCAAGAGCGCGCCTCCGGGTGGCAGCGGATTCGTGTCTGTCTCGGCCGGCAACCATAGCTGCGGTCTTCGCGCGGACGGCACCGTGCAGTGCTGGGGCAACAATCACGGCGGTCAGGCCGACGTGCCCGGCGGCGTGCGGTTCACTGGCGTCACGGTCGGGTTCGAGCACACCTGCGGCTTGCGCGCCGAAGGCATCGCGCAATGCTGGGGGCGCAACACCTACGGGCAACTGGGGGTCCCGGCAGGGGCGAGCTTCGTGTCGCTGGACGCAGGGTTCTTCCATACCTGCGGCGTACGTGCGGACGGCGCCGTGCAGTGTTGGGGAGACAATCGCAACGCGCAGTCCACGCCGCCGCCAGGCCAGACCGTGAAGGCGGTGACGTCCGGCAATCTGCACAGCTGCGGCTTGCGCGGGGATGGGACTGCGGTGTGTTGGGGCGACAACCAGGAAGGGCAATCCGAAGCACCCGCCGGGGAACGGTTCGTGGCGCTCGCTGCGGGCGGTCGCCACAGCTGCGGCCTGCGTGCGGACGGAAGCGCCCTGTGCTGGGGATACGACGGCGGAGGGCAGGCTGATGCTCCCGCCGACGCGAAGCTGATCGCGATCGATGCGGGCAACTGGCACAGCTGCGGACTGCGCGCCGACGGAGCCGCGGTGTGCTGGGGTGGCGGAGACTTAGGTCAGACCGCGGTGCCTGCAGGAACCCCATTCGCCACGCTCGGCAGCGGCGGCGGAAACCACCAGTGCGCCCTGCGCGCGAACGGCAGCGTGGCGTGTTGGGGGCGCGACAGCGAAGGACAAACCGCAGCCCCGGCAGGCGAAGTGTTCCGCCAACTCGCGGCAGGCTTTTTCCACCAGTGCGGCCTGCGTTCGGATGGCACAGCGACGTGCTGGGGCAGCAACAGTTACGGGCAACGCACGGTACCGGTCAACCAGAGTTTCAGGGTGCTGGCGACCGGCTACGCACACACCTGTGGAATCCGTGCCGATGACGGCGTCGTCTGCTGGGGCGACAATAGACAGGGGCAAAGTCTGGCGCCGCCAGGCGTCACGTTCACGGCGCTGGCAGCAGGTGAGTCCCACACATGCGGCGTGCGCAAGGACGGAGCGACGCAGTGCTGGGGGTCGAACAGCTTTGGCCAGAACACCAGTCCGGCCGGGGTGTCGTTCGTCGGGCTGACCGCGGGCGACTACCACACCTGCGGCCTGCGATCGGACGGCCAGGCGCAGTGCTGGGGCAGGAACTGGGAGGGGCAAACCGCATCACCGCTAGGGCCGTTCGTTGCGCTGGCCGCCGGCAGATTTCACAGCTGTGGATTGCGCTCCACGGGTGTGGTGTCGTGCTGGGGCGACGACAGGAATGGCCAGCGTACGGTTCCTGCGGGCAGCGTTTTCAGCTCCCTCGCCGCGGGCGGGCGCCACAGCTGCGGCCTGCGTCCGGATGGGAGTGTGCTGTGTTGGGGCGGAATGGCTTATCAAAGCGTCGCGAACGGCGAGCCGCGCTACGGGGCAGGCGCGATCGCCGCCGGCGCGTTGCATAGCTGTCAGCGGCGTAGCGATGGCGCACTGGCTTGCTGGGGAAACGACGGTTACCGCCAATCGTCCCCGCCGGCGGGTGCGTTCGCAGCGGTGGCGGCGGGCGGAACACACAGCGGTGCCCTTGGATCCAACGGCGAGGTCGGCATTTGGGGCAGTAACTTCGACGGCGAGGCCTTCCCGCCGCGCGATGAAGCCTTCGCGACGCTCGATCTGGGCGAGCGCAGCGGGTGTGCGTTGCGCGCGAGCGGTGAACCGGTCTGCTGGGGTTGGGACAGCAATGGCCAGGGTCGCCCACCCTTGGCGCCGCCGGGCCGCAGCTATCGAGCCATCGAGATCGGCTTCGTGCACGGCTGCGGCGTACTCGACGATAACCGCGGCGTCTGCTGGGGCTACAACGATGACGGTCAGGCCATTGCGCCGGTCGGGACGTGGCTCTCGATCAGTGCGGGCGACCGCCACAGTTGCGGATTGCGTACCGACGGCCAGCTGACTTGCTGGGGGCGCGATAGCGAAAGTCAGGTCAGCGCCGCACCCGACGGCGTCTTCAAGGCGGTGTCGGCGGGTGCCTATCACAGCTGCGCGATCCGGGATGACGGCCAGCTTGCCTGCTGGGGCGATGGCGCCGAAGGCCAGACGGCAGCGCCTGCCGGAACGTACGTCGCCGTGTCCAGCGGCGGCATGCACAGCTGCGCGATCAGGGCAGACGGTGTGCGCGCGTGCTGGGGCGACCTGGGCGCGGGTGGTAACCCGGGACTGACGTTGCTCCCGGGCGGTCTGATGACGGCCCGGCCTGGCCAGCCGTACTCGGCGCAGTTCTCGCTACACGGGAGCGCGAATTACGTGGCGCCTTCGCCCGCCTTCGCTGTGATTGAAGGCGCTCTGCCGCCTGGCATGACGCTGAGCGATTCGGGCCTGCTGTCTGGTGAGCCGACGACCGAGGGCTCCTATCTTTTCCGGGTCGAGGGCGAAGACGGCAACGGGTTCGTCGCCAGCCGCATGCTCGGCTTGACGGTCAACGACGACTCGACGCCGCCGGTGATCACCCCCCTGGTGACAGGGCCGCGTGGCGACGACGGCTGGTACATCGGCGACGTCGAGGTCTCTTGGGCGATCCAGGAGCCCGATTCCGGGTACTCGGCGAATGGGTGCGGCACCTTCACATTGAACGCCGATACGGCCGGCGTCACGCGAACCTGCACGGTGACCAGCGTAGGCGGCACGTCTACCGCATCCGTGATCATCAAGCGGGATACCGTGGCGCCGGTCCTGGCCGCTGCGGTGCCGGGCACGCCGTTGCTGCTCAACGCGACGGCGCAGGCACGCGCGAACGCGACCGATGCTACTTCCGGAATCGCTTCGCAATCGTGCGCCATGGTGGTCACAGGCGTCCCGGGCCGCCGGCGCACGACGTGTACCGCAACCGACGCAGCAGGCAACACCGCCACCGCCGAAGCCGCGTACCGCGTGAACTACGGCTTCTCCGGCTTCGAAGCGCCTGTGCTCAATCCGGCGGGGATCAACGCCGTCGCACACAAGCGTCCCATCGCGTTGACCTGGCGCGTGTTCGACGCCAACGACCAGGGCGTGGACACGCTCGGCCGAGTGACGCTTGTCCCGCAAGCCATCCCATGTCCGGCGGGGGTCACCGCAACGCCGCTGATGGCGCCGGGAGGCTTCAACACGGCGTTGCAGCCGTTGGGCGGGGGCCGCTACCGCCGCGACTGGTATCGCCTCGGCGTAAGCGGGGCCGGCTGCCTGCGGCTGGACGTGGATCTGGGCGACGGGGTCGCACGCAGCGTACTGCTGAAGTATCCGGATGCACCGCCGGCAGCACCGACGCCTTCGGTCAAACAGGGCGCCGTGCGAACGGGATCGGCGCAGGCTGCTGGCGGGAAATAGGACATCGCCGATGTTGCTGGCGGCGCTGTGCGCGGCCGACATGCCGCGGGTGGTGCTCGCCGGCATGGTTGGCGCCGGGCAATCGGGCTGCACCCGCTGTACGGATCGGCGATGCACCCGCGCTAAGCTAGCGCCCGCATGCACAGCGATCCGGCCGAGCAATCGCGCATCACCCGCCGCCTGGTGGAACTGCGGCTGGAGCACCGCGACCTGGATACGGCGATCGCGCGGCTGCAGGCGGACATCGAGGCGGACGAGCTGTCCGTGAAGCGCCTGAAGAAGCGCAAGCTGCAGCTCAAGGACGCCATCGCCAAGCTGGAGAGCGCGCTGATTCCGGACCTGGACGCGTGATGCGCTCGCCGCCGCCGGAAATGCGCGGTGGCATCCGCGCCTCGCGTTAAGCTGTTCGCATGCAAGGCATCGATAGGGACGTCGCCAACCTCCTCGGGCATCCGCTCGCGCGCGCCGTCATCGCGCTGGGCGCCGTCGCGGCGCTGGTGGTCGCGGCGCTGGGCGGTTTCCGCGAAGCCGAAGCGCGCCGGCAGTCCTTGCCGCAAGTGGGCGCCGGGCAGGTGGCCACCAGCGATGCGTACCAGGTCGCGCCGCTGTGCGCCTTCACCAGCGACCGCGTGCCCGGGCGCCGCCACGCCGACGCCGGCAGGCGCTACCTGGTGCTGCGCGCCCGGGTGGTGAACCGCATGGAGATGGATTGGAGCGGACACCTGCAGCAGGACGTGGTGTGGCCTGCCGACGGCAGCGGCCGCGCCGCGCCGGCCGAATGGGTGATACGTGCCGATGACCACAGCCTTTCCCCGCAACTCCCCCCGCGGATCCCCGCGGTGGTGGAGTTCGTATGGCCGCTGGCCGCAGGGGCGCCGGCGACCGGCCGCTGGGGGCTGTACCAGCGCACGCGCATGCGGCGCACGCTGGATACCGGCGAGAACGCCTGGCTGCAGCAGGCGCCGGGCACGCTGCTGGTGCTGCCCGTGGGCGCTGCATGCGCGCCGGTGTCCGCTTGAACGCGCCCACCGCGGCAGGCCTGCGTCCGCGCGGCATGCGCGTGCGCTGGTCGCTGGTGTTCGCAGTGCCGCTGGTGCTGGCCGCCATCGTGTGGCTGCGCAAGGCCGAACCCGATTACGAGGCGCGCATCGCGCCGATCCCGGTGCACGGGCGCGTGGGCGAGCGGATCCAGGCGCGCAGCTTCAGCGTGCTGGTCAAGCGCGCCAAGCTGGCCGGCGCGTACCGCACCGCGCCGGGCGCCACGGACGATGCGCCGCCGGTGGTGCGGCCGCACGGCATCTGGATGTCGGCCCTGGTCGAAGTGGAAGGGCGTAGCGAGCCGGTCGCCATCAGCGCGCGCCTGCGCACCCGCGACGGCCTGCTCTACCTGGCCAGTAGCACGGAGCGTCCGGACATCGGCGGGATGGGGTTGCAGGCGCGGCGCATCGCACCGGGGCTGCGCGTCACCGGCGCCTACTTCTTCGACGTCCCGCGCGACCGGCTGGTGGGCGCACACCTGCAGTTCTACGCCCACGGCGTGGGCGGCATCCCGCCCGGGCTGGACCACATCGTGGACGTGGACCTGGGGCTGGACGCCGCTGCCGTGCGCACGCTACTGGCCGAAGCGCCGCCGGTCCTGGACCTGCAATGACCATGTCCGCACGCACCGTTGAGGAACCCGCTCGCGGCTGGCTGCGCCGCAACCGCTGGTGGCTGCCCGGCGCGCTCGTCCTGGGTGCGCTGGCGCTGGTGCTGCCCTGGCGCGCGGCCCAGCACGAGTACGGGCGTCGCGGCTTCACCCATCCGGTCGAGGGCCGGCTGGACGGCTGGACCGACTACGAAGGCGCGCGCTGGCGGCTGGTGGAAGTGCGGCGCGAGGACGCGGCGGGCACCTTCGCCGACTACGCGCACTCGGAGGCGTCGCGGCTGCTGGTGGTGTTCGAGGTGATCCCCGGCAGGGACATCGACCTGCAGGTGCTCGATCGCTGCGTGGGCCGGCTCAGCGACGCGCGCGGCAGGCACTGGGGCGGGCAGTCGACGCCGGTGGACGAATTCAGCAGCCAGGTGCAGCGCCGCATCGAACGCGAGCTGCAGCTGGACACGCGCTGCGCATCGCGCACCGATGCGGACTTCAACGACATCAAGGCGCGGCGCGGCGCGCCCTTCCGCTTCTTCCACGGCTACCTGGTGCCGCGCGACCTGCCCAACGACGCGCTCAGCGCCGAGATCCTGCTGAATCCGTTCGAGACCACGCCACCGGGCAGCTACCTGCGTTTCAGGCTTCCCGCTACGGACGCGTCCGCGCCAGGCGGCTGACCGCGGTCGAGAACGTCGCCGCCAGCAGCACCACGCGCAACACCTCGGTCACCAGTCCAGCGCGCACCATGCGCGGGCTGCCGAACAGCACCGACAGCGGCTGGCCCAGGATCTCCCAGTCCGGTCCGCTGCGCGCGCCGAGCCAACGCACCAGGGCCAGCCACAGCGTGGCGTCGAGATACGCCAGCAGCTGCCAGCCCAGGCACAGCGTGAGCAGTGCTGGCAGGCCGGCGCGCAGGACCAGGCGCACACCGTTGACCAGCGGCACGCCCTTGCTGTTCCAGCCCGCGCTGGCCCGATCGGCCAGGATCCGCCAACCCGCGTGCAGGCGCACGTAGCGGCGCACGGCGTGCCGCAGGCGCGCGTCGGCCGCATCGATCCGCTGCTGGCGGCTCAGGTCCAGGCCATAGATCAGCGCGGCGATCGCCAGCCACACCAGCGGCATCAGCATCGCGCCGGCCGCGGTGGACACGACGTCCCACGCCGGGTCGAACACGCTTTTCGCCGGCGCCAGCGACACCCCGGCCAACGTCGGCGCCTCCCACCATTGCGCCACCGCCACCACCACCGCGCGCGAATCCCACCAGCCGCGCACCGCGCCGTACAGCGCGGCCACCGCGGCCACGCCCACGAAGACCCAGTACGCCTCGCAGGCGGTGGCCACCACCGACCACGACGCCCTGCCGGTTCGCGCATGCATGCGCTTGGCCAGCACGCGCACCGCCCAGGCCACGGCCAGTGCGATCCACAGGCCGTGCAGCCGCAGCACGTCGCCCAGGTTCTCGCGGTTCTCGAACGACACGCTGACGAAATAGGCGGTGCGGAAATCGCGATGGATGCCGTCCAGCAGGCCCCAGCCCGCGTAGAAGGCGAAGAACGGCAGCAACGCTACGGCCAGCGCGGTCACCCACGGCTGCATGGGCGCCGCGGCTTCGCTGGAAACCGCGCCCGCGCCCGGCAGCGCCAGCGAAGGCCGCAACGCCAGGAACATCCCGATCGTACACACCAGCTGGCCGACGATCAGCAGCGCGATCGCCGCGTAGGACAGCAGCGCGCTGCGCTCGGCCAGCGCGATGGCCAGCCCCATGCACAGGTCGTAGGCGATGCGCTGGGCGAAGAACCAGAACAGCAGCGCCGGCCAGTGCCGCCACAGCAGCACTGCGGCCAGGCGCGGGATCGCGAGCCAGTCGTTGCCGCGGTCGGCGGCAGGCGCGGGTGCAGCGAATGAGTCGGTGGCGGACACATGGCCTTCCGTGAAAGTCCGGGGCGCAGGTTAGCGCATGCCGGGTACGTCACTGCCTTGGCGCGTCCACGGGTTCGATGAATCAGCGCCGTGACGTGCCGGCACTCCCTATCCGTTATTCCGCGGGCCGTCGTATCGCGTATCCGGGATCGGAGAGGGCCGGACACGCGCCTTGCTGCACCGGCATTCCATGATGCCGCCATTCGGCGCATCATTCGTCGCCGAAGTTCATCCGGGGGGATCATGCGCAAGGCAGGGGTGTGTTTATCCGCCGCGATGCTGGCGGGCAGCGGAGGCGCGATCGCTGCCATCGGCGGGGCGGTCGACGACCGCGCCACGACGCTGCAAGGACGTCCGGTCCTTATCGACGTACGCGCCAACGACGCGGGCATCGGCGGTGTGCGCGGCATCAAGATCCGCAGCCGGCCCGCGAATGGCAGCGCCAGCGTGGTGGGGGGACAGGTCCGCTATGCCCCGGCGCCCGGCTTCACGGGCAGCGACCGGTTTTCCTACATCGTGGTCGGTACGAACGGCACCGGTACTGCCAGCGTGTTCGTGGACGTCCGCGAAAGCCTCGCGTTGCAGGGCCGCGTCGTGGAAGGTCCGATTGGCGAGACAACGATCACCGCTTCGGTGGGTGGGCAGCACTTCACCACGTCAAGCGGGGCAGCGGGCGAATACACGCTCGAGCTCGATCCGCTTGCGGAAGGCATGGTGACCCTGGATGTGCGTGGCAGCGGAGAGCATTCGCACGTCAGGCTGGTAAGCGTGCTTGGAGATTTCGACCGCCTGGTACAGGAAGCCGGCAGCGACGGCATCCTCACTCGCGAGGAGAACAACCAGGTCCAGGTCACCAGCGTGGGGACGGCCCATGCGCGCCTTCTGAAGGCGGCCCATGGAGGGGCGCAGATTGTCAGCGACGAGCAGTTCATGCTTGCGCAGGAACGTCTGGATCACACCCAGTTGTTGCAGCAGTCTGCCGCCGTCCGGCTCGCGATCAGCGGCAACTATCCACTCCCTGCAGGCACGACGGATACGCTCGGACTGATCAGCGATCCGATGGCGCTCTCGGAGTTCCTGGCGAGCGTCAACAGGAATGCGCCCGCGGCACTGTCGAACACGATGACCGCGCTGACGTCGGATGCGGGGATCATCGTCCCGGTGGAGCCCGCCGAACTGGTGGGTACATGGAGCCTAGTCTCCGCGCTGGGCCGGCCAGGCGCACTCGACGTGAGTCGCATCCAGGGCAGCCAGCTGACGTTGTCCAACGACGGAAGCGGCCGCTTCGTGAATCGGTTGCCGAACCCCGCGCCGTCGTTGGTTTGGAACCTTGCGTCGGGCGTCGTGAACGCGGTGCCGGAATACCCCTTCACGACCAGCTTCTTTCCCTTCGTCGGTGGCGTACAACGGCATGCGACCACGACCCCGCACGCTTACAGGGCGGCGAAACTGTTCGAGGGTGCCGGTCGCGACGTTCTGGCCTTCTCGACGACCTCCCACATCACCTATCCCGATGATCCGGAGCTGGAACCTTACTTCCAGACCACAAGCACGACATTCCTGGGCATTCCCGATGCGGGCGGAATCGATGCGCTCACCGCTAGCGACGTGATCGGCACGCGTTCGCTCTGGGTTCCGGAAAGCTACGTCCAGACATTGAATGGTGATGGTGGTGCCGAGTACTTCACCTTCCTGGCGGACAACTCGGGACATCATGCGAGCGGGGCAGCCTTCACTTGGCAAGTCGACGCACTCGGACGGATTGCCATCACACTTGGCGGCGACTCCGCGCTGATCCGCAAGCTCGTGGACGACGGCCGTGCCGCTGCCGGGCTCGTGGTTGAATGGCGCGCACGAGATGTGCCTGGGGTGCGCTACATGATGTCTGCAGCGCGAGACGGGCTCGCTTTCGACGGCGTCAACGGCGGGCGGTCCTGGCGCAGCGGTTTCTACCTGGGACACTCCGGGATCGAACCAGGCTCCGACCTCACCTTCACCCTCGATCCCGGAGGCGTGGCATGGCGCAGGTCCACGACGCCAACATCGACCGTCGTCACGCCGGTCGGGTGGCGCATCATCGATTCGAGCATCGAGATCATCGATTACCGCAACGGGACCGGCCAACCCGTGCACGCGTGCGAGGTCGGAGTCGGTGGGTGCCGAATCACGAATCTCCGGCGCTGGAATCCCACCGCCATCGATGGTGATCGCATTTACGTCATCGAGGAGCTGTTCACCACGGTCGACGGCACGCTGCGACTCCTGAGTCACCGGGTGAACTACTACGACGAGATCGCAAGGCCGCAGCTTGGCCAGCAGGCACAGACCGGCTCGCCTCAGCGGAGCGCGCGCGCGAAATCACTGCGCTGACCCGTGCGGGCTGGTGCCGCTACTCCATTTTTATAGTCGGCAGGCGCGGTGCCAGGTCAGACGACGTAGCACCGTCATGCCGGGGTCCATTTCAAGGCACATCAGCGGATCGAGATCAGCGTTGACCTCGGTCGGCTCCGGGACGACAGAGCGAAGCGAGCAGTCATTCGAAGAGGTTGGCTGCGCAATACCGCTCCCGCATCCAGTAGCGGAATGCGCCGGAGCTCGCGACGACGATGGTTCGCGCCAGGCGCTTCCGCGATCTCACGTGCCAGGGCGGCACGGCTTCAACGCGGCGCTGGTTCACTGCCGGAGGGTGCCGGATTCCTCGGGCCGCACCAGCTCAGGACTGATCTTCTCGATAGTGTGCCGCAGTTCGCGGCCCAGGATCACTTTGGCGTCTTTCGCCAGGGTGTCCAGGCGCTGGTCGAACATGAGCTTGCTGTCTTCGTTGGGCCACACCAGGCGCAGTTCGCGCAGTTTCTGGATGAAGCCGCGGAACAGCGCCTTGTCGAAGAATTCCGGGGCGGATTCGGCGTAGAGCAGCGAAAGGCGCTGCGCGGCGAGCTGGCACAGGCTTTCCAGTTCGCCGGCGCCCAAGGTGCCCGGGCCGTTCTTGGCCAGCACCGAGATGGCGATGTAGTAGCGCTCGAACGCCTGTTGCAGCGGGTGGCCCAGCGCGCGCAGCCGGAACACCTCGTCGGACTGCCCTGCGTTGCGGCCCAGGATGCCGCCGTCGTCCGGGCCGACCTCCTCGAGCAGTCCTTCGCGCACGAACACCGCGATGGTGTGCTCGATGCGCTGCGCGAAGCCGTCCTCGTCCCAGGGCAGGAACAGTTCGGCCTGCAGGAACGGATAGAGGTTGCGGCCCAGGCGCTGCAGCGTGCTGCGCGACATGCGGCGGTTGTGCAGGAAGCAGCACGCGATCCACGCCGACGCCGTGAACAGGTGCAGCACGTTGTTGCGGAAGTAGCTCAGCAGCACGGCGTTGTCGTCGTCCACGCTGAGCACGTCCCCCAGCGGGTGCGCGGTGCGCTTGAGCACCGCGATCTCCTCGCCGTGGGCGACGATCTGGCCGGGCGTGTGCGGGGTGACGGTGACGCGGTCGGAGTACGGCACTTCCTGCAGCAGCGTCTTGGACAGCGCGATCTGCGCCAGCAGGTCGCCTTCGCCCATGGCGTGCTTGGGCGTGGACAGCAGGGCCAGCGCCAGCAGGTTGATCGGATTCACGTCGGCGGCGCGGTTGACGTTGACCTGGATGCGCTTGGCCAGCGCGTCGATGGTGTCCGACAACCACTGCGGCTTTTCGTCTTCGTCCAGTGGCCGGCCGTCCCACTGCGGCGCGTGCTGCGCCAGCACGTCGACCAGCGCGATGGGCTCGCCGAAGTTCACCACCACCTGGCCGTAGTTCTTGCGCAGCACCCGCGGGATGCCGGTGAGCAGGTGCCAGATGGATTCCTTCTGCTTGGGCTTGCCGGTGAGCTCGTCGGAGTAGCTGTCGCCCTCCATCAGCTTTTCGTAGCCGATGTACACCGGCTGGAACAGCACCGGGCGCGTGGGCTGGCGCAGGAACGCGCGCACCGTCATCGCCAGCATGCCGCCCTTGGGCTGGAGCAGGCGCCCGGTGCGCGAGCGGCCGCCCTCGATGAAGTACTCGATGGAATAGCCGCCGGCCACCAGCTGCGCGACGTACTCGGTGAACACGGTGGAGTACAGGGCGCTGCCGCGGATCGAGCGGCGCAGGAAGAAGGCGCCGCCGCGGCGCAGGATCGGCCCGATCACCGGCAGGTTGAGGTTGACGCCTGCGGCGATGTGCGGCGGGACGATGCCCTTGGTGTACAGCAGGTAGCTCAGCAGCAGGTAGTCCATGTGGCTTCGATGCGAAGGCACGTAGACGATCTCGTTGCCGGGCGCCACCGCCTTGAGCTCGTCCAGGTGGTGGACCAACACGCCGCGGTAGATCCGGTTCCACACCGCGGTGAGCAGGTAGCTGGCCGAACGCACCACCGGGTGTGAATAGTCGGCGGCGATCTCGTAGGCCATGTCGTGGGCCTTCTTCCACGCCGCCTCGATCCTGCTGTTGTCGCGCCGCGCCTGGTCGGCGATGGCGTCCTTCACCGACGGCGCCGACAGCACCTTGTCGATCAGCAGGCGGCGCGTGGACAGGTCCGGCCCGATCACCGCCTCGCGGATGCGGTGGAAGTGCGCGCGCAGCACGCGCGAGAGCTTGCGGACGGTGCGCTCCGGGTCCAGGCCTTCGGCCACCACGCCCTGCACGTCCACCGGCGGGGCGAACCGCACCAGGGTGTCGCGGCCGTTCAGCAGGATCGCCAGCAGCCGGCGGAAGCGCCCCACGATCGCCCAGTTCTCCGAGAACAGCACGCTGAACCAGCCGGCGCTCTTCTCCGGCGAGCGGCCCACGAAGATCGAGACCGGGATCAGCTGCACGTCCAGCGCCGGGTCGGCGCGGTGCGCGGCCAGCAACCGGGCCAGCGATTCGCTGTGCGACTTGCCGCCGGGCGGCGGCTCGCCGTTGAGGGTGCTGGCCATCAGCTGGGCCAGGGTGCGGTTGCGCCGCGACAGCGCCACGTAGGCGCGCTTGCGTCCCAGCGGGTCGCCCGGCAGCGGCCGCAGCGGCGAAGGCAGCCCGGCTTCGCGGCAGGCGCGGTCCAGGATCAGAGCGTTGGACAGCCCGTAATCCTCCAGCACGTAGCAGACCGGGCGGTGATCCACGTAGTCGCCCGGCTGCACCGGTTCGATCTTCAGCGAGACCCAGGGCGACACCAGCCCGCCCAGCAGCCGCGCCCACCAGGGGCGGCGCTGGCGCAGCGCGGCGACCTGGGGCGGCAGGCCCGCCCCGCTGGCGGCCGAGGCATCGGCCGCGGCGTGTCCAGAGGCGCGCGCGGACTCCGAAGGCGGGGTCATGGCCTCGCCCAGGGTCATCTCCGGCGGCGGGTCGAACCGACCGGCCTCCGCGGAAGGGCTGGCCGACGGGTCGGGGCCGAACAGGCCGGGCTGGTCGGGCGGAAGCGGGCGGTTCGGCATCGTGGGCATTATGCCGCGACGTCCGCGCCTCCAAGCGCGGTGCGCTCGATGCGCAGCCACGTGGGAGAAGCCTTCACCTGCCAGGAGGCGGGCTCGGAATACCCCGCGCTGCAGGTCTCCCTGCATGCAGGGCGGTGCCGATCGAGCCGCTCTGCTCGTGAGTGCCGCGACTGCGATGCGAACGGCGTCGCGGTCGAGCGGCACCCCGATGTCGCGGCCGCCCGGGGCTTGAGGTCGCCGGATGGCCGCGTTGGACAGCCATGCGGCTGTCATGAGGGACGCGCGAAGGACGGCATCTTCTGTGCGGCCCCAACGCTCACAGGCACGCCGCGGCTCAATCCTCAGTCGTTTTCTTGGGGGCCGCCTTCGCGCCCGGCTCCCGTCGAACGCGGCCCCGATGCGGCCACTGCCCCCGACCTGGCGGTGCTGGCGCCCGCGACCGCGGCCCGCGCGTGCCGCAGGTAGTCCGACAGGTACCAGCGGCCGGCCACCCGTTCCACCTCCACCACCGCTTCCACCGGGCGGCCGCCCAGCACGTAGCGCATGCGCACCTTGGCCCGCGCCCCGTCCTGGGACACCGTCTCCGCACGCAGCGCGCCCAAGGTTTGGTCCAGCGGCAGCCCGTAGCTGTCCAGCACCTCCTTGAGCGTGCGCAGGAAGCCGGACAGCCGCTGCAGGCTGGCGGTCATGCCCAGCCGGGCGAAATCGGCCTCGGTGCGCAGGCCGGTGGCGCGTGCGGCCGTGGCCAGCCGCGGGATGGCGGTGCGCGCCCGCGCCGGATCGCCCAGGGGTGCCTCGCGGCCCCATCGCGACAGAGCGTCCACGAACTGCAGGTAGTGGGCGCGCTCGGCGGCGCTGAAGTCCCCCTGGTGCTGTACGTACTGCGCGCCGAACAGGCCCAGCGCGGTGGCGGCGGCCCGCAGCGCGCTGGTCTCGCCTGCGAACTGGCGGTCGAAGACGGCCTGCAGGCGGCGCTCCGAACCGGCTTCGGCCAGTGCGCCCAGCAGGCGCGGCAGGCGTTCGTCGAAGGGCAGTTCGTCCAGCGGCCAGCGGGTGCGGCCGGCGCGCCAAGCGGCTTCCAGCTGGCGGTGCAGGTCCGGCGGCACCGCGTCGCGGGCGAAGGCCGGCAGGTCGTTGTCGCGCAGGTGGCGCGTCAGCAGCAGCACCGCGTCGGCCGGCATGCGCGCACCGGTCGGCGGCAGGGCCGCGACCCGCGCGCCCGGCCCGTCCGCGTCGCGCTGGCATGCGCCCAGCGCAGCGGCCACCACCAGCCCCGCCAGCACCAGCGGCAATGAGAACGGCGCCCACCAGCTGCGCATCGACGTCCCTCCCCGGACCGGTCGGCCGCATCTTGTGACGCGCGCGGTGGCGGGCGCAACCTGCGCCGGACGCCTCTTACAGCTCGCGCACCAGCCAGCCCGGCGGGTGCCCGGCCGAGCCCGCGGCCAGGGCGGCGGCGGCCACGTCCTCCGGCGACCGGCCCGCCTGCCACGCGCCTGCGATGGCGGCCAGACTGTCGCGGGTCACGCGGGTGTAGGCGCCTTCCAGCTCGTTGGCGGCGTCGGCGGCCAGCTTCTGCGGATACAGGCGGCGGGCTTCCTCGCCGTGGTTGAACAGGGCCACCAGCAGCGCCAGGGTGTGGCGGTAGCTGTCGGTGCCCAGCAGCTGGCGCTGGGTGCGTTGCAGGTGCCACACAGTGAGGTACTCCACCGGGCCCAGCAGCCGCCGCGGGCTGGCCCCGAAGAATCCGCCGGACAGCGCGTTCACGTCCAGGGTGCGGGTCTCCGGCAGGCGGGTGGCCCCCCAGGAACTCAGCGCGCCGCCGGGCAGGTCCATGCGCCGCAGCGCTGCGCCGAAGGTGTCGGCCAGCAGGCGCTTGGCGTGGTCGTCGTCGCTTTCGGCCACCACGGTGAGCAGGCGCAGGAACAGGGGGTAGCGGTCCTCGCCCAGCCGCCGGGCCAGGCGCCGCAGCACGGTGAGCCGGTATTCGTCGTCCTGGTGCGCCCCCAGCAGCGCCACCAGCCGCGCGGCGGCGGTGCGCAGGGAGTCGGGCGAAGGCAGCGCGTCGGTCATGCCGGGCAGCCTAGCAACTGGAGGGTTCGGCGCCCGGTGCGCCGCTCAGACCGCGGGCGTTCCTGCCTGGCGGAATGGTTCCCGGGCGCGGTCAGCGCCTTCCGGACGGTGCGTCAGAGCGAATCGACGAGCCGGTCGACCAGGGCCAGGTCGTCGGCCGGATCGTGCCCCGCCGGGTGGAAGTCCCCGGTGGCGAGCGTACGCGGCTCGCCCTCGTCCCAGGCCTGCGCGTTCAACAGCCGTTCGCCCTGGTCCACCAGGTCCGCGGCCGCGGCGCCTTCCGACACCAGGCCGGCGCCTGCCAGGTCGTCGAGCCGACCTTCGCGCAGCCCCGCCTGCCGGTCGAGCGCGGTCAGCGCGTCGAACTGCGGGAGGGATGGACTGAGGCGCGAATCGATGGACATGCTCGGGACGGGCGGCGGGACGGAGTGGGGGACGCAGCGACTGTAACGATGACGTCCGCCAGCGGGTACCTCGGGCCGACCCTAGGGTGGCGTGCGCATAGCGGCGGCGTTCACGTTTTCGCAGCAGGCGCGGTGGGGGTGCGTGCTAGCCTCGCCGCTCGCGCATCCGGAGGCTACCAGCGCATGGCGTCGAAGGACCAGGGCGCGGACAAGACCGAAAAGCCGACTCCCAAGCGCATCCGCGATGCGCGCAAGGAAGGCAATGTCAGCAAGAGCCGCGAGCTCACCGCCACGGTGCTGACCCTGGGCTGGCTGGTCACCGGCTGGCTGCTGATGGGCTTCATGTACTCGCGCCTGCGCGAACTGTTCGAGCAGAGCCTGCGCGCGATCCAGCTGCCGTTCCGCGAGGCGCTGCTGGAAACCGCCGCCATCGCCTTCCAGACCCTCCTGTGGCTGAGCCTGCCGCTGCTGGCCATGGCCCTGCTGCTGGGCCTGGCGATCGAGTTCCTGCAGGTCGGGGCCATCGCCAGCATGAAGAAGGTGACGCCCGACCTGGTCAAGATGAACCCGGTGGAGGGCATCAAGAAGATGTTCTCCATGGACAACCTGGTCGAACTGCTCAAGTCGATCATCAAGAGCGCCGCGCTGCTGGGCATCGGTGCGTACGTGCTGTGGAAGATGATGCCGGACCTGCTGCTGCTGCCGCACGGCGTGCCGGCGCAGATGGGCAGCGCGATCTGGCATGCCATCACCCGCATCGTGATCTGGACGATCGTGGTGTTCTTCTTCGTCTCGGCGCTGGACGTGTGGTACCAGAAGTTCTCGTACACCAAGCAGCTGCGCATGAGCCGCCGCGACATCAAGCAGGAAGTGAAGGAGAACGAGGGCGACCCGTACGTCAAGTCGCGGCGCCGTCAGCTGCACCAGGAGTGGGCGCAGCAGAACATGCTCAGCGCGGTGCGCGGCTCGAACGTCGTGGTGACCAATCCCACCCACATCGCCGTGGCGCTGCGCTACGAACTGGGCGACACCGACCTGCCGGTGGTCGTGGCCAAGGGCGAGGGCGACCTGGCCGAGCAGATCAAGCGCGCCGCCGAGGAAGCCGGCATTCCGATCCTGCAGAACGTGCCGCTGGCACGCGGCCTCAACGAGAAGGTGGCGCTGGACGACTACGTGGACAGCGAATTCTTCGACGCCGTGGCCGAAGTGCTGTTCTGGGCCGAGAGCGTGCAGCGCGCGCGCATGGACAACTACGATCCGCCCGAAGGACCGGTGGTCACCGAGATGCCGTCGGATAACGCGACGTAGGGCGGACCGCGGTCAGCCATCGCACGGCGCGGTTTGCGGATGGCGACGAACGAAGCACGCACCTGCCATCGTTCCCCGCGACCGCGGCACCGCGCTGGCGGGCTGGAGCCCGCCCTACGTCAGCGCTTTCTGGATCAGTTCCAGCAACCCGCGGTTCGCACCCAGCCGGCCCAGGATGATTTCCACGTACACGCCGATCAGCAGCAGGATCACCGCCGTGGCGATCCACGCCTTGATCGGCAGGGTCAGCGCGAACACGTTGAGCTGCGGCGCGTAGCGGTTCACCAGGCCGAAGGACAGGTCGATGATCAGCATCAGCACCATCGCCGGTGCGGCCAGCACCAGCACTGCGGTCATCATGTAGCTGAAATGGCCCACGAACAGGTTCATGCCCTGCGGGTGCAGCCGTGGCCAGAAGCTCGTCACCGGCCACAGCGAGTAGCTCGACAGCAGCAGGTCCAGGAAGATCATGAACGCGCCGCTGGCCATGAACAGCCACATCGCCAGGCGCGACAGGAAGTCGCCGTGCACCGAAGTCTGGTGCCCCTGGATCGGATCGAACACCGCGGCCATGCCCAGGCCCACCTGGGTGTCGATCACGTTGCCCACCGCGCCGATCGCCCAGAACACCACGCCGAAGCAGAAGCCGATGGAGATGCCGATGAAGATCTCCTTCAGCACCGTGGGCACCCACTGCAGCGCGTTCATCGAATCCACCGGGATCCCGGCCATGGAGATCGGCAGCGCCACGATCGCAAGGCTCACCATGAAGCTGTTGCGCACCATCGCCGGCACGGTCTCGGCGGTGAGCAGCGGCAGCATCAGGAACGCGCCGGCGATCCGCGGCAGGGTGAGCCCCAGCGCCATCATCACGTCGTTGACGGTGTCGAACGGCATGCCGCGTCAGCGCCGGATCAGCACGGGGAAATCCACGAAGATCTTGTCCGCGTAGGTGTACAGCGTGCCGCCGATCAGCGCGCCGGTGAGGAACAGCGTGATCACGATGACGGTGAACTTGATCGCGTAGGCGAACGTCTGTTCCTGCAGCTGCGTGGCGGCCTGCAGGAACGCCACCACCAGCCCCACCAGCGCGGCGGCCGCGATCGGCGGGCCGGACAGGATCAGGGTGAGCATCAGCGCCTGCTTGGTGAGTTCCAGAACGGTTTCCATCGGCGATCCGTCCTCAGGTTCCGTAGGTCAGCACCAGGCCGTGCACCAGCTTGGCCCAGCCGTCGATCAGCACGAACAGCAGCAGCTTGAACGGCAGCG